>NZ_JAJOYW010000001.1:0-802337 GCF_022565835.1 Nesterenkonia sp. DZ6
GTCACGGTAGGCCTCCGGCACCTGCTCGAGCAGCTCGGCGTCGAGCTCCTCGAAGAGGCCCGCTTCGGCCACGGCGCCGAGGGCGCCTGCATCCTGGGCGAGGAAGACGTCGGCTGGGGAGCCTTCTCCCTCCTCCAGCAGCTGGGCGGCCAGCTCGGCGGTGTCGCCATAGCGCACCTCGACCTCGATGCCGGTCTCTTCCGAGAAGGTGTCGATGAGCGGCTGGATCAGTTCCTCGTTGCGCCCGGAATAGAGCACCAGGCTCTCCTGCTCGGCGGAGGTCTCGTCACCGTTCGACGCCGGCTCAGTGGTATCGCCACAGGAGGTCGCGGTCAGGGCGACAAGTGCGCCCAGAGTGACCGCCATAGAGGTTCTGCGCATGAGTAGTGTTCCTTCGAATCTGATTGGAGGGCTCTCGGACGTGAGGCCTGATTGGACAGCTATGAGGCTACCTTAAGATACGCAAGGAGAGTGTGTGTTAATTGAGTAAGGATCGATTAAGACACAACACCATCGTGCGGCAGGCAGGGGTTCCAGGCCGGCCTTCCGTCCCCAGGGATTAGTCACCGGACGAGCAGTTGTGCTGTACGGCCCGCGAAGCATCGCCGGATCAGCGGATCTGGAGTTGATCACGAATCCGGGAGTCTCCGCCGCGGGGGATGCTGGCGCCGAGGGGATGCCGCTTACTTTGGCAGCTGTGATGGAGGTGAAATTCGCGGCATCGAACATCCTTAGTCAGAGAATGCTGTACCTGACTAAGGGGGGAGTGCAGTGTGACCTCTTGCATGCCGAGGTCGGCCGCGGTCTGTTTGATCGGTCGTCCTTCGCGGACCAGTGCGATGGCGCGGGCCCGGAACTCTGGAGGGTAGGGGGGGGTGGTATGTTCATCAGCATTCCATGAAGGCCATCGGCTAGCGAGGAATAGTGGAGCCCAAACTGTGGGTAGGTCAAGACGTCACCTTTCCGCGCGGCAGACCCAGATGGAAGTCCTGCGCCTCAACGCGAGCAAGCCGGGCGGCGAACGGATTGAAGCGCTGCGCGCCAAGCGGAACCACATGATCACGGCCATCGGAATAGGGGTCAGCGCGACCACTGCACTAACCGCGGTGGGCCCGGTCGTGGTCACCGTCCTCTTTGCCTGATCTTGAGCCATGGACACAAGGAGTCTTCGCCGGGTCCATTCATTTCCGTCAAAGTTCGGCCATGGTCACCACTAGAACCCAGGAAACACAGGGGCGAAATCAATGTGGGTGACGTTAAACAACGGATGATGCGTTCTGGATCATCTCGTCACAGGTCGGGATCTTCACCGCAGCGGCGTGACGCACCGACTCCATGAGAGCACAATGCGGACGGGCAGGACTGACTCGAAAGAGACCGTCCCGATACGAGATCACGGTACGGTCAGTCGAGTTTGCGTAACCTGGCTGTCGACTCCGGCGGATCATGCTTTCTCCTCAGTGGCCATGAATCGCAGGATTTAAGATGACAATCGTAGCGACACCAGGTTTCGTAGGATAGTGGCCAGGTTCTATAGGACTAGACAATGATCCTGCCCCGACTGGGCCCGTCGGATAAAGCGCCGATAATCTACATTATGTCAGGTTGCGCTGACTCACGCGGAGAGTCCAGAGCCGATCAACGTAACTAAGCTGCCGCTATCCGGTCGGCGCGTATGCCACTCCGACCAGCCGCTTTGACCCAAGCAATGATGAGCCCACATCCATGCTCTGACCGCGTGGCCCATTCATCCAATCTCAAGAGACACGTTGAGGTTGCCGATTGAATGACCTGACCACTGGGATCGGCTCGAGAAACACATCGCAATGTCGGACCCGCTCCCCCCGGCAGAACGCCGGGTTGGAACTATTCATCGTTTGCGGCCATGCTGAATCGCACATGCCCCAAGTCGATCTCCTCGACCCGTGATCAGCGACTACCCCCCGCCGATGAATGCCACCACGCCCGAAGTGCCAGGTGTACATCCAGAGATCGTGGGGCGCGGTCCCATCCGGAACCCAGCAGCCTCTCGACCGTGCGGAGACGTTGATTGACCGTATTGCGATGGACGAAAAGGGACTCGGCCGTGCGGTCGATGCGTCTATCGGAGTCGAAGAACTTCAGCGCAGTCTCCGACAGCGAGGTCCCGCGAGTCTCGTCATACTCGGTCAGCGCGCGCACTCCTGCGGCGAGGTCGACCGTGGGAGATTCCCGAGCCAGATGAATCACGGTGCCCACCAGCCCCACCTTGGAGGAATCTATGATTCCAGTCTGCCCGGCATATTCGAGCACGGACAATGCCGCCTGTGCCTGCCTATAGGAGTTTGGCAGGTCCGTGATGTCAGGCATGGGGCCCGCGACCGCAGCCAGCAGTCCCATTCCTCGGCTCTCCTCGAAGGACTCAAAACTCTGGATCCAATTCCGGTCCGTGAAGATCACACACAGATCTTCTTGCGCCGGTGCGAGGAACCGAGTTCCGCTCATCTGCCTGAGGGTGCGCTGGAAGTCCCGCTCAAACACCTGCGAGTGACGGATCAGGGCGATCCACACAACCTCCCTCGAAGTCAGACCCCACGGCCGAAGCCTCCGGTCAAGCCGAGCTGCAGGAATCGGGTCTCCGGAGAGCAGCTCCTCGAACACATCGAGCTGCATACGGTGTTGAGCATCCTCTTCGGCCTGGACGAATAGCAGCGCCAGAGCGCAGTGGACGGCCGAGCGTTCGAGCAGCAACTGGTGGTTGGAAGCCAGCTCGGCCGAGGTGAAGAGGAAGCCCATCAGGCTGCGACCGCTGCGGACCGGTGCGACCGTTCCGATGACGTGTTCGTCGGCACCGCGCAAGGGCTGTGCGCGGCCCGTGCCCGCGGCGGAATCCATTGCCTGCCGCAGATCCCTCCCGGGTGTCGAGATTGGTTCTTGCAGGCCAGTCCCCCGAACCGGCTCGGCTGACGAGGGTGAGCCCATTGATACGGCTCGCCCCAACTCGTCAAGCAGAAAGACCGAAGTTCCCAGAGCTGCGGCCGTCACCCGCAGTACACCTTCTTCGTCCTTCCCCTCGAGAAGCTGGTGCATGAGCTCATCATCGAATTCAGCCGTGCGCCTCAGCGAGAGCACCTCCTGCAGACTCTCCTTGTTTCGGCGAGTCAGAGCTTCTGTGTCTTCCAGCGCTTGAGCGTATTTCTGAGCATTGTCCAACGCGATGGCGGCATGCGCTCCCAGGGAGCTGACCATGTCCACTTCGTCAGGGCTGAACACCCGTGGAGTCCGTTCTGCGGCGAGCAGAGCACCGATAACCCGCCCGCGGACGAGAACCGGGACCCCCATGATGGTCCGCACACCCTCTGCCGCCACGATTTCGTCGATGCCGGCGATGTGGGGCACCGACTCGTCCTTCAGGTAATCAGTGGTCTGGTAGGGCGCGACACCTGAGGCCACCAGCCCCAAGATGCCGGTGCCTATCGGCATGCGAATGGTGCGGTACTCACTGGTCAGCACGCCATCCGATTGCCGGATATAGGTCTCCCCCGTGGCGTGATCGTTGAGACTGATGTAGGCCATATCGGCGCCCATCAGCTGGCGGGCATGCCGCACGATCGACATCAGAACGGCTTCCACGTCTTGAAGGCTGGAGAGTTCCGCAGCGATGTCCAGAAGCGCCTGCAGGAATGCTTCCCGATTACTGGCGGGCATGTCAGTCATGTACATAGGCTACCCATGATTATGGTGACCACAGCCATATCTCGCGGTGGCTTCCCCTCACGAATGCTGGTTGTATCACTCTCAGTCGTGATACCAATCACAAGCTTTCGAGGAAGCAGGAAGAAGACACTCTCATGCGCATCACTGGTGCAATCCTGGAAGAAGTCGGCCGTCCCGGTCCATACGCTCAAAGCCGACCGATCACCGTTGAAAGCCTCGAGCTGGAGGGCCCTGGTCCCTCGGAGCTCTTGGTCCGCATGGAGGCTGCCGGGGTGTGCCATTCGGACCTCTCCGTGGTCAACGCAGACCGTCCGCGACCGGTCCCTATGCTGCTGGGACACGAGGCGGCCGGGATTGTTGAAGCAGTGGGCGAGGACGTGGTCGATGTCCCGGTGGGACAACGTGTGGTCATGACATTCCTGCCACGCTGCGAGCGCTGCGAGAACTGTGCGGCCGGGGGGCAGCTTCCCTGCACCCCAGGCTCCCAGGCCAACAACGACGGCACCCTGCTCTCTGGAGCCCGCAGGCTCAGCCGCAACGGTGAGGCGGTTCATCATCACTTGGGGGTATCCGGGTTCTCCACCTATGTTGTGGCCGACCGCGCCACTGTGGTCCCGGTGGGTAAGGATGTGCCCCCCGCAGTAGCTGCAGTGCTCGGCTGCGCGGTGCTCACCGGCGGCGGCGCCCTCATCAACGCTGCTGAACCCGCAGCAGAGCAGAGCGTGATGATCGTGGGCCTGGGCGGTGTCGGCATGGCCGCACTCCTCACAGCGTTGGCAGAAGGCTGCCAGCGTGTGATCGGGGTAGACATGTCAGAGGACAAACTCGCGATGGCGCGTGCCATGGGAGCTCATGAGGTCTACACCCCTCAGGAGGTCGAGGAGAAAGAGATCCGTGCGCACCACGCGATCGAATGCGCCGGCAACCCGCGGGCATTCGAAACGGCCTTCAGCGCCACCAGGCCAGGCGGCCGCACGGTGACCACCGGGTTGCCGAACCCTTCGGCGACCGCCACGATCTCTCCACTGACCATCACGTCCGAGGCCCGGACCATCATCGGATCCTACTTGGGGTCTTCCGTGCCCAGCCGTGACATCCCGCACTACGAACAACTCTGGCGCGAGGGCAGATTGCCCGTGGAAAAACTCATCACCTCCCGCATTCGACTGGAAGACATCAATCAGGCCATGGACGACTTGGCCGCAGGCCGGGCCGTGCGTCAGGTCATCGAATTCGAAGAGCAGGGAGACTAGACATGTCCGAAACCATCAAGAGTGCGGGCTCCGCTCCAGAAGAAGACGGTCCGCAGGACCCAGCGACTTCGCCCCACTGGAAGGCGGGACCCTTCGAGGTTCGGCTTCCCTTCGTGCATTACCGCATCGAATGGCCGGACTACACCCAGGGGCTGTTCATGTGCGCCGTCGACCTGGCGGCCATCCCGCTCATGGTCAACCTTTTGGGCATGCCCTTCGAAGTGGCGCTGGCAGTAGTCCTGATCAACGGTCTCCTCTACCTGACCCACCACATGCTGGGCGACCCGGTGGTGCCCGGCTGGATCACCCCGGCCATTCCTCTGGTGATGGCGTACTGCGAGACCTTTCCTGAGGGCGAAGAACGAATCCATGCGCTCATCTCCTTCCAGATTCTGCTGGGGCTCTTCTCCATCCTGCTCGGAGTCACCGGTTTGGCACGGCGTGTGGTCACAGCGATCCCTGCCGCGATCAAGGCAGGTGTGCTCATGGGTGCTGGCATCGCCGCCGTCCAGCGCATCTTCGGCGATGGCGGAGAGTTTCATGACTTCCCGGTCACCATCACCATCGCCGTAGGGCTTGCCTTCTTCATCATGTATTCGCGGGGCTTCGCGTCCTGGCGCGGTCGCAATCGATTCGCCATGCAGGTCGGGAAGCTAGGCGTGCTTCCATGCATCCTGGTAGCTGTAGTGGTCGCTCCCCTGGCTGGAGAGGCGGAATGGTCTGAGGTGGAATGGGGCATCATCCAGCCCGACTTCATGACCCTATGGCGCGAATACACGGTGTTCGGCCTCGGGCTTCCCCCGCTGTCGATGTTTCTCCTGGCCATCCCGACGGTGCTGGCCACCTACATCGTGGTCTTCGGGGATTCGCTGCAGGCAGATGCGGTCCTGAAAGAAGCCAACAAGGCTCGACCCGACGAGCGGGTGGAATACAACCCGGACCGAGCCCACATCATCTTCGGCACCCGCAACACACTGATGGGAGTCATCGGCCCCGATGTGGCAATGGCAGGACCAGTCTGGTCGGCCATGCTGGTGGTCATCTCCGAGCGCTACAAGGACGGCAAGAAGGCCATGAAGAGTCTCTACGGTGGCGTGGGGTCATTCCGTTGGGGCACCAACACTGGACTTCTGCTGCTGCCCATCGTCACTCTGGTCGAGCCGATTCTCGGCGTCGCAATGGCGCTGACCCTGCTCATCCAGGCCTTTGTCAGCGTGCGCATCGGCATCATGCAAGCCCGCAGCCAGCGTGATCTAGGAATTGCAGGCGTGACCGCAGGTGCCCTGGCTCTCATGGGAGCGGGCTGGGGACTGGCCGTCGGAATCCTGCTGTGTGCAGTCATCTATGGACGCCAGTTCTTCGTGGGTGAGGACGATGGAACGTTCGCGAAGAAGGACTGAGCCAGAAACTACATGAGAGGCGTAGGAATGAGCACTGGGGACAAGAATGACTCGGCTTACTCTGTCCAGGAACGCGTCGATGCGGTGCTGGCCAAGACCCCGACCGGACTCTTGATCAACGGAGAATGGCAGGAGTCCTCCGATGGCTCCACCTTTGAGGTGGAGAACCCGGCCACCGGTGAGGTGCTGGCCACCATGGCCTCGGCCACCGCTGCCGATGCTCAGGCGGCCATGGACGCCGCTGCAGACTCGCAGGTGTCGTGGGCCCGCACGCCCACCCGCGTTCGGGCGGAGATTCTGCGTCGAGCATTTGACCTCGTCCAAGAACGCTCCGCGGACCTCGCGCTGCTGATGACGTTGGAAATGGGTAAACCCCTGGCGCAGTCACGTGGCGAGGTCACCTATGGCGGAGAGTTCTTGCGATGGTTCTCCGAGGAGGCGGTCCGAGACTACGGCCGCTACGCAGACACCCCCGAGGGGAATCTCCGCATGCTGGTCACCCGCAAGCCCGTGGGCCCCTGCCTGCTGATCACTCCCTGGAACTTCCCACTCGCGATGGCGACCCGCAAAGTCGCCCCGGCGGTGGCCGCAGGGTGCACCATGGTGCTCAAACCTGCAGCACTGACCCCACTCACCTCCAACTACTTCGCCCAAATCATGATCGACGCTGGGCTGCCTGCTGGGGTCCTCAATGTGACCTCCACCGATTCGGCCGCGGCGATCTCCGAGACGATCATGGCCGATGCGCGTCTGCGCAAGGTCTCGTTCACCGGTTCGACCGCAGTGGGCAAGCATCTTATGAAGATGGCCACCGAGAACGTGCTGCGGACGTCCATGGAATTGGGCGGCAACGGGCCCCTGATCGTGTTCGACGACGCCGACCTCGACAAGGCGGTCGCGGGGGCCATGGCTGCAAAGATGCGCAACATGGGTGAAGCCTGCACTGCGGCCAATCGCCTGTTGGTCCATGAATCTCTCGCCGAGGAGTTCGTGGCCAAGCTTGCGGACAAGATGTCCGCGCTGACCCTGGGCTCAGGAGTGGATGACGGCGTCGACGTCGGACCACTGATTAATGCCAAGGCCCGTGACTCCATGGATGAGCTCGTCACTGACGCTGTGGCTCGAGGCGCCGAGGTCGTTGCGGGCGGTCGGCGCGTCGACGGTCCGGGATACTTCTTCGAGCCGACGTTGCTGCGCAACGTTCCCGCTGAGGCTCGCGTGGTCCGGGAGGAGATCTTCGGGCCCGTGGCCCCAGTGCTCACGTTCAGCGATGAGGATGAGGCCGTGGCCCTCGCAAACTCCACCGAATACGGCCTGGCGTCCTACGTATTCACCGAAGACATCTCCCGCGGGCTGCGTATCGGCGATCGCATAGAGTTCGGCCTGATGGGCCTTAACGTCGGCGTCATCTCCAACGCGGCGGCACCTTTCGGCGGGGTCAAACAGTCGGGCTTGGGTCGCGAGGGTGGGGCTGAAGGCCTGGCCGAATACACGAGCACCCAGTACGTAGGCGTCGAGGACCCCTGGGGCGTTAAGTGAGCGTGCATCGCCGTGTGTTCGGGCAGAAGCCTCGTCCTCGGCAGCTCGCAGGCCCGGTGCTGAGTCAGGAGCTGGTGGGAGTTGCTCCGTGTCTCCCGTCTTCTGTTCCTCTCAGTCGTAGGACAGACTCGACCCATGACTGATGCGGAAGAGATCACCACGCAACGCTCGACGGTCGCCGAATGGACCCAAGGCCTGTCCCAGTCCACCGGATCCCCGGGCGGCGGCGCCGGGGCCGGGGCGATGCTTGCCATCGCCGCGTCGCTGACCTCCATGGTCGCCGGGTACACCGAAGCCGATCTTGAACGGCGGGACAGGCTCGCCGCCATCCTCGCCCGAGCCGGCGATCTTCGGCAGACCGCCCTGCAGCTGGCCGACGACGACGCCACCGCCTCCCACGCCTTCGGCGCAGCCTTCAAGCTGGAGCGGGGACCGAAGCGCGAGAAGGCCATCCGTGAGGCCGCGATCGGTGCGGCGCAGACCTCCGCAGAACTCGGCGAGTACGCCGTCTCGGCCATCGACGACCTGTCCTGGCTGGCAGAACATGGCAAGCGAGCCGTGATCGCCGACGTCGTCGTCGCCTTCGGGGCACTTCGGGCCGCCGTCGCAGGTGCGCGCACCAACGCCAGCTTCGATCTGGCCACCCTGAAGTCCTCAGGTTCCACACTCGAGGAGATCCAGGATCAGCACCCCGACCTCTGGGCCACCGTAGAAACGCTGACCACCGCGATCAGCCGCATCGATGCCTGCACCGCCTCGATAGATGATCGGGCAGCCCCGACGCACGCAGAGGCATAGTCCTAGACTCGGTCCATGCACTCCTCCCCCTCCCCGCAGGCAGCGCCGACCCGCCATGCCGCACTCCCCTGGCTGCTCCTGCTGCTGGACGGCCTGCTTGTGCTTGCCTTCGCCGCCACGGGCAATCGCTCCCACGAGACCGGACTGGCCTTCAGCGATGTGTGGGGCACCGCTGCACCGTTCCTGCTCGCACTGCTGGTCAGCTCGCTGGCAGTGCGCTTCTGGCGCAGCCCCTCGCGGCTCTGGCCGGACGCCGTCGTCGTGATCCTCGGCACCGTGGCTCTGGGCATGACTGTGCGCGTGCTCTGCGGCGGCGGCGGCGCGGAATGGTCCTTCATTCTGGTGGCGCTCGGCGTACTGGGCACCCTGCTGCTCGGCAGACGCCTGGTCAGTGGTCTGCTCACTGGCCGACCCACGCGTCGCGGCGTGACGCGCTGAGGCCAACGTGGGGTTCATGTCCAGCTCACTGCCAGGTGGTAGTCGATAACGTGGACCCTGTAAGGGTGATTCCGGGAGTGAAGAATGACATCTCTCCCAGATATGCCGCGCAGAAGAACTTCTGAGGAGACGCGACGTGAAAGCAGTGACATGGCAGGGCCATAACAAGGTAAGTGTGGAGACCGTCCCGGATCCACAGATCCAGCAGACCAACGACGCGATCATCGAGGTCACCTCCACCGCGATCTGCGGCTCGGACCTTCACCTCTACGAGGTGCTCGGCCCGTTCATGACCCCCGGCGACATCCTGGGCCACGAGCCGATGGGTCGTGTCGTCGAGGCGGGTCCCGACTCGAACCTCGCCGTCGGTGACCGAGTGGTCATCCCCTTCCAGATCTCCTGCGGCAGCTGCTTCATGTGTCAGCGCGGCCTGCAGACCCAATGTGAGGTCACCCAGGTCCGTGAGCAGGGCATGGGCGCCGCCCTCTACGGCTTCTCCGCGCTCTACGGCGCCGTCCCCGGCGGCCAGGCCGAATACCTGCGAGTCCCCCACGCGGACTACAGCCCGATCAAGGTCGGCAACGAGCTGCCCGACCACCGCTACCTCTTCCTCTCCGACGTCATCCCCACAGCATGGCAGGGCGTGGCCTACACCGGACTCAAGAGCGGTGACAGCATCGCGATCATCGGACTCGGCCCGATCGGCCAGTTCGCGGCGCGCATCGCCAAGCACCAGGGCATGAAGGTCTACGCCATCGATCCCGTGGCCGCGCGCCGCGCGATGGCCGCCCGCCACGGCGTCATGGTCTTCGACACCGGCGAGGAATCGCTGAACCAGATCCGCGAGGCCACCGACGGCCGCGGCCCCGACGGTGTCGTGGATGCGGTCGGCATGGAGGCCCACGGCTCCCCCATCGCCAAGGCAGCCCAGATCTCCGCGCAGTTCCTGCCCGACGCCCTCGGCAAGGCCATGATGCAGACCGTCGGCGTGGATCGCCTGGCTGCCCTGTACTCGGCCATCGAGCTCGTCCGCCGCGGCGGCACGATCTCGCTGAGCGGCGTCTACGGCGGCGCCGCCAGCCCGCTTCCACTGATCACCATGTTCGACAAGCAGATCACCGTGAAGATGGGCCAGGCCAACGTGAAGAACTGGGTCGACAAGATCCTGCCGCTGGTCGAAGATCCCGCAGATCCCCTGGCTGTGGACGACTTCATCACGCACACGCTGCCGCTGACCGACGCTCCCGGCGCCTACGAGATGTTCCAGAAGAAGGAAGACGGCTGCATCAAGGTCGTCCTGGATCCCACCAGGTCAGCAGTCTGAGCGGCGGCCACCAACCTGAGCCGGCTGCCTGCCGGACACACCTCTCTCGAAGGACATCAGTCATGACGAGCGATCCATACACCCAGCAGGACCCCCGGACGAAGTACCGTCACAGCGACCTCCCCGAGCAGGAGCAGCCGGACCAGCCCGGGCTGACCGGCAAGACCGGTCCGGAGCCGGATCACGGCGAAGCGAGCTGGGTCGGCCACGGACGGCTCAAGGGGCGCAAGACCCTGATCACCGGCGGCGATTCCGGCATCGGCCGCGCCGTCGCGATCGCCTTCGCCCGCGAGGGATCGGACATCGCCATCGCCTACCTCCCAGAGGAGGAGGAGGACGCCCAGGTCACGGCTCAGCACGTGCGCGAGGCCGGCCGTCAGTGCGCCACCTACCCGGTGGACATCACCGACGAGGAGAGCGCCGTGGGCATCGTGCGCCGCGCCGTCGAAGACCTCGGCGGGATCGACGTGCTGATCCTCAACGCCGCCTACCAGCGGGCCCGTGACGGCGTCGGTTCGACACCTACCGCTGAGGTGCGCAAGGTCTTCGAGACGAACCTCATCGCGCATATCGTGATCACCCGTGAGGCGGTGCCCCATCTGAACCCCGGGGCCTCGATCATCGTGACCACCTCCATCCAGGCGGTGGGCCCCAAGCCCGTGCTCTTCGACTACGCGATGTCCAAGGCTGCCCAGGTCGCCTTCATCGAGTCGATGGCAGCGGAGCTGGCCGAGAAGGGCATCCGCGTCAACGGTGTGGCACCGGGCCCTATCTGGACTCCGCTGATCCCGGCCACCGGGTTCGACGGCGTCGCTCAATTCGGTCAGGACACTCCCCTGGGCCGCCCAGGGCAGCCCGCGGAGCTCGCCGGGGCGTACGTCTATCTCGCCAGCGAGGAGGCCTCCTACGTCTCCGGCTCGGTCATCCCGGTCACCGGCGGCAAGGGTTTCTGAGCCGCAGCACCTGAGTCCAGCATGAGCCGACGGAAGGATTCTCTCCATGGCACGATCAAGCGTGAAGGATGAGGAGCTCTACGAACGCCTCCGCGAGGAGGGCAACTCCAAGGAGAAGTCCGCTCGCATCGCCAACGCGGCTGCCAAGGAAGGCCGCAGCAGCGAAGGCGAGAAGGGCGGGGAGGCGTCGAACTACCAGGACCGGACCGTGGCGCAGCTGCAGGATCGGGCCAGGGAGCTCGGTCTCACCGGGTACTCGAAGATGAACAAGCCTGAACTGATCGACGCGCTGCGCAACCACTGAGGTTCTCAGCGGGACCAGCAGGCCAGCAGACGGCAATGGCCGGAAACCCGTCGGGTTCCCGGCCATTGCCGTCTCAGCTGACGCTCAGTTCTTGTGCAGCATCACTTGCTGTAGCTGGGGCTTCCCAGGTTGCCGGCGAGCACGTCTTCGGCCGAGGCCTGGCGGTTCTCGACGGACGCCGTCCAGGTGCCCCACTGCTCGGGGTCAATGGTGTCGCCATTGTTGCCGAGGTTGGCGAGGCGCTGCTCCTCCTCCTCGGTGAAGTTCTGCACCGCCAACGGCAACAGGTGCGACACATCCTCCACGGTGAGGCCGATGTTCTTCGCGATCCGCTGACCGTAGTCATCGTGGATCATGAAGAAGTGCCAGACGATGCGCTCCTGCACGTCGCGCTCGGACTGCTCGAGCATGCCGGTGAGCACGTTGATCAGCTCATCGCGCTCCCAGTCCATCATGGTGTTGTAGCGACCGCGTGCCTGCAGGTAGTCATTGCGGCGATCGAGGTTCTCCTGCACCAGCTGTCCGCCGACGGCCGGAGCGTTGTTCGGCTGCGGCTCCGGGGACTCGTGCAGTCCATTGTGGATGGAGGGCTCGTAGTTCACGTGCGGGTTCTGCTCGGGATGCACGTCGTTGCTGAAGGACATCAGTCCGCCGCGCTGGTTCGTGTAGACCTTGCCGTCGCGGCCCTTGGGCTGGTTGACGGGCAGCTGCAGGTAGTTCGGTCCCACGCGGTACCGCTGCGCGTCCGAGTAGGAGAAGGTGCGACCGACCAGCATCTTGTCATCGGAGAAGTCCAGGCCGTCGACCAGGACACCGGTGCCCATGGAGATCTGCTCGTTCTCGTTGTGGTGGTCACCCACATTGCGGTTCAGCGTCATGACGCCGATCTTGCGCAGCGGGAACTGGTCCTCGGGCCAGATCTTGGTGTCATCCAGCGGATCCCAGCCGAGCTCGGGGTGCTCGTGATCCTCCATGATCTGGACGTGGACATCCCACTGTGGGAACTCGCCGCGTTCGATGGACTCGAAGAGGTCCTTCGAGGCGTGGCCGAGGTCCTGGCCCTGCACCTTGGCAGACTCTGCCTCGGTCATCGAGGCGACGCCGGCGCGCGGGTGGAAGTGGTACTTCACCAGGACGGTCTCGCCCTCGGCGTTGACCATCTTGTAGGTGTTGACGCCGAAGCCCTCCATGTGGCGGTAGGTCGCCGGAATGCCGCGGGGGCTGAAGAGGTGGGTCAGCATGTGCATGGACTCGGGAGTCTGGCCCATGAAGTCCAGGATGCGGTTGGGCTCCTGGCGGAAGGTGATCGGGTCCGGCTTCAGCGAGTGAATGACATCGGGGAACTTGATCGCATCGCGGATGAAGAACACCGGAAGGTTGTTGCCGACCAGGTCCCAGTTGCCGTCTTCGGTGTAGAACTTCACAGCGAAGCCGCGGGGATCCCGGGCGGACTCTGAGGAGTCACGGCCGCCGATGACGGTGGAGAAGCGGATCGCCAGGTCGGTCTTCTTGCCGGCCTCCTGGAAGAGCTTGGCGCGGGTGTACTTCGACGCCGGCTCGTCGCCGATCATGCCGGTGGCCTCGAACTCGCCGTAGGCCACGAATCCACGGGCGTGGACCACACGCTCCGGGATGCGTTCCCGGTCGAAGTGGCTGATCTTCTCGAGGAACTGGTAGTTCTCCAGCGTGGCGGGCCCGCGGTTGCCCACGGTGCGCTGGTTCTGGTTATTGGTGACAGGGTGACCCTGTCGAGTGGTCAGGATCGGATCGGTCTGTGCCAATTCGCTCTCCTTTTCGCTGCAGCGAGGTCCCCTGCGTCTCATGGACTGAAGAGGACCCTCACTTGCCCGACATGAGGCGGGCAGGCTTATGGGGTGGACTCTCTGAGCTTAGCAAGATCAAGAAGTTATTACGAGTAGTTCAGAACTAGTGGTTCAGCGTGTCTTCTCGAACGTGTCGCGGTCTTTGCGGAAGGCTCGGTGCCGGGCGTATTCGTGGACGGTCTCCAGCTGCTCGCGCTGGGCCTCGGCATCCTCGATCAACCCCTGGAACACCTGCGGATCCACCCCGAGGGCGTGGGCGTGGTCCTTCATCACAGACCACCCGTGAAGCTTGCCGGTGACCGCGGTGATCATCATCTCCGCTTCGAGCACCAGCGTGGAGGGCGATCGGCCGCCCGGCGGTCTGCCGTTGGGCTTGAGCCGTCCCACCCGCTCCCCCAGCCACGCGATGGTGGTGGACCCGGGTGGAGTCGAGAAGCCTTGACGCTGGATGAGCTTGACCAGAAAGCCGCGTTCGCGCCTGATCGCCTCGGCCACCTCGGAGATCTGCGGGAACACCGGTGTGTCGACGTAGTCGGCCGCCATGCGTTTGATCCGATTCGTTCCCGCGGTGGCTCCGGCAAGATGGTCGGACATGTACTGGCGCAGCAGCAGCGCGTCGACCTCTCCGCCCAGCTCGTGCTCAGCAGATGGAAGTTCCGGCCGGTCCGCGGCGTCGAGGTCCCGGGGGCGCAGCGGCGCCGAGGGGGCGCCGACCCCGGCGGCCATGCCCTGGACGAGCTCCTCCAGTGCCTGGGCACCGGAATGCTCCGGTGCCCAGTGGAGCTCCTTCTTCGCCCGGGAGTTGTCCATCACCGGCACGTGGCGGCCCATGTCCAGCCAGCCTTCATCCGTCGGGAGGATCCCGGCCCGGTGGGCGGCCTTGATCATCGGACGAAGCGCAGCAGCCGGCAGCGGGAGCGCGATTCCTGGGGATTTCTCACCGGAGACGACCTTTGCGATGGCGTCCCCGTCGAGCAGGTCATCGGCGCAGATGTTGAATGCGCCCTGTGCCCCCAGAATCGCGGCCTGTGCGTAGGCGGCAGCCAGGTCATCGGCGTGCACAGCCTGGGTGCGAATGCCGCCGGGGACCGGAACCACCGCAGGCCGGAAGAGCTGCAGCAGCTGCACCGGTGCCAGCTTTCCGGCGAAGTAGCGCTGGATCTCGGAGCCGGCTTCGCGTTGGAAGACCAGCCCGGGTCGCAGCCGGGCCAGTGAGAAGTCAGGATGAGCCTGCAGGAACTCGTCCATGACGCGCTCCTGGGCCACCTTGTCCTCGCTGTAGTGGGACCCGGGGATGCCCTCGGTGGGCCACTGCTCATCGTGCGCGACGTCATCCTCGGCTGGCGAGTACACCCCGACCGAGGAGGCGACGACGGCCTGGCGCACCCCCGCCTGGGCCGCGGCTTCCAGCACGTGCCGGGTCCCGTCGACATTGACCCGGCGCAGCAGGGTGCGCTCCTTGTTGGGCTGGATCAGCCAGGCCAGATGGATCACGGCGTCGCAGCCGGAGAGCGCCTCGGCCAGCTCGGGCACGACCTCGCTGTACTGGATGTCCGCGCGATGCCACTGCGCGTCCGCATACGGGGCGGCGTCGGTGTCGGGGAGTCTCCGTGCGATCCCCAGCACGCTGTCCACCTCGGTGCGGCTGCTCAGGTGCCTCAGCACCGCTGTTCCGACGTTGCCCGTGGCTCCGATGACGGCGATGCGCATAGGTCCTCCTGCTCGGTGGTATCTGGTCTGGGTGCTCAGTTCAGCGCACGCCCCGCGGTCTTCACCAGCGGGCGTGGACCGAGGGCGCGATCTTATCGGCGTAGAGCCTGCTCACCGCTGCCCGGAAGTCTTCGGAGAGCTTCGGCACTCCACCGGCCTGCGCGTTCTGGCGGGCCTGCTCGGCACTGCGCGCCCCGGGGATGACGGTGCTCACGCCGGAGGACTGGACGACCCAGGCGAGGGCCGCCGTCGTCGGCTTCAGCCCCTCCTGCTTGGCCAGCTCAGAGAACTCCGCGGCCGCCTCGACCCCGGTGGCGAAGTCCACGCCGGAGAAGGTCTCCCCGATGTCGAAGGCCTCACCGGAGCGGTTGTAGCTGCGGTGATCGGTCTCCTCGAAGGTGGTGTCCTTCGTGTAGCGTCCGCTGAGCAGTCCGCTGGCGAGCGGGACGCGCGCGATGATGCCCACTCCGGCTTCCTGTGCGGCCGGCAGCACGGCCTCCAGCGGCTTCTGCCGGAAGGCGTTGAGGATGATCTGCACCGAGGCCACATTGGGGCGGGCGATGGCGCTCAGAGCCTGGTCAGTGGTCTCCACGCTGACGCCGTAGTGGGCGATGGCGCCGGATTCCACGAGGGCATCCAGGCGGTCGAAGACGGCATCTGAGCTGAAGACATCATCGTTGGGGCAGTGCAGCTGGACGAGGTCCAGGGTGTCTCTGCCGAGGTTCTTCCGGGAGCGGTCGATCCAGGCCTGGAAGTTCTCAGCCGTGGCGTGCTCGAGGCTGGGTTCTTCCGCGCGGCGGATCATCTTGGTGGCGACCAGTCCGGTCCATTCAGGGTTCTTGCCCAGCCATGTGCCGATCAGCTGCTCGCTGAGGCCGTCGCCATAGACGTCTGCAGTGTCGAACATGGTGACGTCCTGCTCAGCTGCGGCATCCATGACGGCGTAGGCGTCGGCTTCCTCGACGCGACCGAAGTCCCCGCCGAACTGCCAGGTGCCGAGACCGATGGTGGATACTTCGCGACCGGTGCGGCCAAGGACACGATGCTGCATAGGGAAACCTCCGAGGTTGGCTGTGATCTGAGACAGCTGTGACGATCGACACCAGCCTACTCCTCACCGAGGACACGTCTCAGGTCCCGGCGCGCCGGCTTGGCGCGGAGAGAACAGCCAGGTCAGCGGGGAGGCATGCGGGCACACGAAAAAGGTCCGGAGTCCTGTTGGACTCCGGACCTGCTTCGCTCTGGTGGAGGTAAGGGGATTCGAACCCCTGACCTTCCGCATGCCATGCGGACGCGCTACCAGCTGCGCCATACCCCCAGATCATCACCCCGGCTCAGCAACTGCGCCGCGGCAACTCCCCTACTGTACTGTGAACCCGAATCGCTGCGCAAATCGGCGTCCAACTTCCAGAGAATTGCCTGGCCCAGCCGCTGACCTGGGGCTATGCGCCCCTACCTACGGTGCATCAGGAAGCTGCAGGTCGACCTTGGCAACATCGGCATAGAGCCTGTCGAGGCCGTAGACCGCGCGTTCTTCTTCATGCTGGACATGGACGACCATGTGTCCGTAGTCCAGCAGCACCCAGGTACCGGTGCCGCGGCCTTCACGGCGCAGCGGTGAGGAGTCGTGGACCTCTTTGAGCTGGCGCTCGACCTCGTCGACGATGGCGCCGATCTGCCGTTCAGAAGGTGCCGAGCAGACCAGGAAAGCGTCGGTGATGCCGAGCCGCTCCCCCACGTCCAGCCCGACGATGTTTGTCGCGAGTTTGTCCGCAGCCGCAGAGGCCGCGGTGCGGAGTTCAGAGAGCACTAGTTCGGTGATAGCCATGACGTCCAAGCTTAGAGGATGAATGAGAGTACAACACCGACCGTGATGATCAGCAGCAGGGCGAGAATGATCACAAGCCAGCCCATCATGGACTGACGCGCTCCCTGACGTGTGCTGTGTTCGACCATCGCGTCGATTTCGAGACCGTGGGCTCCGCGCGCCTGGATCGGTTCGATGGATCCGGTCGCGTAGACGGTCGGCTCCGCGGGATCATCAGATTCCAGGTGAGCCCGCAGGGTCTTGCGCGTGATCACGTCGGACTCGGGCCGCAGAGGACGCCGCCGCTCCTCATCATCCCGGTCCGCCTCGACCTGTTCCCTGCGCAGCCGTTCCTGGTTGGCCTGCATCGCCCGGGCTGCGAGGGCCTGCTGCTTCTTCAGCAGCTCGGGATCCACTCGGTCTGGATCATCGGCGGCGACCACGGCCTGGGTGAGTTCCCGCAGCTCCGCGATCCTGTCCTCGGCCGCGAGATCAGCTTCGGACCAGTCGGTCTCTGCCCGATCCTCAGGCGTCTCACCCTCTTCGGTGCCGAAGAACTCGGCCTCTTCAGGCTGCTGAGATTCCGAGTGGTCAGCCTCAGCAGCCGCCACGGCTGCCGAAACGGGTGTGGAGTCCTGGGTGGAAGGGGCTGGGAGGGAGAATTCCCAGGCGGCGGCAGGCGCTGTGCTGGAGCTGGATCCGCTGGTGGACTCGGAACCGGTCGTGAACGCGGGGGCTGTGCCGGACCCGCCGACGGCGCCGGGCTCGGCGTCGTTGAGGGATTCAGCGGCCTCGGGGGATCCAAGGCCACTCTCCGGCGCGGTCGCGTCGGCTGAGACCCCGTCGATGACCCGCTTCGGCGCACGACGCTTTCCGGTGCGCATCTGGGCGAGCTCAGCTTCGCGCTGACGGCGCAGCTCCTTGCGGGAGACCGGAAGGTACCGGGCGCGCAGATCTTCGCCGTCTGACGCGTCGTTCAGCTCGGTGTTCTCTGCGGTCATCGTGCGGCCTCCTGAAGTCCCCGGCCAGACAGTGCTGCCCGAGTAGGGACGTTGCCCTGGATCAAATCGGTCTCAATGGTGGAGCACCGATGTCCATCGTATGCCGAGGCGTGAGGGTGCGGAGCACTCAACGCGCGGGGTCCGCTGAATCTGGTTGGTACAGCCGGTGCTTGGCGATGTATTGCACCACGCCGTCGGGCACCAGGTACCAGACCGGCTTCTCGGCGCGGACGCGTTCGCGGCAGTCCGTGGAGGAGATCGCCATCGCCGGGATCTCCATCAGGGAGATCTCATCGGTCCGGCCGAAGTCCTCGGAGATGTACCCGGGACGGGTCACCGAGACGAAGTGCGCGAGCTCCCAGAGCTCATCGACGTTCTTCCAGGACATGATCTGGGCCATCGCATCGGCACCGGTGATGAAGAACAGCTCAGCATCGGGGTACATCTCGCGAAAGTCGCGCAGGGTGTCGATGGTGTACGTCGCTCCCCCGCGGTCGATGTCCACGCGGGACACGGTGAAACGAGGATTTGCGGCCGTGGCGACCACGGTCAGCAGGTAGCGATGCTCAGCGGGCGCGACCTCACGGCCCGCCTTCTGCCACGGCTCCCCCGTGGGGACGAAGATGACCTCATCGAGGGCAAACTCGGTTGCCACCTCGCTGGCCGCGACCAGGTGACCGTGATGGATCGGGTCGAAGGTGCCACCCATGATCCCCAGTCGCAGCGGACCTGGAGCACGCTCAGAGGTCGCCGCGACGCGCGGGTGACGTTGCGCCAAGAGGGTCAGTGATCGCTGTGCGGTGCCGCGGGCAGCTGGCGGCCCTTATCGGCGAAGCTCATGGTGATCAGCAGCAGGAACATCAGCAGGACGAACATGATGATGCCGAACCAGTGCGCTTCGATCGGCAGCGCGCTGGGCTCCTCGGCGCCGAGAACTGTGGCGATGACGTGCAGGTTGAACATGCTTCTCCCTCAGGTGGGATGAACGTGGATTTATCGATCCCCAGTGTACGGGAATCAGGCGCGGACCTGGCCCTCGCCGCGGACGATCCACTTGGTGGTGGTCAGCTCGGCCATTCCCATGGGCCCGCGGGCGTGCATCTTCTGGGTGGAGATGCCGACCTCCGCACCGAGGCCGAACTGCCCGCCGTCGGTGAAGCGGGTGGACGCGTTGACGATCACGGCCGCGGCATCGACCTCGGCGACGAACCGGTCGGCGTTGGCCACCGAGTCGGTGACGATCGCCTCGGTGTGCCCGGTGGAGAAGCGGGTGATGTGGGCGATGGCGTCATCGAGTGAGTCCACCACTCCGACGGCCATCTCCAGGTCGTGGTACTCGGTGGCGTAGTCGTCTTCGGTGACCTCGGTGACGGTGCCGAACTTCACCGGATCCTCGGTGAGGCTCTCCGGCTGGGTGGCGGGCAGCCATTCGCGGGCACGCGCGTCCACGTGCAGGTTCACGCCGCTGCGCAGCAGCCCGCGCAGGACCTCCTGGCCGGCCTCGGCGGCGTGGACGTGCAGGAGGAGGGTCTCGGCGGCGTTGCAGACGCTGGGCCGCGATGTCTTGGCGTTGACCACGATGTTGCGTGCGGTCTCGGCGTCGGCGTGGGCGTCGATGTAGATGTGCACGTTGCCCTCACCGGTTTCGATCACCGGCACTCTTGAGTTCTGCACCACGTGCTGGATCAGTTCCCGGCCTCCGCGCGGGATGAGCACGTCGACGGAGCCGCGCTGGGTCATCAGCGCGGTGGCACCCTCGCGTCCGAAGCTGTCGATGGACTGCACCGCGTCGACGGGCACCGCGGTCGTGCGCAGCGCGTCGCGGATGATCGCCAGCAGCATCTCGTTGGTCTTCTGCGCGGCGGACCCGCCGCGCAGGATCACGGCGTTGCCGGACTTGAGCCCGAGGGCTGCGATGTCCACGGTGACGTTGGGGCGGGCCTCGTAGATCACTCCCATCACTCCGAGCGGAACGCTGACCTGGGTCAGTCGCAGCCCGTTGGGCAGCGTGCGGCCCTGCAGCACCCGACCGACGGGGTCGCTGAGGCCCATGATCTCTTCGACGGATGCGGCGAGGGCCTCGATGCGTTCCTGGCTCAGCGCCAGCCGGTCCAGCAGCGAGCGGCTGAGTCCTGCTTCGCGGCCTCGCTCGAGGTCTTCATGGTTCGCCTCGGTGAGGGAGACGACGGACTCGCGAAGGCCGGAGGCCACTGCAGCCAGGGTCCGGTCCTTGTGCTCGCGGTCGAGGCCGCGGAGACCCCGGGATGCTTCGCGGGCGCGCTCGGCGACTGCGCTGATGCCGTCGGCGACCTCCTGCGGGACGTCCTTCGGGGTCTCACCCGGGACGTCCTTCACCGTCTCCTCGGAGTCGTCCTTCGCGGAGCTGGTCTCGGGCTGCTGGGTCTTCTGCTGGTCTGCCATGCTCACAGCCTAGTCTCGATGCGGACGATGTCATCTGCATGAATCACTGCACGTTCATATTCCGGCCCCAGGTCGGTGCCCAGCTCGGCGGTGGAGCGCCCGAGCATCTGCGGGAGCTCGGTGGAGGAGTACCCCACCAGTCCCCTGGCCCGCACGGTGCCGGCCCGGTCGGTGATCTCCACCGGGTCCGAAGCCTCGAAGTCCCCGGTCAGGGCGAGGATCCCGGCCGGCAGCAGTGAGCGTCGACCTTCGACGACGGCGGCGACAGCCCCGTCGTCGATGCTCAGCCGGCCCTTGGGGTGGGCCAGGTGGGCGATCCAGGCGGACCGGGCGCCGCGGCGTCGTCCCCTGGCCTCGAAGAAGGTGCCCACGTCTTCGCCGTGGAAGAGCCGGCGGGCGTTCGGCGCGGAGGTCAGCAGCGCCGGGATGCCGCTGGAGGCGACGATCTGGGCGGCTTCGACCTTGGTCACCATGCCCCCGGTGCCGACGCCGGCCTTCCCGCGGCGGCCCAGTGTCACCCCGGTCAGGTCCTCGGGACCGGAGACATGGGAGACCGGTGAGCCGCCCTGTTCCGGCGGCCCGTCGTAGAGGGCGTCCACGTCGGAGAGCAGGATCAGCGCGTCCGCGCGGAGCAGGTTCGCGGTCAGCGCGGCGAGCCGGTCATTGTCGCCGAAGCGGATCTCGTGGGTGGCCACCGCGTCGTTCTCGTTGATCACCGGGACCGCTCCGAGGCTGAGCAGCTTCTCCAGGGTGCGCAGCGCGTTGGTGTACTGGGTGCGCCGCATCAGGTCCTCCACGGTCAGCAGCACCTGCGAGACGGTGGTCTGATACTGGGCGAAGGCCCGGGTGTAGTGCGCCAGCAGCAGCCCCTGGCCGACGGCGGCCGCAGCCTGCTGGGTGGCGAGGTCGGCCGGCCGGGTGCCCAGACCCAGCGGGGCCAGGCCCGCGGCGATCGCACCTGAGGAGACCAGCACGACCTCGGTGCCGCGCGCACGCAGCACCTGCAGATCCGCGACCAGCCGATTCAGCGCGTCCACGGAGATCCCCCCGTCAAGGGTGGTCAGCGAGGAGGAGCCGATCTTCACCACCACGCGCCTGGCGTTGACCAGGTCCGTGCGGGCGGTGACCATCGATTCGGTCAGCCGGGGCGTGCTCATCGCTGGTCGGCCTCCGCCTCATCAGTGCCGAAGCCCTCGTCCTGCAGGTCGTCAGGATTGCCGTGCGGGTAGAAGATCTCCACGCCGTCCTCATCGGTGACGCTGGTGGGCGCGCCGTCGTCCTTGCGCTTGGTGGGCGCGCCGGCCTGGGAGCGGTACTCCACGTCCATCTCGGCGCGGGTGGAGACCTTCGCGGCGCGGCGGTCTGCCTGCTCCTGCTTCTTCTCCGCACGGGTGGGCCGGGAATGGTCGTCCAGGCGCAGATCGGTGCCGCGAGGACCGCCCAGGTGCTCGGCACCGGCAGCCATGGTGGGCTCCCAGTCGAAGACCACGCCGTCCTCCTCGGAGCCGATGACCACGGCCTCGCCGGGCTTGGCGCCCTGCTTGAAGAGCTCGTCCTCGATGCCGACGGCGACCAGGCGGTCGGCGAGGTAGCCGACGGCCTCGTCGTTGCCGAAGTCGGTCTGCAGGATCCAGCGCTCGGGCTTGTCCCCGCGCACGCGCCACAGCGGCTCGCCGCCCTTGGACTCCGCGGTGACGGTGAACTGCTTGCGGTTCACCGAGCGTGGCCGCACGGTGACCGGCACCGGGGCGGGTTCGATCTCGCGCTGGGCGCGCGCCTCGAGGACCAGTTCGGCCATGGCGAAGCCGAGATCGCGCAGTCCGTCGCGGTTCAGTGCGGAGACGTCGAAGACCCGGTAGCCGCGGCCGGTGAGCTCGGCGCGCACCATCTCAGCCATCGCGGCACCGTCGGGCAGGTCGGTCTTGTTCAGCGCGACCAGGCGTGGGCGCTCGTTGAGCGGAACCGCGTTGGAGGAGTTGTCCTCGGTGCCGCCGGCGCCTTCGACCTTGTCCGGGGCGTAGGCAGCGAGCTCGGCCTCGATGGCGTCGAGATCGCCCAGCGGATCGCGGTCGCTCTCCAGCGAGGCGCAGTCGAGCACGTGCACCAGCGCGGCGCAGCGCTCCACGTGGCGCAGGAACTCGTGTCCCAGGCCCTTGCCCTCGGCGGCGCCGGGGATCAGTCCGGGCACATCAGCCACGGTGAACCGGGTCTCACCGGCTTCGACGACGCCCAGGTTGGGCACCAGGGTGGTGAAGGGGTAGTCAGCGATCTTGGGCCGCGCGGCGCTCATCGCTGCGATCAGGCTGGACTTGCCGGCGGAGGGGAATCCGACCAGGGCGATGTCCGCGACGGACTTCAGCTCCAGGACGATGTCGTTCGCCTCACCGGGGGTGCCGAGCAGGGCGAAGCCGGGGGCCTTGCGCTTCTTCGAGGACAGTGAGGCGTTGCCGAGACCGCCCTGTCCGCCTTCGGAGATCGTGTAGCGGGCACCGGGTTCGACGAGGTCGGCGAGGACCCGGCCGTCCCGGTCCTTGACCACGGTGCCCTCGGGCACGGGCAGCTCCAGCACGGGACCGCGGGTGCCGTGCCGGAGGTCGCCCTGGCCGACGCCGCCGTTCTCGCCGTGGCGATGCGGACGGTGGTGGTACTCCAGCAGGGTGGTGGTCTGCGGGTCGACCACGAGGACCACGGAGCCGCCGTCGCCGCCGTTGCCGCCGTCGGGCCCGCCGAGGGGCTTGAACTTCTCGCGGTGCACGGAGACGCAGCCGTGGCCACCGTTACCGCCCGTGGTGTGGAGGACCACTCGGTCGACGAAATGTGCCATGGCTGGAGACTCCTTGAAGAAAATTCTGACTTAAGACAAGTCGAGGGTGGGCCCATCAAGTGGGCCCACCCTCGACTTTACGTGCGAAACGTCTGTGCAGGCCTGGATCAGGCTGCTGGGACGATGTTGACGACCTTCCGACCGCGACGGCTGCCGAACTCGACGGCGCCTTCTGCGAGTGCGAAGAGGGTGTCATCGCCACCGCGTCCGACGTTGACGCCGGGGTGGAACTTGGTGCCGCGCTGGCGGATCAGGATCTCACCAGCGGAGACGTTCTGACCGCCGAAGCGCTTCACGCCCAGGTACTGGGCGTTGGAATCGCGGCCGTTGCGAGTCGAGCTCGCACCTTTTTTATGTGCCATTGGGTCTGCCTACCTCTCGGGAAGAACGGGGAAACTGCGAACCTTGATCGCCTCAGGCGATCGAGGTCACCTTGATGCGGGTGAGCTCAGAACGGTGACCCTGGCGCTTGCGGTAGCCGGTCTTGTTCTTGAACTTCTCAATGACGATCTTCTTACCGCGGAAGTTCTCCAGGACCTCGGCCTCGACCGAGATCTTGGCGAGCTCATCTGCTGCGGTAGTGACCTTGTCCCCGTCCACCAGCATCACTGCCGGCAGCTTAATGGTGCTGCCTGCCGCGCCCGGAACTCGGTCAACGGTCACGAGGTCTCCAACGGAAACCTTTTCCTGGCGGCCGCCAGCGCGGACAATCGCGTACACCACTTGGGACTCACTTCTCTCGATGATCATTTCGGACTAAACCAATCGCGCATATCAGCGGTGAATTCTCTCTGCAGAGATTCTCCGCCGATCTGCGCGGAAGACATGTTGGTGCTTATAACACCAAGGGTCAACCTTACGCGAGGACCCCTGGGACAGCAAGTTGGCCGAGCCCGATCCACCCAGCGGGTGGAGCAGGCCCGGCCCGCTGGCTACTCGGGGCGGGAGATCTCCTCGGCCTTGACCCCTACGCCGAGCATCACCGGCTCGGTCGCCGGCTTCTTCGTCGCGGTCTCGGCAGATCCCTGCTCGGCCTGCGCCGAGGAGAAGGTCTTGCCCTCAGGCTTCTGCGCGGCGGCGATCTGCTGCACCTCGCCGGAGGCGCCCTGGACCGATCCGGCGGCACGACGCCGGCGACGGGCCGGTGCTGGGCTGCGCGGTTCACGCGAGTCCAGCGCCTGACCCAGGGTGTCGAGCGAGGCCTGCTTGTCCTGGCTGGAGGCGCCTGCGGAGGCGGGCGCCTTCTGCTCGCGCTTCTCGGCGCGCGGAAGCGGAACCTCCTCGCCGCCGATCTTGAGCACCTTCTCGCCGGAGGCCTCGGCCGGAGCCGCTGCCGCGGCGTCGGACTTGGCCGTGCCGGTCTTCACGTTGTCGGTCTTCGCTGCACCGGAATCAGTTGCGCCGGAGTCAGCCGGAGTGCTCGACCCCGCGCTGCCAGCGGGCTGGCTGGCGCTGCGTCGTCCCCTGCGGCGTGCCGGACGGGACCCTGACGTGGAGCCGGACTGAGCGTTCTCGGCAGAGCGGTCGCCGTCGTTGCGGTCAGCACCCTTCTCGGCGTTCTTCGCGGAGCCCTGCTCGGCACCGGCGTCAGTGTTCTTGTCGCGATCCCCGGAGGAGCGCTGCTCCTCCTCGGCGTGCTTCGACGCGGTGGCCGCGGCGACCTGGGCCAGTGCCTGGCGGGCCTTCTCCTGCCGCTCCTTCTCCTCGGCACTGACCTCGGGGGTGGACTGCTGGGAGTCGTTGTCATCCTCGGGGCGGCGACCCTTGGCCTTGCGCCGCTTCTTCGGCGCCCGGGCCTTCTGCGGGTCCCCGTGCGAGGTGAAGGATCCACCGTGCTCGATCGGTTCGGCGTGGGTGATCACGCCGCGTCCAGCGCAGTGCTCGCAGTCTTCGGAGAAGACCTCCAGCAGGCCGGTGCCCATGCGCTTGCGGGTCATCTGGATCAGACCCAGCGAGGTCACCTCAGCGACCTGGTGCTTGGTGCGGTCTCGGCCCAGGCACTCGACCAGTCGGCGCAGCACCAGATCGCGGTTGACCTCGAGGACCATGTCGATGAAGTCGACCACGATGATCCCGCCGATGTCGCGCAGGCGCAGCTGCCGGACGAGCTCTTCGGCGGCTTCGAGGTTGTTCTTGGTGACGGTCTCCTCGAGGTTGCCGCCGGAGCCGACGAACTTGCCGGTGTTGACGTCGACCACGGTCATGGCTTCGGTGCGGTCGAAGACCAGCGAGCCGCCGGAGGGCAGGTTGACCTTGCGGTCCAGCGCCTTGTTCAGCTGCTCGTCGATCCGGTGGTGGGAGAAGATGTCGTCGGCCTGCTGCTCCTCCGGGATCCACTGCTGGAGCCGGTCGAGCAGGTGCGGAGCCACATAGGTGACGTACGCCTCGATGTTGTCCCAGGTCTCGTCACCCTGGACCTCCATGGAGGAGAAGTCTTCGTTGAAGACGTCACGGACCACCTTGATGGTCAGGTCGGGCTCGGCGTAGAAGAGCTCCGGTGCCAGCACCTTCTTGTCATCGGACTGGCGCTGGATCTGCTCCCAGAGCGAGCGCAGCCGGTTGATGTCGTTGGTCAGCTCCTCCTCGGAGGCGCCTTCCGCAGCCGTGCGCACGATCACGCCGGCGTTGTCGGGCATGTGGTCCTTGAGGACCTTCTTCAGCCGGGCGCGCTCGGTGTCGGGCAGCTTCCGCGAGATGCCGGTCATCGAACCGCCGGGCACGAAGACCAGGTAGCGACCGGGCAGCGAGATCTGGCTGGTCAGCCGGGCTCCCTTGTGTCCGACCGGGTCCTTGGTGACCTGGACGAGCACCGAGTCCCCGGACTTCAGCGCGTTCTCGATCTTGCGCGGGCCTCCGCTCAGACGGGACGCGGCCCAGTCGACCTCACCGGCGTAGAGCACGGCGTTGCGGCCGCGGCCGATGTCCACGAAGGCGGCCTCCATGGAGGGCAGCACGTTCTGGACCTTGCCGAGGTAGACGTTGCCGATCAGCGAATCCTGGGTGGTGTGCGAGACGTAGTGCTCTGCGAGCACGCCGTCCTCGAGCACGCCGATCTGGATTCGCTCGCCGCGCTGGCGCACGATCATCTTGCGGTCCACGGACTCGCGGCGCGCCAGGAACTCGGCCTCGGTGATGACCTGCCGGCGGCGTCCGGTGTCCCGGGAGGACCGCCGGCGCTGCCGCTTGGCCTCGAGCCGGGTGGAGCCCTTGAGCCCGGTGACCTTGTCCGAGACCGGAGCCTCAGCGGCCTCGCGCGGCGCGCGGACCCGGGTCACGGTGTGGGCGTCATCTTCGTTGGACTCGACCTCCAGGTCGGCGCTGCCGCGACGACGACGACGGCGCTTGCGGATCACCGGCTCGTCATCGTCCGCGGAGCTGGTCTCCCGCTCGGAGCGGCTCTGCGAACCGGACCCGTCGCCGGACTCGCCGTCCTTGGAGTCGCCGTTCTTGGAATCGGAGTTCTTGGAATCGGAGTTCTTCGAGCCGTTCTGCCGCGCAGAGTCCCGCTGGTCCGCGGAGTCCCCCGCTGAGCTCTGCGAGTCCGACGAGTCGGAGTCGCTGGAGTCTTCGGAGCTGCGGTTCTTGTTCCGACCGCCGCGGCGACGCTTGCGGCGCGAGCGACGGCCCTGGCCGTCACCGTCCTGGTCGTCCTCGGACTGCGCATCCCAGTCCTGGGACTCGTCGTCCTCGGAGTCCCGATCCTGGGAGCTGCTGTTCTGTGAGTCGCGGCCCTGGGAATCGCTGTTCGCCGAGTCACCGCCCTGTGCTGAACGGTCCTGTCCTGGACGGTCCTGGGCGCCAGAGCTGGGGTCACCATCACTGGCGGACCGGTCGCCCCTGCGCGAAGCCGAGTCGTCCTTGGACGGGCTTCCCGCGTTGGAGCCGCTGCGTCGCGAACCGCGCCGGCGTGATCCGGACTCAGGCTGGTCCTCGTCCTGGGAGTCGGAGTCCTCGGTGTCGGCGCTGCGGGTCTTCGCCGGGGTCCGTGGCTTGACCGTGGCCAGATCCGGCGCCTGGAACAGGACGTTGACGGCGTCGTCCTGAACGGCTGCTCGGGGCTCCTGGGCCGACTCCGCCTCTGCGGCGCTGCGGGAGGGCTCGGAGCTCTCCGGCGACGGCTGCGGCGCACTGAAGGGATTGAAGATGTCGTTGCTGCCCGCTGCGTCGTCTGCGGGGGTCTCGGGGTGGGACATTATGGAGTTGCTCCTGACCGCTCCCACGGTGCCACACTCACCGCGTCTGCGGCTCTGCTTAGGTGGATTCAGCCGGTCGCGTTGACCCTGGCTCTCACAAAGGGTGCGACCTGCTCATTCCACTTATTGATGTTGTCTCAAACCTATGTTCCTAGCTGCACTGGCTTTCCGGGCGCTGCTCCCATTCTCGGAGCGCGCTCTGCGCGGCCTTCCAGTGGCTGCTCATCACTCCCCGGCCTCTGCTGTGACCGTTTCTCACAGCGGCATCGCTGAGGCCCAGGTGATGGCGTGCAAGCCTTCTCGGTCTGCGGGTGTGGTCCGCTCGCCGATGCAACTCAGTATCGCATACCCCTCCAGATATCTTGCGTAGAATCCCCGCATGGCCCTTTACCCGACTGAGCAGCTGATTCGTCCCGCCGTCGCCTCCACACGATCGGTGGGCCTCTGGCTGCTGCTGACCTCGGTCATCGCCGCGGTGGCCAGCGGGCTGCTGATGTATGAGCGCGTCCAGCTCTGGCGCGACGCTGACTACACCACCGCCTGCGACATCAACCCCTGGGTCTCCTGCGGGCTCGTGATGGACTCCTGGCAGGCTTCCAGCTTCGGCTTCCCGAACATCTTCCTGGGCGTGATCGGCTTCCCGATGGCGATCCTTGTCGCCGTGACCATCCTGAGCCGGGTCCCGCTTCCGCGCTGGTACTGGCTGGGGCTGCAGGCCGGCGTGACCTTCGCGCTGATCTTCTGCATCTGGCTGTGGTCCCAGGCGGTGTTCGTCATCGGCGCGCTCTGCCCCTACTGCATGGTGGTCTGGGCAGCGGTCATCCCGATGTTCGTGGTCGTCACCGCTCGCAACATCGCCACCGGCGCCCTGCCCGCGGGCACCGGACTGCAGAAGCTCTCCGCTGACTGGTGGTGGGTGGTCATCGCGCTGATCTACCTGGTGGTGCTGGGCAGCATCATCGTGCAGTTCCCTCAGGTCTTCACCGGCTGAGGAGCACCGTCGGGCTCCTGAGATATCGTGGAAACCGGCGTGCAAGACACGCCGAACGTGTGACCTGCAGATATTTAGGAGCTGGCAATGCCCCAGACCGTTAGTGCCGTCGTCGTCAAAGAGAAGAACGGCCCCGCCGTTCTCGAGCAGATCATCGTGCCGGACCCGATCGCTGGTGAGGTCGTCGTCGATGTCCTCACCTGCGGCGTGTGTCAGACCGATCAGCACTACCAGCAGGGCGAGGTGGGCGACAACTTCCCGTACCTGCTGGGCCACGAAGCCACCGGCCGGGTCTCAAAGATCGGCGAAGGCGTGACCAATGTGACTGTCGGTGACACCGTCATCCTGAACTGGCGCGCTGTCTGCGGCGAGTGCCGCGCCTGCCGCAAGGGCGAGCCGAAGTACTGCTTCGACACCCACAACGCGCAGCAGCAGATGACGCTCACCGACGGCACCCCGCTGGAGGCCGCGCTGGGAATCGGCGCCTTCGCGGAGAAGACCCTGGTCGCCGCCGGACAGTGCACCGTGATCCAGGACCTGCCCGCCGAGTCCAATGCAGCCGTGGGCCTGCTGGGCTGCGGAATCATGGCCGGAATCGGCGCAGCGATCAACACCGGCGAGGTCAAGCGCGGCGAGTCTGTCGCTGTGATCGGCGCCGGCGGAGTCGGCACCGCCGCGGTGCTCGGCGCGAAGCTGGCCGGAGCCACCACCATCATCGCCGTGGACCTGGACGACCGGAAGCTTGCCAAGGCGGCCGACCTCGGCGCCACCCACACCATCAACTCGAAAGAGTCCGACGCGGTCGAGACCATCCGCGAGCTGACCGGCGGCTTCGGCGCTGATGTGGTCATCGACGCCGTGGGCCGACCAGAGACGTATAAGCAGGCGTTCTATGCCCGCGACCTCGCCGGACGGGTGGTGCTCGTCGGGGTTCCCGATCCCTCACACACCCTGGAGCTTCCGCTGGCCGACTTCTTCGGCCGCGGCGGATCGCTGAAGTCCTCCTGGTACGGCGACTGCCTGCCCTCCCGGGACTTCCCGATGCTGGTGAGCCACTACCGCAACGGCAACCTCGACCTCGACGCCTTCGTCACCGAACGCGTCAGCCTCGACCAGGTCCAGGAAGCCTTCGACACGATGAACCGCGGCGAGGTGCTGCGCTCGGTCGTCGAGCTTCAGTCCTCCACCCAGAATTGAGGAATCCCATGAGCACCAGCTTCGAGAATCTCGTCACCTCCGGAACGTTCTCGCTCGACGGCGGAACCTGGGATGTGGACAACAACGTCTGGATCATCGGCGATGCGAACGAGGTCATCATCATCGATCCCGCCCACGACGCCGACGCCGTGGCCAAGGCCGTGGGGGAACGGGCCGTGAGCGCGATCCTGCTGACCCATGGGCATGACGATCACATCAGCCAGGCTCTGGAGGTGCAGAAGCGCCTGGGCGGCAGGATCCATCTGAACCCGGAGGATCAGATGCTCTGGGACTCCGTGCATGGGGGCACCGTGCCGGATGTGCACATCGGCGATGGCGACGTGTTCACCGTGGGAGACGCCACCCTGGTGGCGATCCACACCCCGGGCCACTCCCCCGGGTCCACCTGCTTCTACTCCGAGGCGCTGACCAGCCCCGACGGCGCAACACAACCGGTGCTGTTCTCCGGAGACACGCTGTTCTCCGGCGGTCCCGGCGCCACCGGTCGGTCCTACTCCAGCTTCGAGACGATCATCGAGTCGATCCGGACTCGACTGTTCCAGGAGCTGCCGGCCGAGACGGTGGTCAACACCGGGCACGGCCCGTCGACCTCCATCGGTGCCGAGTCGCCGCAGCTGCAGGAATGGATCGATCGCGGAGAGTGATCGGACGCGGAGGGTGATCAGCCGCAGGGAGTGATCAGCTGCGGGCACTGATCAACGGCGCGCACTGACGCTGGGAGGGGTCGGCGAGGGTTCGTCGATCTCTTCCAGCGCCCAGTGCCGGCGGTAGACCTGAAGCACCGCGGCTTCGATGTTCTCCACGGTGGTGTCCACACCGAGATCGGTGATCGCACCGGCGGTCAGCGGGTCCCAGGGAAGCCCCAGAGCCGCATAGGCGCGGGACAGCACCCGACGAATCGATGCTCCGTCCTCGACGATGATCGAGGAGGAGAAGAGCCAGCCCGAGCTGATGACCCGCTGGGCGGTCCCGATGAGCTTGATCCTGAGGTCAGGATCCACCCGCGAGATGCCGTGGATCGAATGGTCGCCCGGGCAGTATTCGCCGGGGATGGGTCCCAGGCGGGCCGAGACCCCCGCCGTCTCCAGTGCTTCGCGCAGAAGCTCGCCGAACTCGGTGAACCGGGTCTGGGATGCACGGATCGGATCGGGGTCCGGCTCGATGTGGTCGATGACCAGGGAACCCGGATGATAGGCCGCCGCACGACCCCCGGCCCGACGGACCAGAGGAGTGAAGCCCTCCTCGCGGCAGCCCTGGGCAGCCGCGGCGAATCCCGGCAGCCGCTGGTCGCGCTGTCCGAAGGCCACCGTGGGTTCTGGACGGTAGAGCCGCAACAACGGTGCGATCCCGCCGTCGCTCTGAGAGTCCCGGATGCGGAGGGCCTTCGCGGCGCGGGTGCGCTGCAGCAGAGTCAGGGCCAGCTCGAGGTCGGCCTCGGCGCCGTGGCTTGCGCGCTGTCGGTAGACCTGGAGCGGCCCTGTGTCTGTCATGCGATGTGTGTCTGGCGAGATCTGTCAGCCGGTGGGCGGATCAGAAGTCCCAGTCGTCGTCTTCGGTCTCCTCGGCCTTGCCGATCACGTAGGAGGACCCAGAGCCGGAGAAGAAGTCGTGATTCTCATCGGCGTTCGGGCTCAGCGCGGAGAGGATCGCGGGGTTCACGTCGGTGAGCTCCTTGGGGAACATCGCCTCATAGCCCAGGTTCATCAGGGCCTTGTTGGCGTTGTAATGCAGGAACTTCTTCACATCCTCGCTGAGGCCCACGCCGTCGTAGAGGTCGTGGGTGTACTGCAGCTCGTTCTCGTAGAGCTCGTACATGAGCTCGTAGGTGTAGTCCTTGAGCTCCTGCTGGCGCTCCGGAGTCTCGCGCTCCAGCGCCCGCTGGTACTTATAGCCGATGTAGTACCCGTGCACGGCCTCGTCGCGGATGATCAGCCGGATGATGTCTGCGGTGTTGGTCAGCTTGGCGCGTGAGGACCAGTGCATGGGCAGGTAGAACCCGGAATAGAAGAGGAAGGACTCCAAGATGGTGGAGGCCACCCGCTTCTTCAGCCCGTCATCGCCGTGGTAGTAGTCCATCACGATCTGCGCCTTGCGCTGCAGGTTCGCGTTCTCCTTGGACCAGCGGAAGGCCTCGTCGATCTCCTTGGTGGAGCACAGCGTGGAGAAGATCTGTGAGTAGGACTTGGCGTGGACCGACTCCATGAAGGAGATGTTGGTCATCACCGCCTCCTCGTGCTGGGTCAGTGCGTGCGGGATCAGCGCCACCGCACCCACGGTGCCCTGGATGGTGTCCAGCAGGGTCAGCCCGGTGAAGACCCGCATGGTGAGGGTCTTCTCCTCTTCGGTCAGCGTCGCCCAGGACTGGACGTCGTTGGACAGCGGGATCTTCTCCGGCAGCCAGAAGTTGTTGACCAGGCGGTTCCAGACTTCGCTGTCCTTCTCGTCTTCGAGGCGGTTCCAGTTGATCGCCTCGACGTGCTCGAGGAGCGCTTTAGATGGTGTCAACGTCAGGGGTCTCTTTCTAGAAGAAGCGTGGAGTTCCGGGACGGGCCGTGATGATCACAGCCCCGGTGGGCGCGAGGGTCACAGCATGCAGGAGACGCAGCCGTCGACCTCCGTGCCCTCGAGCGCAAGCTGGCGCAGGCGGATGTAGTAGAGCGTCTTGATGCCCTTGCGCCATGCGTAGATCTGCGCCTTGTTGATGTCGCGGGTGCTGGCGGTGTCCTTGAAGAACAGCGTCAGGGACAGGCCCTGGTCCACGTGCTGGGTCGCAGCGGCGTAGGTGTCGATGATCTTCTCGTACCCGATCTCATAGGCATCCTGGTAGTACTCCAGGTTGTCATTGGTCAGGTAGGGCGCCGGGTAGTAGACGCGCCCGAGCTTGCCCTCTTTGCGGATCTCGATCTTCGAGGCCACCGGGTGGATCGAAGAGGTCGAGTTGTTGATGTAGGAGATGGAACCGGTGGGCGGCACCGCCTGCAGGTTCTGGTTGTAGATGCCGTGGGCCATGACCGAGGCCTTGAGCTCCAGCCAGTCGGCCTGGGTCGGGATGGCCACGTGGCCGAACAGGGTGCGGACCTTCTCGGTCGCCGGCGCCCAGAGCTGTTCGGTGTACTTCTCGAAGAACTCACCGGTGGCGTACTGGGAGTTCTCGAAGCCGTCGAAGCTCTGGCCGCTCTCGATCGCGAGCTGGTTCGAGGAGCGCAGGGCGTGATAGAGCACCGTGTAGAAGTAGATGTTGGTGAAGTCGATGCCCTCTTCGGACCCGTAGTAGACGCGTTCCCGCGCCAGGTAGCCGTGCAGGTTCATCTGCCCCAGACCGATCGCGTGGGAGCGCCGGTTGCCCTCAGCGATGGAGGGGACCGAGTTGATGTAGGACATGTCCGAGACCGCGGTCAGGGTGCGGATCGCCGTCTCGATGGTCTGCCCGAAGTCCGGTGAGTCCATCGCCTTGGCGATGTTCATCGAGCCAAGGTTGCAGGAGATGTCCTTGCCGATCTCCGAGTAGCTCAGGTCGTCGGCGTACTCGCTGGGCTCTGAGACCTGGAGGATCTCCGAGCACAGGTTGGACATGGAGATCCGTCCGGCGATCGGGTTCGCCCGGTTCACGGTGTCTTCGAACATCACATACGGGTAGCCGGACTCGAACTGGATCTCGGCCAGGGTCTGGAAGAACTCGCGAGCGTTGATCTTGGTCTTGCGGATCCGCGCATCGTCGACCATCTCGTGATACTTCTCGGTCACCGAGATCTCGCTGAACGCCTTCCCGTAGACGCGCTGGACGTCATAGGGGCTGAACAGGTACATCGGCTCGTTCTTCTTGGCGAGCTCGAAGGTGATGTCCGGGACGACGACGCCGAGCGAGAGGGTCTTGATCCGGATCTTCTCGTCTGCGTTCTCCCGCTTGGTGTCGAGGAAGCGGAAGATGTCGGGGTGGTGGGCGTTGAGGTAGACCGCGCCGGCGCCCTGGCGTGCGCCGAGCTGGTTGGCGTAGGAGAAGGAGTCTTCCAGAAGCTTCATCACCGGGATCACACCGGAGGACTGGTTCTGGATGTGCTTGATCGGGGCGCCGTTCTCGCGGATGTTGGTCAGCGACAGGGCCACGCCTCCCCCGCGCTTGGAGAGCTGGAGGGAGGAGTTGATGGCGCGGGCGATGGACTCCATGTTGTCCTCGATGCGCAGCAGGAAGCAGGAGACCAGCTCACCGCGCTGCTTCTTGCCTGAGTTCAGGAAGGTCGGGGTCGCGGGCTGGAAGCGGCCGGAGATCATCTCGTCGACCATCTTGTTCGCCAGCTGCTCGTCGCCGCGGGCCAGGTGCAGCGCGACCATGGTCACGCGGTCCTCGTAGCGCTCCAGGTAGCGGTCACCGTCGAAGGTCTTCAGCGCGTAGGAGGTGTAGAACTTGAAGGCGCCCAGGAAGGTGGGGAACCTGAACTTCGCGGCGTAGGCGCGGTCGAAGATGGCCCTGGTGAACTCCTTGGAGTACTGCTCCAGGGTCTCGGGCTCGTAGTAGTCGTTCTCGACCAGGTAGCCCAGCTTCTCCTCCAGGTTGTGGAAGAAGACCGTGTTGGTGTTCACATGGTCCAGGAAGTACTGGCGGGCCGCGAGCTGATCCGCCTCGAACTGGATCTCGCCGTCGGGGCCGTAGAGGTTGAGCATGGCGTTGAGCTCGTGATAGCTCAGTCCCTGCCACTGGGCGGGCATGACTTTGGCCAGCGGTGCGTCCATGGAGTCCCTGCCGTGCTGGGTCTGTGCGGTGCTCGCCGCGTTCAGCGGCTTGGTTGCTGTTTCCAAAACTCTTCCAATCCCATCTCGACCGTGGCCACGTCTTCTGGTGTGCCCATCAGTTCAAATCTGTATAGATGAGGGACTCCGCACTTGGCGGCGACGATGTCGCCTGCGATGCAGTAGCTCTCATGAAAATTCGTGTTGCCCGCGCCGATCACTCCGCGCAGGAGGTTCCTGTTGGATTCAACATTGAGGAACTTGATGACCTGCTTCGGCACCGAGCCTTCGCCGGCGTCGGCCCCATATGAGGGAAGGACCAGGACGAAGGGCTGTTCCGCCTCGAGGGTCTCATCTCTGGTGAGCAGCGGAAGCCTCGCAACCTCCCCTGCCCCGCGCTGAAGCTTCTCCACGAATCGGTGCGTGTTGTTCGACACCGAGGAGAAGTAGATCAGCCTCGCCGAGGTGCTCACGGCTGCATCAGGCGACCGAGCTGATCGCAGCGTGCTGAACGGTCAGCTCGGAGATCTTGTCGGGACGGAATCCGGACCAGTGGTCGGACTCGGTGATGACCACGGGTGCCTGCATGTAGCCCAGGCCGCGCAGCCGCTCGAGGGCCTCGGCATCCTGGGTGATGTCGACGGTCTCGTAGGTCACGCCGTTCTTGTCCAGGGCGCGGTAAGTGGCGTTGCACTGGACGCAGGCGGGCTTGGTGTAGACAGTGACAGACATGGGCTCCCCGATTCAAACGTGACGTTTTGGCTATGCCTCAATACTACATCTTGGGTTCGGCGATATCAGCAGGCACTAGATGATGTACTTGCACCCGTGTAGTTCTCCACCGACTGTCCACAGGACCTGTGGACCATGACTCCCCTGGAATGGCGCGGAAGCGGCGCCCTCACCCGCTCTTCCTCCACAGCTGTGGAGTTCGATACTCCCGAGAAGAAGTTTCTTGAACCACCGCGTGTCTCGGCGTGTCTGGACCGTGAAATCGGAAGATGTTGCGTCTGTGCCCTCGATCATTCACCAGATGTTGTGGTTGGGGTCTCATCCAGGATCCCATCGACGAGCAATACCGCCCAAACATGGGTCCTGCAGAGTATCGCGGCTTCGCGGCTGTCGGCGGAAGCTGTCTGGGCGATCACAACGATTCCGTAGAGGGACTTCACAGAGAGTGCACCTAGGGTCGAGAATCAGAATCACCGGTCCCGTGACCGTCGTCTCCCAGCCCCGCGCTGTGAACCCCTGAAACCCCCTAGGAGAACTTCCCCCATGTCCGCTGGACGCGCTCCTGCCACTGACAGCCATTTCCTGCCCGTCGATGCCCCTGACCGAGTCTCGCTGAGCGCCGGGGTCCGCGTCCCGCCCGGCAAGGACCTGGCCCAGCAGGCGCCGCTGGCGAAGAAGGCGCAGCGCAGCGAGTCCGATGTCTACCGAGCGCTGCTCTCGGAGCTGCACAGCAGCGCCGGAGAGGAGGGTGACGGCGTGGCGGTGCGGATGGTGGACATCCGGCGGCAGCTCACCGAGTTCCAGCTGCACTATAAGTTCGGCATGGATGAGGTGCTCACCAAGATCAACGTGCTGCGCGAGGAGTTCGAACACACCCGCGACTACTCCCCCATCGAGCATGTGAACTACCGGCTGAAATCCCTGGACCGGATCCTGGACAAGGTGCAGCGCTATGGCTGTGAACCCACCCTGGAGAGCATCCGGCACTCCATCCGGGACATCGCAGGGATCCGGATCACCTGCTCCTTCGTCTCAGACGCCTACTGGGTCGCGGAGATGCTGTGCAGCCAGCCGGACCTGCGGGTCGTCGAGGTCAAGGACTACATCCGCACGCCCAAGGTCAACGGGTACCAGAGCCTGCATGTGATCGTGCAGGTGCCGGTCTTCCTCTCCAACCGCACCGAGTTCGTCTACGTGGAGGTGCAGATCCGCACCGTGGCGATGGACTTCTGGGCCTCGCTGGAGCACAAGATCTATTACACCTACGACGGCGAGGTGCCCGACGACATCCTCGATGAGCTGCGCGACGCCGCGGTCCAGGCCGCGGCGTTGGATCAGCAGATGGCTTCGATCAGGGACCGGGTCACCGCGCTGAAGGATCAGGCGCCGGTCTCGGGTCAGGGTGCCACCGGGCCGACTCCACGTGATCGCGCGACCACCGGGGCCTGGTTCCCTTCGGATGACGCGATGGGGACCACCTGGAAGTGGGAAGACATCGCCAAGCACGCCGGTGGACCGCACGAGACGCCGCAGGGCTGAGGCATCTGCGCCAGCCCGACGCCGGCAGGTACGCGCTGGAAGCTCAGCGCCAGAGCTGCGCGAAGTGCTGGATCGGGCCGTGACCCTTGCCGACGTCGAGGCGTTCAGAGTCCTGGAGCGCGGCCGTCATCCAGTCCTTGACCACCGGCAGCGCGGTCGACCAGCTGTGGCCGCGGGCGGCGAGAGTCGCCAGCGCCGCGGAGACCGAGCAACCGGTCCCGTGGGTGTTCTGCGTGTGGATCCGCGGCGAGAGGAACTGCTCCTCCTCCTGACGCGCTCCTGACTGCTCGGGGTAGACCAGGGTGTCGACGACGAACTCCTTCGCCGAGGCGTCGTCGAGATGTCCACCCTTGGCGAGGACCACCACCTGATGTGCATCCGCCACGGTGCGCGCCTGAGAGATGAGCCCCGCGGGGTCGGTCGCCGGCTCGGTCCCGGCCAGCAGCGCGAGTTCGGGCACGTTGGGGGTGATCAGGTCCGCCCGGTGCAGGAAGTTGATCAGCGCCGACTCCGCGGCGGCGTCGAGGAGCCGGTCCCCGGAGGTGGCGACCATGACCGGGTCGAGCACCAGCACGGGTCGGATCCCGGCGTCGTCGTGATCACCGCTGAGCCCCAGCGCGTCCAGCCACTCGGCCACCGTGGTGATGATCTCCTCGGTGCCGAGCATCCCTATCTTGATCGCGTCCAGCGCCACGTCATCGGAGACGGCATCCAGCTGTGCGCGCAGGAAGCTCGCCGGGGGCAGGTGGATGCCGCGCACCCCCTGGGTGTTCTGTGCCACCAGCGCAGTCACCACGCACATGCCGTATCCACGGTGCGCCGCAAAGCTCTTCAGGTCCGCCTGGATGCCGGCGCCGCCGGTGGGATCGGTTCCGGCGATCGAGAGGATGTTGGGGATGCTGCGCGGTGACGGGAGACTCATGGCTCCATGCTAATCGGCCCGCGCCGCTCCCCTCCGCCGCTCTCATCGGCGGGGCGCGGGCCGGATCATGCAGGCAGGTCCCAGGTCAGTCGATGACGGTGTGGCTGCCCACGCGCCGGTCATCGTCGGCGCCGGTGACCTCGCCGGTCTCGTAGTCGACCTCGAGCGCCTGGACCGAGCCGAAGCCGCCCCATTCGTCCGGCCAGACCTGCAGCTCCCAGCCGAGGTCTTCCAGGGCCTCCCGGGTCTCCTCGTCGGGCTCATCGTCGAGGACCAGAAGCTCGTCCTCCTCGATGAGGCGGAAGCGCAGCCCGTCCACGGCCTCCTGCAGGGGCGCGTCCTGCAGGCCCCACTGGGTGAGCACGGTGCCCATGATGTTCAGGATCTGGTGTCCACCCGGGGTGCCGATGCCCAGCACGGGTCGCTGCTGGTCATCGAGGACGATGCTGGGCATCGACCAGGTCACCGACTTGCGGCCGGGCTCTGGCTGGTTCGCCGGGGAGTCCACCGCCTCGAAGCGGCTGAGCTGGTTGTTCAGGTAGAAGCCTCCGCTGACCTCCCCGGCGCCCCAGAAGTTCGTCAAGGTGTTGGTCATCGAGACCATGATGCCCTCGTCATCGATCACCGAGATGTGTGTGGTGTTGGCATCCTGCGGAGCGTCCGCCTGAGCCTGGGCAGGCTGCTCCTCCGAGTCCTGGGCGGCATCCTGCGCGGCGGATTGGGCGGAGACCTCGATCTCGGCGTTGGCGGCCGAGTCGGTGAGCTCCTCGACGGGGACCTCCACGAAGGCGGGGTCGCCGATCTGGGTGAACACGGTCTCCTCGGCGACGAGCCAGGCCTCAGAGAGGGTCTCGATGTACTCCGCAGAGCCCGGTTCCAGCTCGGCGATGCCCTGGGCCTCAGCGATCTGGAGCAGCTGCACCAGCGCCGGGCCGGGGAGCGCCGGCGCCGCGGCGAGCACCTCGTAGTCGCCGAACTCCCCGGAGACCGGTGCGGAGGCGGTGACCTCGTAGTCGGCGAGGGTCTGCGCATCGATGCCCTCGACCTGGGTCAGCTCCTCGGCGAGGCTGCCGGTGTAGAAGGAATCCCAGCCCTCCGCGGCGAGGGTCTCCAAGGTGCTGGCGAGTTCGGTCTGGACCAGCTGGTCTCCGCTGGCCAGCGCCTCGCCGTCGACCTCGAAGGGTTCCACCCCTTCGATGGCCTCGGGCCCGAGGTCCTCGGTCATCCGGCTGGCCAGGAAGTCATAGACCTCGAAGCCCTCGGATGCGAGCTGCTGGGCTGGCTGGAGCAGCCGCTCCCAGTCCAGGCTGCCGTGTTCCTGATGCAGGCGTCCCATGCCGGCGACGAAGCCCGGTGCGCCGATGCCGGTCTCGGGGATCTCCCCGTCCACCCCGACCATCTCGCGGTAGTCGTAGAAGAGCGGGTCACCGTTCTGGCCGGCGATGACCACCGAGCCGCCGCCGCCGAGCCCAGAGGCGAAGGGCTCCACGACCGACATGGCGAAGGCGGCGGCGATGGCCGCGTCCACGGAGTTGCCGCCGTCGGCGAGGACCTGCTCTGCGGCGTCCACGGCGAGCGGATGCCCGGCGCTGACTCCCTGCTGGGTGAGGGTGTCCTCCACCGGTTCGGGGGTGCTGGTGGGCTCCTGCGGCTCCTCGCTGGGCGCCGGCGGGGGCGGCGGTGGGGGCTCCTCCTCGGTGGCGCAGGCGACGAGCAGCCCGAAGGCGGCGAGCAGCGCTGTGGTCTTCGCAGCCCGCCTGCGCAGCGTCCGGAGGCGCACGATGTGGGGCGCTTCAAGGAGGTGGGGCGGTGCGTGGACGTCAATCGGTGCGTCGCGGTGCGACAGGGGGTTCTTCGGCTGCATGTTTCGTCTCCCTCAGGAAGGCGTCGGCTTCTGTTCCATGGATGCCCCCGGCTTCGCCCGGCGCGGGTAGGGGCGCGCGAGCTGCCGGCGGCGGTGACGTTCGGGAAGGCGGTAGGTGACGCGCAGGAATGCGGGAGTCATCCGCAGCAGCGCCTCGAGCGGGCCGTAGCGGAAGTTGGCCATCCACACGACGGCGAAGAGGATCAGCCCCAGCATGATCGCGCAGCTGATCAAGAAGCCCTCCAGCGGCTTCTGCGGTCCGGGGTAGATGAAGAGCGCGATGATCACCAGGTGCGCGGTGTAGGCGGTCAGCGGCATCTGCCCGACCACGACGAGCGGCCGGATGCCCTGGTTGAAATGAGGCACCGCGATCAGCAGGATGCCGAGCAGCATGACCGCGGTGCCGCTGGAGCTGATCAGCCACAGCGGCATCTGCGAATGTCCCACCGCGGAGATCATCCGATCGAAGCCGACCTGCGTGGTGTCCGGCTCGCCGAGGACCCGGACCAGCACCTCGGAGGCTCCGAAGGCGCCGAACCCGGCGATGGCTCCCAGGTAGACCAGGCGCCACTGGAGCTTCGCGTTGCCCAGCGGCTGCCGGCCCAGCCAGACCCCGAGGAAGAACGGAGCGATCCAGACCACCAGCGGGTAGGGGCCAGAGACCAGGATCGCGCCGATGATCTGGAATGGAGAGTCCCCGATCTGGGCGGGTTCGATGTGGAAGTGCGTGGTCTGCCGCGCGAGGATCCAGAGCACCGGTCCCAGCAGCGCAGAGGCGGTCGCGGACCAGAACAGCCAGCGGGTGGACATCTTGACCATGAACGCCGCCAGGAAGAACAGCGCCGCGTAGGTGGTGAGGATGACGTTGACCCCGTGCTCGAGGGTCTGCAGTCCCAGGCCCAGTGCCAGCAGCAGCAGGCCCCGCCAGAGCAGCGTGCTGCGCCGGGTGATGCCCTTGGTCAGCGAGCGGCGCGCCAGAAAGGTCACGCCGATCCCGGCGAGCACCACGAAGAGGATGGAGGCGCGACCATTGAGGGCCCGTACGATCCAGGAGGCCCATCCGTCGGTGTTGTAGGGACCGACATTGACGATGATCATGCCGAAGACGGCGGCGGCGCGCGCCACGTCGAGGGCATAGAGACGACTCAGCCCGCGAGCTTGGGAGCTCAGCATGCGGCAGGGTCCTCCTCGCCATAGCAGTCAAGTACCTCAGAACTGTACCTCTCGGTCCTGCGCTTTTGCTCTACATCCAGGTTCCCGTCAGCCGGGTCTCAGAGCAGCACCCAGCCGAGCAGGCCCGCGGCGAGCACCACGGCCCAGGCCGGGACCCGCCAGCTGTTCAGCGCCACGAAGGCCAGGACAGCGAGCACCAGCGCCTCGATTCCCACCTCGAGCACCCCAGCGGTGAAGACCGGGGTGTAGAGCGCGGCGGCCAGGATGCCGACCACTCCGGCGTTGACCCCCATCAGCGCCTTCTGCGCGGACGTGTTGCTGCGCAGCCGCTCCCAGAATGGCAGCGCCGCGATGACCAGCAGCGCGGCGGGCGCAAAGATGGCCAGGACCGCGACGGCGGCGCCGGCGAGGCCGGTGGGCGTGCCGGTGCTGGAGGCGCCGAGGAAGCCGGCGAAGGTGAACAGCGGGCCGGGGACTGCCTGCGCGGCCCCGTAGCCGGCCAGGAATACCTCGGGGTCCACCAGGGCGGGGACGGTCTCGGCCTGCAGCAGCGGCAGCACCACATGGCCGCCGCCGAAGACCAGCGCCCCGGCCCGGTAGAAGGAGTCGACCATGGCCGCCAATCCGGTGCCGCTGGCGGCGGCGAGGATCGGCAGGCCCGCCAGCAGCGCGGCGAAGAGCGCACCCGCGGTCCAGGAGGCACGTCGGGAGACCCGCACGGTGAACGCGTCCTCGGGCTTCGGTCCGGTCTCCGGGGGGCGCAGCCAGAGGGCCCCGATGACCCCGGCGGCGAGAATCGCAACGACCTGGATGAAGGGATTCGGCACCAGCAGGACCAGCACCATCGCGGCCGCCGCGATGGACGCCCGCGGAGCGTCCGGGGTCAGCGCCTTGGCCATCGAGAGCACCGCGTGGGCCACCACGGCCACCGCGGCGGCCTTGAGTCCGTCGATCCAGCCGGCCTCGGTGAGGTCCCCGGCGTGTTGGACCCCCAGTGCGAACGCCACCAGCAGCACCACCGAGGGCATGGTGAATGCGAACCAGGCCGCGATCATCCCGGGGTAGCCGGCGCGCTGCAGGCCCAGCGCCATGCCGACCTGGCTCGACGCCGGGCCGGGCAGGAACTGACACAGCCCCACCAGGTCGGCGTAGGCCTTCTCGGTGAGCCAGCGGCGTCGGGTGACGAAGGCCTCGCGGAAATATGCCAGGTGGGCCACGGGCCCGCCGAAGGAGGTCAGCCCCAGGCGCAGGAAGACCAGGAACACCTCTGCCACGGTGCCGGGGTGTCGGGAGACGGCGGGGCCGGCGTCGTCCTCTGGGTGCTCAGTCATCTGCGCACACACTCGAGCAGGAAGGTTAACAGAAGTTGAACAGCCCCGGTCAGCCGATTGGTCCTGTTCAGCCAGATCAGGTCATCCGCGGCACCGGTCGGCGCAGATCGGTGTCGAGCGCGTGTCCGTGGAGCCCAGCGGCGTTCACCTGGACCTCCGCACCGAGGCCTCCGAGCTGATCGCGATGGAGTCCGACGCCGCGCTGACTGCTGTCCCGGCCGGGGGCGTGACCCGGTGGCTGCATCACGGCAGCTCGATCAGCGCATCGGACGGCGCTTCGCAAATGTTGCACTGGCCCACGGGGGTCCGCTGAACCTGGAATGATCTGAGGCGTGCTTCTGCAAGATATGCCTCCCCGCGCGTGGATCGCTGCCGCGCTGCAATGGATCCGCACGATCGCGCTCGCCACGCTGTTCCTCGCCCTGGGCCAGGTCCTGGATGCGGCGCTCGGCGAGACGGACCCCACCGGTGCGCTGGTCCTCGGCGCGATCGCCGGCGCCGCTGCGGTCATCTGCGCCGGAATCGCCGCCGCCGTGCCGCCTCGCTTGCGCGCGGTCGAGGAACAGCGCTGGCGGGCCAGCGGGATCCGGGCCGCGCTGGGCCGTGACCCGGCCGCTCGGTCAGGGCCACCTGCTGGCCCCGGCGGCGGCCGTCCCGGTGGGCGCCCTGGCGGCGGCCGCCCGGGCACGGGTGAGGCTGAGCTGCTCACCGGCGGGGTGGAACGCATCGCGGAATACCGTGCGGAGTTCCTGGGGCCGGCGCTGGCGGCGTTCACCGCCCCGGCCCTGGTGCTGCTGATGCTGGGCATCTTCGTGGACCCGGTGATCGCCGTCGTGCTGCTGGTCCTGGTGCTGCTGGTCCCGGTGCTGGTGCGGTTCTTCCTGGCGCGCTTCCGCGGCCCCACCGCCGCCTACCGGCGCCTCGCCGGACAGGCCACCGCGAAGTTCCAGGAGGTGCTGCGCTCCCTCGGCGGGCTGGTGCTGCTGGGCGCTGAAGACGCCGGCCGGCGCAGCGTGGCCGAGGCCGCCGCTGCCCTGCGGGTCCAGGCGGTGACGCTGCTCAAGCGCAGCCAGCTGATGATCCTGGTCAATGACGCGCTCTTCTCGCTGGTGATGATCACCGCCGCGGTCGGGCTGGCCCTGTGGCGATTCGACGTCGGTGCGATCACCGCCGGCGGATTCCTCGCCGTGGTGCTGCTCGCCACGCTGCTCTACGAACCCATCGACAAGCTCGGCCGCTCCTTCTACGTCGCGATGGCCGGACGGACCCAGCAGGGACTGTTCACCCAGACGCTGACGACCCCGACGACGGTCGCTGAGGCCCCGTCGGAAGCTGCGCGTGCACAACCTGCGGCGGAGGCCGTCGAACTGCTGCGCCTGAAGGATGTCGGCGTGGACCGCGGCGGCAGCAGCGTCCTGCGCGGAGTCACGCTGAGCGTCCCGCGCGGCGCCGCCGTCGCCGTCGTCGGTCCCTCCGGAGCCGGCAAGTCAACCCTGGCCGCGGTGCTGCAGGGCCTGATCCCGACGGCGGCCGGTCAGCTGCTGCTCGAGGGTCAGCCGGCCGATTCTGCGGCGCTGCAGCAGGCGGCGGTGACCGTGCCGCAGAAGCCGTTCATCTTCTCCGGCACCGTGGCGGAGAACCTCCGCCTCGCCCGTCCCGACGCCACCGATCGCCAGCTCTGGGAGGTCCTCGCCCAGGCGCGCCTCGACGCGGAGATCGCCGCAAAGCCCAGAGGACTGGCCACCCAGGTCGGTGAGGACGGCGCTTCGCTCTCCGGTGGACAGATCCGCCGACTCGCGATCGCCCGCGCGCTGCTCTCCGGGGCCAAGCTGCTGATCCTCGACGAGCCCACCGCTGACCTGGACCGGCGCGCCGAACGACTGGTCGACGAATCGCTGCGCAGCCTCGCCGGAGACCACACGCTGATCATCATCGCCCACCGGCTGGCCACCACCCGCTGGGCCGATCAGGTCCTGGTCCTTGAAGCCGGACGCACCGCGGCGCTGGGCACCCCAGAGGAGCTCCTCGCCGAGGAGGGCTACTACGCGCAGGCCACTGCAGGAGAAGGTGAAGACCGATGATCATGCATCTGCTGACGCTGGCCAAGGGATCCGCCGGGCTGCTCGCGCTCTCGGCCCTCGCCCGGACGCTGACCCTGCTCTGCGGCGCCGCTCTGCTGGTCTATCCGGCCTGGCTGGTGGGACGCCTCGCCGACGGCCAGGACATCCCGCAGCTGGGGACCGTCGTCGCGGTCATGATCGCCCTGGCCGCGGCCAAAGGCCTGACCCGTTACGCCGAGCAGCTCTCCGGGCACACCGCGGCCTTCGCGCTGCTCGAGCAGCTGCGGGTCAGGCTCTACGAGAAGCTGATCCCGCTGGCCCCGGCGGTGACCGCCTCCCGCGGGAGCGGCCGGCTGCTCTCAGCCGCCACGCGTGACGTGGACCGGGTGGAGGTCTTCTTCGCGCACACCCTGGCCCCGGTGGTGACTGCGGTGCTGATCCCCGCCGCCGCCGTCGTGCTCACCTGGAACCTGACCGGCGCAGCGCTGGGACTCGGGCTGCTGCTGATCTACCTGGTGGCCGCTGCCGCGCTGATCGGCATCGGTCGCCGCGGCGGACGCGCCAACAGCACCGCTCAGGTGCGTGCGCGCGGCGCCCTGGCCCAGGAGATCAGCGACGACCTCCGCGGGGCTCAGGAGATCACGATCTTCGGCGCCCAGGAACAGCGGGCTCAGCGGGTGGACCACATCGGCGCCCAGATCGGGGAAGGCTCCCGCGGCGCCTCGGTGCTGCAGGGACTGCGCGCGGCTGCCGGTCAGGGTTGGCAGGTGCTCGCACTGTTCATCCTGCTGCTGCTGGGACTGCCCCAGGCCCAGGAGGGCGTGATCGGCTACACCGAGCTGCTGCTGGTGCTGGCCCTGGTGCCCGGCACCGCCCCCGCGCTCGCCGCGATCGAGGCGCTGGGCATCTCGCTGCCTGCGGCGCTGGCCTCCGCGGCGAACCTGCGCGAGCTCGAGGAGAGCACGCGCGAGGTCGCCGAGCCCACCCACCCCGTCGCGGTGAGCACCGAGCGCGACGGCGCCGCCTCGGTGTCCTTCCACGGGGTCAGCTTCGGCTACCCCGGCACCGAGCGAGAGGTGCTGCGCGACGTGGAGCTTCACGTCGAAGCCGGGCAGGTGGCCGCCGTCGTCGGGGTCAGCGGGTCGGGAAAGTCCACGCTGGCCTCGCTGCTGACCCGAGTCTGGGACCCGCAGGCCGGTGAGGTGCGGCTCGGGGGCACCGATGTGCGTGATCTCGAGCTGGCCGCGCTGCGCTCGAACATCACCGTGGTGGAGCAGCGCCCGGTGATGATCAGCGGCACCATCCGGGAGAACCTGCTGCTGGGCAGCCCGGCGGCCACCGAGGAGCAGATCCTTGCCGCCTGCCGTTCCGCCTGCTTGTCCGCCGATATCGAGGCGATGCCGGAAGGTCTGGACACGCAGCTTGGCAGCGAGGGCGCCCGGCTCTCCGGGGGTCAGTCACAGCGGCTGGCGCTTGCTCGCGGGTATCTGCGGGGCAGCCCGGTGCTGATCCTCGACGAGATCACCTCGGCCCAGGATCCGCTCACCCAGGCCGAGATCCTGCGCCGGATGCCTGAGGCCACCGACGCGACGGTGATCATGATCGCCCACCGCAGCGCGGTGCTGCGCCATGTGGGCAGCGTCTACGAGATCGACGCGGGGAAGATCAGAGCAGCAGCTCTGCCAGCAGCGGGAGCGTGATCAGGCAGGCCAGCGTGCTGGTCACCAGGATCGAGGCGGCCAGCCGGCCGTCGCCCTCGTACTGCTGAGCGAAGACATAGACCGTGGTGGACGACGGCATCGCGGCGATGATGATCAGCGTGCCCGCCCAGATCGGTCCCAGCTGGTCATAGAAGGGCAGCACCGCCAGCCAGGTCAGCACCGGCAGCACCAGGATCTTGCCCACCGTGCCCAGTCCGATCAGACGCTTGGGCACTCCCCCGCTGCGGATCCCCTCGATCGCCGGGTGCAGCGCCAGGCCGACGCAGAACAGCGCCAGCGGGACCGCCGTCTGCCCGAGCAGGCTCGCCGATTCGTTGATCGGCGCGGGCAGGCTCAGCGGGCTGAAGACCACCAGCAGCGCCAGCGCCATGGCGATGAACACCGGGTTCAGCAGCAGCGCCCGCTTCAGGATCGGCCCGATCTGCGTGCGCAGCAGGTGCCCGATGCCGCCGGCCCGCTCCGCGTGCCCGGCCTGCGCATCCCCGGTCTGCGCGTCCCCGGTCTGTGTGGCACGGGAAGCTACGACGGTGCGGACCAGCGGGTAGCCGTTGAGGTAGATCAGGTTGTGCATCATGTGCACGATCCCGGCGGCCAGGCCGGCTTCGGGGCCCAGCACGCTGATCGACACCGGGATTCCGAAGTACCCGACGTTGCCGAAGCTGCCGGCCAGCGAGGTCGCCGCGGCGCCCTCGTGGCCGCGGACGCCGAAGAGGCGGCTGCCGTAGTACAGGGCGATGGAGACCAGCGGGGTCACGACGGCGACGATGACCACCGCGAGCAGCGGGAAGCCGGCGGTGGGCGGGGCGGTGATCATCGCGGTGTAGATGAAGGTGGGCAGCGCGAAGTAGAACAGGAAGCCGTTGAGGTGGTCCTGCCCGCTGCGAAAGCGCGGGATGAATCCGGCGGCGAAACCGACGCCGATCACCAGGAACATCGGGCCGATGACGGCGAGCATGTCAAGCATCAGGGTCTCCCCCGCCGTGGAAGAGACCAGCGGGCGCAGCCGGCGCGGCCCGCGGCAGCAGCCGGCGGGTCACCAGCGCAGCTTCAAGGAGGTCGTCCGGCCGAGTCCGGGCAGCCCGAACGCATCGGGTCGCCCGCGGGTGACACCGGCCAGCGGGTCTGTCTCCCCCAGCACCGTGCCATCCGGATCTGGATGGCGCGGTGCGGAGGTGCGCTGCTGGGAGCTGCGCGCGTCGTCGTCGGTCGCTGCTGCTCTCGCGGCCGCCCGGTCCCGATCCCTCGGCTGGGAGCGGACGATGTCCTTCTCGGGGTCCAGGATCTCGCGGACCACCTGGACCATCAGGTAGATCAGGGTGGCCATGTGGGCCAGGATCCCGATGTGGTAGGCCCAGTCGATGAGCTCGGTGCCGCCGGCGAACTCCCCGCCGGAGGTGATCTTCGCGCTCATCATCCACACCGAGACCCAGTGGTAGACCTCCGCGGCCTGCCAGACGAGGTATCCGCGGACCTTCGGGCGCGCCAGCACCAGCAGCGGGATCAGCCACATCACGAACTGCGGGGAGTACACCTTGCCCAGCAGCAGGAAGCTGGCCACGATCAGGAAGCAAAGCTGCGCCATCCGCGGCCGGGTGGGAGCCGCCCAGCCCAGGTAGGCCACGCCGAGGCAGCACAGCAGGAAGAGCCCGTTGGAGAGCAGCGAGAACCCGGCGCCGTCCAGCGGCAGCCAGCTGAAGAACAGCCAGACCGAGGAGAAGCTGACGTCGCGCTCGGAGGAGAAGCGGTAGAAGGTGGACCACTGTTCGAACTGCAGGAGCATGAAGGGCAGGTTCACCGCGAGCCAGGTCAGCACCGCGGCGATCGTCGTCGCCGCGAAGGAGCGCAGCCGCCCGCTGCGCAGGCACAGCACCAGGATCGCGCCCAGGAAGAACAGCGGATAGAGCTTCATCGCAGCGCCCAGACCGATGAGCACCCCGGCCCAGACCGGATGCGAGCGGCCCCAGAGCAGCAGCGCCAGGGCGCCCAGGAAGACCGCCCACATGTCCCAGTTGATCGACAGCGAGAGGATGATCCCCGGGGCCAGGGCCACCATCAGCGCGTCCTGGCGTCGGTGACCTGCGGTGGAGTACGCGGTGGCCAGTACGACGCCGAGCCAGCAGAGGATCACCGCGAAGTGGTTGAGGTCGTAGAACGCCAGGATCCGCTCGTCGGTGATGCCCTCTCCGGGGACCAGAAGCGCGAGCACCCCGGCGACCATGACCAGCAGCACCGGGTACTCCATGACCTGATCGGCCGGGACGTCATCGACGAAGGGGAAGAGTCCCTCGGCGAGCCCGCGCTGGCTGAACAGCAGGGAGAAGTCGGAGTAGCACATGTGGATGTGCTGATCGGGGTCGGTCCAGCCGTTGATCCGGCACCACTGCACGGCCGCCACGGAGAGCGCGGCGCCCAGGGTGGTGGCGGCCAGCAGCAGCCAGAGCAGTCGGGAGCCGGGGAGCTTCACGTCGTGTCCTTCTCGTAGATGTCCTCGGCCGCCCAGGAGGTGCGCGGCGGGGTCAATCCTCTCAGCCGCTCCCACCCGTGCTGTGCATTCCAGCGCTGGGAGCGCCGCCGCATGTCGAAGAACTCGGTGGTGTTGGGGTCCAGGAAGACCACATAGATCAGGTACAGGGTGACCACGGCGATGGCGATGGTGTAGATCGCGGCCGCATCGATCCACTGCGCCACCGAGAGCTGACCGACCATCGAGAGGAGCACCATCACCGTGAAGACCGTGGTCACCAGCACCAGGACTCGTCCGCGGTAGACGTGGACCACCGCGTAGAACGGCAGCAGCCAGAGCAGGTACCAGGGCTGGATGATCGAGGAGGTCAGCACCACCAGGGTGAGCCCGTAGCCGGCCCAGAGGACCGGGTTGCCGACGTTGCGGCGCAGCAGCATCCACGCCAGCATCGCGCCGGCCGCGGCGCGCGCCAGGGTGTAGACGATCTCGGTCACCACGGCGGCGTCCACCCCGGTCAGCGCTTGCAGCGCGGCACCGAGGCCGATCCCGAGCAGTCCCACCGGGGCGGCCTGGAGCACCGCGGCGCCAGCACCCAGGGCGGCTGCGATCCAGCCCAGGCCGATCCCGAGCGCCGCGCCACCGGCGACCAGGAGCACGGCGGCGGCGGTGCCCCCGACGGCCCATTCTCGGAGACGGTGCCGCAGCGCGGCGGTGCTGCGCAGCGGCAGCAGGAGGATGAAGGGCAGCACCACCATCGCGATGGGCTTCACCGCGATCGCCGCGACCACCAACACGAGGCACAGCACCCGTCTCCGGCGCAGCCCCGCGAGCGTGCCGGCGAGCATCAGCCCGATCATCAGCGCGTCATTGTGGGCCGCCGGGAGGAACACCAGCAGGGTCATCGGGTTCAGCAGGCACAGCCACAGCGCCCAGGAAGGCTCAGAGCCGAAGGCCTTGGCCAGCCGGGGGATGCAGTAGAGCATCAGTGCCATCCCGATCAGGGACAGGCCGCGGAAGAGCAGGATCGCGATCTCTGGGACGCCGCCGGAGACGAACCAGACGACCTGCGCCAGCACCAGGAACAGCGGTCCGTAGGGGGACGGGGATTCCGCCCAGAGCCCGTCCGCGCCCTCCATGAACCATCCGGGGAGCTCGGAGACGCCGTGCTCATAGGGGTTCAGTCCGGCGTGCAGCACCCGGCCCTGGGCCAGGTAGGAGTAGACGTCGCGGGAGAAGATCGGCAGCGTGAACATCAGCGGGGTGGCCCACATGAACAGGGTCCGGCGCATCACCGGGGTCGCCCGCGCCGACCAGGACCCCACCCGCTGGGACAGGCGCAGCCAGGACCGCACGAGCAGCAGCGCGCCGAAGACCAGCAGCACCGTGCAGGTGACCACGCCCGCCGTCGTCGTGCGCAGCGGCAGCAGCACCGGGTTCAGCGCGAGCAGCGACTGCGGGGTCATCGCCAGCCAGCCCACGCCCCAGGAGCCGAACATGATCATGATCGAGGCGAGCAGTCCCTGACGGGCGGTGTGCGAGGCGGCGGCCTCTTCGCCGCCGATGAACCAGGCGGTCGGCCGCCACTGGCCGAGGAAAGAGCGCGCGCGCAGCGCATTGCGGGAGACGAGGTTAGCGCGCACCTGGAGCGGTCTCCTCTCCCCCGGGCTCGGCGGCCGGTGCGGCGGCGTCGGCCGGTGCGGCGGCGTCGGCCGGTGCGGCGGCGTCGTGGGCGGCGGGGCTGGCCCGTGCGCCGTCGTCGGTCTGGGAGGATCGGCGGCCGCGCAGTCGGGGCCATTCCCAGCGGACCGCGGGCAGGCCCCAGCCCTCCCAGACCACCCAGCGGGTCTGCCGGTCCAGCAGGGCCAGCCAGACGATGCAGATCCAGGACACCGTGACGGAGAGAGCGAGCATCTGAGCGTCCAGCTGCAGGAACTGGTAGATGGACAGCTGGTCCGAGGCGCCGAAGGTCAGGAAGAAGGCGATGGTGAACACCACCCACTTGAACTGCCAGTCTTTGCGGATCCCGGTGATCGCGAACAGCGGCAGCAGCCACAGCAGGTACCAGGGCTGGATGATCGGTGAGAGCACCACCAGGGCGGTGAACGCCCAGACCATCCGCTGGACGACGAACTTCTCACTGCCGCGGAACATCAGCCACAGCACCACGGCCACCGAGAGGAGCCGGCCTGCGACCTTGAACACCTCCAGGGTCCAGCTGCTGTCGAGTCCGAAGGAGCGCAGCAACGTGCCGAGCCAGCCGTCGGCGATCCCGATCGGGGACCAGAAGACGCTTCCGGTGCCGGTGCCGGCCAGGACGGCGAGCCAGCCGAAGCCGTAGCCCTGGATGAGGCCGATGGTGATCATCACGGCGGCGGCGATGCCAGCGGTGAGGAACCAGTAGGTGAACTTCCGCGACCAGGAGGCCCCCGGTCCGGCCCAGAGCAGCCCGATGAAAGGCAGCAGCACGATGGTGATCGGCTTGATCCCGATCGAGACGACCACCAGCAGCGTGGCGAGGACTCCCCTGCTGTGGGCCGCGGCGTAGATGCCCGCCAGGGCGAAGCCGACCATGATCGCGTCGTTGTGGGCGCTGGAGATGAAGCTGATGATCAGCAGCGGGTTCGCCAGCGTGATCCACTGCGCCCGGGCAGGGTCGATCCCGTGGATCCGGGCGAGCTTGGGCACGAATATCATCATCATGACCACCCCGCCCACGCAGGCGAGCCGGAAGAGGAACAGCGCAAGGTCGGGACTGTCTCCGGCGATGTTCATCACCGCGGCCTCGAGCCAGAGGAACAGCGGACCGTAAGGCGTCTCGGATTCGGCCCAGAGGATGTCGGTGCCCAGCTGGAACCAGTTGTCCAGGGTGGAGACGCCCGTGGTGTAGGGGTCCTGACCGGCCAGGACCAGCCTGCCCTGATTCAGGTAGGCGAAGACGTCGCGGGAGAAGATCGGGAGCGCGACCAGCTGGGGCAGCGACCAGAGCACGACGGCGGCGTTGACCGTGCGCAGCGAGCGAGTGGGCCACTGTTGGCTCTGATCGGGGTTCTCCAGCACCCGACCCAGCCGCAGCCAGGCGCGCAGCATGACCCAGCAGCCCAGGGTCAGCGCGATCGTGGCGACGACCACGCCGACCGTCTCGGTGCGGTACGTGATGATCCACGGCTGCCGGGACAGCGGGGAGACGCTGACCAGCCATCCGACGCCGAAGGAGCCCAGGAGTACCAGCATCGACCCGAGCAGGCCTTCGACCATCGGGGACCAGACGCTCTTGGGGCGGGTGGAGGACCGCAGGATGTGCAACCAGATGTCCCGCTTGCGCGGCGGGCGCGGATCGGGGTCTGTCTGGGGGCGCTGATCGGGGTTGCCGAGCCCGACGGCGCCCTCGGCACCGCGCGGTGCAGGGCTGTTCTCGGTGGCTCCAGCCTCAGCGCTCATCGCCCTTGAATTTATCACCCACAGTCGCTGTCACCCCGGCGCCTGGCGGGCTGTCGGTAGAGTGAGAACCGTGAATTCCGAAGAGACTGAGACCAACGCCTCATCCATCACGTCTGTGCCGGTGAGCCCGGGTGGCTCCTGGGCGGGCCGGATGGTGTGGATCGACTGTGAGATGACTGGACTGAATCCCGATCACGATGTCCTGGTGGAGATCGCGGCGCTGGTCACCGACGCCGAGCTGAACATCCTCGGTGAAGGGGTCCAGGTGGTCATCAGCCCGGACCCGGCCGAGCGGCTGGAGACGATGGCCCCGATCGTGCAGAGGATGCACACCGCCTCGGGCCTGCTCGAGGACCTCAAGAACGGCGTCTCGGTCCAGGTCGCCGAGGAGCGGGTCCTGGACTATGTGAAGGCCTGGATCCCTGAGGCGGGTGTGGCGCCCCTGGCCGGGAACTCGATCCACGCGGACAAGGCCTTCCTGCGTGTGGCCATGCCGGACTTGATGAAGCACCTGCACTACCGACTCATCGATGTCTCCACCATCAAGGAGCTCTCCTCCCGCTGGTACCCGCAGGCGAAGGAGTCCGCGCCGGCGAAGACCGGCAACCACCGGGCGCTCGGAGATATCCAGGACTCCATCGAAGAGCTGCGGCACTACCGCCGGACGGTCTTCAAGCAGAGTTGAGCCGATTTCCGGATTCGGCCGGAGTCTGTGTAGACTGATATGCGTTGCTTTCAGGCGTTCAAGACTGATGAGCAGCGAGTGCGGGAGCCGGCTTCGGCTCCACATGGTGGGCGTAGCTCAGCTGGTAGAGCATCGCGTTGTGGTCGCGAGGGTCGCGGGTTCAAGCCCCGTCGCTCACCCCATGGAACGGTCCTGGTCATCCGACCAGGGCCGTTCTTCGTTGCGCGCGCGAAGGCGGACCGAGGGCCGAGACCCTGGCGCTCCTGGGTCAGCATGCGCCTCGGTGGAGCTTGGGTACGGTGAAGTCCACGCGGCACGCGTACGCGGATGGAAAGTCTCTATGCGGTGAACAGCGCGCCACTGCCCACCGGTGCCAGATCCTATGCTGCGTGTTCCTTGCTTCGGCGCTCCTCGACCATGCTCTCCACGGCTTCGAGTGCGGCTTTCCCTGCGCGCGCCGCAGTGATCATGTCATCGAATGCGGAGTGGGATCTGATCAGATCCCCTGCCTGCTCCGCGGTGAGTGCTTCCAACCAGTGCCTGTTGACGTCCATCAGGGCGAAATGGGCCTGGTCCTCGAGTTCAGCTCGACTGCTCATGTCCTGGCGTCCCCTCGGTCGCTGGATGGGAGTGTTTCTAGGGGTTACGCCGCTCGACCCGGTTTCGTTCACGCTTCGTTGCAAGTTTTTTGCAGCACTCCGCCCGGAGTCGTCCCCGCAGATCAGCCTTGAGGGTTCATGCGATCTCATCTGCGAGGCTCAGCAGGAGGAGGCCGATGAGCTCTCCGAGCTCCTGGTCGAAGCGTGGGAGACCAGGGCACCGAAACGACTCCGCGCTCAACGCAGCCAGAGATCTCCTTCCCGCGCCTGGCTTGCCGTGATCGGCTTCGTCGCCCCGGCTGCCATCGGAGCCCGGTTGCCATCGGAGCCCGGTTGCCATCGGAGCCCAGCACGGTGAGTAGGGTTGGGGCATGGACTTTCTCTCCGCGAACTGGCTCGCCGCCGGCGCGATCGCGATATTGGCGGTGGCTGCCGTTGTGGTGGCCATCGCTCGGGGACACGCCGGCAAGGACGCACGGATCACCGCGTCACATCAGCCCGGAGTCATCACCCTGACCAGCAGCTTGGACGCGAAGGTCGTGGCCATCCTCAATGAGGGTGACAGCCTGGCCGAGTCTCTGAAGCGGGACCCGCTGGATCTTCCGATGACCCTGGTGGCAGGCGAGCCGTTCAGCATCCGCTATCAGGATGCGTCCGGCCGGGCACCCCGCAGCATTCTGCTGCGCCTGCAGGACGGCGCGATGAACCACGTGGACCTGCCGTCGGTCTGAAACCGTCCCTCGGGCGCTTCACACGGCGTCGCCGGATTTCGCCTCTGAGCACACCTCATCGCGGGCAGGATATTCTTCCTAAGGCGGTGGTCAACACCGGATCACCAGCAGCGCTCGCCGAAGAACGCGTCACCACACCGGGAGGAACTCCGTGCAGGAAACCGCGATATCGGCGCTCATCGATGTGCCGGCCGATATGAACATCACCGATCTTCTGGAGCAGCAGCGGACCGAGGACCCTGAGAACGTCCTGTTCACGCGCCGTGACGCCGCCGGCGAGTGGGTGGACGTCACCGCCGCCGCGTTCCACACCGACGTCGCAGCTCTCGCCAAGGGCCTGATCCAGCGCGGTGTCACGCTGGGCGATCGCGTCGGGATCATGTCTGCGACCCGGTATGAGTGGAGCCTGCTGGACTTCGCGCTCTGGTACGCCGGCGCCGTCTCGGTCCCGGTCTACGAGACCTCCTCCGCCGCACAGATCGCCTGGATCGCCGAGGATTCCGCACTCAGCCTGGTCTTCGCTGAGACGCCCGGGCATCGGGAGACCATCCTGGAGGGCCTGAAGGGATCCGGACTCCAGCAGACCCCCGAGGTGCTGCTCATCGAGTCCAGCGCACTGGACGAGCTCCGGCAGGCCGGCGCTGTTGTTTCAGACCAGGACCTCGAGGGCCGCCGGGCCACCGCCGTCGGTGAGGATCTCGCCACCATCATCTACACCTCGGGAGCCACCGGCCGACCCAAGGGCTGCGAGCTGACCCACGGCAACTTCGTGGACCACAGCCTGCAGACCCTTGCCGCCATGGACGGCGTCGTCGGCAGACACTCCTCCACGGTGCTGTTCCTGCCCATGGCCCACGTCTTCGCTCGGTTCATCTCGGTGATCTTCATCGCCGCCGGCGGACGGGTGGCGCACACCCCCGACATCAAGCAGCTCATCGAAGATCTCGGCGTGATCCGGCCGACCTTCCTGCTCGGAGTTCCGCGGGTCTTCGAGAAGATCTACAACGCCGCCGCGTTGAAGGCCGAAGGCGATGGAAAGAAGCGCATCTTCAAGGCCGCGGCCGACGCGGCGGTGGACTGGTCGCGCGCCACCGCCGAGGGCCGCGTTCCGCTGAGTCTCCGGCTCAAGCACGCCGTGTTCAGCAAGCTGGTCTACTCGAAGCTGCGCAACCGGATGGGCGGCAACGTCACCCACGCCTTCTCCGGCGGGTCCCCGCTGGGTGAACGGCTGGGCCACTTCTTCAACGGCGTGGGCATCCAGATCATCGAAGGCTACGGACTCACCGAGACCACGGCCCCGGTCACCGGCAACATCCCCTCGGTCTACCGGATCGGCACCGTCGGGATCCCGCTCCCAGGCAATGCCGTGCGCGTGGAGTCCGACGGCGAGCTGCTGGTCAAGGGCAGCAGCGTCTTCCGGGGGTACCGCAACCGGCCCGAGCTCAACGCCGAGTCCTTCACCGCCGATGGCTGGTTCTACACCGGTGACCTGGGTCGTCTAGATGAGGCGGGTCGGCTGATCATCACCGGACGCAAGAAGGAGATCCTGGTGACCGCCGGAGGCAAGAACGTCGCCCCCGCGCAGCTCGAAGATGCCATCCGGGCAGACCTGCTCGTCTCCCAGGCAGTCGTGGTCGGTGACGGCAAGCCCTTCATCAGCGCGATGATCACCCTCGACGGCGATGTCATACCTGCCTGGCTGCGCAGCAAAGGTCTCGACCCCGACACCGCGATGAGCGAGCTCACCGAGCACCCCCAGGTTCTGGAGCATCTGCAGCAGGTCATCGATGCCACCAATGCAAGTGTCTCGAAGGCCGAGTCCATCCGCAGCTTCACCGTGCTCGAGGATGACTTCACCATCAACTCGGGGCACCTGACGCCCTCGCTGAAGATCCGCCGGGCCGAGGTCATGCGTGACTTCCAGCGTGTGGTCGAGAACCTCTACGAGAAGGCCGCCCACCGCGCCAAGCGACATTGAGCCGCTCACCCCAAAGCCGATCTCGACGCGGCGCACGCTGACGCCCCCTGCGGCCAGCGTGCGCCGCGCCGAGATCGCCGGTGGTCAGGATATCGAACGCGCTGCGGACTGTCATGACATGAGCGTAAGCGCGGACGCCTCTGTGACTCCAGTCCCGGCACCCGACGACGGCGCCGCTGCAGCACCGCCACCGCTGCCAGCCGTGATCCTGGACTGCCGCACCCGTGAACCGTTGCGCGCAGGCTCGCCGTGGCATGCCGGTGCGCCCAGGAGCTCCGCGAGTTCGGAGATGATCCGGCCAGCTGGCGTTCGTGTCAGACATCGGAGAGGTCGAGAAGCTTGCGCACGGTGTTGAGGTTTCTCGCGGTCCCGGTCACTCCCAGCACCCGGGAGATGGTCGGCTCCTTCATCTGGGGCGAGCCCGCGCCGTCGGCGTAGCGCAGGTGCATCTCGCGGTCGATCACCTGCCAGCGGTCGTCGCCGGTCTCCAGCAGGGCGGCCGCCTGTACCGCCTCGGCTGTCGGCGCGCACTGCAGAAAGCTGATGTAGGAGAACCGCGGGTCGAGCTCTTCGAACGGATGGGCTTCCAGGGCGGCGAGAACCTCTTCCCGGGACCGGCTGATCACCTCCCGGAAGAAGCCGAAGCGTGTCTGCACAGCGGCTTCCAGCGCCCGGTCGAAGTTCTCAGCCGGTCCGGGCGGGTTGCACAGCAGATTGCCCGACGCGATATGGCTGGACACCTCGGTGGCCCCGAGGGACTCGGCCAGGTCGCGCCACTGGGCCATCGGAAGCCTGGCCGTGCCGCCGACGTTCACGGCGCGGACCAGAATGATCCTGCGGCTCACAGCGGAAGCCTCACTGCGACGACGTCATCGCGAGGGCTCGGGATGGTCCTCCAGCCGCTCGTCCTTCAGATCAGGGACCACCATCACCGGGCCCTCCGCGCGCAGCAGCACGCCGCGGGAGACCGACCCCATCAGCGCTCCGGTGAATCCGCTGCGACCCCGGGTGCCGATCACGGTCAGCTGCGCCTCCCGGGTCTGCTTCACCAGCTGAGCGATCGGATCCCCCGGCTTCACCGACGCGGTCACCTCCAGGGCCGGAAAGTGCCTCTTCACCAGGGCGAGCTCGGTCTCCAGGGTCTTCTCCAGCTGCGTCTTGCGCCGTTCGGTGACGCTCTCATCAGGGGAATCAAGCTCCGGATACCACTCCAGCCACGCCTCCAGAGACGGCAGCGCCATCAGCAGATGCAGCGTGACCCCCCGGTTCTGTGCCGACAGCGCGGCCTGGAGCATCGCGACCCGACTCTGACCCGACGCGTCGATGCCGACCACCACCGGACGCCGATCCCTGCCCGCAATGAACCGACCAGCGCCCTCAGCCTGACTCTCAGGCTCGTTGACCTTGTACTGCCGGGGCACCACCACGGTGGGGCAGTGCGCGTGGGCCGGCAGCGCCGAGGACACCGATCCCAGCACCCTGCCCAGGAACCCTCCCCTGCCCCGAGCGCCGACGACGGCGAGCTCCGCAAGGGCGGAGAGATCCACCAGCACCCCTGCGGCATCTCCGCGTTCGGTCCGGTAGATCACCTTGCCTGAGTAGTCCTTCAGGTATTCCCTGGCCTCGGCGAGGACGGTCTTGGCTGCGTCGACGGCCACCTCGGCCTCGGATTTCTCCGGCACCGCAATCAGGGTGGTGTAGATCCGGGCCGGAACGTGGAACGCGCTGACCACGGTGAGCACCCGCCCGCTGCGCTGCGCCGCCAGGGCCCCGTAGTGCAGGGCGAGGAAGGACTGCTTGGAACCATCGAAGCCGACCAGCACCCCCAGATCACGTGTGGCGGGATCAAATGCGACAGGTCGTGGTGCTGCGTGAGCGTCGTTGTCCATGACAATCCTCCACCCGGGGGTCTGATATCAGCAGATGCGAGCGACGCCCCCGTGGTCGGATTTCGCCCGCTTCGTTTCCGATCCTATTCCTCGACCCCAGATCAGGGAACCACTACAGCGCGACCGCGCAGTTCGCCGTCGTGCAGCTTGCGGTAGGCCTCGGGCCCCTGATCCAAGCTGAAGGTCTCGGTCTCGACGGCGAGCTGACCTGTGCGCGCCAGTTCGAAGACCTCCATGAGCTCGGGCCGTGAGCCCCAGTAGGGCGCCCGGATGCGAGACCCGAAGGGCTGGCCGAGCAGTCCCACCGTGGTCTCCACGGATCCGGCTCCCGCCAGCACCAGGTCGGTGCGCGGACCGCTGAGCGAGCGCACGATGTTCATCACGGGGCCGTTGGTGACGAAGTCGAACACCGCGGTGACCGGGCCCGGCCCCACGGCTTCGGCGATCTGTGCGGCGGCCTGGTCGTCGGAGAGGAAGGCGTGATGAGCTCCGACCTCGCGGGCGAAGTCGAGCTTGCTCTGGCTGATGTCCAGCGCGATCACTGTGGAAGAGGTCAGGGTGCGCAGCAGCTGCACCGCGATGTGGCCGAGGCCGCCAACTCCGATCACCACGGCCACGCTGCCGGGGACCAGCAGATCCAGTGACCCCTGGATCGCGTGGTAGGGGGTCAGTCCGGCGTCGGTGAGGGCCACCGTGGCAGACGGGTCCAGATCTCCCAGCGGGATCAGCAGCCGCGGGTCCGTGACGATCATGTACTCGGCCATCGCCCCGTCCTTGCCCAGTCCCGGTGGCGTGATGCCGAGGGCGGCGGCGTGGGGGCAGTAGTTCTCGATGCCCTGGGCACAGCTGAGGCAGCGCCCGCAGCCCTGCGGACCGTAGACCGCGACGGCCTCGCCGACCTCGATGCCGGAGGCGCCCTCACCCAGAGCGTCCACGACCCCGACGCCCTCGTGTCCCAGCGTCATCGGCAGCGGGTAGCCGAAGGCGGCGTACTGCTCCTCGCTGAGTCCCATCACGAAGCTGTCCGAACGGCAGGCGCCCGCGGCGGTGATGCGCAGCCGGACCTCACCGGGGCCGGGTTCCGGGGTGGGGACCTCGCGCACCTGCGGCGGTTGGCCGATGGCGACGTATTGGAGAGCTTTCATGGTGATCCTCCTGGATTCGTCCTGCACGGTCACTCGGCTCCCCCGGCATCCATCGCAGTTGCCAGCGCGCGCCGATGGTCCTGACTATGCCAGTTGATGGGCACTTCTGGTCGTGTATCGCTGGACCCACTGTGCGTGAATGGGACTCGCCGTCCCAGGGCCGCAGGTCCCGTTGACAACCAGAGTGGCGGGCGAAGCTTCCGGTCAGGCCTGCATTCCGCTACCTGACCGCCGGTTCCCCGAGAGGCTCCCCCGGTGGTTCCACGGGTGGGTTGGCGGTTGTTCTGCCGGGTGGCTCCGCGATGACCTCGGGACGCACCCGCCATGGCCGCTGAGCATAGAAGGCCAGAAGCTGTGCGCCGAGGCCGAAGAGCACCATCGCAAGCCACACCACGATGTTCAACCACGGAACGTGCAGAGCGAAGATCAGGATCAGCCCACCGACCAGGGTCATGACGACAGGTCGCTGGGAGTCCCGGAACACCAGTCGCCCGATGAAGTGGGATCCGTAGACGAACGTGGCCAGCGTCAGCAGCAGCCACACCAGGAGACCAGCAATAGCCAGCGGGGCGCCGATGATGGTGATCAGCAGCGCGACCAGCATCACCGGAACGACGATCGAGGCGACGAACCCCACGAGCAGCGCCTTCCAGGGAGCGTGCCTCAGCTGATCGGTGACCCGTGTCAATCTGCCGGGAAGCAGCAGTCCGGCCAGCAGAGTGATCAGGCTCAGCGCAACCAGCGCGTAGAGCAGCCCGAGGAACCACCCGATGAACAGCGCCCACGGCGACGGCTCCATCTCCGGTGCTGGTGTCGGGGCGATGCGTTCGACGTCGCCGTCCACCGCACCCTCAGCTATGGTCGCGTCACGGTCGCTGTAATAGGTCACGTCTCCCCCGACGGCCCCGTCGATGGTGAGACCGTCGACGGCAGCCACCAGGTCTCGGCCGAGGTCTCCTCCGATAGTGGCCGATCTTGCCGCGGCGACGAGATCGTCTCCGATCGATCCATCTTCAGCGAGGTTCAGGACTGAGGCGAAGACGGTTCCGCTCCGCCCGACCTCCCCACTGATCGACACATCCTGGGCCGCCAGGCGAACGTTTCCATCGATTGTGCCGGTGATGTCGATCGTCTGAGCTGCCGCGATCACGTCACCCGAGATGTCGCCACTGATGGTGATGCTCTGCCCGGAGACGTAGACATCGCCCTGGACCTGTTCCGAGACCTCGACGGAGACGCCGCTGAAGAACTGCGGGCCCTCCCCATCATCTGATGTCGACGCAATCTCAGATGTGGCGAGGGATCCCTCCAAGGGTACGGACTCTGAGGGTGCGGACTCTGAGGGTGCGGAGGCCGTGGCGCTCGCCGTGGGGAGAAGCATCACACCACCCGCCATCAGGGCTGCAGCGACGAGACGAAGATTCCTGCCTGGCGAGCTCATGATGGAGGCCTCTCTGAGCGGGGACTTACCTGGTTCGACGTCAGCTGCGGCGCCGGAAGTTCTCGGTGGTCAGAAGAGGCTTCAAGATCGCGCACGGGTGGAGCTCGGCATGTGTGTTTCACAGGCGGAGCCCTTAGGGTGATCGCTCACGAAGCCACGAAGCTGATTCCACTGTCCAGCGTGGCTCACCAGTGGTGCAGGGCCATTGGTCCCGCCGGCTGCCCGAGATCGTCAGATGCGCTGCCGTTCATCCTGATGTGACGCTTCCGCCCCGAGAAAACACTCATGACACGATGTTTTCATACCAGAAAAGTAGATTATTGATAGAGGCCAAAGACCCTAGATCGATGGAATACGAGACGTATGGTTGGGCCATGAATCCTTCTCACGAGAGTGGCACTGACCACGACCCCGGTGTTCTTGTAGGCATGGACGGCTCAGCCGCCGGTCAGCGCGCCTTCCGAGCTGGTCTGCGAATCGCTCAGCAACGAAACCTCCCGCTGCGCCTGGTCGGCACATTCGCCCGCCCCGTGGTGACTGACGCCTACTACGTGCCGATGATGGACGAATATTTCGAGGCCGTGGTCAAAGAGGTGCACGAGATGCTCCGTGGGTACGCGACACAGGCGGAGGCGTCCGGGGTGAAGGTCACCGTGCGTGCCGTACAAGGCGACCCGGGCTCCGAGCTGGTCGCGGAGTCCAAGTCCGCGCAGGTGGTCGTCGTCGGCAAACGCGGACGCAACCGCTTCGCCGGCCGCTTCCTCGGCAGCGTATCGGCCAAGCTTGCCGCTCATGCGCACTGCCCCACCCTGGTGGTCCCCGAGAAGTGGGAGAACGAGTCCTCGACAGAGCTCCTCGCCCCGGCTCAGGACCTGCCCACTGGTCAGACCGGCGCCACCGAGCCGCTGGCTCAGATGGAAGAGTCGAGCCCTCGAACGCATGAGCGCCGCCATTTCGCCAACGTGGAAACGGATCTCAACTTCGATTCCGAGATCGTGGTGGGAATCGACGTCGAGACCGACCCTGAGCTGGTCGTGAACCTGGCGGCGCAGGCGGCCGCACTGCTGGACAACCCGCTGACCCTGGTCTCGGCCGCTCCCCTGAACGCACAGGGGCACTGGTGGCCCAACACCATCGAACACAATCTCGAGATTCCTAATCTGCGCCGCCCCTACACGGAGCACCTGCAGAAATCAGCCGACCGGGTATCCGAGGAGTTCCCAGAGGTTCCCGTGCGCTGGCAGTTCTTCGACGGCTCACCCGCAGGCGTGCTCTCCGAGGCTTCCAGGACTGCGGAGCTGGTGGTCCTCGGAACCCGCGGCCACGGAGGGTTCTCCGGTCTGCTCCTCGGCTCCGTCAGCCAGGCAGTGCTCAATCGCGCGGTCTGCCCCGTTCTCGTGGTGCCCACTCACAAGCATTGAAAGTGACACGCCCATGATTCTCGAACACGCAGACGGTGAACCGATCCTCACGCTGAACCCAGATCAGATCTGGGGGCTGCTCGAACGGGGCCGATTCGGGCGCCTGGTCGTCGTCGTCGGGCAACGCGCAGACATCTTCCCGATCAACTACGCCGCGGCGCCTGACCGGACGTTGGTCTTCCGCACCGCCCCGGGAACGAAGCTCGCGAAGCTCGCGATCAATGAGACGGTCCTGTTCGAGGCGGACCACATCTCTGTTGACACGGCATGGTCGGTGACGGTGCGCGGCCAGGCGCAGTGGCTGCAGAGAACTGAAGAGATCGAAGAGGCAGAGAGGCTGGAGCTGCGGCCCTGGGCGCCCTCTGTGAAGGACAACTACGTGCGGGTGACCCCTACCGAGATCAGTGGCCGCCACTTCCAGTTCGGCCCCCATCCTGAGCGAGAACTCGGTGAAGGATCTGAGGCAGGCTGAGCGCCGAGAGCGCAGCCATCAGTCGGTCCGGCGACCCTTGAGGAAGTAGCTGATCGGTCCGACGTAGTTGACTGCGATGATCGCGGCCCAGATGCCCTTCTTGCCGTTGACCTGATTCGCAGGCCGCCTGGCAAGGTCGACCCAGGCCGCCACGGCCAGCGAGATCTGGACGATGCTGAACACCATGGTCCCGGCCCGCCTGCCCGGGCTCATGTCCTTCCACTGCTTCTTCGGGGACTTCCTCGCATCCTTCACGGGGTGCTTCTTGATCACGGTCTTCTTCTTCATATTCTGCTCCTTCTTGAGGTCATAGTGGGCAGACGTCGAGGCGGTTGTCCACCTCGATCACCCCTGGGGAGATCCATGCTGCGAGACCTGCCTGCCGCTTCTCGGCCAGAGACTTGACCTTCCCCGTCAGAACCGCCGTCTGACCGGTGATGGTGGCGACGACGTGGTCGGCGTCGATCCGGGGGTCCCGGAACGCGGCGTTCCTGAGTCGTTCCTCCGCATTCTGCAACGGCGTACGGGCAGCAGTGGCGATCTGGTTCTCCACTGATTCGACTCCGGGGATGTTCCGGACTGCCCGCTCGGCAGCCTCACACTGATAGGTCCAGTCGACCAGACCGAACAAGGTGACGTGACGATCCTCGACCCAGGCCGTGACGTTGCCCTCGCGCAGCTCCGAGATCCATCTGAGTTCGGACTCCACGACCTCCCGGAGGGATGTGCTGACATGAGTCTCGGCCTGTGCTGAGGTCTGGATCGACAAAGTCCTTCAGTCCCTTCACGCGGTTCTGGGCACGATATCGCGCACCAGGATCCACTCTGGCGCGTGTATCGGGCCGCCGCCTAGGGCCATAGGTCCTGCCACCGTCTCGTCAGCGTTCCAATGCCGGAATCGGGGCACATCCTTCGGCAAGACGTCGTCAGAACGCTGGCGGGACGGGACATCCCCCCGTGTTTGTCGCATCTCTATGCCAGGTCCCACGGTTTGGACGGAAACAACGATGCGACACCTGAAGGAGACGGGTCGGGGGTCCGGAGCCGAGGGGTCGAGCTGGGGTCGCGGAGCAACGCTGGGACGACGGTGGACGCCCGCGGTCCCACCGAGCGGAGCCCCATCCGTTGAGTCATCACTGCACCCCGTGGGACCGTGGACACGAGATGTCAGAGCAGAGGTCCGCGTCCGACCAGGAGCCCCCGATGACCAAGCACCGCATCTACACGATGAGCTTCGCGTCCGTGTATCCGCACTACGTGACCAAGGCGGAGCGCAAAGGACGCAGCCAGGCTGAGGTCGACGCGATCATCTGCTGGCTCACCGGCTACTCCGCGCAGCAGCTGCGGGCGGTCCTGGACGAGGGGATCGACTTCGAGACGTTCTTCGCCCGGGCGCCCGCCATGAACCCCTCGCGCTCACTGATCACCGGGGTGATCTGCGGAGTCAGGGTGGAGGAGATCGAGGAGCCGCTGATGCGCGAGATCCGCTGCCTGGACAAGCTGATCGACGAGATGGCCCGGGGCAGGGCGATGGAGAAGGTGCTGCGCGGGTGAGCCCGCCCATGCCGGCCTCGAGCCGCTCGGCGATCTTCGTCGCGGTCTGCAGCTTCCCGGCATAGACGTACCCGGAGAGCCGGACCTCGACCGCGTTCGCCCGCCCGATCACCGCGTCCAGACCGGTCCAGGCCACCACCGGCGCGACCGGTCCGAAGATCTCCCCGCTGCGGATCTCCGCATCCACAGGCACCCCGGTGAGCAGGGTCGGGGCGAGCAACGCTGCATTCGTGCCCTCCGGCAGGGCAGCTTGCGCGGCCGCGGCGTCGGTCTTGGACTTTCCGTTCCCGGCAACGATCAGATCGCGCAGCCGCTCGGCCTGCTCCTGCATCCGGAAGTACGCGGCCATGAGCACCTCGAACGGTTCATCGGGTGGCCTCCAGGAAGATCGGGGCGAAGAACTCTGCCAGCGCGGCGGTGTCGGTCAGCGGCAGAACATGCGCCACGTACTGATCCGGTCGCACGACGACGACGCAGCCGTCCCGGCTGATCCCGCGCTCGCTGAAGATGTCATGCTCGGGGTGGGTGCCGAAGATCCGATCCCGGGCGGTGAGTCCGAAGGGCCCCACCGTGGGCAGGAACGCGCGCGGCGCGTGGGTGACGTCGAACTGGTCATGTGGCTGCTGGTAGATGACCTTGATGTCGAAGAGCGTGTCCTCGTCCTCGCCTCGCGGGGTGTGGCGCAGCACCGGTGAGCCGAGGTCGGTGTGAAGCCAGTGGGCCCAGTCGGCCAGCGCCGAGGGCTCTCCGGCGGCCGGGGCATCAGCGAAGGCGTAGATCCTCCAGCGGCCGTCGGCGGTGGCCAGGTGTCCCAGCTGCAGCGGGTTGCCGTCACAGACCCGGGAGGCCAGCGCTGACTTGAACCGCTTGCCCACCGGGTATCCGGTGGCGAGCTGCTGATGGGTGGCCTCCCCGGTGACCAACGACGGGGTGTACTCGGTCATGAATCCAGCGGGGAATTCGATGGTCTTGACGTAGAAGTCCTCCAGCGCAGACGGGTCCTCCATCTCTTCGGGCTTCTGCGCCATCAGCGTGGACCACTCCTTGTCGAAGTCGATGAGATTCTGCGCGATGACCTGGCGTTCGCCGGAGTAGGTGTCCAGAAGCGCCGCCGGACTGCGGCCGGCCAGCACCTGCCCGAGCTTCCAGCCCAGGTTGAAGCCGTCCTGCATGGACACGTTCATGCCCTGGCCGGCCTTCGCGCTGTGCGTGTGGCAGGCGTCCCCGGCGATGAACACCCGCGGGGTGCGCTGACCGGTGAGCTCGGTGGGCACGTCGTCGAACTTGTTCGTGACCCGGTGCCCGACCTCGTAGACGCTGTGCCAGGCCACGTGCTTCACGTCCACCGTGTAGGGGTGCATGATCCGGTTGGCGTTCTCGATGATCTGCTCAATGGTGGTGCTGCGGACCTGTGCGCCCTCACCGGGCTGGACCTCACCGAGGTCCACGTACATCCGGAACAGGTGTCCGCCCTCACGCGGGATCAGCAGGATGCTGCCGCCCGAGCGTGACTGGACGGCGCACTTGCGTCGGATGTCGGGGAAGTCGGTGACGGCCAGGACGTCCATCACGCCCCAGGCGTGGTTGGCCCGGTCCCCCTCCATGGTGCAGCCGATGGCGGTGCGCACCCCGCTGCGCGCCCCATCGGCGCCGAGCACATATTTGGCCCAGACGGTGCGCTCCTGACCCGCCTCATCGCCGGCGGCGCGGCGCAGGGTGACCTCCACCGGGTGCTCCCCGGTCTCGTGCACGGTGAGGCCGAGGAACTCCCAGCCGAAGTCCGGGGTCATCCGGGAGGGAGAGTTCTCCATAGATTCCGCGAAGTAGTCCAGCACCCGGGCCTGGTTGACGATCAGGTGCGGGAATTCGCTGATCCCGTGCGGGTCATCGGCGGGACGGGCGGTGCGCACGATGTTCTCGGGCGCCTCCGGGTTGGGCTTCCAGAAGGCCATCTCGGTGATGTGGTACGCCTCGTTGGAGATCTCGTCGGCGAAGCCGAACGCCTGGAAGGTCTCCACGCTGCGGGCCTGGATGCCGTCGGCCTGACCGACCTCGAGTCGGCCGTCGCGCTTCTCGATGATCCGAGTGTGCACCTGCGGGAACTGGGCCAGCTGGGCGGCGGCGATCATCCCCGCCGGGCCGGTGCCCACGATGAGCACGTCCATGTGCTCGGGGAGCTCCTGCGGACGGTCGAGTCCGACGCCGGCGGGCGCCTGGACACGGGGATTCTTGGAGACGTAGCCGTGATGGTGGAACTGCATGGATGACTCCTCAGTGAGCGGTGCGTGGGATGAAGTCCGCGGCGAGCTTCTCCGAGCCGCGCGCCACGAGCGAGACGTCGGCGCCCACGAGCACCCAGGACGCTCCGGCGTCGAGGTAGTCACGGGCGGCTGCCGGGTCGAAGGCGTTGACGCCGGCGGTCTTGCCGGCGCGCGCTGCGGCGGTGAAGGTGGCCTTCACGGCGTCGACCACCTGGGGGTGGGTCTGCTGACCGAGCAGCCCCATCGAGGCGGAGAGGTCGCTGGGACCGGCGAAGATCCCGTCGATGCCCTCCACCGCGGCGATCGCCTCGGCGTTCTCCACACCCTGGACGGTCTCGATCTGCAGGTGGATGCTCACATGCGAGGCGGCATCGTCGAGGTAGTTCGGCACCCGGTTCCAGCGTCCGGAGCGGGCCAGCGCGTTGCCGATCCCGCGGCGCCCCGCGGGCGGGTACTGCGTGGAGGCGGCGACCTGGCGGGCCTGCTCGGGCGTGGAGATCATCGGGATCAGCAGGTTCTGCACGCCGAGGTCCAGCACCTGCTTGATGGTCACCGGGTCGTCGGAGGAGAGCCGGACCAGCGGGGTCACCGGGTACCCGGAGAGCGCATGCAGCTGGGCGAGCACGGATTCAAGCCCGTTGGGTGCGTGCTCCATGTCGATGAGCACCACGTCCAGCCCCGAGCCGGCCATGATCTCGGCCATCACCGAGGACCCGGAGCAGACCCATCCGCCGATCAGCGGGCGGTCGGCGGCGGCCAGGTCCGCGCGCAGGGTGGGGTTCAGTTGAAGCGGCATGTCAGGGTTCCCAGCTCTCCATAATCACAGGTGACGGTGTCTCCGGGCTCCACCCACATCGGGCGGGTGAAGGAGCCGGCGAGGATCAGCTCCCCGGCCTGCAGGCTGTCGCCGTGCTGGGCCAGCTTGTTCGCCAGCCAGACCACGCCCATGGCGGGATGGTTGAGCACGGCGGCGGCCACGCCGGACTCCTCGATGGTCTCGTTGCGGTAGAGCAGCGCGGAGACCCAGCGCAGATCCACCGCGTCCGGGGCCACCGGGTTGCCGCCGTAGACCATGGCGCCCATCGCGGCATTGTCGCTGATGGTGTCCACGATCGTGCGGCCCTGCATCTCGATCCGGCTGGAGAGGATCTCCAGCGCGGGCACCACGTAGTCGGTGGCGTCCAACACGTCGAAGACCGTGACTCCGGGGCCCTTCAGCGGCTTGCCGAGCTTGAAGGCGAGCTCCACCTCGATGCGCACGTTGGAGAAGCGGCTGTGCTCGATCACCGAGCCGTTCTCGAAGACCATGTCGTCGAAGATCGCCCCGTAGTCGGGTTCGGTGATCCCGGTGGCCACCTGCATGACCTTGGAGGTGAGCCCGATCTTGCGGCCCACCAGCCGGCGTCCGGACGCCACGGCGCGGCGTCGCCATTCGTTCTGCACCGCGTAGGAGTCCTCGATGGTCATCTCGGGGTGGCGGGTTGTGAGCCGCGGGATCATGCTGCGCTGCGCCTCGGCTGCGGCGAGCTCGTCGGCGATGGTGGTGATCTGCTCTGGTGTCAGCATTGTGCACTCCGGATCATGGCGCTCCTGATCATAGGTCTCCCGGTCATAGGTCTCTGGACAGCCTCAGAGCTGGTGGCCCAGCTTGTACTCGCCCTGTTTCCAGGAGGGCATGGAATCCTCGTCGTCCTTGCGGGTGTAGGAGAACCCGTCGGCGCCGATGGTCACGTCCATCTCGGAGCTCTCCGTGCGCTCCACCGAGGGCACCGGGCGTCCGTGCAGGTCCAGCACGGTGGAGGCCTCGGTGTACCAGGACGGGACCACCGGGTTGCCCCACCAGTCGCGGCGCTGGTTGTCGTGCACGTCCCAGGTCACCACCGGGTTGTCCGGGTCTCCGGTGTAGTAGTCCTGGGTGTAGATCTCGATCCGGTGCCCGTCGGGGTCACGGATGTAGAGGTAGAAGGCGTTGGAGACCCCATGTCGGCCGGGGCCGCGCTCGATGTGGTCGGAGAGCCGCAGCGCGCCGAGCTTGTCGCAGATCGCGAGCACGTTGTGCTTCTCATGGGTGGCGAACGCGACGTGGTGCATCCGCGGTCCCGCGCCGCCGGTCATCGCGGTGTCATGGACGGTGGGCTTGCGCCGCATCCAGGCCGCGTAGGTGGTGCCGTGCTCATCCTGGATGTCCTCGGTGACCCGGAAGCCGAGGTCCTCCATATAGGCCACGGCCTTGGGCACGTCCGGTGTGACCTGGTTGAAGTGGTCCAGCCGGACCAGGGCGCCAGGGGTGTAGAGGTCATAGCGCCAGGCCAGCCGCTCCACGTGCTGCACATCGTGGAAGAACTCGTAGGGGAAGCCCAGCGGGTCCTGGACCCGCACCGAGTCGCCGATGCCGCGGGTGAAGCCCTCCTTGCGCCGAATGACCTCGCAGCCGAGCTCGCGGTAGAACGCCTCCGCCTTGTCCAGGTCCTCCGGTGCGCGCACCCGGTAGGAGAAGGCGGCCACGGCGGCCTGCTCCCCGCGGCGCAGCACCAGGTTGTGGTGGATGAACTCCTCCATGGAGCGCAGGTAGATCGCGTCCTCGTCTTCGGCGGTGACCGTGAGGTCGAGGACATCCACGTAGAAGTCGCGGGAGCGCTGCAGATCGGTGACGATCAGCTCCATATAGGCGCAGCGCAGGATGTCCGGCGCCGGTGAGGAGGGGGTGGGAATCCGACCCGGGATGGGGTTGTCATTCATCAGAAGCGTCCTTGCTCGATGGTGGAAGGTGTGGGGTGCGGTGAAGCCTCAGTCGGCCTTGCCGAATACCGGGTTGTGGACCTCGCCGAGGTTGATGTGCACGGCCTGCTGGTCGGTGTAGAAGTCCAGTGAGCGGTAGCCGCCCTCGTGGCCCAGTCCGGAGGCCTTGACCCCTCCGAAGGGGGTGCGCAGATCCCGGACGTTGTTCGAGTTCAGCCAGACCATCCCGGCCTGGACCGACTGGGCGAAGTTGTGCGACCGCTTGAGGTCATTGGTCCAGATATACGCGGCCAGCCCGTACTTGGTGTTGTTGGCCAGTTCCAACGCCTCGGCGTCAGAGTCGAAGGGAGTGATGGCGACCACCGGGCCGAAGATCTCCTCCTGGAAGATCCGCGCCTCAGGCGCGACGTCGGCGAAGACCGTGGGCGCCACGAAGTTCCCGCTCGGGAACCCCTCCGGGCGACCGCCGCCGGCAAGAAGCCGCGCCTCGGTCTTGCCGATCTCGATGTAGCTCATCACCTTCTCGAAGTGCTCGGGGTGCACCAGCGCGCCGACCTCGGTGCCGGGCTCGTGCGGCAGTCCGACCTTGACCCGCTTGGCCTGGGCGGCGTAGCGCTCGAGGAACTCGGGGTAGATGCTGCGCTCCACCAGGATCCGGCTGCCGGCGGTGCAGCGCTCGCCGTTGAGCGAGAAGACCCCGAAGATGGTGGCGTTGACGGCCGCCTCAAGGTCAGCGTCGGCGAAGACGACGGCGGGCGATTTCCCGCCGAGCTCCATGGAGAGGCCCTTCAGCGCCGGTGCCGCGTTGGCGAAGATGGTCTGCCCGGTGCTTGATTCACCGGTGAAGGAGATCAGCGGCACGTCCGGGTGCTTGACCAGGGCGTCACCGGCCTGCTCACCGAGCCCGTTGACCAGGTTGAACACGCCCCTGGGCAGTCCGGCCTCTTCGAAGATCCCGGCCCACAGGCTCGCCGAGAGCGGGGTGAACTCGGCCGGCTTGAGCACCACCGAGTTGCCGGCGGCCAGGGCGGGAGCCAGCTTCCAGCTCTCCAACATGAAGGGGGTGTTCCAGGGGGTGATCAGTCCGGCCACACCGATCGGCTTGCGGCTGACGTAGTTGATCTGTCGTCCCGGCACCTTGTAGACGTCATCGGCCTGGGCGACGATCAGATCGGCGAAGAAGCGGAAGTTCTCGGCAGCGCGGCGGGCCTGCCCGAGGGCCTGGGTGATGGGCAGCCCGGAGTCGAAGGACTCCAGCTCCGCGAGCCGGGCGCCGCGCTCTTCGACGAGGTCGGCGATCCGGTGCAACACCCGGGAGCGTTCCCGGGGCAGCGTCTCGCGCCAGGTCCCGGTCTCGAAGGCGCGGGCCGCGGCGGCCACGGCGAGGTCGACGTCGGCCTTGGTGCCGGCGGCGGCGCTGATGTAGACCTCGTTGGTCACCGGGTTGAGCACCTCGAAGGTGCCGCCCTCTGCGGAGTCGAGGAACTCGCCGTCGATGTAGTGCTGGATGCGTTCCGGCAGATCGGCCGGGACGGGGCTCTGGTAGTCGTTCATCTCTGGTGGGTCTCCTTAGGAGTCGGTGCGCTGCTGGCGGTAGGCCTCGACGGTGCGCCACTTGTGCTGGCGCACTGCCATCTCGATCTCCAGCGGCTCGGCATTCTCACGGATGAGTCGAAGGATGTCGTCGTGCTCCTGGACCGAGCGGGGCGCCCGGTCCGGCACGAAGGCGAAGGTGGAGCTGCGCAGCCCGGACATCCGGTTCCAGCCGCGGTCGGCGAGCTCGGAGATGTGCGGATTGGGGCAGCGCTGGAAGAGCGCCCGGTGGAACTTCTCATTGAGCGAGGTGAAGGCCACCGGATCGAAGTCCTCGAGCATGGCGCGCATCGAATCGTTGATCGCCTGGGCGCGGGCGAGGTCGGCGTCAAGCATCAGCGGCAGCGCCAGCGCGGTGGCCGCACCCTCGAGCACCCCGAGTGTCTGCATGGTGTCGATGTACTCGTCCTGGTTGACCATGGCGACCCGGGCGCCGACATTGCGTTCGAACTCGATCAGGCCCTCGGCCTCGAGCCGGCGCACCGCCTCGCGGACCGGGACCACGCTGATGCCCAGCTCCTTGGCGATGGCGCCGAGGACCAGCCGGTAGCCGGGGTTGAACTCGCGGCCGACGATGCGCTCGCGGATCCAGTCGTAGGTCAGCTCGGACTTGCTGATCCGCTCATCGATGCGGATCACGGGCCCTCTCCCTTGACGAGGGGTGCCTCGGCGCCGGCGCGTCCCTGTTCGGCCTCGTAGCGGGCGCGCCAGGTGGAGTTCATCGGAAAGAGTCCGTCCACCGGGTTCCCGGCCTTGACCTGTTCGGCGACCCAGGCGTCCTCGGCCTCCTTGACCAGCGCCGCCTCGGCCACCTCGTCGGCGATCGAGGGCGGGAGCACGATGACGCCGTCGTCGTCGCCGACGATGATGTCGCCTGGCTGCACGGTCGCTCCCCCGCAGGCCACGGTGAGATCGGCGTCCCAGGGGACGTGCTTGCGGCCGAGCACCGCCGGGTGCGGGCCCTGACTGAACACCGGGAGTCCGATCTCGGCCACGGTGGAGTAGTCGCGCACCCCGCCGTCGGTCACGACACCGGCGGCACCGCGATGCAGCGCACGCAGCGCCAGGATGTCTCCCAGGGTTCCCGAGCCGCGCTCTCCGCGGGCCTCGATCACGATGACCTCGCCGGAGTGCACGGAGTCGAACACCTGCTTCTGGGCGTTGAAGCCGCCTCCGCGGGAGGCGAAGAGGTCTTCTCGGTGGGGCACGAAGCGCAGGGTCCGGGCAGTGCCGATGAGCTTATGGCCGGGGCGGGTGGGGCGCACGCCGTCGACGGTGACGTTGTTGTACCCGCGTCGGCGCATCTCCTGGGAGAGGGCGGCGACCGGCACCTGTTCCAGCGTGGCGCGCAGCTCGGGATCCAGACCGGGGGCCTGCTTCGGGGGCAGGCCGGCGGCCTCCCGGGAGCCCCAGGCCTCTTCGCGCTGGGTGTCGTCCACGCTGGGCAGCGAGCCCAGGGCGGGATCGAACACCCCTGGTCCCTCCGTCACCGGGCTGACCAGTCGGCCGCTGGTGAGCCCGCGGGCGGCGTCGACCTCGACTTCGATGGTGTCCCCCGGCTCCGCCACCGAGGCGCCGGCGGGAGTTCCGGTGAGGATGATGTCTCCGGGCTGCAGGGTCATGTGCTGGGACAGGTCGGCGATGAGCTGGGTCAGCGGAAAGATCATGGAGCCGGTGGCGCCGTCCTGGACGAGGTGACCGTTCTTCCAGGTGCGCACACGCAGCTTCCTCGGGTCCACCTCCGCGGCATCGATGAGTTCGGGGCCCACCGTGGTGTAGCCGTCGCGGCCCTTGTTGCGCACGTTGGAGCCCTTGTCCGCGGCGCGCAGATCGTAGAGCCCCCAGTCGTTGGCCGCGGTGACCGCGCGGACGTGGCTCCAGGCGTCATCGGCGGTGACCTGACGTGCGGCGGTGCCGATGATCAGCGCGATCTCACCCTCGAAGGCGAGCAGCTCGGTCCCGCCGGGACGCTGCACGGAGTCCCCGGAGACGCCCAGCGAGCTGGTCGGCTTGAAGAAGTAGGACGGGGTCGCCGGGCGCCGGCCGCGCTCCGCGGCGCGGGACTCATAGCTGATGTGCACGGCGACGATCTTGCCGGGTGTGCCCAGTTCCTGCGCAGTCATATGGTCTCCTCGACGATCCGGCCCGGATCCCTCCGGTAGATGATATTCCAGATCGTATACGGTATGTGATGCGACGCACAACCCCTTCGCGTGGTTGTTGCCCGGGGAGCCGCGATGCGCTGGGCCGCGCAGCGCGGAGTGCACTGCAGGGTCTGAGCCCGGCTGTGATTCACCCGATGTCTGCTCCGCTCACGCTGGCGTAGAGCTCGGGCCGCCGGGTGCGCAGGTATTCGCCCCAGATGAGTCCCAGGATGCCCGCCCCGACGATCACACCGGGAAGCACGACCACCAGCGGGGAGAAGCCGTCGGAGTCGATCATCACGTCGAAGTTGAACATGATCAGCACCGCGATGATGCCGAGTCCCACGGCTGAGATCAGCGGCGCTATGGTGCGGACGAACAACGGGTGCTGCTGCGGATCCCGATTGAAGTAGCGCATGATGGCCACCGAGGTCAGGCACAGCAGCAGCACCAGACCGAATCCCGCCGCGTTGGTCAGCCAGGGGAACATCGTCATCACCGGGAAGAGCGGACCGAAGTCTGAGCCGACCCCGGCCACGGCGAAGATCAGGATGAAGACCACGCCGATCACGCTCTGGGTCAGCGAACCTGCCACCGGGGCTCCGTTGGAGGCTCCGGTTCGCCCGAGGATCTGTGGCAGCACCCGAGCCCGTCCCAGCGAGAAGAAGTACCGGGCCGCCGCATTATGGAAGGCCACCATGGCGGCGATGATGCTGGTCATGAACAGCACTGCGGCGAGGTTCACCAGCAGCGCAGGCAGATGGCCGTCGAGGAAGATGAAGAGCAGGTCCGGGCCCCATTCCTGGGACTGGGCCACGATCTGCGAGGGGCCGATGCCCACGGCGAAGGCCCAGGCGGAGAAGGCGTAGAAGACGGCGATGATCGAGACCGCGATGTAGGTGGCGCGCGCCACCGATCGCTCTGGGTTCTTGGCCTCCTCCGAGTAGATCGCACCTGATTCGAACCCCATGAAGGCTGCGATGCCGAAGGCCAGGATGGCCCCGAGGCTGCCGTTGAACCAGTTCTCCAGCTGCAGCGGTGCGGCACTGATCCCTTCGGGGGACGTCGAGAGCGAGAGCACGCTGACCACGATCACGACCAGGAACTCCAGCAGCACGATCACTGCGAGAACCTTCGCCGAGAGGTCGATGCGATTGACCCCGAGCGCGCCGACGATCACCCACCCCACCAGGGCGCAGATCCACCAGGCGACCTCCAGGCCGAAGAGGTCATTGACGATCGACGAGGCGGTGAAGCCGAAGACTCCGTAGAGGCCCACCTGCATCGCGTTGTACGTCACCAGAGCCAGGAAGGAGCTCCCGATCCCGATCCGGGTGCCCAGCCCGGCTGTGACGTAGGCGTAGAAGGCGCCGGCATTCTGCACGTAGGTGCTCATCCGCCCATAGCCCAGCGCGAAGAACACCAGGATCACACCGAGCAGCAGGTACCCGACGGGCACTCCGATCTCAGCGGTGACGGCGAAGCTCGCGGTGGCTCCCCCGGCCAGGACCGTCAGCGGTGCGGAGGCTGCGATGATCAGGAACACCAGGGCCGGGACTCCCAGTGTTCGTCTGGCCAGGGTGGTGTCCTCGACCGCCGTGGGCCGGGTGGGGGCAGTGTGCTCAGTCATCAGGGTGCTCCATCTGCTCGCAGGTGCCGGCGAGGGTGTCGTTGCAGGTGCAAGTGCCGGTGCCGGTGCCTCGAAGTATCTCGAGCCGAAGCCCAGCGTGTCTTGCATCACGGTGCAGCGGCCTTGCGCATCCGGGCGGAGATTCTCGAACCCCGTCAGCACCGACCCTTTACAGCCTGTGTGAGCACTGTCACACTGAAGGGCCACCAAGGTTCACGTGTTCGGAACGCCTGTGTCCTCGATCTTGAGCACGTGCTCAATAACCTGGTGTGAACCCCTGCACAGGAGCGACGATGCACACGATCAACACGACGAACGCCGATCTCGAGCCGCTCTCCCCTGACCTGCCCCTCCCGGCCTCCGATCTCGCGACGTGGCGCGAGGCCATCGCAGCCGCCGTCGTGCCGCTGGAGATCCAGGCGAAGCCGGGCACCACCTTCGCCGGACACATCCGCAGCTCTGCCGTTGACGGCGTGGGGGTCTACGAGCTGCTCACCACGGCCCACACGGTGCGCCGCACGCCGAAGCTGATCTCCAAGGACGATTCCCAGTTCTACAAGCTCAGCCTGCAGCTCTCCGGCCGCGGCATCCTGGAGCAGGATGGCCGCCGCGCCGAACTGGGCCCCGGGGATCTGGCCATCTATGACACCCACCGCCCCTACGCCCTGCACTTCCCGGAGCCCAGCCGGACCATGGTGATGGTGATTCCGCGGGAGCCGGTGGAGCTCACGGCGGAACAGATCGCCCGAGTCACCGCGACCTGCTTCTCCAGCGACCGGGGCTTCGGACGACTGATCAACCCGTTCTTCGTCGAGCTGTGCAACAGCATCGAGCAGCTGCCCGGAGCCTATGGCGCCCGGCTGGTCCATTCCGCGCTGGATCTGATGGTGACCATGCTCGCCCATGAGCTCGACACCCGCAGCGGCGGACCCAGCTCCCCCACCGGAAGCCTGCATCGGGAGATCCGCGAGTACATCCTGAACCACCTGGGTGATGAGACGATGACCCCGGCATCGATCGCCGCGGCCCACTTCGTCTCGCTGCGCTACCTGTACACGATCTTCGCGGAGGAGGGCGAGACGATCTCCGCCTGGGTCCGGGCGCGGAGGCTGGAACACATCCGCCGAGATCTGGTGGATCCGATCTACGCGCAGCGACCGGTCTCCTGGGTGGCGGGGCGCTGGGGACTCCATGACGCGGCGCACTTCTCCCGGCTGTTCAAGGCCGAGTACGGAGAGTCCCCGAGCGTGTACCGGCGTCAGCGCCTGGCCGGGGGGTCACTGGCCGCCTGAGCGCGCACGATGCGGGAGAATCAGCTCATGCCGAAGAAGATCGATCGTGAAGACCGCCGCCAGCAGATCGTGCGGACCTATCTGCGCATCGCCGATCGCGACGGCCTCGAGGCTGCGACCTCCCGCGCCGTCGCCACGGAGCTGGGCGTCTCCACCGGATCGCTCTGGCACTACTTCTCCGGGTTCGACGACGTCGTCTTTCGCGCCTTCACGCTGATCTTCGAGCGGACCAACACGCGGATCACCGAGGGGGTCGGGTGCCATTCAGGACTGCGCGCACTGATGGCCCTGCTCGAAGAGGTCCTTCCGGTCGGCGAGGAGACCGAGCGTGAGGCGCTGATCGTCACCAACTTCTGGGGCCGCGCCTCCTCCAAGCCGGCGCTGGGTCAGTTCCAGACCGAGGTGGGAGTGAAATGGCGCCAGCAGATCACCGACCACCTGAGCGAGGCGATCGACGCCGGGGAGCTCACCGCCGCTGCGCCGGTCGAGGAGATCGCCGATGTGCTCATGGTGCTGATCACCGGGCTCCAGGTGGAATGCGCGCTGCGCACCCCGCTGGCAGACACGCAGAGGCAGTGGCGGACTGTCCGCCACTGCCTCTCCTCCTGGCTCACCCAAGCTGGCCGCGCCGCCGTCGAGCTCTGACGGACTCCCACGTAAGGTCCGGGCGGAAGAGCAGGTCAGCTCAGCTGCAGCCGCACCCGCAGGACTTCTCCTGCCCGGATTCTCCCGACTCCCCCGCGACGCCGGACTCCCCGGTGGCGCAGTGTCCGGAGGTCTCCGGTGGCACGTCCAGGGTCGGGTTGCGGTCGAAGAAGCCGTAAGGCGTGAGCTTGAACCCGGCATAGTCCACCGGCATGATCGGCCAGTCCTCGGTGCGCGGGAAATGGGTCAGCCCGAAGGTGTGCCACAGCACCAGATCCTGTCCCTCCAGGGACCGGTCCTGCTCGATGTAGCTGGACAGGCCGCCGAATCCAGGATTGAGGTTGACCTGATCCCCCGCGGGGAACTGCTCATCGGGGTGATGCTGGGTGACCCACAGATGGTGCCCGGCGAAGGCGGCGCGGCGCCGGATCGAGGAGTCTTCAGCCGCCAAGAGGGTGGGACTCTCCTCGGGATGCAGCAGATAGGAGGTGGGGGCCCCGACTCGGTTGGTCTTCTCCGCACTGCTGATCTGCCAGACCCGACCCACCGACCCCTTGGCATCGCGGACGGCCTCCTTCTCCGAACGCAGCCGGGTGAAGCTGCGGGTGAAGGCGTTGCCCCAGGGATTCTCCTCGCTGGTGGGCACCCTGACGGCGTCGATCTCATCGACGGAGTTGCTGATCCCGTCCACGGTCATGTCCAGCCTCGCGCAGAAGAGGTGCTGGTGGACCGGCCCGCCCAGGCCCGGGGCGAGCTGCGTGGCGTAGGGGTAGTCGGGCGAGGGCATCCCGGAGGTGAAGACGATGCCGGTGGCCTTGGACTCGAGCTCGATCTTTCCGTCCAGATAGAGGTACCAGTAGAAGCCATAGTCGTAGTTGCCCACGGTGACGAAGAAGGACACCACGAGGCGGCGCTGGCGGCGGACCTCGCTGGTGCCGGAGAAGTCGTCGGTGTGCTTCCAGAGGATGCCGTAGTCCTCCTCGTGGATGCAGATCGCATTGGGCAGCGTCTTGGGCTGGCCGTGGTCATCGACGACGACGGCGTCCACGTAGGTGATCTCACCCTTGCAGTCGCAGCCGAGCTCCAGCGCGTTGGCGAGCCGGCCGAACTGGTACTCCCCGACGTCGAAGTAGTTCTGCCAGGCGTGGGAGGGCGAGGGGTCGCCGTAGTTGACCACCATCTCGGCGATCGAGCCGCGATAGAGGATGGGCCTGTCCACGCCGTGGTCGTGGAAGCTCAGCTGGTGCAGCGTCAGGCCTTCGCGGCCGTTGAACCCGACCCGGACCTTCCAGTTCTCCCAGGCGAGCACCCCGTCCTGGAGGCTGAAGCTGACGCCTTCGGGCTGGGTGATGGAGATCGGCTTCAGCGAGGTGCGGTGTTCACCGCGCACGGCAGGGTCCAGGTAGTCACCGGACTCCTCCGGCACGTGCATGACCTCGGTCTCGACCACACGCAGGACCTTCTTGTGGGTCAGGTCCACGTGGGCGACCACTCCGTCGATCGGATGCGCCCAGATCGAATCGCTGGGGTAGTCCTGGCGGAAGGCGAGCGCGCGGACCATCCGCACACCGACCTCATCGGCGTAGCCGAAGATCCCGGCGGAGAGCCCGACGACGACGACCTTGTCCAGATCGGTCACGCCGCGCTTCGCGATCGCCTCGACCCAGCGCGGATCAGCCTTCACGATCGGGTCCGCGCCGGCGAGGTCCTCGTCGAAGCTCGGCGCGGATCCCTTCTCCACGGCGTCGACGTCGCGGCGCGCCACGATGGCCTCACGATCCAGGTCCAGCACGAGCTCGGTCAGTGTCAGCGTGTTCAGGTCGGTGAGCAGCAGCGCCACCTCCCGCGGCAGATGCACCCCGGGCGTCCAGGCCATGACGTCGCACTTGGCGGGTTCGCGCAGCGTCACGTAGGAGATGCGGGTCGCATCGTTCAGCAGCGATTCGCGCTCCAAGACGCTTCGCATCGCGTCGATCTCGGAGACCGAGAGGGGCGTCAGGGGGTGGCGGTCCTGCTGGTCTGGGGTCTTGTCAGCCATGGTGATCCTCCTTATAGTTGAGCGCACGCTCAACAATAAATATGACACATCTCACATGGGTTCGGAAGGGTCAGATGGAAAAGATGACCATGATCCGCAGGGCGGCGGCCGGTGGCGCCGCCCTCTCGGGCCTGCTGCACCTGCTGATGCTCAGCCACGGACCCCACCTCGGCTGGGCCCTGGCGATGGCCGTCATGGCCATCATCTGCCTGCCGTGTGCCGGACACCTCTGGCGAGTTCCCAGTCCGCGCTCCTGGATCACGATCGCCGCGATGAACGCCGCCATGCTGGGCATGCACCTCTGGGTGATCGCCGGGCCTGAACCGGGTCACCCTGAACCTGCGGTTCTGACTTCTGCCGACGAGGCGCTCGTGGCGGGCCATCCCCACGGTCCGGCCAGCAGCGTGGCGGCCGGCGTCGCCCCGGATGCCGGGGCGGCCACCACCAGCTCAGAAACCCCCGCAGAACTCTTCCACCACGTGCTGCTGCCTCTGGCCTCCGGTCTGGCAGCCATGGAGATCGTCTTGGCAGTCGCGGCACTGATCGTGCTGCGGCGACGAGACGGCGGTACGCCGAGCATGCAGGCAGGCAGAAGAGCCCTGCACGCGGAGTCAACATCCAGGCGCACGGGCGGGCCCATTCTGATCACAGCACCATCCGCCACTGACAAAGGAGTCACCCGATGAGCACCCAGACCACCGACCTTCTTGACCGCGTCCAGGATCCCGAAGATGGGCGAGAGATCCTCGATCCTGCCACCGGTGAACGGGTGGGCTTCGCCCCGCAGGCCACCGCCGAGGACCTCGATGCCGCCGTCGCCAGGGCACTCGCAGCCCAGCCAGGCTGGGCCGCCACCGGCGAGGACTCGCGCAGACAGGCTCTGCACGCGGCCGCCGACGCGGTGGAGGCCCACGCCGAGGAACTGGCGAGGCTGCTCTCCCGGGAGCAGGGCAAGCCGCTGAACGGACCCAACGCCCGCTTCGAGGTCGGCGCCTGCGTGGCCTGGCTGCGCACCACCGCGGACCTTCCGCTGGAGCCCGAGGTGGTCGTCGACGACGAGTCCGGCCGCGCAATCCTGCACTATCGTCCGCTCGGCGTCGTCGGGGCCATCGGTCCGTGGAACTGGCCGATGATGATCTCGATCTGGCAGATCGCGCCGAGCCTGCGGATGGGCAACACCGTGGTGATCAAGCCCAGCGGCTACACCCCGCTGAGCGTGCTCGCCCTGGTGGAGGTGCTCAACTCTGCACTGCCGGCCGATGTGCTCATCGCCGTTCCCGGCCGCGGTGATATCGGGGATCGGCTCTGCCGGCACCCGGATGTCGCGAAGATCATGTTCACCGGCTCCACGGAGACCGGCAAGTCCATCGTGAAGGCTGCCTCGGACACCATGAAGCGGATGACGATGGAGCTCGGCGGCAACGACGCTGGGATCGTGCTGGACGACGCCGACCCGCGGGCGCTCGCCGAAGGGATCTTCTGGGGCGCGTTCATCAACACCGGGCAGACCTGCGCGGCGCTCAAGCGGCTCTATGTCCCGGAATCGCTCTACGCGCAGGTCTGTGACGCCCTGGTCGAGGTCGCCAAGACCATGCCGATGGGCATCGGTCTCGAGGAGCAGAATGTGCTCGGTCCGCTGCAGAACCGCGCGCAGTGGGAGATCGTGGACCGGCTGGTGCGGGCCGCCAAGGACTCCGGCGCGCGGGTGCTGCTCGGCGGCGACCCCGACGCTCACGCCCCCGGAAATTTCTATCCGACCACCCTGGTGGCCGACATCGACCCGCAGAACCCGCTGGTGGTTCAGGAGCAGTTCGGTCCGGCGCTGCCGATCATCAAGTACACCGATCTGGATCAGGCCATCGAATGGGCCAACGCTCTGGATGAGGCCCTGGGCTCCTCGGTGTGGTCAGCGGACACCGACCGGGCGATCGAGGTGGCGGCGCGGCTGGTGGCCGGCACCACCTGGATCAACAAGCACGGCGCCGTGGACCCGCGGATCCCCTTCGGCGGAGCCCGCGAATCCGGCTTCGGGATGGAGTTCGGCGTGGCAGGCCTGAAGGAGGTCGCCCAGCCGCACGTGATCAGCCAGTAGCGCCTCCTCCGTCAAGGAACGGACGCGAGCGGAGAGGGAGCCGCCCATGATCGGGGGCTCCCTCTTCTGCCTTCGCGCGGCGGACAAGCGCCACCGGCTCAGACTCAGCGCTGGTCGAGACTCAGTGCCGGTCGAGACTCAGTGCTCGTCGTAGTGGTCGCCATGAGCTGCATGGCGGTGGCCGTCGTGGACGTAGTCCACGTGGTCACCGTGCTCCACGGCCTCATGCCCGCAGTCCTCGCCGTGGGCGTGGTCGTGGTGGTTGTGCTCAGCAGTCTTGTGCTCGGCGGTAGGGTTCTCAGTCATGATGATGCTCCTTCGCGGCGGATTCGGCCGCCGATCGCTGGGGTACGGGTTCCTGTGCGTGCGCGATCGCGTCGGCGATCACATGGGAGACATGCTCATCGGCGAGCCGATGCTCGATCTCTCGGCCGTGCCGATCGGCCAGCACAAGACCCGCCTGCTTGAGCGTCCGCAGATGCTGGGAGACCAGCGGTTGAGACATCGCGGTCAGCGCCACCAGCTCGTTCACGGTCTTCGGAGACTCACCGATCAGACAGAGCAGCCAGAGCCTCGACTCGTGGCCGAGAACCTTGAACAGCTGGGCCGCGCTGATCACCGCCGGGTTGTCACGCACAACCTCAGCACACCAGATAGATAAAGAGATTGCAATGTATTTATTGCGACGCACTCTCATCTGGGTCGTCAAGCGACTCGAGCTCGGCCAGCGACTGCTTCGCCGCGGCGATCCGCTGCGCCTCAGGCCGCTCCCACCAATACGGGCCGCGCTCCCCCAGCCCGGTCTTGGCCAGGCCGACCCGCCTGCGAGAGGCGGCCACCCGCTCGTCGTCGCCGGTCTTCTTGCCCGCCCCGACCCCGGATCGGCCGCGGCCCAGGTGGGATTTCAGCGCAGCGACCAGCTCCTCGGGCAGCGCCGGATCTGTCCGGCGCCAGCGCCGTCCCTTGATCACCAGCCAGCGTTCGGACTCCTCGGCGGACTGTGCACCTTCAGGCATCGACATCTCCTTCACCAGCTCAGTTGACGCGCGGGTTCCCCTGCTACTGTGCCAGCCAGGACGGCCGCTCGCGCGGCGACGCTTCCCCGAAAGGGCCCTGATGACCCGCACGCTCCTCTGGTTCCGCGACGACCTGCGCACCGCAGACCATGAAGCACTGCTCACCGCCTGCCAGCGCGCGGAGAACCCGGGCGACGTCGTCGCACTCTATCTCTTGGACGAGGTGAGCCCGGGGGTGCGCCCGCTGGGCGGGGCGGTGAAGTGGTGGCTGCACCACGCACTGGAGTCGCTTGCGACCGATCTCGCCGAACTGGGCATCCCGCTTCTGCTGCGCGCGGGAGACCCTGCCGAGATCCTGCCCGCTCTGGCACAGGAGCTCGGCGCGCAGAGGGTGCAGTGGTCGCGGCGCTACGGCGGTCCCGAGCGCGCGGTGGACGCCGGGATCAAGGCGGCGCTGCCCGAGCATGGAATCGAGGTGGAGAGCTTCAACGCCTCGCTGCTGCATGAGCCGTGGACCGTGGAGACCAACACCGGTGGCCCGTACAAGGTCTACACCCCCTTCTGGAAGCAGATCAGCGTCCGCGACCCCGGCACCCCGCATGCCCGCCCCGCCGCGCTGGGCACGCTCGAAGATGCGGCAGCCGCACTTCCCACCCTGGCCCTGGGCGCCGGGAACCTCGAGGACTGGGAGCTGCTTCCCACCCGACCGGACTGGGCCGGTGGTCTGCGCGAAAACTGGACCCCCACCGAGGCCGGGGGCCACGAGCGGCTGCGCGAGTTCCTGGCACATCAGGTCCAGGACTACGACGACGCCCGGGATGCCCCTGCCGGGGACGGCACCTCGCGGATCTCGCCCTATCTGCGCTTCGGGCAGCTCAGCCCGCGCCAGGTGTGGGACGCCGCACACCAGCAGACCGAGGAGGCGGTGGACAAGTTCCTCTCCGAGATCGGCTGGCGCGAGTTCTGCTGGCACCTGCTCTTCCACTTCCCGCAGCTGCCGCACACCAATCTGCGCGCCCAGTTCGACGCCTACCCCTGGAAGTCCCGCCGCGATGCGCCCGAGGACTTCCATGCCTGGGCCACGGGGCAGACCGGGTTTCCCTGGGTGGACGCCGGCCAGCGGCAGCTCTGGAAGACCGGGCATATGCACAACCGGGTACGGATGGCCTCGGCGAGCCTGCTGATCAAGAACCTGGGCATCGACTGGCGCGAGGGCGAGGCCTGGTTCTGGGACACGCTGGTGGACGCCGATGCCGCCTCCAACCCGGCGAACTGGCAGTGGGTGGCCGGCTGCGGCATGGACGCCGCCCCGTACTTCCGGATCTTCAACCCGGAGCGCCAGCGGGAGCGCTTCGACCCCAGGGGCACCTACGTCAGCGCCTGGATCCCGGAGCTGGACTCCCCCGAGTACGCGGCCCCGATCGTGGACCTCAAGGCCTCGCGCGAGGAGGCGCTGGAGCACTACAGCCAGATCAGCGGGAAGTGATCGGCGCTTCCATGGGGTAGAGTGAGGAGTCTGGTGCCCACCTCGTGTGGTTGCCTGCGTCGTAAGAACGCCTTGATCAACGGGGCCGTGTTTTCCACCGGCCCACGTTTCAGCAGTGATTTTCTCGCGGCGACCGAGTGCATCAACCGATGCCTTCGCCCTTTGCCAGACCAGTCCCAGGCGGGTACCCCCTTGCCTTCTCTGCGTCTGGCGCTTTCCGAAAGGCTCCCGCCATTTCTGAGACCCAGACCTTCGCCGACCTCAACGTTCCCGCACCGCTGGTGCGCGCTCTCGCTGCAGACGGCAAGATTGACGCTTTCGCCATCCAGGAACAGACCCTGGCCGACACGCTGAACGGACGCGACGTCCTCGGCCGCGGCAAGACCGGCTCCGGCAAGACCCTCGCCTTCTCCATCCCGATGGTCGCCCGCCTCGGCGAGAAGGACGCGGCCAAGCGCCGCCGTCCGGGCCGCCCGCTGGGCCTGATCCTGGCTCCGACCCGCGAGCTGGCCACCCAGATCAACGCGGTGCTCGAGCCCCTGGCGGCCTCGTACAACCTCAAGACCACCACGATCTTCGGCGGCGTCACCGCTTCACGCCAGATCAACGCGCTGAAGTCCGGCGTGGACATCGTCGTGGCCTGCCCCGGCCGCCTCGAGGACCTGCTGAACCAGCGCGCCCTGAGCCTCGAGTCAGTCGAGATCACCGTGCTGGACGAGGCCGACCACATGGCCGACCTCGGCTTCCTCCCGGTGGTCACCCGACTGCTGGAGAAGACCGACCCCAAGGGCCAGCGGCTCTTCTTCTCCGCCACCCTGGACAACGGTGTGGACAAGCTCGTCAAGCGCTTCCTGAACAACCAGGTGCTGCACTCCGTGGATGAGGCCACCTCCCACGTCTCCGCGATGACCCACCACGTCTTCGAGGTCCACAACGACGACAAGCGTGACCTGGTGAAGCAGCTGGCCTCCGGCACCGGACGCCGCATCCTCTTCACCCGCACCAAGCACCAGGCGAAGAAGCTGGCCAAGCAGCTCACCGATCAGGGCACCCCCGCGGTGGACCTGCACGGCAACCTCTCCCAGTCCCAGCGTGACCGCAACCTCGCCGCCTTCGGCGAGGGCGACATCAAGGTCCTGGTCGCCACCGACGTCGCAGCCCGCGGCGTGCACGTGGACTCGGTGGAGCTCGTGGTCCACGTGGATCCGCCGGCCGAGCACAAGGCATACCTGCACCGCTCGGGTCGCACCGCCCGCGCCGGCAGCGCCGGCGACGTGGTCACCGTGATGCTTCCGGAGCAGCGCCGCGACACCCAGGCGCTGCTGCGCAAGGCAGCCATCGCCGTGCACCCGATCCGGGTCAACTCCGAGTCCGAGGCCGTGAGCGAACTCGTCGGTGCCACCGCCGAGTTCGTCAAGCCTGCCCCGCGCGCTCCTGTCCAGCAGCAGCAGCCCCGCCGTCGTCCAGGGACCTCCGCGCCTCGCGGCGGCGGCCCAGCACGCGGCGGTCGCGGCGGCTCCGGCGGCCCAGCACGCGGCGGCCAGGCCGGACCCGCCCGCGGCGGTCGCCCCTCGGGACGCAGCGGCGCAGGCTCAGCAGGACGGTCCCCGCGCCCCGCACGCTGAGAACACCGCACGATGACACCTGAATGACAACACCGCAGATGGGTGGGCCCTAGGGCCCGCCCATCTGTGCATTAGGCTGATCCTAAGCAGCTGCTGTACGCGAGCTTAGGAGGAGCTGAAAATCTTGGACGAAGAGAGTCGACAAAGTGCGCTCGACGCCCTGAAGGTCCTCGACACTCCGCCCGACGAACGTGTGGACCGGATCACCCGTCTGGCCCAGCAGATCTTCGGCGTCCCCATGGTCAGCGTCAATCTCCTCGACCGAGATCGCCAGTGGCGCAAGTCGGAGATCGGCCTCGGCGTGAGAGAGGTGCCCCGGGCCGACGCGTTCTGTGAGGCCACGATCGCCCAGACCGGCACCCTCGTCATCGAGGATGCCGCCCAGGACGCGTTCTACGCCTCCAACCCCTTCGTCCTGGGTGATCCGCACCTCCGGTTCTATGCCGGACACCCGCTGCAGGCACCCTGCGGCGAACATGTGGGCACCCTCTGCATGCTCGACACCGAGCCGCGGACCCTCGATGCGAGCCAGCGCGACCTCCTGAAGGACCTCGCCGTCTGGGTCCAGACCGAACTCGCCCAGCAGCAGGAGCTGGACCACGCCGCCGTCGTCCAGCGCGCGCTTACCCCGCGAGACCTCCCGCAGCCTGCCGGCTACACCGTCACAGCCGGCTCTGCCCCGGCCGGCAGCGTCTCCGGGGACTTCCACGACGTGAGGCTGCGAGATGATCAGCTCCGCATCACCCTCGCCGATGTGATGGGCAAAGGCACCGGGGCCGGCATCATCGCATCCGCCGTGCGCGCCTCGATGCGCACTGCCCCTGAACGTTCACTGCTCACCACCGTGGCCGAGATCGACTCGATCCTCGAACACGACATCGGCGACCTGCACATGTTCGTCACCCTCTTCTGCGCCGACGTCGACACCCGCACCGGAGTCGTCAGCTATGTCGACGGTGGGCACAGCCTGAGCTTCATCCTGCGCGCCGATGGCACCTGGGAGCACCTGAACTCCACCGGACTGCCGCTGGCCATGGGCATGGGAGACGCCCACGGACTGGGCACGGTGCAGCTGAATCCCGGAGACGCCCTCATGAGCTGCAGCGACGGCCTGCTGGACCTCCTGGACCTGGAGGATCCCTTTGGCCAGGTGGATGAGATCCTCGCCGAATATGGGATCGACGGTGCCGTGAAAGAGGCCCTGCGCCGCGCCCTCGCGGTCAAGGCCTCCGATGATGTCACTGTGCTCGTGGTCAGGAGAGATTCTTGACTCGTCGTCTGATCCTGATCCGGGTCTTCGCGGTCCTCGCGGTGCTGACCGGGGTCAACTACCTCACCTGGCGCTGGATGGAATCCCTCAACTGGGACGCCTGGTGGATCGCGGTGCCGCTGGTCATCGCCGAGACCTACAGCCTGATCGACACCTTCCTCTTCGCCACGACCATGTGGCGGGCCAAGGAACGGTCCGGCCCCGAGTCCCCTCCCACCGGCACCGTGGACGTCTTCATCACCACCTACAACGAACCCGTCGCCATGGTCATGGCCACCGCGCGGGCCGCGAAGAACATCGCCTATCCGCACGAGACCTTCGTCCTCGACGACGGCGACCGCCCGGAGATGGCCGCGGCAGCCCGGGCCGAGGGCCTGGGCTACATCACCCGGTCGGCAGACTGGACCGACAAGCCCCGCCACGCGAAGGCCGGGAACCTCAACAACGCCTTGTTCGAGACCGACGGCGAGTTCCTGCTGATCCTCGACGCCGATCAGATTCCGGACCCGCTGATCCTGCACCGCACCCTGGGCTACTTCGCCGACGAAGAACGGGTCGCCCTGGTGCAGACCCCGCAGTGGTTCATCAATGTGGACGAGGCAGACCCGCTGGGCAGCCAGGCGCCGCTGTTCTACGGACCGATCCAGCAGGGCAAGGATGGCTGGAACGCCGCCTTCTTCTGCGGATCCAATGCCGTGCTGCGCCGCGAGGCGCTGATGCAGCTCGGCATCGTCGGCTATGTGCGCGAGCTCGAGGACTCCACTCGTCGGACGCTGCGCGCGGCTGAGCGGCTGCTCGCCCGCGAAGCAGGCCGCCACCGGGCCATGCCCGAGCTACACAAGGAGCTCACGCGTCTGCGCGAAGAGGTCACCGGAGCCAGGTTCGTCGTCTCCGCCGGCGAACCGATCGCTGACGTCACCCACCAGCTCCGCACCCAGATCGACGCCGCCTCCCGCCGGCTGGTCAAGAACGACATGGACCTGATGGCCGAGGACCTCGCCGCGATCCACGCGATGCCGGTCCAGCGCGACGCCGAACGAGACGTGGTCGTCGTCGATGAGGTCGGCCTGGACGCGCTGACCACCCGTGAGCTCTCTCCGCTGGCCGCCGTGAAGTCCGTCGGAGCTCTGGTGGATGCGCTGCGCGTGGACCGCCCCGGCGAGGCCCAGCCGATCCAGCCGCTGGCCACCATCTCGGTGACCGAGGACATGGCCACCGCGATGCAGCTGCACAGCATGGGATGGCGAAGCGCCTACCACCACGAGATCCTCGCCCGGGGACTGGCGCCGGAGGACCTGCAGACCATGCTCAAGCAGCGCCTGCGCTGGGCGCAGGGCACGATGCAGGTTTTCCTGCGTGACAACCCCATGGTCAAACGGGGACTCTCCGCCGGTCAGCGGCTGATGTACTTCGGCACCATGTGGAGCTACCTCGCCGGATTCGCCGCGATCGTCTACCTCTCCGCACCGATCATCTACCTGATGTTCGGAGTCATGCCGGTGACCGCTTGGAGCGGCGACTTCTTCGCCCGCTTCCTGCCGTACTTCCTGATCAATCAGCTGTTCTTCCTGATCGTGTCACGCGGGATCCGCACCTGGCGCGGCCAGCAGTACTCGCTGGCGCTCTTTCCCGTCTGGATCCGCGCGTGCACGTCGTCCTTCGCCAATGTGGTCTTCAAGAAGCCGCTGAGCTTCGTGGTCACCCGCAAGGACGGTCGTGTGGGCGGCTCCCTGCCGCTGCGCGAGGTCTGGCCCCAGCTCACCGCGATCGCACTGTTGATCATCGCGCTGATCACCGGAGTCGTGCGGGTCCTGATGGGCACCGCCGATGGCACCGGCACGTTGGTCAACATCGTCTGGGTGGCCTATTCGCTGGCCGCGCTGAGCGTCGTCATCCAAGCCCTTCGCTATAAGGGCCCTGCAGCACACGCCGAAGAGGCAGAAGGAGCATCATGAATCTCAACGTCACCACCCATACACGGCATGCCGTCGTGCGCCCCGAAGGTCGGCTCACCGCCTCGGGTGCACCCCGGCTCAAGCAGGCGATCAAGAAGCTCATCGATGAGGGCAGCCCGCGCATCGTGGTGGACCTGGCCCAGACCGAGTTCATCGACTCCTCCGGGCTGGGCGCCCTGATCGGCGGGTTGAAGGCTGCGCGGCTCGCCGAGGGTGATCTGCGGCTCGCCGCCGCCAGTGAATCCGTCAAGAGCATCCTGAGGCTCACGAGCCTCGATCGAGTCCTGCGCGACCACCCCACCGTCGAGGCGGCGTTCGGCGATGGGTGATGGGATCTCGCGGGTCTCCTTGACCGGCACCGCCGAGCTGACCTTCGTGGACCAGGTGCTGGACGCGTTGGAGCGGCTCTGCCGCGCGGCCGATGGCATCTCCGAGGAGGATCGCACCTTCTTCTCGCTGGCGGTCAGTGAGATCGCCACCAACATCGTCACCCACTCAGGCTGTGAGGGCGACGCCGAGGTCACCGTCATCGCGGATCTGACGGTCGACGACGCCGCGCTGTCCGCCCGTTTCCAGGACGACGCCGCACCGGTCGCCGTCGCGCTCGAAGAGGCCGAGCTTCCCGATGAGCTGGCCGAGTCTGGCCGCGGCCTGGCGATCGCGAAGATGGCCCTGGACCAGCTCAGCCACGAGGTCAACAATGGACACATCTGGACACTGGTCAGAAAGCGCCGCTGAGGAGCCGCACACACAGGCCCGCTCTCGCCCCGCCTTGAGGGACTGCTCGATGCGCTGCCGGTGAATCCTGGACTCCGGGGGCTCGAGATCGGCGGGGGCCGGGTGTCGCCGCCAGAGAGGTGGCGCAGCTGACCCGCGTCACGCTTGACCAACCCCCGTGTGGACACCCAGGATTGTCGGAACCCCCACGGATCGGAACCCCAGCTCATGATCGAATATGGCGTCGCCCCTGGCATCCACCTCGTGTCGCAGGCGAATGTGAACTGCTACGTCGTGGAGGCGGAGGACGGCATCACCCTGATCGATGCCGGGCTGCCCCGGATGTGGCACGAGGTCATGGAGGTGCTCAAGACGCGCCAGCGGCTCCCCTATGAGATCAAGGCGTTGGTGCTGACCCACGGTCACTTCGATCACCTGGGGTTCGCGCTGCGAGCCCAGCAGAGCCTGGGGATCCCGGTCATCGTTCATCACGACGACGCATGGCTGGCGGCCAACCCCTACCGCTACGCGACCGAACGAAACCGGCTGCTCTACCCGCTGGGCCACCCTCGATCGTTGCCGCTGCTGGGCCGGATGGCGGCCTCCGGAGCACTGGCCGTCAAAGGGGTCCACGGAGTCCAGCTGATGACGGCAGGGTCCGTGCTCGAGGTGCCGGGCTTTCCGGTCCCGGTGCACACCCCGGGTCACACCGACGGACACTGCATCCTGCATCTCCCGGACCGCCGGGCGGTCTTCACCGGAGACGCGCTGGTGACCCTGGACCCCTACACCGGTCAGACCGGTCCGCAGATCGTCGCGGGGGCGGCCACCAAGGACACGGCGCAGGCGATCAGCTCTCTGGACGCGATCGCACTCACCGAAGCCGACCACCTGCTGCCCGGCCACGGAGCGGTGTGGTCCGACGGCGCGGAGGCCGCAGTGGAGGCCGCCCGCAAGGTCGGTCGGCACTGAATCGGGCCGCCACAGAGAGCGTGTTCAATCGTCTCAGTATTCGATCGTCCCGATCAGACCGACGATCCGGTCGATCGTGGCCGGATCGGTTTCCGAAGGCATGGCGCCGGTGCCGGTGAGCGAGGCGTTGAAGTAGATCCCGTCCCCCAGCAGCATCACCAGGTGGACCATGTCTTCGTTTCCCACGGCGTCCATCAACACGTCGAACCATTGGGTGCGGCATCTGGCGAGGAGTTCGTTGGCCTCCGGATGCGACCCCTGGGCCAGGCGGGTGACCGCCATGTTGCAGCGTTCCAGCGGACTTTCGACGTCGAGTGAGCTCTTGACGTAGTAATCGGCAGCCTGTGCAGGTTCCGCACGCATCACCGCCAGATCGGCCTCCACCAGGCTCTGCAGCCGATCGAACAGCGCAGCCGCCAGCTCGTCCTTGGACTTGAAGTGGTAGGTCAGCCCACCCTTGGAGACGCCCGCGCGCTGGGCGATGGCTTCAAGGGTGGCGCTGCGTTCGCCGTCGGACACCAGGATGTCCTGGTACGCGTCAATCAGCCGCTGAACGGTGCTCGGAGCATGACCCATGAGAGCGAGTGTAGGGCCTACCCGAAAAACCGACTAGTCGGTATAGTGACGTGCGTTACATCGCTTCGGGTCGCCGACGCCGACCCGGCCGGACATCGGAGGAGCACCATGAGCCATGCCACCCTCGGGAAGAATCCCCGCGGCTCGCGGTCGGGCCAGGGGAAGGGCCTCTCCACCGGCACACTCGGCGTCTGGGGATCGGTGGTCATCGGGCTCGCGTCTACGGCCCCGGTCTATTCGCTGGCGGCCTCCCTCGGATTTGTGGTCCTCGCGGTCGGAGCACAGGCGCCCATCGCGTTCATCCTGGCGTTCATTCCCATGCTGTTCATCGCCTTCGCCTACCGAGAGCTCAACCGCGAAATCCCCGACTGCGGCACGTCCTTCACCTGGGCCACGAAGGCATTCGGCCCGTGGGTGGGCTGGATGGCCGGCTGGGGTGTGGCCGTCGCGGGCATCATCGTGCTCGCCAATCTGGCGCAGATCGCCGGGATCTACCTCTGGCTGCTGATCGGTGACGGGTCCCTCGCCGAGAACTCCCTGCTGGTGACCGCCACCGGGGTCTTCTTCATCGCCTCCATGACATACGTCAGTTACCGCGGGGTCGAAATCGGCGCGAAGCTCCAGAACGTCCTCCTGGGGATCCAGTACCTCGCGCTGGGCCTGTTTGTGGTGTTCTCGCTGATCGGGATCGCCAATGGATCCGCCGAGAACGCCACCACGCCGTCGTTGGACTGGTTCAACCCGTTCGCCTTCGAGAGCATCGAGGGCTTCACCGAGGCGGTGCTGCTGGCCCTGTTCATCTACTGGGGCTGGGACGCCTGCCTGGCCCTGAACGAGGAGACCCGCGATGCCCGTCGCATTCCCGGCCTGGCCGCCCTGATCTCCACGGTGCTGCTCCTCATCACCTATGTGGGGGTGACCGTCGCAGCGATGATGTACGCCGGGGTGGGCGAGGCAGGGGTCGGCCTCGGGAACGAGGGCAACGCTGAGGACGTGTTCTTCGCGCTGAAGGATGTCGTCCTCGGCCCTGCCGCCTGGCTGCTGGTGGTGGCGGTGCTCGTCTCTGCAGTCTCCTCGACCCAGACCACCATCCTGCCCACCGCCCGGGGCACCCTGTCCATGGCCGTCTACCAGGCGCTCCCGCGCCGGTTCAGCACGGTGCACCAGCGGTTCAAGACCCCCTCCTTCTCCACGCTGGTCATGGGAGTGGCAGGGATCGGGTTCTACGTGGTGATGACGCTGATCAGCGAGAACATTCTGGCTGATTCGATTCTGTCGCTCGGATTGGCGATCGCCTTCTACTACGCCATCACCGGGTACGCCTGCGTCTGGTACTTCCGCCGGGAGCTGTTCACCTCCCGCCACAGCTTCATCTTCCGCTTCCTGCTCCCCCTGCTGGGCGCACTGCTGCTGACCGCGGCGTTCATCAAGTCAGCGATCGACATGGCCGACGTCGACTACGGGTACAGCGTGCTCCTCGGCGTCGGCGGCACCTTCGTCGTCGGCATCGGTTCCCTGGCCCTGGGCCTCGTGCTGATGCTGCTCTGGCGGACCCGATCCGGGTCGCTGCCGTTCTTCCGCGGGGAGAGCCTGAACGCCGACACCGCCGTGCTGGTGCCCGACTCCCCCACTGACGACCGACGCTCAATCGATGGAGGCTTGACCTGATGCGCATTCTCATTGTCGGAGCCGGCGGCGTGGGATCCGCCGCCGTCCGGATCGCGGTCCGCCGCACGTTCTTCGACCTGCTGGTGGTCGCGGACTACGACCCCGCCCGGCCCCAGGCCCTGGTGGGATCCCTCGACGACGACCGCTTGGTGGCCACGCAGGTGGACGCCTCATCGGCGGAGGCGGTGGCCGCCGTCGTCCGCGAATACGGGATCACCCATGTGCTCAACGCTGTGGATCCGCGGTTCGTGATGCCGATCTTCGATGGCTGCTTCGCCGCGGGGTCGACCTACCTCGACATGGCGATGAGCCTGTCGGTCAAGCACCCGGAGGAGCCGTACTCGAAGACCGGGGTGATGCTGGGAGATGAACAGTTTGCCCTGGCCCAGCAGTGGGAGGACGCCGGACGGCTCGCTCTGGTGGGAATGGGCGTGGAGCCGGGATTGTCGGACGTCTTTGCCCGCTACGCCGAGGATGAGCTGTTCAGCTCGATAGATGAGCTGGGCGTGCGTGACGGCGCCAACCTCGTTGTGGCAGGAGCCGATGGCGAGCCGGCGTTCGCGCCTTCCTTCTCGATCTGGACCACGATCGAGGAGTGTCTGAACCCTCCGGTGATCTTTGAACGTGAAACCGGCTGGTACACCACCGAGCCGTTCAGTGAAATGGAGGTCTTCCACTTCCCCGAAGGGATCGGGGAGGTGGAGTGTGTCAACGTGGAGCACGAGGAGGTCATCCTCATGCCGCGCTGGACCAAGGCCCGGAGGGTGACTTTCAAGTACGGGCTCGGCGACGAGTTCATCGACGTGCTCAAGACCTTGCACAAGCTTGGACTCGACTCCACCGATCCGCTGATGGTGAAGGGAGTGCCGGTGTCGCCGCGCGACGTCGTCGCAGCGGCACTGCCCGATCCCGCCACCCTGGGCGACCGGATGACGGGAAAGACCTGCGCAGGCCTGTATGTGACGGGGGTCGGCAAAGACGGTGACCCCCGGGCCGTGTACCTGTATCACGTGGTGGACAACGAATGGTCGATGGCCGAGTTCGGCTCGCAGGCGGTGGTGTGGCAGACGGCGGTGAATCCGGTGATCGCTCTGGAGCTGCTCGCGAAGGGAACCTGGCAGGGCACCGGCGTCCTGGGTCCGGAGGCCTTCGACTCCCGGCCGTTTCTGGAGCTGCTCGCCGCAGACGCGCCGGTCGGCTACGGGTCACCGTGGGGACTTGAGGAGCGCTAGGCCGACCCACCCCTGTCGCTGCGACTCATGGAGCGGCTCTAGTTCGTGAAGTACTTCCACTTCGTCATCTCGTCGCTGAGGTCGTGCAGCTCGCCATTGGTGGAGAAGGTCCCGTTGCCGCGGTGGTGGAACTCCGGGGTGGGTGCGGCGTCGGGTCTGATCCATGCGGCGGTGGTGCGCAGCAGCCACAGCGAGTAGTCCTCCACCAGCGAGTCGTCCTCGACCTTGCACTCGATGTTGGCCACACACTCGCCGATCAGCGGCGCCGCGACGCTGACTCCGGGCACTCGGGTCAGTCCGAAGTGCTCCCACTTGTCGAGGTCGTCGCCGGAGCAGTTGCCCAGCTGCACCGTGGTGCGCATCAGCTCGGCGCCGGGAATGCCGATCACACATTGCCGGGTGGACTGCAGCGTCGCGAAGCTGGCGTCCCAGGTGCCCACGATCACTGCCAGGATCCCGTCGTGGCGGACCGGCATGTTGAACGCGTTGGTCATGATGTTGTCCCGGACACCGTCGGAGGTGGAGATCAACACCGTGGGTCCCGGCTCGATCAGCCGGTAGGTGTCTCGGACCGGATAGGGCACGAATCCATTCATAGTGCGTCCTCCCACTTGAGATGCAGGGATGAACCTGCGTCGTGTCACCCAGCCTAGCGCCAGGCCCCGAATCCCGGCAGGGCCAGCGGTCGCCTAGGCTGGGGTGAATGAACGCTGTTCCAAGTCGAATCACCTGTCCCACGCTGGCCGCCAAGGTCACCTCCGCCGTTGAGGCCGCCACCCACATCAATGACGGCGACCGGGTCGGGATGAGCGGATTCACCGGCGCCGGATACCCCAAAGCGGTCCCAGCAGCGCTGGCGGAGCGGGCCAAGGACGCCCACGACCGTGGCGAGGAGTTCGGCATCGACCTCTGGACCGGTGCCTCCACCGCGCCTGAGCTCGACGGCGTGCTCGCCGAGGCCCGCGCCGTCCGCCGTCGGCTGCCCTTCCAGTCAGATCCCACCATGCGTGAGGCCATCAACACCGGCGAGACCGAGTACGTCGACACCCACCTGAGCCACTCCGCCCAGCAGGCCTGGTTCGGCTTCTATGGCAAGCTCAACGTCGCCGTCATCGAGGTCGCCGCGATCCTGCCCAACGGACTTCTGGTCCCGGGCAGCTCGGTGGGCAACAACAAGACCTGGCTGCAGCTGGCGGACAAGGTGATCCTGGAGGTCAATGACTGGCATCCGCGAGCCTACGAGGGCTTCCACGACATCTATTACGGGACCAAGCTGCCCCCGGAGCGCCGCCCGCTCCAGCTGACCGACCCGATGCAGCGCATCGGGGATCCCTACCTGCGCGTGGACCCGGAGAAGGTGGTCGCGGTGGTCAAGACCGACGCGCCGGACCGGAACCTGCCCTTCAAGCCCGCCGATGAGCAGTCCAAGGCCATGGCCGCGCACGTGGTGGACTTCCTGCGCTACGAGATCAAGCAGGGGCGGCTGCCGGAGAACCTGCTGCCGCTGCAGTCAGGGATCGGCAACGTCGCGAACGCGATGATGGCCGAGCTCGCGCACAGCGAGTTCGAGGATCTGCTGGCCTACACCGAGGTCATCCAGGACGGCATGCTGGACCTGATCGACACAGGGAAGCTGACCGCGGTCTCCGCGACCTCCTTCTCGCTCTCCGCCGAGCGCGCCGCGCAGTTCAACGCCCGCGCTGCGGAGTACAAGGGCCGGATCCTGCTGCGCACCCAGGAGGTCTCCAACCACCCGGAGGCCATCCGACGGCTCGGCGTGATCTCGATCAACGGCATGGTCGAGGCGGACATCTACGGCAACGTGAACTCCACCCACGTCATGGGCAGCTCCATCATCAACGGCATCGGCGGCTCCGGCGACTTCGCGCGCAACGCCTACCTGAACTTCTTCGTCTCCGGCTCGACGGCCAAGGAGGGCGCGATCTCCGCGATCGTGCCGTTCGCCAGCCACATCGACCACACCGAACATGACACCCAGATCCTGGTCACCGAACAGGGACTGGCGGACCTGCGTGGCCTCTCCCCCGCGGCCCGCGCCCGCACCATCATCCGCAACTGCGCCCACCCGGACTTCCAGGACCTGCTCCAGGACTACTTCGACCGCGCAGTGGCCCAGAACGTCCGCGGACGGCACACCCCGCACCTGTTGGGCGAGGCGCTGAGCTGGCACGGGAACTACCAGCGCACCGGAAGCATGAAGCCGTGACACCTCAACAGACCCTGACTCCGCAACAGATCAACTCCCTGCCTGCGATGGACCTCGCCTCCGGGGAGCTGCGCGCGCGCCTCACCGGCGCCGTCATCACCGGGGTCAAGACGATGACTTCCAGCCTGCACCGCTCCTACGTCGCCGACGCCGATCCGCTGCCGGCGCCCGGGCTCCAGCGGCTGCTGGGCGTCGAGGATGAGAGCCTCGGCGTCGTCGAGGTGGTTCAGGTGTCCCTGGTGCCGCTGGGTGAGATCACCCAGGTGGTCGCCCGCGGAGAAGGTGAGGGCTACGCCTCCGTGGCGGCCTGGCGTGAAGCACATGAAGATTTCTGGCGCAGCACCGGCGAAAGCGGCGACGGCGGGTCGCAGAAGCCGGGCCTGGGCGAGGATGAGCTCATCGTCGTCGAGCGGTTCCGCTGGCTTCCCGAACACAGCCTGGTCCCCACGCCTCGGCCGCGCCGGGTCGGGATCGTGGTCACCGACGACTACCCGCTGGCCCCTGACCGGGACACCGATCCGCTGATCGCTGCGCTGCAGCGGCTGGGCATCTTCGCGGAGCCGGTCATCTGGCACCGCTGGGAACCGGCCCCGGAGTACGACCTGCTGGTCATCCGCACCCCCTGGGACTACCCTGCCCGCGCGCAGGCGTTCCTGGGGTGGTTGGAGCGGGCGCAGGCGCAGGTCCGCGTGCTCAACAGCCCCGAGCTGATCCGCTGGAACCTCGACAAGGTCTACCTGCGCGAGCTCGAAGCCCAGGGGCTCGCCAGCGTCCCCACCAGTTGGGCCGACGACGACGACGCGCTTCGCCGCGGGCTGGCCGAGCACGGCGATGGCTGGGTGGTCATCAAACCCACCATCTCCGCCGGCTCCTTCGACACCGAGCTGCTGCGCGCGGACTCCGCGGGGGCGGTCACCCTGGGGGAGCGGATCCTCGCCCGCGGCCTCACCGTGATGATCCAGCCCGAGGTTCCCGAGCTCAGTGAGGGCCGGGAGAAGGCGCTCTATTTCATCGATGGCCACCATACGCACACGATCTCCAAGGGCGCGCTGCTGGCCCGTGGCGGGGGTCTGCGCGGCGGCACCTATCTGGAGGACCCGCAGCTGGTGCAGGCCTCGGCCGACGAGGTCAGCTTCGGAGAGCGGGCGCTGGCCGCCGCGGCCCGGGTGACTGCGACGAAGACCACCGAGACCGAGCTGCCGCTCTACGGCCGGATCGATCTGGTCCGATCCGCCGAGCATGGGACGGTGCTGCTCGAGGCGGAGCTGTTCGAACCGGCGCTGAACCTTCACCGCGCGCCCTGGGCCGCCGATGAGCTGGCTCGCGCCATCGATCGCCGGCTGGCGGTCGGCGCGGAGTCGCCGAGTGGAAGGGGCCGAGCGATCAGCTGATCGCTCGGATCACGGCCAGACCGATCAGGCCCAGCGCTCCGGACCAGATATAGCTGGCCAGGGTGCCGATGATGAACCGCTCGGTGGCCTTTGCGCGCTGGTCAGCCTGCCAGGAGCGCAGCTCTGGGTAGCGGCCCAGGCCCTTGACGGCGAGCACCACCGCGATGGCTTCGGGGTAGCCGCCGAAGACCGCGCCGGTGATCGCGAGTCGTTCCAGGATCCCGATCCAGGTGCCCCCGCGCAGGATGCCCGGACCATAGCCCTCAGGTTCCACCCGACGCAGCAGCCAGCCCACCAGCACCGCGCCCAGGAATGCCGAGAGGGCGAGGGCGAGCAGCACCACCGCGGTGATCGCGAGCCATGTCATGGGTGTCAGTCCTCCTGGTCCTGGGGCGGGGCGACCTTCCAGCTGCCTTCCCCGGCGGCGGCGGAGATCAGGGCCGCCGCCACGGGACGGCTGCGCCGCTCCTCCTCAAGCATCGCAGAGCGCGCGCGCTGGCTGACCGCTGACACGGTGATGCCCAGCTCTGCGGCGATCTGGGCCCGGGTCAGTCCCTGCTCCGTGAGGTCGCTGACCTCCCAGCCGGTGTCCGCGCGGCGTCGCACCACCCCGCCGAGCAGCTGCAGCACCGCAGTGGCGGCCACGGCTGCCTCCGGGTGATCACCCTGGACCACCAGCGGGACGGGTTCGGTGCGGCTGCGGGCACGCTCCACGGCGTAGCGGGCCTGGATGAAGGCGCTCCCGGAGCTGGCCCGGGCGCTGGCGCCGAGCGGATGCTCCACGGCTCCGGCCCCGATGCCCACGGCCCACTGTTCGGTGCGACACAGGGTCAGCGCGAGATCCACCGCGGCCTCCGCGCCGCCCAGCAGGATCTGGACCTCATCGCCCACGGTGCGTTCCAGCGGCAGCACGATCTGAGCCTCCCACCGGGCGTTCCAGGGCGCGAGCTCAGCGAGGAGCTCGTCCACCCGCTCCCCCATCTCGGTGCTGCGATGCTGATCAGCGGTGACGACGAACATAGATGCAGGCTACAGCCTTTAAAAGCTACTTTCAAGGCTACAACCTGGAAACAGATTGCATTGAGGGGCGGATTCTCCGATCACCTGGACCCGAAGACGCCCTCACCACCCGGAGGCTCCGCCCCGCAACGCGAAGGTGCGCCGCTTCTCAACGAGAGGGGAGGCGCCGGGATGGGCCGCTGAGCGTGAGTGCGTTGCTCAGCACCACCAGCACGATGCCGGCCCAGGCCACCAGCGGAAGGTGCTGCGCGAGGAAGCCTGCCCCGATCAGCGCCGCAAAGAGCGGGTGCAGAGACATGCCGAGGCCGAACACCACCGGGCTGATGTGGCGCAGCACGATCAGGTCCAGCGAGTAGGGCACCGCGGAGGCCAGCACCCCGGCGACGGCGGCGAACAGGAAGGCCTCCAGCGGCGGCTGCATGTGCCACACGATCACGGCAGCGATCGGCAGCAGCCCCAGCGCCGAGATCGCGGTGCCGACGGCGACCCCCTGGACGCCCTCCAGGCGCTGACCCACGACCCTGTTGGTCAGGATATAACCGGCCCAACAACCTGCCGCGAGCACGGCGAAGCCCAGTCCGAGCAGGTCGCTGGTGGGTCCGGGTCGGGTCAGCAGGACCACCCCGGTCAGCGCCATCAGCGCGCAGAGCCCGTCGCGGGGGCGCCGCGAGGAGAGCACGGCGACGGCGAGCGGACCGAGGAACTCGATGGTCACCGCCGTGCCCAGGCCCACCCGCTCCAGGGCTGCGTAGAGCGCGGTGTTCATCCCGGCGAAGAAGAAGGCCAGCAGCAGCACCGGCGACCACTGGCTGCGGGTGAAGCGCCAGAACTTCGGGCGGGCGATGGAGAGCAGAACGGTGGCGGCGACCAGCTGACGGGCCGCGACCACGCCGACCGGGGTGAGGCTGCTGAAGGCCAGCGATCCGACGGCGGCGCCGGACTGGGTGCTCAGCGCGCTGGCACAGATGACTGCCAGGCCGCGGCCGGGGTGATCGGCGAGTCGGCTCACCCGCGCGGGTCCGGGGGCACTCACATGCGCAGCTGGACGGTGCCTGCCGCCCGATCGTGGGCTCCGCGACCGTCGGCGCCGATGAGGATCACCGGCAGGAGCAGGAGCAGCAGGAGCGTGCGGACCGTGGACCAGATCGGTCCCGGGACGTTCTGGCCGCGGACCACCTGGATCCGCATCAGCCGCTTGCCGATCGTGACACCGAGCAGGCCGATCAGGATGATGTGGCTGGCCACGAAGATCCCAAAGGTCACCAGCTCGTCGCCGCCGAAGAAGGCCATCGAGATCAGGGTGGCGATCCCCCAGTCGATGAACAGGGCCAGGACGCGTCGGCTCCAGGGCGCCATGCTGCCGGGGCCAGACTCCGGCAGGCCCAGGTGTTCACCGGCCCACCGAGGCTCTCCGGAGTCCGCCGCGGAGCCGCTGGGGGATGCGCCGTCGCTCTTCGCCACAGATCTCCTTCTGCCTCGGATATGAGAGAGTGATGTAGAACATGTGGCCGTGCGAGCACGGCCCCGGTCAGTCTATTCCTTCCACCGGGGACGCCTTGTCACAGGCCCATGAGCAACTTAAGTTACATGACGGAAACATTTGCGTGATGGCCGGGAAATGCCCGGCCCATAGCGTGGGACCGAGCGTTCACCCCAGTTACGCACGCAAGCCCAGACACCTGACGAGGAGCACGGACGTATGTTCAAAAGCCCTGACGAAGTTCTGAAGTACATCGAGAAAGAGGATGTCGTATTCGTCGACGTCCGCTTCACCGACCTTCCCGGCCTTCAGCACCACTTCAACCTCCCGGCAAAGACCGTTGACCTCGACTTCTTCGAGAACGGACAGCTCTTCGACGGCTCCTCCATCCGCGGGTTCCAGGGCATCGCCGAGTCTGACATGCAGCTCATCCCCGATGTGACCACCGCGTACATCGATGAGTACCGCGTGGAGAAGACCCTCGTGATGACGTTCTCGATCGTCAACCCGCGCACCGGCGAGCCCTACGCCCGTGACCCCCGCGGCGTCGCCCAGAAGGCCGAGGAGTACCTCGAGGCCTCAGGCATCGCTGACACCGCCTTCTTCGCCGCCGAGGCCGAGTTCTTCCTCTTCGACGATGTGAAGTGGCAGTCCAGCCCGGACACCTCCTTCTACTCCCTCGATTCCGATGAGGCTTCCTGGCAGTCCTCCGAGGAGATCCCGGGCGGCAACCTCGGTCACAAGATGGCCACCAAGGGCGGCTACTTCCCGGTCAGCCCCCAGGACAAGAGCGCCGATCTGCGCGATGCGATCTGCGTGGCCCTGGACGCCGTCGGCCTGGAGGTCGAGCGCTCCCACCACGAGGTCGGTGGCCCCGGTCAGCAGGAGATCAACTACAAGTTCAACACGTTGACCCACGCCGCAGATGACCTGATGAAGTTCAAGTACATCGTGAAGAACACCGCGGATCAGTTCGGCAAGTCGGCTACCTTCATGCCCAAGCCGATCTTCGGTGAGAACGGCTCCGGCATGCACTGCCACCAGTCGCTGTGGACCGACGGCACCCCGCTGTTCTTCGACGAGAAGGGCTACGCGAACCTCTCCGACACCGCCCGCTGGTACATCGGTGGTCTGCTCAAGCATGCCTCGGCCGTGCTGGCCTTCACCAACCCGACGGTGAACTCCTATAAGCGCCTGGTCAAGGGCTATGAGGCCCCGGTCAACATGGTCTACTCGCAGGGCAACCGCTCCGCCGCGATCCGCATCCCGATCACCGGAGCGAACCCGAAGGCCAAGCGGCTTGAGTTCCGCGCACCGGATCCCTCCTCCAACCCCTACCTGGCCTTCGCGGCGCAGCTGATGGCTGGCCTGGACGGAATCCGCAACCGGATCGAGCCCGCAGATCCGATCGACAAGGACCTCTACGAGCTGCCCGCCGAAGAGGCCGCCAGCATCCAGAAGGCTCCCGGCTCGCTGGAAGAGGCCCTGCTGGCACTCGAGGCTGACCACGAGTTCCTGCTCGAGGGCGGCGTCTTCACCGAGGACCTGGTCAAGGCCTGGGTCGAATACAAGCGCGAAGAAGAGATCGCACCGCTGAACCTGCGGCTGAACCCGTACGAGTTCGAGCTCTACTACTCGGTCTGATCTCTCACCGAGCCTGAACAGCAAGCGGCCCCGCACCGAGTCATCGGTGTGGGGCCGCTTGCTGTGTCCGGGCATCCTGCGTCCGGGACTTGTTCGCCCGGGACAGGCGTGTTGGAGAGGGCGGGACATCAGCCCAGGGGCGCGGTGAGCTCCAGGTTGATCCCGTCGGGATCCTGGAAGGAGAGGATCGCGAGCCCGGTGTCGTGCAGGTCGTTGATCTCGCCATGTTCGATGCCGGCCCCGGCCAGCGCCTGGGCGGCGTCCTGGAGCGCGGCGCGAGAGTCCACGGCGAAGCTCAGGTGATCGAGTCCTGTGGTGTCGGCGTTGAACGAGGCCTCCCCCACCGGCCGGAGACCCACCAGCGTGCCCTGAGGCGTCTGGTAGATGACGCCGCCGTAGAACTGTTCCTGAGAGGCAAGGACCGCGGGGTCATCGGCGTGGGCCGAGGTGTCCACCACGGAGGGCCAGCCGAAGACCTGGTCGTAGAACGCCTTTGATCGCGCGATGTCGGTGACGGTGAGCCGGACATGTGCCAACCCATTGCTGTTGATGAGAGCCATGGCCTCACCGTAACCCGGACACCCTTACCTGACCAGCCTCTGCTCACTAAAATACATCCATGACACGGCTGGGACCCCTGGATGTGATCGACGTCTTCGTCTACACGGTGGTGCTGGGGCTCTTCGTCCAGTTCTTCCCGGCAGTGATCTCGGAGTCGTTTTCGATCACGCTGCTCACCGCAGTGCTGCTGAAACTCGTGCTCGAGCTGGTGACCTGGGCGAAGAAGTCACTGGTGGCCCGGCTCCGGGCACGGCGCGGCGCTCGTCGAGCCCTCAACGTGGCGATGCTGATCCTGGTGCTGCCGGGCAGCAAGTTCCTGGTCCTGGAGCTGACTGCTCTGATCTTCCGCGGCGAGGTCCAGCTCGGCGGCTTCTTCCTGGTCACGGCGCTGATCGTCGTGCTGATGCTCGCCCGTGGGGGCACGCGGAGACTCTTCAGCCCCCGTGAGTCTGTGACCGAGCCGGGATGAAGGGTCAACACCCCTCGGCTGTGTGGAAGCTCCGAACGTCACTCGAGAACGCAGCTATACCGTCGGTCGCACAGTTCGACCAGATGAGGAATCCGTAGACCAGCGCCGTGAGAAGCAGAGAGCCTATCGCCAACGAGATGCGGAAAGACCTCGCAGGGTTCTCGCCCTCCGGAAGGGGCTGCTCGGCCTGCGCCACGGCGGGACTCCCCCTTCATGTCTCTGATGCCAGGCGGGAGCAATGGGCCTGGTCCTGCATTCCGCAGACGGAATCGTCACATCTGCCACGCTCGGTCCTGCTTGATCATTGGGACTCGAACATATCATCATCGTTCAGAGTGTCAACCAATTCTGGGCGCCTCTGCCCCCGTGGCCAGGTCCCGAACCTGTGCCGGTGCACACCTCGCGGAATGAGATCGCTCCCTCATGCTGTTGCACCAGGTATGCCCAACACCGCCTCGCGCCCGCTGTCCCTGCTTGACCTCGCGTTTGTGCGCCCACCAGAGACAGTCGCCGACGGAATCGCCCGCAGCGTCCGGCTGGCCAGGACCGCAGACAAGCTGGGCTATACACGCATCTGGTTCGCCGAGCACCACAACATGCCCAACATCGCCTCCAGCGCCACCGCCCTGCTGATCCAGCATGTGGCCGCCGCCACGGAGAACGTGCGGGTCGGCTCCGGAGGCATCATGCTTCCCAACCACGCACCGCTGATGATCGCCGAGCAGTTCGGCACCCTGGCGACTCTCTACCCAGATCGGATCGACCTGGGGTTGGGCCGCGCACCCGGCACCGACGGACCGACCATGCGCGCACTGCGCCGCGACGGCACCGAGGCCGACCGCTTCCAGGCCGACGTCATGGAGCTCAGCGGCTACCTCACCGGATACAGCCGCATCCCCGGAGTCAACGCCTACCCCGGCTTGGGCACCAATGTGCCGCTCTACATCCTGGGGTCCTCGCTCTTCGGCGCCCAACTGGCCGCGCAGCTTGGTCTCCCCTACGCGTTCGCCTCACACTTCGCGCCGCAGATGCTCAACCAGGCGGCTCACATCTACCGCGAACATTTCGACGCGACCAACTCCCTGCTGGGCCCGGACGCGCAGCCCCACTTCATCGCCGCGGCCAATGTCATCGCCCACGACGACGCCGCGGTCGCCCAGGAACAGAAGACCCTGGCGGAGAACGCCTGGATCAAGAACCACCTGGGCCGGAACAGGCAGATCACCGACGAGGATGTGGTGATGCTGCGCGACCACCCCGCGGGTCAGCAGGTGCTGAGCATGCTCTCCCGCGTCGCCGTCGGGACCCAGGCCGACGTCGTCTCCTGGCTCGACGCCTTCGCCGAGGAGGTCCAGGCCGATGAGCTGATGCTGGTGAACCTGGCCCCCGAGGAAGCGGTCCAGCACCGCACGCTGGAGCTGCTCGCGCCCAGCATGGCCGCCGCCCAGGAGTCCCCCGCCCGGGTCGCCTGAGCACTCGCCGCGCGGCATACCACGCCACAAGATCGTCTACATCAAGGAGATCCACATGAAGGTCCTGATCGTTCTCACCTCACACGACGAGCTCGGTGACACCGGCAAGAAGACCGGCTTCTGGCTCGAAGAGCTCGCGGCCCCGTACTACCGCTTCAAGGAGGCCGGCTACGAGATCACCCTGGCCTCACCCAAGGGCGGTCAGCCGCCGCTTGACCCGGCGAGCAACACGCCCGATTTCCAGACCGATGACACCCACCGGTTCGAGGCCGACGCCGACGCCACCGCCGCCCTCGCAGACACGGTGCGCCTGGACACGGTCTCAGCGGCGGACTACGACACCGTGTTCTACCCCGGCGGCCATGGCCCGCTGTGGGATCTCGCCGAGGATCCGGCGTCCATCCGCCTGATCGAGACCACGCTGCGTGCCGGCAAGCCTCTCGCGCTGGTCTGCCACGCGCCCGGAGTGCTGCGCCATGCCACCAACGAGGACGGGACTCCCCTGGTGAACGCCAAGCTGGTCACCGGGTTCACCAACACGGAGGAGGTCGGGGTCGACCTGGTCGATGTCGTGCCGTTCCTCGTCGAGGACGAGTTGACCAAGCTCGGCGGCAGGTACTCCAAGGGTGAGGACTGGAGCTCCTACGTGGTCGAGGACGGCCTGCTGATCACCGGTCAGAACCCGCAGTCCTCCGCGGAGACCGCAGAGGCGCTGATCGCCAAGCTCGCAGCCTGAGCGAGGTGGCACCTGCCCCTTGCCGGGCGGGTGCCACGGGGCCTCCCCGCCAGTTCAGCGATGCTCGGCTCCCTCGCTACGCCTCGTCGTAGAACAATCGCTCGTAGACCTGTCGGCAGCGCCGGGTCGTGCGCAGGTAGTGATCCTCGAAGTCCGCGCTGCCGCCGGAGGGGAACCCGCACCAGCGGGCGACGGCGTCGAGATCCCGGCGCGCTGAAGGCAGCACGTCGGCAGTCTTGCCGCTCCAGACCGTGGTGGCGGAACGCACCCGGGTGCACAGCTTCCACGCCTGGGTGAGCTGTTCCGCGTCGATCGGGCTGATCAGCTCCTCATCGACCATCGCGTCGAGCGCGATCAGCGTGGAGCTGGTGCGCAGGCGCGGCAGCGCATGGGCGTGCTGGAGCTGGAAGAGCTGCACCAGCCACTCCACATCGCTGAGACCGCCGCGGCCGAGCTTCACGTGTCGGGACGGATCGGCCCCACGGGGTAGCCGTTCGGACTCCACCCGGGCCTTGATCCGGCGGATCTCACGGGTCTGCGAGGCACTCGGCGGGGCGCCGTAGCGGACGGAGTCGGCGAGCTCCATGAACCCGTCCAGCAGGTCGTCGTCCCCGCCGATGGGCCGGGCGCGCAGCAGCGCCTGGCGCTCCCAGACATCCATCCAGCGCCGGTAGTACTCGGCGTAGGAGTCCAGCGACCGCGAGAGCGGACCCTGCTTGCCCTCGGGGCGAAGATCGGCGTCGAGCTTGAGCGGGAACTCGCCGCGGATCGCGGGCTTGAGCGGTTTGGAGAGCTGGGCGCTGATCCGCATCGCGAGCTTCTGCGCCTGCGCATCGGCGAGCTTCGGATCTCCGCCCTCGGCGACGTCGTGGACGAACATGGCGTCCATATCGGAGCCGTACCCGATCTCGCGTCCGCCCTGGCGTCCCATGGCGATCACCGCCAGATCGGCGTGCCGACCTTCGGTCTCCCAGACCTCGGACTCTGCCACGCGCATCGCGCCCAGGGTTGCGGCGCGGTCCACATCGGAGAGTGCGGTGCCGACCTCGGAGATCTCCAGCAGCCCGACGGCGTCGCCGATCGCCACCCGGAGGGTCTCGCGCTGGCGCACCAGGCGGGTCAGCCGCATGGCGGTCTCGAGGTCGCCCTTGTGCCGGGTGATCTTGTTGCTGATCTCCTTCCACAGCGCCTCGTAGCTCAGTGGGGTCAGCGCCGTATTGTCTCCGAGCCATTTGGTGGACTCCGGGGAGTGTTCGAGCATGTCGGAGATGAACCGGGAGCCGGAGAGCACCAGGCACAGACGTTCCGCGGCGACCGAGGAGTCCCGCAGCATGGTCAGATACCAGGGGCTCTGACCCAATGACTCGCTGAGCCGGCGGAAGGCCAGCAGCCCGCCGTCGGGGTCCACCCCTTCGCCGAACCAGCCCAGCATCATCGGCAGGATCCGCCGCTGCAGCTTCGCCCGACGCGACAACCCCGAGGTCAGCGCGGAGATGTGCCGCATCGCGCCGGCCGGGTCGTGATAGCCCAGCGCCGCGAGACGGTCCTGGGCGGCCTTGGCGGTGAGTCGGACCTCCTCGTCGGAGAGCACCGCAGTGGTGGAGAGCAGCGGGCGGTAGAAGATCCGCTCGTGGAAGCTGGCGACCTCCTTGGCGATCTCGCGCCACTGGGTCAGCACCTCTTCTCCGGCAGGACGACGACGCCGGTTCGGCGGGTGGACCGCGTGGGCCAGCGCACGGATCTCATCGGCCTTCACCGGCATCAGATGGGTCCGTCGCATGTTGCTCATCTGGATCCGGTGCTCATAGAGGCGCAGCATCCGGTAGCAGCGGGACATCGCGTCCCGGTCTGCGCGGGCCACGTACTCCCCGGCCTCGAGCATCTCGATGGCGGTCAGCGAGTCCCGCACCCGGAGGGACTCATCGACCCGTCCGTGGACCAGCTGCAGCAGCTGGACGGTGAACTCGACGTCGCGCAGCCCGCCGCGGCCGAGCTTGATCTCTCGGTCCACCTCGTCGGCGGGGATGTTGTCGAAGACCCGCCGGCGCATCCGCTGGACGTTCTCCACGAAGTTCTCCTGGGCTGAGGAGGTCCACACCTGGGGCCAGATGGCCTCGATGTAGTCATTGCCCAGGCTGCGGCTGCCGGCGATGGGCCGGGCCTTGAGCAGCGCCTGGAACTCCCAGCCGTGGGCCCAGCGCTTGTAGTACTCCAGGTGGGATTCCAGGGTGCGGGAGAGGTCGCCTTCGCGGCCCTCGGGGCGCAGGTTCGCATCCACCTCCCAGAGTCCGGGCTCGGGACCTGTGCCGTTGATGACCTTGGAGATGCCAGATGCCATGGCCACCGCGGTGTTGCGGGCAGCCGCGGAGTCGATGTCTTCGGAGGCGCGGTGGACGAAGATCACGTCCACATCGGAGATGTAGTTCAGCTCGCGGGCGCCGCATTTGCCCATGCCGATCACCGCGAGCTCCACGATCTCCGCGGTGCGCCCGTTGCGGTCGGTGAGTTCGGCCCGGCTGACTGCCAGGGCTGCGTCGATGGCCGCGCCGGCCAGATCGGAGAGCTGCCGGGAGGCCAGCGGCTGATACGCGGCGGGATCAGCGGCACTGAGGTCGCGCAGCGCCAGGGAGGTCAGTTCGCGTCGGTAGGCTCGGCGCAGCGCGACGCCGGCCGCTTTTGCGTTGAACTCGGAGTCCAGCGCCGCGGTGGGCAGCTCCGCTGTCGGGTCGGCATGGACGGCCTGGATCAGCCGGGTGCGCAGCACCTCGGGCTCGGTGACCTCCGGAAGGGCGATGGCCGCGGCGTCGTCGGGGGCGTGGTTGTGCTGGTGCTCATCACGGTCCGCCTCCAGGGTGTCGGCGATGCTGAACAGCAGGTCGCAGTTCTCTGGGCGGCGGACGAGGAACTCGCCCAGCGCCTGGGAGGCGCCGAGCAGCCGGATCAGCGGGACCGCGCGCAGGTAGACGCCGTCGGTGACCACTTCGAAGAGGTCACAGACGTCGCCGGCGCGCTCCACCAGCCGGATGAGCAGCAGCAGCGCCTGATCCGGGTTGGGTGCATAGTGCAGGGTCTTGAGCAGCACGGCCGGCTCCAACCCGGCGAGGTGCTCGTCGGCCAGGAACCCGGAGGCGCGCTCCAGCTCCTGGAACCCGGCAGCGATGAGCTCCCGGCGGGTCAGCGCAGTGTCGGCCACGATCAGATCAGGCCGAGGTACCGTTTGATCTCGAAGGGCGAGACGTTCACCCGGTACTCGTCCCACTCCTGCTGCTTGTTCCGCAGGAAGTTCTCCAGCACCTGCTCGCCGAGGATCTCCGCCATCAGCTCGGAGTCTTCCATCTGGCGCAGCGCCTCGTGCAGGGTGCCCGGCAGCGGCTTGATGCCCAGGGCCTTGCGCTCGGAGGTGGTCAGCGACCACACGTCCTCACCCACCGGCTCCATCAGCTCGTAGCCTTCGCGGATGCCCTTGAGTCCGGCGCCGAGCACGGCGGCGTAGGCCAGGTAGGGGTTGGCGCCGGAGTCGATCCCGCGGAACTCCACTCGTGCGGAGCCGCCCTTGGTGGGCTTGTACAGCGGCACCCGGACCAGGGCGGAGCGGTTGTTGTGTCCCCAGGAGACGTGTGAGGGGGCTTCTCCCCCGCCCCAGAGGCGCTTGTAGGAGTTCACGAACTGGTTGGTCACCGCGGTGAACTCCGGCGCGTGGCGCAGGATCCCGGCGATGAACTGCCGCGCGGTGGTGGAGAGGTTGTACTCGGTGTTCGGGGCGAAGAAGGCGTTGGTGTCGCCCTCGAAGAGCCCGAAGTGGGTATGCATGCCGGAGCCGGGGTGCTCGGAGAAGGGCTTGGGCATGAAGCTTGCGTACTTGCCCTGCATGATCGCCACTTCTTTGATCACGGTGCGGAAGGTCATGATGTTGTCTGCGGTGGTCAGCGCGTCGGCGTAGCGCAGGTCGATCTCATTCTGACCCGGGCCGGCCTCGTGGTGGCTGAACTCCACCGAGATGCCCACAGCTTCGAGCATGTTGACGGTGTGGCGGCGGAAGTCCTGGCTGACGCTGCCGGTGACGTGGTCGAAGTAGCCGGCACGGTCCACCGGGATCGGCTCGCCGTCGGAGTTGAGGTTCTGGGACTCGAGCACGTAGAACTCGACCTCGGGGTGGGTGTAGCAGGTGAAGCCCATCTCCCCGGCGACGTCGAGCTGGCGGCGGAGCACGTTGCGCGGATCCCCGGCGGCGGGTTCCTGATCGGGCGTGAGGATGTCGCAGAACATCCGCGACGTCGGCTCTTCCTCACCGCGCCAGGGCAGGATCTGGAAGGAGGAGGGGTCCGGGCGCAGCAGCATGTCGGATTCGAAGACCCGGGAGAGTCCTTCGATCGAGGAGCCGTCGAAGCCCAGCCCTTCGTTGAAGACCCCCTCGACCTCGGCCGGAGCCAGCGCCACGGACTTCAGCGAGCCCACCACATCGGTGAACCAGAGGCGCACGAAGCGGACGTCGCGCTCCTCGATGGTGCGCAGTACGAATTCCTGCTGTCGATCCATACGTTGAAGCCTCCTGAAATGCAGTGGGTGTCGCCGGGACCACTCTACCCAACTCCTCCTGCTCCTAAGCCTGGGCCTGCGCGGAATTGGGTAGCCTGATCACATGTCCGAGCCGATCAACCCTAAACGGGTCCGCACCGTGCACCTTCAGCAGTTCAAGGATGCCGGCCAGAAATTCTCCATGTTGACCGCCTATGACGCGCAGATCGCGTCGATCTTCGACGAGGCCGGGATCGAGCTGCTCCTGGTGGGCGACTCCGCCTCCAACGTGATGATGGGCCACTCGTCAACGCTGCCGATCACCGTCGAAGAGATGCTGGTCTTCACCAAGTCAGTGGTCAACGGCGCCAACCGCGCGCTGGTGGTCGCCGATGTTCCCTTCGGCAGCTATGAGAGCTCCCCGGCGCAGGCGGTGACCACGGGAGTCCGGTTCATGAAGGAAGCCGGCGCCCAGGCTCTGAAAGTAGAGGGCGGCGCGGCGATGGCCGGTCATGTCCGCGCGATGGTCGCCGCGGGGATCCCGGTGATCGCCCATATCGGCTTCACTCCGCAGTCCGAGCATGCCCTCGGCGGGTACCGGGTGCAGGGTCGCGGGGAGACCGCGCAGGCACTGATCGATGACGCACTGGCGCTGGAGGCCGCCGGAGCGTTCTGTGTGCTCATGGAGATGGTGCCCGCCGAGCTGGCCACCCAGGTGGATCGAGCGCTGCGCGTGCCCACCATCGGCATCGGTGCCGGCAACGGCACCACCGGTCAGGTGCTGGTCTGGCAGGACATGCTAGGCCTGGGCTCGGGTCGGGTGCCGCGCTTCGTGAAGCAGTACGCGAACCTGCGCGAGGTGGTGACCGAGGCGGCTGCGGCGTACCGCAAGGACGTCAGCGCCGGAAGCTTCCCGGCGCCGGAGCACAGCTTCGAGGATTAGGGCCACCCGCTCGTGCGCAGAGGCGAATTCCTCCGAATTGCAGAACTCCCATCAGATAGCATTTATCGAATCATGATGAAGATTATCCAAGATCGATTAAAAAGACGTATCTGAATGGCTTTACCGTTGAGTTCGCCTCGTGTAGTTCTAACAGGTCTAGACGAATCTCTATCGGAAGATCATCAATCAGTTCGCCGCATAGAGAGTCAGGGCCTGACGAGGCTCGGCACACAGCTGCCCGATACGGTGACCTCCTTGCTGCGGCATCACGGCAGGGGCATATGAGAACGGGCCAGCTTCACGGACTTGGGGGACGCACAGCGATCCCCAGAGCAGCGACTGTCCTGGTCACAGCGTGGGCGTTTGCCTCGGCTCCTGGTCGATCCGAGTGGAGGCAGACAGTGTCTGCCTGAATGGGTATCACTGAGCCATCTGCGGTACGAACATGCCCGCCGAGGATTGCTTGGACCTGCTCGGCGCACCATTCAGGATCCCTGCGACGATTCTCCGGGTCTATGACTATCCGCCCATCATCGGCGTACTCCAAGTCCGCGAAAGCCTCTGCCGCGACCCGGTGGCCCCGTCTGCGCTGTCGATCGGCCGCGTGGCCAGCCGGGAGAAATTGGATCAACGTGGAATCCATCTCGCCAATCGCATCAGCGACGGCGTCCGACACATTGTCATCCCTCATCAGTAACCCATAGAGACTTCCGTGGGCCTTGACGTGGGCCAGGGCTACTCCCTGCTGATCAGCGAAAGCTCGCAGTGCACCCGTCTGGTAGAGGACCGCCTGCGCGGCATCGTCTGGCGAGAACGCCATTTCGCGACGGCCGAACCCGATCAGGTCCGGGAAGCCAGGGTGGGATCCGAGCGCCAAGCCGTGGTGCTTCGCCAGTCGAACAGAAGCTGCCATAGTCCCTGCGTCGCCAGCATGCCAGCCGCAGGCGACATTCAGAGAAGAGACCAGCGGGGCCAGGGCCTCGTCCGCTCCCAGCCGCCATCGTCCAAGACTTTCTCCACCGTCTACGTTGAGATCTATAGTTCCGGTCATCACAGCCTCCTTTCCAGAGCTCCTTGGGAGCCTACCCGCGAGCTCCACCTGCCCGCTCCCCACGGAACTCCTGATCCTAGACTCGTGGCGTGCACCGGACAGCCATCGGCACTCCTCTGCGAAGAAACAACCGCGTCCTGGGTAGGCTGTTGGGTGGTGTGCTGGACCTCACATGGGGCAGAGAGTCTCATCCTCGCCTGCACCTCGACGACGCACTCGCGACACTTCCCACTTCTAAGGAGCCCGATCGATGTCCACGGAAGATTCTTTCTCGCTGCACGAAATCTCAATTCCTCAACTGCTCGATGCTTACTCCTCAGGGGACATCAAGGTCCAAGATGTCGTACGGCACTACTTAGACCAGATAGAAGCGATTGACCGTTCTGGACCAAGCCTGAACTCGATCATCACCACCAATGATTTCGCCCTCACTCGGGCCGAAGAGCTCGACGAACACCTGAGAAGCACGAATACCCTTGCAGGTCCGCTGCACGGAGTTGTCATTGTGGTGAAGGACAACATCGATACTGCGGAGATGGATACGACGTGTGGAAGCGAGGCCCTCTTGGGCTTCCGTCCCGAGAAAGACGCTGTCGCTGTTGCCAGGTTGAGAGAGGCTGGGGCTGTCATCCTCTCGAAATCCACCCTTCCAGACTTCGCGACCTCCTGGTGGTCCTACTCTTCGGTCAGCGGCGAGACCAAGAATCCATACGCCCTGGATCACGATCCCGGCGGTTCCAGTGCTGGATCCGCGGCAGCGGTCGCGGCCAACCTGGCTGTCGCCGGACTCGGAACCGACTGTGGCGGATCCGTCCGAATCCCGGCCTCCTTCTGCAATCTCGTTGGCATACGTTCCACTCCAGGGGTCGTACCACGCACCGGCACCGGATTCCTCGTCGCTTTCCAAGACACCGTCGGGCCGCTTGCACGGTCGGTTCAAGACGCGGTCGCGATCTTCGACGCTATGGCGGGCTATGACAACGGCGACCCCTTCTCCGTCTCCGCGACAGTCGGGAATCCGCCGACCTCCTACCTGGAGTCGGTGAACGGTGGCATGCAGAATGCGCGGGTGGGACTGGTCACCAACGCTCTGGGTGACGAATCTGATCCGCGCGGAGCAGCCATGAATCTGCTCATGCGGAAAGCGGTCGAGGATCTGGAGGACGCTGGGGCCGAGGTCGTCGACGTCCAGATTCCCAATCTCATGGACTATCTGATCGACACCAGTCAGTACGTGGCGTGTTCGCGCCACGACGTCGACGTCTATCTGCGGGAGCGTGAGCCACTCAACCACCTGCGGATCGCGGACATCGTCGCTGAGGGCAGGTACCACAAGCAGCTTGACTTGCTCGAAGCACTTGTCGAAGGCCCTGAACAGCCCGAAGACGACCCAGACTACTCCCGCCGCTTCGTCGTGCGGGAGGAGTTCACGCGGGTGATTCTGGACGTGATGGCACAGAATTCACTGGATGCACTCACCTACCCGGTAACTCGAGTTCCTGCGCCCTCAAACACAGAACGCGATGAGTGGACCGTGCTGAGCTTCCCGACGAACACGCTGATCGCCTCCCAGGCGCTTCTGCCGTCGGTGACAGTGCCAGCAGGATTCACCGAGGACGGCATCCCCGCCGGCATCGAGCTCGTAACCCGCCCGTATGATGAGGCGTCCGGCTTCCGGATCGCTGCCGCGTTCGAGGCGCAGAGCAAGCAGCGGCGCGCACCTAAGTTCACCTGAGCCGCTGACCCAGGACCGAACCATCGACGTCAGAACATGCGCCCCGGGGTCTCTTGGAGCACCACAGACAGCTGCAGTCTCCGGGGCGCATGGTGACGACTCAGATCCACCGGTGATGCTGCCCGCCGAGCTGGCCACCCAGGTGGATCGAGGGCCGGCGTCGGCGGTCAGTTCTGACGGTCAGCGCTTCTCGTGCTTCTCGGTCTCTTCATCCCAGGCCTCGTTGTTCTCCTGCACGCGTTTGAGCGCCTCGGAGGCGGCTTCGCGGGTGGGATAGGGGCCCAGCAGCTGACTCCAGGAGGACTGCGCGCCCTCCTCGACCTGGCCGGTGCGGACGTTGAACCAGTATTCGGTGCTCATGGCCCCAGAATACGCCCCGGCCTCGGCTGACACATCCTGAAGTTCAGCGCGGCGGCAGCGTGTCAGACTTCTGCCCATGCACGAGAAGAGCACCCCGCCGACGGCGACCTCCGGATCAGCACGACGACGGCGCGCCCCCTCCCTGCGGCGCAGCCGGGCCGCGACCATGGCCGCCTTCGCCACCAATGGGGCCCTCCCTGCCTCGCTGTTGGCCCGCTACGCCGAGGTCAAGGACGCACTGGAGCTGAGCCCGGCGATCTTTGGACTCGTGGTGGTGGGCTTCGGGCTGGGCGGCGCACTGGCGCTGCACATGCCCGGGGTGATCAACCGGTGGCTCGGAGTCGCGCGCACCGCGAGCTTCGGCACCCTCTTGATGGGCGGTGGACTGACCCTCGCCGCGGCCGGGGTGGCGCTGGGCAGCCCCTGGGTGGTGGTGGCGGGCCTGCTGATCACGGGCTTCGGCGATGCCGCGGTGGATGTGTCGCAGAACTCCCAGGGGCTGCGTGTCCAGACGGCGTATCGACGGTCGCTGTTGAACTCGATGCACGCGGGCTGGAGCATCGGCGCTGCTCTCGGCGGCGCCGTCGGGATCCTGGCCGCGGTGCTCGGCGTGCCGCTGGCCACCCATATGGCGGTGTGGGCGCTGATCTGTGTGGCCGCGATGACCCTCTCAGCACGCGCGTTCATGCCCGAACCTGACGCGGAGCCGGAGGACGCCGAGCCCCCGGTCAGGCCCTCCGGGTGGTCCACAGTCAAGATCCTGCTGCCGCTTGCGCTGATCGCGCTGGCCGGGATCTCGGTCGAAGACGTGGGCAACAACTGGTCCGCCGTGCTGCTCTCGACCGAACGCGGCATGGACGCGGCCTCGGCCGGCGTCGGACTCACCGTGCTGCTTGCCGCCCAGTTCATCGGGCGGATGATCGGTGACCGGGTGATCGACCGGCTCGGGGAACGGACCTCGCTGATCCTGAGCCTCTCGGCGGTGATCATCGGTCTGCTCGGCGCCGCCTGGGCACCGGGAGTCGCGCTGACCCTGGTCGGCTTGGCAGTGGCCGGTCTGGGCTGCGCGGTGACCGTGCCGCTGGCCTTCGCCCGGGCGGACCGGGTGCCGGGACTGCCCGCGCACAGCGGGGTGACCTGGATCAGCTGGGCGATGCGCGCGGTGATGCTCAGCCTCTCCCCGGCCATCGGAGTGATGACCCAGGGGTCCTCGCTGCCGGTTGCGATCAGCGTGATCGTGGGCATCGCGGCGCTGGCGCTGGCGCTGCAGCTGCGGCCCCGGGCCCCAGCTGCAGCCCGAGCCCCGGGCAGCAGCAGACCGATAGGATGAACCTCATGGCTACCCCGCAGTCCGCTCCCCTGTCTTCCCGTGCCCCCGTGGGCACGCTCACCAAGGGCACGGTGTCCCCTCAACGTCCGGTCCCGGCGCACATCGATCGGCCCAACTACGTGGGCCTCGAGGCCCCGCCGGAGTACACCGGTGAAGACGTCTACGACGCCGAGACCGTCGAGCGGATCCGACGGGCGGCCCAGCTCGCCGCCGACGCCATGGTCGCGACCTCCGAGCTGATCCGCCCCGGGGTCACCACCGAGGAGCTTGACGCCTACGCGCACCAGTACCTGACCGACCGTGGGGCCTACCCGTCCTGCCTGTCCTACCGCGGGTTCCCCAAGGCCATCTGCACCTCGGTCAACGAGGTCATCTGCCACGGCATCCCGGATTCCACAGTGCTCGCCGAGGGTGACATCGTGAACCTCGACATCACCGCCTATATCGACGGCGTGCACGGGGACCACAACCGCACGTTCTTCGTCGGCGAGGTCGATGAGGAGACCCGGCTGCTGGTCGAACGCACCGAGGAAGCGATGATGCGTGCCATCCGGGCGGTGAAGCCGGGCCGGCCGATCAATGTGATCGGTCGCGCCATCGAGTCCTATGCGAGGCGTTTCGGCTATGGTGTCGTACGCGAGTTCATCGGCCACGGCGTGGGCAAGGCGTTCCACACCGGCCTGGTGATCCCGCACTTCGATGCGGCACCGGACCACGCGCGCCTGATGGAGCCGGGAATGGTGTTCACCATCGAACCGATGCTCACCCTGGGCACGCGCCACTGGGACATGTGGGAGGACGGCTGGACAGCCGTGACCCGCGACCGGAAGCGCACCGCGCAGTTCGAGCACACTCTGGTCGTCACCGATGACGGCGCCGAGATCCTCACGCTGCCTTCGGGCTCCTGAGTCCGGTCCCCTCCCCCACAGCACGGAGATACTGCACCACTATGAGCTCTTCTCACGAGCAGCCACTGGCTGCCCAGTCCCTCGGTTCCGCCAGCGAGACCATCACGGATCTTCCCAAGCGGGCCATCGGCATCGATGTGGGCGGCACCGGGATCAAGGGCGGTCTGGTCAACCTGCACAAGGGCACCCTGACCGGTGAACGGTTCCGGATCCCGACCCCGAAGCCTGCGACCCCGGAGGCGGTGGCCGAGGTGATCGGTCAGATCCTCGATGAGCTGCTCAGCCGGGAGAAGGCCCCGGCGCTGGAAGAGCTGTCCGTCGGCGTGCTGTTCCCGGCGATCGTGGACAAGAACATCGTGCTCTCCGCGGCGAACATCGATCAGTCCTGGATCAACACCGACGCCGCGAAGCTGCTGCGCCACCTGCCCGGGCAGATCCACACCCTGAACGACGCCGACGGCGCCGGTCTCGCCGAGGCCCGCTACGGCGCGGGCAAGGGGCTCGAGGGCACGGTCATGACGATCACCCTGGGCACCGGCATCGGGTCAGCCCTGGTGCACGACGGCGTGCTGGTCCCCAACAGCGAGATGGGTCACCTGGAGTTCGAGGGCGAGGTGGCGGAGAAGAAGGCCTCCGCCGCGGCGCGTGAGCGCACCGACATGCCCTGGGATGAATACGGCCAGCTGCTGAACCGGTTCCTCAAGCATGTGGAGCGGCTGCAGTCGCCCGAGCTGTTCATCATCGGCGGGGGGATCTCCAAGCGCAGCGAGGATTTCCTGCCCGAGATCAAGGACCTGCGGGCGAAGGTCGAGGTCGCCGCGCTGCAGAACAACGCCGGGATCGTCGGGGCGGCGCTCTACGCCGCCGAGCAGACCCGGCTGAACCAGTCCCGCGGGCGGTCCTGAGCCTCACGCACAGGTTGCTACACTTCTTCCTGCACCAGATCGCGCCGTCACGGCGGTGACTGGGCACGGGCCTTTAGCTCAGCTGGTAGAGCACCGCGTTTACACCGCGGTTGTCGTCGGTTCGATCCCGACAGGGCCCACCCACCGTGGATGTTCACACGCCACGCCTTCCCCGCGAACTGGCTGCGACCAGGGGCGGCGGCGCAGGGCACCCGGTTTCGGATTCGGCGAACCGGGCTCTGGAGCGGGTGCCGTGGGGACGTTTATCCTACAGATATGGCGCTCTCGTCACGGAGCCAGACCACAGGGCCCGTCCGGCCATGACCGGCCCTCACCTCGACCTGTGGTGGATTCCGGTAGGCGCCGGTGGGCACGTCGTCGTCCATACAAGCAGGTGGTGGGAGTCGCTGCGCGCGCTCAGGGCCCGCCGTCGAGCCTGTCGGTTGTTCCATGCCGCGCTCGAGGTGTTCGACGGCACCAGCAAGTACGTGATCGAGATGACTCCGGTATGGGGCCAGCCCTCCGGACCTCGCGGCGTGGTGGGCCAGGGGCCTGTCGGTATCCGTTGGTTGGGCGCCTCCCGCTTCTTTCGTTATGAGATCCGATGCTGGAAGGGCGGATCCATACCCGATCGAGACTGGGCGATCGGCCCGCCGGTTCGCTTCCTGCTCGCTCCCGGCGAAGTCGACGCGCTGATCGGACGAATCCCCACGACCCCGCAGCTGACCTGGGGGCGCGACATCTATGGGATCGGAGACATGTGGAACTCCAACTCGCTGATCTCCTGGCTCCTCCAGTCCTCCGGAATCGATGCCGGTCGGTTCGCTCCGCCGGAGGGGGGAGACGCTCCCGGGTGGGACACCGGAATCGCCGCGGCCCGTGTGCCGGATCAGTCCAACTTCGCAGACCAGAAGGACGACGACGCTGGAGCCTGAGTCGATTCCCAGGCAGCTGGCACCGGCGCTAATCTGATCCCATGGCTTCCATCGCACGCACCACCGGCCCGGCATCCGGCTTGGTCGGGATCGGACTGGGCACGACACTTCTGGCTTCCCGCAGACACCTGGTGCGGCTCTCCTTCCAGCCTGCGCTCATCGGTCTCGCCGTGTGGTCAACGCGACAGCCGTCATGACCGAGAAGATCGACTTCAAGAAGACGCTGCCCAGCTATCGGGCCAGGCCCGGAATGCACCAGGTCCTCGAGCTGCCCGAGATGCAGTACCTGATGATCGACGGCCACGGTGACCCGAACACCTCGCCCGAGTACGCGGGCTCGCTGGAGGCGCTGTATCCGCTGGCCTTTGCGCTGAAGTTCTCCAGCAAGCGCGAGCTTGAGCGCGACTATGTGGTCCCGCCGCTGGAAGGCCTGTGGTGGGCCGAGGACATGTCGGTGTTCACCAGCGCGCGGGACAAGTCGAAGTGGCAGTGGACGCTGATGGTCCTGGTTCCTGAGTGGATCGACCAAGAGATGTTCGCCCATGCGGTCACCGCGGTCCGGGCGAGGTCCTCCCCCGCACGCCTGGACGCCGTCCGCCTGGAGGCCCTCACCGAGGGCCACTGCGTACAGACCCTGCACGTGGGCCCCTTCGATGAGGAGCCCAGGACCATCGAACCGATGCACAGCGAATTCATGCCGAGCCATGGTCTTGAACCCACGGGTAAGCACCACGAGGTCTATCTCAGCGACCCGCGCAGGGTCGCGCCTGAGAAGCTGCGCACCATCATCCGCCAGCCCGTCAGACGCTCTCCCGCTTCGGCGGCCGCGATCGTCGTAGAACCCAGGTGACGTGGAGGTCTAGGCTGGGCCCTGTGAGTACAGATCCGAAGGCACAGCTGGACCGGCGAACGGTGCTCTCGGGGGTGCTGTTCGGGTCCGGGATCGCGGCCTCGATCATCGACCTGTTCATCTTTCACCTGGCGCTGCAGTGGCATCACTTCTACGACCTCTCCACCACGGAGGTGGCCCTGACTGCCGATGGCTTCTTCCACGCCTTCGGCTGGTTCATCACCGTCTGGGGCCTGTTCCTGCTCGCCGATGTGCGACGCCGGACCGAGGTCGCGTGGAAGCGCTGGGCCGGGGCGGTGCTTGCCGGGGTGGGAGCGTTCCAGCTGTTCGACGGGGTGGTCTTCCACAAGCTGCTCGGGATCCACCAGATCCGCTACGGGGTGGACCTGTTCGTCTATGACCTGACCTGGATCGGCTCCGCGGTGGTGCTGCTGGTGATCGGTCTGGTCATGCTGCGCCGCACCCGTCCAGCCGCGGTCCCGGCCTGAACGTCGGGACGGACAAGCCGATGAGCCGCTGATGGGTCACCAGGAGGATCACCTCGGTGCTCCGACGGGTCTCGCGCCGGCGGACCCCTCGGTCTGGGCCGCGCTCGACGTCGTCGTCGTTCTCATGCTGCTCACCGCGGCGCTGGGTCATGCCGCGGCACTCTGGGCCTCCCGCCGACGTACTCCCTGGCCGTTGCACCGCAGCGTGTTGTTCTACCTCGGGCTCGGCTGCGCGGCCACCGGGCTGCTCGGGCCTGTCGCCACCGCGGCGCACACCAGCTTCACCGCGCATATGGCCGGGCACCTGCTGCTGGGCATGATCGCCCCGCTGCTGCTGGTCTTCAGCGCACCGGTCACCCTCACCCTGCGCGCGCTTCCGGTGCATGCCGCCCGAGGGTTGACCCGGGTCCTGCGCAGTCCCGGCGTGCGGGTGCTCACCCATCCGGTGGTCGCGGGCGTGCTGAACGCGGGCGGACTCTGGCTGCTCTACACCACGGACCTGTTCCAGGTCATGCACGTCTCCCCGGTGGCCTATGCGCTGGTGCATCTGCACATCTTCATGGCCGGCTATGTGTTCACAGCCTCGCTGGTGGGCGTCGATCCGGACCCGCACCGGGCGTCGATGCCGATGCGGTCGACAGTGCTGATCCTGTTCATCGCGGCGCATTCCATCCTGGCCAAGTGGCTCTATGCGCACCCGCCCGAGGGTGTGGCACCCGGTGACGCGCAGGCCGGCGCGCAGCTGATGTACTACGGCGGAGACGCCGTGGACATCAGCCTGCTGGTGCTGCTCTTTGCCGGCTGGTATTCCACCACGCGTCCTCGCAGCAGTCAGGGCGCGGAGCTCAGCCCACGGCGAGGCTGAGCCCTGCGACCACTCCTGCGGTCAGTTTCTGCGTTCAGTCCTTCGCGGCGGCGCTGATCGCGTCCAAGGCTGCGCGCAGGCGCTGCTCAGCGTCCTCGGCCACCTCTCGGACCGCGGCTGAGTCGCTGAGCTGGACCATGGTCTGCGGGTCGATCGCGTCGATGGTCGCGTGGTCCTCGGTGGCGCCGCGGCGGACCACCACGTTGCAGGGCAGCAGCGCCCCGAGCTCGGGCTCTGCCGCCAGCGCCTTGCTGGCCAGCGTGGGGTTGCAGGCGCCCAGGATGATGTAGTCTCCGACCGCCTCACCGGACTCGGCGCCGAGCTTCTTGGTGAAGGTGGCTTTGACGTCGATCTCGGTGAGGATCCCGAAGCCCTGCTCGGCCAGTGCCGCGCGGGTGGCCTCCACCGCCTGGGTATAGGGCATCGGGACGGTCGTGGTGTGGGTGTAGCTCATGGCCTGCTCCTTCGACTCACAGTTCACCGACCCCTGGCGGGGTCGGCACGTTTTCGGTTCTCAGATGACGCATCCCGAGACGACGGCGGCCAGCGCGGCGCCGTGGGCGGTGGCGCTGGTGACGATCAGCACCGCCATGATCGCGGTCATCGCGACCGCCCCCAGTATCCCCTGGCGGGGGCTCACCGGGGAGATCAGCTGGCGCACGCGCTCCGGTCCCGCTGCCAGCATCATGCGCTGCGCTCCTGTCTGGCTGCTGGCGGTGCGCTGGGCGCTGCTCGCCTCCCCCATGACCAGCAGTGCCGAGGCGAGCGCCCGGGTGCCTGCGCGGCGCTGGGCCGCGTTGTCCGCCGAGACCTCCAGGTAGTGCGGCACCGCCTCCGCGATGGCGCCCGCGAAGGGCACCCAGCGCAGGGGTCCGGTGATGCTGCCGATGAAGTCCAGGACCAGGTGGTGGCGTTCACGCAGATGCGCCGCCTCGTGGGCGAGGACAGCGCGCAGCTCCTGATCGTTCAGCGCCGCGAGCAGGCCCGTGGAGACGACGATGCCCCAGCGGTCCCTGCCCAGCGCGAACGCCGAGGGGTGGGGATCTTCGACCACGGTGACCAGATGACCGTCGATGACCTGGCGTCGTCCCACTGGCAGCAGGGAGCGGCAGGTCTCGCGCAGCAAGGACTTCCGCTTGGCCGCAGCCCGCAGACCCAGTGCCGCGACGAGCAGCACCGCAGCAGCGGGCGCGAAGAGGAACGCGGCTGTGGGGATGCCGGTCTCCATCGCAAAGCCGGTGGAGAAGGGGTTCGACGCCTCCAGGCAGCGCTGGCAGACCTCCGCAACCGGGGCGGGCAGCGGGCTGGGTCCGGTCAGCGCCCAGGCCAGGAACAGTCCAGCCGCCATCACCGATGTCAGCCAGAGCACCAGGCTCGCCCCGAGACCCAGCACAGCCAGGCGTGGGAACCGGATCAGCGCCGGTGCCGCGGCGCGGATCAGCGGACGACCCAGCACGGCTGCGGCGAGCACCGCGAAGACCATGAGCAGGGAGAGCAGCAGGGGGTTCACGGTGAGTCCTGGGAATTCTCACCAGCGAGATAGGCGCGCAGCAGATCTCGCTCCTCGTCCGGCATGGTGTCCACGAAATGCAGGATGGAGGCGGTTCGGTCTCTGCTGACGCCCAGTGCGTGGCGCATCAGGCCTGCGGTGTGTTCCTCGCGGGTCCGCTGCGGGAGGTAGCGCACGGAGCGTCCCACGCGGGTCGGCGCCACCAGAGCTTTGCGTTCGAGGTTGCCCATCACGGTGGCGATGGTGGTGTAGGCCGGGCGGCTGGGCAGCTGGTCCATGACCTCACGGACGGTGTGCCCGGAGTGGTCCCAGAGCAGGTCCATGACCTGCTGCTCCAAGGGGCCGAGTCGTTCGGCGGGCGTCCCGGGCGGGCGTTCTTCGCTCATGTGTTGACCAGGTCCTTCCGCGGGCGCACGGTGCAGGCGACCTGCCCCTTGAGTCGCCAGATCAGCGCGACGCCGGTGAGCAGCATGGCGCCGAGCGCGAGAATCGGCTGGAGCGGTGTGAAGTAGGTGATGGCTCCAGAGTATCCGAGGGCGACGAGCGCGATCTTGTTGCAGACCGGGCAGCCCACTGCGAACCAGGCCAGCACCATGCCGATCATTCCGAAACGGCTGCTGCGCCGATCCTCGGCGGGCGAGATGCCGTCCTGCGCCTCGGCGGTCGCCGGATCATCCTCCGACCCGGACTCCACCGGGCTCGACGCCCGCACATAGGTGGCCATGAGCATGCCGCTGAGCACCGAGGTCAGAATCCACACCGGGTAGTTCCACCACACCGGCGGGATCTCCCGGGCGAAGAACGAGTTGGGAATCAGCACGGTCGCGACTCCCACCAGCAGGCCGACGACGACGGCGGCGATCGCGGCAATGATGATCTGCCGGGGCGTCCAGGAGCGCAGGGCCTGGACCGCGAGCGCGGTGGACGCCTTCCAGCGGGCAAGTCGGATCGAGAGGGAAGTCATGCGACCACTATGCCGCAGATCGACTATCTTGCATAGTTACTATGTTTCGTAGTTACTATGGTCCGTAGTAGATTGTCCGTCCTTGAAAGGCCACGATGTCCCACCCCTTGCCCGCAGAACCGAAAACCCGCTCAAGAAAGAACACCCTGCTGCCGCTGTTCGTGATCATCATCGCCGCCGTGCTCATCGGCTTCGTGATCTGGCAGAGCATCGGCGACGACACTCCTGAGTCGACGCAGGATGGCACGGAACAGGGTGGTGTGGAAGGCGAGCCCCAAGGTCAGGGGCCGGTAGCCGTGCCTGAGGAAGGCGCCCAGCCTGAGCAGTCAGATATGAGCGACATCGAACGCCGAGATCCCGAGGACCTTCTGGCGGTCGGTCCCGCGGACGCTCCAGTGGCGATCGTGATGTTCACCGACGCCCAGTGCCCCTTCTGCGCGGCCTGGCACGACCAGACGCTGCCCACGATGATGGAGTACGTCGAGGCGGGCGATCTGCGCATCGAGTGGCGCGACGTCAACGTCTTCGGCGAAGCCTCCGAACGCGCGGCCCGGGCCACCTACGCAGCGGCGATGCAGGACGCATTCACCGAATACCACGGGCTGCTCTTCGCAGATGGGGAGACGCTTCCCGAGTCCGGGCTCACCGATGAGGGTCTGCTGGATCTCGCCGAACAGGCGGGACTCGATACCGCGCAGTTCCAAGAGGACATGAACTCCCCTGAGGTCACCGAGCAGATCGCCGCCAATGCGCAGGAGGGCCTCGACATCGGGGCGTACTCCACACCAGCCTTCATCGTGGCGGGGGAACCGATCATCGGCGCCCAGCCCACCGAGGTCTTCGTCACCGCCGTCGATGACGCACTGGCACAGGACCGCTGATGGAGATCAGCCTGGTCACCGCATTCCTCGGAGGAATGCTGGCGCTGTTGAGCCCGTGCAGCGCCTTGTTGCTGCCAGCGTTCTTCGCCTCCACCATCGGAGCACGACTCAAGCTGCTGGTCCACGGGTCTATCTTCTACCTGGGCCTCATCCTCACGCTGGTCCCGCTGGGACTGGGACTGGGCGCGGTCGGCACCCTGTTCATCGACCACCGTCAGGCGCTGATCGTGGGGACCTCGGTGATCCTCATCCTCCTGGGTCTGGCCCAGATGGTCGGCCTGGGCTTCGACTTCTCCAAGGCGCTGCCAGGGACTCAGCGGCTGCAGCAGCAGGCCCACACCAGAAAGGGTCTGGTCCGCACCTTCCTGCTCGGCGCTGCGAGCGGCGTGGCAGGCTTCTGCGCCGGACCGATCCTGGGAGCGATCCTCACCCTGGCTGTGGCTCAGGGAAGCGTCCCGCTGGCGGGTCTCATGCTCGCCGTCTACGGCGCCGGAATGGTGGTGCCCTTGATCATTCTTGCCGCACTCTGGGGACGCATCGGCACCCGTTCGATGAGGTTCATCCGCGGACGTGGCTTCACCGTGCTCGGGCGTCAGCTCCACACCACCTCCGTGATCGCAGGTGCCCTGATCGCCGGCGTCGGAGTCCTGTTCTGGACCACCAACGGCCTGGTGACCGCCCCCTCCCTGGTCCCCAGTGAAACCCAGGGGTGGCTGCAGGCGATGAGCTCCTCGGTCTCCGGGCCGGTGGCAGACATCCTTCTGATCCTCGGGATCTCAGCAGCCATCCTTCTCGTCTGGGCGGTGAACCGTCGCTCCAGCGTCCGCGCTCAGGAGCGCGCTCCAGATACCCGGAAGGAGACACTGCGATGAGCGCCGGTCACCGTGGTCGCCCACAGCCTCGGGCAGCTGCACTCCTCGGTGTCCTCGCACTGACCCTGGGAGCCTGTTCGACTGAACCGAACCAGGAAGCCTCCGTGGAGCATGAACCAGCGGCGCCGCCGGTCGACATCGATGCAGACCCAGTCCAGGTGCAGTCATCGGCCGAGGAAGCTGACCTTGACGCCATCCACCTCCCAGTGAGCCTGACAGGTCTCGTCAGCGTGGATCCCCAGTGGGACACTCCCCCGCAGGTTCACGACGGCGTCTTTCTCGCCCCCGGCGAGCAGGACGGCAGACTGGTGTTCAGCGCCGTGTCCGCCGATGGGACCGTGCTGTGGACCGCAGAACGCCCGTTGAGCTGCTCCGGCTTCGCCCTGACGAGCGCGGGTGACCGTTCTCTCGCGGTGCTCACCGATCTCGCCGACCCGACCGGGTCGGGTGATTCATTCGGGACCACCACCGCGACGGCCTATGACTTGAACACCGGGGAGGAAGTCTGGGGTCCAGTGGAGGTCCCCGGACCGCATCAAGGCCCTGGGCTGGTCTTTGCCGAACGCGGTGACGAACCACTGGGCGGCACCGGACAGCGAGTCGCCCTGGACGCCGCCACCGGAGAACGCAGCCCGGAGGGCGCCGAGATCATCGGGGAGTTCTTCGGAACGACGGTCATCGCCGACGATGGAGAGCTCGCCGCCTTCGCCAGCGGACGTTCCGGCGAGTTGTGGCGCGCGGCGTCACCGAGCGCCGCGACCGCCGCTGAAGGGGAAGTCCCGGTCAGTCCGGCGACGAACCGGCTTCCCCCTGGCAGCGCCCTCATCGGCTCATCGGAGGATGGTTTTGACCTATGGGACCTCACCGACGGCGAGCCCCTCAGCGGCGGCCTGGATGACGCGATGTTCGATGCGATGTCCGAGACCTGGGTCGCGATCCGCGAGGATGAACTCGCCGGATTCGACTCCGCAGGCGGGGAACTCTGGTCCGTGGACCTCGAAGCAGAACCCACACTTCTCGGCGTGGGCGGAGTGATGGCCTATCTCCTTGCAGACGGAGAGGAGCTGGACATCTACAACGTGGTCACCGGCAACACCGCCCGGGTCTACGATCCGCTTGAGGATGGTGCAACTGCCATTCCGCTCGCGTTCACGGAGACTGGCGCCAGCGTCGTCGACACGGGGACGCAGATCCTCCTGGTCACCGAAGTGCCAGGTTCTGCGGAAGACTATGCGGGCGAGGGGGATCCATTTGAAGACCGACCGTGACGATGTCGACAGATGAGAGGTCCTACTGTGAGTGATGACGACCCGAGAGACTTCTGGGAGACCCGCTATGCCGACTCGGACCGGGTCTGGTCCGGTCGCGTCAATGCGACCATGAGCTCGTTGGTCGCTGATCTGCCTGCCGGACGCGCCTTGGACCTGGGCTGTGGAGAGGGCGGCGATGTCCTCTGGCTCGCGAAACAGGGTTGGCAGGCCTTCGGCGTCGACATCTCGGAGACCGCCGTCCTGCGGGCGCGGACACACGCGGAGCAAGAAGGGCTCGGGGGCGGCAGCGCGGAGTTCCTGGCCGCGAATCTGCCCGAGGGTATGCCGGAGGGGCCTTTCGATCTGATCACCGCCTCCTTCCTGCAGTCCCCGGTGGCACTCGACCGCCGGAAGATTCTTCGTGCCGCCGCCGACCGGGTCTCGGTCGGCGGGCACCTCGTCCTGGTCTCCCACGCCACAGCGCCCCCGTGGGCAGAGCACGGCCACGGACCCGCGGAGATGCCGACCCTCGGCGGTGACCTGGCCGCACTGGAGCCGCGGAAGGCCTGGGAAGTAGAGGTGGGCGAGGTTCGCCACCGAAACGTGGTCGGACCGCACGGTGAAGACGCGATGCTTGAAGACCTGGTCATCGTGGCGAGGAAGTTGTAACAGATCACTGGCTCTGGGCTGAGTACCTCTCAGATCCGGATGTAGACCCACGACGAGCCATACTTGGAACTTAGGAGTTCACTATGCAGGAAGTTGCACCCTCGGCGGCCTTCGATCGTCTGGGAACCGCCCAGTTTGTTGACGTGCGAGAAGACTCGGAAGTCACGGGCGGCATGATCCCTGGGGCCTTCCATATTCCGCTCGGACAGCTGGGTGCGCGTCTGGCCGAACTTGATCCGGCGCGTGAGACGATCACCGTCTGTCGCAGCGGCAAGCGAAGCCTGACCGCCGCCCAGACGCTGGAAGACGCAGGGTTCACCGTTGCAAGCATGCAAGGTGGGATGAACGAGTGGAGTTCCCAGAACCGCCCGACTGCTCTGCCCTGAGAGCAGACAGCCGCGACTCACCATCGCGCCATCACATGTGAATGCCGTACTGACCTTCGACTATCGAACGGGAGCCTGGAGCCCAACCACATTGGTGGCAGTGACCCGTGGCTGAGTGCAACTAGTCGAACCTGCCAGGTGTCGGCAGGGTGAGGATCTCGGCTCCGTCCTCGGTGATCGCGATGGTGTGCTCGCTGTGGGCAGTGCGGGCTCCGGTGGCGCTGCGCAGCGTCCACCCGTCGGCGTCGGTGCGCAGTTCATCGGTGTCGGCCATGATCCAGGGCTCCAGCGCGAGCAGCAGGCCGGGCTGGAGCTGATATCCGCGTCCTGGGCGGCCGGTGTTCACGACGTGCGGGTCCTGGTGCATGGTCGATCCCAGGCCGTGTCCGCCGAACTGAGTGTTGATCGGATACCCAGCCTCTGTGAGAACCATGCCGATGGCGTGGGAGAGGTCCCCGATCCGGGCTCCCGGGCCGGCGGCGGCGATCCCCGCAGCCAGCGCCCGTTCGGTGGCCTCTATCATCGCCACGTCCTCGGGCGGCGCAGAGTTCCCGACGATGAAGCTGATCGCCGAGTCCGCGACCACCCCGTCCAGCGACACTGCGAGGTCGAGGGTGAGCAGGTCACCGTCGGCCAGCGTGTGGTCATGCGGCTTGCCGTGGAGCACCGCGTCGTTCACCGAGGTGCAGATGTAGTGGCCGAAGGGTCCGCGCCCGAAGGATGGCTCGTAGGCCACGTAGCAGGAGGTGGCGCGGGCCTCGAAGATCATCTCCCGGGTCCAGTCGTCGATCTCCAGCAGGTTCGTGCCCACCGTCGCGCGGCGCTTCATGGTCTGCAGAATGTCGGCGACCAGTGCGCCGGTGACTCGCGCGCGGGCAAGTCCGGTGGCGCTGAGGATCTCGATCATGCAGCACCTTCGGCGGCGGCTGCAGTGACCCGGCGGTTGTGCAAGAGGTTCCGCAGACAGCCCGGCAGCGTGCCCAGCAGGATCAGGATCGGACCGGCCGAGCGACCGTAGACGTCACTGAAGATCCAGGCACTTGCGAGGAAGCAGACGAACGCCAGGAGCCGCACCACAGCGACCTGTGGTGGATTGATCGGCGGTTTGCCGAAGAAGAACGGCAGCCGGGAGTCGGGATTCACTCTCCGGAGCATGTCGAAGGACGCGGTGAAGAGCACCGCTGCCAGAACCCAGAGGATGATCGCGAATAGCTCCATCGGATCATTCCATCGCCCAGGCCTGCTCCCGTCAATCTTCCTCGCGGCCAGAACAGCTCCGGCCGCCCTCGTAGAGTGGCGGGAGGGAACCCACCGCATCACCTATGGAGGTCAGCAGACCGTGAGAAGCCGATCCACGCGCGCACCGGCGCAGCAGGCAGAGCGGGAGAATGCCGCCGAACGCCTCGCGGCACAGCTGGACCGACCCATGGGCATGCTCGGCATCTTGTTCCTGTTCGTCTTTCTGGGCCAGATGCTCGTCACCGAGCCCGGATGGAGCCGGGCGCTGAGCGTCGCCGGCTGGGTGTTCTGGGCCGTCTTCGTCGTGGAATTCCTTCTGCGCGCGTATGTTGCCGGGTTCCAGAGGGCGTTCTGGCGGCGGAACTGGTGGCAGGTGATCTTCCTGCTGGTGCCGTTCCTGCGCTTCGTCCGCGCGCTGCAGGCAGTGCGGGTGCTGCGCGTGACGCGCGTCGCCCGGGTGGGTGGGATCCTCTCCGCCGGGGTGCGCGGTTCCCGGTCAGCCGGGCGGCTGCTCTCCAGCCGCATCGGCTGGCTCGCCGCGGTGACCGCCGTCGTCATCCTGGCGGCGAGTCAGCTGCTCTACGCCTTCGAATCCCACACCGACTACACCACCGCGCTCTACGAGGCGGCGCTGGCCACCGTGACCGGCACCGGAATAACCACCGAGGACCCGTTCTCCAAAGTGGTACACCTGGTGCTGGCGGTGTACTCCGTGGGCGTCTTCGCGACACTTGCCGGGTCCGTCGGCGCGTACTTCCTGCGCGGGGAGGATCCGGTGGTTCAAGAGAGTGAAGATGGTTAGTTTCTTCCATCCTGAAAGCATGTTAACTCGTGTGAGAAGTTGACCACCAGAAGGTGGAGCTCCATGATCAACAAGTGAATAGTGACAAGAAGCGAATCGCGTTGCTCATAGATGTCGAAAACGCGCCAGCCTCAAAGGTTGACGTTGTGTTCGCAGAAGTCGCGCGCCATGGCGTTGCCACCGTCCGACGAGCGTACGGCAACTGGAAGAGTCCCCGGCTCCAGCAGTGGGAGGCCGCCCTCCATCCATACGCGATCCGACCGATGCAGCAATTTGCCTACAGCACCGGGAAGAATTCTGCCGATATGGCGATGGTGATTGATGCGATGGATCTGCTTCGTGCGGGCTCGATCGACGCGTTCGCCCTCCTGTCGAGCGACGCGGACTTCACGCCGCTGGCGATGCGGATACTGGCGGACGGCCTCCGTGGGCGGTGATGCCGGCCTTGTCCTCCTGATGCGCAATGCTGTCGAAGCTGCCCGCGGCGACGACGGTTGGGCGAATCTCGGTGCCGTGGGGCAACAGATCAGCAACCAGGCATCGCTGGACCCGAGAAACTACGGCTATCGAAAACTGAGCGATCTGATCGAGGCGACAGAACTGTTCCAGGTCAAACGTCAGAATCTGGGCGTCTTTGTGCGAGATAGGGGCCTAGCGGTATCGGGAGCTCCCCGTCGAGGCTGAGCACCCGGGTGAGAGTCAGCTGGGCTGGCGCGCCCACCTCAACTGCGCAGATTCACGCTGAGGTCCTGATCGGCCGTGGCCTGGAGTGACTCGCTATCGGCGGTCATCGTCTCCGCACCCGGGACCCGATCGGTGTTCTGCGCGCTGACGGCGAGCCAGGCGCCGTCGTCGTCCTCTGCTGTCCCAGGCTGCCGCTGGAAGGTGAAGCTGATGACACCCTGCCGGGTGCCGGAATCCGTAGTCATGCGCGGCCCGGATCCGCTTCCGGCTGTTCCACCAGAGACCGACCACGTCGACGAAGTTCGCATCCTCGACGAGGAGCGCGGCCAGGGCGTCGGCGTCAGCAGCCTTCCACGCCTGCGCGAAACCTTGGGCGACTCCTCCAGGGGTGCTGGTGCCACCGCCTTCCGCCCCGGTCACGGCAGGATCGAATCGACGTAACCACCGTCGACCCGCAGCGCGCCACCGGTGGTGGCCGAGGCCAGCGGTGAGGCGAGATAGGCGACCATGTTCCCGATCTCCTCGGGTTCGATGAGTCGGTGCAGCAGCGACTGGGCGCGGTGTTCCTGCATGAACTCTCGCTGCGCTTCGGCCCAGGACTTGGATGAATCCACCAGCTGGTAGACGAAGTCTTCGATGCCTGCAGTGAGGGTGGGCCCTGCCAACACCGAGTTCACCGTCACACCAGATCCGGCAGCTTCTTTCGCGAAACCGCGCGAGACGGCAAGCAGCGCCGATTTGGTGGCTCCGTAGTGGATCATCTCGGCGGGGATCACGACGGCGGAATCACTGGCGATGTTCACGACTCGGCCCCAGCCGCGGGCCATCATCTTCGGCAGTGTGGCGCGGATCAGCCGAACCGCGGAGAGGACGTTGACCTCCCAGAACCGCTGCCAGTCGGCATCGGGGATCTCCAGGGCCGGCTGGGCGCCGAAGATGCCGAGGTTGTTGACCAGAATGTCTACCTCGCCGACGGCCCCGAGGGCTTCGGTCAACCCCTCATCCGTGGTCACATCCCCGGGTGCGCCGATGAGAAGCTCTTCGGGCAGACCGTCCTTGGCGAGAATGAGGATGGCGGCCTCCACCTTGTGGGCGCTGCGGCCGTTGATCCCCACGCGAGCTCCGGCCTCGGCGAGCCGCTTCGCTATTGCGAAGCCGATGCCCTGAGTGGAACCACTCACGAAGGCTGTCTTGCCGGTGAGGTCCAACGCAATCATGGTCTGCTCCTGCTGTTCCCGGGGGTGCTTGTCACTGCGGCGGAGCCGTGGTGACGCCAAGGCGGATCACCGCACGTTCATCTCCACAGAGTCGGTGTAGGTTCCAAGAGTTGGGGTCCGTTGTTGCGCACGTTGCCCACCGCCGGGTCCACCTCGTAGATCTCCCAGCCCGAGGCGGCCTCGGGGATCTCCCCGCGCAGCTGCTCAAGCAGCACCTCGAGCTCCTCAGGCGTCTTCTCCCCCGGGTGGATCCACTGAGCGGCGAACTCCTCGGTCATCGCCAGGGGGATGCGGTCATGCAGCGCGGCGAGCTCGCTGAGCACACCGTCGTCGGTGGTCTCCGGGGAGGGCCCGGTGAGGATGGTGCAGGAGAGGATCCAGGGGTCGGACTCGCCGCGGGCCTCGGCGTTCTTGTCCTTCCACCATTCGTAGAGTCCGGCGAAGACCAGAGGTGAGCCATCAGCGGAACGGATCGCATGCGGTCGCTTCTTCGCTCCCTGCGCCTTCCACTCGTAGTAGGCCTCGGCGGGGACCGCACAGCGCCGAGATTTCGCCGCCGAGCGGAAGCTGGGTTTGGAAGCGACAGTCTCGGAACGGGCATTGAAGGTCCGGGAGCTGAATGTCATGTCCTTGGCCCAGACCGGAAGCAGTCCCCAGCGAGCAGGGTGGAGTTCACGCAAGAGCTCCCCGGCGTCGTCATAGCGCTCCACCAGGATGGGCACCGTGGAGGTCGGGGCGACGTTCCAATTCGGCGCGATCTCGAAAGCCGGCGGCTGCACCGGCCCGAGCCGCGCCCGGTTCAGATCATCGGCCAGATCACCGGTGTCCTTGGCCATGACGTAGCGTCCACACATGCTCTGAGCTTTCCAGATCGGGGGTTCGGAGGGCAATTGTCGTGGCCTCCGGGTCTTCACCGACGTTGAAGGGACCCGCGCCCTCGACCACCGCCGACCTCGCGTCCGCACCGATGGCGATGGGGTCTGCGAAGAGCCGGCGGGTCTCGTGGGGAGGAAATCCGACGCCCGCGGCGCCGCAGCCTTCGAGAGCTCTGCATCGCGCGACAGTGCCACGTAGAGCGCAAGGAGCTCAGGCTCGAGAGTGTCGAGCCGCGCCAAGATGTCTTGGCCGCGGCGGGTCCGGGTGATTGCGGCGAAGTGCATGCGCCCGTCCGGTAGATCCACGAACATGTGGTCTACCCCGTCGGTGACCGCAACCTGTCGGAGGAGGGGGCCGGCTCGCGGGGCGCGCAGGCCCAGCCAGATGGGCTGCAAGGCTGGTCTCCTGACGACTGCGCCCAGACACTCAGACACGAACCACCAAGCGGCTGGCCGCTCAGTCCCAGATCGAGATTGCGCGTCTGCCCTTCTGAGCTTCGACGCCGTCGGGACCGCAATGAACAAGCAGCCGCAGAAGCCGATCTAGACTTCTGAAGCACGGAACAGGACTCGCTGTTGGAAATGACCCCACTACGGGATCACTAATCGCGACCACAACGTGTACTTCGGCGTCACAGAAACGCAGATGAGCCCACTCACATATACGGTTGAAACCGCAGAAAAGCGGGAGCTGCATCCTAGAACCCCTGACAACCTGATCCTCAGATCACGCGCGGGCAGGATCGCGGCCCATGCACCACTTCGGTGGTGGAAATCGACCAGCAGCTCTCAGGGCTGACTCATCACGACGCGCAAAGAACCGGTACCCCTACATGACATCCGCCATAACCGATACGAAATCACCCTTTTTGAATTTCGTGACGGCCGAGTTTTGGAACCGCGGCTCCCAGCATCGTCGTGACCTATCGAACAAGACCTACGTTCATCAGCTTCTCGCGGAGAAGACTCTCGGCGGGGAACGAATCGGATTGCCCAAGCAGCACGCGGTCCTCACCTCCACGAATCAGATCACCTCAGACGTCCTCGGGGACCGGGTGGCGCTCAAATTCGCGAATGGCTGGTCAGCCAAGGGAGTCATGCTGCTCGAACGCATCGACGCGGACCTGTACTACGACCATATGGCTCTGCGCGAATGGACGCTTGAGGGAATTCGGGAGAAGCAGGATTCGGTAGCGACAGCATTCCCAGGCAAGAAGGCCGAATGGATCGTGGAGGAGCTCCTTCGCGGAGCCCAGCCCGGTGCGGTGCCCTTCGACTACAAGTTCTACATGTTCCAGGGACAGATCGGCATGGTCGCGCAGATCGACCGGAACTACTCACCGCCCCGCATGGTCAAGCTGGACGGAGATCTGAAGCCACTCGTCGCAGGGCGGGACTACATCTTCAAGCCGAAGGACCTGCAGCCAGGAGTTCCGGTGGTCCCGCGCTCTGCGGTGATGCTCTCCCGGTGGGCCATCGAGCTCGCGAAGATGACCGATGCCCCGTTCGTCAGAGTCGACCTCTACGACACCGACGACGGCCCGTACTTCGGCGAATTCACGTTCTCATCAGGGGCGGAGTTCAAACGCACGATCACCTACAGCCAAGAGGTGCTCGACTACTTCGATGCGCTGTTCGCCGATGCGGAGAAGACCCTGAAGGGGGAGGCCGTCGAACCCCGGCGAAGCTGGAGCACTCTGCTGCAGTCCACCAACGCTGAGGTCCTGGCTGCACATCCACGGATCAGCCTTCAGCAGTACCAGCGCTTCGCCAAGTTTCTCTATCACCGAGGCAGCCTGGGAGGATTCCGGCTGGCACAGGCGCAGAAGAGCTTGATGGAAGACGGTGGAGACAAGGCGATCAATGACTACCTGTCCGAGGCACACAGCTCCGCCGGACGGCGGGCCTTAGCGCGCCGTCCACAACTTCCGCCAGGACTTCGGAAGATCGTCGGAAAAGTCTATAGAAGGCTCCGCCGGTAGCTCAGCTGGCGGGTCACGATCACAGCCCGTGATGAGGGACTGACCGCCCGCTGCATGGAGATCTCCCGTGTGAGCATTGTCTGGGTCGAGATCCTCTCGGTCGAAGAGGGTCTTGAGACAGGATTCGCCGAGGGAGCCGGGTATCGCGTTCTCGCAGATGGGAAAGCAGGGCTCCTCGTCGGTGGGCCATTCATCGAAGTCCGCGATGCGCGCAAGACCTGTCTGTTGAGCGCCCATGACTCTGGGGCCGTGGCGGAGGAGATTCGCCGGCGCCTCGTGACAGCGAGCTGAAGGTCACCACGGCGATAGTCTGAGTACCTGACCTCGCCGGTGTTCCGACACCGGACCACGCCTCCGCCCTCGATCATCGACCAGGAACCACTCTGATGCTCCCCTACCTGTTGATGGTCATGGTCGTGATCTTCTACGCGGGAAACATTCTGGTCGGAGAGGCGCTCAACGATCTGCCGCCGCTGACCATCGCGTTTTCACGACTGGCCGTCGCTTTTCTCTGCCTCGTGCCTCTGGCGGCCAGGACGGCGTGGCGATCCAGAGGCCTGTTCCTCCACGAGTGGAAGCCGCTGCTGCTGCTCACCCTGACCGGCGTCGCGTTCTTCAACACCTTCATCTACGCCGCTCTCCAGTTCACCTCCTCGACGAATGTCTCGGTGCTGGAGACCCTGATTCCCGCGCTGACTCTGGCGCTGAGCGCCCTGGTGCTGCGGGAAAGGCTGTATGCGCTGCAATGGTCGGGGTTGTCGCTGTCGATCCTCGGGGCGCTGTGGGTGATCACCGATGGTCAGATCTTCGCCCTGGCACAGCTGGAGTGGAACATCGGTGACGGAATCATGATCGGGGCGGTCGCGTCCTGGGCGGTCTATTCGCTGGCCGTCACGCGCTACCTCAGTCTGTTTCCCACCTTCAGCGTGCTTCTGGTGATGACCGGGCTCGCCGCGGTGATCCTGGCGCCGTTGGTCGTCATCGAATGGGCGGTGCTCGGGGTGCCGGCCTTCAGCGCGGCCGAACACCTTCCGGGTCTGATCTACCTGGGAGTCTTTCCCGGCCTGCTCGCCCTGTTCTTCTACAACCGCGCGGTCCAGCAGCTCGGTGCCTCCCGCGCCTCCATCTTCTTGAACTTCCTTCCGGTCGCCACGATGGCCGGCGCGGTGCTGTGGCTCGACGCCCAGCTGACGCTGCCCAAGATCACCGGTGCGCTCGTCGTCGTTCTGGGGGTCTTCATCACCACCCGGGCGGGCAGGCGCCCACCCCTTTCGCGGAGCGGGACTCACAGACTGGCGCATCCCAGCAGCCGCGAGGGACTGCGTGAGACCTTCAGACCACCAGAGGAGCAAGCATGACCAACAGCGACCGCAGAGATGATCGGACCTTCTCCGAAGCGGCTCCGAAGTCGCCGCTGCAGCTGGCCTCGCCCAAGGCTTCCAGCGAGCCTGTGCCTTTGCGTCGCGCGGGAGCTGGGGCGGGGCAGGGACAGAGGCGACGCTCCGACAGGCGCAGTGGTGGGCATATTCTTCACCGTCTTCTAGGTCATGCAGTTCATTCCAGCGGTGCTCTCCGAGGGGTGTCTCGAGGTCAGTCCCTTCGTCGATGCGGTGAGCTGCCTGGCCCTCGCGGCGCTGCCCTGCGTGTTCCTCCGCGCAGGATCGGGCAAGGCCACGGCCAGGTCCGATTCCCGCTAGCTTTCCGCGTGCGCGAGAGGTGGAATGGAAGACATGGACCAGGACGAAGTATTCGAGCGCCGCTACCGGGCCGTGAGGTCCCGGGATCGCCGCTTCGACGGGCAGTTCTACACCGCGGTCTCCTCCACGAGGATCTACTGCCGCCCCTCCTGCCCGGCGCAGACCCCCAAGCCTGAGAACGTCACTTTCTACTCCACCTCCGCCGCCGCGCACGAGCACGGCTACCGGGCCTGCAAACGGTGCCTGCCCGAGGCTGCCCCGGGCACCCCGGAGTGGAACACTCGCCAAGACCTGGCCGGCCGCGCCATGCGGCTGATCCGCGAAGGCACGATGAACGACGGCGGAGTGGAGGCCCTCAGTGCACGGCTCGGTTACAGCAGCCGTCACCTGCACCGAACCCTGAGCGCCGAACTGGGGGCGGGACCACTGGCGCTGGCCCGGGCCCACCGGATCCACCTGGCTCGCAGTCTGCTGGTCGGCACGTCCCTGCCGATCACCGAGATCGCCTTCGCTTCCGGGTTCTCCTCGGTGCGCCAGTTCAACGACACGGCGCGAAGTGTCCTCGGCGCGGCGCCCCGGGAGATCCGCCAGCGAGCCCACCGGTCCGCCGGCACCGCCCGGGAGTCCGCAGAAGCCGGCGGGTCCAGCGGGTTCACCGAATCGAGTCTGGTCCGCCCGTTCGGCGCCGATTCGCCTCCTGCTCAGCGCCTTGCCCTGCGCCTCGCCCTGCCGGTGCGGGACCCCTTCAACGCGGTGGCGCTCTTCACCTTCCTGGCTGAACGTGCGATCCCCGGTGTGGAGTTCACCCAGCTCGACGGCGAGGCGCTGGTCTACGCGCGCACCCTGCGGCTGGCCCACGGACCGGCCGCGATCCAGGTCACCGCAACCCCGGCCAGCCCAGGCCAAGCCCGGGACGACCCTGCACCCTCATGCCTGCACTGGCGACTGCACCTGGAGTGTGAACTCAGCGCCTGGGCGGATATTCCCGCCGCCGTCGCCGTGGCGCGTCGGCTCTTCGACCTCGACGCCGACCCGCTCGCCGTCGGCGCCGCACTCTCCACCGACCCCGCGCTGGCTCCCCTGGTCGCCCGCTCCCCCGGGCTGCGGATCCCTGGCACCGCCGATGGCCCGGAATACCTGATCCGCGCCATCGTGGGCCAACAGATCTCGGTGGCGGCCGCCCGCACGCATCTGAGCCGGCTCGTCGACGCGCTGGGCACCGAGCACGCGTCGTCCTTCGCGGGGCTGTCCCGGCTGTTCCCCACCGCGGAGCAGATCTCCGCCGGGGTCCCGGCGCCGCCGTCGCGCGCCGGTTCCGCCCCGCCAGCCCTGGACCCGGAACGGCCGCTGCGACTGCCCGCCCGCTCCATCACCACCGTGCGCACCGCCGCGGCGGCCCTGACCAGCGGAGCGCTCGGCGTGCACCAGGGGGCAGACACCCGGGAGCTGCATGATCAGCTCACCGCCATGCCGGGCATCGGGCAGTGGACCGCCTCCTACCTGATGCTGCGCGTGCTGGGCGACCCTGATGTCTGGATGACCGGCGACATCGTCCTGCTCACCGGCGCCAAGAAGCTCGGCCTGCTGGAGCCGGGGCTGAACAAGGCTGCCGCGCATCGAACTCTGGAGTCTCATGCCCGGCGCTGGTCGCCCTGGCGGTCCTACGCCGCGATGCATCTGTGGCAGGCGGCAGCCACCCCACCAGCTCACACCCACCACGTCATGCCTGAAAGGACTCTTCAGCATGAGAATCCTTGACACAAGATTGCAGCATGTCAGCCTCACAACTCCTGATGGACCTTTCAGCGTGGTGTCTGATGACAGTCACGTCCTGGCCTCCGGATGGACCTGGGATATCACCTCCCTGGTTGAGCTGATCCATCCCGAGCTGCGGGAACGCACCGGCCACAGGGATCCCGCACCGGATGCTGAGACTCCGCAGCCACCTGGTCCTTCGGTGCTGGACCAGGCGGTCGAGGCGGTGGAGGCCTATTACGCCGGTGACACCTCCGCCGTGGACAGCGTCCCGGTGCAGCAGCGCTCGGGACCCTTCCGTGAACACGCCTGGGAGGTGCTGCGCCAGGTGGCGCCGGGAGCCCCGCTGACCTACGCCGGGTACGCCCAGCGAGCGGGACGTCCTGCGGCGGTCCGAGCGGCGGCCGGGGCCTGCGCGATGAACGCGGCGGCGCTGTTCGTGCCCTGCCATCGGGTCATCCGCACCGACGGCGGGCTCGGCGGCTTCCGCTACGGGGTGCAGATCAAGCAGAGCCTGCTGCAGCGGGAAGCCGCCCCGGCACGGTCTCCCCACGCAGATCCCAGGCGCGGGTCGCCTGCACGGTGACCGCCCGCGGTCCGGTGCGCCGAATGGTGCCCTCGGCGATCAGCATCTTCGCCGCGAAGAGACACTCCCCGGTGTTGCGCTGGGCCTCCTCGAAGAAGCTCAGGTCCACGCAGCCGGTGCCGTCGTCGAGGGTGATGAACACGACCCGTTTGCCCGAGGCCATCGGCGGGGTCTGGGTGGCCACCCGGATCCCGGCGACCCGGACGGTGGCGCCGTTGCGCAGGGACAGCAGGTCTTCGGCGAAGGTGACCCCGGCGGCCTGCAGCACCGGGTGATGGAAGTCCATCACGTGCCCGCTGGTGTCCAGCGAGGTCAGGTCCAGCTCGGTGGTGACGATCTCCCGGGCCTCCAGCTCCCCCGCACCGGTGGGCATGTTCGCGATCTCCACGTCCCCGATGGGCAGCGACAGCTGACCCTGGACCTGGCGCACCGGCAGCTTCTTGGCGTACTCCAGGTTGGTTGACTCCACCCACTGGATGAGGTCCTTGCGGTTCTTCCGACCCTCCGGCAGCAGGCAGTCCAGGGCGCCCACCTTGGCCAGATCGCGCAGCGTGGAGCGTTTCAACCGGGACCGGTCGCGCAGGTCCGCCAGCGAGGCGAAGGGCTGCTCCGCCTCGATCCGGCGCAGCTCGGCCTTGGAGATCCCCTTCAGCCCGATCAGCGACATCCGGATACCCCACACCGGCAGCCCCGCCACCGAGGTCGCCTCCACGTGGTAGCTGCTGGTGGAGCGGTTGACGTCCATCGGCAGCAGCGGGATCTTCAGCCGGCGGGCCTCGGAGACCAGCAGCCGCAGCGGGTACATGCCCGGGTCATGTTCGAAGAGTCCACAGAGGAAGTGCGCGGGGTGATGGGTCTTCAGCCAGGCCGACTGGTAGGTGGGCACGGCGAAGGCCGCCCCGTGGGCCTTGCAGAATCCGAAGCTGCCGAAGCTGAGCAGGATCTCCCAGACCCGGTCGATCACCGCGGCGGAGTAGCCGCGCTTGACCGTCTCCTCGCGGAAGAAGATCTCCACGGGTCCTGACTTGTCCTTGCTCATCGCGCGGCGCAGCTCATCGGCCACGTCCAGGCCGCAGCCGGTCATGGTGTCGAAGATCCGCAGCACCTGTTCGTGGAAGACCACCACCCCGTAGGTCTCGTCGAGGATCTCGGCCAGATCGGGGTGCGGGTAGCCCACCGTCTCGTAGCCGTGGCGGCGTTCCAGGTAGGGCTTGACCATGCCAGAGCCCATGGGCCCGGGGCGGAACAGCGAGATGTCCACCACCAGGTCATTGAGCGTCTTGGGCACCAGCTTGCCGATCAGCTCGCGCTGCCCGGGGCTCTCGATCTGGAAGCAGCCCAGGGTATGGGTGGATTGGATCATCGCGAAGGTCGCGGGATCGGCATAGTCCACGTCTTTGACCATGTCGATCACCTCCCCGGTGGTGCGTTCGAGCTCGGTGAGGGCATAGGCGATCGCCGACTGCATCCGCACCCCGAGGATGTCGAGCTTGATGAACCCCATCGGGTCCATATCGTCCTTGTCGAACTGGCTCATCGGCAGCCCGTTGACGCCCGAGCGCTCCACCGGGGTGAGCTTGAGCAGGTTGTCGTTGCCCAGGATCACGCCGCAGGGGTGGGTGGAGATGTGCCGAGGCAGCCGGTCCAGGCGTTCGGAGAGGTCCACCAGCAGGTCCAGCTGCTGGCGTCCGGAGCTGCGTTCGGTCTCGATCCGCTCGGCCAGGCTCTGCAGCTCGGGCTTCTCCTGAAGGGCGCGGCGAAACTCCCGGGCGGGGAAGCGCCACATGATCTCCGCCAGCTGGTCGATCTCCTCCTCGGGGAGCCCCAGTGCGAGCCCGGCGTCCCGGACCGCGCCGCGGATCCGGTAGGCGTTCTGCATGCTCATCAGGGTGACCCGCTGGGCGCCGAAGCGTCTGAACACGGCTCGGTAGATCCGGTGCCGCTCGGAGGACTCCACGTCGATGTCGATATCGGGAAGGGTGGAGCGCCGGCGGGAGAGGAAGCGTTCGAAGATCAGTCCGTGTTGCAGCGGATCGATGGGGCTGATCCCCAGCGCGTGGACCACCAGCGAGGAGACCGCCGAGCCGCGGGCCGCGGCACGGACCCCCATCTCGCGGATCAGCCGGGCCACCTCGGCCACGGTCAAGAAATAGGGGGCGAAGCCGAGGTCGGCGATGATGCTCAGCTCGTGCTCCAGCCGCGCCCGGGCCACACCCGCGCTTCTCTGGCCAGCGCTCGCTTCGGCCGCGCTCTCCTGGGCGAGCATCTCCGCCAGGCCTGATTCGCAGCGGGCGCGCAGCTCCTCATCCGGATCTCCCTCGATCCCGATCACGGAGGTCTCGGGCACCTTGGGCTGGCCCCAGCCCATGTCCGTGACCGGATCCAGCTGGCACTGGCGCCCCAGCGCCTCGGTGTTGATCAGCAGCTCCTCGGCCGGGATCGGGGTGCTGCTGGCCGCGCAGATCTCTGCGGCCAGTGCCTTCATCTCCGCGGCCGGTTTCAGCCAGCCCTGATCGGTGGGCTGCAGCGCCGAGGTGCTGTGCAGGTCCGAGAGCACCCGCACGGCGTCCAACACATCAGCGGTGGCGGCCTCATCGGTGCTCAGCAGCCGCACCGCATTGGTCAGCACCGGGGTGACCCGGCTGACCTGGGCCGCGCTGAGCATCCGGACCGCATGGGCGGTGGACAGCGGCTCCCCCGGAGGCGCCAGATGGGAGACGACCTCCACCCGCAGCGCCTCGCCGAGCACCTCACGCCATTGGCGCAGCAGTGCCCGGGTGCTGCGGTAATCCCGTGAGGCCGCGGCGGCACCGATCTCGCTCTCCGGCCCGGCCAGGACGAACAGCCGACGGCGCACCTGGCCCTCCCCGGGTGACCCGCACTCGGCCAGATCCTGCAGGGTCACCCGGGCGGCCTCGCCCTGCGGGCGTTCGTGGGCGCGGGAGATCAGCTGACACAGCGCCGCATACCCTCCGGAGGCATTGCTGGCGAGGACCACGGCCCGGCCGCGGTCCTCCACGGCAAGGCTGACCCCGAGGATCGGTGCGATGCCCAGGTCGATGCAGGCGCCGAGGTGCTTGACCGCCCCGTAGAGCCCGTCACGATCGGTGATGGCCAGCGCCGTCATCTCATCCGCCGCGGCGGCGGCCACCAGTTCCTCAGGCCGATTGGTGCCGTAGTGGCTGCTGAAGGAGCTGGCCACATTCAGGTGGGTGAAGGTCAATGGACCCGCACCAGACGCCAGCGCCCGGAGGCCAGATGCCGGCTGACATCAATGGTGTGCACCTCGGCGGCCTCGGTGCGGGATGTGGCTTCAAGCTGGACCTGCAGCCGCCAGATCTCATGAGCCACCAGTCCGGGGCGACCTCGCTCGGCACGGGGCTCCTCCAGCCACCAGCTGCGCCGCTGATACCAGCGGACAGGGGCTTCGACCACGAGGTGCCTCCGCTCTTTCCAGATCACCCGATGGGGCAGGAACTGCTCGTCGCATTCAACATCGATGGATTCGGTGAGCGTCACCGCTCCGCGGCGGGGTGCTCGGTCGGCTTCGGGACGAATAACAGTGGACATGGGCATGCTCCCTCTTTCATGTCTCCAAGAGGTATGACGAAGCCGATGGGAAGCCCGGAAGCCTCATCGTATTCGAACATACATTCGATAGCAACAGAGGTGAGCCTAGGACCGGGCACGGACACGGGTCACTGCACGGCAGCCGTCCCGCATGAGATCGGCCAAAAAAGTCAATAGGACCAAAGACTCTTTATTTCATGACAAAAAACGATCAGAGTGTGCTCAATCGAGACGGTCTCTCGACCCTTTCTCCGCATGAGCAGATCGAGGAGGTGCAATGCAGTCATACGCCGGTCAGACCACGTGGCCAGTGGGCGATGTCTACGGGCCAGACGCGACACTCTCGTCCTTCTTCGAGAACTACGTCCAGTTCAGGGGCTACTCCACCCGCCCGGAGTTCTGGTGGCCCTTCCTGTTCCTGATCCTCGTCCACGCCGCCATCGGGATGACGGCCATCATCACCATCAGCACACTGTTCGCCCAAGATATAGTGACCGACGCGCAGAACCTCTTCGGGATCGCTGGCTTCTCCCCCAGCGTCTGGCTCGAAGGCTTCGGCGCGGTCTTCGCAGCCGCCATCCTCTGCCTGCATCTGCTCATCGCGGCGCTCACCATCCCCCCGCTGCTCGCTGTCACCTGGCGCCGACTCCACGACTCCGGGCTCCCCGGGTCGATGTTCTTCCTCGGGTTCATTCCCATCGTCGGATGGTTCGTGGTGCTGGTCCTCCTCATGCGGGCCTCCGCCCCGGAGAAGCACCACGCAGAGTTCTCAGCCGCCTGGTATTGACGTCATCGTCCCGGCATGGACCTGGCCTGAGCCACTCACCGGGCCCGCGAGCAGGCGAGCTGGCGAACGAGCGGTGAAGACGATCGTCGGGATGAGCACGGCCAGCCACGGCAGGGCCCACCACCACAGACCCAGGGCCAGCAGTCCCAGTTTGAAGAGTACGACCCCGCTGAGGCCGAGGAGCCTGCGGCGTGGGTTCCGTGACAGCGCCGATACTCCGATCACGGCTTCATAACCCACGCCCAGCACAGCGCCCCAGACCTGCGGGTGCGCACCAAAGGTGCGGTCCCACAGATCGTGAAGCACGCCGAACCTCCAGGGCGAGAGGTCCGCGAGCCAGGTCCCGAGCATCGAATAGACCTCAGGCTTCACCGGGACCAGAAGCGCGAGGGGCGCTCCGATCAGGCCACACGGGAGCTCTCCGGCAGCCGCTGAGCCAGCTCGGCACCCCATTTCGTGGCTCGGTCGATCTCCCCGGGCAGGACGGGGCCCTCATAGCCCTCGACGTAGAAGCTCTCTGGTTTCGCAAGCAGCGAGGCGCCGCGGCTGCGCAGCAGCTTCGCGGCCTTCTTGCTGGCCGCACCTGGGAGGTTCGGATGGCGGACATGGGTGTCGAACACCGCGACCGGCAGGTGGACGTCGCCGGCGGCGCTGATCCACTCCCGAAGTCCCGTCTCCCCGGGGTGTCCGCCACGCCTAGCGGCCTCCTCGCGAGTCTGTGGTCGGCTCAGCCCGAAGGCGTGGGTCGGGGCGCCGACGACGAGCAGGTCGGCTTTGACCATGTCGGCAGGCGGGGCGAAGCTGACATCGAGGACCATCCCGATATCAATGGTGGCGGCCAGTCCGTCCGCCACCGCCTCGGCGATGATCTTGGTGTTTCCCCACGCGGACTCGTAGACGATGACAGCATCCATGATGTCGTTCTCCTTTCAGGGCCCATCTTCTCGCCGCCGCTCAGGAGGGCACCAGGACCTTAAGTCCCATGTTCCGTGACAGCTGCGGATACGCGGCGCTGTGCCCGGTCGGGACTTCGGGAGGCTCGGATCTGGTGCCGGAGCCTCAGCGACCGTGTCGAAGACGCGATCCACCGACGCGTTGATCCGGATGCTTCCCGTGACCCGTGTGCCACGCTCACATGCCAGTCGAGCCGCACGCCGCAGGACCACGTTGCACGCAGGCCCGTTCTGCAGCGGGGTCAGCCGACTCCCAGAGCCTCCTGGATGGGCCCGGAGATGAAATAGAGCACGAACAGCGCCGCGGTGACGTACATCAGCGGGTGCACCTCACGCCATTTGCCGCGGAAGACCTTGATCGCCACGTAGCTGATGAATCCTGCGCCGATGCCGTTGGTGATCGAGTAGGAGAAGGGCATGACCACGATGGTCATGAAGGCGGGGATCGCCATCTCCACATCGGTCCAGTCGATCCGCACGATCTGCTGCATCATCAGGAAGCCGACCAGCACCAGGGTGGCTGAGGCCGCCTCGGTGGGGATCACGGCGGCCAGCGGGGCCAGCACGATGGTGGCCAGGAAGAGCACGCCGGTGACCACGTTGGCCAGACCGGTCCGCGCGCCGTCGCCCACGCCAACGGTGGACTCGATGAACCCTGAGTTCACCGAGGTGGAGCCCACGCCGCCACCGATGGTGCCCACCGCGTCGGCGACCATGATCCGGCGGGAGTGCGGGATCTCGCCGTCGGCGTCCTTGATCCCGCCGGCGTTGGAGACGCCCACCATCGTGCCCAGCAGGTCGAAGAAGTTGGCCAGCAGCAGGGTGAAGATCGCGAGGGTGGCCGCGACCACGCCGATGCTCTGCCAGGAGCCCAGCAGGTTGAAGTCACCGATCAGGCTCAGGTCCGGCATGGTCAGCCAGTCCTGGTTCAGCGTCGGGACGGTCAGGCCCCAGCCGTAGGGGTTCTCGGTGCCGTCTGCGGCAGTCTGCGGACCGATGCGGAACACCGATTCCAGGGTGATCGCGAGCACCGTGGCGCCCACGATCGAGTAGAGGATCGCGCCGCGAACCTTCGCGGCCCACATGGCGAACAGGGCGAACATCGCGATGAGGAAGATGAAGATGGGCCAGCCGAAGAGGGAGCCGCCGACGCCGAGCTCCAGTCCGGTGCCCTGATTGTTCTGGATGAAGCCGGCGTTGACCATGCCGATCAGGGCGATGAAGAGCCCGATGCCCACGCTGATCGCGATCTTCAGCGCGCCGGGGACGGCGTTGAAGATGGCGGAGCGGAAGCCGGTGAGCACCAGGACCAGCAGGATCACACCTTCGATGACCACCAGTCCCATGGCATCGGCCCAGGTCATGCCCGGGAGCACGACGATGCCGTAGGTGATGAAGGCCGAGAGCCCCAGCGAGGAGGAGACGGCCATTGGGAACTTGCCGATCACGCCCATCAGGATGGTCATCAGACCAGAGATCAGTGAGGTCGCGGCGGCGACGGCGGGCAGGTTCGGTTCCGAGCCGCCTCCGAGGAAGTTCCCGGTGGAGTCGGCTGAGGCACCGATGATCAGCGGGTTCAGCACGATGATGTAGGACATCGCGAAGAAGGTGGCCAGTCCGCCGCGCACCTCCCGACCGATGCTCGAGCCGCGGGCGGTGATGTGGAAATACCGGTCGAGGGTCCCGAGCTGCCGGGGCGCGGAAGTCTGGGAGGCGGGGGTCTGAGTGCTCACGGAGCACTACCTTATTGCCCCGTGAGTAGTTCCGACCAACGGAACTCACCAGACGAGACCGGAGTCACTCGGATACCTGATGATCCGCCGTGGGAACCAGCATCTTCGGTGCGCCCATGACGAGGAGCCACACGGGCAGGACCACCACGCACAGGACGGCCAGAACCGAGATGTCCCCGACCACGACGACGGCGATGAACAGCGCGATCCACCCGTCGCGGGATTCGGCGAGCACGGCCCCGAGGATCCCGCAGGCGAGCGCCAGACCCAGCGGAACCTCGGGCATGAGCGACTGAGCCACGAGGCCCACCGCTGCTCCGATGAAGACCGCAGGGAAGATGCGGCCTCCGCGGAATCCGGCCGTGGCTGCCACGAGCAGCGCCGTCAGCTTGACCGCAACGATGAGCAGCAGCTCTGCGGTGGTCAGGTCCTCGGCACCTCGGATGAGATCTGCCATCTGCTGGCCGCCCTTGAACAGCGTCACCGGCCCGCCGAGCGCGCCGAGTCCCCCGAGGATGACTCCGCCCAACGTGGTGTAGAGCAGCGGGCTCCGCAGCCTGCGAAAACTCTCATGCAGCGCCCTGAAGACGGAGGCCCCTGCGAGAATGACCAGCGCGGCGGCACAGGCGACGAGCGCGCCGGTCAGGAGATCCGACGGATGCGGCGCCCCGAGGGGCGGCATGTCCGTGGCCCCGAACTGGGGGCCGTCGAGCATGCGCACCGTCAGGGAGCCGGTCGCCGCGGCGAGGAGCGGCAGGAAGAGTCTGTCCCAGAGCGCGCCCCCGGTGTTGGCAGCCGCCACTACTCCGGTCAATACCAGCGCGGCGGCCACCGGCGTTCCAAACAGGGCCCCGATGGTTCCCGCAGCCGTCATCAGCATCACGAGCTTCACGTCGATGCGCGGCCAGAATCTCACGATCAGCGCCACCAGTATGGCCGTGTTGATCGCGATGATGGGCGATTCTGGACCGAGGCTGACGCCTCCGGCCAGCACCAGCAGGCTCACGAGGATGAGTCCCGGCACGGCGGCGAGCGGCAGCGGCGGCGCCAGCAGCTCCACGGTGGCAGAGTCACGTCCGCCGCGACCAGGGGCGAAGGTACAGACGACCCCGACCGCCAGACCCACCCCGCTCAGGACCGCAAAGATCCACCAACCCGAGTCGGGATCAAGGTTGAACAGGCCGGGGAGGTCCACCCATAGGACGTGTTCAAGCAGGTGAGCTGTTCCCTCCACGAGGAACAGCCCCAGCGCCGAGACGACACCGATGAGGATCGCCGGGACCGACAGTCTCAGCAGCGTGGTCGCGGTCGGCGTCGCCTGGCTGTTCACACCGGGCATCGCTCCGGGCTCCTTCTGTTCAGGACCACCGGTGCCACCGGCCGCTGGGCTCATGCGAGGGCTTGGCGGATGTTCTTCTCCTCAGCGCGCTTGTCCCACCAGCGCTTGAGCACGAGGTACCCGAGTATCCATGTGCCCAGAGCCGTGATGATCCAGACCACCAGAGGCGTCAAGATCCACGCCATCGGCGTGGAGAGCGTGAGACCGTCCGTCACGAGGGTCGCAACCCATACGGCCAGAAGGGTTGAGACCAGGCCGACCGCGCCGAGGATTGCGGAGGCGTACTGGCGGGCCATGTTGAACACGAACGGACCCAGGATGGCCTGCGCCAGGACGAAGACGACGACGGCGGTGACGAATCCCGCCGGCTGGAGGGTCACACCATCGATCAAGGTTCCGGCCACCAGCATTGCGACGGCGGCCATCACCACATTGATCGCGGCCTGAAGCAACATGCGCACCATGACAGGCTCTCTTCCGGGTGCGGCCGGCTGGGTCTAACTGGCCGGAACCCTGTGTAGAAGGTGACACGGACCCAGTCGATGACTCCATGAGAGACCCTGGCGGCCACCAGGTCAAGAGGTGTCGGCTGGCGGGGCATCCAGTGTGACGCGTCCACCACGTGTGTGAATGCTCCGGCCAATTAGAGTGGCTCCATGAGCTTCCTGATGCACAAGCGACACCTCGTCAGCCGTCGGTCTCCGCGCAAGACTCTTCCGCTTGCGGTCGCGGCCTCCGCCCTGGCGGTTCCGACGGTGGCGGCACTCTCGGTGGTGGCGGTGGATCTCTTCAAGCACGGCCAGCGCAAGGATCGGGACGCTCCCCGCCCAGGAACGTTCCACACCGAGGTCGAAGAGTCCCCGATGCGCATCTACACCGATGGTGAAGCGCTCTATGGGGACATGCTCGAGGCCATCGGCGCGGCAGAAGATTCGGTTCTGATGAAGACCTATATCTGGAAGAACGATGAGGTCGGCCAGCAGTTCATCGACGCCTTCAACGCGGCGGCTCGTCGCGGAGTGGAGGTGTTCATCATCTATGACGGATTCGCGAACCTCGTGGTGCCGCGTTCCTTCTACGCGCAGCTCGATGAGAACATCCGGGTCTATCGCATGCCGGCGGCGGGACGAAGCTTCTGGAAGGCTCCCATTCGGTCCACAGGCTTCAATCACTCCAAGATCCTCGTCGTCGACGACGCGGTCGGTTTCGTCGGCGGATACAACATCGGCTCTCTCTACGCGAAGAAATGGCGCGACACCCACCTCCGCGAGGTGGGCCCCGCCGTCTGGGGGCTCCGCCAGACCATCGCGCGACTGTGGAACGAGGATCGACCCGCGGCGGAGCGGATTTCTTGGATCGCCCCGGACAGCTGGGATCCGTCGGTCCGCGTCGTCGCCAATCTGCCGGTGGACCTGGTGTACCCGATCCGCAACATGTACCTGAAGGCCATCGAGCGAGCCAACGAGCGGATCTGGATCTCGACCCCCTACTTCATCCCGGACCAGCAGATCCTGCGAGCATTGAAGCTCGCCGCGGAGCGCGGCGTGGACGTGCAGGTCATGGTGCCCAAGGATTCGAACCACGTGCTCGCGGACTGGGTGTCCCGAGGCTTCTTCGGGGAGATGCTCGATTCCGGCATCTCGATCCTGCTCTACGCGAGCAGCATGATGCATTCGAAGACCGCGACGATCGACGGCGAGTGGTCAACGATCGGCACGGCCAACATCGACAGATTGTCGCTGTCCTTCAACTACGAGTCCAACGTCGAAGTCATCGACCCAGGGTTCGCCGCCGAGCTGGAGAAGGTCTTCCAGAGCGACAGCGAGCACTGCGAGGTCGTGAGTGCTGATACCTGGCGGGAACGCCACCCGATGGCGCGCGCGACGGAGTGGGCGCTGATCCCGCTGCGGCCGGTGCTCTGATCCGCTACTCCGGGTCCAGACCGAAGCCGACGCCGGTGAGCTCCTCTGAGGCCTCCCAGAGCCTGTGCGCCAAAGCGGGGTCGCTGGCCTTCGATGAGCGCCCGACCAGGCAAGGACTGCCGTGCAGCTCCCATCGCCCGTCGGGACCGACGTAGCTGGCCCCTGGCAGGTCCTGAGTCGCGGCAAACAACGTGGGCACAGCACCTTGTTCACTGGTCTGCGCCAAGAGCCGTCCGGCGAGATTGACCGTGGCCACCAGCGGCCTGCTGCGCCCCTGTATGCCGAGATTCGTGTCGGAATACCCGGGATGCGAGGCCTGCGACTGCACCGCGGACCCGGACCGGCGCAGCCTACGCTCCAACTCAAGGGTGAAGAGCAGGTTCGCAAGCTTCGACTGACCGTAGGTCTCGGCGAGCGAGTATCGGCGGGTGCGCAGCGCGAGGTCCTCGAAGTAGATGTCGCCGGCCCGGTGCGCCCCGGAGGCGAGGGTGACGACCCGGTCGCGCAGATGCGGCAGCAGTAGATTCGTCAGCGCGAAATGCCCCAGATGATTCGTGCCGAACTGCAGGTCAAAGCCGTCCTTGGTCACCGCACCTCGACCTCCCGCGACCCCCGCATTGTTGATCAGCAGGTCCAGCGGGCCGTTCCAGGATCGAGCGAAGGCCCGCACCGAAGACAGGTCGGCCAGATCGAGATGGCGAACCTCGGTGCTGCCGGACATGGTCGCCGCAGCCGTGCGCCCGCGCTGAGTGTCACGCACCCCCAGCACCACATGGGCCCCGGCCTGGGCCAGGGCGGTCGCCGTCGCGAACCCGACCCCGCTGGTGGCACCGGTCACGACTGCCGTGCGCCCGTGAAGCACCGGAAGGTCTGCCGCCGTCCAGCTCTGCATGTCCATGGCTTGAGCCTAGTCAGCCCGGGATCAACTCAGACACCTCGGAGCAGCGACACCCTCAGGGCACCCACGTATAGCGGTGCTCCGGCCGCCCGGCCTGGCCGTAGCGCAGGGCGAGCTCCGCCCGGCCTTCCGCGCACAGATGCTCCAGGTACCGGCGGGCGGTGACCCGGGCGATCCCGGTGATCTCGGAGACCTCGACGGCAGAGACGTCGCCGTCTCGCGAGCGCAGCGCCTCCGCCACCCGCTCGGCGGTGGCGGGAGTCAGGCCTTTGGCCATGGACCGTGAGGCCATGGGCCGTGTCATCCCGAAGAGCGCGTCGACGTCGTTCTGGGTGACGGTGGACATCGCCGCCATCCGCTTGCGCGCGGCGGCGTATCGTTCGAGCTGATCACGCAGCTGGCGCAGCGGGAAGGGCTTGATCAGGTAATGCAGCGCACCCAGCGCCATGGCCGTGCGCACATGCTCGACGTCGCGCAGCGCAGTGATCAGCACGACGTCGACGACGCCCACCTCGCGCAGCCATGCGGAGCTCCTGAGCTCCTCGAGCACCGTCAGCCCTGTGCGATCGGGCAGGAAGAGGTCAAGCAGCACCAGGCCTGGCCGGTGCCGACGCACCGCTTCCAGCGCTTCCGCGGCGGTGTGCGCGGTGGCCACCACGGTGAACCCGGGCATCGAGTCGACCAGGTCGCGGTGGTTCCGGGCCACGCGCACGTCGTCATCGACGATCAGCACCGGAATCGGGGCGGCTGACCCAGGCCCGCCGGAGGTCATGCCGGTGGAGGTGCTCATGCGCTGATCACCTCCGCTCGCACCGGCAGGTAGGCGCAGAAGGTGGTCTCGTCCTCGTGTTCCACCGTCACCGACCCGCCGCGTCGCATGCAGGCCTGGTGCACCAGCGCCAGGCCCAGGCCGCGCCGTCCGGAGGGGTCCTTGGTAGAACGTCCGATGCTGAAGACCTCTTCGGCGATCTCAGGGGCCAGGCCGGGACCTGAGTCGATGACCCTGACCTCCACGAGCCCGTCGGTGACCCCGCCGTGGCGCCGGACCATCAGCTCCACCCGAGCATCCGCACGAGCGTCCGCGCCGGCCGCGTCCATGGCATTGTCGATCAGGTTGCCGATCACCAGCAGCAGGTCATCACGCAGATCCTGGGGCTGATCCGAGGGCAGCTGGGAAAGCTCAGAGAGGCTGAACTGCACTCCGCGTTCAGCGGCCTGGACCGATTTGGCAAGCACCAGCGCCGCCACGGTCATGTCCTCGATCCGGGCGGCGATCTCCGCGTCTGCGCCGGAGGTGGCCAGGGAGAGCTCGGAGAGGTATTCCTGGGCCTGGTCCACGCCGCCCAGCTCGAGCATCCCTGCGACGGTGTGCAGCCTGTTGGCGAATTCGTGCCGCTGGGCGCGCAGCCCGTCGGTGACGGTGCGGGCGCCGTCGAGCTGGTCGCTGAGCCGGGTGAGCTCGGTGCGGTCGCGCAGGGTGACGACGACGCCACCGTCGTCCTCGCGCACCCGCACCGGCCTGCGGTTGCAGACCAGGATCAGCCCGTCCACGCTCAGCAGCAGGTCCTCCCCCGGCTCCGGACCGGTCAGCACCACCTGGGCCTCGGCGCTGAGGCCCAGCTGCGCGGGGGTGCGGCCGAGGTGATCGGGGGGCAGGCGAAGCAGCTCGCGGGCCGGGGTGTTGGCCAGCACCACGCGTCCGTCGCGGTCCAGGCCGATCACACCTTCGCCGATGGCATGCAGCAGCGCCTCCCGGCCGTCGAGCAGCGCCGTGATCTCACGCGGCTCCAGGCCATGGGTGTCGGCGCGAAGCCGTCGGGCGAGCATTCGGGCGCCGACCGCGCCGATGCCGACGGCGAGCGCCGCGGCCCCGAGGATCAGCGGGAGCTCCTGGATGGAGGCGAGCCGCACCTCGGAGGCGAGCACGCCCACCGAGACGAAGCCGATGACCTCTTCCGCGTCGTTGGTGATCGGCACCCGGGCGCGCATGGTGAGCCCGGCGTGGCCGTGCTCCACACCGGTCCAGGTCTGCCCGGCCAGCACGGGGGTGGGATCCAGCTCTGGGCGTCCGCCGATCGCCTCAGGGTCCGGGTGGGACTGCCTGATGCCGTCGGCGTCAGCGATCATGATGTATTCATACCCGCTGGCGACCCGCAGCGTCTCCGCCCAGGGCGCCAGGATCTCCGCGGGGTCTTGGGTCTGCAGCGCGTCCTGAACCGTGGCCATGACTGCCACAGATTCGGCCATGGTGAGCACCCGCTCCTCGTACTGCGCGCGGACCTCCAGGTACTGGTTGATCCCCCAGAGCAGGCTGACCAGGGTCACCGCGCCGACGAGCAGCATGATGTTCCAGCGGAAGAGCCGGTGGGCCAGGGAGACCTCACGGGTGGCAGCGGGCGCGGGCGATGACTCCATGGGCACTGCTCCCTCCTGGCGCTGCGGGTCTGTGTTGATCGTTGCGCTGATGGTGCCGCGCAACACCGATCCATGAGACCAATATGACCAATATTGCGTGGACATGCACAAAACTGTGGGCCCGATCACATCCGTTCCATGCTGTCACGTGGCTCACATCTCTGCCGCTGATCGATCCCCACACCCGCATCGAGGAGAAAAATCATGCTCAGCCTAATCGGCCTGGCAGTGATCGTCACCATGACGACGCTGCTGATCATGGGGCGCATCGCCCCGATCGTCGGACTGACCGTGATCCCCTTTGCGGGCGCGCTCCTGGCCGGCTTCACCTTCACCGAGATCGGTGACTTCTTCGGCGAAGGCATCGGTTCGGTGCTCGATGTCGCGGTGATGCTGATCTTCGCGATCTTGTTCTTCGGCATCATGAACCAGGCCGGGCTCTTCGACCCGCTGGTGCGGCTCACCGTGCGCCTGACCCGCGGCAACGTGATCGCCATCTGCGTGGGCACGGTCCTGCTTGCAGCGGTCTGCCACCTCGACGGTGCTGGCGCCTCGACCTTCCTGATCGTGATCCCGGCCCTGCTGCCGCTCTACCGGCACTTGGGCATGAGCCCCTACCTGCTGCTGCTGCTGGCCGGGATGAGCATGGGTGTGCTGAACATGCTCCCCTGGGGCGGACCTGTGGCGCGTTCCGCCGCCGTCGTCGACATGGATCCGATCGAACTCTGGCGCGGCCTGATCCCGGTGCAGATCCTCTGCCTGGTGATGCTCGTGGTGACCGCGGTCCTGCTGGGTCTGCGCGAGCAGCGCCGGATCGCCGCCCGCGGCGGAGCCCCGGTTGACGCCGAGACCCGCTCCGGTGGACAGAGCGAGGACCGGGTCGAGGAGCGCGAGCTCGTCTCCGCGTCGACCTCCAGCACCAGCAGCACCGCCGGTGGAACCCCTCGGGGCACGACCTCGGGCCGCACGAGCAACACCCCACCGGCCGGCACGGCCGCCGATCAGTACAGCGGCGAGGCCAATGACCTCTGGGGCGGGAACGTGACCGGCGTGGCGACCCCGCGGTGGCGCATGATCGTGAACACGGTCCTGGTCCTGGGCATGCTCGCCCTGCTGGTCTCGGACCTGCTGCCGGCCCCGCTGGCCTTCATGCTCGGCCTCAGCGCCGCCCTGGTGATCAACCACCCCAAGGTCAGCGACCAGATGGAGGCGCTGAAGGTCAACGGCGGGGCCGCCGTCACCACCGGCGCGATCGTGCTCGCCGCCGGCTGCTTCCTGGGCATCCTCGAGGAGTCGGGCATGTTGGAATCCCTCGCCACCGACGCCGTCGCGATCCTTCCCGCCGCCCTGGTCCCCTACCTGCATCTGATCGTCGGAGTCTTCGGCCTGCCGCTGGAGCTGCTGCTCAGCACCGACGCCCACTACTTCGCACTGCTGCCGGTGGTGGAGGGCGTCTCCACCCAGGCCGGCGTGAGCACCATCGCAGTGGTCTATGCGGTGCTGGTGGGCAACATCATCGGCACCTTCATCAGCCCGTTCTCTGCCGCGCTGTGGCTGGCGCTCGGGCTGGCAGGCTGCGACATCGGCAAGCACATCCGTTACTCCTTCGTGCCGATGTGGATCTTCTCGGTGGTCGCCCTGGTGCTCGCCCTGGTGCTCGGCCTGATCCCCTGGAGCTGACCGGGTCCGCGGGGCAGGTCAGCAGGTCCGGCAGCGGGGCAGGTCAGCGGGTCCGGTAGCGGGCGTAGATGAGCCCGACGTCGAAGCTGCGCTGCTCCACCAGCTCCAGGTCCAGGCGGATGCCGTCGGGGAAGAACCGCTTGCCTCCGCCCACCACGCTGGAGGTGATGAACAGGTGGTACTCATCGACCAGGCCCGCCTTGATCGCCTGGGCGGCGAGGTTCGGGCCGTCCACGCTGAGGTCGTGATCTGACTCGGCCTTGAGCCGGCGCACCGCCTCGGGGTCGAAGCTGCGCTCGAGTCGGGTCTTCGCACTGGAGACCGACTCGAGCGTGGTCGAATACACGATCTTCTCGGCCGCCTGCCAGTCGAGGGCGTACTGGCGGATGTGCGGCGGGATGTCGGGCAACGTGTGGGCGGTCTCCCAGAAGAGCATCGTCTCGTAGACCCGGCGGCCGTAGAGGAACGTGCGCACCGGGCGGAAGAGGTCCCCGATGAAGGTGTGCACCTCCGGGCTCTCCGCTCCGGTCCCCAGATCCCCCTCTGCGGCCTCGGCGTAGCCGTCGAGTGAGGTGATCATCGAATAGATCAGCTTGGCCATGGTCCGCTCCGTGTCTGTGTCCGAGGCAGTGTCGAATTCGAGGGAGTTGGGTTCCAGGCCAGACTGCGAGTCGGGCCGTCTCGGGTCAAGGGAGACCGGCCGTTCCCTCTCGTCACCCCAGCGCTATATGATGGATTTATAATTCAGTAAACTATCTGGCCGCTGCAAGGAGACGATCGTGGACGATCATGTCAATGGACGGGGCCCGCTGAACAAGGTCAAGGCGAACCTCTTCAAGGGGCTCTCCCATCCCGTGCGCATCCGGGTGCTGGAGCTGCTCTCCGTGCAGGCAGAGGTCTCGGTGACCGAGCTGCTCGCCGAGACCACACTGGAGGCCTCACACCTGTCCCAGCACCTGGCGGTGCTGCGGCGCTACGATCTGGTGGTCTCCCAGCGGCGCGGCCTGCAGATGTTCTACTCGCTGGCACACCCCCAGGTGGCGGAGCTGCTCGCCGTGGCGAAGGAGCTCCTCCAGGAGATTCTTCGCACCACCGAGCGGAACCTGGCCAGCGCGCTGTCCGCGGAACCATCAGCAGCCGCCACAGCGTCACCGGCGACTGTCACAGATTCATCCGCGGCCTCCGCCACCAGCAGCGGAACCCGATGAAGGCCGTGGCGTCCATCAGGGCGCTGTTGCCCAGGCGCGGCGACTACACGGAAGTCCCCCGCACCTGGAAGGGGGATCTCGTCGCCGGGGTCACCGTGGGCATCGTCGCCCTGCCGCTCGCGCTGGCCTTCGGGGTCAGCTCCGGCGCCGGGGCGGCGAGCGGCCTGATCACCGCAGTGGTGGCCGGATTCGTCGCCGCGGTGTTCGGCGGATCCAACGTGCAGGTCTCGGGCCCCACGGGAGCCATGGTGGTCGTCCTGGGCCCGGTGATCGCCTCCCAGGGCGTCGTCGCCCTGGCCGTGGTCACCGTCCTGGCCGGGCTGATGGTGATCGCGGCCGGGGCGCTGAAGCTGGGCCGGGTGGTCTCCTTCCTGCCCTGGCCGGTGATCGAGGGCTTCACCCTCGGCATCGCAGTCATCATCTTCCTGCAACAGGTGCCCGCCGCCTTCGGCGTGCTCGCTGGTCCCAGCGCCAACGCCGCGGTGTCCGCCGCGCAGAGCCTGGCCACCGTGCCCTGGCAGGAGATCGCAGCACCCGTGGGGCTCGTCGTGCTGGTCGCGGTGATCATGATCGGCGCCCCTCGCATCCACCCGCAGATGCCCGGTTCGATCCTGGCGATCATCGCCGCCACCGTCCTGGCCACCATGCTGGACCTGCCCACGGCCCGGATCGGGGCCCTGCCCGACTCCCTCCCCGCTCCGGTGCTGCCAGCCTTTGACGGCGCCACCCTCATAGCGCTGGCCGCCCCGGCAGCCACCATCGCAGCTCTCGCGGCGATCGAGTCGCTGCTCTCGGCTCGGGTGGCGACCTCCATCTCCGACACCGGCCCCTACGACGCCGACCGCGAGCTGGTCGGCCAGGGTCTGGCCTCGGTGGCGTCGGGCTTCTTCGGCGGCATGCCTGCCACCGGGGCGATCGCCCGGACGGCGGTGAACATCCGCTCCGGCGCCCGCACCAGGCTGGCCGCGATCATCCACGCGGCGGTGCTGCTCGGCGTCGTCTATCTCGCCACCGGCCCGGTCTCACAGATCCCGCTGGCCGCCCTGGCCGGGGTGCTGATGGTCACCGCGGTGCGGATGGTCTCCACGGCCACCGTCCGCGCGATCGTGGGCTCCACCCGGGCGGACACCCTGGTCTTTCTCGTCACCGCGGTGATCACCGTGTCGCTGGACCTGATCGAGGCCGTACAGATCGGCGTCGTCATCGCTGCCTTCTTCGCGCTGCGCTCCATGGTCGCCACCAGCGGAGTGCATCGCGAGGTGATTCCTGGGCCGGCGCACTCCGGGGATGCCCATATCGCGGTCTTCCGCCTCGACGGGGCGCTGTTCTTCGGCGCCGCTGAACGCGTCCTGGAGAAGGTCACCGAGATCCAGAACGTCGATGTGGTGATCATCCGGATGTCTCAGCTTCAGGTTCTGGACGCCACCGGAGCCCGTGTGGTGTCCGAGATGATCACGGCGCTGGAGCGGCGTGGCATCACTGTGCTGGTGAAGGGGATCCAGGAGCGACACCTGGCCCTGGTCACTCGGGTCGGGGTCCTCGAGTCCCTGCGGCACCACAAGCACCTGTTCGCCGAGCTGGGGCCCGCGGTTGAACACGCCCGCAGCCACGTGAACCGCAGCCGTGAGACCCGCTCGGACTGAGGTCTGCGCGCCCAAGTCGAGGTCAGCGTCAGAGCACGTCCACCCTGCGCCCGGCGAAGAGTCCCACCACCGCCATCACGACGATGGCGGCCACGATGATCCACAGCACCGGGGACCAGGAGCCGGTGAGCTCGAACAGCGTGCCGGCGAGCAGCGGACCCACGGCGGCGAGCAGATACCCCACGCCCTGGGCCATGCCGGAGAGGCGGCTTGCTTCCCCCGAGGTGCGGGCGCGCATGCTGATCAACGTGAGCCCCGCAAGGAGGTTCCCGCCGGAGGCGAAGCCTACGATCAGCGCCCAGGCCGGCATCGCCTCAGGCAGGAACAGGATCCCGAGCACTCCGACGAGCATGATGCCCGCCAGGGCCACGACGACCGCGCGCTGGTCCTGTGCGCGCTGCATGATCGGGCCCACCACCAGGCTCGCGACGATCCCGATGGCCTGATAGGCCCCCAGCCAGAAGCCGGCGGCCGCCTCGGTGACGCCGTGGGAGGTCTGGATGGCAGGGAACCAGGTCAGCATCAGGTAGAAGATCCCCGACTGCAGGGCGAAGTAGGCGGTGACCTGCCACGCCACCGCGGAGTGCCACATCGTTCCACCCGCAGACCCCGGCGCGGGCGCAGCCCCCAGCGCCGGCACCTCCGGCGCTGATGCCTCTGAGGCTGATACCTCTGAGGCTGCGAGGTCTGCCCCGGCCGGCGTGGGGGCTGACTCGGCGCGGCCGGCACGCGGGTCTTTGAACCGGACCCCCCACAGGGCGGCGGAGACCAGGGCGAAGACTGCCGTGACGCCGAGAGTGAACTCCCACCCCTTGGCCGCCGCCAAGGGCACCGCCGTGCCTGAGGCCACCGCCGCGCAGCCGACCAGCACCGCGGTGTAGAGCCCGGTCATGACCGGGACCCGGGCCGGGAAGTCGCGTTTGACCACCGCGGGAACCAGGACGTTGCCCACCCCGATGGCGGCACTGAGGATCACCGTGCCGGCGAAGAGCGAGAAGGCTCCCAGCGGAAGGGACCGCAGCAGCGTGCCGAGTCCGAGCAGCAGCAGCGAGACGAAGATGGTCCGCTCCAAGCCCCATCGGCGCCCGAGCGCAGCGACGAAGAGTGCGACGACGCCGAAGCCGAGGGCTGGAATGGCGCCGAGGAGCCCCAGTGCGGCCGGACCGAGCCCGGTGTCCTCGCCGATCCGCTCGATGAGCGGACCTACCGCGGTGATCGCGGGACGCAGATTGGCCGCCACGATCAGCACGGTGACGATCATCAGCAGCTGTGGATGACGCCCCGGAGGAGACGCGGGCGCCGCGCTCATGCGCGACTCACTCGTCGAAGGACTTCCCGGTGTCCAGATGCGGGCGCTGGCTCTTGATGATCTTCATCGGGAAGGCGGAGTCCGTGCCCTGCACCCCGGGGATGGTCAGCACCTTCTTGGTCAGGAACCGCTCATAGGCATGCAGGTCAGCCACCGCGACGCGGGCGAAGTAATCCGGTGAGCCGAAGAGTCGAAGCAGCTCGAGGACCTCCTCGTAACCAGCCATCGTGTCCTCGAAGCGTTCGACGGTCTCCCGGTCTCCCCATTTGAGCTCGATGTCCAGACCCACCTCGAAGGACTGTCCCAGCGATGCGGGGTTGATGTCTGCGGTGTACCCGAGGATGACGCCTTCAGCCTCGAGCCGCTGGACTCGGCGCAGACAAGGTCCCGCGGTGAGTCCGACCTTCTGGGCCAACGCCGCGTTAGAGATTCGTCCATCTTCACGCAGCGCGGAAATAATTGCGCGATCCACACCGTCCATCATCTGATTCTTGCACCAGATCTGACTCGATGCCGGTTCCGGCCTCAAAATTCCCACAATGTGGAAGCGGGGCCCCGGAGCGACATCACGGCGATGCGACGGCGGCTCCACCAGAATCTGGTACTCACATGTTATTCACAGGAACATTGATAACGAGAGGGTAACGCTGTGTCAACGCCGTGATTCCGGGGTTTTTGGGTGCGCGACGGCGCTGAAACCCCGGTTGACGCAATCAAACCGAGACCTTTTACTGGTTAACGGACATCTTCTGTGATGCCGCTGTAACGACTGGGCCTCCGTTCCCAGGCCCCGCACACAGCATCCAGAAGCACCGGAACCGGCTACCCACCACCGTCCATGCCGGTTCGGGTGAAATTTGACCGCCACACAAAATGAAGGCGGACGGTGACACGAGGACGGCCCGGGAGGGTCACGAGTGCAGGGACTTCGGGATTCAAACTCTCATGCAGACCAAGCAGACTTTCAAGAAGGTTCTCGGCGGCGGACTCGCTGCTGCCACGCTCGCCGGCGCAGCCGTCGTCGCCCAGGCTCCTGCCGCAAGCGCCTCCGGCCAGTGGGACCAGCTCGCAGAGTGCGAGTCCAATGGCAACTGGTCGATCAACACCGGCAACGGCTACTACGGTGGCCTGCAGTTCTCGCAGCAGTCCTGGCAGGCAGTGGGCGGCTCCGGTCTCCCCAGCGATGCCAGCAAGTCTGAGCAGATCAACCGCGCCCACGCTCTCTGGGAGATCCAGGGCTGGGGCGCATGGCCTTCCTGCACCTCACAGCTCGGCCTTTCCGGCACCCCGAGCAGCGGCGGCGGCTCCTCCGCTCCTGCCGTTGCGTCGGCCCCTCAGCAGTCCGCTCCTGAGCAGGAGGCCCCCGCGCCGGCTCCCGAGCCAGCACCGGCACCTGAACCAGCACCCGCTCCCGCTCCCGAGCCAGCACCCGCTCCCGAGCCAGCACCTGTCGAGCAGGCACCTGTCGAGCAGGCACCTGTCGAGCAGGCTCCAGTGGAGCAGGCACCACAGCAGGCCGAGGTCCAGGTCTCCGGTGAGACCTACACCGTGCAGGCCGGCGATTCGCTGTCCAGCATCGCCAATGCTCTGGGTCTCGACTGGAACGACATCTGGAACGCCAACACCGATACCGTCCAGGATCCCAACCTGATCTTCGTCGGCGATCAGCTGAAGCTGCCCGCCGCGGGCTGATTCAACTTGTGCCGCCAGGCACACCACTAGGGGGGCGTCAGCGTTTAGCTGACGCCCCCCTAGCTGTCTGTCCACCCGAGCGCAGGAGACCCGTGCGTCCACGTCTGCGATCCGACCGCCTGTCTCCCCTGCTGGCCACTGCCACCGCCTGCCCGCTGACGCTTGGATGCTCGGTCCCTGCCGGGGCGGAGACCGACGCAGAGGATTCCCCGGTCGCCCATCAGCGTCTCGCCGGTCCGACTCAGGCCCTTCCCATGGACCGTCCCATTATCGGACTCAACCCAGACTGGGGCGTGAAGGCGCTGGAGCAGTTCGCGACCACCACCGGGGTCTCCCCCGGTGCAGCCGTGTCCTTCATAGACATGCCGTTCTCCTCCACCGACGCACGGAATGTGCTCGCCGCCGCGGAACAGGTGGCCGGCATGGGCGGGGTGCTCATGCTCACCCTGGAACCGCACAAAGGACTCGGCGCCGTCACCGAGGAGTCAATCGCCGAGCTGACGGATCTCCTGGGGGAAGTCAACGCCTCCGAGGTCCCGGTACTGCTGCGCTTCGCCCACGAGATGAACGGCTCCTGGTATCCCTGGGCATGGCAGCCCCAGGCCTATGTGCAGGCCTTCCGGCAGGTCGCCGCCGCCGTGCGCGAGCAGACCACGGCCACCGAGATGATCTGGGCCCCGAACTACGGCGGCGGATATCCCTTCGTCGGCGGTCAGTACGCCCCAGATCCCGGAACGGAAGCGTTCGAGCTGCTGGACACCGACGCCGATGGCGAGCTCACGCAGATGAATGACCCTTACGCCCCCTTCTATCCCGGTGACGACGTCGTGGACTGGGTCGGGATGTCGCTCCACCACTGGGGAGATTCGTATCCATGGGGAAGCAACGACCTGCCCGAGCCCGCGAAGTTCGCCGAGCAGCTGCGCGGGACCTACTCCGGACTCGCCGGCGACGAAAGCATGCTTCCAGACTTCTATGAGCTCTATGCGGCGAACCGCGACAAGCCGCTGGCCATCCCGGAGACCGCGGCGTTCGTCACCGCGGACGCGGACCCCGAGCTGTCCCTGCAGATCAAGCGGCGATGGTGGCAGCAGATCTTCTGCTCCCGGGCCGTGTCGGTGAACTCCGCGGTGCTTGTCGCCCAGGTTGGACTCAGACGTCTGAGCCAACTGCTCAGACGGTGCCTTGTCTTCCCCCGGAAGTTCCTGCGCTGGGTCGCTCATCGCTGGACTCGTTCTCCCACTGGTGCGGAGCAGGATCCAGCTCAGCGGGCCCTTCCGGCGGAGGTCTTTGCCGATGCTCGAGATGCAGGCCCGCTCGATCACGTCCTTCCGCACGTTCCCGGTGAGCCAGACACACAGATCGTGCCGGACAGCATAGTCGCGATCATCACCGTTCGTGATGGCGGATCGGTCCGACCCACCACCCATGCAAGGACTGCCCTGCCAGGTGAATCGACGAACCTTTCCTCGATACCGATCTACGGCTCCCCACGGAGTCGGTATCAGCCCTCCATCCCTGGCTGGACGCTCTGCGAGGTGTTGGGAATCGCAATTGATCGACGCTGACTGCGGCACGTTCATATGCCAGCTGCAACGCTGCCCTCCAAGAGGGCGAGTCTTCAGATCTGCGCGTAACTGGGGTCGTCGGCGGGTCGTCGGCCCTGCACGGTGAGGCGGACGGCCGCGGACTCGCCGAGGAACGACCCCGAAGGAGAAGGCAGCGGGACATGTCTGACCCAGCGCCCTGCGGTGTCGTCCTGATCCGTCAGCGCGGCATCCTCGGGTGGATCGTAGCCGCGGAGGGGAGACTTGATCTGGGATGCCCAGGTTGCCCACGCCCTAGGGACACTCCGCTGGGAATCGGGTGCCTCTATGTCGACGACCAACATATCGTCGAAATCGGCGGATTGCTCGAGGTGGTCTCCGAAGCTGAAGAGGCCATTGTTCTCCTGCAGCGAGAGCACCCGCAGGTGGAGGACGTACCGCATCCTCGTCGCGTTGTCGGGCCTGCCTTCTTGGGAGGACAGAAAGGTCGTGACCAAGGGTGTGGGACGATCGGCGGTGTCGGTGTCCTTGGGCCACTCAAGCTGAATGGGGCAGTGGTGCGCCGCCAGCTGCTCGTGCATGACAATCGGTAGTCCCCGCACCGAGAGCCGGGTCTCCGCCTGCCACGTCACGTTCTTGTTCGGCTCCCCCGGCAATCGATAGTGAACTAAGTCAGCGGTGACCTGTAGGTCCCCGAAGAGGAATCGCTTGAGATTCTGATAACCCTCCTCGGAGTTGACCATTCCGTACCGACCCGAGTGGCTGCGATGTACGAAGGCGAAGTTGGCATCGGAGATGTAAGCGGATTCGATCTGCACCAACCCGTCGCTCTTGGGTCCAACGGCCTTGGCCGACAGGCCCAGCGCCACGTCATAGTCGCTGGGGTTGGTACCGACCAGGCAGAACACCCGGTCTCCCGGAAACGATTGCGGGGGAATCCGATTGGCTTTCCAATCTGGTGGCGGCCTGTCGCCACGCTCGGCCTCTGGAGTGAGATAGGCGTACATCTCTCGACGACCGAAGATGTTGCCGCCCTGGATGTTCAGCGTGTCCCGCATCTTCTCGAGGAGCCCAAAACCCACACTGAAATGAATGCCACCATGTGGCGTTCCGTAGGTGAAGAATCGGTCCACGTGCTGCAGCGCATGTTCGCCCCGGTCTGGCAGCACCTTTTGGATGAGACAGCGGCAGATCAATCCGCCCATTGAGTGGGCCACCAGATGCACTCGGGGTGCCCCGGTGCGGTCCTTGATCAACATGACGAACTCACGCAGAGACTCCGCGGCCGACTCGAGGTCAAACTCCCGGTAGGCCTCAGAGCCATCGATGTCGTCTTCATCGCCCCCCGCAAGAGCCCTGCTAGGCAGGCTGCGCGCAGAGGTGTCATAAAATCGGTGCACCCAGATCGATGCGGGCTCAACGGATCCCGACGCAGCATCTCTAAGATATTGTTCTTGACTTCCACGAACAAAGACTTCGTAACCGCCGCCCCTAACATCGCCTGGAGAATGATCGGATCGGCCCTCCCCCATGAGTCGCAACAACGGGCTCTCGAACTGATAGAAGCTCGGTTTCCCAGACAATCCGACTCGGATATGGACCGACCCATCATTGAACCCGTAGAACGGGTCCTCCACCGCCCGATCGATCCCAGCATCACCCCCAGCGAAACCGCGAACGTACACGATCGGCAACTTGTTCATGACGCCTCCGTCTCACAAGTGCTGCATGACGCTTTGATTGTTCATCTGATGACTGCTCGCGGTCAACGACCACCAACCGACGTCTCTGTTGCCGACAGCCAGTCCTCGTGGATTTCGCCGATCAGGTCCTCATCCCTAAGTTCGACTCCCAGAAACAATCGCTCAGCCGCTCTCAGGCCGAGGTGAACAGCGCCAGGTCGACCCCTCGTACCAATTTGCACTGTTCGCGATGAGTTAACCTATATTGAGCGCGGTAAAAGAGTTTTTCAGGTTTAACGAATCGACTTGAAGCGACTCATTTTTGGTGCAACATCTTTTTGAGCTAAATGGATGCGGCCATGTCTCGTCGAACAGCTCCTGCTCTTCTCGTGGGGTACTCGACACTGGCATCCGCTGCTGCATGCGCACCAGGGCGGGGCGGATCCGGGCCAGCTGATCAGTCATTCCAATGCTGGGTCTTATTGCGCATGGCGCAGTCAACAAGGACTTCGTCTGGCGGACGACCGCATCGGGAGCGCCACGATCTCCCTCGGAGCCAAGGATCTCGTCCTGCTTGCCGCCCGAACTGGGAACAGTACCTTCGGTTCGATCGAGTTTAAGGTCGAGAGCCCCCTCATCTCCGGGCGGGGTGCCTCTTATAAGGCGTATCTGGGCGTGGTGGCAGCGTGAGGCAGGACGACGCAAGGAGACACGTGACTAGGGCGTGTTTCCAAAGGAGCTTCATCCATACTGTGATGGCGTTTGGGTTGCGCCACGGTTTGAAGGTGTGAAGGCAGAGTCCCCCGACGTTTCGGTTCCTGTAGGCGAGCGAGTCGAAGGCCGGCGGGTGAGGACCGCGATGTCTGCAGTCGAGGCCCTGGTCCGAGCGTTCTGGATCACTGCCTTGACTTCTCCCTATCCGCGAACACCACTGACCCGGATGCCCTTCAATCGGAGTCAGGACTGCCGCCACGATCCTCACCGAAGTCGTGGACAAGGACTTCAGAACCGCGAACCACGTGGCCCCCTCCGCGGAAATCGCGCCGGACGTGCGTAGCCGTTCTCCACCCGGCAGTTGAGAACCTTCCGCAGCGATCCCTCGCGCCCTTCGAGCATGGATTTCAAATTTCCGGGTGATCAGAAACCTCGGCATCAGGAGCCACAAGTTTCACGAGGCTGGAGCGCCGTGTGGGTCGCTCCGGTCGTGGAAGTGGTGGATGAAGAGTGCTACCCGATGCCCCTCGGGGAGCCACCGGTACATCTCTGGCGCACCTCGGCACCGAGACCGACCCATGCCGATCCAGGGACAGCGATCATCCCTCTTCGAGAATAGCTTTCAGGTTGGCGAGGTTGCTGTTCATATCGCGTTGATACATGTGCGCCACCAGAGGATCGGCCAATTTGCCGAAGAAGCCGCCCATCGCCTCTGTGGACCCGTCGTAACGAACCTCCGTGGAGTCGCCGACCTGCAGAAGCGAGAAGGATATATGGAACGGGAAAGGTGCTTTGACACTCCGGAAAACGAATGTTTCTGGTCGCTTGATTTCGACGACTTCCGTCTCCCACTGCAGCTTCTTACCCGCAACCTTGACGGTTCCTCTCGAGCGATCACCCACCGTGGGTTCATCACTCCAGTCAGCATCGAACTCCTGCAGTCCCGACTGCCAGATCACCTGAGTCTCTGAGTTCACGATATACGTGAACACCTCCTCACGCGGTAGGTCAATGGTCACTTTGGAATGGAACTCAGGCATACGGTCCTCCTAGACACGACTGGTTCAACCTGACCAGAGTCACTGCACCGACATCGAAGTCTGCACTCTGGATCCATCGTGACCCGCCGAGCTCCCTCATGCAAGGGTGCGACGATCCTCATATAAAGTCCCCGCGTAGCAGGGGCCGTGCCTCAGATACTTCTCCCCGCGAAATCTTCCGCAGGACCTGTGGCACGGCAACGATGGGGTATGGCTGACAGGGACGTGTCGATGAGGACCCGCATCGAAGTGACCAAGAAGTACGCGCAGGCCTACGCCCGGGCGACGAAGAAGCAAAAGGCAGCGATCCTGGACACCGTTGTCAGGATCACCGGTTGGAACCGGGACCACGCCCGTCAGCAGCTGCGCCGACGCCTCGCCCAACCACCCGGGCGGGCAAGCGCGACCGTGGCTGTCCTGGACCGACGCAAGAGTCGTCCACGCAGATATTCCTACGACTCTCTGGTGGTGCTGCAACAGATCTGGTCGGTCTCCGGTGGGCTGTGTGGGAAATACCTGGCTGCCTCGATGACCGAATGGATCGAAGCAATGCAACGCCATGGCTCGCTGATCCCGGGCCAGGATCGATACAGCCCCGAGGTGCGCGAGGAGCTGCTCGCGATGAGCGCCGCGACGATTGATCGCTACCTTGCCCCGGCAAAGGCGAAGGAGCCGCTGCGCGGAAGGTCCACGACCAAGCCCGGATCGCTGCTTCGCGCCTCGATCAACATCCGTAGGGCCGGTGACGAGGTCGAGGACGAACCCGGATTCTTCGAAGTCGACACCGTCGCCCACTGCGGCCCCACCCTCAAAGGTGAGTTCGCCCGCTCGGTGAACCTCACAGATGTGCACACCGGCTGGGTGTTCACCCGCGCGATCCGCAACAACGCACGGATACATATCCTGAGTGTCATGGAAGCCGCTGTGGAATCGATTCCGTACCTGCTCAGCGGCTTGGACTTCGACAACGGCGGGGAGTTCATCAACCACGACCTGGTCAGCTGGGCCGGGCAGAGACAGATCTACTTCACCCGGTCCAGGCCCTATAAGAAGAACGATCAGGCCACCATAGAGTCCAAGAACGGGCACGTGGTTCGGCGTTATGGGTTCTACTACCGGTATGACACCGCGGCGGAGCTGGCGCTGCTGAACCGGCTCTGGCCCCTGGTCAATGAGCGGTTGAACTTCTTGACCCCGACGAAGAAACCGATCCGCTGGGCCACCGACACGCTCGGTCGACGCAAGCGGATCTACGACGCTCCGCAGACACCGTTTCGCAGGTTGCTGGCCTCTGGAATCCTGAGCCCCGCTCAGCAGAGTGAACTCGGAGATCACCACGATCGACTGAACCCCATGGCCATTGCTGCGGAGATCGATCAGATCCAACAACAGCTGATCAGGCTGGCCGGGGAGAAGACTCGAGAGCTTGAGCGAGAGGTTCGGATCGCGACCGCGATGCCTGATCCTGGTGGTATCCGATTCAACCGGCAGGTCGGTTAGGTTTCGCGGGGACTTTTATCTGAGGCACGGCCTGTAGTTCCCGGGGACTTGCCAGTGAGGCACCACGGGGTGGACGAGCCGCACCAAAGTGCGGAGCGCCTCCGTCGAAAACCGAGGCGCAGGTGTCGGTGGGAGAGCACCTGCCGACGTCCAACCCGCTTCTAGTTATGAGGTCATCTGTCTCGAATGGGGCTTTGTGAACAATGCCCTGGCTTCCGCAGACGACGCCGCGAATCTGGCGCATGTGCCGCTAGACGTCGGCGTGGGCGGCGGCCTGCTCGGAGAGCTCCACCCGCTGGGAGACGTAGCCTGTGGTCCAGGCCACCAGACCGTTGCGGGACAGCTCGGCATGCAGGCCGGATGCAGTCTCATACGCCGTCGCGATGGCCGGTTTGGCCGAGGCCGAGAAGACGTTCAGATGCAGGGTCATTTTCGCTCCTCGAGGATTTCACCCGCGGCGAGTTCCACCGGCAGACCCGTGAGCCACCGGCCCAGGAACTCCGCGTAGTCGGCGATCTCGACCTCCGAGGGCTCCACAGTCTCTGCCTCTGAGCCCGCGAAGGCCTCCTCATCGAGCCAGTCCGGGAGGCCACGTGACGCTGCGCTTCCAGTCGCCACCGCCCGGGCATACCTGGCCAGCACCGCGATGCCCCAGGCGCCACCCTCGGAAGCATCCTTCATCACCGACACCGGTGTCCCCAGAGCCGCCGCCAACGCCCGCTGGGCCACTCCACCGGTGCGAAGCAGACCCCCATGCGCGAAGAACCGGTCGACCGTCACGCCTTCCTCGGCCAGGACAGCCATTCCAACGCTGAGCGCGGCGAAGACCCCCAGCAGCTGGGCCCGGGCGAACCCGGCCAGGCTCAGCGGGGTTCCCGGGGTACGCACAATCATCGGGCGCCCCTGGGTCACGCCGATGATCGGCTCAGCGGCCAGCAGGTTGTACGCCAGCAGCCCGTTCTGTGATGCCTCGGCCTCCAGCGCGCCACTGAGCATCGCCTGGAAGACCTCATCAGCATCAGGCGTATAACCAAGTCTTGTGAGGAATTCACCGAAGACCCCGGCCCAGGCGCCGAGCTCGCTGGCACCGTTGTTGCAGTGCACCATCGCGACCAGCTTGGCATCCGGGGTTGCGACGATGTCAATCTCACCTCGCGTGCTTCGCAGCGAATCTTCGAGCACGAGCATCGCGAAGATACTGGTGCCTACGCTGACGTTGCCGGTCCGGGCGCGCACCGCGTTGGACGCGACCATCCCGGTGCCCGCGTCACCTTCGGGCGGGCAGAACATGATCCCTGGCTCCAGGGCCCCGGTGGCATCCAGCAGCTGGGCACCTTCCGGGGTGAGGAAGCCCGCCTGCATCCCCGCAGACGCCACCGGCGGCAACAGCTGACTCAGGGGCCTGCCGCTGTCGGGTCCCGCGGTGAGCTGGTCGAACCGGTCCAGCATTTCGGCGTCGTAATCCGCTGTGTCCGGATCGATGGGAAACATCCCGGAGGCATCCCCGATCCCGAGAACATGGGTGCCGGTGAGCAGATGGTGGACATAGCCGGCCAGGGTGGTCAGGGTGTGGACCCTGGGCACGTGGGGCTCGGCGTCGAGGATCGCCTGGTAGTGGTGAGCCACCGACCAGCGCAGCGGGATGTTCTGCCTCAATTCCTCGGTGAGCCGAGCGGCTGCCTGCGTCGTGGTGGTGTTGCGCCAGGTCCTGAACGGGGCCAGTAGCTCCCCGGCCGAGTCCAGGGCCAGGTAGCCGTGCATCATCGCCGAGACGCCGATCGCCCCCACCACACGCAGATGTATGCCGTGGACCTTCACAACCTGCGCGGCGAGGTCAGCATAGGCCGCGGCCAGGCCCTCACGCACCGCCTCCAGGGAGTACGTCCAGACGCCGTCAAGGAGTTCACTCTCCCAGGAGCTGGAACCCGTGGCCAGGGTCTGACCCGATTCACCCACCAGGCATGCCTTGATCCGGGTGGACCCGAACTCGATGCCTAGGGTGGTGCGCTCTTGACGTATCCGCTCATCGTTCATGCGCTTGTCCTTACTGATCAGCTCTAGGCTTCGGGGATCCACACGCGCATTGTTGAGGGCCCCCGGTTCGCCCACTCGTGATAGGCGACCAGTGCAACGTCATGACGCGGCCTCTCCACGGTTGAAGAATCCCGTGACTCCGTGGTCCCCATGTCTGGCGAGAAGTAGGGCCATTCGAGGTCTTGATTCTCGTGGATCAAGGTGGCCACTCGAGTCCCGGCGCCGTCCTGGACCGGAAGTTCGCTGGTGTCGACCCGCACGCCCGAGATGTCCGCACCCGGGACCGAAGACCGCAGGTCCACAGACTCCATGGCCATCACGAGCGGCCCTTGCTCAACGGCGACCTGTCCGCGGACAGCATCGATGCGCGGGTCAGCCCTCGTCCAACGCGCCTGAACAGGGATATCAAGGATCAGCGTCGAGCCTGGGCGAAGTGAACCGGTGACTCGCACGTACCCCGGATCCACGGTGACAGGCTCAGCGCCTGAATGCGAGAGAGTGGCTGAGTCGGCCCATTCCGGAACACGAAGATCCAACGTCCACTCCCCCGCTGGGGCTTCGAGGACCTGGATCTCAATGCGGGAATCCCTCGGGTACTCCGTGGACAGCTGGAGTGACACCTTCGAACCGCCCTTCAACTCGGTGGTGAGCGCCCCGGAGAAGTACTGGTGGATCTGCACGCCCTGGTCGCTCTTGGTGGCCATGTATGCCCCCAACGAGGCAAGGGTCCGTGTGAGGTTCGTCGGGCAGCATGAGACCTGGTACCAGGGAGCACGCGATGAGGATGCTGCTCGTGGGCTCGCTTCCTCCGCCGCGGGCGCGTCACCCTCCTCACGGTGGTGAAGAGTGTTGGTGTAGAAGAATGAACGCCCGTCGGCACCCACCGCCGTGGCAATGATGTTGTACAGGGTCCGCTCGATGGCATCACCATGTCTCGCATCTCCCGTGCTCAGCAACAGTCGATGATTCAACTGGACGGAGGCCACTCCGGCGCAGGACTCCGCATAGGCCCTGTCGGCTGGCAGCTCATAGTCCTGGCCGAATGACTCGCCCTCGTGGTGAGCGCCCATTCCACCGGTGATGTAGGTGCGGCGGGACAAGGTATTGATCATCTGAGTCTGCACAGATTCGAGCAGACTCTCGTCTTCGGTCTCGACGGCGACATCGACAGCCCCCGAACCGAGGTACAAGGCGCGTACTGCGTGGCCCCGAAGCACAGAAGCCTCCCGCACAGGAATATCGTCCTGGAAATAGGAGGGCCCGAAGTCGATCTCTCCCAGGTGCCCCTGGCCACGCCGAGCCACGAAGAGCTGCGCCTGACGCAGGTACGCTGCGTTGCTGGTCACCCGGTAGAGCTCCACGAGCGCCGTCTCGACCTCAGGGTGACCTCCGAGACGGGTGTCGGTCTCGGAGCCGAACTCCGCACAGATGTGATCGGCGGCCCCGATGGCGATTTCCACCAGTTGATCGACGCCGTGGGTTCGAGCTCGTGCCACACCCGCCTGGATGAGGTGCCCATAACAGTAGAGCTCGTGACCCCACTCGAAGTCAGAATAGCGAGGCGCCTGCCCCGGTCGACCAAAGTTCGTGTTGATGTAGCCGTCGGACTCCTGTGCCTTGGCGACTCTGGTAGCGAGTTGCTTGAACCGTCGGTCGAGGTCCTGGTCGCCGGTCCGTGCAATCTCCCATGCCATGCCCTCGAGTAGCTTGTAGATCTCAGAGTCCGAGAACTCACGACCCTGGCGCTTCCCGGGCAGCTCCCCCGTGCCGGCGTGGTCGAAGTTCTTCGCCCACCCGCTGCGTTCGATCCATTCCTCTATATGGGGCAGCGTCACGTTGTGGTTGAGCGACTGCCGATGTCCCCAGAACCCGCCGGCGAACTCGATGTCAGTGAGCGGAAGCGGTTGCCAGTGCGACTGTGAGGGGGCGACTGGAACTGGGGACTGTGTCGGGACCAGACCGGTGATTGCTCCGTCGGGTCTGGGCTGTGGAGTCTGTGCCAAGGGAAATCTCCTTAGAAGTGACGAATGATGCGCAGGTTCAAGGACGAACGTGGTCTTACTTCACCGCTCCCACGGTGAGCCCATCGCGCAACAGCCGGTATGTGGCCGTGAAGACGATCAGGATCGGGATGGATGTCAGCACCGCGAGTGCCATCAGGCCGGGCCAGTTGATCCCGAAGGCAGAGACCTGTTGTGAGAGCAGTGCCGAGAGGGGGTAGTTTCCTGGGCTGAGGAAGAAGCTGACTGCGTAGAGGAATTCTCCCCATGCCAGGAGGAATGTGATTGAAGCGACCGTGAGCATCCCGTTCCTGGCGATCGGTAGGACGATCGACCAGAAAGTTCGCAGTTGACCTGCCCCGTCCAGCGCTCCTGACTCTTCGAGAGAGATCGGCACTGACCGGAAGAACGGTCGCAGCAGCAGAGTGGCGAACGGAGTAAGCAAGGCGGTATCCGCAATGATGATGCCGACTAGTTGGTCGAGAAGCCCCCAGTTTCCGAAGAGGTCAAAGAGCGGAATCACCTGTGCGGTCTGGGGCATCATCTGCAAGATGATGAGTGCGATGAGTCCCACAGTGACCGACCAATGTTTGACTCGTGCGAGCCCGTAGGCTGCCGGCACGGCGATGAGCAGGACCAGCGCGGTGGTGCCTGTGGCTATGAGGACTGACTGTTGGAGAGCCTGCCAGAGGGCGCCATCGAGGGCATCGCTGTAGGCGTCCAGTGTGGGGTCAAAGAGGAATGCGCTGTCTGCGGCGAAGACCTCTGAGGAATCTTTGATCGACGTGAGGACGATCCACAACAGCGGGATCCCGTACATCAGTGTCAGCCCTAGTTTGATGAGGGTGGTGACTGGCCCGGCCTTGGCTGTCATCCTTCGCCCTCCTCTCGGCGAATGCTCCATGCGTAGGCGCCGGCGAGTGCAAAAACCCCGAGCACTGCAACGAACGATGTGGCGGCGCCGAGCCCGTAGTCATACTGGTTGAATGCTTGGAGGTACCCCAGGAACGGAAGGGTTCCAGTCGAGGTGCCTGGACCACCGAAGGTCATCACGTAGATGAAGTCGAAGCTGCGGAAGCCGTACACCACTGTCAGCACGAAAAGTACGAGGCTGGTGGGCCGAACGGCTGGCATCATCACGTAGCGGATCTCCTGCCATTTGCTCGCGCCATCGATGGCTGCCGCCTCGAAGACCTCGGGAGAGATATTCATCAGGGCGGCCCGGAACACCAACGCGTTGAATGGGATGACCGCGAACGCTGCGACGAAGGCGACCGAGAATAGCGCCCACTGGGGGTCGTAGAGGAATGGGACGGTGGGCAGGCCCACACCCGTGATGATCGAGTTGATCAAACCTCGTTCAGCGAGAAGAAACTTCCAGACCGAACCGTTGACCACGGGCGGCAACGCCCAGACGAACACCATGATCGCAAGAAGGCTTCCTGACCAGCGCCCCCGGGTCCGCAGTGCGACGGCGGCCACGAATCCCAGGCCCATCCCGCCTACTGTCACGATCGTGACTACGACGAGAGTTCGGTAGAGCGAGACTGCACTATCGCCATCCACGAATCCCTTGATGTAGTTCTCGAGCCCTACAAAGAGCCAGTCGTCTGCGTTCAGGGTTGAAGATGTCACATCGTGCAGGCTCATCCACAGGAGCTGCACCAGCGGGAATAGTCCGAAGATTCCCATGAAGATGGCGGCGGGGATGAGAAACCCGAAGTGGCGAGGAAGCTGTCTTCTCTTGCGTGGTGGGGTTAGCACCTGCTCCCCGCGTCTCCCGACAGGAGACGCGGGGAGTCGGCGAGCTGGAAGAGCAGTGGTCATTGGTCCAGCAGGCCTTCGAGATCGGCGATGGCATCGGCGGCGGCATCCTCAGGGCTGGCCTGGTTGCCGATGGTGGCGCTCCATGCCTGCCCCATGGTGACTTGGACATCCGCCACCGACTCCGCTGGCACTGCCTCCACGGGGTAACGCGTTCCGCTCGTTTCGATGGACTCGCTGAAAGGCTCCAGCAGCTCATTCATCGCGACGACATCGTCTTGTGCGGCATCGGCGCGCGAAGGCAGCGAGCCCACGAGTTCTGGTGCAAGAAGCTGAGCTTCCTGGTCGTAGTAGGTGCTCTCCAGGTAGTCCCAAGCCAGGTCAGGGTTCTCGCTGTTCGTACCTATACCCTGCCCCTCACCGCCCAGGTAGACCCCGCCCTGTTCACCTACGGGGAATGGGACGACTCCGTACTCAAAGTCGGCCTCGGATTCCGCGGTCCCCTGTTGCCAGTTGCCGTTCAATGCGAAGGTGTAATTCCCTGCTGCGAACTCTTGGAACGGAACAGTCTGGTCCCAGTTCACCGCCTCCTGGGAGAGCCATCCGTCTTCGACCCATTGCCGAACACGTCCGAGACCTTCAGCCAGGGCATCCTCTTCCGGCGATTCGTAGCTGAAGCCGGCTTCGGAGAGTATCGGGTATGCCTGCCATTCGCCCTGGGAGTTGGGGAGGCCGGAAAGCGTAATGCCTCCATTTCCGGCATCCACCGTCTGCTGGAGGGCGTCCTCTAACTCTTCCATCGTGGTGGGCGGCTCGATACCAAGTTCCGCGAGAATGTCAGCGTTGTACCAAAGCCCGAGCAGGTTGACGTAACCCTGGGCGGCATAGGTCTCATCATCCACGACGTGGAGCGCAGCTTCCGAGAACTGGTCAGAGTCCTCAAAGTTTTCCCAATACTCGTCCATGGGGGTGAGCGCGCCGCCCAAAGCGAGCGTCGACGCGTCGGCACCATTGAAGACGGCGACATCTGGGCCCTCACCTGCACCGGTGGCGGAGAGCAGGTTGGAGTTCATCTGGTCATAGGGGACGAAGACGTTCTCAACAGTGACGCCTTCGTTCTCCGACTCGAATTTCTCCTTGTATTGGTCCATCAACTCGACCTGGTTGTCGTCGCTGAAGTAATGCCAGACTGTGACGGTCTGATCCTCGGCCCCCTGCTCCCCACCTTCCCCGCCTTCCCCACCGCCGGTGCAGGCGCTCAGTGCGAGGATCGCAGCCATCGAGGTGCCTGTGACGCCCAATTTCGAGATTCGTGGACTCTGCATGTCCCCTCCTTCTGTCAAGCCTGTCGACCGCCGAGACGCGACTCGATCAGGATTTCGAAATTTACCGAAAACGGTTTCTGTCACGGTAACAGTGAGGTGCATCACACACAAGACCCTCCAAGTGCTTCAATCGCGGAGAACAGCCGGGGTAAAATACCTGGATGAGGAACCATGTCGAAAGCTAAGAGAGAAAACCTTCGAAAGAAGGTCACGTTGCGTGACGTGGCTGCTGTGGCCGAGGTATCTCTCAGTACGGCGTCCAAGGCCATGAACGGTCGGACCAGTGAAGTCAATGCTGCGACCAGCCAGCGCGTACTGGCCGCCGCTGATCGGCTCGGCTTCACTCCTAATGCACTCGCCCAAGCCATACTCTCTGGACACAGCGGGACTGTCGGACTCCTCACCGATGATCTGGAGGGTCGTTTCAGCCTCCCCATCCTCATGGGGGCCGAGGACGCCTTCGGAGCCGGCAAGATGTCCGTGCTGCTATGTGATGCGCGAGGCGACGCGATTCGGGAACAGCACCATCTGAAAGCTCTCGTGAGTCGAAATGTGGACGGATTGATAGTCGTCGGCTCACGACCTGACCAGAGGGCGTCGATCAGCGATCAGGTGACGGTGCCTGTCGTCTATGCGTACGCACCCTCGGCTGACACGGGAGACATCTCAGTCGTTGCCGACAATTACCATGCGGGTGCTTTGGTGACAGACCACTTGCGAGCCTTGGGAAAGCGGCGAATCGCTCACATCACGGGGGACCCCACCTACACCGCAGCTCAAGACCGCGCTCGGGGGATCTCCGATGAACTGGCCAAGGAAGGCCTCGAAATGGTGGGCCCACCACGATTTGGATCTTGGAGCGAGGCGTGGGGCAGGGCGGCAACCAAGTCATTGCTGCAGAGCGGCATCGAAGTCGACGCCATCATTGGGGGCAGCGATCAGATATCCCGAGGCATCGCGGACACCGTGCAAGAATCCGGCCTGCGCGTCCCAGGTGATGTGGCAATCGCAAGCTTCGACAATTGGAAAGCCATCGCCGAAGGTGGGCAGACACCGCTGACCAGTATTGATCTTGGATTCAAGGCGATCGGGACGCTGGCAGGCGGGTTGCTCTCCGCTGCCATCAAAGGCGATCCCCCCGAGGAACATTTCCACCTGGTGCAACCTCACCTGGTCGTCAGAGAGTCCACCGTCGGGTCCCACTGAGGCGGACTTAGGACAGATCTGCGCGGCCAACCATTGCGGCGGCGCATGGTCGAGGGCGATCACCAAACGCCGCCTGACTGCAGCGCTTCAACGAGACCACACATTTCCTCTCATTGATTTCAACCCTCGACTCTGCCCTCGAAAGGACACATGGAACACCACTTCGCGCAGCGAATCGGACGAGTCCGACCCTCGGCCATCCGCCAATTGCTGCAGCTGGGCGATGACCCTTCGATCACCTCGTTCGGGGGCGGCTACCCGGACCCCACCCTGTTCCCCCTCGACCAGCTTCGCAGCGTCTACGACCACGTTCTCCGCGAGCAGGGGCGCACCGCTCTGCAATACACGGCCACCGCCGGAATCCCCGAACTGCGCGAGAGGATCGAAGATCGAATGGGCCGCGACGGCGTGGACTGCAGCGCCGAAGACGTCTTGGTGCTCCAGGGCGCTCAACAGGGTCTCGACCTGGTGGCCAAGCTGCTGATCAATTCCGGCGACGTGATTATCACAGAGAACCCCACGTTCCTGGGCGCCCTCGTCGCCTTCGCCCCCTACGAGCCGGACTACGCCCCGGTGACCATGGACAAGGACGGCATTGATACGGATTTGCTCGAATGGGTGTTGGCGAACACCCCGCGGGCGAAATTCATCTACGTGATTCCGGACTTCCAGAATCCCACCGGAGTCACACTCAGCCTGGAGCGACGCCACCGTCTGCTGGAGTTGGCCAACCAGCACGACATCATCGTTCTGGAAGACACCCCCTACCGCGAGCTCCGGTTCGAAGGCGAGCAGCTCCCGACCCTGAAATCCCTTGACACCGAGGGTCGAGTCATCCACCTGGGCAGCTTCTCCAAGACACTCGCCCCGGGCGTGCGCATGGGCTATGCCGTGGCCAGCCCTACAATCCTGACGAAGCTCGAGCTGCTCAAACTGGCCGCCGACACCCAATCGTCCACCCTGAACATGACGGCTACGGCCCGGTTCTTGACCGAGTTCGACCTGGACGCGCACCTCGAGGCCGTCCGTCCGGTCTATCGCGCCAAGCGCGACGCGATGCTCAGCACCATGGCTGAAACCTTCCCCGCCGACGTGAAATACACCCGGCCCCAAGGCGGTCTGTTCACCTGGGTCACCTTCCCAGAAGACTTCGACTCAGCACGGTTCATGGCCGAATACTCGCTGCCTCAGGCCAGGGTCGCCTACGTCCCAGGCGGGACGTTCTTCCCCATGACCCAGGCCGCGCACTACGCCCGGTTCAGCTACGCCAGCGTGCAGCAGGAGGAGATGGTCGCCGGCGTCCGTCGCCTCGGTCATCTGCTGACCGGGTCCGGAGATGCTCGCCGCTCCTCTTTGTCCTCAACCTTGCCCTGACACCGTGACTGGACGGAGCTCGGCGACACAGACCGTCCACCCTGTAAGCACCTCGCCCACGCGCGGGCTGATCAGGGAATGTCGTCGATGACCACGGCATCGGTGACGCGGAATCTCCGCCCATCGGCGCGGAACAGAGCCTCAGTTGACCGAAGCAAGCGCCGACGACGGTTGGCGGGACCCCGCATCGGGAGGAGGCCGTACAGGACAGTCGGTGCCGAAGTCGTATTCCATAGGGATAACGGCTCTGGTGCAGAGCATTGACCAGCAGTTGTCGACGATGTAGTTTCTATTGGAGTATTTCCATATAGAACTAATTGACCTTTGGTCTCGTGGAGGTGTGCTGTGAGCGCAGTCGGATTGTTCTACGTCGGTGCGGTCCTATTCATCAACGGACTGATGCTTCTCGGTAGAGTCACTCCTCGAAGCGCAGGCGTCTTCAACCTCTTCGTCGGGGGACTTCAGTGTGTGATTCCGCTGATGATCGTCGCACAATCAGGAGGTGACCATGCGACGTTGCACGCCACCTTCCCGATCCTGCTTTTCGGATTCACATATCTCTACGTAGGCATCACTAACCTCACCAGCATCTCCGCCGAGGGCGTGGGATGGTTCTCCCTATTCGTCTCCGCATCGGCGGTCTACTTCGCGCTGGACTCTATCGCGGCAGGAGACTTGACCTTCGGGGTCGTCTGGCTGGCCTGGTCGGTTCTGTGGTTCCTGTTCTTCGCCCTTCTCGCACTCGAAAAGGCAGCTTGGACACCATTCAGCGGCTGGCTGGTTACTCTGTGGGCGATCCCTACCACCTCTGTCCCGGCAGTATTGCTCCTTCGGGACGCGTGGGTTCCAGGTGTCGTGGGGGCCCTGGGAATGTTGGTGGCCCTGGGCATCCTCGCATTGATCGCATGGATTCTCGCCAAGAGGACCCCAGCAGAGGAGCCCTCTTTAGCTCGGTCACCAGAAGAGCTAGCGGGTCAGTCCACGTAGAACTCGGAGAAGCTCGTCGACAGAGGTAGAGGAACCTTCTACCACTTCACTCTCCGCGGAGTACACCAGCGGCGCGAGCTCGGCATGCAATGCGACGCCCCTCGTTGAAAGATCCACCAGCACTCGGCGCCTGTCACTGGCATCAACCTCTCGGAACACCAGGGCCGCCGTCACCAACTTGTCGACCGCCCGAGTCAGACTCGGGCCAGTCAGCCCCGTGGTCTCGGCAACCGCTGCCATCGACACCGGGCCCTTCATTGCAGCTATCCTGTCCAGCACCGACCATTGGTCCACCGTCAGCTCTGCACTCGACACCACGACGTGGATGCGGCCATGAACCTTACGTGTGGCCGCAGCCAACGCCGATCCTAACCCAGTATGGGACGTTGCCACCGACATGCCCGCACTCCTTTTCTTTTACTTCCCTGTTACACAACAATCTTTACATACGGAACTATTTCATGTCATGGTTAGTGACCAGGATCTCACGGAAGGAACTACGTGCCGCATCGATCACCGATCTGGCGTGTGGGCATGGTCATCCCTCTGGGAGGCAGCGCGGGAATCTTTGGACCCTCATGTCAGGCCGTGGCCGAACTAGCCGCCGCAGAGCTCAACCGTGCCAGTGGCGTACTAGGCCGCGAAGTGGAACTCCAAGTCATAGACGCTAGCCGCCCCGCCCACGAAGTGGCCGACGAGGTGTCTCTCCTCGTCTCGCAGGACCGCCTGGATGCGGTGACGGGATGGCACATCTCATCGGTCCGGAATGCCTTGGTCCCAGCAATCGACGGCCGCCTTCCGTACGTCTACACCTCAGTGTTTGAGGGTGGTGAAAACCGACCGGGGGTCTACTGCAGCGGCGAAGTGCCGAACTTTCAGATCCTTCCCGCACTTGCCTGGATCGCCAAGCACCTCGGGAAGAAGAAATGGTTCGTCGTCGGCCATGACTATGTGTGGCCACGTCAGACCGCGGGCGTCCTGCGGGATTCCTGCGCGCGACTCGGGATCAACCTCGCCGGAGAAGCTTACGTGCCGATGGATGCGGACCAGATGGACCACTTGGTCGAACAGGTAGCTCAGGCTGATTGTGATGGAGTTCTGATGCTCCTGGTAGGACACGAAGCGGCGGTGTTCAACCGCATCTTCGCCGAGCGGGGACTCCACACCAAGATGGTGCGCTTCAGCCCTCTCATGGAAGAGAACATGGTGATGGCAAGCGGCCCTGACACCACGGAGGATCTCTATGTCTCCGCAGGGTTCTTCCGCACCCTCATCACAGCGGGTTCTTTCGATCTACAGGCCCAGTACGCCGCCTTCCATGGAGCAGGTGCACCTCCACTGAACAACGTCGCTGAGTCGTGCTACGAAGGCATGCATACTCTGGCCAATCTCACCCGCATTGCTAGGTCGACGCAGGCAAACGATATGAACCGCGTGATCGGGACACTCGGGTACGACGGGCCACGCGGGCCCGTCGTCTTCCACGGCAACCAGGCGGTTCATCCCGTTCATCTCGCGCGAGTGAGTGGGTTAGATTTCGAGGTCATCGACAGGCTCTGACACTCTGGGCAGCGCGACGACCTCTCCCCCATCCAGACTGGCCGATACTTGGATCTTCTGACCCGAGACACCTCTGGCACTGAGTGCCGCGCGGGCCACCGGGGTCGCCACCTGCTCACGGACTAGCCGCTTGATGCTTCGACCACCGTAGGCCTGGTCGTACCCTTGGGCGCTCACGAAAACAGCCACCTGGGGCTCCACCTTCAGGTCGATGCCTCGGGAAGCACACCTGCGCATGAGGTCTCGTATCTCGAGATCAGCGACGGCGACTGCATGTTGATCCGTCAGCGGATTGAAGACCACAACCTCGTCAATGCGGTTGATGAATTCAGGCTCGAAGAAGCTTTCGAGTGCTTTCCGGACGACCACGCTGTCATCACCCCACAGGCGTTGGTAGAGCGGCGTCTCGGATATGCCTGCGCGTTCAGCAGCTTTCGTGAGCGTTCTCCGGACGCGGCTACGGCTACGCTCCATCAGCTCGGCGGAGCCTAGGTTCGAAGTCATAAATACATAGGCATTTCGGAAGTTGATGGTCTCCTGACCATTTGCAAGCTTCAAGAGGCCATGATCCATAACCTGGAGCATCGCTCGGTGAACAGAACGGTGCGCCTTCTCCACCTCATCGAAAAGGGCGATTCCCGGCATATAGGGGTCCCCTCCGATCTTGGACCGGTCAAACAGGGAAAAACTCTCCTTGGAGCCGGCATAGCCTGGGGGCGCACCTGTCAGAGATGCCATGTAGTGCTCTTGAGACAGAGAGCTCATATCGATTCGAGACAGGTCGTCCGGCCCTGTCCGCAGGCTCGCAGCAAGCTGGCGGACCAGTTCCGTCTTCCCGACACCAGTCGGTCCCAGCAACAACACATTCGCCAGAGGACGATCGCGGTCGCCCACTCCGGCGCGACCTACCGCCACGGAACGAGTGACCGCTTCGACGGCAGCGTTCTGGCCAACGATCCGTTGGAGGAGGCGCGACCGTATGGCCTCGAGATCGACTCCATCCGATCCGGCTCCGATCCCGTCACTCAAGAAGTCCTCGCGTTCCATGCGGGTCAATTGCTCGTCCATCTGTTGCTGCTTGATCTCGTTGAGGCGATCGTTGATGAATGGCATCTGAGTCTCCAAACTAGTCAGAGCCGGACGCCCAGCGCCCGGCTCTGACTTTCCGTACGAATGGACTAGGCGGTCATCTCTTTCTTTGACGGCAGAGATCCGACCTGACAGCTGGCCACCCCTACGGTGTCCCTGGTGATGGCCTCGACGTTCTCCTGGGCCTTCTGTGCATCATTGACCCAGGTCTTGTAAAAGTCGAACGGGCATTCAGCGACCCCCTTGTCGCCGTCCCCCGCAGCGTGAACTCCCGAGTATCCGCGGTGCAACAACTTGAACAGGTGGTTCTGGGACTGATCGTTCTGGCGGGCATCACGGATCGCAGAGACGGACAACTGACCGTACTGGATCCCGTACTCTTCCTCGCCCGTCTCACCGAGCGTCCGACCGTCAAAGCCGATGATGGCACTGTGACCGAAGTAGGAATAGACACCGTCGAAACCGGCAGCGTTGGCCACCGCCACATAGCAGTTGTTCGCCCATGCCATGGCTTTCGACATCAACACCTGCTGATCCTTCGACGGGTACATGTAACCCTGGCAGCGCACCACGAGCTCAGCGCCCTTCATCGTGCAGTCACGCCAGATCTCAGGGTAGTTCCCGTCGTCACAGATGATCAGTGAGATCTTCAACCCCTTCGGTCCTTCCACGACGTGGGTAGTGTCCCCCGGATACCACCCCTCAATCGGGACCCACGGCAGGATCTTCCGATACTTCTGGACGATCTCACCTGTGTTGTCGATCAGGATGAGCGTGTTGTAGGGCGGCTTGTTCGGGTGGTCTTCGTGCTGCTCACCGGTGATCGAAAAGACACCCCAGGTGTCCGCCTCACGACACGCGGCGGAGAAGATCTCGGTCTCTTCTCCAGGGACCGTAGCCGCCGTTGCGAACATTTCATCGTTGTCGTACATGATGCCCTGCGTTGAATACTCGGGGAAGATCACGAGGTCCATACCCGGCAGCCCCTGCTTCATTCCCTTGATCATCTCCGCGATCTTCTGGGCGTTCTCGAGGACTTCGCCCTTCGTATGCAACCGAGGCATCTTGTAGTTGACGACTGCAACACCGACTGTGTCGGGGCTTGAAGAGATATCACCGTGCCGCATGAGATGCTCCTAATAGGGTTGTATTGAAATACTTCCAGTTGAAAGTGTTGGTGATCTCAGCGTTTGTGTCAACCCCCTCGCCGATTCCTACTGCCGGAGGTCTTCTTGGGCCGCGAAAGGGATCCCTTCTTCCAGCAGGATGCAGAGAGTCAGCCGGTCCAGTCTCTGGGAATAATCCATGGCCCCCGGGTGCTCATCACCCACTACTGTCACTCCCCTGAGACTGGTCCCTGCCAGCTGTGGATCGCACACGCGGGCAGGACGCCGGAGATGACCTGCTCACCCCACCGGTTGGCAGAATTTCTCTGGCATCGACTAACTCTGGTCCGACCCGGGCGGAGGAGGTGATCACATCCCCTCGGTGCGGGCGGAGTATCTTGACTGGAGGTTCTACATGAATCAGACAGTGCGCTTCTTCAGGGCGGGATCTATTCCAGGCACCAAGTTCGGCCTAGAAGGGGACGGCACCCAGGGACCCTGACGTGGCTCTTGAGTCACAATGGCACGAGCAGGACCACTGAATATCGAGACGCAGCCTAGAAGGGATGCCCGATGACTCGCTCCAACCCATCCGTCGAGGAAGCCGACGAGAACGATCTCGAAGTCGACAAGCCCAAGGATTGGGCTGCCGGAATGCAAGGCGTGTATCACTCCATGCAGCCGGCGCTGAAGCACATGGGCATCGAGCGGAGTGCACGTACGTTGCTCGCGATGAACCAGAAACAGGGATTCGACTGTATGAGCTGCGCGTGGCCGGACCCTTCCGGTCACCGGAGCAAGTTCGAGTACTGCGAAAACGGGGCCAAGGCGGTCACATGGGAAGCCACACCGGTCACGGTGGCGTCTGACTTCTGGGCCGAACACCCGATCAGCGATCTGCGTGGACGCTCCGAGTACTGGCTCGGGATGCAGGGCAGACTCACAGAACCCGTCTACAAGGCTGCGGGTGACGAACACTACCGACCCGTTGACTGGGACACGGCAATCAAAATCGTGTCGGAGAAGCTCAAGAGCCTCTCTTCCCCCGATGAAGCGGCGTTCTATACCAGCGGCCGTGCTTCGAACGAGGCAGCGTTCATCTACCAGCTGTTCATCCGCGGGTTCGGAACCAACAACCTGCCCGACTGCTCGAACATGTGCCACGAATCATCCGGCGTGGCGATGGGCGAGACGATCGGGGTCGGCAAAGCGACGGTCGCCTACGACGACTTCCTCAACTGCGATCTGATGATCGTGATAGGCCAGAACCCTGGCACCAACCATCCGCGCATGCTGAGCGCAATGGAGAAGCAGAAGGAGAATGGCGGCCAGATTGTCGCGGTCAATCCCTTGCCCGAGGCTGGACTGCGCCGGTTCAAGAACCCGCAGAAGCCGAAGGGCGTTGTTGGCCGTGGAACGGAACTCGCCGATCAGTTCCTGAAAATCCGTGCGGGCGGAGACATGGCGCTGCTTCAGGCAGTATCCAAGCGTGTGCTTGAAGCGGAGGACAGAAGCCCTGGCAGCGTGCTCGACCATGAATTCATCGATCAACACTGTGAGGGGCTGGTCGAGCTGCGCGAGCACCTGTCTCACTTGGATGAGCAGACAGTGTTGGAGGCGACGGGGCTGCGTTCGGACGAGATTGACGAACTCGCCGACCGTTATATCAACGCTGAATCGGTCATCATCACCTGGGCGATGGGTGTCACGCAGCAGAAGAATGGTGTAGGGACGATCAAGGAAATCATCAATCTACTCCTCCTGCGTGGAAACTTTGGCCGACCGGGAGCGGGTGCGTCACCGATTCGCGGGCACTCCAATGTGCAGGGGGACCGAACGATGGGAATCTGGGAGCAGATGCCGGCGTCGTTCCTGGATGCGCTCGGCAAAGAGTTCTCGTTCGAACCTCCGCGTGAGCACGGTGTCGACGCGGTCGCGGCTGTGCGGGGAATGCGCGACGGCGGCATCAAGTTCTTCCTCGCCCTGGGAGGAAACTTCGTGGCCGCGATGTCTGACACCGCAGCAACCGAGGCGGCGATGCAGAAGCTCGAGATGAACGTGCAGATCTCCACGAAACTGAATCGATCCCACACCGTGGTCGGCCAGGAAGCGCTCATACTGCCGACTTTGGGCCGCACCGAGATCGACATGCAGGCGTCTGGTCCGCAGTTCGTTTCGGTCGAGGACACCGTCAGCGCTGTCCATTCCTCCGAAGGCAGGGTCCGGCCGGTAGCGCCGAACCTGCTTTCCGAGATCGCCATCGTCAGCCGACTTGCACGAGCGACCCTGGACAGCCGCGTCGCAGCTGATTGGAAAGGCTTTGAGGCTGACTACGATCTCATCCGTGACCACATCTCGCGTGTTGTGCCCGACTGCGGGAACTACAACCGTCGCATTCGGGAGAAGGATGGATTCCTGCTGGCGAACGGGCCACGCGATTCCCGTACCTTCGACACCCCCAGCGGTAAAGCCATGATGACTGTGAATGAGCTGGACCCGATGGATTGCCCGCCTGATCGACTGATTCTGCAGACCATGCGCTCACACGACCAGTTCAACACCACCATCTACGGCTACAACGACCGGTATCGCGGTATCAAGAAGGGCCGACACGTCATCCTTGTCAATCCACAGGATCTCGCGCAGCTTGGCTTCAGTGATGGTGACCTGGTGGACGTGCACGGCGAGTACATAGACGGCAAAGACCGTGTGCTGCGGAAGTTCCGTGCGGTGTCGTACCCTACGGCCCGGGGCTCTGCCGCTGTGTATTATCCCGAGGGCAACGTTCTGGTGCCGCTCGATGACACCGTCCAGGGCAGCAATACTCCGGTATCGAAGGGTGTGATCATCCGGTTGGAGCGTGCGGCGGAGGGTCCCGCCGGCGGCAGCAGCGAGGAGAACAAACAAGAGGACATGCCTGAGACCGTCTGATCTCTGATCAGCCACCGATCACAGCGCGGACCCTTTGCTCGGACTCAGGACTGCGATTACGTCCCCATGTGCACGCTGACCCAGAAGAGTCTCCGAGGCGATCGAGATCGCCTACCTGACGGGGTTCAGGATGTGCGGGATGGTTGATCTGCACGCCGGATCCGAGAAGACCGATGCCCGGGACGCACTTATCATCGCTGAACCCGCTCACCATGCGTGCTGCGCTGCGCTCGATCGCGATCTCTGATGAACAGGGCGCTGAGCTCGCCGTGCTGGCCGGTTTCGAAGATGACCTGCTGGCCCCGACAGCGGCTGCCAGGAACCGGTTGCTCGGACTACTCACCCAGATCCACCCCCCCTGTGGAACGGGCCGGGGGCCCGTATCTGCACCATATCGGCGTCCTCGACGCGCCCACCACGCGGCGTTCCAGGACTTCCATCCGTGGAGAGTTCGCCCACCGCGGCGGGAACAAACGACTTGAATCGAGTCTCCACAACTCAGCGTTCGCGGCCCGGCGCCGGCTGGATACCTTCTACGCGATGCTCCGTGATGGCGGTCTCTACCAAGACCCAGCCGCGTCAGGCACATCAGAGCACTCACCGGCGGTTGGCGAAAACCATAGAGGCACCCCTTCCCAAACTTGATTCAGAGCCTTGCGGTCCGGGAAGGTGTCGTCCTAGAACGGCTCAGGTCGACCACATTCGGCCGAGACCGTGTTCGGCTTCGGCTTCGGCTTCGGGGAACGCGTCTGGCAACAAGTCCTTAATTTTCCAGTCATGGCTTCGAGACTCCGCACCGCGTGGCGTTCATCGCGCCGGGCCGCGTAGAGATGGATCTGAAGCGGCACACCACCTCCGAGAATGCGCAGAGAGTGCAGGTACTACCGAGGATCATCGGTGAGAATAGCCAAGCCTCCTCCTGCCGCTGCAAATGCTTGGTCGAGCTGCCTGTATTCGGTTTCGAGCGTCCGAGCAGGAGTGACTTGAGCGCCTGGTCGCCCTCCGCGGTTAGTCTTTGCCCCGGCGTACTCTTTATGTTGTGGAGGCAGCGCATTATGGAGCGATGAGGCCGCCTACGACTCTACGCCGCACCATCAGGGATTCTTTGCATTTTCTCGGGTTCCGGACACTCCTACCGGGGCTGTCTGGCACCTGGGTGTGACGGCAGGAAGCTTCGACAGGTCGCACCGCGACCTGACTGCACCTGTCATACCCGTGTGGCAGACCCGCCTAGAGACTGACATCGTTTTCGCCCACATGTAGATCCGGAGAGCGTCACCCGACGAGCAACAGGTCCAGCATCGCTGAGAATTCCGCAATAGGCCTGGGACTCGTGCCTCCCGCTTCAAACTCAATAGCCTGAGCGCGCTGCTGGGAGATAACTGCGTGGCCGAGCAGCAGGGAACAGACTCCATCGACCAGCGTGTCAGCGACTATGTCGCCACCAGCGTTCTCCCTGTAGTTCAGCCCAGTCAGACTCCGCGGAACCGGCTCCGCGATCAGCGCTCGAAACCTCTGGCCACCAATGTCTAAGGCGACCACCGATGCGACGAGTTCGGCGGCGTCCCGGGTACTCAGTAGCGCTCCATGCAGAGTCACCGCACGGGCTCGAAGCTCAGCGCGCCACTCGGGCAGCGGCGCGCTGAACACGACTCCGTCGAGCAATCTGTCTGCGACGAGGGCAAGTAGCGACTGTTTATCCCTGACATGCCAGTAAAGGGCACTGGGTTGTACACCCAGGCGAGTGGCCACTCTTCGCATAGAAAGGTCGGCCAACCCATATTGCTCGAGAATCTCCGTCGCCGCCTCGACCACGTCGGACAAGGAAATTCTTGAAGTTGAGTTATGCCGGACCATAGTCCTATAGTCTACTGAACACCATTCATTGAACACCATTCAGGAGCTGGCATGACCACAAGCGCCCCTTCCGACCGGGCCGAGACCGAGACCGAGCCGATCGTCGACTCAACTACATCCGGCGTCTCGATGCGCGCCGTCGCGCAGATGGCCGTTTTCGCCGCACTGATCGGCGCACTCGGGCTGATGGGAGCGATTGCTGTGCCCGGGCTGGTTCCGATGACCGCGCAGACGCTTGGCGTCATGCTGGCAGGGGCCGTGCTGGGCCCGTGGCGCGGGTCAGCTTCGGTCGCACTGCTCCTGATGGTCGTCGCTCTCGGCATGCCGCTCCTCTCGGGTGGCCGCGGTGGGCTAGGGGTATTCGTCGGTCCCTCCGCCGGCTACCTGATCGGATGGATCGTAGGTGCGATGGTTGTCGGCCTCGTCGTGCATGGTGTTCGAGGTCGCCCAAGCCTGACGTGGCCACGCGTGCTCGCTGGCGCGGCCCTCGGTGGCATCGGTGTCATCTACCTTTGCGGGATCCCGGTGCAGTCTGTCGTGACTGGTCTCGATCTGGGGCAGACCATGCTGACCTCGTTGGCGTTTCTCCCCGGGGACATCATCAAGGTCGCAGTGACCGTCGTTGTCACCATGGCTCTCTGGCGGGCCTACCCACGAGCCTTTCAGTCTTGAGTGACAAGGTCCCGGCCGACGACTCAGCCGGCCGGCGGCGAGCTGTCCTTGAGCCGCTCCGAGGCGCAGACCATGCCACGGTACTCAAGACTGCGCTCAAGATCCGCGCACAAGGCGGGGTTCCGCTGATAGGCGATGAACGGTGGGACGATCAGCATTGGCGTGAACTCGTCACAGCGTCGTCCCAGCACGCGCTCCCAGAGGATGCCGCATGGGCCGGATTCACCTCCGGATCGACGGCGGCCCCACGGGTCGTAGTGCGCAGCCACGCCTCCTGGGCATGCTCCTTCCCTGTGATCGACAAGCTGCTTGGCGCCCGACCTGGCGACTCCATGCTTATCCCTGTACACCCGGTGTCATCGATGGCGCTCTACGCCGCGGCACACGCCCAGAGCTCCGGCCTGCGGTTCACCGTTCCACACACCGCCCGACTGCGCGCCGCTGACCTGGATGGACCTGGCTTGATGCACGGCACGCCTTGGCACCTGCGCGAAGTCGTCAGCCTGGTCCAGGCCGGAGCGCACTGCACGCTGAGGGCCGTGTTGATCGGCGGTGACCGGCTGGACCAGAATCTGGCCATGCAGGCCCGTCAACTCGGACTCTCGGTAGTCACTTATGCGGGTGCGGCCGAGCTGAGCTTCGTCGCTGTAGACGCTGGGGCCGGCTTGCGCTCCTTCCCTGGCGTGCAGCTCAAGGTGGACGACTGCGGCGTGCTGTGGGTCCGCACTGAGCAAGTCTGCTCCACCGTGATTGGAAAAGGCTCCTCGCTGCGCACTGCGGGTGGGTCCGACCTCGAGCCCCAGTCCGGGGTGTACCCCTGGGTGACCGTCGGTGACCAGGCCTCACTGACGGACGGCGTCCTGACTCTGCACGGTCGCTCTGGTGACGCCATTCTCACGGCGGGGGCCACGGTGCTGCCCAGTGACGTCGAAGCGGTCCTCAGCCGGCTCCCGGGTGTGCGGGCCAGCCTCGTGGTGGCCGCACCGGATCGAGCTCTGGGCCAACGTGTGGCCGCATTCATCGAGCCCGAACCAGCAGCCGTACTGGACCAAGGAGCTCTCCTCCGCGCCGCTCGCGCGGAACTCACCCCTGCTCAATACCCACGGGTCACGCGCCTCGTGGCCTCACTGCCCCGCACCGGCTCAGGCAAGGTCCGCAGGCTGTCCTACACCGACGCCCAGCGGCTGGAGGCGACATGATCGTCACCTCTGCTTTGGATGTCGTCGTCTTGGCAGCTGCACGTACGCCGGTGACCGGTCGATCCCGGGCACAGTCCCACCGCACCGCATACCAGCTGGCTGCTGACGTCATAGCTCCGCTCGCCGTTGACGCTCGCGCTCACCTCGGAGTGGAGCCAACGGGAGTGGTGCTGGGGAACTGCATCGGTCCCGGAGGCAATATCGCCCGGGTCGCGGCGCTGGGGGCCGGCCTTGATCAGAGGGTGACGGGTATCACCGTAGATGCTCAGTGCGGCTCCGGATTGGTGGCGATCATCCAGGCTGCGGGACAGTCCCAGCTCGTGGGCGCTCCACTGATCGCAGGAGGCACTGAGAGTCCCTCGACCGCTCCGATTCGCACCTTCCGAGGCGTGAGCTACGACCAGGCGCCGTTCACCCCCTCCGGCTGGCCCGATCCTTCGATGACCGAAGCCGCCGATGACCTCGCCACAGCCCGCGGCATTTCTCGGGCCCGACAGGAAGACGCTGCGCTCCGCAGCCACGCCCTGTCGCTGCGGCATGCTGCGCTGGCAACGACAGAGATCGCCGAGACCCATGACGGTCTGAGCCTGGGTCGCGACGACGGACCTCGTCGTCTCGATTCGACCAGAGCCGCCCGGTTCTCTCCTGTGCGCGATTCTCCCCGAGCCACAGTCACACCCACCACCGCCGCCCGGATTGCCGATGGCGCCGCCGCCGTGCTGCTCGCCCCGATGGGAGGCGGCCTGCATGAGGTCGCCGGAGGAGCGCCGACGTCGAATAGGACCATTCTTCCGGCATGCCGGATCCGGGCCACGGCACTAGTCGGGGCTGACCCGCAGCAACCCGGCATCGTCGCAGCAAACGCGATCAGCGCCTGTCTCGCCGCCGCGGGCGTCCGTCTGCAACAGCTCTCAGCCGTCGAGATCGTCGAGGCCTACGCGGCACAGCTGCTTGCTGTTGTCGACGAGTTGGGACTCACCACGGCGGGGACCACAGAGACAGGAGCCCCACCACAGCTCGACCCTCGCGTCAACGCCGCAGGGGGCGCTCTCGCATTAGGCCACCCATGGGGAGCCTCAGGGGCGATAGCTCTGGGAAGACTCGTCCGCCGGCTCGCGGCCGCTGAACCGGGCGCACTCGGGGTCGCGGCCTGCGCCATCGCTGGTGGCATGGGTTCCGCCGTCATCGTCGAGAGACTCGAAGATCCACGAGGAGACCAGGGATGACCATCGAAATTGACCAGCTCACCGTCACCGCCACCGGGCCTGAAGGCGTCACTCCCCTGTTGCGCGGTGTCAGCGCATGCCTCGAGGCCCGCACGACGGCGATCATCGGGGAGAACGGATCTGGAAAGTCCACCTTGGCGAAGGTGATCGGAGGACTGCTCAGCCCTGCCTCAGGTACCGTCACGGTCAACGGGCTCGATGTCGTCCGCGACGCCAAGCGGCTCCGCCGAGACACTGGGTTCATCATCGCCAACGCCGCCGCCCAGATCATCATGCCCACCGTGCGCGAGGATGTTGCGCTCACTCTGCGCAGTCGCAGCCTGAACCGCCGAGAACTCGAGGACCAGGTGGACGCTGCTCTGGCGGAGCATGGGCTGACCGAGCTGGCCGACCGCTCGTGCCTATCACTGTCATCTGGGCAGCTGCAACGACTAGCCCTGTGCTCGGTGCTGGTCGGCAAGCCCGACGTGGTGATCGCCGATGAGCCTAGCTCTATGCTTGATGCCCGCCACCAGCGACTCGTCAGTCGAAGATTATTCTCTCAGCCTGCAGATGCGCAGCTGGTCCTGGTCTCCCATGACCTCGACCTGGTGCGCCGCTGCGAGGAGACTGTCTGGATCCACCAGGGTCAGGTGGCGGGACACGGGTCCTCGAGTGCCGTGGTCGAAAGTTATCTGAACATGCTCGACGAAACCGAGGCAGAATCGACTGCGGATTTCGAAGGTACTACTCAGATGACGCCACCGAAGGGGCGGCCCTGATGATCTCCCTCTACCACCCCGGCACATCGCTGCTGCACCGAATTCCCGCTGGGCTCAAGCTGGCTGGTTTCGCGCTGCTCGCCCTGACGCTGTTCTTCCTTCCCGATGCGTGGGAGTCCGCCGCGACGTTGCTTGTCCTGCCTGTACTCGGCTACGGACTTGCGGGCCTGCCCGCCCGGCTGCTGCTCACCGACCTGCGCCGTGTGCTGATGCTGCTGGTATTTCTAACTGTCACCCAGCTGATATTCCTCGACCCGACCGCGGCCGCCACTAACACCGCCCGCGTCATCAGCATCGTGCTGCTGGCCCAAGTCCTGACCCGCACGACGAAGATCGAGTCGATCATCGCCACCGCTGAGCAGTTGTTCACGCCCTTGAGACGGTTCGGTGCCAACCCGGCCAAGATCGGGCTAGCAGTGGCCCTGGTGCTCACCTCGGTGGGTCAGCTCGCAGCCGTCATCCGCCAGGTCCGTGATGCGCAACGCTCCCGGGGTGTCCGGCTCGCCCCTTGGGGATGGGTCGTGCCCACCTTGGTGCTTTCGCTCAAACACGCCGACGACGTCGGAGACGCGCTGACCGCCCGCGGTTTTGAGGCATAGCTATGTTGCTGAGCAGTAAGCACAGGGACACAGCGGAGATTCAGGGCGCTGTTCCTCTGACGCCGACTTGCCGTATTCGGTCCACCCCAAGCTTCGTGGCCCGACCGCTCCCCAAACAATATTCGGCGTAGGTGGGGCCCGTGATCGTCGCCGCATGATGGCGACGCACCTGAGTACAGTCCGCGTCGAATCAGGAGAAAATGATGGTGAAGCAAGTTCTAGGGAATCTTGTCGATCGACAAACACGGTGCATCCACTACCGGACACCACTGGACGTGGTCGCAATCAAGTTCCGTTGCTGCCTGGAGTACTACCCCTGTCATTTGTGCCATCAAGAGTGCGCCGATCACCCGGCTTTGCAGTGGTCGGTGGAGGAACACGAGACCCTGGCCGTGCTCTGCGGGGTCTGCCGCCACGAATTCTCCATCAGCAGATACCTCGGGGCAGAAAACTGCCCGCAATGCCGTACTTCATTCAACCCGAGGTGCCGACTCCACGCCCATCTGTACTTCTACGCGGGAGCTCAATAGGCGTTCCCCGGCAGCCTCTTGTTGCACGCCGCCCGACGAAGTGCCCCGGGCTAGCAGGCTCCCACCCCGGCAAAGGTAGATTCCTTGACTACTGAAGGGTCAGGAATGCGCAAGCTGAAGGGTCGGGAGCACTCCCAGCAAAGGCATCACCGCACATTTCGCGAGGAGTTGATGGCGATGGCAGTTATTGTCACACATGCAAGTATGGCAATGGCCAGCAGAATCGATTTGTCACTAAAGAACAGCGCCGCGACGGATACTATGCTCGGAACAAGGAAACCCGAATATGCAAGAGCATAAAACTTCCCCATGGCACCCCCTAAGTGTTGCGGCGATGCCAGTCGTTGCATTTCGAGCGTCCCGGCGACAAGCATCAGTCCGTATCCCGCGCCAAGAAGACTGCTAGCGAGAAGACCAATCCACAGACTCTGACTCAACAGTGTCGCTAGAGCGAGTACAAGTCCGATGAGGCTCAGACACAGGGCAGTTATGATCGCCTTCGCTGACTTGGGTGTGTCTAGCTTTCTGCCGAGCGACTGTACTGCTACACCGGACCCCATTGTCACGCCTACCGTGATCGTTGAGTGCAGCACCGGATTGCTGGAGGATGCCATCAGCTGAGGGACGACGGCAAAGCCGATCGTGCCGGATCCAAAGACCCAAGGGGCAGCCGGGATGATCACCGTCCGGAATCTTGTTGGCGCTGCCGCGTACTCCCAAAGCTGGTCCACCGCGTCAGTTGCTGTACGGAAACCTGAAGCTGCTGAACGAGTCTCTGGTGACCAGAGCAGCATAAAAACTAGCGGAGTACACAACACGATATGGGTGGCATATGGGAACACTGCCGACGCAGGAGCGTAGGTGGCGAGAATGCCGCTCACCACGGGCCCTATGCAGAACCCTCCTGTGATAAAAAGCGAGGCACGTCGGGCACCGGAACTGACACTGGCCGCAGGATCCCACGGCGGTAGCGACAGTTCTTTGATCCAGCTCGTAGTCGCAGCCATGGCGATCCCGGTTGCCACACCAGATAGCAAGCGACCGAGGAAGATCCAGGGTGGCAACCAAGCTCCGATAATCATGGCAACACTCCCGAGCATAGCTAGAATTAAAGCCGCAAGAGTTATCCATTTTCTGCCTGATCTGTCGGACCATGATCCCCCCAGCAACAAGGCAGGCAAAAGCCCTACAATGTATATGCTGAGCATCAGAGTGACTGACAGTCGGGAGATACCGTAGCTACTTTGGTAAAAGGACAGCATCGATGCGAACTGATTTGCCCCCCAACCAATCAAGAACAAGCTGAGCGCGGGTGGAAGCCATGGTTTCAGCGAATCGGGTCGCACGGAAGCTCTATCCAGGCGTCTGACGTCTGGAATCCCAAGATCGAGGGGTGGATTACCATCTCAGTTCGTTTCTAACACGCACATAGGCCACCTACAGCTAATCGGCATCATTACATTTATTTAAGATGTTATTCGTCGTTAAGAGACTTTTTCTGGTGATACGAGAATAGATTTTAAGAACTCAGCTCTGTTTTACAGACGACCAGGTGGGCCCCCAAAACCTGATACTTTGGGGGCCCACCTGTAGGCCTCGTCCTATGGACGTCAAGACGGTTACAGTCGTCGGCGCGCAACCTCGAGTACCGACACAACTTCACACATCCAACAAGATCTTTCCGATGTGATTACTGGCCTCCATCTCTCGGTGCGCGCTAGCAGCTCCCTCCAAGGGATAGCGAGACTGAATAATCGATCGCATCGAGTGTTTCCCATTTGGCCCAAAGAGCGGCCAAAGGTGGTTCTTGGTTTGACTCACTATCTCCGCCTTGGCTTCAATCGACCGGCTCCGCAACGATGTCGCAAGGATTCGTCCCCGCTTGGCGAGCAACGCTCCTAGATCGACTTCTCCCACACGACCACCGAGCAGACCAATGACGACCAATCGCCCGTCCGGGGCAAGGGCCTGCACATTCCGTCCGAGATAATCAGCGCCGACTACATCGAGAATCACATCTGCACCGCGACCACCTGTCGCTGACAGCGTCCTCTCGACGAAATCCTCTTCTCGATAGTTGATCAAGACCTCAGCGCCGAGCTCTGAGCATGCCTTCAGCTTTTCGTCTGAACCGGCAGTGACCACTACATGGGCTCCCAGAGAAGCCGCCACCTGAATTGCCATGGTGCCAATGCCACTCGAACCGCCGTGAACCAAGAGGGTCTCCCCCTCACGCAGTCCTGCTTCCATCACGAGGTTGCTCCATACTGTGCAAGCCACCTCCGGCAGCGCGGCGGCGTCTGACAAGGACACGCTCGCAGGCACAGGAAGGACCTGACTCGCGGGAACCGCGACGTACTCGGCATAGCCGCCACCGGACAACAGTGCGCACACTTCATCGCCGACGTGAAGACCTGAACCTTCGGTCTCGGTTCCAAGAGCAGTCACTCGACCACTGACCTCGAGTCCTGGTATCTCGCTGGCACCCGGCGGTGGTGGGTAAACTCCGTGGCGTTGCATGACATCCGCGCGGTTCACACCGGCAGTCACAACTTGGAGCATCACTTCGCCCTTTCCCAGGGTTGGGCGCGGAACACTCATCGGGACGAGTGCGTCCGGGACCCCACCCATGTGCGGGTCGATAACTACCGCTCTCATTTGTTCCATTTAGACAACCGCCGTTCCTTCCGTCTCGGGATCAAAGTCCATGTCCGTCGCGAAATCAACGTTCTTCGTCTCTGGTCCGAGGAAGGCTCCGAGCGCAACCAGCAGCCCACCGATGACCAGGAGCGGCAGCACGGTCAGCTCCAGCGGCATGAAGTTTTCAAGGCCGACTTGGTAGAAGGCATAGAACGACGGAGGGATGACGGCCAGGCTGTATCCGAGGCCAAACCCAGACGCGCGAACGCCGGTCTGGAATCTCTCATTGATGTAAGTGGTCGCGAGACCCCAGAACCACACGATGACCCAGATCATGACACCTGCGAGGAGAACAGTCCCCAGGAAGGTGCTGGGTGGGGATGTGAGCAACCAGTAGTACAGCGCAGTACCAGGAATTGCAGCACCAAGTCCGGAGAAGATCAGGAATGGACGACGTCCCACATGCTGACTGATCTTCCCAGCGACCATGTACCCGACTCCGAGGAACAGGAAGGTGATGCATAGGAGGATCGTGACCTCTGTAGAGGTCAACCCTACGGAGTTCTGCAAGGCTCCTGGAAGCATGGCCGTCACTGTATTCAAGCTCATCCAGAACCCGCTCATCAGGACGAAGACCTGAGCGAAGGCCTTGAGGCTCCGCTTGCTCCCGAACAGCGTCTTCAGTGGCGACTTAGTTCCACCAGTCTTCTTGAAGACCTCCGACTCCTCGACGCTGACCGCGTACCACCAGACATAAGCGATAGCCATGAGCCCGCCGATGATGAATGGAACTCGCCAGCCCCACTGGACATATGGCGAACCCAGCCCATCAGCAGGGGCAATCTGAAGCATGATCAAAGTCAGCGCCGAAATGGCTACAAAGGCAGCTGGGAAACCTAGCATGATGTAGGCACCCCAAACACCACGCTTCTTCCTGGGAAGACGCTCCATGGCAAGCGGGCTAGCCGCAGAATAGGAGCCTCCCACGAACACGCCGTCGACCAGGCGCAGCACGATAAACACGATCACGGCTGCAATTCCCCAGGTCTCGTATCCAGGCATCGCTGCCATTGCGAAACTCATGAGGCCATAACCGGAGACCGCGATGAGATTAACCTTCTTGCGGCCAATCTGGTCGGCAAACCTCCCGCCGATGAGGGCTCCGAGCGGACGCCCAAGCAGGGTCGACACGAAGATCAGAGACGTGACGATCACGACCTGGCTTGCGGGCATAGTCGGCGAGAGGAAATAGACCATCGCCGGACCGAGTGCGACAACAGGAAGGTAGATGTCGTACATGTCGATAAAGAAGCCGGAAAACGCCCCGTGGGCAGCTTTCTTTGCCTTGGGATCCAATTGCTCATCCGCACGTGCCCCCGAGGACACAGGATCATCCTTTAGATCATTTTGAACATTAACCATAGTCTGCTTCTTTCAGTAAGAAACGGTCCGGGTTCATCGACGACATATAGCCTACGACTGCCCAGGAAGAGAATTAACCAGAGATTCTAATCAAAGATCTCGCAGCCCTGAGGAGGTGCTCCTCGCGTCAAGCCTGCCGAGCGTTGTGCCAGTCTCACGCCACACAGCGGATGTGTCAAATATCACATGGAGCGCTTGACGGGGCGGCGTGAGTACGATTTCATAGGACGTGAATACGTTTGCACAATCGATGGCGACGCAGGTGGCGCCAATAAGCGAGGTCAGAATTGACGAACGATACGGAAACCATTGCCTCCGTGATGAGTCGCGGTGGGCGGCCCGCCAATAGCCGTCGCGAGATCAAGATCATCGACACCACTTTGCGTGACGGCCACCAGAGCCTCTGGGCCACCCGGATGCGAACCGACCACATCGAACAGCTGGCACCCGAGTTCGACACAGTTGGTTATGAGCACGTCGATCTTGTAGCGCCGATCCAGTTCGACGTGGCGGTGCGATACCTCAAGGAAGACCCGTGGGAGCGCGTGCGAAGGGCTCATGAGCTCGCTCCGAACACTAAGTTCCGGGCGCTCATACGCTCACGCAACATCGCAGCTTTCGACTTCCTCCCTGATGACGTCATCATGGCCTGGATTGAGCGCCTATATGCCAACGGTTTCCGCGTGATTGGCTCTTTTGACGGACTCAATGACATCGACAACATCGCGCCCGGGCTGCGCCGAGCAAAAGAACTCGGAGCTGAGACTTTCGGTGCGGTTTCGTTCAGCGAGAGCCCCGTCCACACCGACGAGCTCTTCGTGTCCAAAGCGCAGGAGCTCATCGAGAAAGCGGACGTCGACCGGATCATGCTCAAGGACGCGGGTGGTCTGCTCACTCCTGAACGCATTCGCACCCTCGTTCCGGCGCTCAAGGCAGTCATCGGCGATCGTCCGCTCGAAGTCCACACACATTCGCTTACAGGCCTCGCTCCACTAGTCTGTCTCGAGTCTGCAGAGGCCGGAGCCGACTCGCTGCACCTGTCAGTTGCCCCCCTGGCAGCTGGAAATGCTCAGCCCTCCGTCCAGAACGTCATTCGCGATCTGCGGGCGCTGGGTTACACGGTCAATCTCGACGACGAGAAAATTGACCAGATCAGTGACCGGATCCGGTTGATCGCTGACACAGAGGACAAGCCCCTTGGCGAGCCGGTGGAGTACAACGGGATGCACTTCATGCACCAGACTCCGGGAGGGATGCTATCGAACTTCCGATCTCAGCTCGCAACCGCGGGTCTCGGAGATCGCTACGAAGAGCTGCTACTCGAGATCGCGCGTGTACGAGCCGAGCTTGCATACCCGATCATGATCACTCCGTTCGCCCAGTTCGTCGGCACTCAGGCAGCCATGAACGTCTCAACCGGTGAACGGTACAAAATGGTGCCCAATGAGATCAAAAAGTACGCACTCGGATACTACGGTGACCTTCTCGCCGACATTGATCCTGAACTGCGTCAGAAGATCATCGACAATGGGGCATCTGATATCCCCCTCGATCCATCCGAGCCGGAGCCCATGCTCGACAAGATCGCCACGCAATACCCCGACGAATCCATCGAGTTTCACCTGCTGCGTGCGATGTTTGCAGGTGGTCAAGTCGATGAGATGAAGAAGACGGTGGCAGCAGGCGGCAACCCCGACGAAATCCCGGCGCCTTTGCTCGGAATCGTGAAGTCGCTCCACGAAAACGGCCAACCCGGCATCAACTCACTGACCGCCGGGGACCTCCAGATCAACATCCTTAAGGGAGAGAACTAATCATGGCGCTGAACCAGCCTGACATTCGCGAGCTCAAGTCCCTGGTCGACTGGGTGAACACCACCCCCGACGTGCGTGAGCTCTCCATCAAGTACGGCGACGTCGAGCTCTTCGTATCTCGCAATGGGCACGCCCCTTCCGGAGTCCCCGCCGCGGCCCCAGCGCCGTCCCCAACGCCCGAACAGTCCCCCACAACCGCTGCGCAGCCTCCAGAAGCGACAGCTCCGACTCCCGCCTCGGTGCCGGCGAACGGTGCGGCATCCTTGGCGGCCGGTGCACCAGCTGCGGCCGCAGAGGACGAAGTCACCATCGCGGCGCCTATGGTGGGTACGTTCTACTCCGCACCGAACCCCGGTGCCCCCGCTTTCGTGAATGTGGGTGACCGGGTCTCAGCCGACTCCGTCCTGTGCATCCTCGAAGTCATGAAGCTTATGAACAACGTGGAGGCCAAGGTCGACGGTGTCGTGACCGAGATCCTCGTGGAGAACAATGAGGCAGTGGAGTTCGGTCAGCCGCTGATGGTGATCAAACGTGACAGCTAAGCAGCTCAACAGCGTCCTGATCGCCAACCGCGGGGAGATCGCGCTTCGCATCGTCCGTGCCTGCAAAGAACTGGGGATCACCAGTGTTCTGGCCTATTCCGAGGCAGACAGAGGCTCTCTGCCCGTGAAGCTAGCCGACCGAGCGGTATGCATCGGTCCGGCGAACGCCTCCAAGAGCTACCAGGATCCGCGCGCGATCATCAGCGCCGCACTCGCCTTCAAAGTCGACGCGATCCATCCCGGCTACGGATTCCTGGCCGAGAATGCAGATTTCGCGGAGATGTGCGAGACCGAAGGGGTCGGCTTCGTAGGCCCCGCCTCAAGCGTCATTCGGAATATGGGTGACAAGATCCAGGCCAAGAAGATCGCGCGCCGTGCGGGTGTTCCCACGGTCCCTGGATCCGACGGCGCGATCGCTCAGCACGCTGAGGCGGTTGCTGTGGCCAGCGAGGTCGGATACCCCCTGCTTATCAAGGCCTCCGCTGGCGGTGGAGGCAGAGGTATGCGCGTTGTCGAATCGGGAGAGACGCTTGAACGCGATCTCGCCGAGATCATGTCAGAGGCGGAGACGGCTTTCGGCGACCCGTCCGTTTACCTTGAGCGGTATCTCACTGACATTCGTCACATTGAGATCCAGGTCGTGTCCGACGGTGAGTCGACTGTGCACCTCGGTGAACGTGACTGCACCGCCCAGCGCCGCAACCAGAAGCTCGTGGAGGAGTCGCCCTCCCCCGTCCTCGACAGTGAGCTGAGAGCGAGTCTGGCGGAGGCCGCTGTCGCTCTGTGTCAGGAAGTCGGGTATCGCAACGCCGGAACAGTGGAGTTCGTGTTCGACAACCTCGAGCGAAGGTACTACTTCATCGAGATGAATACGCGCATCCAGGTCGAGCACCCGGTCTCCGAGATGGTCACCGGCATTGACCTGATCAAGCTCCAGCTTGAGATCGCAGCGGGTAATCCGTTGCCCCTCACCCAGGACGACATCATCATCCGCGGTCACGCGATCGAGTGCCGCATCAACGCCGAGGATCCCGCTCAAGGTTTCGCGCCGAAGCCTGGCCGCATCGAATCTTTCCGTGCCCCCGGTGGATTCGGCGTTCGTCTCGACACCCATATCGAGGCCGGATACGTGATTCCCCCGTTCTACGATTCGATGGTAGGCAAACTGATCATCTGGGGCAATGACCGAGATGAGGCGATCTCTCGGGCATTGCGCGCTCTCGATGAGATGCAGATCGAAGGCGTGACTACCACCGCTGGATTCCAGAGAGACATCCTGAACAGCGAGGTCTTTCGCAGCGGTGACTTCAACACCGCGTTCGTCGCTAAGTTCCTTGAGGGGGAAGCCGCCTAGGCGACGCTGCCGGAGGGCGACCGAGTATCCGATCGACCCTCCGGCAACCCGCTTGATCCCAGATGTTCTTCTTCGCGCCGTACGTGAGAAGGTGAATACGGTGACGCACGCTGCGGCGCGGAGGAGGAATGTCGATGCTTACGGGCAGGGAAATCGCGCAAGCCGCGGGAGTGTCCCAGGCGACCGTCTCACGCGTGGTGCAGGGCTCGGCGCGAGTCAGCGAAAAGAACCGCCGCCGTGTCGAGGAAGCCATGGCGAAGTACGGATATGTCCCCAACGCACAGGCGCGTGCCATGCGCACCCAGCGGTCGGGTGTGATCGGGGTCATCGTCGGCGAGTTCACGAACCCCTGGTACCCCGTGATGATGTATGCGCTGGCCAGGGAGATAGCCCGAGCTGATCTCCGCATCAATTTTTGGGTATCCGACGGTGAGAACAGCGAGCAGGCCGCGATTGAGGCGATCCGTTCGAAGCTCATCGACGGGCTGATCTTCACGACCGCAACGCGTGATTCACAGGCGTTGCCCACAGCCCTTGAGCTTGGCTTACCCGTCGTGCTTGTCAACCGCAGCCTTGAGAACATCACGAGTGATCAGGTGACTGGCGACAACGTCGGCGGTGGCGCCGCCGTCGCGACCTACTTCCTCGCCCACGACCGCACTCGTGTCGCCGTTGTGGGCGGTGGCCCATGGGTCAGCACCGGACGCGAGCGGCGCAAAGGGTTCCTGGACGTATTTCACGATGCGGGGATCCACATCCCTCCTACCCATATCCCAGAGACGGCGTTCACCCATCAAGCGGGTCTCGACGCCGGAAGAGTGTTGCTCGCGAATGATCCACCCCAAGCGATCTTCTGCACCACGGACATCATCGCTTTCGGCGTGATCGACGCCGCGATGGAACGTGGGATGCGTGTGCCCGAAGATCTCTGGGTCACGGGCTACGACGACATCCCGATGTCTGCATGGAGAGTGCTCGACCTCACGACAGTCCGCCAACCCATCGATGACATGGCAAGACTGTCGCTAGAGATTCTCCTCGCCCGCATCGAGGACCCCAACGCTGCGGTGGCCGAGAAACGCTTCGCGACCGAGCTCGTCGTGAGGGGTTCCACAGGAAACATGGCAAGGTGAGCGCTCCCTTTCGCCCGGAGAAGTCAAGGAAATTGATTACATATGCCGGCGTCACTGAGAGGCCAATCACCTAATCGGTCGTCCAAAAATCGGTAACCTAAGATGATTGCGCGTCGTGCCAGGAGTCCCGACACGTCTAGCACCGAGAGCACCGCGGGTAGATCGGTCTCCGTCAATGCGTTTGACTGCTAAGTCCCGACGAAGGCGGATTGTGAGCGAAACTGGCAACCTCAGAAGCTGGCGAGGACTCGAGATCAACAGCCCTTGAACGCAATGCTTCGTTCTTGACGATCGAGCCCGAAATGGGCAGGACATGTACTCGCCCGACGGTACCCGGATCGACCTGTGTCGCAGCATGCGTTCTGAACACCCCAAGATCGGGTGGGTCTGCCGCACCGATAGGTGCCATCTTGATCTGGCTTGCCTGCGGGCGGCCTGGAAGGGTGTCAGCGTGCCGGGGCCGTTTCCTGCTGACCTGCTCGACGACGTTGTCCGCCTGGCCAGCAAGAGTGAGACCCGAGTCACGGTCGATCGGATCGCCAAAGACTTCGGCGTTCATCCCATGACGATGCAGACATGGTTGAACCGGGCCGAGACTCAGTCCGGCGCCAAGCCCGGTCAGACCGGCGGCGAAGCAGCCGAGCTGGGCGAAGCCCGCAAACGAACCCCGCTTCTGGAACACGAGGTCGAGGTCCTGCGGCGCGCAACTGCACCTGCCCCAGCTGTGCGAGAGACCCGATCATGATTCGTAGCTGCCGATATCGCTCGCTTCTGTTCTGTGCCGGAAGTGATCATGAGCGTCCTTCTTCGGTGGAAACGGTAATCGCGACCTTGCCGCGCACGTCTCCGGCTGCAAGGTACCGTATCGCCTCTGGAACCTCCGCCAGTGAAAAGGTCCGGTCCAGACTCGGCGTGACCGTCCCACTCTGGAAGTGTCCGGAAAGCCGGTCCAGGTCGCTTCCGCGTTCCTTGGAGGCGAGCATCGTGAGTCGCTGGCTCACGAACCGGGACAGCAGCGGCGCCCGCAGACTTCTCCCCAACCCACCGGTCCAGTCACCGCCTTCCTCACCGCCGACGACGACGGCTGTCCCCGTAGGAGCCAGTGCGCGCCGCAATCGGGCGAGAGTGGGATTGCCTCCGATGTCGAGGATCAGGTCGTAGCGGTGTGAACCGTCCACGAAGTCGTCCCGGGTGTAGTCGATGACGTGGTCCGCGCCGAGGGATCGCACGAAGTCCTGCTTTCCGGGGCTGCAGACGCCTGTCACCTCCGCGCCCAGTGCCTTCGCCAATTGCACGGCAAAACTGCCGACACCGCCGGAGGCACCGAGTACCAGCACCTTCTGCCCCTGCTCCACATGGCCTGAGTCACACAGCGCCTGGAGGGCGGTACCGGCCGAGATGGGGACGACCGCGGCCTGCTCGAAGGTGAGGTTCGCCGGTTTGTCGGCCAACTTGGCCTCTAAAACCGGAGCGTACTCGGCGAAGGAGCCTCGGGACATCCCGTACACCGGCTCACCGACGGCGAACTTGGTCACAGCGGAACCGACTTCGGCGACCGTTCCGGCGACGTCGATTCCCGGCACCGGGTTCTTCGGTCTGCGGAAGCCGAAGCCGATGACCCGCATCAGATAAGGTCGGCCAGCCATCATGTGCCAGGTTCCGCGGTCGAGGCCCGCTGCGCGGACGCGCACAAGCACTTCATTCTCGGCGATCTTGGGGCGGGGGATCTTCGCGAGGTTGAAGACGTTGGTGGAGCCGTACCCGTTCTGCACGATGGCTTGCATCAAGACCTCTTCCCTGTGCGAACCGTGTGGTGCGCCGCCCGTCGTGGCGTGGTCTTTTTGAGATGACATGATGTTTTCCTAACGCTGATACTGGGGCAATCACTGTGGCAATCCGACCAAATTGGCACTCACCCTCCCTAGCTGATCGGCGGTGGCTTCGTCGTAGCTGGGCTGTGATGATCTCTTGGGTTTGCGGTGGGCGAAGAAGCGGCTCGTGACCGGCTCAAGATCGGGAACCGAAGCCACATAGATCGATGTGGCGGACGTGCTCGCCACGCCGGGATGCAGTGCGTTGGCAGTGACCAACGTGCCTTGCAGCTTCCTGGCCGACTCATAGGTGAACAGGAACTCGGCGAGCTTGGATTGACTGTAGGCCCGCGATCCGGAGTAGGACCGTTCGCACTGCAGGCCGTTGAAGCCGATAGGCCCTGTGGTGTGCGCGAACCCGTCAACGGTGACATCCCGAGTGTCCCGATAACCGCCGACATTGTTGATCAGCACACCATTCCGAGAAGGGCTCTGGAGTACTTCCTCAGCCAAGCACCGCACTTCTCGCTGCGAAGACAGATCCGCGAGCAAGGTATCGACCGTTTCCCTACCTGCCACCCGGATCTCGCACGCCGGACTCTCGGTGCGCCCGTGGTCCCGTCCGGTGATCGCGAGATGCGCACCCATTCTGGCCCGACCCACTGCGGTCGCCTTGACGATTCCAGCCGTTGCCCCTGTGACCAGCGCGGTCTTGCCGACCATCATCCCGCTGCTCATGACTCTTCTTTCGGGAGGGTGTAATTGCCCGATGAGCGCCGCTTGCAAACCCTACTCGTGCGAGGTGATGGACCGCTATAGTTGCGGACCGAAATAGACTCCGGATGCTTTCAGAAAGACTCTAAGAGCCGATCTCCAACCTCATGGGACGCCAGCCCAGTGGCTCGTGCGCCAACCGCCGCACCACCGTCTTCCGGGGTGTCCCCTCACTTCCGCAGCGACGGCACCACTGATCCGGATCCACGATCCGGCAGGCCAGTACCGTATGGTCAGGTTCGATACGCTGCCCAACGGCCTCCAGGCAGAGCTCGTCCGACGCGCGGCTCCCGACTGCATCCTCACCTGTGATGAGCTGGTTCACCTCCGTGGACGGCCGTCCTGTCTCCCGGGACTGCCCGGTGCCGCAGGCCGCAGCTGAGAGCCTCAGTCGCGGCTGTGGGCTCGAGCTGCTGCGTGGGCCAGACGGCGGCCGACATCAATCGGTGACCGGGGGGAGCCGCGGAGGAATCCGGCCAGGGCCCCGCTGTAGGCCAGGAGCACTTCATCGGCCAGGTCCTGAGCATGTCCCCCGGCAAGCGGACGAGACAGGTGCAGGAGTCGGTCGGCGAGCAGGGCGGTGTCCCCGGCCAGCACGTCGCTGATCTCCTCCGCGGCCTCGGGGAGCTCGCTGGCCGCGGCCAGGAAGGCGCACCACCGTGACGGATGACGCCGGTCCCCCCGGTAGGAGGCGAGGGCGTCGAAGACCGCGAGCAACCGATCCAGGTCATTGTCGGCCGCAACGATGTACTGGTCCCAGACCGCCCGCCAGTCCGCCAGTCGAACCCTCAGCGCCTCGGCAACCAAGGCATCCTTACTTCCGAAGTGCGTGTACAAGGTGGCCGCCGAGACCTCCGCTTGACGCAGCAGCTCATCGACAGGCGTGTCCCGGATGCCGCGCTCGAACAGCACGCGATCGGCCGCCTCCAGCAACCGGGTGCGCGCAGGGATTCGCTGGGCCGTGGTCATCACACCAGTGTAGGGACCACCGGTTCAGAACGGGCGTTGTGGTGTAACATTACGACCGTTCTAGTGGTTCTCGGGGAGAGGTGCGATGCGAACTCAGGTGCTCCGCGACATGGCAGCTGATCGCGACCACCGCCGGACTCGTGCGCTGCAGCCCCGGGCTCTGATGGGCCATCGATGTGGCCCCACGCTCGGGCCGAGGGTACAAGCGGCTCCGTCAGTTCTCGCGCCGCAGCCCACCGATTGGCAGTCGGGCTGAGCGCATCTTGATGCCGATCCCGCTGAGGCCGGCAACGAAGCCTGTGCATGTCACAGGATAAGGAGTAATTCATGACGCTCTCCGCGGGTGGCCGGATCGGTCTGGCCGGTGCGGCGGTGGTCGGGGTCGCCTTCGGCATGGCCCGCTACGCCTACGGCCTGACGCTGCCCAGCATCCGGGAGGACCTGGGGCTCTCCGAGCTGGTGCTCGGCCTCATCGCCAGCGCAACCTTCGCGGGCTACCTGGCGGGCCTGCTGCTCGCGGGACGGCTCGCCGCGCGGCACGGGTCGCGTGCCCCGACGACCGTGGGCGGGGTCTGCGGCGTTCTGGGGGCGGTGATCGTGACACTCGCGCCGTCGCCTTGGCTGCTCGCCGTCGGTGTCGTCCTGGCTGGCAGTGCCGGCGGTTGGGTCTGGGCGCCCTACTCCGACATCGTGACCCGTTCGGTGCCCTTGCGGCAGCAGCCCAGAGCGCTGGCGATCATCACGACCGGCACCAGCGGCGGACTCGTACTGCTGGGCGGGCTCGCCGCCCTGGCACTGCTGGGCTCCTGGCGCCTGGTCTGGGTCGGCATCGCTCTGGCTGCGGTGGCCGCCGCACTCGTGAACCTCAGCCTGGTGCCGAAAACCAAGCCGGATTCGCGCCCGGTCGCACGCGGCGGTGCCTCCTCGCTGGTCCGGGCGCTGCGCGTCCCGGGCGCCTACTCCGTGGTCTACTTCGCGGTCATCGTCATTTACTTCACCTACGCCTCCGACGTCCTCGAGCACGGCACCCTTCCGGCGGCAGCCGTCCCGGCGCTCTACGCCGCCATCGGCTTCTGCGGCATGGTGGGCGTGGCCACCGGGACCTTCGCGCGGCGGATCGGCAGCGTGCGGGTCGCCGCGTTGTGCCTGGCAACGGTCGGTGTGGCGCTGGCGTTGCTGGGGTTGGCCAGCGACTCCCTGATCGCAACGGCGGTCTCGGCGTGCATCTTCGGCGTGGGGTACATGACAGGATCGGCGGTGCTCGCAGTTTGGACCGCCGAGCTGGTGCCCGAGCGCGCCGGCGCGGCGTTCACGGCCTGCCTGGTCGTAGGAGCCCTCAGCTCTGTCGCAGCACCGGCTGTGGCTGGTGCGGTGATCCCCGGCCTGGGCCTGGGTGCCCTGCTCGTCCTCACCGCCGCGGTGTCACTGCTCAGCGGCGTGGCGCTGATTCTGCACGGGTCCTCCCGAGGGCCAGCGGTCGGCGACACCAGGTCGTGAAGATGCGAGCCCTGCTCGTCGTCGAGGTACACACCATGCATTGTGATGAGCCCCGAAACCGACGTGCTGAAACCCGACTACCTACCCCCTGGCCACCCATCACGGCGGGTCAGGTCAAGCACCTCGTCGCATGGACCGGGCAGCCTTGAAACTCGCGGTCATGCCGCATCAGGTCAGGTTCCCGAGCAGCTCGATGGGCAGCCTCTTGCTCGTATCAGGCATTTCTATGCCGATGATCGGACCAACCCTGGCTGCATCGAGGTTCACCGTTCACGGGTCGTCATCGCCGTCCACGGGAACGGTTCGAGCCACACCGCCCACTTCCATCTCGGGGCCCAGGAAAGCGTAGACAGCGTCGCCCGTGAGGTCATAGGTCACCCTCAGCGTTCGGGCCCATCCACGTTCCCACCAGGCTGGAGCGCATGCACCTGGTCCGAGACGACGTCGACCGGCGTGTCCAGCTGTTCGCCAGAGAGCTCGGGGTCAGCGGCCGCGCCCTCACCGCCTCACCTTGAGAACCAGTCAGGACTCTCCTGGGACCTTTCCACGGAAGGGTCGCTGTCCTCGATCAAGAAAGACCGCGGCGGGTGCTGGAATGGCCGAGGCCGGGCGTGATGCACTGAGATGCCGCTTCCGGCACGGTAGTGTTGGCGCCACCTAGGCGTCAACGGCGTGACGCTCGTGAGTTCCTTCTTCATTCGGAGGCACGTCATGTCCAAGACCTTCCAACGCGTCATCGGTGTCGTCATTCTGCTCGGCGCGGGGGCCTTGAGTCTCCCGGTGACGGCATTGTTCCTGGACGGTCCGGGGACTGAGAACTGGATTCTCCCAGTGCAGGCGAGTCTCATGGCAGTTATCGGTGCGGCGTGTGGCCTTGCCCTGCCAGCCCTGGCGCCGACCGGCGCCTTCACTGCTGTACGGGCGCTCATCGGTGCCGGATGGGGCTTGCTCGCGGGCATGGTCGGCCTACTCATCTTCTGGTTCCTGCTCAATGGGCTCGGGGGCGCCTGACCGCTCCTTCACTGGATTGCGCAGTGACCAAAAGGGACCTGGACCTAGCCTGCCGCGACCTGAGCGCATGGCTGCGACCCCAGCCCGGGGCAGGACCGCCCAGAAAATCACCGGGGGTGATGGTCTCCAGCATGGATTCCCTTCGGCAGCCGTCTGACTATCGGCGTGGGCATCCCCGTGCTGGGCTTGGAGGGCCGAGAGAGAACCCTCCGACGTGCGTCGTCGCTACCCCGGCCAGGCCGGTCATCTCAATGAACTCGCTGACCCGTGAGGCCTTGATGTAGTGAGTGACGGTACCCGACGTCGGCCGGTCCCGGGCGCGATCGTGAAGGTGAAGGAGTGCACGGCGGCGGTCTCGCCGCAGCGCCTAGTGAGCTCGTGCGCGGGGCGGGCAGTCATGCCTGCCGGGGTGTGCGGAGCGGCTCGCTGTCGAGGCTGGCGGCCAGGGTCGCCGGTGATGCGGTGCGGCGGGGCCAGGTCCAGGCGGAACGCAGGATGAAGACCAGGAGCAGCACCTCGAGTCCGATGGAGAGGCCGTAGAAGTAGAAGTAGGTCCAGGACTCCCCTGCCGCGTTGACTATCGAGACGGGGATGTAGAGCGCTGCCACGACGAGGTTGATGGTGCGGCTGAGACGGGCAGGCAGTGTCGTCGAAACCAGGATCATGAGGATCGGGATCGCCATGAGCGTGAGCGAAATTGCGACAAAGGTTGGGCCGATGTCGAACTCGTAGACGATGCCGGCCAGGATGTCATCGACGACGCCGGGCTTGTACAGGGCGAGGTAGTCGACGTAGATGTAGAGGAACATGAAGCTCGTCCATGCTGCTGCGAGTTTGGCCTGCACGGGCATGCGCAGATCTTCCAACCTGCTCCGGGACGGCGGATTCTCTCGTGGGATGTGGGATTGAGGCGTTCTCATCACGATGCTCCTTGGTTAGATTGGGTGGGTGTTTCCACCTTCACGGATGCCGGCGGCGGGCACATCAGCCCCGGAGCCTGATTCGACCTGGCCGTTGGTACAGCCGAGCTCCTGTACTTTCGGCGGATGCACCGAGCACTCGGGCTGCCTAGGCTGATCAGATGGCCACCAACGCACTTCGCTCGCTTTGGGCCGAACCTCGACCCGCGAATGCCCCGGACCGAGGGCCGCGGGACTGGGCCTTGGTCGCTGTACTGATCTGCTGGTCCCTGTTGGAAGTCGTGCTTCGCCAGGACCTGGCGCCGCTCCCGCTGCTGCTGCTCGCGGTGCTCGCGGTCCTCGGCCCCCTGCTGTGGCGACGCACGCACCCGCTCGTCGCGGTTGCAATCTCCTTCGGCACGTTGACGATCGTAGACATCGTCAGAATCCTCACCGGGTCTCAAGGTGGCCTGCTGAACAGCATGTCGGCGGTGCTGATCCTGGCCTACGCCCTGTTCCGGTGGGGCTCCGGCCGGGAAGCCGCGCGCGGCCTCGGCGTCATCCTGCTCTGGCTGGCCATCACCTACGTCGCCGACCCCATGAGCCTGGCGGAGACGGTCGCAGGGTATGCGTTCTTCCTGTTCGCCGCCGCGCTCGGCGCCGCGATCCGCTATCGCACGAAGATCCACATCCGCGACATCGACCAAGCCAAGTCCCGCGAACGCGAACAGCTCGCTCGTGAGCTCCACGACACCGTCGCCCACCACGTCTCGGGCATCACCATCCAGGCCCAAGCAGGACGTGCCAACGCGGCCTCCCACCCCGAGCGTGCCATCGAGGCCCTGGCTACCATCGAAGACGCAGCGACCCGCACCCTCACCGAGTTGCGCGCCATCGTCGGCGTGCTCCGCGCCTCACAGGACACCGAGTTCGCGCCGCAGCCCGGCGTGGCCGAGGTCGAGCAGCTCGCCACCGATGGCCAGACTCGTCCCTGCGTCAAGGTGACGCTCTCCGGCGAGTTCGATGACCTCAGCCCGGCCGTCGGGGCCGCGATCTACCGCCTGGCCCAGGAGTCCATCACCAACGCACGACGGCACGCGCGCCACGCGACCCAGGTCACCGTCGCCATCACAGGCGACGCCGACCAGGTACGGCTGACCATCGACGACGACGGCTCCGCCGCGGGCGGCCGCGCCCCAGCGGGCTTCGGCCTGGTGGGCATGCGGGAACGCGCTTCACTGCTCGGCGGCACCTTCCACGCAGGCCCCGCCGCCGAGCGGGGCTGGCGGGTAGAAGTGGTCCTGCCCCGAACCGGGACGCCACGATGAGCATCAGGGTCCTCATCGCCGACGACCAGCCGATCGTGCGCACCGGGCTGACGATGCTGCTCGACGCCCAACCCGACATCGAAGTGGTCGGCGCGGCCGCCGACGGGCGCGAGGCAGTCCGCCTGGCCCTCCAGCTGCGCCCCGACGTCGGCCTGTTCGACATCCGCATGCCGCTGATGGACGGCATCGAAGCCACTCGACGCCTCGCCGGCCCCGACGTCACCGACCCCCTGCCGATCGTGGTCATCACCACCTTCGACCTCGACGAGTATGTCCACGGGGCGCTCAAAGCCGGCGCCCGCGGGTTCCTGCTCAAGGACGCCGGACCCGCCCTGCTGACCCAGGCCATCCACGCCGCCGCCGACGGAGACGCACTCATCGCTCCCAGCGTGACCGTCCGACTGCTCGCAGCATTCGCGCACGCACAGACCTCACCACCGAGGCAGCCGATAGAACCGCTCACCGCCCGCGAGGAGGAGGTCCTCGTGCCTGTAGCCCAAGGTCACACCAACAACGAGATCGCCAGCGAGCTTTACATCACCCCAAGCACCGCCAAAGCCCACCTCGCCAGCCTCATGCGAAAAATCGGCGCCCGAAACCGCGTCGAGGTCGCCATGTGGGCCCACGAGACCGGCCGAATCTGACGCCGCGAAGGTTCCCGGCGCAGATCCGAATGCTTCCCAAGCCCATCCGATGTCGCTCGAATCAAGGAACAGCGGTCGCCTCCAAACCGTCTTCATCCAAGGTGAAGACCACGGTGCCGTGGAGATCAGTGCGGTAGACCGCGGCACCGAGGCCCTCCAACGTGCAGATGATCTCCGCAGCGGGATGCCCATAGGTGTTCTCCTGAACTTCAGAATTCAGAATCTTGGGACTGCCACCATGGCGAAGGACGGGTGGACGGCGGCAGCCTGGCGCGTGCAGTAGGAACCGTCCGACTTGCGCGGAATGCTTGATACCAGCTCGGTGCACCAAGCCCGGTGTGCCTCGTCGAACGGGGCGTCCCTGTTGCCCTTGAAGTGAGCCTCATTGACTTCGGGAGCACTGTCGGTGGCGCGGCGAGATCCTCGCCTGGACGGTCCTTTGTAGACGTCGTCTGGCCACACCTGCGCATTCGGCTAGTCGCGCCGACCTTGAACCACTAGACGGTGATCAGATGAGCGCGTAGACCCGTGACGGGCTCGCTGTGCCGTCCACGATGGGCAAAGGAGCTACCACCAGCATCGCTCCTACGGTTGGAAGTTTGTCCAAGTTCTGCAGCGAGGTGATTCCATACTTGTCATTGCCCAGCAAGTGATAGTGGACAGGAAATGGCGGGTCCAGTTCCGCACCGCGACCGGCATCGATTCCGACCGTTTCTACTCCGATGCCGGAGAGCGAAGTCTCCTCTGCGATCCAAAGGGCCGCCTCTGCCGAGATCCCAGGAGTGTGTGAGCCGGTGTCGTCGGCGTTGAGGAACGACTCCTGATCTTGAGAGAATCGGTCCCACCCGGTGCGCAGGAGCAGCCAACCGTTATGTGGCAACGGCCCATTCTCGGTCTCCCAGACACGAATATCGTTGATCTGGAGCAGGAAGTCCGGGTCATCTTCGACCTGCGCCCTGACGTCCAGCACCGCGGCAGGGCCGATCAACCGTTCAGGCGGGATAGAGGATACATCGTGACCTCCTCGTCCTGACACCCAGTGAACCGGGGCATCGATATGGGTGCCGACGTGTTCACCAGTGTGAATGTTGTGGTGTTTCCAGAACGGCCCCTGTGCGTCGTACTCAGCGACCTTGTCCAAGCTGAAGTCGATCAGGTTGACGAAGGGTTCAGGCAGCTTCAAGGTAGGAGTTGAGGCGGACAGCGGATTTGTGAGATCGACGATGCTGACGGATTTGTCGAACAAACCGGCGATCAGAGCATTGACTGCAGTCACTTGGCTATACCTTATTCTCGAGAGTTGATCTGCGGTGAGTGTATCGGAGCTTCAGTGCCCCTTGAAAGCTTCTGCCAGCCACCATGAACCTCCATCGTCTGCGATTTTCGCGTCGATTACCACCGGACAATTGGGGTCAGACGAAACCCATTCACGTAGGGGTTCGAGGTCTTCTGTGGAGCGTACGGTGATACCTGTGGCGCCGAATCCTCGCGCAATGGCAGCAATGTCTGTGTCTGGAAAAGTCACCGTTGTCAGGTCCTGGTCTTCTCCGAAGTGGTGTACCTCAGCTGAGTAGGCAGCATCGTTGTAGACCACCACCACCAGTGGCAGTTGAAGGCGCACGGCAGTTTCCAATTCCTGGACGGCCATAAGGAACCCACCGTCACCTGTTCCCAGAACTGGCATCCGGTGAGGTTGCGCCAGTGCTGAACCAATAGCGGTGTATAAGCCCAGCCCGATCGATTGGAAAGCCTGCGTGAAGCAGAAACCGAACTCGTCGGGGACGTCGAAATATTGGCTTGGGTAACCCATGAAGTTGCCGGAGTCGATGCTGACGATGCGCTCAGCAGGAAGAATCCGATTGATCTCCTTGGAGAGCTCGCGCGGATCGACACTCTGTCCTGGAGTGCCCAAGACCTCGGTCGGCGTCTGATCCCAACGCGAGAGAGTCGCAATGCGTTGTCGCACTTCAGTGGTGCGGTAGCGGGTCCTCTCCCGACCATCGAACGCTCCCAACAGTGCCTGGGCGACGCCGGCAGCACTCCCAAGGACCGGTATGTCGACAGGACGCTGTGCACCGAGTGCGGAGTCTTCCACGTCAATCTGAGCAACCACGGTGTCACGACCGATGAGCTTCCCATGGCGCATCGTCCACATGTTGAGCGCGCAGCCGAACGCTACTATCAGGTCGGCATCACTGATCAACTCTGCGGTCAAGGGCGAGGAGAAGCCGCCAGAGATGCCGAGGTCGAAGTCGTCCCCATGGAACAGCCCTTTCGCCACGGCACTGGTGGCCAGCAGGGCTCCAGTCGCCCGGGCCAGCGCTGCGATGTCCCTCTTCGCGCCGCGTCCGCCGCGCCCTGCCACGAATACCGGCCGCTCGCTGTGAGATATCGCCTCGATGAGTTTCTCGAGGTCCCCCTCGGAAGGCGCGGTCTCGGGTCGTGGCTCAACGGTGAGGTGGGGAATCTCTCCGATCGCCTCGGATGCCTGGACATCCAGGGGCAGGTTCAAGACCACCGTGCGACGGTCCCTCACGGCTGTCCGATAGGCCCGCAGGGTGTCGGTGAGAGCGGATTCTGCTGAATGGACCCGGTCGGGTTCTGCGAGCAGAGCGCGGGCGAAGTCCCTCTGGTCCATTGCGAAATTGGAATGGACCTGGGCAGCGGCGGTCTCAGCTGCCAGCACGATCATGGGAGTGCGTGACTTGGCGGCCTCACTGATTCCGGTGCCGGCATTGGTCAGGCCGCACCCCTGATGGAGGCTCAAGACGCTGACCTGTCCGCTCATTCGTGAATAAGCATCCGCCATCGTCGCCGCACCGCCCTCATGCCTCGAAGCGGTGAACGGAACCCCCGCGTCACGCAAAGCGTTGGTGACGACGAAATTGCCACTGCCAACTACACCGAAGGCATGGCCGACACCGAGGCGCGCCAGGTAGGCGCCGACCTGTTCTGCGACGGTCATCATCTGCTCTCCTAAAACGTTGGAATCACCGGTGTACCTTAGCTGGCTACCGGTGCACAAGACGCCTTCCGAGCACTATCTGTGGCAGGTTGGGTATTGCGTCGAAGGCTTGTCAGGTCACGTCACGGTGTCGAGGATTCTCTTATCGGGGGTTCCGGCCCGCCGAATCACGTCCTGGACCACTGGCCAGTGGGTGCTCTGGTCCAAATCGGGCCTCAACCACGCTGGGCCGCCCAAGAAACTCTGGACGGCTCCTTCGCCCAGACGGAGTTCTTCGGCTCGACGAAGTGACGTTATCGGAGCCAGTGCCACCTGGGGGCATCCGCAATGTGGTGGTTCATCAGCTCACTCAGTGCATGCTCTACTGCGTCATGCGTCTGATCTGGCTGCCCCGGTACGCGCGGGTCCTCCGCTGAGATCACCTTCCAGCCGTCGGCGGCCAGAGCGTGTGCCATGTGACTGGCGTGCTGACGGTCTACATGTGCTTTCCAGAACCCTCCGTGCAGCAGGACGGCCGATCCCAGCTCAGGTCAGGGTGTAGCAACGGCCTGAATCGTTCAGTATCCAGCAGCGATCTGGTGATGCGTCGGGCGAGATTCCGGATCCGCAGAGCCCGTGCCCGCAGGTACTCGAGCCTGCCGTTGATGACTGTGGGCCGGTTGGAAGTCCCCGGCCTCTCGAAGTAGGCCAGGATGTCAGCAGCCCGACGATGGAACGCCCGGCCTACGTCTACCAGTTCATGCAAGTGCCGCGGTACGCCCCCGATTGATCAGAGTTCTGCAGCACAGTGCGTGCAGTGCCGAACAGCCACATTGCCACCCACAGCTGAGGAGCTGTCCGCCGCACTGGCTGAGTCCGCCGCGCCCCCGATCTGATTTCGTCGATTCAGCGTCAGGCGCAGGCTCAGGGCTACGTAGTAGAGCATGTAGCCGCCGGACAAGGCGATCAGCCACAGGCTCGGTGAGGGGTACTGCACAAGAATCAGCGCGTACAGGCCCAGCCACAGCATGGTGAGCGTCATGGTCAACCACCACGCGGTCTCGGTTCTGGAGGGGTAGACGTATTTGATCGGAACGAAGACGAGCACTGTCAGGACAAGCAGCGCGGTGGTGGTCGCGGCAGTGCTGGCGCCGAGCACGATGAGGTAGAACGCCGCAATGTTCCAGTAGCTGGGGAACCCGACGAAGAAGTGGTCGTCGGTCTTCGCGTCGCTGCGGCAGAACTGATAGCAGGACGCGAGCAGAGGCACGGAGGCCACAACGCCGCCGAGCCAGCCGCCCGGCAGATAGCCTGCGCTCCACAGAAGCACCATCGGTGCAAAGGCGTAGGTGATGTAGTCGATGATGTTGTCCAGCAGCGCACCGTCGAAGCCCGGCACCACCTCCTTGACGCGGAATCGGCGTGCCAGAAAACCGTCAGAGCCGTCGATGATCATTGCGGCGAGGAAGAGCCACAGCACGACCTCGACTTCACCGGCATAGGACATGTGCACCATCAGCAGCGCAAGGACCACACCCAGCGCGGTATAGGCATGGACCGACATCGCCCTCAGGCGTTGCCACGAACCGGATTGAGGTGCAGACATGGCCTCACCCTAGTCTGCTCAATCTGCCGGCGGCCACATCGGTCTGGCGCATCATCACAGCGGTAAACGGTGGTCTGTTCGCATCGCTGGATGTCGCCCCCGCTGGACGAAAGACGGTCTCGACGGATCCCTGTCCTATACGGTCTCCGGTCCGTAGCAATCGCCATTGCATGGGGTCCATGACGGTTTGGTCCCCGACGGAGACTTGCGGGGTGCGCTACACACCCCAGATGGCGGTGAAGCTCATACTGCTCACGAGACAGGTTCGTGGACCGTCGTGGAAAGGGAACGCAATGCCCAGCGACGCCGTCATGCCGTTCGCCCACCACCGCACTCGACCCGCCGAAGCGTTCTTGCGCCACGGCTCCCGTGACCAGCATCCAGCCCGCCAGCAGTGCAACCTCGAATCCCACGATTGCAACCGTCACGGCAGCCAAACAAGGGGATTCCAGGTGTGCCACCTGCGGGTACTCCTCGGCGAGGCCCGCGGCGATGCGTGGAACCACGATGACTTGCGCGATGAGGGCTCCCAGAGCCAACGCTCCCTGAGTGATTCAGATGCCGAGAAATTCTGACCTGGTCATGCCTAGACGCTCCTCATACTCCTCCTAGTTCTGCGCACTAGCAGTGGCAGGGTTCTCTGGTTCATCCGCTGGAGAACCTTTGCGAGAACCCTTGCCTCTCATTGCAGCAAGGCCGCTGCACTGCTGGACCAGGCTGGTACAGGCCCGGTGACCGCAGCGGTTGCCCATCGCGCGGTGTCAACAAGCTCGTGGCTGAGACCAGCTTGTCCGCCCTTGCGACGCTCCCACCGGTCTAGGCAGGATGGAACCGCAGGCTCGGTCACGTTTACGGCGAAGGGTGGGCCGCGATGTTCAAGTCCGTTACCTATGATCGCGTCGCGGCCATGTCGCGGCAACCTGGTCGCGTTGGAAACCGTGACAATCTGGAGCTGGTCCGCCTGGCCACGCTCGCCGCCTCCAGCCATAACACTCAACCATGGCGTTTCCGCGTCGGTGAGCAATTCATCTCGATCCAACCCGACCGCACCCGCCGATGCCCAGTGGTGGATCCAGCAGACGCACACCTCTACCGAAGCCTGGGCTGTGCCGCAGAAAACCTGGTACATGCCGCTTCGCTCCAGGGCTATGCCGCGACGGTGAACTACGACGACGTAGCCGACGCGGTGGTGGTTTCGATAGATGCGGTGCCTGGTGTAACGGCGACGGAGCTGTCGAGGGCGTTGGTCACCCGCCAATGCAACAGGGGGATGTATGACGGGACTCCGGTCATTCCCGAGCATATCGCCCTCCTTATGGGAGCCGGCACCGGTCGAGAAGTGCGTTGCCTGATTCTCACCGAGACAGCCGAGATCTCCGCCGTGTCTGAACTGGTCGAGCGGGGAAACCTTGCGCAACTGACTGACGGGGCCTTCCGCGAAGAGCAGCTCAGCTGGCTCAGGTTCAACCCAGCGTCGGCCCTGAGGCAACGTGATGGTCTGACGGGCCGGGTGAACCGGCAACCACCGCTGCCCACGGCGCTCGGCAAGACCATGGCTCCTGTGCTGATCAACGCGGCCGCGCAAGCCAAGACGGACAGCGCCCGGCTGGCGTCCTCCGCAGGGGTGGCGATATTCCTCGCCTCCACCGACACCAAGGGGGCATGGGTCGAGACCGGTCGCGCTTACGAGCGGTTCGCCCTGCAGGCCGAGCTCCTCGACATCCGCTCGGCGTTCCTGAACCAGCCAATCGAGGTGCCTGCGCTGCGCGACGAACTCAGGGCCCTCCTTCACATCACTGAGGAGCCACAGCTCCTGGTCCGGTTCGGACACGGTTCCAGGGCGCCGTACAGCCTTCGCCGTCCACCTCGAGAGGTGATCGTCGACTGACACGCTGGACGCCGGGACGTGCTCATCTCGCCGACCTGCCTGGCGCGCGGGGTCGTGCTCGTAGCGGAGTCTTGTCGGCTCTTCGCCCCACGTCTGGAACTAGCCGCCAGGAGCGTGATCGCACGCCATCGTCATGAGCGAGGTCCTTGGCGGGCAGGCAGTCGATCCCGTGAAGCCGGTCCGGCCGCTGCGTGCGCGTCATCACGGCGTCGGAGGAGTGGGAGGAGCCGCAGCACGGCCGTGAGGAAGAGGATGACCGCCAGGGCAGCAACCACGAGGGCGAGGTCGGGGGCCCAGGTCCACGCGCTGGCCCAACCGAGGGTCATCAGCAGGAGCACCAGGGCCGCAGCCGTCACCGTCCTGGTCGCGACCCCGACTCCCCGCCATACCCGGCGTCGTTCACGGATGGAGGTGCCCACGGCCCGGGAGGCTCGCAGCAGCCCCCACAGGGCGAGACCGAGGGGAATGAGCACCGCGAGGTCGAACAACAGGTAGAAGCGCTGAAAGGACGGCAGCTCCAGGACAGGCTGGCCCAGGGCGGCGTGGGCGACGTTGCGCGTCACACGGTCGGAGATGAACGGGTTCCCGGGCACGGGGCTCTCGTTGGAGGCGTTGACCACGGTCGCGACCGCGACGTCCTCGGCCGGTGAGAAGAGCAGCAGAGTCGAAGTGTCCGGGGTGTTCCCGGGGTGGAAGACCACGTCGTCTCCCCACGGGCCGCCACGGAACCAACCCATCGCGTAGTGCGAGGCCTGCCCGTCGGCCCACGGGCCGAGGTGGGCGTCCATGGCCGGCGCGAGCATGGTCTCCAGTGCCTCGGCGGACACGATCCGGGTGCCGTCCGCAGCGAGCCCACCGGCGAGGTACATCGCAAGGTACCGGCCGAGGTCCTCGGCCGACGAGATGAGATAACCGGCCGCCAGGGTCGCCTGCCGCTGGGTGGGGTCGGTCGCCACCGGCAGTCCGAACCAGAATCGGTGCCCGCTGCTCAACCCGTCGGCCGCCGCCGGCGCGGAGGCGACGTGGCTGTGAGTCATCTCCAGCGGGTCGAAGATTCGCAGTTGGACGTAGTCCCCATAGGTCAGACCGGAAACCCGCTCGACCACAAGCCCGGCAAGCACAAAGTTGACGTTGGCGTACGCCCACCGCTCCCCCGGCGATGACACCAGCACCGCCCCGGACACTTCGGCGACCGCCTCCTCCGGCGTCCCGTCCGCGGCAGACGCCAGCAACGGCCCGCCCGTCAGGTCGTCCAGACCGCTGGTCTGCTGCAGCAAGTGACGCACCGTGATCTCGTCGACGGGCTCCCCCGGCGCCAGCTCGAACTCTGGCACATACTCACGAACCGGCGCGTCGAGCTCGACCTCACCAGAGTCGACCAGCTGCAGAACCGCCAACGCGGTGAACGACTTGCTCGCCGACCCGATCACGAACGGGGTGGCCCCAGTCGCCGCCCGACCCGCACCGGCATCGCCCACACCCCGAGCCTGCACCCGTCCACCAGAGACAACCGCCACAGCACCTCCGGGGATGCCGACCTCCTCCAGCTGTTCGCCCAGGACGTCCTCGGCGCGCTCGATCGAGCGCGCAGCCTCATCCGCAGTGTCACGCACCCCTCCCTGCGACACGGCGACAGATGTCGGCGCTGGCACCATTAACAGCAGCGCGGCGGCGACCGCGGTCAGCACCCTCAGCCAGAACCGAGACACTCGGACGGTCATGACCTCCCCACCCCGGCGAACAGTGCCCCAGGTCTGGCCGCGACCCTCACAGCTCTTCCCGCGGACTCCCTGTCGGTTGTCGAGATCTGTCTCATCGGGCGCGGACCGGTTCGCCGGCCATCAGCCATTGGCTCAGGTCGGTCTGCCGCTTGTCGAGGTGGGTGCCGTCGTACCGCCCCTGCCGTCGGTCACCGATGATCCGGCCGTCGACCATGGACAGGACGCGCTCGGTGCGGGCGGCGACCCGGGGGTCGTGGGTCACGATCATGAGGGTCATGCCGTCGTCGTTGAGCTCGGTGAGGATGTCCATGATCTCGGTGGCGGCCGCGGAGTCGAGCGCGCCGGTGGGTTCGTCGCCGAACAGGATGGTGGGGGAGTTGATCAGGGCGCGGCAGATGCCGATGCGCTGCAGCTGTCCGCCGGAGGCCTGCGAGACGTCGCGGTCGGCCAGGTCCGCGACACCGGTCCGGTGCATGAGCGCCAGTGCGCGGTCGTTGAGCTCGGTGCGTGGTGCAAGTCCGGCAAGGTAGGCCGGCAGGATGATGTTGTCGAGCAGGCACAGATTCTTCAGCAGGTGGACGTGCTGGAAGATGAACCCCATGCTGGTCAACCGCAGGCGGGCCAGGTCCTTCTGCTTCATCGAGGCCAGGTCCTGACCGGAGAAGGTGACGGTGCCGGCGCTCATGGTGTCCATGCCACTGATGGTGTAGAGCAGGGTGGACTTGCCCGACCCCGAGGGTCCCATCACGGACAGGTACTCGCCGGCGCGGACCTGCAGGTCCACGCTGTGCAGCACGGTCCGTCCGGAGAAGGCCCTGGTCAGTCCGGTCGCCTGCAGGAGGGGGGTGTCGGTGTTCATCGCGGTCGCCTATTCGGTGGTGAGGGTGGAGATGCTGGCCTCGGAGATGGAGCGGGAGCTGGCGCTGGTGGTGAGGGCCACGGTCGCGAGCAGGGCGGCGGGCAGGGCCAGGTAGGTGAGGAGGGGGTTGACCATGAAGTCGATGCGGCTGGTGCCCTGTCCGAGCGACTCGATGCCGCCGTAGACGAACTCGAACATGAGGTTGAACATCCCCTGGCCCAGGGTGTTGGCCGCCACGGTCCCGACGACGACGCCGATCAGGAGCACCAGCAGCATCCGGGTGAGGTACTGCCGCCGCAGACCGGCGTCGTCGGCACCGACCGCGCGCTGCACGGCGATCTGGCCGGCGTCGCGGGCCAGGAGCATCCGCACGAACAGGGCGGTCATCAGAGCGGCCAGGGCCAGCGCCACGGCGGCGGAGACGAGCGCGGTGATGGTGATCTGCTCGGCGATCGGGCCCAGGGTCTGGATCCGCCATTGCTCGATGTCCGCGACCGTGGCCGGGGCGAACTCGTCGGCGAAGGCGGCGGCCTTGTCACCGGCATCGGTGCCTGGCACCAGCTCGACACCGGCCATGTACCACATGACCTCGCCCTCACCGGTGGGCAGCACGGACTTCGACGTCGTCCCCCCGTTGGTGATGTCCTGGTAGCTCCCGACGACCGCCAGCTCCCGTTCCTGGGTTCCTACCTGGACCGGGAGGGTGTCACCGACCTGGCGCCCGGTCTGGTTCATCGCGAGCAGTGACAGCGCGATCTCGGTGCCGTCGACCGGTGCCCGACCCTCGGCATACGTCAGCGGGAGCAGGGTGTGGTTCCCGTTCTCCACGTAGAGGCTCGCTGTGTTCCCGTCCTTGTCGATGGTGTCGTTGCGGGTGGTGACCATCGGGGCGACGGCGCTCACCTCGGGGTCGGACTCCAGCCGCTCGACGATCCGTGCGAACTGCTCCGCCGAGGCGGGGTCCGCCTGCCGCAGCTCAATGCGCATGTCGACCTGGCCGGTACCCATGTAGTTGACGAAACCGGGGGCACTGGCCGTCGCGGCCGAACTGATAGGCACGATGATGATGAAGGTGCTCACGGCGAAGACGAGGAAGAGCAGCAGGTAGGTCGGCGCGCGGCTCACGACGTCCATCACACCGAGGCGGAGCTGCACCGGCATCCTCGAGCGGTGCAGCCGCATACTCGACCTGGACCGCCCGCCGGCGGACCCCGCGCTGAGCGCGGCCACGGCGCTGATCTTGTCGAAGCGGCGCAGCAGCAGGACCACGAACAGCACGAGCAGGGTCAGCACCGCCAGTGCGGCCAATACGGGGACCACCCAGTTCCAGACGCTGGGGACCGAGCCCATGTAGCGGGTGATGTTGCGGGTGAGCACAGGCGTCAGCACCAACCCGACGGGCAGGCCCAGCACCGTGGCGACCCCCGCCAGGAGCGCGTACTTGGTCAGGTAGATCCGTTTGATGCCGCGCCCGGGGGCACCGATGGCCTTCAGGACCCCGATCTCGCGGTAGTCCTGTTCGGCCGCGGTCAGGAACGAGAACCGCAGGCACAGCATCCCCACGACCAGCAGCAGCGCAGCCACGAGGATGATGACAGCAGCCACCATCCCGTCACCGACCATGGTGAACATGCGGAACGCTGCGGCGTCCACCATCTGACCCGCCGCCGGCATCCCCGAGTCCTGGTAGGCCTTCTGGAAGGTCGCACTCTGGCTTTCGGGGTCGTGCAGCCAGAATTCGATGAGCTGCTCCACCTGCCCGGTGTGCGCACGCACCTCCTCCAGGTCTGACGGTGACACCGCCAGCCGCTTGGAGCTGGTCACCGCAGGGTTCATGATCGAGTCGCGGGCGAAGCCGGCGATCACCAGCTCGGTGGCGAAGCCGTCCGAACCGGTGATCCGCACGGGGTCTCCCACATCCAGCCCCGCCTCCACCTGGTAGATGACCGGCAGTACGATAGTGCCCGGCTCCACCTCGAGGATCGGCTCGTTGTCCAGGTCGAGCAGCAGGTCCCGCTCCTGGTTCGGCACCACCAGCGAGTTCTGCTGGATGTTGTCGGTCTGGGCCACCCCGTCGAAGAACAGGTCCGACCCACCGATGCCCAGCAGCAGCATGGTCTGGTGGTCGGCCACCTCTTCCCGGCCGGCCACCCAGGCGTCAAGCTGCTCCTGGTCGTGGAGGCCCGCATGCAGCTGCGCCACGTGGGGAGCATCGGCCTGGGTCATCAGACTGTCCGACGCTCCGACCAGCCGGACCAGGGTCCCGGCGCTCGCGGTCGCCAGCACCACTGCGAGCATCATCAGCAGAACGAGGATCAGGGTGACCCCGCGGTTGCGACGGTAATCTCGGAGGACCATGCGGGCGTACACGACGCCTCACTCTCTAGCGGCTTGTGAAACTAGTCAAGCACTCGGTTGGTCGGCCGCGCAAGACTCTTTCCCCGCGACCGATCGCAGCGGTGATGACCGGTAGCTGGACCGGCATCGGCCCCCGCGACCTTCTGGCTCGTCACCATGGACCCGGCCGTCGGCAACTCCCCCACGGGGGCATGGCCCCATCTCGGCCGAGAGTCATCTCTTCAGGCACCGTTGCCATCTGCGAGGGCCGTTGTGCCGGTGAGTACGTCGTGCTCGACGACGCGATGGGCTTTGCGGGGCTCCTCCAGAAGAGGGCTGTGTGCCGAGTCGTCGAAGACGTAGAAGCCCTTGACAGGGGCTTGCAGCTGCTCGAAGTAGTCCCTCGCCAGAGAGGTGGCACAGGTGTAGTCGTATTTGCCTTCGAGGAAGTACACCGGGATCTGCAGTGCTGGGACGGTGCTGCGTAAGTCGGTCCTGATGAACTGGTCCCACAGTCCGAAGCCCCGCGAGAACACTCGGCCGCGCCACAGGTTCAGTTTCTCCTTCGGTGTGTAGCCGCGGAAGCGCCAAGAGGCCAGAAAGATGCCGGAGATGACAGACCTCATGTCGTGAGTGGTGCCGATCCCGAGGCTGTGCATGGCGGTGTCGCGGACCTTCAGGTAAGGGGTCGGCGTTCCTTCGGTCAAGGTGACCGGGCTCGCCTCCAGCACGCGCACCATGCCCGTATCTCCACGTCGACGGTACTCGGTCAGCATGTAGTCGTAGGCGATCTTCTCGGACTCAAGCTGGTGGACCATCTGCGCCATGCCGAGGTAGGCCGCATACCGCTCTGGTGATCGTGCGGCGGCTTGCAGGGCGATGTGACTGCCCCAAGAGTGTCCGAGCAGGTAGATCCGGTCCTGTTCGAACCGGCCGCGCAAGTAGTCGGTCACCGCGATCGTGTCGTCGATGAACTGCTCGATGGTCATGGACTCGGGCGGGATGCGGGGGTCGTATGAGAGGGCTGCGCCGCGCTGGTCCCACCAGACGATGGTGAACAAGTCCTCCAGGCCCGTCGGGCACTGCTGAGTGAGGGGGTAGTCGGGCATGCCTGGCCCGCCGTGCACCCAGAGCAGCACCGGATTGGTGGCGTCCTGGCCGCGGATGACCATGCCCTGGTGCACACCGTTGATGGACACGGCACGCTTCTCGGAGATGCTGCCGGGGACCGTGCGGCCGTCGGCGTCTAGGAACGCCTCGGTAGTTCCTGGGCTCCACCACGCCAAGAGCCCCGTGACGGCCAGTGTCGGAACCAGCATCACGACCACTGTCCTTCTGAGTCCTCGTCGGACGTCCCACATCCAGTCTCCTGCGACGGGGGATCGTTCAGGGCTGCGCGGTCGAACCGTGAAGGCACGCGGGAGCCGCTTCATGGCGTCCCACGACCATCTGGCCTGTTCTGACCTGGATCGTGCCTGATCGCAGACGAGGATGTGAATCGGGCCGGCGAGGAGCAGACGGGCACGCGAACGTCGGTCGCGTGAGAGGAGGCACTGAGTCCTGCCGTCCGGGAAGGGATCCCCTCATGCCCGATACCGGTGGTGCTCGTGTCGCGGCTCCTGATAGTGCGAGAGCTGTAGCGGCATATGACGACGCAGTACATCGAGGCTCCGCCTCGTGGAGGCTCCAGACGGTCCGCTGCTCCCAAGTTCGGCGCCGCCACTCTGTACCGGACTTGCGCGGCATTGATTCCCAGGGTGCTTCCAACCGCTCGACGACGACACGGAGCAGACGGTGTGACGGCGATGATCTGCGTCACCCCCGTTGCCTCTCGACAACTCTGGAACCGGGGACCAAGTGGAGCAACACGGGCGCAGGACCTGGACGGAGGCGCTCCCCATAGACCGCAGCGACCATGAGTGAACCGCCGACAGCGACCTGTCGCACGCGTTGCGGGTGAGCGGGAACTGCGAACACGGGACCTCCAGAGGGCGCCATGGGTTTGCAGCGGCGGGTCCCCTGCAGCCGATCTCAGCATGCGCCTCGTCCCGGTCCGCACGACAGGGCCTTTGGTCACTTCTGGTCGGGCCTTCGCCACTAGTGGTCGTCTGTGCGCCGTCGTACGGTGGTCGTGTCAGTCGAAGTCGCCCAGGATGCGGGGCGCGAAGATGGAGGATTGCCATGACTGATATGTGGCTCACTGAGGGGCCGAAACGGCAGCGCAAGCCCCACGTCGCCTCAGTCGTAGGCGCTTCCACGCCGCCAGCTCATGGTGTCCGGGACGGCCAGCCGTCGACCGCTGTGTCGGTCGTCATGGCCGTGCTCGTACCGGCCACCGCCGGACTGTTGGCTGCCGGGGTTCGGCTGGATCCGCCACTGCGCGGCCCCTCGCCGTCGGTCCCCGCCTGCGTGCTTCAAGGGGACCATCGCGCTGCACGCCGACGGCAGCCCCGAACTGCGCGGACGCTGCGAACTCGAACGTACCGAGGACCGGGTGACGCTCACGCTCGATCGGGTCGGAGCGTGGCGCACACGGCAGCGCCGCCCGCTGCTCACGGCGCTGTTCCGGTTACCGATATTCCGCCGGTGGCCGATGAGCCACCGCTGGCTGGCGACGCTGGATCGCGCCGCACCCACGAGCTCCGGGTGGACATCGCGATGGTTCCGGAACTCGTGAACGTGCGGTCCGGACACAGGACCAGGGAGGAACCATGAACACACCGCACACAACTTCGGCACGCGAGCAGCACGAAGGCGCTGCCTGGGGGCGCCGGGTCGGCACGGGCCTGGTCGTAGCGAGCGCCGTCTATGTGGTTGCAGCCTCGATGATGGGCCTGGTGTTCGCCTCTTCCCCACCGCCGCGGCTGCTCGAGGGAATGTACGACTTCGAGCAGGGCCGCGCGCTATACCAGTGGGGGTTCGTCGGTGCCTCGCTGCTCGCCCCCGCGTTCGTCTCCATCGTGCTGCTTCTGGCAGCCGCGGCGGGCGTACCCCCGTCCTCGGTGCGCCGGTCGACAGCCGGTGTGCTCCTGGGCGCCTACGTCGCGTTCGCGACGCTGGCCTACACCTCCCAGTACACGTTCTTCCCCGACCTCGTGGACCGCGACCCCACAATCGCCGCGCAATGGTACTTCCACGACGTCGAGTCCATCCCCTACGCCATCGACCTCGCCGGCTACGCACTCCTTGGTGCCGCCGCACTGCTCCTGGCCAGCCTCCTGGCCGAACACGGTCGACGCTGGTTGGCTGGTTGGCTCACGGGGATGGGTGCGCTCTCCATCGCGGCATTCGTGCTGTACGCCGCAGGGACGGGCCCCCTCGCGGGCATCGTCAGCCTCACCAGCGCCGTGATGTCGCTACCGATCGCCACGCTCGCTTTCCTCCAAGGCCGCACCCTACGAGCCGACGGCACGAGACCTGGTCCCCAAGATGGGTGCACGGCGAGATCACCCGTCTAGGGGGGGGTGGCACATGCTGACCAGCCCCGCGCACCCCCTCCATCGGGGCGCGCCACAGCTGCCCCTGACCGCCGGTGCGACGGCGATCGCCATCGCGGGCACGAGTGCTTACCTCAGCACGTCCGGGGCCGTGGCGTACTGCGAGTGAACGACGGCCGGCGACGGGTAACCCACGTACGGGCTGGGACCTAGCCCAGAGCGTTCCGACCGGCGACCCGCCACAACCTGGCGTCGGCCCGCCGCGGCGCTGCTCGCAAACCCACTGAACGGCCGTGTGTGTTACTTGACGACCGGCACGGATTCAGCTTTTGGGAGCACCTGTTCTTGTGACGCGCCGAGTGCGGGGCCGGCCTCCTGCCCCCAGGCCGCGTGACCCCTGCGAGGCAGTTGTCCAGATGGCGGCACCAAGGAGGACGACGTTGGCGGCGGTGCCTGCCTTGGCGTCCGACCAGGAAGAGATGACCATGACTTGCGAAACGATCGCAGCGGGCGCCGCAAGCGCCGCCCACCAGCGAGGTGGACCAAGGGCGAGCGTCACGGCCGACGCAATGACAAGTGTGGCCGCGAGCAACCAGAACGCTGCAGCCAGGACTGAGATGGAGGAGCTCAGCGCCTCTACGTCGGCCCAACCGAATCCCTTGACCGCGCCGAGAAGGTGGATCAGGCCATGGAACCCAATGATCGCCGCGGTCACCCACCACCACGCTCCCTTCATGACAACCCCTTCCGCGGTCGAATCCTCAGCGCCAGGCGCGAGCCCTTGGCTCTGGATCATAAGGATCTCTCCTCGCGCCGTGAAGGGCCTTTGGTCAGACCGCGCACAGACGACATGGGTGGGCGCACCCTGACGGACCGCACGGTTCCCAGTTCGTGACATCGACCCACCTGGACGCCCTGATCACCACCGTCTCCCCGGCCCGGCTGGCCCGGTCGCCCACCGCGTCTCATCGCAGGGTCAAGCGTGCAGCGGATCGCCCCAAGCGCGTCTCGCGCGGTAACTTGAGTACCGTCAGTGACGGAGGTCCTGGGTCCGTCCCGCACTGGCTCGATGAGAGGTGAGACGGGTGGCCAGAATCCACAACCGCACGCTGATGGTCTACGGCGGCCTGACCCTTGTCGTCCTGGTGGGGGCATCGGTCATCGGCCTCGGCAGGTACACCTTCGAGCGACGGATCAACGGCCAGATCGACGAGGTGCTGGAGTCCGGTGCTGCGGTCACCTTCGATCCAGTGTGCCAGGAAGACCTCGTGGGCCTCCCCGGGCCTGTTCAACGCTGGCTGCGGTGGTCCGGGGTGGTCGGCAAGCCGATCCCCTCCACGGTCCGGTTGCAGCAGGAAGGCGAGCTGCTCGTGGGTGACCTCGGCTGGCTCCCGTTCACCGCCGAGGAGTACTACTCGACGCAGCCGCCGGCCTTCGTCTGGAAGGCCAACACCCGCATCGCACCGGGCTTACCGGTGATCGGGAAGGACAGTTATCTCGACGGTCGCGGCGCGCTGGAGATGCGCGTGCTGGGTCTGGTTCCGGTGGCCCGTGATACTGGGCCCGAGATGGACGAGGGCGACCTGCTGCGGTACCTGAACGAGATCCTGTGGTTCCCAGCCGGCTCCTTGATCCCCGAGATCACCTGGGACCCCATCGACGACGGCGCCGCCCGGGCCACCATGTCCTACGGCGGCGTCAGTGGCACGGCCACCTTCTTCTTCGACCGGGAAGGTCGGCCCACGAACATGATCGCTGAGCGGTACGACCGTGACTACGGGGCGGTGTTGCCGTGGTCGACGCCGATGAATGCTTATGGAGAGTTCGACGGTGTCCGCGTACCAACCGAAGGCGAGGCGGCCTACTCCCGCGAGAACGGTGACTTCTCCTACATCCGGCTGACGATCACCGATGTCAATTACGACGTGCCGGAGCGGTACTGACTCAGGACGTGGACCTCGTGCCCGCCGACGGACATCCGGTGAGCCCGTCGGTCAGAGACCCGGCCGGTATCCGGCACCGGTCCGAGGCTGTTGCAGGGAACCGAGGCCAGTGGACTTCGGTGGAGGTCACCTTCCCGTGGGTTCTAGCCGGGCGCCTTGCTGACTTGGTAGCCTCGGCTCCGGAAGTGGTTGGCGGGTCGGCACGGCCGATGAACGGCGCCTGCTCACGGGCTTGCTCGGCCTGACACCTCGGCAACGCTGCTCACTCCAAGGTCGGTACGAGGAGGCGCTGCAGTGGGTAGCGCCGCTGGTGGCTCGCGTCGACCCGAAGGGGCGGAGCGCCAATGTGGAAAAGGTGTCAGATGCGCACAGCAGAACAACGCAGCCTGAATGCAGTTCAGCGCACTGAGGCGTACCGCGAAGTCCTCATCGACTCCGGTGGGCTCCCGGTCGCGCTGTCGGTCTGGGACGCAGGGCCCGGTGCGCCCGCGGTTCTCTTCCTTCCTGGGACGATGACTCACCCGCTGTTCTACGAGGAGTTCCTGGACGCAGTGAACCGCGCCGGTGTCACCGTCGTTGGGCTTCACCCGGCCGGGCACGGGAAGAGCCCCCGGCTTCACCGCCGACACCTGACCTTCGGTGACCTCATTATGAACGCTGTGGACGCCGTCACATGGATGCACAGCCAGTACGCGGGTGCCCCCGTCATGGTGCTCGGATCCTCTCAAGGCGGGGTGCTGGCTCTGGCAGTGGCAGCTCGCGCACCCGGCGTGGCAGCTGTGTTCGCTCACAACGTCCTGGACCCGGCTCTGCCCGCCACTCTCGGGGTCACCCGGGCACCGACCTGGTTGTCCCCGGTGTACGGCGCCCTAAGGCGGGGCATCGGCGTCCTGGGCCGGGTCGCTCCCGGGGCACCCGTGCCGTTCGACGCCTACCTTGACGCGCGTCGGGTCTGTGGCAACCCCGAGGTCATCAAACGGTTCTACACCGACCCCCTCGGTCTGCGCTCCTACCCCCTCAGCCTGCTGGCCGAGATGATGACCAGCGAGCTGCCCGGCCCGGCGCGCTGCCCTGTCGTCGTCATCGCCGCGACCGGCGACCCGTTGTTCGACATCTCCTATACCCGCCAGGTGTTCCAACGGATCGAGGCCCCGAACAAAGAGTTGCTCATCATCGACAGCGACGAGCACCTGATTTTTACCGAGTCCCTGGACGTTGTACTCCCCGTGCTGGTACCCAGGCTGATGGCCGCGGGGGCCGCCGTGTCTGAGTCCCCTAGGACGTCGGAGCAGACGCGCCCGAAGGCGAGGTGAGCAACCTTCCTTCCAATGGCGGGGCCGGTCATCGCCGGCGTCAGCGACTCAGCCCACAGGGCGGCCTGCCCGCCGCGAGGCTAAGCCGAGACTCATGTCGTCGCAAGCGTCCACCGCGTGCTACTCGTACACCCAATGAACCTCGGCTTCGTGTGTCTTTCAGAAGACTTGTCCATTCATCGGAGAGGTCGGCCGGCACCCACCTGGCCGGTGTCCGGCGCTGAACTCGGCCCACTGCGGAAACGTCCGTGATCGGCCCGGCTCACAGACCCTCACCCATTCGGGAAGCGCTGCAGACAAGGCTGAGCAGACCCCAAGATTGGTGGGGGCATCAAACATCGATTCGTCCGCAGGACCACTGGGGATTCAGCTCAACGGGATCACCGGGCGCGGGAAGGTGCAGATCCGAAGGCTTCCCAAGCCCATCCGATCTCGGCTCGAATCAAGGAACAGCGGTCGCGTCCAAGCCACCAGCATCCAAGGTGAACACCACCGTCCCGTGCAGATCAGTGCGGTAGACCGCGGCACCCAGGTCCTCCAACGTGGCGATGATCTCAGCGGAGGGGTGTCCATAGGTGTTGTCCTCCCCCACCCCGATCAGCGCCAGCGCCGGCCGGGTCACCTCCAGCACCTCGGTGCCGCCGTTGGCCGCCCCATGATGAGCGACCTTGAGCAGATGAACACCTTCAGGGGCTCCCGTCCGGCGCAGCCACGAGGCAGCCACCTCCTCCTCCAGATCCCCCAAGGCCAGAAGACGCAGCGGCTGACCCGCGGAGCCCACCGCCCCCTCATCCAGCTGAGGATCCGCGATCTCGAAGAGCGCCACCAGAGAGTTGTCATTGGCCTCAGCGTGATGCGCCTCGGCGGCCCATATGGTCAGCCGCACACTGAGCCCCTGGGTGAACTCGAAGCTCTCCCCGACCTGGGGCCGGTGCACCTGGCGGGCACCGCGTAGGTGTTGACTGCGGCCGAGAGCGGCAGCAGCACCGGGGTGACGAAGAGCTGCGCGGAGAACGCCAGGGCCAGCGGCGCCGCGAGAATCGCCGGCAGGAACGTCTCCAGCCGCTCCCGGATCCGGGTCCCGATCACCACGATCCCCGCCGTGGCGGCCGCGGAAAGCTGGAACGCCGGCTCAGTCGCATAGAACGGATCAAAGACCAACAGGCCCAGCACACAGACACAGAGCAGCGACAACGCCGCCCGGCCGCGCCCGGCGAAGAGCGACACCGCCGCGATGCTGCCCATCACCCCGGCACGGATCACACTGGGCTCCGGGTGCACCAGCAGCACGAAGAGCACCAGTCCGATGACCGCGACCGGAACAGTCGTCCATCGCGGAGCCCGCACAAGACGCACGAGCCCCATCAGCGCACCCATGACCAAAGCGCAGTTGGCGCCGCTTCCAGTTGCCGATTCGTATGTCTCGGATAGGGGTTTTACGACCGACGCGTCGGCTTCTGCGGGACACTCCCTTCATCGCGCTGGCAGCTGGACTTCTGTTTCCGAGTGCGCTGCAGATGAGGCTCGTCTTGCCCTAGTCGCGAGAAACCTGGGCGAGTATCCTATATCACATGTAGCTGGTGGTCCGTCGTGGGAACCAGTGAAGGAGGCAGTGATGCCCGATCTCGAAGGTGACGAGGTCTACGTCACCGTGGCGCAGATGGTCCCGTACGTGAACTACGTCGTGACGGCCTATAAAGCCCTGGAGGCCATCTACAACTTCGGTCGCGAGAGCAAGGTCGAGAAGGCGCTTCGAGAGTTGGACGAGCGGCTTACTCGGTTAGAGCAGTTCGTCACCGATCTTGATGAACGCTTGAGCGAGCTGGAGGCGAAGGTCGCCCAAGGTGAGAATCGAGCTCGCGTCCGCACGATGCGAGAGCACCAACTCTCCTTCAGTGAGCTTGGGCGCGACCTCACGAATCGACCCCAGGATGCGGCAGTCGTTGCGGCCAACGCTTTAGACCGGTTGCGCGCGATGTACCGAGACGACGATCTATGGCTCTGGAGCGACGCGATTAAGAAGCCAGATGACGCTCCGAGCAGTTGGCGCCCGGCGCCGACGCGATTCAAGGGACTCCCCCTCCCAATCTTCGCGTACGGGGCGATGATATGGGTGTTCTCAGCGCAGGAAGCCATTCGCGCAAGCGGCGATCGCGCGACTTACCGCAAGGGCGCCGACGAAGTACTCACGTGGGTTGCCACACGCGCCGAGTACGTCGAGTACCAGACTCCCCCCCAATCGCTGGCGGAGCGCTTCCGGCACGCAGTACGCGTCGAAATCATCATAAGCACCAGATACGTCACCCCCACCGGACGCTGCGACTACAGTTTCGTCGCCGTCAACGACATCGAACGGACGCGAAAGGGCCTGCGCGGAGTCTCGATGCACGTCGGTCGCCCCACGACCAGTACGTTCTGCACAGCCGACCCGCGGATCGCCGAAGGTGACGAGGCAATCCTGGAAGACGAGTTCCCCCAACTTATGACCTTGCGCATGCTGGAGGATGCTGTCACTAGAATCAAGACTCGGGGCACCCTCGTCGACCCATTTATAGGTCAGTTTCCGAACTGGACAGCGCACAGATTGACGTTGTATGGGATCCGGCCCAACGGCGATCTCCACCGCTTCCAGCTCGAGACTACGACTGCACTCACCGATCCTCCGAAAGTCACCCCGATAGGTGGGGTAGTTGGTACCGGCTGGCACAACTTCACCGAGGTCCACGGAACGTACGACAAGATCATGTATGCGTTCTCTGGTGACCGTGCAGTGAACTGGTATCGGCACGACGACGTCGGCAGAGGTCCAGCCGGGTGGTCGGGCCCCCGACGAATCCGAGCCCCATACGAATTCCCGCTGCTAGGGGAAGGACAATGGCACGTCAACGCTGGGGGCGGCAGCTTCATGCTTGTACGAACCTTCCATGATCCCCGTGACTTCCGCATCAAGCGTTCGCTCGAGTTGATCAGGCACCGGGATGCATCCAATGGCACAGGCTCGTTGGGCAAGAGCTCCATGATCGTTTCACAGTGGCGGTATTACCCCAAGTTCTTTGGCGGCGGAGAGGGCGTGCTCTACGGCATCGATGAGAGCGGCGACCTCTTCTGGCACCGCCACACGTCCTGGCCCAATCCGGGCACGGCTCTCGAAGGCCCACACAAAATCGGTAATGGGTGGAACGTCTTCGAACGTGTCTTCGCCCTGAACTCGGGGTTCATCGCAGGCATCTACCCGAACGGCGAGATGGCCCTATACCACTTCACTCAATGGCGCTGGGGCCCTCGTGGTGCACAGCCAGTTTGGCGAGGACCAATCCGAGTACCTGGCACGCAGTGGCGAGGGTTCCAGACCTTGATCCCGATGGTAGGGGATGCACCCGTGGGCGGGGTTAACTGATCGACTACGACGCGGTCTCGCTCGGTAGCCCTGTGCCTAATCCTAGTAATGGCAAGAGTGCCGCTCCGCGGCAGGTCGAGGGCTACCGCCGCTAGTTCTGTAGAACTCCAAACATGGTGATATGTCAATTTCCACCGAGGTGACGCACTCGTCACAACTCCCGAGCCAGATCTGACTCGTGCAGGATCCAGGTGCCGCTCGCCGCGTGGATGGCATTCGGGACATTGGCCCCGGTGATTTCGAGAACGGGTCTGCTGACGGTTTAGTTGACCTAGTGACGTGACCTACAGCAGACCCATGTTTGGTCTGTCAGCGGTAGCGCTCACAACTGAAGATTACTCGTTCAGAATGCGCGGACCACAGGATCATAGGGTGAAAAGAAGGGGAAGATCAGAATCCTTCCCAAGCCCATCCGATCTCGGCTCGAATCAAGGAACAGCAGTCGCGTCCAAGCCACCAGCATCCAAGGTGAACACCACCGTCCCGTGCAGATCAGTGCGGTAGACCGCGGCGCCAAGTGCCTCCAACTTGGCGATGATCTCAGCGGAGGGGTGTCCATAGGTGTTCTCTTCCCCCACCCCGATCAGCGCCAGCGCCGGCCGGGTCGCCTCCAGCACCTCGGTGCCGCCGTTGGCCGCCCCATGATGAGCGACCTTGAGCAGATGAACACCTTCAGGGGCTCCCGTCCGGCGCAGCCACGAGGCAGCCACCTCCTCCTCGAGATCCCCCAGTGTCAACACCCGCAGCGGCTCATCGACGGACCCGACCGTCCCTTCCGGCAGATCAGGGTCCACGGTTTCGATGAGCGCCACGAGCGAGTTGTCATTGGCCTCGGCGTGATGCGCCTCGGCGGCCCATATGGTCAGCCGCACACTGAGCCCCCGGGTGAACTCGAAGCTCTCCCCGACCTGGGGCCGATGCACCGGGATGCTCGGGGGCAGCTCCCCGACCGATTCCACTTCGGCTTCCACGTCCCAGCCGGTGCTGCCGGCATGCAGGATCAGCCCCGGCGCACGGTCCTCAATGACCCCTGGGGTCCCGCCGTAATGGTCGCGGTGTTCATGAGTGAGCAGCAGCGCCTCGACCGTCTCCACCCCCAGCTTCCTGAGGCACTCATCTGCCAGCAGCGGGTCCTCCCCCGTATCCACCACCACGCCGGCGGACTCTTGGGTGCGGACCACCAGCATGTCGCCCTGCCCCACATCACACAACGCCACCCGCCACTGATCAACCCCACGTGAAGGCACCAGCGCCGTCACCGGCAGCACCAGGGCCAGCATCGCCGCCGCAGCTACCGCCAAGAGGACCACATGCCAACGGCGGAACCGATCCACCAGCCCCCAGGCCAGCACAAGTGCGGCGAAGATATAGAGCACCACCAGACCCCAGCCCACCCAACCCTCCGGCCACGGAGCAGCGGCCTGCGGAAGCCCCGCCGCGACCCTGCCGATCATCCCGAGACAGGCCGCCGCCAACCCGCAGCACCACAGGATCGGCACCGCGACCCAGGGCAGGGTCGTGGAGATCACCGCAGCTAAGGTACCCGGCACGGTGATGAACGGCACGAACGGGGCGGCCAGCACATTGGCGGGCACCGCGTAGGTGTTGACTGCGGCCGAGAGCGGCAGCAGCACGGGGGTGACGAAGAGCTGCGCGGAGAACGCCAGGGCCAGCGGTGCCGCGAGAATCGCCGGCAGGAACGTTTCCAGCCGCTCCCGGATCCGGGTCCCGATCACCACGATCCCCGCCGTGGCGGCCGCGGAAAGCTGGAACGCCGGCTCTGTCGCGTAGAACGGATCAAAGACCAGCAGGCCGAGCACGCAGAGGCAGAGCAGCGAAAACGCCGCCCGTCCGCGCCCGGCGAAGAGCGACACCGCCGCGATGCTGCCCATCACCCCGGCACGGATCACACTGGGTTCGGGGTGCACCAGCAGCACGAAGAGCACCAGTCCGATGACCGCGACCGGAACAGTCGTCCATCGCGGAGCCCGCACCAGACGCACGAGCCCCATCAGCGCACCCATGACCAAAGCGCAGTTGGCGCCGCTCACCGCGGTCAGGTGGCTCAGTCCGGCGGCGCGCATCGCCTCGCTGAGCTCCTCTTCTTGGTGTGTCCGGTCACCGAGGATCAGCCCCGGCAGCAGCCCGGGGGCGTCGCCGACGGCGTGTGACGATGCGTCCGCCGTGGCAGAGCGCAGCCCGTTGAAGATCTGTGTGAACTCGGCGCGACCATCTGCGCGAAGCCGCTCCAGGGCCCCACCGAAGGGGAAGGCCACTGCGGTCTCGCGCTGACCTGGGTCGGTCGGGTTGAGCTTCACCAGTCCCTGGTAGCGCTGACCCGTGATCAGGGGCAGCACCTCCGCTGCGGACCTCGCGCCGGACCCCCGGGCAGGGCGTTCACCGGACTCCCCCGCAGCTTCTTCTCCGGTCTCAGGATCCGACTGCGCTGCGGCGTCCTGGATGATCACCACCGGGGCGTCCACGGGGACCGGGCGCTGCTCCCCCGGCATGGTCGCCGCCTCCACCATCGCGTGGGCCATGACCCGGTCGGCACCGTCGAACCCCGGGGTGGCCAGGATCTCGGGCTGCCCAGAGATCCGCAGCGTCACCATCACCGGTGTGTCACCCGCCACCGCCTGCGCCCATCCGCTCATCTGGTGCGCTCGGGCATCTGTCCCGGCCTGGAGAACGACGACTCCCGCCAGGACGCAGCAGAGCAGCACATGCAGCGCTACTGGAGCGGTCACGAGTCGATTCAGCAGCGAGGCGATCATGGTCAGCAGCACTCCTGCGCCGAGCAAGCACCATCCCAGCTGCAACGTTGGTTGCCAGGGAAGATGCACCGCCAGCAGGGCTGCGGCCCAGGCCGTCAGCGCGGCGGGAAGCAGCCGCAGATCCAGCGGTCTCGCGGTGGTCACCAGGTCACCAGACCTTCTACATCCGCCAGAATCACCGGCCCGATGCCGCTGACTCCGGCGAGCTCCTCCAACGAGCCGAAGGGGCCGTTGGTCTCGCGGTGGCTGATGATCCGCTCCGAGAGCGCCGGACCGATTCCGGGCAGCTCCTGGAGAGCCGTGGAATCGGCGGTGTTGAGGTTGATCAGGTCTCCGGTGCCCGACCCAGGCGCTGCTCCGGCCGCCGATCCAGGTGCCGCGCCCGCTCCTGTGCCCGCTTCGGCGCCGGGTGCCGTCCCTGGCGGGCCGGCGGGGTCCTGCCCGGCGGTCGGTGGACCCGTCCCGGCCTCGAGCTCCTCCGGCGTCGGCACCCAGATCACCGTGCCGTCCTGGACCGGAGCGGCCAGATTCAGACCACCCGGATCCGCCTTCGAGGTCATCCCACCTGCGGCCTCGATCGCCTCATGCACGCGCGCACCGGAGGGGAGCTCCACCACGCCCGGGGACGCGACCGCTCCGCCCACATGGACCACGACTGGAATCGATTCCGCGGCACCCTGCTGCGTATCTGCCGACCCTGGGTCGGCGGGGGCACCGGAGGGGTTCGGGGGCGCTGGCCCCTCGGCCTGCCCTGACATCTCCGTGGGGCCGCCTCCGGTCTGCGCCACCCCCTGCAGCGGTGGAGGTTCCGGCACGGGCGCCCCCGCCGGGCTGGTGCTGCTGAGCCAGGACACGGCCAGCCAGGTCAGCAGCGCGATGACGATCACCAGCACTCCGGCGAGCTTCAGCCGGATCCGTGCCGGGGCGGCGTGCTCAAGTTCGCGCTCCGCGCGCAGCCGCTCGCGCCGTGTCAGCTGATCCTCGGCCCAGACCTCCATGAGGCCACGCTAGAGCCGTTCTCAGCTCTGCTGCGCGGTGGAGAACCTGCTGTGCGCAGCGGGCCGCGGCGTCGTCGTCAGGCAGGAGTTGGGGAAAACCGTTCTGCGGAACGGTCCCCTCCGCAGCGTCAGGAGCCGGCGGGCAGGGCGGGATTCAACGACACCGCAAGCGCTCCGAGCCCGAGGTGGGCGCCCAGGGCGGGAGGAAGATCCACCACCGGCACCGGGGCCGCCGAGAGCGGGGCCAGAGCTTCGGCGAGCTCCAGGGCCTGTGCTGGATTGCCGAATCCGTGGACCCCCAGCCGCGGGGCGTCCATGCCGTGGGCGTGCTGCGCGACCCGGGCATGGAGTCGCTCCAGGGCGCGCGGCATGGTGCGTGGGCGCTCCACCGGCTGGATCTCGCCCTCGATGAGCTGCAGCAGCGGTTTCACCCAGAGCAGTCCCCCGATCAGCGTGGACATCGCGTTGATCCGGCCGCCGCGGCGCAGCTGGTCCAGGTTGGGCAGCACGAACAACGATTCTGCCCGCTCGGCGCTGGTCGTCGCGGCTGCGGCCACCCTCGCCAGCGAGCCGCCGAGCTGCGCGGTCATCGCCGCGTCGATCACGCTGTGCCCGAGGCCCAGCCCGGCCTGGCGGGAATCGACGACCGTGACCGGGAAGTCCAACTGACCGGCGGCCAGCCGGGCGGCCTCCACGGTGCCGGAGAGCTTCGCGGAGAGGTGGATGGACACCACCCCGGCGTAGCCCTGGTCCTGCAGCGACTGATAGGACTCCAGCAGTCGTCCCGGCGAGGGCCGTGAGGTCCGCACCGTGGTCCCCTGAGCCAGGGCAAGCGGGAGGTCCCGGTCCAGCTCCTCGCTGGTCTCCGGGTAGATCTGCTCACCGATCATCACCGGGATCGGCACCGAGATGATGTTCGCCCCGATCTGGCCCAGCAGCACCTCCTGGGTCCGGCGGTCCACCGGAAGCGAACAGGAGGAGTCGGTGACCACCGCGATGCGCCCCTTCTTGCGGCGCAGATTCGGCTTGCGCCCCGGCACCGCGGCGCGCCGCGCGAGCAGGTCGGCCTCGATGGCGCTGCGCCATCGGGCCAGACTCTGCTGGCAGCGTTCCGCGGGCCGGTCGGTCATCAGCCGGTCACGACGTTGACCAGCTTCGGTGCGCGCACGATCACCTTGCGCACCCCGCCGCCGTCGGCGATGTACTTCTGGATCCGGGGCAGCGCGAGCGCCTGCGCCTCGAGATCCGACTCGGTGATGTCTGCGGCGACCTCCAGCTTGTCGCGCAGCTTGCCCTTGACCTGGACCACCGCGGTGACGGTGTCCTGGACCAGCAGCGATTCATCCACGGCGGGCCAGGCGGAGTTCGCCACCGAGGGGGCGTGGCCGAGCATCGCCCACATGTCCTCGGCGGTGTAGGGCGCGACCAGGGAGAGGATCTGCGCGGTGACCTCTGCGGCCTCGCGCACGGCAGGATCAGCCGCGCCGGCGCCCGCGTCGATCTCCTTGCGGGCGGCGTTGACCAGCTCCATGGTCCGGGCGATCACCACGTTGAACTTCTTGTCCTCGATCAGCTGCGCGGCGTCCTGGATGGTCCGGTGGGTGACCGTACGCAGCGCCTTGGTCCCGCTCGCAGGGTCAGACCCGGCGTCGGAGCTGACGTCCTGGGCGAGCCGCCAGGCGCGGGCCAGGAACTTCGCCGAGCCGAAGGGTGACACGTCGGCCCAGTCCACGTCGTCCTCCGGCGGGGAGGCGAAGACCATGGTCAGCCGAATGGCGTCGACCCCGTAGATGTCGAGCTGCTCGCCGAGGTTCACCCCGTTGCCCAGGGACTTCGACATGGCCCTGCCCCCGTTGAGCACCTGGCCCTGGTTCAGCAGCGCCTTGAACGGCTCCGTGAAGTTCACCAGGTTCAGGTCGAAGAGCACCTTGGTGAAGAACCGGGAGTAGAGCAGGTGCAGGATGGCGTGTTCGACGCCGCCCACATACTGATCGACCGGCAGCCACTTGTTGATCTCTTCGCTGGGGAAGATCTCGGCGTCGTTGTTCGGGTCGATATAGCGCAGGTAGTACCAGGAGGAGTCCACGAAGGTGTCCATGGTGTCGGTGTCCCGGGTGGCGGCGCCGCCGCAGGACGGGCAGTCCACGTTGACCCAGTCGGTGGCACCGGCCAGCGGGGACTTGCCCTTGGGCGCCAGCTGCTCGCCGCGCATGCCGGTCGGCAGCTTCACCGGCAGCTGGTCCTCCGGGACCGGGACCTCGCCGCAGCCGGCGCAGTGGATGATCGGGATCGGGGCGCCCCAGAAGCGCTGCCGCGAGAGCAGCCAGTCGCGCAGTCGGTAGTTGACCTTGGCCTCGCCCACGGACTTCTCCGCGAGCACCTCGATGGCACGGGCGATCGCGGCGTCCTTGTTCAGGCCCTCCCATGCCGGGGAGTTGATCGCGGTGCCCTCACCGGCGGTGGCGACCCCGGTCTCGGCCGGGTCCTCCGCGCCGGTGTCGACCACCACGCGGACCTTGAGCCCCATGGTGCGGGCGAACTCCAGGTCGCGCTGGTCGTGGGCGGGCACGCCCATCACGGCGCCGGTGCCGTAGTCGGCGAGCACGTAGTCAGAGGCCCACAGCGGCAGCTCTTCACCGGTGACCGGGTGGATCGCGTGGCGGCCCAGGAAGACGCCGGTGCGTTCCCGCTCGGCGGACTGGCGCTCGATGTCGGAGACGCTGCCCAGCGCCTGCCGGTAGGCCTCCAGCTCTGCCCGCTTCTCCTCGGTGACCAGCTCCATGGCCAGGTCGGCATCGGCGGCGACCACCATGAAGGTGACCCCGTAGAGGGTGTCGGGGCGGGTGGTGAAGACCTCCACCGGCGGGTGCTCGGCGGCGCCCTGAGCGGAGGTGATGTCGAAGCGCACCGAGGCGCCGGTGGAGCGGCCGATCCAGTTGCGCTGCATGGAGAGCACCCGGTCAGGCCAGTGGCCCTTGAGCTCGTCCATGTCTTCGAGGAGCCGGTCGGCGTAGTCGGTGATCTTGAAGTACCACTGGTTCAGCGACTTCTTGATGACCGCGGTGCCGCAGCGTTCGCAGGCGCCGTCGACGACCTGCTCGTTGGCCAGCACGGTCTGGTCCTTCGGGCACCAGTTGACCGGGGAGTCCTTCTTGTACGCCAGGCCCTTGTTGTAGAACTGCAGGAACAGCCACTGGGTCCAGCGGTAGTAGGACTCATCCGAGGTGTGCAGCCGGCGGGTCCAGTCGGTGCTGATCCCGTAGCGCTTGAAGGAGGCCGCCTGGGTCTCGATGTTGGCGTAGGTCCAGTCCGCGGGGTGGGCGTCGTTCTTGATCGCGGCGTTCTCGGCGGGCAGGCCGAAGGAGTCCCAGCCGATCGGGTGCAGCACGTTGTAGCCGCGCAGCCGGGCGTACCGGGCGGGGATGTCACCGATGGCGAAGGCCTCGGCGTGACCCATGTGCAGATCGCCGGAGGGGTACGGGAACATGTCCAGCACGTACTTCTTCTCCCGAGTGTCGGCCGGATCCACCACGAAGGTGCCCTGTTCCTCCCAGAGGGGCAGCCAGCGGGCCTCCATCTCCTGGAAGGAGTACTGCTTCTTCTCGCCGCCCTGGGAGTCAGTCGAAGGGCTGCTGGGCTGAGTCGCAGTGGTATCGGCTGCAGCGGTTTCGCTCGCGTGGCTCACCTGGGGGGCACCTCGTCGTCGTCGGGTCGTATCTTGGACCCCGCCAGTCTAATTGAGTTCACCGGTAGGCTGGGCCAGTGAGCCGCACGTGGACCGAGCACCCAGCCCGGACAGGAATCAGACGAGACGTCTCGCTGGACTTCGCCTCCCCCAAGGCCGAGATGGACACCGGGATAAGCGACAAGACCGACGACGGCGCGGAGCGGCTGAGCACCTCTGCGGCGGTCTGGCACTACCCCGCCCAGGTGCCCTCGCCCGCCGCGACCGCCGTCCCGGCGGCTTCGCCGGGTCATGTGCGCCGGCTGCTGCTGATCCACGGCTTCCGCGGGGACCATCACGGGATGGCGCTGATCGTGGACGCACTGCCGGAGTTCGAGGTCTTCGTCCCGGATCTCCCCGGTTTCGGCGCCACACCGCCGCTGCAGCGCGGGCCCGACGGTCCCGCTGAACACAGCCTGGCGACCTATGCGGCCTGCGTGGAGGCCTTGGCCGAGACACTTCAGCTGGGGCCCGACGATGTGCTGGTGGGCCACTCCTTCGGCTCGATCGTGGTCGCGGCCCACGCCGCGCAGAGAAACCCAGCGGCCCACGCCGCGCAGAGAAACCCAGCGGTCCACGCCGCGCAGAGCAGACCAGCCGCCCACTCGACCAAGCCGCGGCGCTGGGCAGGGCTCGCGCTGTTCGCCCCGATCAGCAATGACATCTTCACCGGCAGCCTGCTGCCCGGCGCCGCCGCCGTCGACCTCTACTACCGGTCCAGCCAGTGGCTGCCCGAACGATGGGCGCAGGCACTGCTGCGGTCGCCGCTGGCGCAGGCGGTCACGAACGTCTCTATGATCGTCACCAGGGTGCCGGAGCAGGTGGCGTATATCCGGGATCAGCACCGCCGGCACTTCAGCGGCTTCGCAGATCCGCACTCGCTGCTGCAGGCCTATTGGGCCTCCAGCCGGCACACCGTCACCGAATTCGCAGAGCTGCTCGACCTGCCGGTGCTCCTGGTCCCGGGGGCGCAGGACCAGTTGAGCACCCCCGCCGGACAGCGGGCGCTGCGCCGGATGATCCCGCAGGCTCACTCGGAGGTGCTGTGCGGCACCGGACACCTGCTGCACTATGAGAAGCCCGCCCAGGCGGCCCGTGCGCTGCGCCGCTTCATCGCCACCTTGGACTGAGCGCCGCCGATCGAGTCGGAACCCTGAGCTCAGATCTGCAGGCGAAGAGCCACAGGCTCAGAACTGCAGGCTGGCGATGTCGTCCATCGCGATCCGCAGGCCACGGCCGCCGCGTGCGGCTCCCGGAGGCGCCGCGCTGTGGGTGCGGCGGATCCGGCGGATCTCGGTGACCACCGCGGCGGCCTCCGCGTAGCCGAAGAACAGCAGATAGCGGTGCCGCCCGTCCTCCAGCGGGGCCGGCCCGATCCAGCTTCGGCCCGCGGGCAGCTGCACCTGGCCGAGGAAGGCCTCCGCCTCGGCCGGGTCACCGGTGAGGCTGAGCATCCGCTGCGCCGGCGGCAGCCCCAGTTCCAGCCGGTTGTAGAGCTCCCGACGGGCATACGTCACCGGGTCCCAGCGCACCAGGGCGGCGGTGAGCTCCTCGGCGTCGGCGGTGATGACCACGGTGCCGCCGTGGGTCTTGTGCGGGCGGACCAGGGAGGCCGCACGGAACCAGCGTGAGAGCACCTGGCGCGGCACGTCCAGGCCCTCGCGGCTGAGCTGGGTGTCCCCGTCGAGCAGCAGCGCGGTCGCGTACCCGGCTTCCGCCACCGGCTCCACCCCGGGGGTGCTGACCACCAGGGCGGGCTCCTGGCCCACCTCGGCGATCGGGTGATCCGCGGTGGAGGAGATGACCGGGGTGTTGGGGAAGGCGCGGCCGAGCTCCTGGGCGGTGCGATCGGCTCCGCGGGTGCCGGCCCGGAAGGTGGTGGAACCGCACTCGGTGCAGCGGTGGTTGCGGTGGTGCAGCCCGCACCAGCGGCACTTCAGCGTCCGCGACTGCCCGTGGTGGGCGGGCAGGCTCAACGGTCCGTGGCACTGCGGGCACTGCTGGCGGCTGCGGCAGCGTTCACAGAGGACCGCCGGGATGAACCCGCTGCGCGCGACCTGGATCAGCACCGGTCCTTCCTGCAGCCCGTCCCGGGCCGCCTTGTACGCGGCTGCGGGCAGCCGGGCCTGCCGGAACGCCGGTTCGCGCTCCTGCTCGTAGGAGTCCGCGGTGGCGATCATCCGGGGCGCGGCGGCGCGGCGCTCTTCCCGCTCAGGGGCGGCCTCGGTGAGCCAGCCGCGCTCGATGAGCCGCTGGACCTCGAGGCTGCGTGAGGTGGAGAGCATCACCAGCTCAGCTCCGGTCTGCACCGTGCGCAGCAGCGCCACCTCGCGCACGTGGTGATACGGAGCCCGAGGCGCGGCGTGGGTCTGCTCGCCGTCTTCGAAGACCATCAGCAGCCGCAGTCGGGGCACCGGGGCGAAGACCGCCGACCGGGTGCCGACCGCCACCCGGGCCTGCCCGTAGCGCAGCTGCAGAAACGATCGGTACCTCGCGGAGGGGCCCATCTCCGCGGTGAGCTGGACCGCCACCCCACTGCCCAGCGTGCCGGTGAGCACCTCCATCAGTGCCTCGACGTCGCGCTGGTCCGGGACCACGACGACGGCGTCACCCTCCCCTGCCAGACACTCCTGCACCCGGTGCAGCACCTGCCGCGTCCAGGACTGCTCGCCATAGGACTTCAGTGCCAGCGCGGCGCTGCGCGGTCGGGGATTCTCTGGGTCAAGCACTGTGGCCGGAACGCGCAGACCGGCGTAGTCCTTCTCCACCCGGGCAGCGCGCGGGGGGATGGCGGCGCGCAGCACGTCGGCGGTGACCCCCGCGCCGCGTTCGGCGACCTGCTGGGAGAGGTGCAGGATGTCTTCACCGAGCACCGGCAGGGCGGTGACGAGCTTGGTGATCAGGGAGAGCCGAGAGGCGGTGGAGGGCTCCTGCTTGCGACGCAGAACGTAGCCGGTCATCTCCCGTCCCGAGAAGCGCAGCTTCACCCGGCACCCCGGGACGATCTTCTCGGCCAGATCGATGGGCACCACATAGTCGAAGGGGCGATCCAGATGCGGCACGGCTGATTCCAGCAGCACCTCCGCCACGGGGAGGTCATCGGTGGCCCCGGCGGGCAGCTGCGGGGCGGGCTGCGGCGCCAGCGAGTCCAGCAGGGCAGGCTGGTTCGACTGCTGCTGCACCTGTGATGCCGGCTCTTCCGCCATGCTGGTTCACCCCCTACCGAGATTTCCGCTGCCCTGCGATCGTATCTCTCACCATGGACACAGACCGATGCGTAGAGTTGACCCAATGAGCGAAAAAGCCCTCGGTCCCGCCTGGGGCTCCTTCATCCGCAACGCACTGCTCGTGGCCGTGCTCCTGGGCATGATCTACGCCGCCTTCAATCTGCGGCTTCCCCCCTTGGATGAGCTGCAGCAGCGCATCGAGGACTTCGGCTGGGCCGCATGGTTCGTGTTCATCCTGCTCTACGCGGCGGTGGCCATGACCCCGATCCCGGTCACCATCATGGCCGTCAGCGGCGGACTGATCTTCGGCACCCTGCTGGGCAGCCTGCTCTCGGTGGTCGGTGTGCTGATCGGCTGTTTCGCCGCCTACCATCTGGCCCGCTTCCTGGGCACCCAGGCCGTGCGGAAGCTGCTGGGATCCTACGCAGAGAAGGTCGAGGCGCACTTGCGGGGTGCCGGCTTCGAGGCCGTCTTCGCCCTGCGGCTCATGCCTGGGGTTCCCTATTGGCCGGTGAACTACGGCAGTGGTGCGTTCGGTGTCTCGCAGCGCGACTTCGTGGTGGCCAGCGCGATCTCCACCGTGCCCGGACAGGTCTCGCTGGTGGCGCTGGGGGCGTTCATCGCCGATCGCACCATCGTCAACGGCGTGGTGATCGGCGTGTCCTGGGCCATCGTGGTGGCGCTGACGATCTGGGCCTACCGCAGCTGGCGCGGAACCTCGAGCCACCGCCTCCCCGGCGCCTGAGCCAGCAGCCGCAGGAGAGCCGGAAGCCGCGACCGGCCTGCGACTGCTCCTGCTCGTGGGTCAGGCGTTGAAGAAGGACTTCAGCTGCTCGACCCGGTCCAGGCGCTCCCAGGGGAAGTTCTCCCCCTCCCGGCCGAAGTGCCCGTTCTTGGAGGTCTCGCGGTAGATCGGACGCAGCAGGTCCAGATCCTCGATGATGCCCAGCGGACGCAGGTCGAAGATCGCGTCGATCGCGGCCGAGATCTGCATCGGATCCACCTTCTCGGTGCCGAAGGTCTCCACGTAGATGCCCACCGGGTGGGCGCGACCGATCGCGTAGGCGATCTGGATCTCGGCGCGGTCGGCGAGTCCGGCGGCCACCACGTTCTTGGCCACCCAGCGCATCGCGTAGGCGGCGGAGCGGTCCACCTTTGAAGGGTCCTTGCCGGAGAAGGCGCCGCCGCCGTGGCGCGAGAACCCGCCGTAGGTGTCGACGATGATCTTGCGTCCGGTCAGCCCGGCGTCGCCGACGGGTCCGCCGACCACGAAGGGTCCCGACGGGTTGATGATCTCGGAGAGCGTGCCGAGGTCCAGCCCGGTGTGCTCCAGCACCGGGGCGATCACCTGGGCGCTGATGTCGCCCTGGAGCTGCTCCTGGGAGATCTCAGCGGTGTGCTGGGTGGAGACCACCACGGTGTCGAGGCTGACCGGGCGGTCGCCGTCATAGCCGATGGTGACCTGGGTCTTGCCGTCGGGACGCAGGTAGGCCAGCTGGCCGTCCTGGCGGACCTTGGTCAGCTGCGCGGAGAGCTGGTGGGCCAGCGAGATGGCGCTGGGCATGTAGGACGGGGTCTCGTTGGTGGCGTAGCCGAACATGATGCCCTGGTCACCCGCGCCCTGGGCGTCCCGGCGGTCCTCGGCACCGCCACGGGCCTCCATCGAGTTGAAGACCCCGGCGAAGATCTCCGGGGACTGCTGGCCGATGGAGATCGAGACGCCGCAGCGGGCACCGTCGAACCCGTTGGCGGAGGAGTCATAGCCGATGTCGAGCAGCGTGTTGCGCACGATCTGCGGGATCTCCACGTAGCCCGAAGTGGTCACCTCGCCGGCGACATGCACCAGACCGGTGGTGGTCAGCGTCTCCACCGCCACGCGGGAGTTCTTGTCCACGGCGAGCAGCGCGTCGAGGATCGCGTCGGAGATCTGGTCACAGATCTTGTCCGGGTGACCGATGGTCACGGATTCGGAGCTGAAGAGGCGCAGCGAGGACGCAGCCGCGGGGGTGTTGGAATTCGTCACTCGGTAATCCTACGGCAGGCCGATCCGCGGCTGATCTGCGTGCTTCACACGACGTAAGCCGCGGCCGCGGCGATGATCGCCTCGGCGGCCTCATGCTTGGTCCCGCGCAGGGTCACCACCGCGGAGCCTTCGACGGTGAGCCTCGGTGGGGTGAGGATGTGGATCTCGGTCTCGTCGCGTCCGAAGACCAGCGTCTCCCCCACCTGGTTGAGCACCAGCAGGTCACAGCCCTTGCGCAGCAGCTTCGCCCGGGCCAGTTCCAGCGGGTCAGCCTCTGCACTGCCGGTCTCCGCCGCGAAGCCGACGATGACGGCCGGCCCGGTTCCTGCGGACCGGCGGTGCTGGACCGTCTCGGCGAGGATGTCGGGGGTCCGCTCCAACGTGATGACCGGGTTCTCGCCGTCCTCGGTCTTCTTGATCTTCTGCGCGGCGTAGGCGGCCGGGCGGAAGTCGGCGACGGCGGCGGCCATGATCAGCATGTCGGCAGCCGGTGCGGCGCGCTGCACCGCCGCCTGCAGCTGAGCGGCGGTCTCGATGTGCTCCACGGTGATGTCGGGAAGCTGTGCGGGGGGCCGGACGTCCATGGTCCCGGCGATCAGGTGCACCTTCGCGCCTGCGGCCGCGGCGGTCTCGGCCAGGGCCATGCCCTGTTTGCCCGAGGAGCGGTTCCCCAGGTAGCGCACCGGGTCGAGGGGTTCGCGGGTGCCGCCGGCGGTGATGACGACGGTCCGGCCCCGCAGGCGCCCTGGGGTCGGAGCTGCGGCTGACGCCTGGTCCAGAGCCTGGTCCGGAGCTGAGGCCGAGGCTTCCGGCGTGCCATGTCCGGCCGCACCGTCGATCTCGTGGAGAAGTTCGGTGACCCGGGCGTAGATCTCCTCGGGTTCGGGGAGCCGTCCGGGCCCGGTGTCCTTGCCGGTGAGCCGGCCGACGGCGGGTTCCATGACCTCGATGCCGCGGGTCCGCAGCACCTCGACGTTCTCGGTGGTGGCCGCGCTGTTCCACATCTCGGTGTGCATCGCGGGGACCAGCAGCGTGGGGGCCTCGGAGGCCAGCAGCGTGGTGGTGAGCAGGTCATCGGCCATTCCGGCGCGGGCCCGGGCCAGGAGGTCAGCGGTGGCCGGGGCGACGACGACCAGGTCGGCCTCCTGGCCGAGCCTGACGTGGCGGACCTCGTCGACTCCGGAGAACACGGAGGTGGTCACCGGACGGCCGCTGATCGCCTCCCAGGTGGCGCGCCCGACGAACTTCTCCGACGCGGGGGTGGGGATCACGTCGACCTGGTGGCCGGCTTCTCGCATGAGTCGCAGGAGGTGGACCGCCTTATAGGCGGCGATGCCGGCACTGACTCCAAGAACGATGCGCATCCGCCCAGATTACCCCGCAGGCCCTGTCGAGGGTGACTGCGGGGTCGGGCCGCTGAGCCGGCAGTGCCGCTGCGCAGCAGATCCTGATCAGGAGGCGGGGTTGACCGCGGGGTGGTTGACCAGCAGGTCTTCGTTGATCTCGCGCAGGGCGATGGACATCGACTTCTCGTTGAGCTTGGTGTCCACCAGCGGTCCCACGTACTCGAAGAGGCCCTCGTGCAGCTGGGCGTAGTACGCGTTGATCTGGCGGGCCCGCTTCGAGGCGAAGAGGACCAGCGAGTACTTCGAGGCGCTCTTCTCCAGGAGGGAGTCGATCGACGGGTAGATGATGCCTTCGGTCTGCTCAGTCACTTGGGGAGATGTCCTTCAGATTGGGGTGATGCATGGGTGAAGCCCATGCGGGCTACAAGTTCGGCTGCGGCACGGTCGAGCTCGTCATTGATGATCGAAACATCGAATTCCTGCTCTGCGGCAAGCTCTATCTTAGCCGTTTCCAGCCTGCGCCGCTGTTCCTCCTCGGATTCGGTGCCGCGTCCGACCAGCCGGGAGACCAGGTCCTCCCACGAGGGGGGTGCCAGGAACACGAACTGCGCCTCGGGCATCGTGGCCCTGACCTGGCGGGCTCCCTGCAGATCGATCTCAAGCAGGACCAGCCTCCCGTCCGTCAGTGCGGCGTCCACGGTGGAGCGCAGGGTGCCGTAGCGGTGCTTCCCGTGCACGGTGGCCCATTCCAGGAACTCGCCGTGCTCGATGAGCTCGTCGAAGCGTTCGGGGTCGATGAAGTGATAGTCGACACCGTCCACCTCGCTCGGGCGCGGCTCGCGGGTGGTCGCGGAGACCGAGAAGTGCACCTCGGGATAGTGGGTGCGGATGAATCGGCTCAGCGTCGACTTGCCGACGGAGGTCGGTCCGGCGAGCACGGTGACGGCGGGACTGCCGGGGACTGCTGACAATGCACTGGCTCCTTGGGCTGGGATGGTCAGCCCAATTCTGCCAGATACTCCTTCAAGGCTCGTCGCTGCTTGACCCCGAGTCCGCCGAGTCGGCGGTTCACCGAGATCCCCAGGTCCTCCAGCGCCTTGGTGGCGGTGACGCGACCGACCCCGGGGAGGGACTCCAGCAGCTCGAGCGTCTTCAGCCGAGCCACCGCCTCGGAGCTGGAAGCGCGTTCGAGGACCTCATCGAAGCCGATGCCCCCGTTGCCGAACTCCTTCTTGAGCTGGGCCCGTTCGACGCGGGCGGCCAGTGCCTTGCGACGGGCGGTGTCCCGCTCTTCCTTGGTCAGTTCTCGCAGTGCCACGATTCTCCCCCAACGTCCGTGGTGCAGTCGCTCGGGACGGTTGTCAGCCGACAGCACCAGGTGATATTGAGCAGAATCTAGTGGCTGGGCGGTCGAACATCAATAGAGAACGGCCTGGCGAGTTCTCAGCCCAGATCCGCCTTCGCCAGTTCAATGGCCCTGGTCAGAGAATCCGGGTCCGGCCCCTGACCCAGGATCCCGCGGGAGGAGTTCACCAGGACCTGTTCGGCGTAGCGCTCACCGAAGCCTGCGCGCAGCGCCTCGGCGTCGGCGCCCTGCGCCCCGTAGCCCGGTGCCAGCAGCGGCATCCGGCCAGCCCCGAGGTCGATCCCGTGTTCGACGGCGAGCCCCGCCGTCGTCGCTCCGACGACGAGCCCGATGCTGCCCAGCCCAACGGCTGCGCCGACCTCAGCGCCCACCCCGGAGCGGGTCTCTCCGGCTGCTCCGGCTGCGGGTGCGGTCTGGGCCAGCGCCGAGGAGGCGGCCGCCGCCTCGGCGGCGATCTGCCCGGCCACGGTGACGCCCCGGGCGTCGCGCGCGAGCTGAACCTGCTGGCCCTCCGGGTTCGAGGTCAGCGCCAGCACGAAGAGTCCGGCCCGGTGCCGGGCGGCGGCGTCGATCGCTGGCTGCAGCGAGCCGAAGCCCAGGTAGGGGCTCACGGTGAGCGCATCGGCCCCGAAGTCCGCATCCGGGTCCAGCCAGGCCTCGGCGTAGCCGGCCATGGTGGAGCCGATGTCTCCGCGCTTGGCGTCGGCGATCACCAGCAGCCCCGCGGCGCGGGCCTGGTGCTGGACCTCGCTGAGCACCTGCATGCCGGAGACCCCGAAGCGTTCGAAGAACGCCACCTGGGGCTTGAGCACGCCGACCCGACCGGCACAGGCTTCGAGCACCCGGGCGCTGAACTCGCGCAGCCCGGCGGCGTCCTGGGTGAGCCCCCAGTCGGTGAGGAGCTGCGGATGCGGGTCCAGACCCACGCAGAGCCTGCCGTGGGCGCTCATCGCCGCCGCGAGCCGTCCGCCGAAGGGCATCCCGGCGGACTGGCCCGCGAGGCTGGAGGTCATGCCCCGGCCTGCCTCGCCGGCTTGCGCTGGACATCCTGCTTGCGCTGGTCGGCCTGTCTGGCCAGTTCGGCCTGGTTCAGCCGCTCGGCCTGCTTCAGTCGCTCGGCGTGCTCCTGCAGCGAGGCCACCGACCAGCTGAACTGGCCCAGCGCCTCGATGGCCTGCACGGCCGCGCCGAACTCGGCCACGGTGGTGATGACCGGGGTGCCCACCGAGGTGGCGGCGGCGCGGATCTCGTAACCGTCGCTGCGGGCGTTCCCGCCGGAGGGGGTGTTGATGATCAGCGCGATCTCCCCGCTCTCCACCCGTTCCAGGATGGTGCCGCCCTGCGTCTCGGCGTCGGCGATCTTCGCCACCGTGGTGGTCTCGACCCCGTTGCGGCGCAGCACATCGGCGGTGCCTCCTGTGGAGACGATGGAGAAGCCCAGGTCGGCCAGGCGCTTGACCGGCATGATGATCGCTCGCTTGTCCCGATTGGCCACCGAGACGAAGACGTTGCCGGAGGTGGGCAGCGGGTTGTTCGCCGCCTGCTGGGCCTTGGCGAAGGCGGTGTCGAAATGCTTGTCGATGCCCATCACCTCGCCGGTGGAGCGCATCTCCGGGCCGAGCAGGGAATCGACCACGCGTCCCTCGGGGGTGCGGAAGCGGGCGAAGGGCAGCACCGCCTCCTTCACCGAGACCGGCGCGCCCGGGGGCAGCTCGGAGCCGTCCCCGGTGGCCGGCAGCAGGCCGGAGAGCCTGTGGCCCGAGCCTGCGCGCAGCTGCGCGATGGCCACACCGGTGCCGATGTGCGCCGCGGCCTTGGCCATCTGCACCCCGGTGGCCTTGGAGACGAACGGCACGGTGCGGGAGGCGCGCGGGTTGGCCTCGATCACGTAGAGGATGTCGGAGGCCAGGGCGAACTGGATGTTGATCAGCCCCTTCACCCCCACCCCCTCGGCGATGACCCGGGTGGCGACCCGGACGCGTTCGAGCACGTCAGGGCCCAGGGTGATCGGGGGCAGCACGCAGGCGGAGTCGCCGGAGTGGATCCCTGCCTCCTCGATGTGTTCCATGATCCCGCCCACGTAGAGCTGTTCCCCGTCGTAGAGGGCGTCCACGTCGACCTCGATCGCGTCCTCGAGGAACCGGTCCACCAGCACCGGGTGCTCCGGGGTGACCTCGGTGGCGTTGGCGATGTAGCGCTCCAGGCCGGGCTCGTCGTAGACGATCTCCATGCCGCGTCCGCCGAGCACGTAGCTGGGCCGGACCAGCACCGGGTAGCCGATGCTGTCGGCGACCTTCTTGGCGTCCTCGAAGCTCACTGCGGTGCCGTTCTTCGGCGCGATCAGCCCGCCGCGCTGGAGCACCTGGTCGAACTCTCCACGGTCCTCGGCGAGGTCGATCGCCTCCGGGGAGGTGCCCAGGATGGTCACCCCGGAGTCGGCGAGCTGCTGGGCGAGCTTCAGCGGGGTCTGCCCGCCGAGCTGGACGAAGACCCCGGCCACTCCCCCGCTGCGCTCCTCGGCCGCGATGACCTCGAGCACGTCTTCCAGCGTGAGCGGCTCGAAGTAGAGCCGGGTGGAGACGTCGTAGTCGGTGGAGACGGTCTCGGGATTGCAGTTGACCATCACGGTCTCATAGCCGGCCTCGCGCAGCGCCATGGTGGCGTGCACGCAGGAGTAGTCGAACTCGATGCCCTGTCCGATCCGGTTGGGCCCGGAGCCCAGGATGATCACCGAGGGCTGATCGTGGTGCACGATCTCGTCCTCGAGGTCATAGGAGGAGTAGTGGTACGGGGTGAAGGCTTCGAACTCGGCGGCGCAGGTGTCCACGGTCTTGTAGACGGGGCGGATCCCCAGCGCGTGACGGACTCCGCGGACCACCGCGGCGTCCATGTGCCGCAGCGCGCCGATCTGTTCGTCGGAGAAGCCGTGCCGCTTGGCCAGGCGCAGCGCGGCGACGTCGAGCTCAGGCGCAGCTGCCACCGCCATCGCTGTCTCGTTGATCAGCTGGAGCTGATCCAGGTACCAGGGGTCGATCCAGGTGATCTCATGGACCGCCTCGATCGAAGCCCCGGAGAGCAGCGCCCGCTGGACCTGGTGGAGCCGCTCGGTGGTCGCCGTGGCCATCTTCTCGAGCAGCTCTTCGAGCTCTTCCGGGTCGGCGACGGTGAAGTCGAACTCGCTGCCGCGCTGTTCCAGGGAGCGCAGCGCCTTCTGCATGGCCTCGGTGAAGTTGCGCCCGAAGGCCATCGCCTCGCCCACAGACTTCATCGTGGTGGTCAGCGTGGGGTCCGCCGCAGGGAACTTCTCGAAGGCGAAGCGCGGGACCTTCACCACGACATAGTCCAGCACCGGCTCGAAGCTGGCCGGGGTCTTCTTGGTGATGTCATTGGGGATCTCGTCCAAGGTGTAGCCCAGGGCCAGCTTGGTGGCGATCTTGGCGATCGCGAAGCCGGTGGCCTTCGAGGCCAGCGCCGAAGAGCGCGAGACCCGCGGATTCATCTCGATGACGACGACGCGGCCGGTCCCGGGCTCGATGGCGAACTGGATGTTGCAGCCACCGGTGGCCACCCCGACCTCGCGGATCACGTTGATGGAGATGTCGCGCAGCCGCTGGTATTCGCGGTCGGTCAGCGTCATGGCCGGAGCCACCGTGATGGAGTCACCGGTGTGGACCCCCACCGGGTCGAAGTTCTCGATGGAGCAGACCACGACCACGTTGTCCTTGGAGTCGCGCATCATCTCCAGCTCGTACTCCTTCCAGCCCAGGATGGACTCCTCCAGGAGCACCTCGGTGGTCGGTGAGTACTGCAGCCCGGCGCCGGCGATCCGGTGCAGGTCCGTCTCGTTGTACGCCATCCCGGAGCCCAGACCGCCCATGGTGAAGGAGGGTCGCACCACCATCGGGTAGCCCAGCTCCTCGGCGGCGGCCAGCGCCTCCGTCATGGAGTGCACGATCAGCGACTTGGCGGACTCGGCGCCGGAGCGCTCCACCACGCCCTTGAACTTCTGCCGGTCCTCGCCGAGCTCGATGGCGGCGATGTTCGCCCCGATCAGCTCGACGCCGAACTTCTCCAGCACACCGTCCTTGTCCAGCGCGATCGCGGTGTTCAGCGCGGTCTGCCCGCCGAGGGTGGGCAGCAGCGCGTCGGGGCGCTCCTTCTCGATGATCTTCGCGACCACCTCGGGGCTGATCGGCTCCACGTAGGTGGCGTCGGCGAACTCCGGGTCGGTCATGATGGTGGCCGGGTTGGAGTTGACCAGGATGACCCGCAGGCCCTCCTCCTTGAGCACTCGCAGGGCCTGGGTGCCGGAGTAGTCGAACTCGGCGGCCTGGCCGATCACGATCGGGCCGGAGCCGATGACCATGACGGACTTGAGGTCTTGACGCTTAGGCATTGAGTGGGTTCCCTCCACGGGTCTCAGTGTCGGTGGTGGTCACGGTGTGGGTGGTGGTCTCAGTGTCGGCGGCAGTGACGGTGTCGGCACCGGTCTTGGTGCGCGCGTCGGTCATCAGCTCGACGAAGCGGTCGAAGAGGTAGGCCGAGTCATGCGGGCCGGCGGCGGCCTCGGGATGGTACTGGACGCTGAAGGCTGGGATGTCGAGGCAGCGCAGGCCCTCCACGACACCGTCGTTGAGGCTGGAGTGGCTCACCTCGACCCGGCCGAAGCGGTCCTGCGGGGCGGTGACCACCTCGCCCACGGGCGCGTCCACGGCGAAGCCGTGGTTCTGCGAGGTGATCTCCACCTTGCCGGTGGCGTGGTCCATCACCGGCTGGTTGATCCCGCGGTGGCCGAAGGGCAGCTTGTACGTGCCGAAGCCCAGCGCCCGGCCCAGGATCTGGTTGCCGAAGCAGATCCCGAAGAACGGGGTCCTGGCGTCGAGCACCTCGCGCAGCAGCCCGATCTGGTTCGCCGCGGTGGCGGGATCTCCGGGCCCGTTGGAGAGGAAGACCCCGTCGGGGTCCAGCGCCTCGATCTCGGCGAAGCTGCTGGCGGCGGGGAGCACATGCACCCGCAGTCCGCGTTCGGCCATCCGCACCGGGGTCATGGTCTTGATGCCGAGGTCGATGGCGGCCACGGTGGCGACGATGTCCTGGGTCCAGCCGTGGTCGCGGGGCTCGATCACATAGGCCGTGTCGGTGGAGACCTCTTCGGCCAGGCGTGCGCCGGCCATCGAGGGCTGGGACTTCACCTCGGCGACCAGCTCGGCGACCGGCCGGGCGGCCTGGTCGCCGGAGAAGATCCCGGCCTTCATCGATCCTGCGCTGCGCAGGTGCCGGGTGATCGCCCGGGTGTCGACGTCCTTGATCCCGATGATCTCCTGGGAGCTGAGCTCCTCGTCCAGGGTGCGCCGGGAGCGCCAGTTCGAGGGGCGGCGGGCGGCGTCGCGCACCACATAGCCGGCGACCCAGATCTTGCGGGACTCGGCGTCCTCGTCGTTGATCCCGGTGTTGCCGATGTGCGGGGCGGTCTGCACCACGATCTGGCGGGCGTAGGAGGGGTCGGTGAGCGTCTCCTGGTAGCCGGTCATCCCGGTGGCGAAGACCGCCTCACCCAGGCGTGCGCCCTGGGCGCCGTAGGCGGAGCCGTGGTGCACGGTGCCGTCCTCGAGGACCAGCAGCGCGGGCGCCGAGGTCGACGTCGAGGCCGGTGACTGTGTCGGTGTGGACGCCGGCGCCCGGGTCGGGGCCTGTGCGGCGGAGTTGTGGTGTGTCATGAAGGTGTTGACTCCTCGTCGGAGGGACGGATGACGGATGTGAGCTCGTCGAGGAGCTCCTGGTGGGCTTCTGCGTGCCGGGCTCTGAAGGCGGTCTCCACGGGCTCCTCGCCGAGCCGCCAGCCGATGATGATGGCGCCGTCGCGTTCGACGAACTTGCCCACCACTCCCCGGTCGGTGCGCACGTGGTCCAGCGCCGGGGCGGAGATCAGAAAGTTCGGCGCCCCGGAGCGGAAGACGGCGATGCCCTGCTCGTGGACCTCGACGCGTCCGTTGGTGCGCACGCCGAGTCCGTGGACGGCGACCCGGTCGAGGTAGTCACCGGCCTTCACGGTGCCGATGACCATGCCCTCCGCGGCGGCGTGCGGCTGGGCCTCTAACAGCTCGGCGGGGACCTGGTCCGGCACCGGGAGCCCTCGCTGGCGGCGTTTGCGTCCGCGCCAGCCGAGCCAGAGCAGCCCGAGCAGCACCCCGATGATGCCCAGCGCGATCCACAGATAGGACAGATAGGTGCCGGTCATGTCCGCGGCGGTCGTGGCGAGGGTCGTGGGCGGGATCATGGGCAGCTGCACCGTCATGACTGCACCTGCGACTCTTCCGCCGCGCGCGCCGCGGCCTCGCTCAGCGGGCTGTTGAGCTCGCCGTCGAGCACCACCGGGTGCCCCTGCAGGAAGGTCGCGCGCACCGCGCCGGGCAGCTCCATCCCGCGGAAGGGCGAGTTCCGACCCTTGCTGGCGTGGCCGGCGGGGTCCACGGTCTGGGTCGCGCCCGCGTCCACCAGGATCAGGTTGGCGGGCTCGCCGGGCTTCAGCGGTCGCCCCTGGTGGGCGTGGCGGTAGATCTGCGCCGGCTTGATCGAGGTGACCTCGGCGAAGCGTCGCCAGCCCATGAGCCCGGTGGAGATCATCGTCTTGATGACCACCGGCAGCGCGGTCTCCAGCCCGGTCATGCCCATGGCCGCGGCGGACCATTCACATTCCTTGGCCTGGGTGGGATGCGGGGCGTGGTCGGTGCCGATGATGTCGATGGTGCCGTCGGCGAGGCCCGCGCGCAGCGCCTCGACGTCGGCGCCGGTGCGCAGCGGCGGGTTGACCTTGTACACCGGGTCATAGCCGCGGACCAGCTCGTCGGTGAGCAGCAGGTGGTGCGGGGTGACCTCCGCGGTGACGTCGATGCCGCGCTCCTTGGCCCAGCGGATGATCTCCACCGAGCCGGCGGTGGAGACGTGGCAGATGTGCAGCCTCGAGCCCACATGCTGGGCCAGCAGCACGTCGCGGGCGATGATGGACTCCTCGGCCACGGCGGGCCAGCCGGGCAGTCCCAGGACCGCGGAGACGTCGCCCTCGTTCATCTGTGCGCCCTCGGTGAGCAGCGGCTCCTGGGCGTGCTGGGCGATGAACCCGTCCACGGTCTTCACGTACTCCAGCGCCCGGCGCATCAGCACCGGGTTGTGCACGCACATCCCGTCGTCGGAGAACATCCTCACCTGCGCGGAGGACTCCGCCATGGCGCCGAGCTCGGCGAGTCGTTCGCCGGCGAGTCCGACCGTGACGGCGCCGACCGGGTAGACCTCGGTCCAGCCGGAGGCTCGGCCGAGCCGGTGCACCTGCTCGACGACGCCGGCGGAGTCCGCCACCGGGGAGGAGTTCGCCATCGCGTGGACCGCGGTGAAGCCGCCCTTGGCGGCGGCGCGGCTGCCGGTCTCCACGGTCTCGGCGTCCTCCCGGCCGGGCTCGCGCAGATGGGTGTGCAGGTCCACCATGCCCGGAAGCATGATCAGTCCCGCCGCCTCGATGGTGGTGACCTCCTGCAGCTGCTCGGCCTGAATCCGGGCGTCGGGTCCGACGGCGGCGATCCGGCCATCCGCGATGAGCACGTCCTCGGGCGCCTCGCCGTAGGGCAGGGCCCCCAGGATCAGGGTGGCGGCGGTGGGGGTGCTTCTCATGCGGTGTTCCTCTCTGAGCTGCTCAGCAGCAGGTGCAGCACGGCCATGCGGACGGAGACTCCGTGGGAGACCTGGTCCAGGACCTGGTTCATCGGGGAGTCGGCGGCGGCGGCGGAGATCTCGACTCCGCGGTTCATCGGTCCCGGGTGCAGGATCATAGGTCGCTGCCCGGCGGCTCCGCGGTGGGCTTCGAGCCGGGCCAGCCGCTCATCGGTGAGGCCCCAGCGGCGGGTGTACTCGGCGGCGGTCGGGAAGTAGGCGCCGCCCATCCGCTCGGCCTGGACCCGCAGCATCATGATCGCGTCGGGGCCGGCCTCCGGGCCGGAGCCCAGCGCCTCGTCGAGGCTGTAGTACACGTTCACCGGCCATTTCTCCACGCCCACCGGCAGCAGCGTGGCCGGGGCGACCAGGCCGACGTCGGCGCCCAAGGTGCGCAGCAGCCAGATGTTGGAGCGGGCCACCCGGGAGTGCAGGATGTCTCCGACGATCAATACCCGCATCCCGGTCAGGTCGGTGCCGCGCGGGTCCTGGCCCTGGGCGGCGGACCAGCCGCGGCGCAGGGTCAGCGCGTCGAGCAGCGCCTGGGTGGGGTGTTCGTGGGTGCCGTCGCCGGCGTTGATGACCGCGCAGTCGGTCCAGTCCGAGGCGGCGAGCTGCGCGGCAGCGCCGGAGGCCCAGTGCCGCATCACGATCGCGTCTGCGCCGATGGCCTCCAGGGTCTGCACGGTGTCCTTCAGCGACTCCCCCTTCGAGACCGAGGAGCCCTTGGCGGAGAAGTTCATGACGTCTGCGGAGAGCCGTTTGGCGGCGGCCTCGAAGGAGATCCGGGTGCGGGTGGAGTCCTCGAAGAAGAGGTTCACCACGGTGCGACCGCGCAGGGTGGGCAGCTTCTTGACCTCGCGGGTGGAGACGGTGGCCATCTCCTCGGCGGTGTCGAGGATGCTCAGCGCCTGCGCGTGGCTGAGATCGGCGGTGGAGAGCAGATGTCGCATCAGCGCTCACCCGCCTGGGACGCGCGGCCGCGCTGGATGACCACGGCCTCCTCGCTGCGGGGCACACGATCGACCTCGTCGAGGAGCACCGAGACGCGTTCGTCGCGGGAGGTCGGGAGGTTCTTGCCGACATGGTCCGAGCGGATCGGCAGTTCGCGGTGGCCGCGGTCCACCAGCACGGCGAGCCGGACGACGGCGGGGCGGCCAAGCGCCTGCAGGGCGTCCAGGGCGGCGCGCACGGTCCGTCCGGAGTAGAGCACGTCATCGACCAGGACCACTGTGGCGCCGTCGATCCCGGCGCCGGGGATCTTGGTGGGTTCGGGGGTGCGGGCCCCGTGGGCGCGCAGGTCATCGCGGTAGAGCGTGATGTCCAGGGAGCCGATGGCCTGTTCGGGATCGAAGGCGGGATCGATCCGGGCCAGCCGTTCACCCAGGCGGCGGGCCAGGATGGTTCCGCGGCGTGGGATGCCGAGCAGCAGGAGACCTTCGACTCCGCGGTGGGATTCGACGATCTCGTGGGCTATGCGCGTGAGCGCCCGGTCCATGTCGGAGGCGGACATCACGTGAGAGGTCTCGGGTGAGCGTGTCACCGTATGACTCCTTCCTCGCCTCACTGGACGATGTTTAAAGGAAGTCTGAATCTTCAGTTGTGGCCTGCGCCGCCGCACCGCGGTGCAGCTGCTCGAGCCGTGCTGCGGCGCTGAGCTGAAGCGCCGCGTTCACTCTACGTCATCGACCTCGACCAGCGTGGGCTTGAGCACCTGGATCCTGCCGAGCAGTCCGTTGACGAAGCTGGGCGAATCATCGGTGGAGAGCTCCTTGACCAGCGTCACGGCCTCGGAGACCGCCACGTTGTCGGGGATCTCGTTGTTGCACAGAAGCTCCCAGGCGCCGATGCGCAGCGCCATCAGGTCCACCCGCGGCATCCGTTCAAGCGTCCAGCCGCGCGCGTAGGTGGCCAGGATCTCGTCGATGTGCTCCTGTTCGGACTTCACACCGTCGATGAGCTCGAGGACGTATTCGTTGACGATCAGGTCCGCGCGCTCGCGGCGGACCCGCAGGACCTCGAAGGGGTCCATGTCTCGCTGTTCGGCCTCGAAGAGGATCTCAAGGGCCCGGCGGCGGGCTTTGCTTCGCTTTGCCACTGGAGGGATCAGTCCGTGACTCGGCCGAGGTATGCGGAGGTGCGGGTGTCGACCTTCACGCGGGTGCCCTGGTCCACGAACAGCGGGACCTGGATCTCGTGTCCGGTCTCCAGCGTGGCGGACTTGGTGCCGGCGTTGGAGCGGTCACCCTGCAGGCCCGGCTCGGTGTAGGTGATCTCCAGGACGACCGAGGGGGGCAGGTCGAGGTAGAGCGGGGTGCCGTCATGCAGGGCGATGGTCACCTCGTGGGACTCCAGCAGAAAGTTCGCGGCGTCGCCGACCACCGTGGCGGGCACGGTGATCTGGTCGTAGTCGCGCAGGTCCATGAAGACGAAGTCCTCACCGTCCTGGTAGAGGTACTGGTAGTTGGAGCGGTCGACTGTGGCGAACTCCACCTTGGCGCCGGCGTTGAACGTCTTGTCCACGGCCTTGCCGGTGCGGATGTTCTTCAGCTTGGTGCGCACGAACGCACCGCCCTTGCCCGGCTTGACGTGCTGGAACTCGAGCGTGTTCCACAGCTGTCCCTCCATCTTGAGGACGGAGCCGTTCTTGATGTCGTTCGAGCTGGCCACAATCTGCCTTTCCTGGGTCGTGGGGGCATGGAGTGTTGTGCACAGCGAATGCTGGACGCCATGGTCGCTCCACGCGGCGCCAAACGATTCTACAGGCTCGAGCGCTGGCTTCAGAGCGAGATCATGCTGCCCGTCTCCGGCTGGGCGATCTCCTGGTAGGTGGCGAAGAGGATCGAGGCGTCCGGGATCTCCACGGTGACCGGCTGTCCCTGACCATTGAGCAGCACGAACCGCAGCTGATCGCCGCGGTTCTTCTTGTCCCGGCGGATGCCTTCGAGCAGCTGGCTCCAGCGGTCATCGCGGTAGGTGGTGGGCAGCCCGAGCAGGTTCAGCACGGCGTGGTGACGGTCCGCAGTGGCGTCATCGAGTCGGCCCAGGCTGCGCCCGAGCTCGGCGGCGAAGATCATGCCCACCGAGATGGCCGCGCCGTGGCGCCACTGGTAGCGCTCGGCGAGTTCGATGGCGTGGCCCAGGGTGTGGCCATAGTTCAGCGACTCGCGGACGCCGGATTCGAGCATGTCCGCACCCACCACCTTGGCCTTGACCGCTACGGCGCGCTCGATGAGCTCGCGGATCTGCCAGGAGTGTGGGTTCTGCGCCTGTTCCGGGCTGGCTTCGATGATGTCGAGGATCCGCTCGTCGGCGATGAATCCACATTTCACGACCTCGGCGAGTCCGGCGACCAGCTCGTTGCGGGGCAGGGTGAGCAGCGTGTCCAGATCGGCGAGCACTCCGGCGGGCTGGTGGAAGGAGCCGACCAGGTTCTTGCCCTCGGAGGTGTTGATCCCGGTCTTCCCGCCCACAGCGGCGTCGACCATGCCCAGCAGCGTGGTGGGCATGTGGACCACGCGGATGCCGCGCAGCCAGGTCGCGGCCACGAAGCCGGCGGCATCGGTCACCGCACCCCCGCCGACGGCGACGATCGCGTCGGAGCGGGTGAAGTCGTTCTGCCCCAGGACCTGCCAGCAGAACGCGGCGACCTGGATGTGCTTGCCCTCCTCGGCGTCCGGGATCTCGGCGACCAGCGCCTGATACCCGGCCTTCTCGAGGTCCTCGCGGACCACGTCGCCGGTGGCGCGCAGCGCCCGGGGGTGGATCACCAGCACCCGTTCGGCCTGTGGGCCGACGAGCCCGGGCAGCCGGGAGAGCAGCCCGTTGCCGATGATGACGTCGTAGCCCAGCTCTTGACCGCCGGTGCCCGCGCCCTCCCCGACGGTGATGATGGTGGGTTCAGGGGCGGAAGCCTCGGTCTCGGCCTGGTGGCTCATACGCTTGGATCTCTCCTGGAGGTGGTGTTGAGGGCTCGCACGATGTGGTCGACTCGCACGTCGATGTGCGCATCGTCCGGGCTCATGACGATATCAGCGCAGTCTCGGTAGATCTGCTCGCGTTCGGCATAGATGCGCTTCCAGGCCTGCACCGGGTGCGCGCCGAGGATCGGCCGGCTGGAGCCGTCCCCCAGGCGCAGCGCGGCCTGGTCCTCGGTGAGATCCAGCATGATCACCAGCTGGTCGCGGAGGAGTCCGCGGGTGTCGGCGCTGAGCACCGCTCCCCCGCCGAGGCTGATCACCGAGGGGCGTGGGGAGTCGAGCAGCTCGGCCACGATGCTGCGCTCCTCGGCCCGAAAGGCGTCCTCCCCGTGCAGCGAGAAGTACTCCGGGATGGATCCGTGGCGGGCGACGAAGAAGTGGTCGCTGTCCACGTGCGGCCGGTGCAGCCGGCGGGCCAGGGCGGCACCGACGGTGGACTTCCCGGAGCCCATCGGTCCGATCAGCACGATGTTGCGGCCGTCGCCTCGCTGCTCGGCGGCTGCGGGTTGGCGCATCAGTCTTGCATCGCGGCGGGGGCCTGCAGCGGGTCTCCGTCCGCACCGGCGCCCGAGGGGTCGCCGCCGAGCTCGGGGAGGTGGTCGAGATAGCTGCGCAGGTTGCGCTGCACCTCGCTCACCGAGTCCCCGCCGAACTTCTCCAGCACGGCTTCGGCGATGACCAGGGCCACCATGGCCTCCGCCACGACGCCGGCCGCCGGGACGGCGCAGACATCGGAGCGCTGGTGGTGGGCGGTGGTCTGCTCGCCGGTGGCGGTGTCCACGGTGCGCAGCGCGCGCGGCACGGTGGCGATGGGTTTCATCCCGGCGCGGACCCGCAGCGGGCCGCCGATGCTCATGCCGCCTTCGATGCCGCCGGCGCGGTTGGAGGTGCGCGCGATCTGCCCGTGCTCGTCCAGGGTGATCTCGTCGTGGGCGGCCGAGCCGCGGCGTCGGGTGGTCTCGAAGCCGTCGCCGACCTCCACGCCCTTGATGGCCTGGATGCCCATGAGCGCTCCGGCCAGGCGTGAATCCAGTCGTCGGTCCCAGTGCACATAGCTGCCCAGGCCCGGGGGAAGTCCCTCCACGACCACTTCGACGACGCCGCCGAGGGTCTCCCCCGCGCGGTGGGCGTCGTCGACCTCGGCGACCATCCGTTCGGAGGTCTCCGCGTCGAAGCAGCGCAGCGGGTCGGCGTCCAGGGCTTGTGCATCGGCGGCGCGGGGCAGCGGGGCGTCGGCGGGGATCTGCACCGGGCCGATGGCGGTGGTGTGCGAGACCGTGGTGATCCCGAGCTCGCTCAGGAAGGACTGGGCGGCCGCACCGAGGGCGACGCGGGTGGCGGTCTCCCGCGCCGAGGCGCGTTCCAGGACCGGGCGGGCCTCGCTGAAGCCGTACTTCTGCATGCCGGTGTAGTCGGCGTGACCTGGGCGGGGGCGGGTCAGCGGGGCGTTGCGGGCGAGGTGCTCCAGCTCGTCGGGGTCCACCGGGTCGGCTGACATGACCTTCTCCCACTTGGGCCACTCGGTGTTGCCGACCTCGATGGTCAGCGGTCCGCCGATGGTGACGCCGTGGCGCACGCCGGCCAGCAGCGCGACCTGGTCCTGTTCGAACTTCATCCGGGCTCCGCGGCCGTAGCCGAGACGGCGGCGGGCGAGCTTCTCCTGCACCGCGTCGGTGCTCAGCGTGACGCCGGCGGGAAGCCCTTCCAGGATTCCGACGAGGGATTTGCCGTGTGATTCTCCGGAAGTGAGCCAGCGCAACATGGGGTCCATCATAAACCGATCGCGCGCCTCATCTTGGCCACCATCTGGGCGTGGGACTCCGCGGAGAGCTCACCGGCCGGGGTCGAGGTGGCCGCGCTGAACAGCTCCACCTGTTTCACCGCCTGGTGCAGCAGCATCACCAGACCGCTGACCACCCGGCCGCCGCCCGCCTCCCAGGAGCTGGCTAGGAGCGAGGGCCAGGGGTCGTAGGCGACGTCGAGCAGCGGAATCGGGCGGTCCAGTCTGGGCAGTGTGGCGGCGATCTCATCGGCGGCGCGCGGTGGAAGGGTCGACACCACGGCGTCGAGCTGCACGGAGTTCCCCCGGCCCGTGTCCAGGTCGTGGATTGCCGAGAGGTCGTGGGTTGCCGGAAGCTCGTCCGTGCCAGCGAGGTCATGCGGCAGCGCGGACAGCTGGGCCACGCTGAGCCGAAGACCCAGCGCGGCGGCCACCGGTTCCAGCTCCAGCCCGCGCTGGACGGAGCGGGCGTAGCTGCGCACCTGGGTGTAGCCGAGCTCGGAGGCGGCGGCCAGCGCGGCGGTGGCGGTGGCGCCGGCACCGATGATGCCGAAGCTGCCCCGGCTCGACGACGACGCCTGGTGCAGCCCGGCCTCGCCCAGGGCCGCGACGATGCCGTCCACGTCGGTGTTCTCACCGGAGAGCATGCGCGCGCCCTCCGGTGTGCCGGCGGGACCGTGGACGACGGTGTTGAGCACGCCCAGCGCGGTGACCCGCGCCGACGGGTGGTCCACGGCGCTCACCATGGCGGCCTTCAGCGGCATCGTGACCGACCAGCCCAGCCAGCCCGGCGCCGCGCCCTCTCCGCGCAGGAACTCCTGCAGCGAAGATTCTTCGACGTCGATCCGCCGGTAGTCGGCGTCGAGCCCCAGATGCTCATAGGCCGCGGCGTGCAGCAGCGGGGAGAGCGAGTGGGCGATCGGGTGGCCCAGCACAGCGGCCTGACGAGTCACGGTCCGGCGTTCTCCTGGGTCGGTTCTCCGTCGCAGATCTCGGCGTTGTCCTCGCAGTACGCGTTGAACTCCTCCACGTAGCCGAGGTGCTCCTCATAGTCTTCGGCGAACTTCGTCTCACCGGTCTCGAGGTCCACGGTGACCCAGTAGAAGTAGTCGTTCTCCTCCGGGTTCGCGGCGGCCTCGAGGGTCGCCATGTTGGGTGCGGCGACAGGTCCGGGGGGCAGGCCCGGGTTCTGGTAGGTGTTGTACTCGTTGGAGGCGTCGGCTCGCTCCTCCTCGGTGAAGTGCACGCTCTGCGTCCCGAGTCCGTAGATCACGGTGGCATCGATCTGCAGCAGCCCGTCGGTCTCGGAGTTGTTCGGGGCCAGCCGGTTCTCGATGATCCCGGCGATCTCTTCGTAGTCGCCGGGCAGGCCCTCCGCGGTGAGCAGGGAGGCGACGATCACCGTGCGCCACTGCTCATCCTCCTCGGTGATGCCGAGCTCCTCGAGCCGTTCGAAGGTGGTGTCCACCATCTGCTGGAGGATCTCCTCGGGGGTCGCCTCCAGGCTCGGCTGGTACTCCCCGGCGGCGAGATAGCCTTCGAGCGTCTCGGCCTCGTCGGGCAGTCCATAGGCGCCGGGGTCAGCCGCCGCTCGGCCGATGTCGCTCTCGGGGATCCCGGTCTGCGCCGCGATGGAGCTCAGCGCCGCGTCGATGCGGGTGTTGTCCTGGAGCGAGATGTAGTGCAGCGCCTCGCCCTCCTCGAAGATCACCGCCAGCGCATCCGCGGCCGGCATCTGTTCGCGCAGCTGGAACTCCCCCGGCTGCAGCTCAGGTGCTCCGTCGAGCGCCGCGAAGGCGTCGTCGAACGCGTCGTCGCTGGCGATGATCCCGGCTTCCAGGAGGCGGTTGCGCACCAGCGCGGGCCCGTCTCCCTCTTCGACGGTGAACTCCACGACCTCCCCTGCCTGGGTCTCGAAGTCTTCCGGGCCGCCGCCGCCGAACAACGACTGCAGCACGACCACGAATCCCACGAGCAGCGCCGCGAACAGTCCGAAGGCCACGCTCAGGGTGAGGTTGCGGCGCCGCCGTCGGGTGCGCCGCTTCTCCAACACCGCCTGGGTCGCGCCCCCCTCGACGCCGGAGACCGTCTGGTAGCTGCGGCCGTGGCTTGAGGATGAGATCAGCAGCGGAGTGCCGTCGTCGTCGTGAGCGATGCGGGTACCTTCGTAGTAGTCGTCCTCGAGGTCGTCCTCGAGGGGGACGTCCGACTCCTCCGCCAGCGCGTACTCGTAATCCGCGTCGTAGTCGACGTCGGACTCGTAGTCGACGTCATAGTCAGCCTCGTCCGGGGAGAGGACCTGGTCGAAGGGGGTCACGGCGGAGGGAGCAGTGGGCTCAGAGTCAGGGTCGTCACCCGTGGCGGGGACGACGGGGTGCAGGTCAGGGTGGTGCGGGTCGGCGTGCTGGGTGTCTTCGCGCTCCAGCTTGCCTTCGCTGACGTATTCCTGGTTGAAGATCACCGAGCCCTGCACCGGCGCAATGGTGGGCAGGGACGCCGGGGACGGTGCCGCGCCGGGATCCGCCGCGGTGGGCTCATCGCGCTCTACCGCGGGCCCCGCCGAGGCCGCCGAGCGGGCGCGCGGAGTGCGCAGCGTCTCCTCCAGAGCACGCTGCTCAGCAAGTTCGAGCTCCCGAGCCTCGCGAATCTCGCGGCGGCTGCGCTGGGAGCCCGACTCATGCGGCTGTTGATCGCTCACGCGGGGTCCTCACTGGATGTCGACGGCACAAGTCCAGTGACCCACAGGGAATAGCAAATGGGTCACCAGATCTTTGACGAGTGTAATGTATTCGTTACTTCAACATATCCCGCCAGCTTCTTCGCGCGTCCAATGCCTCTTTAGCTTCTGCAATCGCCTGGGTGTCTCCGCTGACCTGGGCGGCCTCGAGTGCCGCTTCAAGTTCCGCGATGGCGTCGTCGAGCTGGGTGAGCATCGAATTCTGTCGCGCGATCGTCTCGGGGTCGGTCTTTCGCCAATGCGACTTCTCGGCGTCGTGGAACGCATCCTGGACGCGCTTGAGCCGACTCTCGATGGACTTCATGTCCCCACGAGGCACCCGACCGGCGGCGTCCCAGCGGTTCAGCAGCGCCTGGTACTGCTCCCGGACCGCCTCGGGGTTCTCGATCGGCATCAGGGCCTCGAAGTCCTCGAGGAGCGCCAGCTTCACCGTGAGGTTCTCGGCGTACTCCGCGTCGGTCTCTGCGTTGATCTTGTCCCGGGCGCCGAAGAACACGTCCTGGGCGGCGCGGAAGCGGGCCCACTGCGCGTCGTCGGTCTTGCGGGCGCCGCGGCCCAGGGCCTTCCAGTCATCCATCAGCCGGTGATAGGCCTTGGTGGTCGCGCCATAGTCGTCGGAGTCCTTGAGCTGCTCCGCCTCGACGATCAGCGCCTCCTTCGCGGCCTTGATATCACCGTGCTCCTTGTCCCGGGAGGCGAAGAACGCGCGCCGGTTCTTCTCGAAGAGATTCCGCGCGGCGCGGAAACGCTTCCAATAGGGGTCTTCCTGGGACTTGGTCAGCCGCGGCGGCTTCTTCTGCTCGGCCTTCCAGGCCTCGAAGAGCTCGTTCATCCGCGCCTGGGCGCTCTTCCAGTGCTGTGTGGTCGGATCGGCCTCGGCCAGCAGCTCCACCTCGGCCACGATCTGCTCACGGACCGCCAGGTGCTCGGCGAGCACCGCTTCAGCCTCCTGCGCCTCGACCGCTGCGCGCTGATCGATCTCCGTGGAGATCTCCCCAAGCAGCGAGCTCAGGGCCGCGACGTCGCCGACCCAGGTGCCGTCGGTGAGCTCCTGGCGAATGTGTCTCAAAGACTCGTGCAGCGCCTTGGCGGAGTCGGCGCCGGCCGCGGCGCGAGCCCTAAGCAGCAGCGCACGGTTGTAGAGCTCATCGAACTTCCGGGTGAAGTAGTGCAGGGCCTCATCGGCGCTGGCTCCGGAGAACTGCCCCACATAGCTCTCGGCGGCCTTCGGCCCGGGGGTCTCGGCGGTCTCGGGGGTCTCAGGGTGCGCCGCCGCGACGCCGTCGGCCTCCGGCGCTGTGACATGGACGGCCTCCGGAGCGGCGCCGTCGGCTGTCTCGGTCTGCGCGGGAGCGGAGGCCAGTGCATAGACATGGCCTTCCTCATCCACCCGGGCGAATCGGTGGGCGTCGGCGAGGGAGGTCTCATGGTGGTCGGGCTTGACTGCAGGACTCATGCCCACCAGCGTACCGGAGCCGTTATGCTGAACGGGCCCGATTCCAGGCTCCCCCGACGACCCAAGGACTGCGCGCACACTCATGGCACGAACCACCTCTCTCTCCGGCTTCATCGAATGGCTCCCCGAGGAGCGTCTGGTGGAGCTGCACGTGCTGGACACGCTTCGCGAGGTGTTCGAACGCCACGGCTTCGCCTCCATCGAGTCCCGGGCGGTGGAGACCATCGACACGCTGCTGCAGAAGGGCGAGATCGACAAGGAGATCTACGCCGTCTCCCGGCTGCAGGAGGAAGAGGGCCGCGAGGCCCGACTGGCCCTGCACTTCGACCTCACCGTGCCCTTCGCCCGCTACGTGGTGGAGAACGCCGGGCACCTGGATTTCCCTTTCCGGCGGTACCAGATCCAGAAGGTCTGGCGCGGTGAACGCCCCCAGGACGGGCGCTACCGCGAGTTCACCCAGGCCGACATCGACCTGGTGGGCGACGGCGCGCTCCCCTTCCGCAGCGACGTGGAGATCGGCGTGGTCATGGCCAAGGCGCTCGAGGCGCTGCCGATCGGCGACTTCATGCTCCGGGTCAACAACCGCAAGCTCTCCGAGGGGTTCTACCGCTCCATCGGTCTCAGCGACACCACCGCGGTGCTGCGCGCGATCGACAAGCTGGAGAAGATCGGCGCCGAGAAGGTCAGCGAGGAGCTGGTCTCCACAGGTGCCGCCACCCCGCAGCAGGCGCAGCAGGCGCTCGAGCTCGCCCAGATCCGCGCCACCGACACCTCCTTCGTCACCGCGGTGCGTGCCCTGCTGGGCACCGTGGAGGCCGATGAGCTGCTCGACGCCGGGCTGGCCGAGCTTGAAGAGGTCGTCGCGGAGCTGAACAAGCGGGTCCCCGGTCGGGTCACCGCTGATCTCTCCATCGCCCGCGGCCTCGACTACTACACCGGCACCGTCTACGAGACCGTGCTGATCGGTCACGAATCGCTGGGCTCGGTCTGCTCCGGCGGCCGCTATGAATCTCTGGCCTCCAAGGGCAGGCGCAGCTTCCCCGGCGTCGGGCTCTCCATCGGGGTCACCCGGCTGATCTCCCGGATCCTGGCCGAGGGCGGGCTCTCCGCCAGCCGGAAGGTCCCCACCGCAGTCTTCGTGGCGCTGCGCTCCGACGAGGACTGGGGGGCCGCCCAGGACGTGGCCGACGCGCTGCGCCTCCGGGGGATCAATGTGGAGGTCGCGCTGAAGGCTGAGAAGTTCGGCAAGCAGATCCGCCACGCTGACCGCCGCGGCATCCCTTATGTCTGGTTCACCGACGACGACGGCGCCCATGAGGTCAAGGACATCCGCACCGGTGCCCAGAGCCACGCGGATCCGGCCAGCTGGACGCCCCCGGCCGAGGACGCGCTCCCGCGGATAGTAGAATCGGCCACCGACTGACTCCCGGGCCGCAGGCCCGCACCAGCAACTGATCCCTCAGGAAGGACACCGTGCTCCGCACACACACCTCCGGCTCACTCACCGCCGAGAACATAGGCCAGACCGTCACCCTCACCGGATGGGTGGCGCGGCGCCGAGATCACGGCGGAGTGGCCTTCCTCGATCTGCGTGACTCCTCGGGCGTGGCCCAGGTCGTGGTGCGCGAGGAGGCCGACTTCGATCCGCTGCGCAACGAGTTCGTGCTGCAGGTGACCGGTTCGGTGGAGCGCCGTCCCGCGGGCAACGAGAACCCCAACCTGCCCTCGGGCGAGGTCGAGGTGCTGGCCGAGACCGTCACGGTGCTCAACACCGCGGCACCGCTGCCCTTCCAGATCGATGAGCACGTCGAGGTCGGCGAGGAGGCGCGGCTGCGCCACCGCTACCTCGACATGCGCCGGGAAGGGCCCCAGCGCGCGCTGCGGCTGCGCTCCGAGGCCAACCGGGTCGCCCGCGACCTGCTGCACCACGAGTCCTTCACCGAGATCGAGACGCCGACGCTGACCCGCTCCACCCCCGAGGGTGCCCGCGACTTCCTGGTCCCGGCGCGCCTGGCACCGGGCGCCTGGTACGCGCTGCCGCAGTCCCCCCAGCTGTTCAAGCAGCTGCTCCAGGTCGGTGGCTTTGAGAAGTACTACCAGCTCGCCCGCTGCTACCGCGACGAGGACTTCCGCGCAGACCGCCAGCCCGAGTTCACCCAGCTCGACATCGAAGCCAGCTTCGTGGAGCAGGAGGACATCCTCTCCCTCGGCGAGGAGCTCGTGCGCAGGCTCTGGAAGCTCATCGACGTGGACCTGCCCGCCGAGATCCCGCACATCACCTACCACGAGGCGATGGCCCGCTACGGCTCGGACAAGCCTGATCTGCGCTTCGAGCTGGAGCTCACCGAGCTCACCGACTACTTCAAGGACACACCCTTCAGGGTCTTCAAGGCTCCCTATGTCGGTGCCGTGGTGATGCCCGGCGGCGCCTCGCAGCCCCGCCGCACCCTCGACGCCTGGCAGGAATGGGCCAAACAGCGCGGCGCCAAGGGCCTGGCGTATGTGCTCATCGGTGAGGACGGCGAGCTCGGCGGCCCCGTGGCCAAGAACCTCTCCGAGCCGGAGAAGGCCGGACTGGCAGCCGCCACCGGGGCCTCCCCCGGGGACTGCGTCTTCTTCGCCGCCGGTGAGGTCTCGCCCTCCCGCGGACTCCTCGGCGCCGCGCGCAACGAGATCGCCGCGCGTGTGGGACTCATCGATCAGGACGCGTGGTCCTTCGTCTGGGTGGTCGACGCCCCGATGTTCGAGCCCGCAGCCCTGGCCCAGGCCGCCGGCGATGTGGCCGTGGGATCCGGTGCCTGGACCGCCGTGCACCACGCGTTCACCGCCCCCAAGCCGGAGTTCGCCGAGAGCTTCGACACCGATCCGGCCTCGGCGCTGGCCAACGCCTACGACCTGGTCTGCAACGGCAACGAGATCGCCGGCGGCTCGCTGCGCGTGTACCGCCGCGACGTCCAGGAGCGGATCTTCAAGGTCATGGGCATTCCCGAGGACGAGGCGCAGGAGAAGTTCGGGTTCCTGCTCGACGCCTTCAAGTTCGGCGCTCCCCCGCACGGCGGCATCGCCTTCGGCTGGGACCGCGTGGTCTCGCTGCTCGCCGGTGAGGACTCCATCCGCGAGGTCATCGCCTTCCCCAAGTCCGGCGGCGGCTACGACCCGCTCACCGCGGCGCCCGCCCCGATCACCGCGCAGCAGCGCAAGGAGGCCGGCGTCGACGCCAAGCCCGAGCCTAAGGCTGAGGCCGGCACCAAGGCCAAGGCAGAGGGCAGGACCGGCACCAAGGGCTGAGCCTGAGTCCCAGGCCTGAGCCGCACCGGGTAGCCTGGAACGGATTCTTATCGAATCTATCTACGAACCCAGCTCTAGGAGGCGCAGTGGCCGATCCCATCACGGGGGACCTCTTCGCCTCCGATGACTTCGGCGACGACGACGCGCCCGCCCCGGCCTCCACGGCGGAGGCGGGCGCGCGTCGTCGGCATACTCCGCTGGCGGTGCGGATGCGACCGCGCACCCTCGCGGAGGTGCTCGGCCAGCAGCATCTGCTCGAGCAGGGGTCCCCGCTGCGCGTCCTGGCTGAAGGGTCCCGCGGACCCGCCGGCGCCTCCTCGGTGATCCTCTACGGCCCTCCCGGCACCGGCAAGACCACGCTGGCCCATGTGCTCGCCCGTGGCGCCTCGCGGAAGTTCGTGGAGCTCTCCGCCATCCGGGCCGGTGTGAAGGACGTTCGACAGGTCATGGACCGTGCGCTGGAGGATCGAGATCTCCGCGGGCAGACCACCGTGCTGTTCCTCGATGAGATCCATCGGTTCAACAAGGCCCAGCAGGATGCCCTGCTGCCGGGAGTGGAGAACGGCTGGGTCATCCTGGTCGCCGCGACCACGGAGAACCCGTCCTTCTCGATCATCGCCCCGCTGCTCTCCCGGTCACTGATGCTCACCCTGCGCTCACTGACCCAGGATGACCTCTCCGGACTGATCACCCGGGCGCTGCAGGACACCCGCGGCCTCGACTCGGCCTTTGAGCTCGAAGACACGGCCAGGGATCATATTCTGCGCATGGCCGGAGGTGATGCGCGCCGGGTGCTGACCACCCTGGAGGCCGCCGCCGCCGTCGCCATGGGCCGCTCCCCCGAGGACGCTTCGGATGTGTCTGAAGGAGCCTCGGCCGATGAGCCGGCGTCGGACGCCCCGGTGCTGATCACCGCCCGGGACGCCGAACAGGCGATGGACTTCGCCGTGCAGCGGTACGACCGAGACGGGGACCAGCACTACGACATCGTCTCCGCCTTCATCAAGTCGCTGCGCGGCTCGGACCCCGACGCCGCGCTGCACTACCTGGCGCGGATGGTGGTCGCCGGAGAGGACCCGCGCTTCATCGCCCGCCGGCTGGTCATCGCCGCCGGAGAAGAAGTCGGCATGGCCGACCCCACGGCGCTGCAGACCGCCATGGCGGCGGCAGATGCCGTGCAGCTCATCGGCATGCCGGAGGGACGGATCCTGCTCGCCCAGGCCACGGTGCACATCGCCACCGCGCCGAAGTCCAACGCCTCCTATAAGGCCCTCGACGCCGCCATAGCCGACGTGCGCGCCGGGAAGTCCGGCGCGGTCCCGCCGCATCTGCGTGACGCACACTACTCCGGGGCACACCGGATGGGCCATGGCAAGGGCTACATCTACGCCCATGACCAGCCGCATCACGTCGCGACCCAGCAGTACGTGCCCGATGAGCTGATCGGGGTGGACTACTACAAGCCCACCGGCAACGGCGCCGAACGCGCCGTCTCGGAGCGGCTGGAGAAGCTGCGCTCGATCATCCGGGGCACGGACAACAGGTGACGGGCACGAGATGACGGGCAAGCGACAGCTCGCCCGCGGCACCGACAGAACCCGCTGACGCCGCAGACGACGAAGCGGCCGCCTCCCGAGAGGGAGACGGCCGCTTCTCTGCGTCCAGCGCCGGATGATCAGCGCCTCACGATGCTCAGTTCTTCTTGGACTCGATGGCTCCTACCGAACCGGCGGGCAGCTCGGCGGCAGTCCCGTGGTCATCGTGGGAGAGCGCCTCGATGTACTCCTCGCGGCTGACCGGTGCGACCCGGTCCTCGAAGAAGGTCCGGTTGAGCGTCACCCGTGACTTCTCGAGCAGTCCGACCTTGCCCCGGGAGTTGGGGCGGGCCGCGGTGACCTCGGGAGACTCGTAGGAGACCAGCGTGTAGAGCTCGTAGTCGCTGACCCGGGTGTGCTTCTCACGGAACTCACCGTGCGGAAGCATCTCGATGACGCCCGCCTCGTTGCCGTGCAGCACGATCTCGCGATCCTTGCGCTGCAGGGCCAGACAGATCCGCTTGGTGATGATGAACGTGAGGATCGGTCCGGCGAAGAACAGCACCCGGAGCCAGATGAGCACGTCGTTGAACGAGAGCGAGAAGTGGGTCGCGATCAGGTCCGAGGACGCGGCAGCCCACATCACGAAGTACCAGATCATCATGGCCATGCCGAAGGCGGTGCGTCCGGGGACGTTTCGCGGGCGGTCCAGGATGTGGTGTTCCCTCTTGTCACCGGTGATCCAGGCCTCGATCCAGGGCCAGACGAACAGACCGAGCAGCAGAGCGGTGATCGGGATGAACGTGACCAGCACAGGCGTGGCCACGCTGTTGCCGCCCCAAGGCGTCGGCAGCACGAACTCCAGCGGTATGTCGCCGATGTAGCCCGGCATCAGGCGCAGCAAGCCGTCGAACCAGCCGATGTACCAGTCAGGCTGGGTGCCTGCCTGCACCGGAGACGGGTCATAGGGCCCGTAGTTCCACAGTGCGTTGATCTGGAAGGTGCCTGCCAGCAGGGCCAGGACACCGAAGACCACGAAGAAGAAGCCGCCGGCCTTGGCCGCGTAGACGGGTCCGATCGGGTAGCCGACCACGTTGCGCTCGGTGCGGCCTGGGCCGGGGTACTGGGTGTGCTTGTGGGTGACCACCATGAACAGGTGGACCGCGATAAGGATCAGGATCACCGCAGGGATGATGAAGATGTGCAGCGAGTAGAGCCGCGGGATGACCTCGTCGCCGGGGAACTCCCCGCCGAAGAGGAAGAAGGAGATGTAGGTGCCGACCACGGGAATCGCCTTGAGCATGCCGTCGATGATGCGCAGACCGTTGCCGGAGAGCACCTCATCGGGCAGCGAGTAGCCGGTGAAGCCGGCGCCCAGGCCTGCCAGCAGCAGGGTGCAGCCGACGACCCAGTTCAGCTCGCGCGGCTTGCGGAACGCGCCGGTGAAGAAGACGCGCAGCATGTGGATCGCCATCGCCATGATGAACATCAAGGCGGCCCAATGGTGGAGCTGGCGCATGAAGAGGCCGCCGCGCACATCGAAGGAGAGCTCCAGCGAAGTGGCGTAGGCGGTGGACATCTCCACGCCCTGCAGCGGGACGTAGGCCCCGTCGTAGCGCGTGCTGGCCATGGAGGGATCGAACCAGAAGGTCAGGAACGCACCTGAGATCACGGTGATGACGAAGCTGTAGAGCGCGACCTCGCCGAACATGAAGGTCCAGTGGTCCGGGAAGACCTTGCGGCCGAACTCGCGGACCATGCCGGTACCGCCCACGCGCTGATCGACGTAGTTCGCGATCTTGCCGGTGCGGGTCGCCGGCTGGTACTGGTCCACCTCGGAGTACTGCTCCTCGGTGTACTTGGATTCTAGAGACTGACTGCTCATGAGTTTTAGCCACGCTCCCAGTAGGTGGGGCCGACGGGTTCGGTGAAGTCGCTGCGAGCGATAAGGAAGCCCTCATCGTCGACGGTGATGGGCAGCTGGGGCAGCGGCCGGCCTGCCGGACCGAAGGTGACCTTGAACTCCGCAGCGGCGTCAAAGGTCGACTGGTGACAGGGGCACAGCAGGTGGTGCGTGTGACGCTCGTAGAGCGCCACCGGGCAGCCCACATGCGTGCAGACCTTGGAACAGGCGATGATTCCCTCGTGCTTCCAGTCCTCGCGACCTGGGGTCACGGCCTCGAAGTCATCGGGATTCATCCGGATCAGCAGGACGACGGCTTTGGCCTTCTCGGCCAGGCGATCGCCGTGCCCGGAGACCTCGCGGAGGGTCTCCGGGATGGCGTGCACCGCCGAGCCGACCGTGAGGTCGGAGGCGCGGATCGGGGTGCCGGTGGGGTCGCGCACCAGGCGCACCCCCTCGGTCCACAGCGTGTGCCGCATCCGCTCGGGCCCGAAGTCCTCGGAGCGATCAAGATCGCGGAAGACGACGACGGCGGGCAGCGGGGCCAGCAGGGCGGCGCCGATGAGCGTGTTGCGCAGCAGCGGACGCCGCTTGATCTGGGTCTCGTCGAGGATCTCGTCGACCGTCTGGGCAGCCTCGGCGCGGTCCTCTTCCTTGCGCAGCGGCTTGCGGTCTTCGACGACCTCGTGGTCCGGCATCAGTGCGCGGGCCCACTGGACGACTCCGAGTCCGATGCCCAGCATGGCAAAGGCCACGCCGACTCCGAGCAGCGTGTTCTGCAGCCGGAGCATGTTCAGATCCCCGGCGGTGACGCCGACGGCGAAGTAGCCGACGAAGAACATCACGGTACCGATGATCGAGATCAGGAAGAGCGCAGAGACCTGCCGCTCGGCGCGCTTGGCGGCCTTCTCGTCCGCGTCTGCCAACCGCGGGCGGTGCGGGGGCAGGCCCGGGTTGTCGATGGCATAGCCGCTCGACCTTCCCTCACCTGCTTTGATGACGGCGCCCGTGCTCGGATCACCGTTACCGTGCTCGCCCATATGGTTCTCGTCCTTTGCTTCAGTGTTTACGTGTGCGGGTGCTTAGGTGCTGCGGCGGATGCTCAGGAGGACCGTGAGGTCAGCCAGACCATCGAGCCGATCAGCAGGGCCAGTCCGAGGGTCCAGATCAGCAGACCTTCCGAGACCGGTCCCAGCGAGCCCAGGGCGAAGCCGCCCGGAGCGCTTTGAGATTCGTTGTTCTTCAGGAAGGCGATGATGTCGCGCTTGTCCTCGGGAGGGATGTTGGCGTCGGTGAACTCCGGCATGTTCTGCGGGCCGGTGACCATGGCCTCGTAGATGTGCACTGACTCCACGCCGTCCAGCCCGGGGGCGTACTTGCCTTCGGTCAGCGCGCCGCCGGCGGCGGCGGCGTTGTGGCACATGGCGCAGTTGATCCGGAAGAGCTCGCCGCCGCGGGCGATGTTGCCCTCTTCGACATCGAGGTACTCGGCCGCGGGCACCGCGGGGCCGGAGCCCAGCGAGGCGACGTAGGCCGAGAGCTGCATGGTCTGTTCATCGTTGAACTGAGCCGGCTTCTTCTGCGCCTGCGGACCTGACATCTGCATCGGCATGCGTCCGGTGCCGACCTGGAAGTCGACCGCGGCGGCGCCGGAGCCGATCAGCGAGGGACCGGCGTCGGAGCCTTCTGCGTTGATGCCGTGGCAGGTGGCGCAGTTGGCCACGAAGAGCCGCTCGCCCTCCTCCACGTCGGAGGCGGAGTAGACGTCAGCGGCGTTCGATGCCTGAGCCTCGTTGATGGAGGTCGCCGCGGCGTAGAGCCCTCCGGTGAGCAAGAGGCCCAGGAGGAGCAGCGCCACTGCCGCGAGCGGGTGGCGACGCTTCTGTGAGAGTGCCTTCACGTGCCGGTTCCTAACTTTTCGATGCGATACAAGCTGGGGTGCTTCGGCTGGGCCCGTTGATCAGGCGAACAGCGGCAGCAGGTAGACGATGCCGAACAGTGCGATCCACACGACGTCGACGAAGTGCCAGTAATACGACACGACGACGGCGGCGTGAGCCTCCTTGTGGGTGAACTTCACACTGAAGTACGCCCGCGCAATCACATAGAGGAAGGCCACGAGACCACCGATGACGTGCAGCCCGTGGAAGCCGGTGGTGATGTAGAAGGCGGAGCCGAACGCGTTCGATGAGACGGTGATCCCATGGGAGACCATCACCGCGAACTCGTAGGTCTGACCGCCGATGAAGATGGCGCCCATGATGAACGAGAGGATGTACCACTCGACCATGCCCCAGTGCTTGATCTGGAATGTGCCGCCGGTGCGGCGCGGCTGGTGCCGCTCAGCAGCGAAGACACCGAACTGAGCCGTCACCGAGCTTGCAACCAGGATCACTGTGATCGTGGTGGCCAACGGGATGTCCAGTTCACTGGCACCCTCGGCGAACATCTCAGACTGCGTGGAACGCAGTGTGAAGAACATGGCGAACAGGCCGGCGAAGAACATGAGCTCACTGGTGAGCCAGACCATGGTGCCCACGGACACCATGTTCGGGCGGTTCGGCAGTGTTCGCGCCGGAGCGATTGGGGCTTGGGTTGCAGTCGTCACGCATTCATTATGTCCTGAAAGCCCAGCAGTTTGCGACACCGACGGTCACTATGGCGTGGTTCCAGATCCTTGTCAGGGGGCGGATTCCGCGCCATTCCCAGGATCCGCCAAGGTGGAGCCGGTCAAAAAAGTCGACAATATTTCTACAGCGTGTCGAAATTGGTCGGAGCCGGACCGTGATCGGCCGATAGTCTGGGGCTGTGAAACTTCCACACTCACCCGATCCGCTGCTCCGCGCGACCCCGGTGCCCGCGAGCTGGTCCGAGCTGCTGGAGACGCTCCTGGCCGGAGAGCACCTCAGCGCAGCCACCTCAGCCTGGGCGATGGAGAGGCTCATGAGCGGGGCCCTCGGTGACGGGCAGATCGCCGCCTTCCTGGTCGCGCTGCGCGCCAAGGGCGAGGTCGCCGAGGAGCTCGTCGGGCTCAGCGCCACGATGATGGACAAGGCCGTCCCGCTGAGCATCCCCGGACCCACCCTGGACATCGTGGGCACCGGTGGAGACATGCTGGGCACCGTGAACATCTCCACGATGGCCTCACTGACCGCCGTGGGGGCCGGGGCACGCGTGGTCAAGCACGGCAACCGCGGCGCCTCCACCACTGCCGGCGCGGCCGATGTCATCGAGGCACTGGGAGTGGACCTCAGCATGGGCGCCGAGCAGGTGGCCCGCGCCGCGGAGGAGGTCGGGATCACCTTCCTCTTCGCGCAGAGCTTCCATCCCTCGATGCGCCACGTCGGGCCGGTGCGGCGTCAGCTCGGCATCCGCACGGTCTTCAACTTCCTGGGGCCCCTGTCGAACCCGGCACGTGTGACCGCCCAGGCGCTGGGCTGCGCCAGCCCCACGCTGGCACCGAAGATGGCTGAGGTGCTCGCCATGCGCGGCACCCGCGGCCTGGTGTTCCGCGGGAGGGACGGGCGGGACAAGATCACCACCTCCGCCGCCACCGACATCTGGGAGATCCGCTCCGGCGAGGTCTCACACACCGCCCTGGAGCCTGAGGATGTCGGACTCCCCCGCGTGTCCGTGGAGGACCTGCGCGGTGGTTCCGGCACCGAGAACGCACAGATCGTGCGGCAGATGCTCTCCGGGGAGCCTGGGCCCGTGCGAGACGCCGTCGTGCTCAATGCCGCGGCCGGACTGACCAGCCTCGATGAACTGGCCCAGGGGCCGCTGGTGGACCGGCTGACGGCCAACATGCGCCGGGCCGAAGAGTCCATCGACTCTGGCGCCGCGGCTGATGTGCTGCGCCGCTGGGTGGCGTTCAGCCAGAGTGTGAGCTGACGCCCCGCTCGGCCTGACCGGCGTCGTCGGAGTGACCGGCGTCGTCGGAGTGACCGGCGTCCCTTGACGCTGGGTCTTCGGCACCAGCCGGGTCTTCGGGCTCGTCGTGGCCGAATGGATCAGGGTCGACTCCGGGGAGCCAGGTGAGGCCGGGCTGGTTCCAGCCCTCCTTCTTCACGACCTTCTTCCAGCGCCGCGCCCATCTGGGGTCCAGCCGATTGACATAGAGGTAGCCGTCAAGGTGGTCGTACTCGTGCTGCAGTATTCGGGCGAACCATCCGGTGGCCTCGAACTGCAGCGGCTCCCCCGCGACGTCGAGCCCGGTGATCTCCACGTGCTCGCTGCGCTTGAGCGGGTAGTTGTACCCCGGCGCGGACAGGCAGCCCTCGGATTCCTCCTCGGGGTCGGCGGACTCCTTGGAGACCTTGCCGATCAGGCGGAGCCGCGGGTTGATGATCACTCCACGGGAGGGCTGATCGCCTGAATCGGCGAAGCTGTAGGTGAAGATGCGCAGCCCGACGCCGATCTGCGGGGCCGCCAGTCCCACCCCGTGGGCGGCGTCCTGGGTCGCGAACATGTCGGCCACCAGCTCGCGGATGGAGTCGTCGATGGTCTCGACCTCCTGTGCGCGTCGGTGCAGCACCGGTTCACCGTGGATCGTGATGGGGCGGATCGTCATAGCAAGGATTCTACGCACCGCGCGGGGCGTCCGGGGACGAGAAGGCCCGCCGTGAGTCGATGCTCACGGCGGGCCTTCTCCAGCGGTGCGTCTGGGCTGATCAGTGCGCGTAGCGCTTGCGGTTGAACTCCAGCACCCAGCCGGTGATGAAGAACAGACCGGGGATCAGCGCGATGAAGAACACCCACCAGTCGATGGCCAGGCCGAAGAACGCGAACGCTGCGGAGAAGCCGAGGCCCAGCGGCCACCAGCTCCAGGGAGCGAACTCGCCGTAGTTGCCGGCCATGTGCTCGATCTCGCCCGCCGGGTTGTCCCCGTCGAGCACGTCGTGGTTCTTCGCGACCATCCGCAGGTAGAACCAGAGCATGAACGCCATGCCTGCGGTGAGCAGGAGCAGCGGGAACCCGGCCATGTCTGACCATCCACTCCAGAAGCCGTAGATGAAGGCCACGATGAGGACGAATACGCCCAGGCCTAGGAACAACCCGATATTTGCCTTCATCAGACGCCTTCCTTGTCCTGCTGATCTGCTGGACCGAAGATCTTGCCCGCAGGTGTCTGCAGGGTGTGCCGGTCAGCGAGCTCAGGGTGGTGCAGATCCAGCGCGGGACGCTCAGAGCGGATGCGCGGCAGCGAGTAGAAGTTGTGCCGCGGCGGTGGGCAGGAGGTCGCCCATTCCAGCGAGCCGCCGAAGCCCCACGGGTCATCCACCAGCACCTTCTTGCCCTTGCGAGCGGTGATCCAGACGTTCCAGAAGAACGGGATCAGCGAGGCGCCCAGCAGCATCGAGAACACCGTGGAGAACTGGTTCATGGTGGTGAACCCGTCCTCGACCATGTAGTCCGCGTAACGACGCGGCATGCCCATGACGCCGAGCCAGTGCTGGATCATGAAGGTGCCGTGGAAGCCGACGAAGAGCATCCAGAAGTTGATCTTGCCCAGACGCTCGTTGAGCATCTTGCCGGTCCACTTCGGCCACCAGAAGTAGAATCCGGCGAACATCGCGAAGACCACGGTGCCGAAGACCACGTAGTGGAAGTGAGCGACCACGAAATAGGTGTCCGAGAGGTGGAAGTTCAGTGGCGGCGCGGCCAGGATGACGCCGGTGAGTCCGCCGAAGAGGAACGTCACCAGGAAGCCGAGGCTCCAGAGCATCGGCGTCTCGAAGGTCAGCGACCCTCGCCACATCGTGCCTATCCAGTTGAAGAACTTCACCCCTGTGGGCACCGCGATCAGCATGGTCATCAGCGCGAAGAACGGCAGCAGCACGGCTCCGGTGACATACATGTGGTGGGCCCACACGGTCACCGACAGCGCGGCGATCGCGATGGTCGCGTAGACCAGGCCCTTATAGCCGAAGATCGGTTTGCGGCTGAAGACCGGCAGGATCTCCGAGATGATGCCGAAGAACGGCAGCGCGATGATGTAGACCTCCGGGTGTCCGAAGAACCAGAACAGGTGCTGCCAGAGGACCGCACCGCCTGCCTCCGGATCGAAGATGTGCCCGCCGAACCTCCGGTCGAGACCGAGTCCGAACAGCGCGGCCGCGAGCGGCGGGAAGGCCATCAGGACCAGGATCGAGGTGATCAGCGTGTTCCACACGAAGATCGGCATCCGCCACATGGTCATGCCTGGAGCGCGCATGCACAGGATCGTGGTGATGAAGTTGACCCCGCCCATGATCGTGCCGAAGCCGGTCAAGGCCAGGCCGAACACCCATAGGTCACCACCGACTCCCGGTGAATACGTGGTGTCAGACAGCGGAGCGTAGGCGAACCAGCCGAAGGAGGCCGCACCCTGGGGGGTGAGGAAGCCTGCCATGGCGACCAGGGCGCCGAAGAGGAAGAACCAGAACGCCAGCGCGTTCAGGCGGGGGAAGGCCACGTCCGGGGCGCCGATCTGCAGCGGCATGATGACATTGGCGAAGCCGGCGAACAGCGGGGTCGCGAACATCAGCAGCATCACCGTGCCGTGCATGGTGAAGAGCTGGTTGTACTGCTCCTTGGTCTGCAGCAGCTGCATGCCGGGCTCGAAGAGCTCCGCACGGATCAGCAGCGCCATGACGCCGCCGACGCAGAAGAACAAGAAGGAGGTGATCAGGTACATGTAGCCGATCACCTTGTGATCGGTGGTCGTCAGCCAGTTGACGACGATCTTCCCCTTGGAGCGGGGGACGACGCGCGAGACCTCACGCGCTTCGTCGGCGGTGTATTCGAGGGTCGCCACAGTCAGTCGTCCCCTTCAGTTCCGGCCACGTTTTCGTGGAGGTTTGGATTGCGGTCATACTCGTCGCCGAGCTGACCCTCGGGCAGGGTCTCGAGGTAGTCACGGAACTCGTCCTCGGTGACGACCTCCACATTGAAGAGCATCTCCGAGTGGTACTCGCCGCAGAGTTCTGCACACTTGCCGTCGAAGCTGCCAAGCTCCTGCGGGGTCAGGTGGATCTCGTTGGTGCGACCCGGGATCATGTCGCGCTTCTGCAGGAAGGCGGGGATCCAGAAGGAGTGGATGACGTCGCGGGCGTTGAGCTCGAAGGTGACGGGCTGATCCACCGGCAGGTAGAGGGTGGGCAGCGTCTCGCGCACGCCCTCTTCACCGGTGAGCTCGGCCTGGACACCGGCGAAGTAGCGCTCGTCGCCGTCGTAGTTGTAGTTGAAGTCCCAGGCCCACTGCTTGCCTCGGACGTCGACGACCAGATCAGGGTCGGTGTAGGGCTCATCGACTGAGCGCTGCACCTGGTTGGTGTAGAAGAACAGCACGCCCACCATGACCAGCGGGACGATGGTGTACATGATCTCCAGCGGCACGTTGTACGCGATCTGGCGCGGGTAGCCGGTCTCCCCCTTGCGGCGACGGTAGGCGACCATGCACCAGAGCATCAGTGCCCAGGTGATGAGGCCCACGATCAGCGCGGCGATCCAGGAGTTGACCCACAGGTCGGTCAACTCCGCAGTGTTGCTGGTGGTGTCCCGGCTGCCCGGAAGCCATCCTCGTTGTGCAGGCTGCTCTTCCGAGCAGGCGCTGAGCACCAGTGCCGCCGCGCTGGCCAGTGCAACTGACTTCAATGCACGGCCTCGGCTGCCGGTTCGATTATGCGAACTCACAGACGGCCCTTCCTCTATCTCGGTGTGCGAATGTGCGTTCTCCGTGACCCGTTGACCGCGCTGTGCGCAGAGTTCGAACCACCATGAACGCTTCGCGCTCCAGACTACTACGTCCTGTAGAGGACCGGGAGGACGGACACCCGCGCCCGACGCATCTGATCTGCTCCTTCGACCCTGCCTCCGAACCCCGGATACGAGAAAACTCCGCTTCTACCCCGTGTAGAAAACGGGAGAAGCGGAGTTTCGCTCGTGCTGGGCAGCGGCTGAATCCGCTGCCGATGTGTCTGCTTTATGACGCTGTGACTCAGCGGACCGGTTCAGGGCCCGGCGTCGGAACCCGACGGAGCGGACCGATGAGCCCTGGTGGATTCGGTCAGTGGAAGGAGTCGCCGCAGGCGCAGGAGCCGCCGGCATTGGGGTTGTCGATGGTGAACCCCTGCTTCGAGATGGAGTCCTCGAAGTCGATCTTCGCGCCCTCGAGGTAGGGCACGCTCATCTTGTCCACGACGACCTCGACACCGCTGAAGTCGCGCAGTGCATCCCCGTCGAGGACGCGCTCGTCGAAGTAGAGCTGGTAGATCAGGCCGGAGCAGCCGCCGGGCTGCACGGCCACGCGCAGCCGCAGATCTTCGCGGCCCTCCTGCTGAAGCAGCGAGGAGACCTTCTCGGCGGCGGTCTCACTGAGTTCGACCTGGTGGGTCTTGAAGCCATCGACGGCGGATCCGGTGATCTCGGCTGATTCGGTCTCAGCGGCGGATCCGGCGGCGGTGTCCTGGGTGGTGGTGCTCATGGCATACACCTCTCTGGTTGTAGCGGCAGGCCTGTGCTCTACGGTAACAACGCCGAGGGCCACGAGGTTCATTCCCGCCGGTCGAGCACGGCGCAGGGATCGAGTCCATTATTCCCGCTACACTGGCGGGGTGCTAGGACGTAAGAAAAACACTGCCGACCAGATCGCCGAGGCTGAAGCCGCGCAAGCTCGCGAGCAGGCCCAGAACACCAGGCGTCAGCCTGAGAAGAAGGGCGTGCCCACACCGAAGCGCAGCCAGCAGCAGGCGGCACGAAAGCGCCCGCTGGTGCAGAACGATCGCAAGGTCGCCCGCGCCGCCCAGCGCCAGCAGATGGCCGATCAGCGGGTGAAGATGCGCCGGGCGATGGAGACCGGCGAGGAGAAGTATCTTCCTGCTCGCGATCGCGGTCCCCAGCGACGCTACGTCCGGGACTACGTCGACGCGCGCTTCGGCATCGGTGAGTGGATGCTGGTCCTGGTGCTGGTCTTCCTCTTCGCATCCTTCGTCATGAATGAGGGGATGCGCATCATCGTCAGCCAGATCCTCTGGCTGTTCGTGCTCGCCGTCCTCGTCGAGGCCGTGTGGGTCGGGCGCACCGTGCGCAAGAAGATCGATGCCAAGTTCGGCATCGAGAACCGTGAACGCGGACTCCCCTTCTACGCCGCGATGCGATCGCTGCAGATCCGCCGACTGCGGCTTCCCAAGCCGCTGGTGGCCCGAGGACACTTCCCCGCCTGAGCATGAGCCCCGCCCGAGCGGCGGGGCCTCAGCCGCTTCGCAGCAGCGACCTCAGGTCGCGGTTGATCCGGCGCACCCAGAACGGACCCTCATAGACGAAGGCCGTGTAGCCCTGCACCAGGTCGGCGCCGAGCGCGAGCCGCTCGGCCACGTCGGCCCCTGAGGTCACTCCCCCGACGGAGATGATCGCGGTGGTGCGCGGCAGCGCGGCGCGCAGCCGGGTCAGCACCTGCTTGGAGCGTTCGGCGAGCACCGGGCCGCTGAGTCCGCCGGCCCCCGCGGCCTGCACCTGTTCCGGGTCGCTGTGCAGATCCTCGCGGGAGATCGTCGTGTTCGTGGCGATCACCCCGTCCAGCCCCAGGTCGCTGACCAGCTCGGCCACGGCGTCGACGTCGGAGTCGGCCAGATCGGGCGCGATCTTCACCAGCAGCGGCACGTGGCGCTGCGCGGCGTCGTCGGCCTCCGCACCCACCGCGGAGAGCAGCGGCCGCAGCGCGGTGATGTCCTGGAGCTGACGCAGCCCCGGAGTGTTCGGTGAGGACACGTTGACCACCAGATAGTCCGCCACCGGAGCCAGCATCCGGGCGGAGACGAGGTAGTCCTCGGTGGCGTGTTCAAGCGGGGTCACCTTGGTCTTGCCGATGTTCACGCCGATCACCGGCGCGTGCCGACCTGCCCGCTTGAGCCGGGAGATCTGCTCGCGGATCTGAACCAGACGCGGACGGACCTCCTCCGCGCCGTCGTTGTTGAAGCCCATGCGGTTGATCAGCGCGCGGTCCTCGACGAGTCGGAAGAGCCGCGGCGTCGGGTTTCCCGGCTGCGCGGCGGCGGTCACGGTGCCGATCTCGATATGTCCGAATCCCAGGTGCGCCAGCGGCAGCACCGAGGTGGCGCCCTTGTCGAAGCCGGCGGCGAGGCCGAAGGGTGAGGGCCAGACCAGGCCCAGCGCACGGATCTGCAGCGACTCATCCGGGCGGCACAGCCGCTCCAGCACTCTGCCGCCCCCGAGTCGCCTGCTCAGCCGCAGCCCGGAGACGACCAGGTGGTGGGCCTTCTCGGGATCGAGCCGGGTGAAGACGGTCTTGAATACGAAGCGGTACATGGCTCCCATCCTAGGATGCCGGTCGGCCCGGTGTTGCCTCCTAGGATGGTGAGCATGGATCAACTGCTCGAAGACTCCCCTGTGGGCCTCTGGTCTCCTGATCATCTCCAGGGCTGCAAGCGGCTCACGCTGCCCCTCGGTGAGGACGAGGAGGGGCCGGTCAGCGCGACTCTGGTCAGCTACTCCCCCGATCCAGAACAGCAGGCGGTCCAGGATGAGCGCCCGGCAGCGGGTGGGACCGAGTCGGCGGCCGGGCAGACCCCTGCCGAGCCGGACCACCCAGCGCAGCTGGCCCCGGTGCTGCACCTGCACGGCTGGGCCGACTACTTCTACAACATTCCGATGGCTCGTCGCTGGCAGAGCTGGGGGCGTCCCTTCTACGCGCTGGATCTGCGCAAATACGGCCGGAGCCTGCGCAGCTGGCAGACGCCGGGCTATGTCGATGACTTGAGCACCTACGACGCCGACATCGAGGCCGCGCTCAGCGAGATCCGCTCGCTGCACCCCGACGCTCCGGCCCCGATCATCGAAGCCCACTCCACCGGTGGTCTCATCGCCGTGCTGTGGGCGCAGCGCAACCCTGGAGCGATCAGCGCGCTGGTGCTGAACAGTCCATGGCTGGAGCTCTCCGGCGACGTCGCCGCGCGCACCGCCACCGAGGGCTTCCTGGCACCGCTGGGGCAGTTCTCCCCCACGCGCGCGCTGAAGCTGCCGGCCGTCGACAACTACTGGCAGACGCTCTCGGATCAGGCGCAGGGCGAATGGACGCTGCATCCTCGGTGGCGCCCGCGCACGTCCTTCCCGATCCGGGTGGGCTGGATGCGTGCAGTGCTGACCGGTCAGCGCAAGGTCTACGAGGGGCTGGGGCTGCAGCTGCCGATCCTGGTGCTGCTCTCGGGTGTGACCGCCTACCGGCGGCACTGGACCGAGGAGCTGCAGGAGTCCGACTCGGTGCTCGACGTGGAGCTGCTGGCCCGCCGGGCGGTCAAGCTCGGCGATCAGGTCACCGTGGTGCGGGTGCACGGGGCGATCCATGACGTCTTCGCCTCAGAAGATGCGGTGCGCACCCGGGCGCTGGACGAGGTGCAGCGCTGGCTGCGGGCCTACGCGCCCGAGGCTGAGCGTCCTGCGGAGAACCTGTCCACCGCCGCGCCGTAGCGGCGATCACGACGGGCGTAGATCTCCACGGCCTCCCACAGAGTGGTGCGGTCCACGTCGGGCCAGAGCACGTCCATGAAGACCAGCTCGGCGTAGGCGGACTGCCAGAGCAGGAAGTTCGAGATGCGCTGCTCCCCGGAGCTGCGCAGGAAGAGGTCGACGTCGGGGAGGTCGGGCTCGTCCAGATGGGCGGCCACGGTCTTCTCGGTGATCTTGCGCGGGTCCATCCGACCGGCGGCGACCTCGGCGGCGATCAGCTTGACCGCGTCGGTGATCTCGGCTCGGCCGCCGTAGTTCACGCACATGGTCAGCGTGAAGCGGGTGTTCTGTGCGGTCAGCTCCTCGGAGGTCTCGAGCTCCTTGATCACCGAGCGCCACAGGCGTCCGGGCTGCCCGTTCCAGCGGATCCGCACGCCCCAGGAGTTCAGCACGTCGCGCTGCCGGCGCAGCACTTCGCGCGAGTAGCCCATCAGGAAGCGCACCTCATCGGGTGAGCGTTTCCAGTTCTCGGTGGAGAACGCGTAGACGCTGATGTGTTTTACGCCGATCTCGATCGCGCCGGCGATGACGTCCATCAGCGCGGCCTCACCGGCCCGGTGCCCTTCGGTGCGCGGGAGTCCGCGCTGGTTCGCCCAGCGCCCGTTGCCGTCCATCACGATCCCGACATGGGCCGGCACCAGTTCCGGGGGCAGCTGCGGTGCCGAGACGCGGTCGGGGCGGGGGGCGGGATCCTGATGGATGGGCAGGGACATGGCGTCCATTCTTCCATGTCGCGCCGGCGCAGCCGGCACCCCGACCGTGCGACACTCCCCGGATCGGATCTCACCGGATCAGCTCTCACCGGATCAGCTCTCACCGGTCTGCTCTCACCGGCGCGGCCGCGGCGGCTCCAGCCTCTGCCCGCTCGGTTCAGAGTCCCAGCGAGCTCAGTCGGCGATCCAGGTGGTGTTGGGCGTAGCTGATCACCACGTTCGTGGCCTCATGCCGGATGTCGCTGCGGAAGGATCGGGTGTGTTCCCAGTGGCCGTGCTGCAGCGCGTGCAGCAGCTCCACCGTGGCCGGATCCAGGGTCCGGGTGCCCGGTGGCCGGCAGTCGGTGCAGACCGGCCCGCTGGCGGCGGGGTGGAAGCCGGTGTGGGCGCCGGGCTTGCCGCAGGACACGCAGGCGGTCCAGGTGACCGCCCAGCCGGCGGAGGACAAAGCGCGCAGCAGGTAGGAGTTCAGCACGACGTCGGCCGGGTGGACTCCGCGGGCCAGAGCCGAGTATCCGCCGTGGAGCAGCCGGAACTGGGCGCCGCCGAAGGCCGGATCCGACTCGACGTCCATCAGCCGCTCGGCGGTCTCGGCCATGGTGCTCGCCGCCATGTACTTGTCATAGTCCGCGACGATCGGCGGACCGTAGGTGTTCTTCGACGTGGCCTGGGTGACGATGTCCAGGGAGCGCCCGTGCACGAACTGCACATCTGCCACCATGAACGGCTCCACGGTGGCGCCGAACTTCGAGGAGGTGCGGCGCACCCCCTTCGCAACCGCGCGCACCAGCCCGTTCGCTGAGGTCAGCGCGGTGATGATGCGGTCCGCCTCACCCAGGTTCTGGGTGCGCAGGATGATCGCGGCGTCCCGGTAGGAGCGGGACGCGAAGGTGGAGCCGGCCATGGTGGCAGAGTACTACAGCGGCATGGGCGCAGGCCCTGGGCTGCCGGGGTGCCGGTCAGCGGACCGGGGCGGCGTCGCGCAGCGCGCGGTTCACCGCCGAGATCACTGCCTGCAGCGAGGCCAGGGTGGTGTTGTGATCCAGCCCCACTCCCCACAGCACCCGCTCCCCGATCGCCAGCTCCACGAAGGATGCCGCCTGGGCGTCCCCGCCCTGGCTCATGGCGTGCTCGGTGTAGTCCAGCAGCCGCACGTCGACCCCGTCGTCGGCGAGGATCTGCAGCAGCGCAGCGATCGGACCGTTGGCGTGGGCGGACTGCGAGGTGGCGTGACCGCCGGCCTGCAGCTCCACCTCCATGTGGAACACTCCTTCGGCGTTGGAGGAGGTGTTGACCTCGTCCAGCCGGTAGTGGCCCCACTGGTGGTGCGCGGTGTCCACCGGCAGGTACTCGTCCTGGAAGATCTGCCAGATCTCCTCGCCGGAGACCTCGCCGCCGCCGTCGTCGGCTCGACGCTGGATGACCCCGGAGAACTCGACCTGGGCGCGGCGCGGAAGATCGATCCCGCGTTCGGCCTTGAGCAGGTAGGAGACCCCGCCCTTGCCGGACTGCGAGTTGACCCGGATGACCGCCTCGTAGCTGCGGCCGATGTCCTTGGGGTCGATGGGCAGATACGGCACGGCCCAGGTGATCTCGTCGCGGGAGGCCCCGGCCGCATCGGCGCGGGCGTCCATGTGCTCGAAGCCCTTCTTGATCGCGTCCTGGTGCGAGCCGGAGAAGGCGGTGAAGACCAGGTCGCCGCCGTAGGGTGAGCGCTCCGGGACTCCCATCTGGTTGCAGTGCTCCACGGTGCTGCGGATGGTGCTCATATCGCGGAAGTCGAGCTCCGGGTCGATGCCCTGGCTGAACAGGTTCATGCCTAAGGTCACCAGGTCGACGTTGCCGGTGCGCTCTCCGTTGCCGAAGAGGCAGCCTTCGATCCGGTCGGCGCCGGCCATGTAGCCCAGCTCGGCGGCGGCGACGCCGGTGCCGCGGTCGTTGTGCGGGTGCAGCGAGAGCACGATCGACTCGCGGTTGCGCAGGTTCCGGTGCATCCATTCGATGGAGTCGGCGTAGACGTTCGGGGTGGCCATCTCCACCGTGGCCGGCAGGTTGATGATGACCGGCTTCTCCGGGGTGGCGCCGAAGACGTCGACCACGGAATCGGAGATGTGGGCGGCGAAGTCGAGCTCGGTGCCGGTGAAGGACTCCGGGGAGTACTGGTAGACGATCTCGGTGGGCGTGGAGGCCGCGGCGTGCATCGCCTCCTCGTACTTCTTGCACAGCCGGGCGCCCTGGGTGGCGATGTCGACGATCCCGTCGCGGTCAGCCTTGAAGACCACCTCGCGCTGCAGCACCGAGGTGGAGTTGTACAGGTGCACGATGGCGCGCGGCGCCCCGGCGATGGCCTCGAAGGTGCGCTCGATCAGGGCTTCGCGCGCCTGGGTGAGCACCTGGATGTAGACGTCGTCGGGGATCTTGTCCTGCTCGATGAGCTGGCGGACGAAGTCGTAGTCGGTCTGCGAGGCCGAGGGGAACCCGACCTCGATCTCCTTGAACCCCATGCTCACCAGCAGCTCGAACATCCGGTGCTTGCGATCCGGGGTCATCGGGTCGATCAGCGCCTGATTGCCGTCGCGCAGGTCCACCGCGCACCAGCGCGGGGCAGTGCGGATGGTCTTGTCCGGCCAGGTGCGGTCGGGCAGCGAGACGGTGATCTGCTCCTCGAAGGGCACATACCGCTGGAACGGCATGGGTGAGGTCTTCTGAAGTTTGCGCATGAGAGCTTCCTTGCTGTGAACGAGCTGAGGGCGAGCGGTCGAGGCGGAGGAGCTCCGCAGCGGGGATTCGACCTGGAAGTGCTGCGCTGTGCTGGATCTACGAGCTGGACCGGTGAGGTGAGCTGGGATCAGACGTGCGCGAGCTCTTCCCCGCTGCGGCGGAGAAGCTCTAGTCGTAGGACGCGCTGGCGTATCGTCTGCACATCTTTCAAACTAGCACGCAGCGCGGGCGTGTGCAGTGGGTCACCCTGATTCTCATCATGTGGACGACCCCCGCTGTCCGGGGCTAGAAGCCGAGCCGGCCGAGCTTCTTCGGGTCGCGCTGCCATTCCTTGGTCACCTTGACGTGGAGATCGAGGTAGACCGGGGTGCCCAGCAGCTTGACGATCCCGGCCCGCGCGTCGGTGCCGATGGCCTTGAGCCGGGCGCCCCGCTTGCCGATGATGATCGCCTTCTGCGAGTCGCGCTCCACGTGGATCGAGACCCGGACGTCGAGCAGCGGCTTGTCGGCGGGCCGATCTTCGCGGGGCACCATCTCCTCGACGACCACGGCGATCGAGTGCGGCAGCTCATCGCGGACGTCTTCGAGGGCCGCTTCACGGACCAGCTCGGCGACCATGATGGCCTCGGGCTCGTCGGTGAGCTCCCCCTCGGGGTAGAGCGGCGGAGACTGTGGCATCATCGCGGCGAGCTGTTCGATCACCACCTCGGTCTGGTCGCCTTCGAGGGCGGAGACCGGGATGATCTCGGCGAAGCCGCCGGCCTGGTTGCCCTCCTGGGCGAGGTGTTCGCGGCCGAGCTGGTCCACAGCCATGAGCTGCTCGGCGAGGTCCTCGCGGGAGACCTTGTCCACCTTGGTGACCAGTGCGATGACCCGCTTGTGCGGGAGCTTGGTCAGCTGGGCGGCGATGAAGCGGTCACCGGGCCCGACCTTCTCGTCGGCCGGGATGCAGAACCCGACGACGTCGACCTCGGAGAGGGTGTCGATGACCAGGCCGTTGAGCCGCTTGCCGAGCAGGGTCCGCGGGCGGTGCAGCCCCGGAGTGTCGACCAGGACCAGCTGGAAGTCGCTGCGGTGCACGATCCCGCGGATGGTGTGCCGGGTGGTCTGCGGCTTCGAGGAGGTGATCGCCACCTTGTCCCCGACCAGCGCGTTGGTCAGCGTGGACTTCCCGGCGTTGGGGCGCCCGACCAGGCTGGCGAATCCGGCGCGGAAGTTCTCGTCGAACGCGGCGAAGCCCTCCTGCTGCGGCGGCATCTGTATTGGGCTCATCGTGGTGTTCCGATCCTCTCCTGCGCCGAGGCCGCGGCTGCGGCCCGGTCGTCCTGCTGGGCTGCTGTCTGGACTGCGGTCTGGGCCGCTGTCTGTGGTGCTGTCTGTGCTGCCGTCTCTGTCGGGTCGAGGTGCAGAGCGTCGGGCTCGGCGTCGGTGCCCAGCCCCGCTCTGGCGCCTCGCCGGTCCTCGGCCTCCCAGGCGAGCACGTGGCTCACCCGGTTGCGTCGCCCCTCGAGCCGGTCGGCGCGCAGCACCACTCCGGGGCCGTGGCGGCGCGGAATCTCGACCTCGGATCCGGCGATCGCCACCCGGCCCAGGGCCTTGGCGAGCAGACCGCCGACGGTGTCGACCTCTTCCTCGTCGTCGAGGTCGAGCTCGTAGAGCTCGGCGAAGTCGTCGACCGACATGCGGGCCGAGAGCCGGCGTCGTGAGTCGTCGAGGTCTTCGATCTCGGCGGACTCGGTGTCGTATTCGTCCACGATCTCCCCCACGATCTCCTCGATCAGGTCCTCCAGGGTGACCATCCCGGCGGTGCCGCCGTATTCGTCGACCACGATGGCCACGTGGGTGGACTCGCGCTGCAGCTCGGAGAGGAACTCGGAGACCGGTTTGGACTCGGGCACATAGCGGACGTCGCGCTGGAGCTCGTCGATGAGGATCGAGTCCGGGTCGCGGTCGGTGTAGGCGCTGAGCAGCTCCCCGCTGCGCAGCCGGTGGTGCAGGAACGCGGCATCCTTGAGGTAGATCATGCCGGTGATGTCATCGGCTGAGCCGCGCACCACCGGGATCCGCGAGTATCCGGAGCGGAAGAACAGCGTCATGACCTCGGCGAGGCTGGTCCCGGACTCCACGGTGACCATGTCGGTGCGCGGGACCATCACGGCGCGGACCCGGGTGGCGGAGAGGTCGAAGACGGACTGGATCAGCTCGGCCTCGGCGTGCTCGATGATGTCCTTCTCCGAGGCGCGGGCCACGAATTCGCGGAACTCTTCGTCGTCGAAGAAGCCCTGGTCGGTGTGTGCGGTGCCCGGGACGGTGCGCGCGCCGATGCTGCTCAGCGCCTCGGGGAAGGGCCCGAGCACGACCCGCAGGGTGCGCACCAGCTGCGCTGTGGAGGCCGCGACCAGCAGGTGGTGGCCCCGGCCGACCCGCCGCGGGGAGATCGCCGCGGCGATGACTCCGCCGATGAGCAGGACCGCGGAGCCTGCCACGGCGCCGGCGGCAAGCCCGTCGAGGGCCAGTGCGGAGGCCACGATGACCAGCACGACGACGGCGGTGGTGAAGAACCAGCGCCAGGTCTGCAGCGCGAGCGTGTGCGCCACGGGCTGGGCGAGGATCTTCTCCACGGCGGTGGAGCCGCGCTGCTCGGCGATCTCCTCGGCCTCACGGCGGCTCAGCCGCAGGAACGCGGAGTCGGCCGCGGAGAGCGCGAAGGCCAGCACGGCGCAGACCAGCGCAAGGATGATGAGGATGCCGAGGGCCATGGATCAGACCGTCGGCGTCGGGGCAGCGTGACCGAGGTACTCCTCCAGGAGCACTCGCTGCAGGGTGAACATCTCTTCACGGTCAGCCGCCTCGGCGTGGTCATGTCCGAGCAGGTGCAGCACCCCGTGGGTGGCCAGCAGCGCGAGCTCCGCGCTGAGCGGGTGCCCGTTGGCCTTCGCCTGCGCGGCGGCGACGCCGGGGCAGATCACGATGTCGCCGAGCACGCCCTCGGTGACCGGGTCCTCGGCGGTGCCGGCGGTGAGCTCGTCCATCGGGAAGCTCATCACATCGGTGGCCCCGGGCAGGTTCATCCAGTCCAGGTGAAGCTGCTCGATGGCCTCTTCGTCCACCAGCGTGATCGACAGCGTCACCGCAGGTGCCAGGTGGAGCTTGGCGTAGAGGAATCCGGTGAGGTCCAGCAGCTCGGCAAGGTGCGCTCCGGAGATCTGATCGGAGCCGGAGCTGTCCTCGACCGTGACCTGGACCTCGGTCATCGCCGTCCTCCGCGTCGGGTCGCGGGGGCGGGAGCCCGGTCCTGGTGGCGTTCATAGGCGTCCACGATGCGGCCCACCAGTTCGTGGCGGACCACGTCCTCGGAGCCGAAGCGGGAGATCTCGATGCCCTCGACGCCGTCGAGGATCTCGATCACGGTGCGCAGTCCGGAGTCGGTGCCGCGCGGCAGGTCCACCTGGGTGATGTCACCGGTGACCACGATCTTGGAATTGAACCCCAGCCGGGTCAGGAACATCTTCATCTGCTCGGCGGTGGTGTTCTGCGCCTCGTCGAGGATGATGAAGGAGTCGTTGAGCGTGCGTCCGCGCATGTAAGCCAGCGGGGCGACCTCGATGATGCCTGACTCCATGAGCCGCGGTATCGAGTCCGGGTCGATCATGTCGTGCAGCGCGTCATAGAGCGGGCGCAGGTAGGGGTCGATCTTCTCGTTGAGGCTGCCGGGCAGGAACCCGAGCTTCTCGCCGGCCTCCACGGCGGGGCGGGTCAGGATGATCCGGTTGACCTCGCGGGCCTGCAGCGCCTGGACCGCCTTGGCCATGGCCAGGTAGGTCTTGCCGGTGCCGGCGGGGCCGATGCCGAAGACCACGGTGGACTCGTCGATGGTGTCCACATAGGTCTGCTGGTTCTTGGTCTTGGGCCGGATGGTGCGCCCGCGGTGGGAGAGGATGTTGGTGGTCACGATCCGCGCGGAGTCCTGCGCGGCGTCGGCGCGCACCATGGTGGCGACCTGTTCGATGATCTCCTCGGTGACCGTGGTCCCGGAGGCGGCCAGGGTCTTGAGCTGGGTGAGGATCTCCACGATCCCGGTGATCTCCCCGGCGGGCCCGCCCACGGTGACCAGCTGATCACGCAGCCCGATGGAGGACGCCGGGTAGATGCCCTGCAGGATGCGCAGCGCGAGGTCCCCGGCGCCGAGGCTGCGGAACATGGTCTCGGCGTCGGCGAAGTGGACCTGACGCTCGATGTTGCCCAGCGCGGCGGCGGTGGCGCCGCGGGCCGCTCCGGAGATGGGCGATGTGCTCGGGTTCTGCGAAGTCTCAGTCATTGGTCCCCAGTCTATGCGGTCTGCTCAGGCTGACCAGTCTCAGCACCCCAGTCCCAGCGGCCCAGCAGCAGCTGCGCGGCGGCCAGCGCCGCGGGACCGGCGGTGGAGGAGCGCAGCACGGTGGGGCCGAGCCGGGCGACCTGCGCTCCGGCGCCGGTGAGCAGCTCGATCTCGCGGTCGCTGATCCCGCCCTCCGGACCGACGACCACGTGCAGCTCCTGCAGCTGGTGCGTGGAATCCTGCTGCATCGGATCCTTCAGCGTCGGATCCTTCAGCGTCGGATCCTTGCGTGCGGGCTTCTGCAGCGCGGCGATGGCCTGGGCCAGCGAGGTCTCGTCGGTCTCATGCAGCACGACGACGCCGACCTCGGCGCCCGCGGACCGGATCGCCGTGAGGTAGCCGGCGGTGCTCTGCAGCGGGCGCACCTCGGGGATGGTGGTGCGTCGGGTCTGTTTGGCCGCGGTCGTCACCAGGGCGACCCACTCGGCGTGCTTCTTGGTCTCGCGGCCGGCCTTCCAGCGGGCCACTGAGCGTTCGGCCTGCCAGGGGATCACCGCGTCCACGCCGAGCTCGGTGGCGGACTCCACGCCCTGCAGGTCGCGGCGGTCCTTGGCAAGCGCCTGGACCAGCACCAGCCGGGGCAGCGGCACCGGCTCCTCGATCACGGCGAGGATCTCCACCTCGAGCTGCCCGCCTCCGGCGGAGCGGACGCGGCCTTCGGCGCGCCGCCCCACCGTGTCGGAGAGCAGCACCGGCTCGCCGGGCTGCAGCCGCATCACGGTGGCGGCATGGTGGCCCTCCGCGCCGGTGAGCGTGACCACCTCGGCCACGGCCGCGTCGTCCAGCGCACCCGGGTCGAGGTGGAACAGCGGTGCCGTCATCTCAGATCGCGCATCTCTAGAGCGCGTCCCAGCGTTCGCGAAGCTTGGCGAAGACGCCACGGTGTTCGGTGGTGGACTCCCCGCGCTCCTCACCGCGCTCGAGGGCGAGTTCGCGCAGCAGCTGGGCCTCGCGGTCGGAGACCTTGGTGGGGGTCTCGACCTTCAGGTGCACCTTCAGCGCGCCGCGACCGCCGCCGCGCAGGTGGGTCACCCCGCGCTCCTTGAGCGTGAGCACCTCACCGGACTGGGTGCCCGGCTTCACGGTGAGCTCCTCGGCGCCGTCGAAGGTGTCCAGGTCGACCGTGGTGCCCAGGGCGGCCGCGGTCATCGGGATCGAGACCGTGGCGTGCAGGTCGTTGCCGCGGCGGGTGAAGACCTCGTGCTGCTTGACCTCGACCTCGATGAACAGGTCTCCGGAGGGGCCGCCGGCCAGTCCGGCCTCGCCCTCGCCGGCCAGGTGGATCCGGTTGCCCCGGTCCACGCCTGCCGGGACCTTGACCTTCAGGGACTTGCGCTCGCGCACCCGACCCTGGCCGTCGCACTCCTGGCAGGGGTCCTCGATGATGTTGCCGAAGCCGGCGCAGCGGGCGCAGGTCTGGGTCTGGATGACGGTGCCCAGGATCGAGCGCATCGGCCGCTGGACCTGGCCCTGGCCGTGACAGTCAGGGCAGGTGGTGGGCGAGGTGCCCTTGCGGGTGCAGGAGCCGTCGCAGACCGTGCAGGTCACGGCGGTCTCCAGCTCCACCTCCTTGGTGGTGCCGAACACGGCGTCGCGCAGGTCGATGCGGACCCGGATCAGCGAATCCTGGCCACGGCGGGTGCGTGAGGCGGGGCCTCCGCCTCCCCCGCCGAAGAAGGTCTCGAAGATGTCGCCGAAGCCGCCGAAGCCGGCGCCGCCTGCTCCGCCGCCGGGGAATCCGGAGCGGCCGTTCTCATCGCCGGTGGCGTCGTAGTTCTGCCGCTTCTGCGGGTCGGAGAGCACCTCGTAGGCGCGGCCGAGCGCCTTGAACTGCTCGGCGGCATCCTCGGAGGGGTTCACATCGGGGTGAAGCTTGCGGGCCTGTTTGCGGTAGGCCTTCTTGATCTCTTCGGTGGACGCCGAGCGGCTGACGCCGAGCGCTTCGTAATAGTCAGTCGTCATCTTCAAGGACGTTCACCCTTCGGAGAGAATTCGGGACAGGTAGCGCGCCATTGCGCGCACCGCGGACATGGTGGAGCCGTAATCCATGCGGGTCGGACCGACGACGCCGAGCTTGGCACCTTCGGCTCCCGCCTGGGAGCCATACTCTGCTGCGACGACAGCGGTCTCGATCAGCGAATCATGACTGGTCTCGTGACCGATGCGGATGGAGAGACCGCGTCGGTCCTGCTCCATCTCTGTCAACAGTCGAAGCAGCACTACTTGTTCCTCGAGCGCCTCAAGAATGGGACCGATGGAGGGACCGAGGTCGCGGCCCGACCTGGCGAGGTTAGCAGTCCCGGCCATGATGATGCGATCCACGCGGGAAGACTCGAGGATCGTCTCCACCGCCTGGGCGATGATCGCCATGGACGGCCGCAGCACCGGCTCCACCCGGCTGATCAGGGTGTCGGTGGGCAGCGGCAGGGCAGAGATGGAGCGCTGATGCAGTTCGGTGGAGAGCACCTGGGCGATCCGGTGCAGCGAGTCGTCGCCGATCGCGTCGGCGAGGGTGACCATGCGCTGCTCGACCTTCCCGGAGGAGAGGATCACGATGGCCAGCGCCTTGTGCGAGGACATCGAGACGATGTCGATATGTCGGATCTTCGCGGTGGAGCGCTGCGGATGCTGGATCACGGCGACCTGGTTGGTGAGCATCGCGAGCAGCCGCACGGTGTGCTCGAGCATCGCGTCGTGGTCATCGGCGGTCTCGAGCAGGGTGTCCATGGCGCGCCGCTCGGCGGCCGAGAGCGGACGGACCTCGGTGATCTTGTCCACGAAGCGTCGGTAGCCGAGGTCGGTGGGGATCCGCCCGGCAGAGGTGTGCGGGGCGGCGATCAGACCCTCCTCCTCGAGGTGGGCCATATCGTTGCGGATCGTGGCGGGCGAGACCTCCAGGTCATGGCGCTCCACCAGGGCCCGGGATCCGACCGGCTCCCGGGTCTGGACGTAGTCCTCCACGATGGCACGCAGAACCTGCAGACGACGGGTGTCTGACATGTAAGCTTGGCGCCTCCTGAACTTCTGGCACTCTTCGAGTACAAGTGCCAATTCTACAATGGGTGATCATGAGCGCTCCGCACTTCCCCGACTGGCGTCCCTCCTCCACCCCGAACTGGGGTGCCCAGGACCTCTCCCGGCTCCGTCAGAGCCAGCTCCGCAAGGTCTCCGCGATGCCCGCCGACTACGGCGCCGTGATCGAGGAGGTGGAGTCCGGCTGGGTCGGCGCCATCATCTCGGTGGAGGCCTCCGGCGGTGTCCATGTGGTGAGTCTCGAGGACCGGCGCGGCAAGGTCCGCTCCTTCCCGCTGGGCCACGGCTTCCTGTATGAGGGCCAGCCGGTGGAGCTGACTCCCCCCACCCCGCGGGCCGCCGCGGCGAAGCCCACCCGCACCGCCTCGGGTTCGGTGGCGGTGGCGAACGCGCCGGCGCGGGTCGCCCGGGCCTCACGGATCTGGGTCGAGGGCACCCACGACGCCGAGCTGGTGGAGAAGGTCTGGGGCGAGGACCTGCGGATCGAAGGCATCGTCGTGGAGCCTCTGCACGGCGCCGATGACCTGCTCGGCGCGATCCGCGCGTTCGGGCCGGGACCCCGGCGTCGGGTCGGAGTGCTGCTGGATCACCTGGTCCCCGGCTCCAAGGAGTCGCGCATCGCCCGCGAGGTCATGCAGCAGCGCGGCGCACAGGGCAACATCGCTGTCCTGGGCCATCCCTATGTGGATGTCTGGCAGGCCGTGAAGCCGCATCTCTTCGGGCTGAAGCGCTGGCCGGACATCCCGCGCAGTCAGGACATCAAGGTCGGCACGCTGCAGGCGCTGGGCTGGCCGCATGCGAACCAGCGTGACATCGCGCACGGGTGGAAACGGATCCTCGGCCAGGTCAGCAGCTACGCGGATCTCGAGCCCTCGCTGCTCGGTCGGGTGGAGGAGCTGATCGACTTCGTCACGGTGGAGCACTGAACTTAGGAACCGAGCGAGACCACCGGGTCCGGGCACACAGGCGCAGCGCGCAGAATCCGGACTCCGACACGCCTCCGTCGGCCAGTCGATGTCCAGGGCGATTGGGTAGAATTCGAATCGGGAACGGCCAGGTGCCGCAAGGGTGGCATCGCAGACACGGAGGTGCAGTGGAGCATAATCAGAAACCCCAGGGTGACCGGTCGGGGCAGGATGCTCGAACGGATTCTTCTGCACGCCTGAAGGGTTCCTCCGCTGCCGCCGCGGCGCTGACCCCGGCAGAGGATCGACGCTGGGCCACGTTGTCGCACTTCGGCGCGCTCATCGGCTGCTTCCCCGCCCTCGCGGTGTATCTGGTCTACCGCGACCGCGGCCCGTTCACCGCCCAGGAGTCCAAAGAGGCGCTGAACTTCACGCTTCCGCTGACCGCAGTGATGCTGGCCTGCTACATCCTTGCCCTGATCCCGGCCATCGGTTGGGTCTTCGGCCTCCTCGCGGTGCTGATCTGGGTCACGATGACCATCTCTGGGCTCGTGGCCGGCATCCAGTGCAACAAGGGCCGCCCCTACCGGTACCCCTTGAACCTTCGCCTGATCCACTGAGAATCCTCAGCTGATCCGCTGGGCATCGCCGCCTGCTCAACCGAGCACCCGGCCTTCGGTCAGGGCGCCAGTCGGCGGGTCACGGCATCGGCCAGCAGCCGTCCGCGCAGGGTGAGCACCGCTCGGCCCTGCGGATGAGCGGTGCTGGGCTCCGCGGCGTCGTCGTCGATCAGCCCGTCATGCACCAGTGACTGCAGGCTCTTCCGCGAGATCTTCTCGCCCTGGCTGCGGCGCAGCTCCGGCAGCGCGTTGTACCCGGCGACGTCGAGCCCGTCGGCCAGACGCACCCGCAGCATCAGGTGCTCCAGGGTCTTGTCCTGATCCGCCAGCAGCTCCCGGCCGTGGCCCGGGGTGGTGCCGCTGGAGAGCCGCTGTGCATAGGCCGCGGGGTGCTTCACGTTCCACCAGCGCAGTCCGGCCACATGGGAGTGTGCGCCAGGCCCGGCGCCCCACCAGTCGGAGTCCACCCAGTAGTTCAGGTTGTGCTCCGAGCGGGTCGCGGCACTGGTGGAGAAGTTGGAGACCTCGTACCAGCTCATCCCGGCGGCGCCGAGCACCTGATCGGTGAGCAGGTACTTGTCTGCCTGATCATCGGGGTCGATGTCGGGCAGCACGCCGCGCTTGATCTTGGCGGCCATCGCCGTGCCCTCTTCGATGATCAGCGAATAGGCCGAGATGTGGTCCGGCCGCAGCGCGACCGCGTGGTCCAGGCTGGTGCGCCAGTCTTCGAGGCTCTCCCCCGGCGTGCCGGAGATCAGATCCAGGCTGACCTGCAGGCCGGCGGTGCGGGCGGCTTGGACCGCGCGCTCCACGTTGGCCGGGTCATGGGTGCGGTCCAGGGTGCGGAGCACCTCCGGCACGGCGGACTGCATGCCCAGGCTCAGCCGGGTGAACCCGGCCTCGGCGAGGACCTGCGCGGTGGCAGCGGTGATGGTGTCGGGATTGGCCTCGGTGGTGATCTCGGCGTCCGGACGGAAGCCAAAGAGCTCACGGGCCCGGGTGAGGATCCGGGCGAGCTCCTCGGGCGGCAGCAGCGTCGGGGTGCCGCCGCCGAAGAACACCGTGGAGAACGGGCGCTCCGGGGCACCCATGGCGTCGAGCACTGAGCGGGCGAAGACCAGCTCGGAGATCAGCGTGTCCGGGTAGGACACCTGGGAGGCGCCGGGGCCGAGGTCCTCGGCGGTGTAGGTGTTGAAGTCGCAGTAGCCGCAGCGCACGCTGCAGAACGGGATGTGCACGTAGAGGCCGAGGGGCACCTCGGCACGGGCGGGCAGGGCCCGCTGCACGGCGGCGGGAAAGCCGCCGTCGGCGGGGACCGGGTCGCCGAGGGGAAGGGTGGAGGGCAACGCCTACTTCTTCCCGGCCTTCTCTTTGCCGGCCTTGTCCTTGCCGGCGTCCTCGTCCGAGGACAGCGCGGCGATGAAGGCCTCCTGCGGCACCTCCACGGTGCCGACCATCTTCATCCGCTTCTTGCCCTCCTTCTGCTTCTCCAGCAGCTTGCGCTTGCGGCTGATGTCGCCGCCGTAGCACTTGGAGAGCACGTCCTTGCGGATCGCGCGGATGTTCTCGCGGGCGATGATCCGCGAGCCGATGGCGGCCTGGATCGGGACCTCGAACTGCTGGCGCGGGATCAGGTCCTTCAGCCGGGAGGCCATCTTGACCCCGTAGGCGTAGGCGGAGTCGCGGTGGGTGATCGCGGAGAACGCGTCGACCTGATCACCCTGGAGCAGGATGTCGACCTTGACCAGGTCGGCGGCCTGCTGACCGGTGCCCTGCCAGTTCAGCGAGGCGTAGCCCTTGGTGCGGGACTTCAGCTGGTCGAAGAAGTCGAAGACGATCTCGGCCAGCGGCATCTTGTAGCGGATCTCCACGCGTTCGGCGGAGAGGTAGTCCATGCCTTCCATGGTGCCGCGCCGGGACTGGCAGAGCTCCATGACCGGGCCGATGAACTCGGCGGGGACGATGACCGTGGCGTCCACGATCGGTTCGCGGATCTCGCTGACCTTGCCCTCGGGGAACTCCGAGGGGTTGGTCACCCGATGGATCTCGCCGTCCTCGGCGGTGACCTCGTAGACCACGTTGGGAGCGGTGGAGATCAGATCCAGGTTGTACTCGGTCTCGAGCCGTTCCCGGGTGATCTCCAGGTGGAGCAGGCCCAGGAAGCCCACGCGGAAGCCGAAGCCCAGCGCGGTGGAGGTCTCCGGCTCGAAGTTCAGTGCGGCATCGTTGAGCTGCAGCTTCTCCAGGGCCTCGCGCAGCACCGGGAAGTCGGAGCCGTCAAGCGGGAAGAGCCCGGAGAAGACCATCGGGCTGGGGTCGTCGTAGCCGCCGATGATCTCCGCGGCGGGCCGGTTCTGGGCGGTGACGGTGTCACCGACCTTGGAGAGGCGGACGTCCTTCACACCGGTGATCAGGTAGCCGACCTCGCCGACGCCGAGACCCTTGGTGGCCTCGGGCTCCGGGGAGGAGACCCCGATCTCGAGCAGCTCGTGGGTGGCGCCGGTGGACATCATCTTGATCTTCTCGCGGTGCGAGAGCTTGCCGTCGACCACGCGCACGAAGGTGACCACGCCGCGGTAGGTGTCATAGACGGAGTCGAAGATCATCGCGCGGGCCGGAGCGTCGGCGTCGCCCTGCGGGGCGGGGATCTCGGCGACGATCTTGTCCAGCAGCTCCTCGACGCCGTCGCCGGTCTTGCCGGAGACGCGCAGCACGTCCTCAGGCTCGCAGCCGATCAGGTAGGCGATCTCCTCGGCGTACTTCTCCGGCTGGGCCGAGGGCAGGTCGATCTTGTTCAGCACCGGGATGATCTTGAGGTCGTGCTCCATGGCCAGGTAGAGGTTGGCCAGGGTCTGCGCCTCGATGCCCTGGGCGGCGTCGACCAGGAGCAGCGCGCCTTCGCAGGCGGCGAGGGAGCGGGACACCTCGTAGGAGAAGTCCACGTGGCCCGGGGTGTCGATCATGTGGAAGGCGTAGGTCTGCCCGTCGAGCTCCCAGGGCATCCGCACGGCCTGGGACTTGATGGTGATGCCGCGGTCGCGCTCGATGGCCATCCGGTCGAGATACTGGGCCTTCATGTCGCGGGCCTGCACCACCCCGGTCAGCTGCAGCATGCGGTCCGCAAGCGTGGACTTGCCGTGGTCGATGTGCGCAATGATGCAGAAGTTCCTGATGACACTGGGGTCAGTGGCGGCGGGCACCTGCGAGCTGCGGGCCTTCGGTGACACGGTGGTGGGAGTCCTTTGCTTCGTCGAGACGCCGGGCATTGTGCTGCACCTGGCACTTCATTGTTCCATGACTGCGGCGGTGGCTGCGCTGGGACGCTGCCGACGGCGCGGTCAGGTCTTACACGAACGGGGCCCCGCGCAGCGCGCAGGGCCCCGTTGCTCGCTCGCGTGTGAGCGGACGTTCTAGAGAGTCAAGCTCACAGAGCGTTGACGGTGGCGGCCAGACCGGACTTGCGGTTGGCGGCGTTGTTCTTGTGCAGAACGCCCTTGGAGACGGCCTTGTCGAGCCTGCGAGCTGCCTCGCGGTTGGCTGCGATCGCTGCGTCCTTGTCGCCGGCGGCAACAGCGTTGCGGACCTTCTTGATGGCGGTCCGCAGCTGGGACTTGACGCCCTGGTTGCGCTGGCGCGCCTTCTCGTTGGTGAGAATGCGCTTCTTCTGAGACTTGATGTTTGCCACGAGTTGTCTTTCTGTCTGAGGTCACTGGACGTGAGGATACATCCCTGTCGGCCGGCAGCAGACAAACTTCAGTGGCGTGGGGTTGCCATAGCGATTGCGCAGCCCATTGAGGTAGAGGGCCCAGGACTGCGCGAGACTTGCTGCCGCAGGGTTTTGGGGCTCTTTCGAACCCCAGACACTGCCTATAGACGATAGCAGAGAAGCCGCACTCCAGCCACCGAGCAGGGCGGTGTCAGGGTGTGTGTCAGGTCCGGTGTCGGGCTCGGCGTCGGGCTCAGCGGCCCGCCGAGGAGGCGATCACGGTGATGGCGCGTTCCACCGCGTATTCCGGGGTCCGCGAGGCGCCCTTGGCCTCGGCGTCGGCGCGGGCGATCGCCTCGATGGCCTCGGCCGCGCGCAGCGGGTGCCAGCGCCGCGCGGTCTCGGCGACCTGCTGCAGCTGCCAGGGTGGAGCACCGAGGGTGGCGGCCAGCGCGGCGGGGCTGCCGCGATGGTCCACCAGCGCTGCGATGTGCCGGCCCTTGCGGGCCAGCGCGGCGGTGACGGCGATGGGCGAGACCCCGGTGGCGATGGCGTGGCGGTAGAGCCGGGTGGCGGCCTCGCGGCGACCCTCGAAGGCGGCGTCGGCCACCTTGAAGGCGCTGGCCTCGACCCGGCCCCCGTGATAGCGGTCCACGTGTTCCTCGGTGATGTCCCCGGCGACGTCGGCCATGAGCTGCTGGCAGGCCCCGCCGAGGTCCGAGAGCGTGGAGCCGGCGGCGGCCACCAGCGCGCGGGCGCCGTCGGCGTGGATCTCACGTCCGGCGGCGCGGAACTCACGGCGCACGAAGTCGAGCTTCTCGTTGTCGTTGCGGGTCCCTGCACAGTCGACGACGACGGCGCGCCTGGCCAGCGCGTCCAGCAGCTTCTTGCCCCGGTTGCCGCCGCTGTGCCGCAGCACCAGGGTCACGTCCTCGGGCTTCTCCTCGAGGTAGGCCAGGGCGTCGGTGAGGAAGGTGTCGTTCATCGAGGCGAGGTCCTCGGCCAGGACCAGGCGCGCCTCGCCGAAGAGCGAGGGCGAGGTGACCGTGAACAGCTCTCCCGGCCCGGCGTCTGCGACGTCGAGCCGGGTGAACTCCAGGTCCGGGTGCTGCGCCCGGAGTGCCCGCTTGATCTTGTCCAGCGCCCGGCCGGCGAGGTAGTCCTCGTTGCCCTTGAGCAGGATCAGCGGGGCGGGTTCCACGCTGCGAAAGTCAAGGCCCTCGGCCTTGTTCGCACCGCGGCCCGCACCGCCGCCGCGCTGTGTGCCGGTCCGCGAGGACCCGGTCCGCTGAGAAGCCATGGGGCTCATCCTAGCGGCCCGGATCCCACGCGGATCCTGGGGTGGAAAGACCGGCCGTGGTGCTGCAGGTCAGAATCCTGTGCAGACTCCTCCGGCACCGAATCAGGGCAGCCGGATCAGGGCAGCTGCAGCTCGGCGCTGAAATGCCGCCGGGCCTTGCGCGGGTTCCAGCCGATGAAGCGCACCGCCTTGGGCCCATGCGGCTCCGCGGCGAACGCCACGGTCCCGGGCAGGGTCACCGGCGCCTCGAAGCGGATCCACCAGCGGTGTCCGGCGCCCTCGGGCTCCCGCCCTTCCAGCATCCTGCCCGCGCAGTACATGCCGTGCACGATCGCGGCGGGCATGCCCAGCGCCTTGGCGGCGAGCTGGGAGACGTGGATCGGGTTGTAGTCCCCCGACACGGCGGCATACGCCCTGCCCGCCTCCGAGCCCAGCCGCCAGGAGGCGGTCTTGACCGGCGGGACGAAGGACTTCAGCTCGGCGTCGGAGCGGGTCACGTCCGTGGACCCCGAGTCTGCCGAGATCTCTGTGCCCAGCTGGGTGCCCTTGCTGAGATAGGTCGAGACCGAGCGCCACAGCACCGAGGTCTCCGCTGCATTCTCCGAGTCAGCGTTCGCCGGGTCTGCCCCCTGCTCGAGCACGGTGACCTTGATGTCGACCTGGGTGCCGCGGCGGTGCGGGCGAAGGTTCTCCGCGGCCACCAGGATCTGCACCGGCTGGCCCACCCGGACCGGGCGCAGGTGCTCAACCTCGTTGGCCACATGCACAAGACCCATCAGCGGCAGCGGGAACTCGCCGTCGCTCATCAGAGCCATCTGCATCGGGAACCCGATGATGTGGACCAGCACCGAGGGCAGCGCGGCGCGGTGGGCGCCGTCGAAGGATTCTCCGCCGAAGAGCCGGCGGTAGCTCTCCGCCTGCTCGACGCTGACCCCTGGGTGCTGGGCCAGCACGGACCTGCCCGGCAGGGTGCGGGCGCCAGCGCCGGGGCGCAGCTTCGAGCGCGCGGCGCCCAAGGCGGCGCGGCCGTAGAGGCTGCTCAGCGAGGGCATCTCGATTTCAGTGACCATGGCTCAGGCCCCCACGAGGTTCTGTCCGCAGACCCGCAGGGTCAGCCCGGAGGTGCCCCCGGCCTGCGGCGAGGCCAGGAACGCGATCGTCTCGGCCACGTCCACGGGCAGTCCGCCCTGGTTCAGCGAGTTCAGCCGCCGGGCGACCTCCCGGGTGGCGAAGGGGATCTTCGCCGTCATCTCGGTCTCGATGAAGCCCGGTGCGACGGCGTTGATGGTGCCGTGCCGGGCGGCCAGCTGGGCGGCGGTCGCGGAGACCATCCCCATGACCCCGGCCTTGGAGGCCGCGTAGTTGGTCTGGCCGCGGTTGCCGGCGATCCCGGAGGTCGAGGCCAGCGAGATGATCCGCGGACCCATCGCGCCGCGGGCGTCGGCGTTGAAGAGCTCCGAGGCCAGGAAGGCCCGGTTCATCCGCAGCTGCGACTCGATGTTGACTGCGATGACCGAGTTCCAGCGGGACTCGTCCATGTTGGCGAGCAGCTTGTCCCGGGTGATCCCGGCGTTGTGCACCACGATGTCGAGCCGTCCGTGGTGCTGCTCCGCGTGGGCGAGGATCCGGTCCCCGGCGTCGGGTGCGGTGATGTCCAATTGCAGCGCGGTGCCGGAGACCTCGTTGGCGACGCCGGCGAGCTGCTCGCCTGCGGCGGGGATGTCCACCAGGATCAGTGTGGCGCCGTCGCGGTGCAGCACCCGGGCGATGGACGCGCCGATGCCGCGGGCGGCCCCGGTGACCACTGCGACCTGGCCCTGCAGCGGGCGGTCCCAGTTGCCCGGCAGCGCCCCGTTGACGCTGTCCACCGAGATGAACTGTCCCGAGACGAAGGCCGAGCGTCCGGAGAGCAGGAAGCGCAGCGCTCCGGCCGCACCGGGCGCTGAGGGGTCCAGGTCGTCGGCGAGCACGATGCCGTTGGCGGTGCCGCCGGCGCGCATCTCGTGCGCCGTCGAGCGGGTCAGGCCCTGGACCGCGCTGCGGGCGGCGCGCACGGCCGGATCCGAGGTGCCCTGCGGATCGCGCGAGACGGTGATGACCCGGCCGGAGGGCTTGAGCTGCTTGAGCAGCATCCCGATCTCCAGCACGGTGCTGCTGAGGTCCGCGGGGCTGGAGGCGGAGTCGAAGCAGGCGACGACGCCGGCCACCTTCTCCTTGGGCCCGACGTTGCGGCGGACATCGAGGTCCCAGCCGAGCAGCCGGTCCGCGAGCGCCGAGGCGGCCTCGGAGCTGCCCAGCACGACCACGGGGCCTTCGATGAGCGGGCGTCCTGGCCGGTGGCGGCGCAGCTTCGCCGGCTGCGGGAGACCGAGGTTCTTGGTCAGGGTGCGGCCGAAGCTGGTATTGGCGAATTCGGTGTAGGTGTCTCTAGCCATGAAGCGGTTACCGTCCTTCGATGATCGCGGTGATGCCCTGGCCGCCGGCGGCGCAGACCGAGATGAAGCCGAGCTTGCCGGGCTTGCCGTGCAGCGCCTTGGCCAGCGAGGCGACGATCCGTCCGCCGGTGGCGGCGAAGGGGTGCCCGGCGGCGAGCGAGGAGCCGTTGACGTTGAGCCGGCTGCGGTCGATGGTTCCCAGCGCGGAGTCCAGGCCGAGCTTGTTCTTGCAGAACTCCTCGGACTCCCAGGCCTTGATCTGGGCCAGCACCGTGGAGGCGAAGGCCTCGTGGATCTCGAGGTATTCGAAGTCCGAGAAGCTCAGGTTGTTGCGCTTGAGCATCCGGGCCGCGGCGTAGGCCGGAGCCATCAGCAGGCCCTCGGCGCCGTCGACGAAGTCCACTGCGCCTTCTTCGTAGTCGATGAAGTTCGCCAGCTTGGGCAGATCGTGCTGATCGGCCCATTCCTCGGAGCCCAGCAGCACCGCGGAGGCGCCGTCGGTCAGGGCGGTGGAGTTCGCCGCGGTCATGGTGGCCTCGGCGCCGAGGTCACGCCCGAACGCTGGGGAGAGCTTGCCCAGCTTCTCCAGCGTGGAGTCGGCGCGCATGTTGGTGTCACGTCCGACGCCCTTGAAGGGGGTGACCAGGTCGTCGAAGAAGCCGCGATCGTAGGCGGCGGCGAGGTTCTTGTGGCTGGCCAGGGCGAGCTCGTCCTGCTCCGCCCGGGTGATCCCCCAGGCGTGGGCGGTGATCGCCATGTGCTCGCCCATGGACATGCCGGTGCGGGGCTCGTTGACGCCGGGGGCCTGCGGGGACAGGTGGCCGGGGCGGATCTTCGCCAGCGCCTTGAGCCGCTGGGGCACCGACTTGGCCCGGTTGGCCTCCATCAGGATCCCGCGCAGCTCATCGGTGACCACGATCGGGGCGTCGGAGATGGAGTCCACTCCCCCGGCGATGGCGGAATCGATCTGGCCCAGCTTGATCTTGTTCGCCATCGAACCGATGGCCTCCATGCCGGTGGCGCACGCCATCTGCACGTCGAAGGCCGGGGTCTTGGGGTCCAGCGGGGTGCCCAGCACGGACTCGCGGGTGAGGTTGAAGTTCTTCGAGTGCTTCATCACCGCACCGGCGGCGACGGTGCCGATCTGTTCGCCCTGCAGCCCGAAGCGGGCCACCAGGCCGTTCAGCGTCGAGGTGAGCATGTCCTGGTTGCCCGCGGTGGCGTAGGCGGTGTGGGCCCGCGCGAAGGGGATGCGATTTCCACCGATGATGACGGCGTCTCGGATGTTCTGTGCACTCATGGAACTGACTCCTGGGTCGAGGGGTGCAGGCACCCGACGGAACGTCCGCTGGGTCAGCGGGTCCGGCAGGTCTTGCATTTGTTACTGGTCAGTATCATAGACTATTTTGTGTGCAGGATCACTGATCAGCCCCGCGCCGAGGAACCGGCGCAGATCATCCCGTGCGCCTGACGCTCAACCCCCAGTCTGAGGAGACCTCATGTCACACCACCCGGTCACCCACCCGGTCACCGACCCGATCGAGGCCATCGATTCCGCCGACTCCGCTCGCGTGGACAAGAAGGTGATGGAGGACGTGCTGCTCGGACACTGGGCCGACACCCGGCGTCAGGCCCGCGAGCTGCTCAAGGACTCCGCCTTCCACAAGGTCGAGGGCATGTCGAAGGAGGATCACCGCGAGCGGGTCTTCGAGCAGATGGCGAAGCTCGCCGAGGACGGCGCCGTGCACCGCGCCTTCCCCAAGGAGTTCGGCGGCTCCGATGCACACGGCGCGAACATCGCCGCCTTCGAGGAGCTGGTCACCGCCGACCCCTCGCTGCAGATCAAGGCCGGGGTCCAGTGGGGCCTCTTCGCCGCCGCGGTGCTGCACCTGGGCTCCGAGGATCACCACCGCAGGTTCCTTCCCGCGACCATGGACCTCCGGGCTCCCGGCGCGTTCGCGATGACCGAGTTCGGCCACGGCTCCGACGTCGCCTCCATCGGCACCACCGCGACCTACGATCCGGCCACCGAGGAGTTCATCCTCAACACCCCCTTCCCCGCGGCCACCAAGCGCTACCTGGGCAATGCGGCGAACGACGCCAAGGACGCCGTCGTCTTCGCCCAGCTGATCACCAACGGGGTCAACCACGGGGTGCACTGCATCTACACCAACATCCGTGGCGATGACGGCCAGCCGCTGGCGGGGATCACCATCACCGATGAGGGGCAGAAGGGCGGCCTCAACGGGGTGGACAACGGCTGCTTCACCTTCGACAACATCCGGGTCCCGCGGACCAACCTGCTCAACCGCTATGGCGACGTCGCCGCCGACGGCACCTACAGCTCCCCGATCGACTCCCCCGGTCGCCGGTTCTTCACGATGCTCGGCACCCTGGTGCAGGGCCGGGTCTCGCTCACCGGCGCCTCGGTGGCGGCCTCGAAGCTCGCGCTGATCGGCGCGGTAACCTACGGCAACCAGCGGCGCCAGTTCAACGCCTCCTCCACCATCGAGGAAGAGGTGCTGCTGGACTACCGGCTGCACCAGCGCCGACTGCTCCCGCGCCTGGCCACCACCTTCGCGGCGAACTTCGCCCATGAGAACCTGCTGGTCAAGCTCGACGACGTGTTCTCCGGCAAGGACGACTCCGATGAGAACCGGCAGGAGCTGGAGACTCTGGCCGCGGCGATCAAGTCCGTGACCACCTGGCACGCGCTGGACACGCTGCAGGAGGCCCGCGAGGCCTGCGGCGGCGCCGGCTTCATCTCCGAGAACCGGCTGGTCTCGCTGCGCGCGGACCTCGACGTCTACGTCACCTTCGAAGGCGACAACAACGTGCTGCTCCAGCTGGTGGCCAAGCGTCTGCTCAGCGACTACGCCGCAGAGTTCAAGGATGCCGACTTCGGGGTGCTCTCCCGCTATGTGGCCACCCAGGCGCAGTCCACGGTGATGAACCGCTTCGGTCTGCGCCGGGCGTTCCAGTCGGTGCAGGACACCGGGGATGAACGCCGCAGCGCCAACTGGTTCAAGCAGCCCGACGTGCAGCGCCAGCTGCTCACCGAACGCTCCCGGCAGATGGTCATCGACGTGGCTTCAGAGCTGCGCTCGGCGTCGAAGCTGCCCGCGGCCAAGCAGGCGGCGATCTTCAACGACCACCAGTACGAGATCATCAACGCCGCCAAGGCCCACGCGGACCTGCTGCTCTGGGAATCCTTCACTGAAGCCCTCGAGAAGGTCGACGATCCGGGGACCAGGCAGATCATGACCTGGCTGCGTGACCTCTACGCGCTGACCAAGATCGAGGACACGCTGGACTGGTACCTGCTCAACGGGCGGATCTCCTCCCAGCGCGCCCGCACGCTGAGCCCGTATGTGAACCGGCTGCTGCAGCGGCTGCGCCCGCACGCCCAGGACATCGTGGACTCCTTCGGCTACTCCCCCGAGCACGTGCGCATGGAGATCACCTCCGGCTCCGAGCAGCGACGCCAGGACGAGTCCATGGAGTACTACCGGACGCTGCGGGCCTCTCCCACCGCGCCGGTGGATGAGAAGCTGCTGCACTCGCGCCGGAAGTGAGCTGGGCCGCTCGGGCCGCTCAGCTGATCAGCCGCTGAGCTGAGCGGTCGACGGGCTGGCGATTCTCGGGTGATGGGCGGCTGAGCAGGCGTCTGCTTGAATAGCAGGATGACTGCTCAGCTGCCCTTCCCCCGTGCCGACGTCGAGAATCTGACCCGCGAGGAGGCCGCCCAGCGCGGCGCCCTGCTCGAGGTCACCCACTACCGCGTCGAGGTGGATCTGCGCGGCGCGCCCGCTCCTAAGGCCGAGACCTACCCGGTGCGGACCAGGATCGACTTTGCGTCCTCCGAGGTCGGTGTGAGCACCTTCTTGGACCACCTGGGCGCCTCGGTGGAGTCCCTGGTGCTCAACGGGGAGACCCTGGATGTGGACGCCCATGTGGGTCCGGCTCGGATCCTGCTGCCCGGGCTGCGGGCGGAGAACACCGTGGAGATCCGGTCCACCTCGCGGTACTCCCGCTCCGGTGAGGGGCTGCACCGGTTCGTGGACCCGTCGGACGAGCAGGTCTACCTCTACACCCAGTACGAGCCGGCCGACTCCCGCCGGGTGTTCCCGGTCTTCGAGCAGCCGGATCTGAAGGCCCGGTTCAGCTTCTCGATCATCGGCCCCCAGCACTGGCAGCTGCGCTCCAACAGCCCCGCGATCTCGCGGATGCCGCTGGAGAGCGGTGAGGCCGCAGGGGCTGCGAAGGGTGAGCCCGCTGGGGCGGACGATGCCGCGGAGGCTGCCGGTGCCGCCGTCGTCGGCCCGCTGGTCCGGGTGGAGTTCGCCGAGACCCCGCGGATGTCCTCCTACATCACCGCGCTGCTGGCGGGTCCCTATCACCACGTGGAGGGCCATTACCGCGGCGGAGTGCCCGGCGGCGAGACCGTCCAGATCCCGCTGAGCGTGCTCTGCCGGGCGTCGCTGGCGGAGCACTTCGACGCCGACGCGCTGCTGGAGCTCACCCAGCGCGGGCTGGACTTCTTCCACGCCGAGTTCGCCTACCCCTACCCCTGGGGCAAGTACGACCAGGTCTTCGTCCCGGAGTACAACCTCGGGGCGATGGAGAACCCGGGGCTGGTGACCTTCACCGAGACATACGTCTTCGACACCGCCGCCACCGACGCCCAGTACGAGACCCGGGCCAACACCCTCATGCACGAGATGGCTCACATGTGGTTCGGCGACCTGGTGACCATGCACTGGTGGGATGACCTGTGGCTCAAGGAGTCCTTCGCCGACTACATGGGATCCCTGGCCGTGGACGAGGCCACCGACTGGACCACCTCCTGGATCTCCTTCGCCAACGGGCGCAAGGCGTGGGCCTACGTGCAGGACCAGCTGCCCACCACCCACCCGATCGTCGCGGACATCCCCGACCTCGAGGCCGCGGATCAGAACTTCGACGGGATCACCTACGCCAAGGGCGCCTCGGTGCTCAAGCAGCTCGCCGCCTACGCCGGACGTGAGGCCTTCCGCGAGGCCGCGCGGCGCTACTTCAGCCGCCACGCCTTCGGCAACGCCTCGCTGGGCGACTTCCTCGCCGTGCTCGAAGAGGTCACCGGGGCGAACATGGACGACTGGGCCCGGGCCTGGCTGCAGACCGCCGGGGTCCCGGTGCTCTCCGCCGAGCTCGACGCCGCCGGTGGCGGTGCGGGCCGGGTGCTGGTCCGCGAGCAGGGCGTCGACCCGGCCACCGGGGAGTCGGTGTCCCGGCCGCACAAGATCCGCGTCGGGGTCCATGTGATGGATGCCGCAGGCGAGACGCTGGCACTGCACGCCGCCCAGGAGGTCTTCCTGGACCCGGCCGCCCCGGAGGGGCTCACCCCGGTGCCGGAGCTGAGCGTGCCGGCGGACCGGCCGCGGCTGCTGCTGCCCAATGAAGATGACCTGACCTACGCCAAGCTCAGCCTCGACCCGGAGTCGCTGGCCGCGGTGCTGACCTACCCGGTGGCCGATCCGCTGGCGCGCGCCACCGTGTGGGCTGCGCTGTGGTCCATGGTGCGCGACGGCGAGCTGCCCGCCCGCCGCTTCCTGGCGGCCGTGCAGCAGCTGGGCCTGGGCATCGACGAGATCGTCGTCGTCCAGGGGCTGCTGCGGCAGTCGCTGACCGCACTGGAGCGCTACACCCCAGCCGACGAGCGGCCGGCGCTGCAGCGCGACCTCGCCGCCCGGCTCGCCGCGGAGCTGACCCGCCGCACCGGCGGGGACCATCAGCGCGCCACCGCTCGAACCCTGGCCACACTCTCCCGCCGAGAGGGCTCACAGCTGGAGCTGCTCGAGGCGCTGCTCGACGGCGGCGCCGCAGACCATGGGATCTCGGGGCTGCGCATCGATGAGGAGCTGCGCTGGGCGTTCCTGCAGGCCCTGGCCGCGCACGGTCGGGTGAGCCTGGATCAGCTCGATGCGGAGCTGGCCGCCAAGACCACGGCCCGGGCCCGGATCGCGCACCGGCTCGCCACCGCCGCGAGGCCCGACCGTCGGGTCAAGCAGGCGGCCTTCGGGCAGGCGCTCGCCGGGACGGATGACTCCGGCGAGGAGCTCTCCAACGATCACCTCACCGCCACCGTGGACGGCTTCACCGTGGCAGGTGACCCGGAGACCGCGGCGGTGATAGAGCGGCAGACCGATGCGTACTTCGACGCGCTGACCGACGTGTGGGAGCGGATGAGCCAGGGACAGGCCACCCGGGTGGTCTCCGGGCTCTACCCCGGGGCTCAGGACCTCGACGCCGGAGCGGAGCCGACCGAGCACCCGCTGGCGCTGCGCACGCAGCGCTGGCTCGATGAGAACGCGGATGCCCCCGCGGCGCTGCGCCGGCTGCTCATCGAGGAGCAGGATCAGCTGCTGCGCGGACTCCGCGCCCAGGCGGCGGCCCAGGGCTGAGCCCGGCGGGCGGGGTGCGGGACAGGCGCGCGGGACGGGCGCGCGGGCGGTGTTCGGGCTGGGTGCGGGCGGCGTGCGGCCCGGCTCAGTCGAGCAGCAGCTCGTCGATCTCGGACTCGGCGGCGGCCTCGCGTCTGCGGCGCCGGCGGTCGTTGAGCATGCAGAGCAGGATCGCGACGCCGAAGAGCACGGTCAGCGGCAGGGCGATGAAGAACATGCTCACCGCGTCGCCGCCCGGGGCTGCCAGCGCGGAGACCACCGCGATGAGCATCACCACCCCGCGCCAGGCCTTGAGCACCTGTCTGCCGGTGACCAGGCCCATCATGTTGATCCCGACCAGCACCACCGGGATCACCATGGCAAGCCCGAAGGCCAGGAACAGATGCAGCACAAAGGTGAAGTAGACGTCGGGGTTGATCAGGTTCGACGTGCCTTCGGGGTTCAGCGCGAAGAAGAAGTCGATGGCCTGGGGCAGCACGCTGTAGGCGCCGACGATCCCGCCGAGGAAGAGCGGCACCGAGGCGGCGATGAAGCCGATGGCGTAGCGCTTCTCGGTCTTCTTCAGCCCCGGCATGATGAAGGCCCAGATCTGGTAGAGCCAGATGGGTGAGGAGATCACGACGCCCACGAAGAGCGAGAGCCTGATCATCAGATCCAGCGGGCCGCCCACGGTGTTGAAGGCGATCTCCGCGAGCCGGCCCTCCCCCTCATAGCCGACGATAGGCTCAGCCAGCAGACGGAAGAGCCAGTCGTAGAGGAAGAATCCGGCGATGGCCCCGAGCAGAATGCCGATGCCGGCCTTGATGAGGCGATTGCGCAGTTCCCTGAGGTGATCCTTCAGAGCCATCGTGCGCTCGGGATCGCGCCGCCGCTTCTTCGATGTGGCCATGCGGCTTAGCGGTGGTCTCCCCGCTGCTCCCGCTCATTGCGGCGGGCCTGCTCGGCGGTGGGGTCATTGGGGTTGAGCACCCGGCCCTCGACGGGGGCGCGCTCATCTTCACGCGGGTCCCTGCTGGGCGCAGCGGAGACGTCCGGGGATTCGGAATCAGAATCAGAGGAGTTCCGCTTGGATTCGTCGCTCATGGTGCGCACCTCAGACTTGAAGATGCGCATCGACTGGCCCACTGACTTGGCCAGCTTCGGCAGCTTCGGGGCGCCGAAGAGCAGGATGATGAGCAGTGCGATGATCGCGAACTGCCAGCCTTGGATACCCATAGTGACTTCCTTTCCTCGAGCCCAATCGTACGCCAATCACTCAGACAGGACCGACAGCTCCTCGCGTGCCCGCATAGTCACCTTCTCGCGAATCTCGGCAGGGACCAGGACGGTGAGATCTCCCCCGAGCTGCAGGCAGAGCCTGATCAGAGCCTCGCGGCTCTGGAACCAGGTGCTGATGATCCGGACGCCGTCGGGCTGGATGCGCTGACGCTGCGGCGCATAGCGATCGGCCAGCGCGGCGGCGGCCGGGGAGAAGCGCAGGACGACGTCGAACGCTCCGCTGCCCTGCGGCGGTCGTGGCGGCTCCGCCGGGGACTGGGCGAGCAGACGTGCGGTCTCGCTGATCGGCTCCTCGGGCAGCGGGCGCTGCGCCCGGATGCGTGAGCCGAGGAAGTTCCGTGGTCCCTGCGCCAGGCGGCACCAGGCCTGCAGATAGGTGCGGGGGCCGTCGATGTAGACGTGCGTCGGCTCGACCACCCGCTCGGTGATGGTCCCGGAGGCGTCCTCATAGCGCAGCTCGACGCAGCAGCCGCCCGTCACCGCGGCGCGCAGTTCGGCGGTGGATTCATCGCGCGCCTGGGCGCCGGCGGCCACCTTGGTCGCGGCCTCCTGCAGACCCGCGGGGAGCACGCGGGCGATCTTCCCGCGCAGGGACTCGGCCGCGGAGACCCAGCTCTCGGCGGCGGCGTCGGCCGCGGCCGTGGCGGCCGTGTCGTCGGCGGCCGTGTCGTCAGCGGCCGTGTCGTCGGCCGCGGAGTCCGCGGCGCTGATCATGGTGTTGAGCGCGATCAGCAGCGAGAGCGCGCCGGGCTTGGTCAGCGTCAGCGGGCGTGCCAGGACGTCGCCGGTGCGCGCGGAGGGCATCGCCAGGGTGATCGGCGCGTCGGTCACCAGGTAGTCCTGGGTGAAGGCGTCCAGGTTCAGCGGCGGCGCGGGGTGGATGTCGATGAACTCGCCGTACTGTCCGGGGCCGAAGCTGCCGGACTGCTGGATGGAGAGCAGGTCCTTGAGCAGCTGCTTGGGCGTGATCTGGTGTCGTGTCAGCAGCTCAGACGGACGCACCCCGTCGGCGCTGAGCAGATAGGCGGCCATGGCCAGCACACGCTCCACCTTGCGGTGGGCGGGATCGGCCCGGCGCGGCGCGGCGGCCGGCGCCAATCGGGGCGGCTTCGGGGCGGGGCCCTCATGGGCCTCGAGGGCTCCGCGCAGCAGCCGCGCCGGATCCTCTTCCCCGGCGAGTCCGTCCAGCGCGGCGCCGACGTCGGCCGCGTCGATGGCGGCGCGGTCCGGCTCGGTCAGCTGCGGTGCGGGGCGCAGCGGGCCGATGGGCCCGTGCACCCGGTCCAGCCGGAAGGTCCTGCGGGCGCCCCGGTCGAGATCATGCCCGATCAGGTACCAGTGGCCGCGGGCGGCGAAGTCCAGCAGCACCACCCGGCGCGGCTCGGGCTGCTGAGCGCCCCTGCCGGTGTAGTCGAAGCAGATCGGCTGTCGCGGCTCGAGCGCGGCGAGCTCGGTGAGCCGTTCGAACTCCTCGTCGCTGCCCAGGTTGAAGCTCAGTGCGGTGGAGGCCTGCGCTGGTGCAGCCGCGGGCGACGACGAGCTGGGCGTCACGCTCGGCGAGGCGGACGACGACGGCGGGGGCTCGCCTGGTCCGGCAAGCGCCCAGCTGGCCTGCTCCAGCCAGGAGCGGGTGCGGCTGCCGGCCCAGAGCTGGGTGGCGCGGGAGAGCACCAGGGTCTCGGTCTCGCTCAGCGGCAGCGGCGGCAGGCCGTAGTCGGCCGGGTCGATCCTGTAGCGGTAGTCCTCGCGGTCCGCGGCGGGCTCTTCGATGGCGATGCCGCAGCTGCGCAGATGGTCCTTGTCACGGCTGAAGAGCCGTTCCCAGGCGTCCTGAGACTGCTCCTCGGACTGGCTGCGGTAGTGCTCGACCCGGTCGCGGATCTCCGCCTTGGTCAGTCCGCCCTGACCGGCGTCGAGGATGCTCGCGGCCAGCGAGAAGGCGCGCGCCACGCCATAGTCGGCGTAGACGTCCTGCTCCTCCTCGCCCGCCTGGAGATCTTGCGCATCCGTCGCGGGCGGCGCCGTCTCGCCGTCGATCTTCTCAGTCACCGTGGCGGATCAGGAGGCCTTGCGGACGCTGACCAGGTCCACCACGAAGATCAGGGTCTCGTTCGGGCCGATGGCGGCTCCGGCGCCCTGCTCGCCGTAGGCCAGGTGCGGCGGGATCTCGAAGCGGCGCCGTGCGCCCTCCTTCATCCCGATCAGGCCCTGGTCCCAGCCCTGGATGACCTGGCCGATGCCGGCGGTGAAGTCGAGGGTCTCGCCACGGTTCCAGGAGGCGTCGAACTCCTCGCCGGTGGACCAGGAGACGCCCACGTAGTGGCAGGAGATGGAATCGCCGGGCTCCACGGGGTGTCCGCCACCGGCGATGAGCTCCTCGATGACGAGGTCCTCGGGCGGGGTCTCGCCCGGGAAGTCGATCTCGGGGCGGGTGCGGTCATAGCTGCGCTGGCCGAAAGACATCAGTCGGTCTCCTCTTCGTTCTCTGCATCAGTGTTCGCGTCATCATCGTTGCCTGCATCGTCGCTGCCGGCGTCGTCGCCTTCAGCGCCGTCGGCACCGCCCTGCTCGGCCTCCATCTGCTCGATCATCTCTTCGATGTCTTCCTCGGAGAGCTCGGGCTGGCCCCCCTCGGGAGCGGGTGCCGCCTGGGGTGCTTCGGCGGAGGCGATCAGGTCGACCACGAAGATCAGGGTCTCGCCGGCGAGCTCGTGCTCGGCGCCCTCTTCGGCGTCCTCGTCGCTCTCTCCGTAGCCGGACTCCGGCGGGATGACCAGCAGCACGCGGGAGCCGACCTGCTCGCCCTCGAGACCCTCGGCCCAGCCGGGGACCAGGCTGCTCAGCGGGAAGCCTGCCGGACCTGCGTCGGGCTCTTCGTCGTCCTGGGGCCAGTTCGAGTCGAAGAGCTCGCCGTCGGACCACTTCCAGCCGGAGTAGCGCACGACGACCTGGTCGTCGGCGGCCACCTCGTCGCCGTCGCCCTGGATGAGCACCTCGGTGCTGACCTCCTCGGGCTCCTCGCCTTCGTTGCCGCCGTTCAGCTCCGGGAGCACGCCTTCTTCGTTCTCGATCTCGGGCAGCTCGCCGTCCTGCTCCTGGACCTCGCCCTCGGCGAAGGCCGGGGACTGGCCCTCCACACGCAGCACCAGCAGCGTGGCCTGGGCGCCGGTCTCGGCGTTGGCCGGTTCGAAGAGCGCGATCTCAGAGCCGACGGTGAGGTCGGTGTCGGTGAGCGAGTCGTAGATGAACTCGCTCTGCTCCTGCATCTGCGGCAGGTAGATCATCGATGGGCTGCCCTCGCTGAAGCTCTCCTCCTGGATCTCTCCGGAGCTGGGGTCGGCCACAGCATGGGAGACCTCCAGGATCTGCTCCTCGTCGAGGTCTTCGCCGTCGCCGCGGTCGAGCACCCGGGAGGCTTCCTCCTCGAGCTCCAGCGGGCTGCGCAGGATGACCTCGGGGGTGCCTTCATCGGTGAAATGCAGGTCCACGCCGGAGAGTGCGTCGGTGTCACCCAGACCGTCGTCGGAGCAAGACGTGAGCAGCAGGACTGCCGGGATGGACAGAGCCACGCTGGTGCGGCGGAACGAAGAATGCACGGTGTTTCCTTCAGCTTGAACGGCGACCTGACAAGGTCTGGGCCTGCCCAGCACTGTACAGGCCGGACACCTGGTTCGTCAGATCAGCGGAGGCTCAGCAAGCTCCTGGGGATGCCCCAGCTTGTAGCGCTCGCTCAGGGCCAGCGGGACCTCCTGGGCGCGGCGCTGATCCAGGGTCTGCTCGCTCAATGTCGCGACCCGTTCACCGAGCCGACCGAGCAGGGTGTCCAGCCGGGGATCCTCTGCGCTGAGCGGGTCTTTGAGCATCAGCGCGTCCAGCGGGCGGTCCACCAGCTTGTGGTGCACCCAGTCCACGGTGTGTTCGGCGCCCATGGCCCGGGCGGTGGAGAGGAAGCGTCCGCGCAGCGCGGCGCGAGTGGTGGCCGGGGGGTCCACGATGGCGCGCTGGATCCGCTCCGGCTGAAGCTGGGTGCTGGCTCGCCCGTGGGCGGCGAGCAGGTTGAACACCCCGCGCGTGGGGTGGACGTCGTGATAGGCCATGTCGAGCTGTTCCAGCTTCGAGTGGCTCATCGGGAGGCTGCCGCGTTCGGCGACGTCGGTGAGCAGCCGCTTCTTGATCGCCCAGTCGATGTCGCGCTCGATCGGCGCGTGCTGACCGCTGGCCACCGCCTGCAGGGTGCGTTCCCAGAGTTCGAAGATCTGCTCGACCCGCTCGTGATGGGCGCCGTTCTCCCGGACGAAGCGCCGCGCCCGGTCCAGCAGCCGGGCCTGGATGTCCACCGCGGTCTGCTCGCCTCCGTTGCGGATCTTCACGGCGGCCTGACCGGTGATGTCGTGGCTGATGTGCCGGATCGCGCTGATCGGGTTCTCCAGCTCGAAGTCCCCCACCGGGACCCCGGACTCGACCATGCGCAGCACCAGGTCGGTGGCGCCGTAGCGGAGCAGGCTGGTGGTCTCGGACATGTTGGAGTCGCCCACGATCACGTGCAGCCGGCGGTGCACGGCGGCGTCGGAGTGCGGCTCGTCGCGGGTGTTGATGATCGGCCGGGACCGGGTGGTGGCCGAGGAGATGCCCTCCCACATGTGGTCTGCGCGCTGGGAGAACGCGTAATGGGGGTCGCTCTCGTCGGTGGCCGGAACCAGCCGTCCGGCGCCGACCATGATCTGCCGGGTGACCAGGAAGGGCAGCAGGATGGTGGAGAGCCGACGGAAGTGAGTGGTGCGCGGGATCAGGTAGTTCTCGTGGCTGCCATAGGAGTTGCCCTGGGAGTCCACGTTGTTCTTCAGCAGGTAGACGCTGCCGTCGAAGCCGTCCTGGGCCATCGCCGCTTCGGCGCGCTGGGCCAGGTCATGCATGATCAGCTCGCCGGCGCGGTCGGAGGCGATCAGATCCAGCAGGTCATCACATTCGGCGGTGGCATATTCCGGGTGTGAGCCGACGTCGAGGTAGAGCCGGGAGGCGTTGGGGATGAAGACGTTGGAGCTTCTCCCCCAGCGCAGCACCGGGCGGAAGAGGTAGCGGGCCACCTCGTCCGGGGGCAGGCCGCGGTGGGTGCCGCCGGTGTGGGTGATGCCGAACTCGGTCTCGACCCCGATGACGCGCCGATCCATGGAGGCCTACTCGCCGCCCTTCTGCACGAAGCCCTTGACGAACTCCTCGGCGTTGGACTCCAGCACCGAATCGATCTCGTCGAGCAGGCTGTCGAGCTCACCTGCGCGTTTCTGCGCCTGCGCGTTGGCGCCGGCCGTGGCTGCGGCCTCGGGCGCTGCGCCGTCGTCGTTGCCGCCCTGCGGGCGCTTCTGCGGTTGTGTGGACATGGTGTCTCCTTTATTGACCCAGCAGCCGCTGGAGTCCAGTGATGAGGTCCTCAGGGGTCGCCGCGCTGACAAGTGTATTCTCCGCCGCCGCGCGGGTCCCGGCATAGGGGTCCGGCAGTCCCAGGCGCACCACCGGGGAGACGTCATCAGCGCGCAGCAGGATCTGGTCCCAGCTGGCGCCGACGACGACGTCGGCGTGGTCGCTCACCAGCTGGCCGCGCAGCCAGGCGCGGGTCTCCTCGGGCGGGTGCTCTGAGGCCCAGGCGATCTGGTGGTCGGTGAAGAGACGGCGCATCCGGCCGGCGCGGGCCAGCTTGTAGTAGAGGCCCTTCTCCGGGCGCAGATCGGCATACTGCAGATCCACCATGCCCAGCAGCGGGGCGTCCCAGGCCAGGCCATCGCGGCGGCGGTAGGACTCCAGCAGGGTCAGCTTCGCGATCCAGTCCACCCGGTCCGCGGCGGCGTAGAGATCGGTGCCCAGGTCCTGCAGCAGCTCTTCCCAGGCCTCGAGCACCTCGGCGGTCTCGGTGTCCGGGACCGTGTGGGTGCCAGGCGGCGGGGTCTTCTCCCGCTCCCAGTCCAGGGCGGCCTGCAGGTAGAGCTGCTGGATCTGCACCGCGGTCAGCTCCCCGCGGGAGGTCGGCACCGTGACGGTGAGGCTGGGGTCATGGGAGATCGTCTTCAGCGCGGCCACCGGGTCGGTGAGCGTCAGCTCCGGGGCTCGGCCGGATTCGATCAGGTCCAGCACCAGCGCGGTGCTGCCCACCCGCATCCAGGCGGAGTACTCGCTCATGTTCGCGTCGCCGATGATCACATGGAGCCGGCGGAACCGGTCGTGATCGGCGTGGGGCTCGTCGCGGGTGTTGATGATCGGACGGCGGACCGTGGTCTCGAGTCCGACCTGCTCCTCGAAGAAGTCGGCACGCTGGGAGATCTGATAGCCGGCCTGAGCGCTGGTCTGTCCGATCCCCACCCGCCCGGCGCCGCAGAGGACCTGCCGGGTCGCGAAGAACGGCAGCAGCCCTGCCACGAGGGCGTCGAAGTCCACGCTGCGCGGCACCAGGTAGTTCTCGTGGGCGCCGTAGGACACGGACTTGTTGTCGGTGTTGTTCTTATACAGCAGCACCTGCGGGGCGTGCTGCTCCTGACTCAGCCGGCGGGCGGCGGCGAGCGCCACCCGGTCTCCGGCCACGTCGTAGAGCACCGCCCGGCGGGCGCCGATGGCCTCGGGTGAGGAGTATTCGGGGTGGGCGTGGTCCACGTAGAACCGGGCCCCGTTGCCCAGGACCAGGTTCATCAGCAGCTTCGGGGCGCCCTCATCGGCCTGGAAGAACTCGCCTCGCCAGTGCGGTGAGCCGGGGGCGTGGAAGGACCCGGCGAGGTCGGCCGGGCTGGGGTCTCCTCCACTGACGTTGCCCAGCGCATCGCGCACCGGGCCCTGGCCCGCTTCCTGCTCGGTGGCGTGGGTGAGCGCGTCGTCGTGGCTGGCATGGGCCAGCGCCTCCCCGGTGTCGGTGAGCTGGGAGGGGTGCGCGGCGGAGCGCGGGAGCACCCAGCCGCGGGCGTCGACCAGCGGGGATTCGGACTGGTAGTCCCATTCGGTGCCGGCCACCGCACCGCCGGACTCGGTGATGTGGGCGGCGTAGGCGTTGACCAGTTCGATGGACAGCGCGATGTGGCTGGCGCGCGGGTTGGCCGGGGCGTGGATCCCGTATTCGGTCTCCATCCCGATCAGCCGGCGCACGGTCATCCCTGCACCTCGGGGGCTCCGGTGTGTGCGGCGGCTGCCGCCTCGCCGGGCCGTTCGATCCGGACCACCGGGGAGGTCGAGGCGCCGACCACCCGAGCCCAGGCCTGCGGATCTGCGGTGTTGACCAGGTCCTCCTGGTCGCGCAGCTCCTCCTCGGCGGCGGCGAGCAGATGTTCCAGGGTGAGGCCCTTCTGCGCCGGGTCGGTGCCGGCGCGCAGGAAGTCCTTGATCGCGGCCTTCTTCGCCCGGTCCACGATGTTGCTGAGCACCGCCCCGGACATGAAGTCCGCCGCCTGGAACGCGGTGTGGGTGCCGTCCGCGTGGATCAGGCGCAGCCGGGCCTTGCGCGTCCGGGGGAACAGCCGGTCCAGCAGCGCGTCGACCAGGCCGGCGACGGCGGCGCCGCGGTCACCGTGGGCGGCGAGCAGGTCGGCGTGCAGCGGGACTGCTCCGCCGAGGTGGATGCCCAGGATCTCCCCGGCGCCCTCCCGGCCGGGGCGCTGGACCCGGATCTTCACGTCGAGGCGTCCGGGGCGCAGGATGGCCGGGTCGATCATGTCTTCGCGGTTCGAGGCGCCGATGACGATGACGTTCTCCAACGATTCCACCCCGTCGATCTCGGCGAGGAGCTGCGGGACGATGGTGGTCTCCACGTCGGAGGAGACCCCTGAGCCGCGGGTGCGGAAGAGCGCCTCCATCTCATCGAAGAACACCACCACCGGCTGCCCGGCGGAGGCCCGTTCGCGGGCCCGGGCGAAGATCACCCGGATGTGCCGCTCGGTCTCGCCCACGTACTTGTTCAGCAGCTCGGGGCCCTTGATGTTGAGGAAGAACGCGCTCCTGCTCGGACCGGGGCTGGGCTGGCCGGGGCTGGGCTGGCCGGCGTCGTCGGCTGCCGCCTGTCCGGTCTCGGCCAGCGAGCTGGCCACGGCCTTGGCGATCATGGTCTTGCCGCAGCCGGGAGGCCCGTAGAGCAGGATCCCCTTCGGTGCGCGCAGCCCGTGCTCCTGATAGAGCTCGGCGTGCAGGAAGGGCAGCTCCACGGCGTCGCGGATCGCTTCGATCTGCTCGGAGAGGCCGCCGATGTCGGAGTAGGAGACGTCCGGTGACTCTTCGAGCACCACGTCTTCGACCTCGGAGAGCGGCACGATCTCGGTGGCGGTGCCGGTGCGCAGGTCCACCATCACGGCGTCGCCGACCCGGGCGCCGTGCAGGCCTTCGCGCTGGGCCTGGGCGGTGGCGGCCTCGGTGAGGGTGACCACCCGCTCGTCCTCGCCGCGGGAGATGATCACCAGCCGCGCATCGGGCAGCACCTCTTTGACCCTCGCGAGCTCTCCGGTGCGCTCGGCGCCGAGGATCGCCACGATGGTGAAGTTCTCGTTCAGCAGCACCTCGTCGCCGGCCTGCAGCTGGTCCGGGCTGATCAGCGGGGACAGGCTGACCCGGAGCTTGCGTCCGGCCTGGAGGATGTCGACCCCGGCCACCGTGGTGGCCTGGATCTCGCGGCCCTCGGCCTGGGGGTGTTCGGGGCGGTAGCCGATGACCGTGCCGAAGGTGAACGGCGCCTGACCGTCGGCCTGCAGCGCGTTGCGCAGCTGGGAGATCTCGTTGCGGGTGGTCTCCAGCAGGTCGGTCATCCGCTGGTTGTTCCGCCCGGCGCTCTGCAGCTGCGCCTCGAGCTGCTTGGAGCGGCTGCGCAGCGTGTCCAGCTGGCGGTGCGCCTGGGCGAGCCGCTCCTGCTGCAGCTGCGCCTCTCGGGTCTGCGCCGGGTTCTGCGCGGGCTCCGGGTCAGGGGTCCGTGCCGGGTGGCGCTCGGTGCTGTGCTCGGTGTTTCGCTCGTTGCCTGTCTGCTCACTCACGGGTGAACACCTCCTTGGCCTGGGCGGCGATCTTCTGTGAATAGGCCGCAGCCTTGCGGGCCTTCTTCCCGGAGACGGTCCGGGTCTTCAGGCTGGCCTCGTCCCAGACGACGTCGGGGTCGTTGGCCGGCCAGGCGGCGTGGTCCTCCTCGCTGACCACGGAGACCTTCTCGCGCTTCTTCAGCTGGAGCGGGGTCTGGTCGTCGGCGAGCCGACGGGCCGAGAGCAGGAAGCCGGTGTGGGCGACCATCCGGTGATCGGGGCGCACGGCGAGGCCGTCGAGGTGCCAGGTGCGCAGCATGGTCTCGTGCGCCTCGGGCTCGGTGAAGCCTTCTGAGGAGCGGATCTCTTCGGCCAGCCGGGACAGCTGGGTCACCGAGGCGACGTAGCTGACCCAGACGCCGCCGGGCGCCAGCACGGTCTTCACCGCGTCCAGGCACTCCCAGGGGGCGAGCATGTCCAGCACCACCCGGTCCACGCTTCCGGGCTCCTCCACGGTGAGGACCTCCTCCTGCATGTCGCCGAGGTAGACCTCCCAGCCGGGGTGGGATTCACCGAAGAACGCCTCGACGTTGCCCACGGCGATGTCCTTGAAGTCCTCGCGCCGCTCGAACGAGTGCAGCACCCCGCTCTCCCCCACCGCGCGCAGCAGCGAGATGGACAGGGCGCCGGAGCCCACGCCGGCCTCGACCACGCGGGCGCCGGGGAAGATGTCGGCGACCTGGACGATCTGGGCGGAGTCCTTGGGGTAGACCACGGTGGCGCCGCGCGGCATCGAGAGCACGAAGTCGTTGAGCAGCGGGCGCAGCACCTGGTACTCGTGGCCGGCGTCGTTGGCCACCAGGATGCCTTCGCTGGCGCCGATGAGCAGATCGTGGCGCAGCACGCCCTGGTGGGTGTGCCATTCCCCGCCGGGCTGCAGCGTGATGGTGCTGGGCCGGCCCTTGCGGTCGGTGAGCTGCACGCGCTGGCCCGCGCGCAGCGGACCCGAGCGCATATGGGCCCCGATGGGACCGGAGGGGGTCGTCGCCGGGGACTCGCCGGAGGTGCTCGTGGTCACTGAATCTCGCTCTCTGAGGTGCTGCGGCTCCGCCGACCATGATCCGGTCCGGGCGGACGTATCGTCTGCGTTCAGCCTATCCCTGTCACGGCCTGGCCATCAGCGCGGAGCGATCCCCCATCGGACCCGGAGGCAGCAGTCGTGGTCGGCGCCAGCGGAGCTGAAGCTCAGCGCGGCCGTTTCAGCCGCGCATTGGCCACCCGCACGTTCTCCGAGGCGCCCTGCCAGATGAAGAAGCTGACCATCACCGCCACCACGACGACGACCAGGCTCACCTCGCGCACCCCGGTGATCACCACGACGGCCAGTCCGACAAGCAGCGCGACGACGACGAGGCGCCCGGCCCATCCGGCGGCGCGCATGCCGCGGTCCTGGTCGCCGGTGGCGGCCCAGACTGCGGACTCCACGATCCGTCCGCCGTCCAGCGGCAGCCCGGGGAGCAGGTTGAAGATCCCGACGAAGAAGTTCACCAGCACGGTGACCTGGACCAGCATGGCGGTGACCCCGGTGAGCTCGAGCGCGCCGGAGAGGTAGAAGCCGAGTCCGGCGATGACCAGGTTGGCGGCGGGGCCGGCCAGGGAGACCGCGAGAGACTTCGACGGTGTGGCGCGGTGGGCCAGGAACTCGGTGTGTCCGCCCCAGAGGTTGAGCTCGATCTCGGTGGCGGGCCAGCCGAAGGAGCGCGCGGCCAGCGCGTGGGCGAGCTCATGGGCCAGCACCGAGAACATCAGCAGCACCGCGTAGCCCAGCGCCACCAGGTAGGCCAGGACGCCCAGCTCAGGGAAGATCCGCTGCACCTGGGGTCCGAAGAGCACCACGATGACGGCGCTGACCAGGAACCAGGAGGCGCGGAACCGCACCGGGATGCCGGCGATCCGCACCCGGGTCGTCGCCTTCTTGCGCCGTCTGCCGGGGCTTGCGGTCATCGGGCCAGGAGCCGTTCGAGGTCTGCCGCGCTCACGCCCGCCAGCCCGTCAAGGGTCTGCCAGCGCGCATCCGCGGGGATCGGGGTGTAGTGCGGGACCGCGATGGTGACCAGTCCGGAGTCAGAGGCGGCGGTGACCCCGGGGACCGAGTCCTCGATCGCGATGCAGCGGCTCATCTGCAGCGGCTCCCCGCTGCGCTGTCCGTGGTCGCCGGACATCCTGGTGAACGCCTGCTGATAGGCCTCCGGATCCGGCTTGCCGCGGCTGACCATGTCCCCGCTGACGATGAACTCCAGCTGCCCCGCCGGAAGCGCGGCGACGATCGCCTCGGCCAGCGGCTTCTCGCTCATCGTGACCAGGGCGCAGCGCACTCCGGCGGCGCTGAGTTCCGCGAGCAGCTCGCGGGCTCCGGGACGCCAGGGCATCTCGGCGACGGCGCGCTCCGCGACCCGGGTGATGAGGTGGTCGATGATCTCGCGCACCGTCATGTCCACCCCGGCCTCGCGCAGCATCAGGGCGCTGTAGCTCAGCGCCTGCCCGACCAGCCCGTGCGCCTGTTCCTGGGACCAGGTGCCGCCGTGGGCCTCGACCAGGGCGCGCTGCTCCCAGATCCAATACGGCTCGGTGTCCACCAGCGTGCCGTCCATGTCCCAGAACACGGCCTGAAGCTCCCCGGAGAGCGCCTCAGGGGCGGCGGAAGCATCGGAGGTCTGGTGCTGAACAGTGGCAGAAGAGGTCGAAGGCATGGGCTCAATCGTACGCTTCCCGTGGGGTCACCAGGGGGATAGTGTGAGAAGCGTGAGCGACGAGACAGCGCCTCAGGACTCCTCCCCCGAGGACTCCGGCGAACCCCAGGCGGCCGGAGAATCCGCGCTGCCCGAAGGCTTCGCGCAGCGCTTCGCCGAGCACCTGCGCGCCAACCAGACCGCCGCGGTCACCGGCGAAGGTGAAGCTCCCCGCTCGCGGCCCACCGTGATGGTGATGGCCTTCGAGGGGTGGAACGACGCCGGCGCGGCCGCCTCCTCCGCGGTGCGCGCGGTGGGACAGGCCTGCGGCGCCGAACTGGTCGGCAAGGTCGACGACGAGGGGTACTACGACTACCAGTTCTCCCGGCCCAAGGTGCGCAGCTCCGGGGGGCACCGGGAGATCATCTGGCCCTCCACCAAGATCTACCGGGCCAGACCGGCCCGGGCGGCGGTGGATCTGCTGCTGGTCCACGGCGTGGAGCCGAGCTTCCGCTGGCAGGCCTTCACCGCAGATCTGCTGACCCGCGCCGCGGAGAACGACGTCTCCGGGATCATCCTGGTCGGCGCGCTGCTGGCCGATGTGCCGCACACCCGCCCGATCCCGGCCTCGCTCTCCAGCGAGGACGTCGCGCTGCAGGAGATCCTGGACATCGATGAGCCCACCTATGAGGGTCCCACCGGGATCGTCGGGGTGCTCGCGCACACGGCGGCTCAGGCCGGGCTTCCCGCCGTCTCGCTCTGGGCGGCGATTCCGCACTATGTGGGTCAGGCGCCCTCACCGAAGGCGCAGCTGGCGATCATGCGGGAGCTCGAGGATCTGCTCGGGCTGACCCTCGATGAGAGCGAGGTCGTCGAGGATGCCGAGGCCTGGGAGCGCGGGGTCGATGATCTGGCCGAGGAGGACGCCGAGATCGCTGACTACGTCAAGCGTCTTGAAGAGGCCACCGACACCACGAATCTGCCTGAGGCCAGCGGCGAGGCCATCGCGCAGGAGTTCGAACGCTACCTGCGCCGCCGCAAGCGCCCCGAGGGCTGATCGCGTCAGACGCTTCAGCCGGCGGTCTCTGCCGACGCCTACCGGCTTGGCCGGCGTGTCGTCAGCCGGCGGTCTTGGCCTTGGTGGCATGCCCGCTGTGCGCGGGAGTCGCTTCCTGGAGCTCGATGCCCAGCAGCGCCTTGACCACCGCGATGACCCGCGCCCGGCTGGTGCGGCCGGCGAGCTGGCCGGTGGCCCACATGTCGAGGGTGTCCAGGGCCGCCGGAGCGTTGAGGTTCTGTGAGAGGGCCGAGTGCAGCGCGTGCTGCAGGTCCTCGGGCACGGCGCCGGCGGTCCCGAGCTCGCCGTAGCCGTCGGTCTCCGGAGCCGCGTCCAGCGCGGCGTTCCAGCGCTCCCAGCGCTGCGCCGCGGCGTCGAGCAGGTCGGGCGTGTAGTTCCACTCCGCGCGGTAGTGGTGGCTGAGCAGCAGCGTGCGGATCACCTGCGGGTCGACCCCTTCGGCGCGCATCCGGGAGGAGAGCACCAGGTTGCCCTTGGACTTCGACATCTTCTCTCCGTCGAGGCCGACCATCCCGGCGTGCAGGTAGGTCTGGGCCAGCGCCACGCCGTCGGCTGCGGTGGCGTGGGCGGCGCTGAACTCGTGGTGCGGGAAGCGCAGGTCGGAGCCGCCGCCCTGGACCATGAACGGCGCGGGCAGGTGGCGGCGGGCGATCACCGAGCATTCGATGTGCCAGCCGGGGCGGCCCTGGCCGAGGCTCTGACCGTCCCAGTGCGGCTCGGAATTCCGGCGCGCACGCCACAGCAGCGGATCCAGCGGGTCGCGCTTGCCGACCCGTTCGGGGTCTCCGCCGCGCTGCGGGAAGAGCTCTTCCATCTCGGCGCGGTCGTAGTGGCCGATGCTGCCCAGCGTCCACGGGGTGGTGGCCTGGGCCGCCGTGGTGTCGAAGTAGATGTCGAAGGATTCCGGCTCACCGGGAGTCACGCCGTCGGCCAGCTCCTCCAGCGGCACCGGCACCGGGTAGCCCATGCCGAGCTCGACCAGCTGGGCCACGTCGTGGGCGACCACCGGGATGGTCTCCACCGCGCCCAGATAGGTGTCGGGGGCGATCACGCCCAGGGCGGCCATGTCCTCACGGAAGAGCTCGGTCTGCTCCTTGGCGAGTTCGAACCAGTCCACGCCGGTGGCGGTGGCGCGCTCCAGCAGCGGGTCGTCGATGTCGGTGACGTTCTGCACATAGTTCACGCGCAGTCCGGCGGCGCGCCAATAGCGCACCAGCAGGTCGAACTGGACGTAGGTGTTCGCGTGGCCCAGGTGCGTGGCGTCATAGGGGGTGATGCCGCAGACGTAGAGGGACCCCACGCCGTCGGTGGACTCCACCGGGACCAGAGCGTCCGCCGAGGTGTCGTGCAGCTGCAGGGTCTCCGGCAGCGCAGGCAGGGTGGGCACGTCCGGGGAGGTCCACGATTTCACGCAGAGGTCCTTTCACCAGTGGGGCAGCCCGGCAGGTGATCGGCAGCGTTGAGCCGCCGCGGAACCCGCTGCCGGGAAGAGAGTCGTTATTGACTGAACGCCGATCAGGCGTTGATGATTCCGAGGCCCAGCATGACGTACACGAACAGGCCCAGCAGAATCCGGTAGTTCACGAACAAGGTGTAGGAGTTCGTGGAGACGTATTTGAGGAACCAGCCGATGATCAGATAGGCCACGAAGAACCCGACGACCGTCGCGACCATGGTCTGGCCCATCGTGTAGGGGCCGGTCTGCTCCCCCAGCGAGCCGAAGAGCTTGTAGAACCCGGAGCCGAAGACCGCCGGGATGGCCAGCAGGAAGGAATACCGGGCGGCGGCCTCACGGGTGTAGCCCATCAGCAGACCCGCGGTGATCGTGCCGCCGGAGCGGGAGACCCCGGGGATCAGCGCCATGGCCTGGGCGAAGCCGAAGATGATGCCGTCTCGGACGCTGAGCTGATCCAGCGGTTTGCGCTGCTTGCCGTAGGCGTCGGCGAAGGCCAGGAGCACGCCGAAGATCACCAGCATCGTCGCAGTGAGCCAGAGCGTGCGGAAGACCGATTCGATCATGTCCTCGAGGAGCAGCCCGAGCACGACGATCGGGACGGTGCCCACGATGATGAGCCAGCCCATCCGCACATCGGCGTCGGAATGGGGCAGCTTGCCCATCAGGGCGGCGAACCAGGCCTTCACGATCCGCACGATGTCACGCCAGAAATAGACCAGCACCGCGAATTCGGTGCCGAGCTGGGTGATCGCGGTGAACGCCGCGCCGGGGTCAGCGGCGCCAGGCAGGAACTCCCCCACGATCCGCAGGTGCGCGGAGGATGAGATGGGGAGGAACTCGGTGAGGCCCTGCACCAGGCCAAGAATGATTGCTTCTATCCACTGCACAGGCCGAGCTTAGAGCATCGGAGTCTGCTTGCCGGTGACCGACCACAGTGGCGAAGATCACGCGGGGCTGTGAACCCGCTGAAAGACCTCTGGAGATGCTCTGGGAGAGGACCGGGGTGCTGGGTCTGCTGGAGTCGCTGAGCGCCTAGCGCTCCTCGTCCTCCTCGTAGACCTCTGCCTCGCCATCGTCGTCCTCATCGTCGTCGTCTTCTTCTTCTTCGAGCTCGTCGTCGCTGTCATCGTCGTCGTCATCGTCGCTGTCGTCCTCGTCGTAGAGGTCCAGCGGGGTGACCTCGCCGCTGGCGGCGAAGAGCGCGTCTTCGTAGGCTTCGAAGGCGTCGGAGATCTCGTAGAACGCGGACTCCACTGCCGGATCCTCATTCCCACGGCGGTTCAGCGAGGCGGAGAGGTGCTCTTCGAGAGCGTTCGTCAGCGCGTTGAGTGCCACGCGAGGATCCATAGTCATATGCTCACCGTACCAACGAGACACCACTTCGGTAAGTCCTGGTTGAGACCTCGGATCGAGACTCTGTCCGACGTAGGCTGAAGCTTCTCCACGAAAGTGACGGTGAACCTCTGATGACCCAGCAGAACTGGTGGTCCCAGCCCATGGCCGAGCTCTACACCACGACCGACGACGCCGGCCCCACCTGGGAATACATGGTCATCACCTGCCAGCCGCAGGAGTCGCTGAAAGAGGTTCGCCGCCGGGTCACCGACCACGCGGAGTACGGCAAATGGGAGCTGCGCCGCTCCATGATCTATACCGGCGGAATGCGTCGATACTGGCTGCGCCGCCGGGTGATGCGGGTCCAGCGCACGCTGTAGGGCAGGCAGGTGGTGACGCGGCCCGGAGGCCGGCTCAGCGCAGGCTGGTCAGCGCGGGCCGGTCAGCACAGGCCGGTCAGAGGGGGCGGCTCAGAGCGGGCCGAGGGTGTAGTTCGCCAGCGTCCGGTGCGCCGATTCGTCGTCGGAGGGGTGGTGGATCCCGGCGAGCACGTCGCGGTAGAGCCGGCTGAGCTCGGACTCGCGGTGGTACTGCGCTCCCCCGCTGACTCCCAGGACCAGGTCCAGCACCTTCCGCGCGGTCCGCGTGGCGCTGGTGCGCAGCGCCGCCAGCCGGGGCGACCAGGAGGCGCCGTGCTCGGCTCCGGCTTCGATCTCCGCGGCGAGTCCGCGCAGCTGAGAATCCAGGGACAGCTGGGCCAGCTGAGCCTCGGCCAGCTTGTACCGGGCGTCGGGGTCCCGGTCCATGGTCTCCCCGCTGAGCAGCGAGCGGCGCTGGGCCACCAGCTCCGCGCCCAGGGTCAGCGCGCGGTCCCCGATCCCGGTGTAGACCGCGGCGAGCAGGGTCAGGAACGAGGAGAAGATCGCGAAGACCAGCGGGTCCGGGTTCGGTCCCACCGGGAGCCGTCGCACGATCCGCTCCGCCGGGATCCTGGCCCCTTCCAGGGCGGTGGCGTGGGACTGGGTGGCGCGCATCCCGAGGGTGTCCCAGTTCTCGATGGTGCGCCAGCCCGGGGCCTCGCGCTCGAGGAACCCGAAGATCAGCGGGGTCTCCCCCTCCTGCCCGGTGGCGGCGGTGTCCTTGCCGAAGAGGCCCAGCCGGGTCCAGACCGGGGACAAGGTGGTGAAGATCTTGGTGCCGGTGAAGCTGACCGCGCCGTCGTCGTCAAGGACTGCCTGGGTCGTGGAGTCGAAGAGCACCGCGTCGTTGCCGGCCTCGGAGATGCCGAAGGCGAAGATCTCCCCGGCTGCGGCCTCCTTCAGCACCTGCTCGAAGGCGGCGTGCCCGCCGGCGACCATGCTGCGCGCCACGGACACCCAGATGTGGTGCATGTTCACCGCGAGCGCTGTGGCCGGGGCGGCGGCCGCGAGCCGACGCTGCGCGGCGACCAGGGTCGGCAGGTCCCAGCCGAGCCCGCCCATCTGCGCCGGGACCATGGCCCGCAGGTACCCGGCCTCGGTGAGCTCGGCGAGGTCCTCGTGGCAGAACTCGTTGCGGGCGTCGTATCCGGGGGCGCGGGCGGCGATGCGCGCCAGCAGCTCCGGGCTCAGCACGGTGGTGACGGGGTCCATGGTGCGCTCCTGCGGTGGGGGCTCGGGTGTTGCTTGGAAGGTGATGTGCCGGCGCGCAGCTCAGGGCCGTCCGCCGGGGTCGTCTGCTGCGGTACTTACTGGACGGTGAGGAAGCGGTGCAGCACGCGGACGCCGAAGGTCAGCGCCTCGGTGGGGACCCGTTCGTCCACGCCGTGGAACATGCCGGTGAAGTCCAAGTCGGCGGGGAGCTGCAGCGGGGCGAAGCCATAGCCGGAGATCCCCAGCGAGGCCAGGTGCTTGTTGTCGGTGCCGCCGCCGAGCATGTAGGGCAGCACCACGGCCTCGGGGTCCTCGGCCTTCAGCGAAGCGACCATCTGTTCGACCAGCAGCCCGGAGAAGGGGACCTCCAGCGAAGGCCCGCCGTTGAGCAGCTCGAAGCTGACCTTCTCCCCGGCCAGCTCCTTGAGCTTCGCGGCGACCTGGTCGTCCTGCTCCGGGAGGGTGCGCGCGTCGACCAGCGCGGAGGCGGAGCCGGGGACCACGTTGTGCTTATAGCCGCCCTCGAGCAGGGTCGGGTTGGAGGTGTTGCGCAGCGTGGCGGAAATGAACTTCGAGGCGCTGCCGGTGGCCTCGAGCAGCTTCGAGGGGTCCTTCTCGTCGAACGGGATCCCGGTGAGCTCGGAGAGCTGCTCCATCAGTGCCCGGGTGGTCTTGGTGTAGTCCAGCGGCCATTCGTATTCGCCGATGGCGGCCACGGCCGCGCCGAGCCGGACCACGGCGTTGTCGCTGTGGACGGCCGAGCCGTGCCCGGCGGTGCCGGAGGCGGTCATCTTGGTCCAGTGCAGCCCCTTCTCCCCGGTCTGGATCAGGTAGGCGCGCTGGCCGGCGACGTCGGTGGAGAACCCGCCGACCTCGCTGATGGCCTCGGTGGCCCCGTCGAAGACCTCGGGGTGGTGCTCGACCATCCATTTCGCGCCGAACCTGCCGTTGTCCTCCTCATCGGCGAAGAAGGCGAAGATCAGGTCGCGCTGGGGCTGGTGGCCCTCGCGGTGCATCCGCAGCATCGCGGCGAGGATCATCGCGTTCATGTCCTTCATGTCCACAGCGCCGCGGCCCCAGATCATCCCGTCACGGATCTCCGCGGCGAAGGGGTCGACCTGCCAGTCCTCCGCCTGGGCGGGGACGACGTCGAGGTGCCCGTGCACCACCAGCGCGCCGAGCTCCGGGTCGGCGCCCTTCATCCGGGCCACCACCGAGGTGCGCCCCGGAGCGGATTCGTAGATCTCCGGCGCCAGCCCGGCCTGACGCATCACCGCGGCGCAGTATTCTGCGGCCTCGCGCTCCCCGTTGGACCTGCCCTCGCCCCAGTTGGAGGTGTCGAAGCGGATCAGGTCGCGGCAGAAGTCGATGACCTCGGTCTCGGCTGCTGCGGCGGGATCTGCGGGATTCGTGCCGGGGGCGATGCTCACAGGGCGTCTCCTGGGGTTGGGATTCTTCTGCCATCAGCCTATCGAGTCTGACTTGCCCAGGCCCTGTTCAGCTCGCGTGTGCTGGGCGGGGTGGGGGCTCGGCTATGCTCCGGAGATGATCATCAGAACAGTCCTCATGTGGCTCGGCCGCAAAGTCTTCCGCACCGTGCGCAGCCGTTCAGGCCGCAACCCCGGCAACCCCGGCGCAGGCACCGCCCCGCGCTGACACTTCTCTTCCGTCCCCGTTGAGGGGCGAACCTTCCCGTTGAGGGGCGGATTCTCCGACCAGTTGGGCCCGAAATGGCCCGATGTAGTCGTAGAATCCGCCACTCAACGCCGGGATCGGGCCTTGGGCTGCTCTGTTCTGACACCCTCGTCATCATCATGGCCAAGTCCCGCGGCGAACTCGGTCAGCTGCTGGGCGGTGAAGGGGGCCGGCAGCTCATCGAGGGAGTCGAAGAGCGGCTTGAGCTCGGTCAGGACGCGGTCCACCCAGGCCAAGCGGCCCACGACGCGGCAGCGGCGAATCACTGAGGCGGCACGCCTGGCCCCGCTGGGCCAGCGGGCGAACCGACGGCGCCCCTCACCGCGCGGAACGGAGTGCGGACTGCCGGTCGAGGTGTTGGCGTCGCGCGAAGTTCAGAAGCACCCCGACGCCGAGCAGGACGCAGGTCAGCGCGGAACCACCGGCAGAGATGAAGGGCAGCGGCACCCCCACCACGGGAAGCAGACCGGTGACCATGCCGATGTTGAGGAACGCCTGACCGGCGATCCATACAGCCACGCCGGTGCCGATGAGGCGGATGAACCTGTCTTGGGATGCGGCGACCACCCGGAGGATTCCCAGCAACAGCACCGCGAAGAGTCCCAGCACCACCGCTGCGCCCAGCAGGCCGAGCTCCTCGCCGAGGATGCTGAAGATGAAGTCATGCTCTGCCTCCGGGAGGGAAGACCGGTGCCGGGACTCCCCCAGCCCGACGCCCCAGAAGCCCCCTGAGGTGAGTGCAGAGAAGCCTTGTTCCCACTGCCGGCAGGGCCCGAGCGGATGATCACAGTTCAGGCGCAGCCAGGCAGAGACCCGCATCATCCGGTACGGCGTGGTCCACATCAGCAGGACCACCGCAGCCAGGGCGGCCCCCGCCGTGATGAGGAGGTATCGCTTGGCGATGCCAGCGCTGAACAGCAGGGCACCGACGATCAAGATGATGATCAGACTTGTGCCGAGATCGCCGCCCATCCAGACCAGTGTGAGCACCACGAGCGCCCCCGGCATCACGATCGGGACCAGCCAGTCAAGGAGCCTCCGGTCGCCGCTGGCTCTGCGGGTGAGAACCGTGGAGCCCCAGAGCACCAGCGCGAGCTTCGCCACCTCGGAGGGCTGACCCGTGATGGGGCCGAGCCGGATCCAATTGGTGCTCCCGCCGGCTTCGACACCCAGCGGCGTGACTACCATCAGCACCAGCAGCACGCAGGACAGCGCCATGAGCACCCAGCCGAGAGCCCCCAAGAGCTGCACTCTGACCCGGGAGACCAGCATCATCCCCAGCAGCCCGACCGCCGCCCACTCTGCCTGACCCCGGAACACGCCGGTGCTGCCCTCGGCGTCGCCGAAAGCGTTGATCGCGGTGGTGGAGAACACCATGGTGAGCCCGATAGCGGTCAGCGCCAGGGTGGAGCCGAGGATCAGTGCGTAGTTGATGCGCGGGGTTCCTGCTGCGATCACCGACGACGAGCCGTGCTGCTCCTCCGCGGACCGGACATCAGCCGGTCCTCGCCGAGGCGTCGCGGGGGCGTCCTCGGCATGGTGCTTCATCGGCTGCTCCGTCTCTGAACACGTGGCGAAGTCGGCGAGATGAACGGTCTGAAGTCTGTTGCCGAGACCTGCACCGCGACCGGGGAATCCGGCGCGGGTGGAGGCCCCTGCCGGAGACCGTATGACGCTAGCACACGGGCTTTTTCCAGGAGGAACCAGGTGCGCTCAAGGAGATGACGCGCAGCGCGTCGGCCAGGCGTGCCGGGCGACACGCCAGGATCGCAAGGTTTCCCCGCTCGGCTCGGCCAAGATGATTGCTCATTGTTATTCACTTGAGAATCAGCGATATGTATGGTGTGAACATGCCTGACAGACGCTGGATTCCGGTATTCTCGACCGTCGGAGCGGCCCTGCTGCTCTCCTCCTGCGCGGCCGATGTTCCCGTCGAGAATGATCCTGCCGACGATGTCGCTGCGGCTGAGGAGCCGGCGTCGAGTTCCAGTGAGACCGCAGAGGCTGCGGCAGACACCAGCGACGAAGACGCCCCCGCCGAGTCAGATGCCGCCGGGCCGGGCACCGCGGATGACGCTGAGCATGACGCTGAGCAGCACCCCGGAGGCCAGCAGCTCATTGGCGGGCCCGATGGCGTGGAGTTCTTCTACATCTCTCCGGAGGAGGACGACGGCAGCGAGGTCTTCCATCTGCACTGCAACGACGACGAGGCGCTGGCCGCGAAAGCCGCGCACAACGACGGCGCCCAGCCGGCAGGTTGGCCGCAGGACTGGGACGGCAGCGGAGCGATGCCGGACCCGCTGTGCCACCCGGACTACCTGCAGATCGATGAGTGGGAACACCTGGAGTCCCACTTCGCCTGCTGGGAAGGAATCGAGACCTCGACGCTCGTGCGGGGCGGACAGTCCCAGGAAGAGGTCGACCAGAACCTGTGGCAGCAGTCCCAGGCCCGCGCCGACTGGGAGCCGAATCCCCCCGGGGGCACCTGCGCGGAGCAGTGGGCACAGCACGACGGCGGCGACCCGGAGGACTACGCCGACCGAGGCAACGCCAACGACGGCTGAGCGGCGCCCCCTGCGTTGAGGGGCGGGGATGAGGACCCGAACCCTGGACAGGCCATACGCGCCGGTGCTTGAATCCTAACTATGTTAGGTGGAACTACGCGTGATAGGCAGGCCGAACGGCGTGAGGCCACGCAGCTCGAAATCCTCGACGCGGCCTGGTCCATGGCGCGTGAGGCCGGGCTCGCGGAGATCACCCTGCGCGGGGTGGCCGAGCGGGTCGGCATGCGCGCGCCGTCGCTCTATACGCACTTCGGATCCAAACACGCGATCTACGACGCCATGTTCGGGCAGGCCTGGGCCGAATGTCTCACCCAGTTCGAGTCCCTGCGGGACCAGGTCCCGGAGGACGCGCGCGAGGCGCTCCGGTTCATCGCGCGGAGCTTCTTCGACTTCGCCGTCAGCGACCTTCCCCGACATCAATTGATGAATCTGCGGACGATCCCGGGCTTCACCCCGAGCGCGCACAACTACGCCCCTGCCGTCGCGACGCTGGACCTCGCTCGCGAGATCTTCATTCGCCACGGCATCACGGCACAAGAGGACCTCGACCTGTTCACCGCGCTGGTAGGGGGCCTGGTGGATTCTCAACACGCCAACGATCCCGGCGGAGACCGCTGGGCTCGACTGCTCGACCGTGCCATCGACATGCTGGCCGACGACCTCGACCTGCCCTGACTCCAGAACCACCCACTGCCTAAGGAGCAGTCATGAGCACCAAGCAGCAAGAGTTGACCCGGGAGGCCCGCCTCCCCCAGCTGGACCGCGCCCTCGCGACCCAGCTCGCCACCACCGAATACGCGCGCGTCGCCGATCTCTTGGACCAGCTCACCCCTGAACAGTGGGCCGCCCAGACCGACTGCCCCGAGTGGGATGTGCGCGCGATGGCCGGGCACATGCTGGGGATGGTCCAGATGGCAGCCTCGGTGCCCGAGATGATCCGCCAGCAGGCGACGGCCGCCCTGCGCGCACGGCGCCGCGGCGGCCTGCAGATCGATGCGCTGACCGCGCTCCAAGTCGAGAAGAACGCAGCGCTCACCGCCGAGGAGGTCGCCCGTCAGTACCGGAGGCTGAGCCCACAGGCTGTCCGCAACCGGCGCCGCTCACCGACGTTCCTGCGAAACCAGACCATGGAGGAGGAGACCGACGGGCGATGGACCTTCGGCTACCTGTTCGACGTGATCCTGACCCGCGACCCGTTCATGCACCGGATCGACATCACCCGGGCCACCGGCATGGAGATGCTCGCCACGGCCGACCATGAGGGCGTCATCGTCGACGACGCCGTCCACGAGTGGGCCCTGCGCCACGGGCGGCCCGTCGTCCTCGAGCTCAGCGGACCCGCCGGCGGGCACTGGACATTCGGCGACGGCGGGAACGCCGGCGTGGGCGGAGAGCACCTCGCCATGGACCCGTTTGAGTTCTGCCGCGTCACCAGCGGTCGCGCACCGGCGGCCGGGCTGCTCGCCACCCAGGTGCCCTTCTGAAGGAGGCAAGCAAAAGACCCCGGCCGACATGGATTGCTCCATGTCAGACCGGGGTCTTTGCTTCGTTCTCAGATGTGCGCGGAAGGGGACTTGAACCCCTACCCTCTTTACGAGGACTAGCACCTCAAGCTAGCGCGTCTACCTATTCCGCCACCCGCGCATCTTGTTATTGCCTCAGAGGCAACGACAAGAAACATTAGCACGACGCTGAACTGGACCGCGAATCGTGGACCTCAGCCCCGCCGTCGAACTCTGTATCCTCCCAGCTCAGGGGACTCTGGCGGTCCATTCGGGAGTGCTGAACTTCTCCTTCACCAGCTGTTCGGCGCGGGCCAGCTCCTCGGGACGGATCTCGGCGATCCGCGCCCCGTACTTGGTGGCGAAGGTCTGCACGAACGCGTCCAGGATCTCCGCTCGGGCCAGCCCGGTCTGGCTGCGCAGCGGATCCACCCGCTTCGCTGCGGAGGTGATCCCCTTGTCGGAGATCTTCTCCCGCCCGATGCGCAGCACCTGGAGCATGTCGTCGGCGTTCATGTCGTAGCTCATGGTCACGTGGTGCACCATTCCGCCGCTGGCCAGGCGCTTCTGCGCGGCCCCGCCGATCTTGCCCTCGGTGGAGACGATGTCGTTGAGCGGCTTATACGAGGCGGTGATCCCGATCGAGGTCAGCGCCTCCATCGCCCAGGCGTCCAGGAACGGGTAGGAGTCGGCGAAGCTGAGCCCGTCCACCAGGGACTGCGGCACCGAGAGCGAGTAGGTGACGAAGCTGCCCTCGTCCATGTACATCGCTCCCCCGCCGGTGATCCGCCGCACCACGGTGGCGTCGAGCCGCTCGGCGGCCTCCGAGTCGACCTCGTTGACCAGGGACTGGAAGGAACCGATCACCACGGCCCGGCCGGCGTAGTCCCACATCCGCATCAGCGGCGGCCGGGTGCCGCGGCCCACCTCCTCGGTGAGGACCTGATCCAGCGCCACGTGCATCTCCACGGGCATCTGCACCGCCGGCATGACCTCCCAGTCGTGGTCCTCCCAGCGGGTGGCATGGCCCAGGGCGCGGCGCACCGCGGTGGCGATGGCGTATTCGTCGAAGCCGAACATATGGGCCTCCGCGGGCAGCTCGGCGCGCACGGATTCGGCGATCTCCTCCCGGGTGGCGCGGGTCGGCAGCCCGATCAGCGCGGCATTGAGCGAGTCCAGCGCCTCATCGGGCTCCAGGAAGAAGTCCCCGTTGACCGAGGCGGCGGTGATGCGCGCGTCGCGCGGGTGGGTGCGGGGATCAAGGTCGGTGTGGAGGTCGACGACGACGAGCTTGCCGCCCACGACCTTGTACTCCCCGTGCTGCTGATGCGTGTCCGTCATGGGGCAATCCTATTCCTGCCGGTGATAGGGCAAGCAGGGCAGGAATGTTTCACCACCGGGAATCACGGGGGTTCCCCCGTAGTCCACGCGGGGGTTCGCCCATCACTGTGATGCAGGGCCGGCCTCCCGACCTAGCGTGGTCAGTGCACCGTGACAGGCGCCCCTCCGTTCCAGGGGCGCCCTGAACATCTGCGATGTCGGACCTCGGGGAGCTGCAGAGCCGACGGGCATGCACCGTCCCCGTGATCGACAGAGCCCCACGTTTGGAGTAGATCTATGAAAATTGGCAACCGCATACCCTGTGATTACTTCGAGACGCAGGGGAAGGGTGAGAGTGATGTGACCATCCACGCGGGGTCCTACCACCTGGCACTCCACGACGCCGGGATCGAGATGGCGAACATCATGACGTACAGCTCGATCCTGCCGAAGACTGCGGTGCTGAAGGAGTATCCCGGTCGCAAGGCGATCGCACACGGCGAGGTGATGGAGTCCATCGTGGCTGAGTTCTCGTGCGGCCCCGGCGAGCGGGCCACCGCAGGGATCATCTACGGACTGCTCCACGATGAGAACGGGGAGAAGCAGGGCGGCCTGGTGTGCGAGTTCGGCGGGGGGATGGGCGAGGAAGACGTCAAACCTCATCTTCGCGACATGCTCGATGAGCTGTACTACAACGGCTACCAGCACTTCGAGCTGAGCGGCATCCGCTACATCGTGGAGTCGATCGTCCCCTCCAAGGCCTATGGCACCGCGATCGCGGCGCTGTGCTTCATGAACTACATCTACCCGGTGGTCGCTGACGACTGAGAGCACCCGCGCAGCGGTGACCCTGCAGGACAGCTCCGGGTCAGCCAGGCTCGCACTGCGCACCGGCGCCGTCGTCGCTTCCAGCCCACACGACGCCGCCTCCGGGGCAGAGCGCCACTTCGAACGCCATCCCCTCCCGCTGGGCCCGCAGATGGCGTCCGTCGTCCTCGATCACCTCCCAGCCCGCCTCGGGCAGCGCTGCCCGATAGTGCTCGAGCACATCGACCTCTTCGGAGACCACCAAGCTGCGGTCACAGCCATCGACCCCACTGGCGCCGCCGCCGCCGAAGTATCCGACGTGTTCGATGGAGTCGAATGCCCGCTGGGACTCACGCTCTGCAGCGGCAGCGGGCTCACCCGAACCCTCGGTCACGCATTGCGGAACGGCGTCGTACTGGGCCTCAGTCTTCTGCTGGAGCGCCACGGGGGTGAGAGCAAGCATCCCGAGCAGCATGAGGACCGGGATGGCGACGGCCGTCCACCGCATCCACGGTCGCGGTGAGAGCACCAGGGCGAACACGGCGACGACCCCGACCAGCACGAGAGCTGCTCCGGAGAGGCCGGCCGTAAATCCCCAGACCAGGCCCTCGACTGCACTATGCGTGATGATGCCGTACTCAGCCGTGAAACTGTGATGGACCAATACCCCCAGCAGCGCCAGCGCTGCCGCTGCCACGAGCAGCACCGCCGCGGCGGTGTTCCGGCCGGTCTTGGTCATGACTCATTCTAGTCGGCGTTGCGCCTCACTGCCCAGGGCCTTGAGACAGCAGCAGGGCCGCAGTCGAGGTGACTGCGGCCCTGCTGAGGATGCTTGAGACGCCAGAAGCGTGAACTGCCTACTTCTTGCCGCCGAAGCCCTTGAAGCGTGCGTTGAAGCGCTCGACGCGACCCTCGGAGTCCATGATGCGCTGCTTGCCCGTGTAGAACGGGTGCGAAGCGGCGGAGATCTCGACGTCGATGACCGGGTAGGTGTTGCCGTCTTCCCACTCCATGGTCTTCTTCGAGGAGGTGGTGGAGCGGGTGAGGATCTTCTCACCGGAGGCCAGGTCGTTGAAGATGACCGGCTCGTACTTGGGGTGGATATCAGACTTCATGGAGTGTGTCCTTTTCATCTGCCGCTGGATTTTGCCAGAGGCGTGGAACTGAGGGTGGGCCGAGTTTGGACCAACACAGCACTATATCAAATCGGCCGTGCCCCTGTCCGGCGCCGGTCGCAAAGAACCTAACCCTCCCGGGTGGTTGAGTTTTCCGGCGGTTACGTAGTAGCCGGAAAACTCAACCACCCGGGAGGGTCAGAGGAGGGGTCAGGCGACGAAGAGGTTGCGCAGCATCACGAACAGCGCCACCAGGCCCAGGGTGACGATGATCATTCGCAGCACCAGCGGCGAGAGGCGGCGTCCCACCCAGGCGCCGATGAGGCCGCCCAGCGTGGAGCCCACGGCGATGACCACCACCACCTCCCAGAGGATCACGCGGTCCCCGGCTTCGCGCAGCACATAGTCCACGAACACGTAGCTGATCGCGGCGGTGAGGTTCACGACGGCGACCAGCAGGTTCTTCACGCCGTTGGCCTGTTGGATGTTGGCCATCAGGAAGATCCCGAGGATGCCCATGAGCAGGATCCCCTGCGCGGCGACGAAGTAGCCGCCGTAGATGCCGGCCGCGAAGACCAGCAGCATCAGCGCCAGGCTCACCGTGGGCATCGAGGGCCTGCCCGCCTTGGGCGCGTCGCCCGCACCGGATTCGGCCGGCCGGGAAGTTCCGGCAGCTCCGGATGCTCCGGCGGCCCCGGCGTCGGACTCTCGGGCCGCGGCGCGCGCCCGGACCCAGGCCGAGAGTCTGGGCTGGGCGATGACGAAGCCCAGCGAGACCACGATCAGGATCGGGGCGACCCTCCCGAAGATCTCCTCGGGCAGGGTGATCAGCAGCGTGGCGCCGATGACGCCGCCCAGGATCGAGGCCGGCACCAGCTTCACCAGCACCGACTTCACCTGCCGGATCTCGCGCCGGTACCCCCAGGCGCCGGTGAAGTTCCCGGCGATGAGGCCCATCGCATTGGAGACCGTGGCCGAGACCGGCGGCACTCCCATGGCCACCAGCACCGGGAAGGTCACCAGGGTGCCGGAGCCGACCACCGTGTTGATCGCGCCGGCCCAGATCCCGGCCACCAGGATCAGCAGCAGCTGCGCGACGCTGAGCTCGTTCAGGAAGAAGTCAGCGAGCGCCTCCATCAACCACGAGCCTGCGACAGCCCAGCCGCCGGAGCAGCCATGGAGCCGGCCGCAGCCGCCTCGGGCTGCTTCTTGAAGGCCGAATAGCGCCCGTCGCGGTGGATCAGATCAAGCTCGGTGTCAAAGGTGGTGGAGAGGTTCGCCGAGGTCATGGTCTCCTCGATCGGTCCCGCGGCGACGGTCTTGCCGTCGCGCAGCAGCAGCACGTGGGTGAATCCGGGCGGGATCTCTTCGAGGTGGTGGGTGACCAGCACGGTGGTGGGAGCCTCTTCGCTGCGGACCAGCTCGCTGGTCCGCGCCACGAGCGCCTCGCGCCCGCCCAGGTCCAGTCCGGCGCCGGGCTCGTCGAGCAGCAGCAGCTCTGGGTCGGTCATCAGCGCCCGGGCGATCTGGACCCGCTTGCGCTCCCCCTCGGAGAGGGTGCCGAAGGGACGGTCGAAGACCGTTCCCACGCCCCACTCGTTGAGCAGCGCGAAGGCCCGGCGCTCATCGAGCTGCTCGTACTCCTCGCGCCAGCGTCCGGTGACCCCGTAGGCGGCGGTGACGACGACGTTGAGCGCCGTCTCCTGCATCGGGACCGTGGTGGTCAGCGAGTTGGAGCTGAAGCCGATCAGCGGGCGCAGCTCGAAGACGTCGACGGCGCCGAGCTGCTCATCGAGGATCGCGGCCGTACCGGTGGTCGGGAACATCCGGGCGGCGGCGATCTGCAGCAGAGTGGTCTTTCCCGCCCCGTTCGGCCCCAGAATCACCCAGCGCTCGTCCTCGTTCACCGTCCAGGAGACGTCATCGAGGAGTTTCTTGCGCCCGCGGCGCACGCTGACATTCTGGATATCGAGGACAGGGCTCATGGGCCCAACACTATCGAACCCGATGAGGCGCTATAGGCTGAACACGCTATGACTGCGCACCCTCACCATGATCTCCGCACACCTGATCTGCCCAGCCCTGATCTCCCCCACGGCACGGTGGCCATGTTGGCGGCCGCTGAGCTGGACGGGCCGCTCATCCGCTCGCTGACCCACGAGTTCTCCCGGCGCGGCGTCGTGCACAGCGTGGAGCTGCGCCAGGTCCCGCTGGGCGACGGCACCGAGGTCTCCGCCGTGCGCTGGTCCCTGACGCTCGATGACTCCGATGACTCCTACGGCTCGCAGCTGGCGGTCTCGCTGCTCGAGGACGCCGCTCATCAGCTCGAGGGCACGGTCACCCAGACGGTGCTGCCCGCCCCGCGGCGGGCCCAGCTGCACGCCGAGGACGGCCGGCTGATGCTGCTGATGGACGTGGACTCCACGCTCATCGACCAGGAGGTCATCGAGCTGCTGGCCCGCGACGCCGGCCGCGAGGCCGAGGTCGCCGAGGTCACCGAGCGCGCGATGCGCGGAGAGATCGACTTCGCGGCCTCGCTGCACCAGCGGGTCCAGGCGCTCACCGGACTGCCCGAGGGCGTGATCGATTCCACCCTCGCCGCGATCACCCCCACGCAGGGCGCCCGCGAGCTGCTCGCAGACCTGCGCCGCCGCGGCTGGCCCAGCTACGCCGTCTCCGGCGGGTTCCTCCAGGTGCTGGCTCCGCTGGCCGCTGATCTGGGACTCACCGGCTACCACGCCAATGACCTGGCCATCTCGGCGCAGGGAACCCTGGAGGGGACCGTCCGGGGCGCCGTCGTCGACCGGGCGGCCAAGAGGGAGTATCTTGAACAGTGGTCGGCGTCACAGGGGCTGCTCCCCCGCAACGTGGTCGCCGTCGGCGATGGCGCCAACGACCTGGACATGCTGGCGGCCGCCGGAGTGGGGATCGCCTTCTGCGCGAAGCCCGCACTGGCCGAGCAGGCAGACCTGGTGATCGATCACCGCTCCTTCGAGCTCATCTCCCTGGCCCTGGGGATGGGCTGAGCTGCCCGAAGACGTCGCAGCTCCAAGTCCTCATACTCGCGATCATCACGCGTGAGCATTCTGCAATGCTCTGATGATCCGCCAGGAATAGCCTCTACCCCGGTAGGGTTGAACCTGCGCGGCACAACGATGTGCGCGGCCCTCGTTGTCCACCGTCCCTCACCATCTGGAGGAAACATAGTGACCGATAATGCCGTATTCACCGATCTGGACAAGCGAGCAGTCGACACGCTGCGCGTGCTGGCCGCAGACGCCGTCGAAAAGGTCGGCTCCGGCCACCCCGGCACCGCGATGTCCTTGGCCCCAGCCGCCTACCTGCTGTTCCAGAAGGTGATGAAGCACGATCCGACCGATCCCAAGTGGCTCGGCCGCGACCGCTTCATCCTCTCCCCCGGTCACACCTCCCTGACCCTGTACCTGCAGCTCTACTTCTCCGGCTACGGCCTCGAGGTCGAGGACCTGGCCGCGCTGCGCACCTGGGACTCACTCACCCCCGGCCACCCCGAGTACGGCCACACCGCCGGCGTGGAGATCACCACCGGCCCGCTGGGCCAGGGCCTGGCCTCCTCGGTCGGCTTCGCCTACGGCCAGCGCCGGATGCGCGGACTGATGGACCCCGACGCCCCCGCCGGAGAGTCCCCCTTCGACCACACCATCTGGGTCATCGCCTCCGACGGCGACCTCCAGGAGGGCGTGACCTCCGAGGCCTCCTCGCTCGCCGGGCACCAGGAGCTCGGCAACCTCGTGGTGATCTGGGACGACAACAAGATCTCCATCGAGGACGACACCGACATCTCCTTCACCGAGGACGTCCAGGCCCGCTACCGGGCCTACGGCTGGCACGTCCAGCGCGTGGACTGGATGCAGACCGGCGACTACGACGAGGACATCAACGAGCTGCACCGCGCGCTGGAGGCGGCCAAGGCCGAGACCTCCAAGCCCTCGCTCATCGCGCTGCGCACCATGATCGGCTACCCCTCGCCGAAGAAGAAGAACACCGGCGGGATCCACGGCGCCAAGCTGGGCACCGAGGAGCTCGTGGCGCTCAAGGAGCTGCTCGGCTTCGACACGTCAGCCCACTTCGCCGTGGAGGACGAGGTCATCGACCACGCCCGCAAGATCCTCAACCGCAGCGTCGAGACCCGCAAGGAATGGGACTCCAAGTACGCCTCCTGGCGCGAGGCCCACACCGATGAGGCCAAGCTGCTGGACCGGCTCACCGCCGGCGAGCTGCCCGAGGGATGGGAGTCCCAGCTGCCGGAGTTCCCCGCCGGGGAAGAGGTCGCCACCCGCTCGGCCTCGGGCAAGGTGCTCAACGGCATCGCCGAGGTGCTGCCCGAGCTCTGGGGCGGCTCCGCCGACCTCGCCGGGTCCAACAACACCCTGCTGGCCGGCTACGACTCCTTCATCCCGGAGTCCCACTCCACCGAGAAGTTCACCGGCAACCCCTACGGGCGCAACCTGCACTTCGGGATCCGTGAGCACGCCGCGGCCGCGATCAGCAACGGCATCTCGCTGTCCACCCCGCTGCGCACCTACAACGGGACCTTCCTGATCTTCTCCGACTACCAGCGCCCCGCCATCCGGCTGGCCGCGCTGATGGGCGCGGGCTCGATCTTCGTCTGGACCCATGACTCCATCGGTCTGGGCGAGGACGGCCCCACCCACCAGCCGGTGGAGCAGCTCGCCACCCTGCGCGCCATCCCGAACCTCGATGTGGTGCGTCCCGGCGACGCCAACGAGGTGGCCATCGCCTGGCGCGAGGTGCTGCGCCGCAACGACCGTCCCGCCGGTCTGGCGCTGACCCGGCAGAACATCCCCACCTACGCCCGCGGCGCCGGTGCGGCCACCGCCACCGAGTTCGGTGCGGTCGAGGGCGCGGCCAAGGGAGCCTACGTGCTCGCCGAGGCCGTCCGCGACGGCGCCGTGGTGACCCCCGACGTCGTGCTCATCGGCACCGGCTCCGAGGTCCAGCTGGCCGTGCAGGCCCGCGAAGCGCTGGCCGAGCAGAACATCGCCGCCCGGGTGGTCTCGATGACCTGCCGCGAGTGGTTCTTCGAGCAGGACGCCGCCTACCGCGAGAGCGTCATCCCGGCCGCGGTCAGGGCGCGCGTCTCGGTGGAGGCCGCGTCCTCCATGGGCTGGCGCGACATCGTCGGTGACGCAGGCCGGATCATCGGACTGGATCACTTCGGCGCCTCCGCCGACTACAAGGTGCTCTACGAGCAGTTCGGCATCACCGCCGCCGCTGTCACCGAGGCCGCCCAGGAATCCATCGCCGCCGCCTCCTAATCGCCGCCGCCTCCTGGAGGCACCCGGCGCGCAAAGACTCATCCATCACCTGGCATCAGGAGAACAGATATGACTGCAAACAAGAACACTCAGGCGCTCTCCGACCTCGGCGTCTCGATCTGGCTCGACGACCTCTCCCGCGAACGGCTGAACTCCGGCTCGCTGGCGAAGCTGATCGAGACCCACAACATCGTCGGCGTCACCACCAACCCGACCATCTTCGAGTCCGCGCTGAAGGACGGCGAGGCCTACGAGGCGCAGCTCACCGAGCTGGCCGCCGCCGGAGCCGACGCCGAGAAGGCCGTCTTCGACATCACCACCGCCGATGTGCGTGAGGCCTGCGACGTGTTCGCCGGGGTCTACGCCGCCACCGACGGCGTCGACGGCCGGGTCTCCATCGAGGTCGACCCCCGGCTGGCCCGCGACGCCGCCGGCACCATCGCCCAGGCCCGCGAGCTCTACAAGGCGGTGGACCGGGAGAACGTGCTGATCAAGATTCCCGCCACCGTCGAGGGCATCGAGGCGATCGCCGCGGTGACCGCCGAGGGGATCAGCGTCAACGTGACCCTGGTCTTCTCGCTCGAGCGCTACCGCGCGGTCATCAACGCATTCATGCTCGGCCTGGAGAAGGCCCACTCGGACGGGATCGACATCTCGAAGATCCACTCGGTGGCCTCCTTCTTCGTCTCCCGCGTGGACGCCGAGATCGACAAGCGCCTGGAGCTCGCCGCCGAAGCGGGCAAGCCCGGCACCGAGAAGCTGAAGTCCCAGGCCGCCGTCGCCAACGCCCGACTGGCGCACCAGATCGCGGTGGAGACCTTCTCCTCCGAGCGCTGGCAGCTGTTGGCCGAGCGCGGCGGACGCCCGCAGCGGCTGCTGCTGGCCTCCACCGGCACCAAGGACCCGAACCTCTCGGACACCCTGTACGTGACCGAGCTGGCCGGCGCCGACGTGGTCAACACCATGCCGGAGAAGACCCTGCTGGCGCTGGCCGACCACGGCGTCGTCGAGAAGGACACGCTCGCCGACACCTACGTGGAGGCCAACCGGGTCCTCGACGGCATCTCCGCCGCCGGGATCAGCTACCGCGAGGTCGTCGACACCCTGGAGACCGAGGGTCTGCAGAAGTTCGAGGTCTCCTGGACTGGCCTGCTGGGCACCATCGATGATGGGCTCAAGCGCAACAGCTGAACCGTGCATGCCGGTCGGCTCGCACGCTGAGCTGATCATTCGACTGTTCACCCCGTACGGCGCCCGGCCCGGGCGGCGTCTTGATCCAGCAAGACTGGAGCAGAGACTCCCCCACCGGGCGCCGATCAGGGACAACAGCCACGTCAATCCCACCGGCCCCCTATAAGCGCAGATGCTGGCCAGGCTGAACCGAGGCGTTCGGCTGAGAAAGGAAGCACGTCATGAGCTCACTCTCCCTGACACTGACCGGAGCGGCCCGTCAGGCCGCCGAGAACCAGGTTCCAGGTCTGCTCGACCACGAATTCGCCTCCCGGCTGGCCGCCAAGGACCACACCCTCTGGGGTGTGGCCGCCGAGGACGAGGCCAGCAAGCGGCTCGGCTGGGTCTCGCTCTTCGAGGACTCCCGCGCGCTGCTGCCCAAGATCGCCGCGCTGCGCGAGGAGCTCGCCGCCGAAGGCCTCACCCGGGTGGTGCTCGCGGGCATGGGCGGGTCCTCGCTGGCGCCCGAGGTCATCTGCGCCACCGCCGGGGTCGAGCTCACCGTGCTGGACTCCACCGACCCGCAGCATGTCGCCGCCGTGATCGGCACCGACATCGAGAAGACCGTGCTCGTGGTCTCCTCGAAGTCCGGCTCCACCGTGGAGACCGACTCGCAGCGCCGGATCGTGCAGCAGGCCATGACCGAGGCCGGGATCGACGCCGTGACCCGCACCGTGATCGTCACCGACCCCGGCTCCCCGCTGGCGAAGTCCTCCGCCGAGGCCGGAGTGCGTGCGATCTTCGAGGCCGACCCCACCGTGGGCGGGCGCTACTCCGCGCTCACCGCCTTCGGTCTGGTCCCCTCCGGCCTGGCCGGTGCCGACGTGGAATCCCTGCTCGACGACGCCGAGGACTCGCTCGCGATCCTCGCCGAGGACGACGCCGACAACCCCGGCCTGCGCCTGGGCTCCGCCATCGGCGGCACCGTCCCGCTGCGCAACAAGCTCGTGATCGTCGACGCCGGCTCCCCGCTGATCGGGCTGGGCAACTGGATCGAACAGCTGGTCGCCGAGTCCACCGGCAAGAACGGCACCGGTCTGCTGCCGGTGATCGTCGCCGACGGCGAGCCCGAGCTGCACCGCGACGTCGACGACGTGCTGATCACCCAGATCATCGACGTCGAGGTCGAAGACGGCGCCTCGGTGGACAACGACGACGCCGATCTGGTGGTCAGCTCCCACGCGGTGCGCACCGGTGGCAGCCTCGGGGCGCAGTTCATGCTCTGGGAGGTCGCCACCGTGGTCGCCGGCGCGCTGCTGAGCATCAACCCCTTCGACCAGCCCGACGTGGAATCCGCCAAGACCGCCGCCCGCGGCCTGCTCGACGCGCCCGCCCCCGAGGCCGGGGACTCCGTGACCGACGGCGCCGTGGCGTTCCGCACCCTCGGCGGGTCCGCGCTGACCGACGCCGACGCGTCGAACCTGAGCGAGGCTCTGCAGGCGCTGGTGAAGGCTGTCCCGGAGGACGGCTACCTGGCGGTCACCGCGTACCTGGACCGCACCACCGAGACCCAGCTCGAAGCCATCCGGGCCCAGCTCTCCTCGCTCTCCGGACGCCCGGTGACCTTCGGCTGGGGACCCCGGTTCCTGCACTCCACCGGACAGTTCCACAAGGGCGGCCCGCATATCGGCGCCTTCCTGCAGCTGACCACCAGCTCCAGCACCGACGTCGAGGTCCCGGACCGGCCGTTCACGCTGTCCAAGCTGATCGCCGCCCAGGCCGAGGGCGACGCCCAGGTCCTGGCCGGACACGACATGCCGGTGCTGCAGGTGCACCTCAATGACCGCACCGCGGGCCTGACCCAGGTCATCGAGACCGTGGACGCCCTGTGAACGCAGCCCGCACCGGCGACTCCTCGCGCGCCGGATCCTCGCGGACCGGGTCATCGCGGACCGGGTCATCGCGGACCGGGTCATCGCGCACGAGCAGCTCTCGGAGCAGCTCCCGGGCCAAGCCGGGCAATCCGCTGCGCGATCCGCGTGACCGCCGGCTGAACCGGATCGCCGGGCCCTCGGCGATGGTGATGTTCGGCGTCACCGGGGACCTGGCGCGCAAGAAGCTGCTCCCGGCCATCTATGACCTGGCCAACCGGGGGCTGCTGCCGCCGAGCTTCTCGCTGGTCGGCTTCGGCCGGCGGGAGTGGAGTCATGAGGAGTTCGCCGCGGAGGTGCTCGAGCAGGTCAAGATCTCCGCACGCACCCACTTCGATCAGCAGGTCTGGGACCAGCTCTCCGCCGGGCTGCGCTTCGTGACCACCACCGGGTTCGACGACGACGCCGCCTATGCCCGTCTCGGGGAGACCCTGGATGAGCTCAAGGAATCGCGCGGGACCCGCGGCAATCACGCGTTCTACCTCTCGATCCCGCCGAACTCCTTCGAGATCGTCTGCGAGAAGCTCTCCTCCCACGGCCTCGCCACCGCGCAGAACAGCGTGGAGGATCCGTGGAGCCGGGTGGTCATCGAGAAGCCCTTCGGCCATGACCTGGCCTCGGCCAGGGAGCTCAACGCCGTGGTGGAGTCGGTCTTCCCGCCGGACGCGGTCTTCCGGATCGATCACTACCTGGGCAAGGAGACGGTGCAGAACCTGCTGGCGCTGCGCTTCGCGAACCAGCTCTTCGAGCCGCTCTGGAACGCCCAGTACGTGGACCACGTGCAGATCACCATGGCCGAGGACATCGGCATCGGGGGTCGGGCCAGCTACTACGACGGCGTCGGCGCGGCCCGCGACGTCATCCAGAACCACCTGCTCCAGCTGCTCGCGCTGACCGCCATGGAGGAGCCCATCTCCTTCGACGCGGAGCATCTGCGCGCCGAGAAGGAGAAGGTGCTCGGCGCCGTCCGGCTCCCCGAGGACCTCGGCTCCGCCTCGGCCCGCGGACAGTACACCTCCGGCTGGCAGGGCGGGGAGAAGGTCGTCGGGTTCTTGGACGAAGAGGGTTTCAACCCGGACTCCACCACCGAGACCTTCGCCGCGCTGAAGCTGGACATCAACACCCGCCGCTGGGCCGGCGCCCCGTTCTACCTTCGCGCCGGGAAACGCCTGGGCCGTCGGGTCACCGAGATCGCGGTGATCTATAAGCGCGCCCCGAATCTGCTCTTCCAGGACCACGACGACCACGAGTTCGGTCAGAACGCCGTCGTCATCCGGGTCCAGCCTGACGAGGGCGCCACCATCCGGTTCACCTCCAAGGTGCCCGGCACCCAGATGGAGGTCCGCGACGTCACGATGGACTTCGGGTATGGCCACGCCTTCACCGAGGACAGCCCCGAGGCCTATGAACGGCTGATCCTCGATGTGCTGCTCGGCGAGCCGCCGCTGTTCCCGCGCCATGAAGAGGTCGAGCTCTCCTGGAAGATCCTGGACCCCTTCGAGGATCACTGGGCCGCCCAGAAGGCCCAGCCCGAGCCCTACGCCCCGGGCGGCTGGGGGCCGCAGTCCGCCCATGACCTGCTGGCCCGCGACGGCCGCACCTGGCGCAGGCCCTAAGGAGAATCCCGTGATCGTCGACATCGAGAACACCACCACCTCCAAGGTCTCCAAGAAGCTGCGCGAGCTGCGCGAGGACGGCGGCGTCGTCGCCCTGACCCGGGTGCTGACCCTGGTCATCCTCACCTCGAAGGACAATGCCGAGCCCGCCATCGCGGCGGCGAACCTGGCCTCCCGGGAGCATCCCTGCCGGATCATCGTGCTGGCCTCCGGGCAGGTCGCGGATGAGACCCGGCTGGATGCGCAGATCCGGGTCGGCGGTGACGCAGGCGCCTCCGAGGTGATCGTGCTGGAAGCCTCCGGCGAGCTCGCCGAGCAGACCGAGGCGATGGTCTCGGCGCTGCTGCTGCCCGACGCCCCGATCGTGGCCTGGTGGGCCGATGAGCTGCCGGAGAACGTCGGATCCACCCCGATCGGGCGGATCGCGCACCGCCGGATCACCGATTCGGCGATGGACCCGCGCCCGCTGGAGGCGCTGCAGCGCATCTCCGCGCACTACACCGCGGGTGACACCGATCTGGCCTGGACCCGGCTGACACACTGGCGGATCCAGCTGGCCAGCATCCTGGACACTCTGGACCCCGCGGAGCTCACCGGCGTGACCGTGGAGGCCGCCGCGGACCTGCCCAGCGCGGCGCTGCTCGCGGCCTGGCTGCAGCAGGCGCTGCGGATCCCGGTCAGCCTGGTCTCCACGGCGCAACCGGTCGAGTCCGAGCTGCCGCTGACCCTGACCGCGGTCACCTTCCACCGCCCCAGCGGGGACGTGAGCCTCTCGAGGCCGCGCGGCGAGGAGATCGCCGAGCTGCGCTCCGCCGACGGACTCGTCCAAGGCGTGCCGCTGCCGGTGCGCACCCTTCAGGTGTGCCTGGCCGAGGAGCTGCGCCGGCTGGATTCCGATGAGGTCTACGGCGAGGTGCTCACCCGGGCGCTGCCGGCCACCGATCTCTCCGGCGCCTCCCCTGGATTCAACTGAGCTGCTGCGCTGTACTGACCGACATACTAGGCTCGTGGCATCAGTGACGATGCCGCGGAAGGATGCACTCCCATGACAGATTCCCCTCAGGCCGCTTCATCCCAGGCGGCGCTGGCTGCCCCGCGCACCGAGGTCTACGCCGAGAAGGACCAGCTGGTCACGGTGGTCGCCGAGCGGCTGCTCGCGGTCCTGGTCGACGCCGCACGCCACCACGGTGACGCCCATGCGGTGCTCACCGGCGGCAGCGCCGGCGTCGCCGTCCTGGCTCAGGTGGCACAGCTGGTCGCGACGCCGGGCACCGAGACTCCGCCCTGGCACAAGGTGCACTTCTGGTGGGGCGACGAGCGCCTGCTGCCCAGCGATGACCCCGAGCGCAACGCCGTGCAGGCCCACGAGGCGCTGCTCGAGGTTCTGATCGAGAAGCACGGGCTTCCCGAGGGCAACATCCACCCCATGGCCACCTCCGAAGACGCCGCAGAACCCTTCATCGGCGCGGAGATGTACGCCTCCGAGCTGCAGGGCCACAGCGCCGAGGGCGGACGCTCCGGCCTGGCGCTCCCCCGCTTCGACGTGCTGCTGCTCGGCGTCGGCCCCGACGGTCACGTCGCCAGCCTCTTCCCGGGCAAGGCCTCGCTGCACGTCACCGAACAGGTGACCACCAGTGAGGATGAGTCCCCGAAGCCCCCGCTGCAGCGGATCACGCTGACCTTCCCGGCGATCCATACCGCCGAGCGGGTCTGGATGGTCGTGGCCGGCGCGGACAAGGCCGAGGCCGCCGCGAAGGCGCTCACCCCGGGCACCGAGGTCACCGAGATCCCCGCGGTCAACGCCCGCGGTGCTCGGGAGACCATCTGGCACCTGGATCAGGCTGCCGCCAGCACGCTCCGCTGACCCCTCCTCCCGGGTAGTTGAGTTCTCCGGCTACTACGTAACCGCCGGAGAACTCAACCACACGGGAGGGGTGGGCATGAGAAAAGCCCAGGTCGACCGTGGTGGTCGAGCTGGGCTTTTCTCCTGTACGGAAGCGTCAGATGTCGGCGCCCATCGGGACGATGAGTCCCAGGGCGACGATGATCAGGCCCCAGGTCACCGCCAGGGTGATGGTCAGCCGGTTCAGGTTGCGCTCTGCCACGCCGGAGGACCCCAGGGATGAGGTCACGCCGCCGCCGAACATGTCAGACATGCCTCCTCCGCGGCCTTTATGCAGGAGGATGAGCAGGATCAGCAGCAGGCTGATCACGGCGAGGATGACCTGAAGTGTGATGGTCAGTGCAGACACAGCGACCTTTCGTGATGGAACGTGGGCGAATCAGCTACCAGGATAGCCCGGAACGGGCTCAACCCTGGCCTCAGCCCTGCGCGCCGGTGTCGATGTGCTTCTCGAAGGAGGCGATCTTGCTGAACTCGTCGGTGTCCAGGCTCGCGCCGCCGACCAGGGCGCCGTCCACGTCTGCTCCGGCGAGGATCGAGGCGACGTTCTTGGACTTCACCGAACCGCCGTAGAGCACCCGGACGGTGTCTGCGAACCCTTCGAAGTACAGCTCGGCGAGCTTCGCGCGGATCGCGGCGGACATCTCCTGCGCGTCCTCGGGCCCGGCGACCTTGCCGGTGCCGATGGCCCAGACGGGCTCGTAGGCGACGACGAGCTCGCTGAGCTCCTCGGCGCTGCGGCCGGCCACCGCACCTTCGAGCTGGGCCAGGGTGTGAGCCACGTGGTTCCCGGCCTCGCGGACCTCAAGGCCCTCGCCGACGCAGAGCACCGGAGCAAGTCCGTGGCGCAGCGCGGCGCTGAGCTTGGCGTTGAGCTGCTCATCGGTCTCGCCGTGGACCTCGCGGCGCTCGGAGTGCCCGATGAGCACCTGGGAGCAGCCCAGCTTCTTCAGGAAGGCCCCGGAGATGTCCCCGGTGTAGGCGCCGGAGTCCTGGTCGGAGACGTCCTGGGCGCCGTAGTCGATGCCCAGCTTGTCCCCGGTGACCAGGGTCTGCACGCCGCGCAGATCGGTGAACGGCGGGAACACCGAGACCTGCACGCGGTCGTAGTCGTGGCCGGCGTCGTTGAGGGTCCAGGCGAGCTTCTGGACCAGCGCGATCGCCTCCATGTGGTCGATGTTCATCTTCCAGTTGCCGGCGATCAGCGGGCGACGCACGAAGGCGCCATTCTTCTGAGTAGTCATGGAGAGGGATTCCCTTTCAACGGTGATGAGATCAGCAGGTCAGACGGAGCAGCAGGAGCGCGAGCTCAGCCTTCGAGCGCGTCGATGCCAGGCAGCGCCTTGCCTTCGAGGTATTCCAGGCTGGCGCCGCCGCCGGTGGAGATGTGCCCGAAGCTGTCCTCGTCGAAGCCCAGCGCGCGCACGGCGGCCGCCGAGTCGCCGCCGCCGACCACGGTGAACGCCTCGGTGGTGGTCAGCGCCTCGGCCACGGCGGCGGTGCCCTTGGCGAAGGCCTCCATCTCGAACACGCCCATGGGCCCGTTCCAGAAGACCGTCTTGGCCTGGGCGATCTCGGCGGCGAACGCCTTCGACGTGTCGGGCCCGATGTCCAGGCCGAGCGCCTCGGCGCCGTGCTTGCCGGATTCCAGCGCGTCGGCCGGGAGCACCTCGACCTCGGCGTCGGCGGCGAAGGCCGAGGCCATCACGATGTCGGTGGGCAGCACGATCCGGCAGTCCTGCCGCTCGGCGGCCTCCAGGAAGCCCTTGACGGTGTCGAGCTTGTCGTCCTCGACCAGGGACTTGCCGATGCCGTGGCCCTGGGCCTTGAGGAAGGTGAAGACCATGCCGCCGCCCACCAGGAGCGTGTCGGCGCGGCTCATCAGGTTCTCGATCACGGCGAGCTTGTCGGAGACCTTGGAGCCGCCCAGGACCACCGTGTAGGGGCGCTGCGGGGTCTCGGTGAGCCGCTGCAGCACCAGCAGCTCGTCGCGGACCAGGTCGCCCTGGTAGGCGGGCAGCTTCGCGGTGATGTCGGCCACCGAGGCGTGCCGGCGGTGCACCGCGCCGAAGGCGTCGTTGACGTAGGCGCCGTCGGTGCCGGTCAGGGCGGCGAGCTCGGCGGCGAGGCCGGCCCGCTCGGCGTCGTCCTTGGAGGTCTCGCGCGCATCGAAGCGGACGTTCTCCAGCAGCAGGATCTGACCCGGTTCGACCGCGGCGGCCTGCTCCTGGGCGCTGGGGCCGACGAGGTCATCGGCGCGCAGCACGGTGACCTCGGTGAGCTCGGACATCCGGGCGGCCACCGGGGCGAGGGAGTACTTCGGCTCGGGCTCACCCTTGGGGCGTCCCAGGTGGGCGGTGACCAGCACCCGGGCGCCGGCGGCGGCGAGCTTCTCCAGCACCGGCAGCGAGGCGCGGATCCGGCCGTCGTCGGTGACGACACCTTCTTTGAGCGGCACGTTGAGGTCGGAGCGGACGAGCACGCGGCGGCCGTTCAGGCCTTCGGAGAGCAGGGCGTCAAGGGTGGCTGCAGTCATGGGATCAGGGTACCAATCGCTGGAAGGGAGAAACAGGGAGGCGGCGGGCGCCGGAATCGGCGAGAAGAAGAAGACGACGACGGCGCGCTCACCGCACACAGACGCGCCGCACGCAGATGCCTCGCACACCGACACGCCGCACGGCAGAGGCCCCGGTCTCGACGAGGATTCGTCGAGCCGGGGCCCATGCGATCAGGCGAGCTGGATCAGCGGCCGACGTGCGCGGTCATGTCCACCAGGCGGGCGGAGTAGCCGTACTCGTTGTCGTACCAGCCGAAGACCTTGACGGTCTTGCCGATGACCTTGGTCAGCGGTGCGTCGAAGATCGTGGAGTGCGGATCGCCGACGATGTCGGAGGAGACCAGCGGATCCTCGCTGTAGTGCAGGATGCCCTTGAGCGGGCCCTCGGCGGCCTTCTTGAAGGCGGCGTTGACGTCTTCAGCCGTCACGCCCTCCTTTTCGATGGCGATGGTGAGGTCGGTGCCCGACCCGGTGATGACCGGGACGCGGAGGGCGTAGCCGTCGAGCTTGCCGTCCACCTCGGGGATGACCAGACCGATGGCGGCGGCCGCACCGGTGGAGGTGGGGACCATGTTCACGGCGGCGGCGCGTGCACGGCGGGGATCCTTGTGCGGGGCGTCGTGCAGGCGCTGGTCACCGGTGTAGGCGTGGACCGTGGTCATCAGGCCCTCGACGAGACCGAACTCGTCGTTGAGCACCTTGACCAGCGGAGCCAGGCAGTTGGTGGTGCAGGAGGCGTTGGAGACCACGGTGTGGTTCTGAGAGTCATAGGTGTCCTCGTTGATGCCCATGACCAGGGTCGCATCGACGCCCTTGCCCGGTGCCGAGAGGACGACCTTCTTGGCGCCGGCATCGAGGTGCTTGCTGGCGGACTCCTTGGTGGTGAAGAAGCCGGTGCACTCGAGCACGACGTCGACGCCGAGATCGGCCCAGGGCAGGTTCGCCGGGTCCTTGTCGGAGAGGATCTTGATCCGGCGGTCACCGGCGACGAGGGTGTCACCGTCGAGGGAGACATCGGCCGGGAAGCGACCCATGACGGAGTCGTACTTGGTCAGGTTCACCAGCTGGGCGGGGTCGGTGAGATCGTTGATCGCCACGAGCTCGAGGTCGGTGCGGCCGGTGTTCTCCAGCACGCGCAGCACGGTGCGTCCGATACGTCCAAAACCATTGATCGCGATTTTTGTCGCCATGAGGTTCCTCTCTTGACAGTGGGACCGCAGTTCCTGCGGGCCTTGGGGCCGTTCTTGCAGAGGCAGACCTGGAGCTTCTCACTCCGGACGAAAAAGCCCTTAGACACACGTTGGGGATCAGCAGCTCGACCGTAGTCGAACCGCTGACCCCCAACAACATCGTTGTTCATCAGGCTGTCTGCAGAACGTGATTTTCAGTTTTCTCGTAGATCATTCAACCATGTCGGCATGGCTGGCCCCAACATCCTGGGGCCGGTTCTGCCTGGGAGGACGGTCACACCGTCCGTGCCGGACAGTCACACCGTCGGTGCCGAACGGATCAGGGAGTGAGCAGCTTCGAGGCGCCCGAGCGGGCGGCCTCCAGACGTGCGGCGACGTCGCTCCAGTTGATGATGTTCCAGAAGGCCTTCACGTAGTCGGGCTTGACGTTCTGGTAGTCCAGGTAGAAGGCGTGCTCCCACATGTCGAGCATCAGCAGCGGGATGGTGCCCACGGGCACGCCGTTCTGCTGGTCGTAGAACTGCTCGATGACGATGTTGCCGCCGATGGGCTCGTAGGCGAGGATCGCCCAGCCGGAGCCCTGGATGGTCAGCGCGGCGGAGGTGAACTGGGCCTGGAAAGCCTCGAAGGAGCCGAAGTACTCGTCGATGGCTGCTGCCAGCTCGCCCTCGGGGCGCTCCTGGCCCTCTGGGGAGAGGTTCTTCCAGAAGATCGAGTGGTTGGTGTGCCCGCCGAGGTTGAACTGCAGGTCCTTGAGAAGCTTCGGAGTCGTGGCGTAGTCGCCCTTCTCGCGGGCTTCGGCCAGCTTCTCCAGCGCGGTGTTGGCGCCGGTGACGTAGGTCTGGTGGTGCTTGGAGTGGTGCAGCTCCATGATGCGGGCCGAGATGTGCGGCTCCAGCGCGGAGTAGTCGTAGTCCAATTCAGGAAGTGTGAAGTCAGTCAAAATGTCCTCCTAGACACGGGGGTTCGTCGAGGCCAGCTGCACCTCGGCTCGGTCCTCATCCTATGCCGTGGGCGCATCACCAGAAAGGGGGATGACGCCCATGACCTGAAGTGTTCACCACTGGAGTAACTGCGGTGAGCTGGGCCTCAGCCTTCGAGCATGTCCGGGGTGACGCTGGACTCGGTGCCCGGGATCTTCAGCTCAGAGGCCTTCTTGTCCGCCATGGCCAGCAGCCGGCGGATGCGTCCGGCGATGGCGTCCTTGGTCATCGGCGGGTCCGCGAGCCGGCCCAGCTCGTCCAGGGAGGCCTGCTTGTGCGCCAGCCGCAGCTCTCCGGCGTATTTGAGGTGGTGCGGGGCCTCGTCGCCGAGGATCTCCAGGGCGCGCTGCACCCGGGCGCCGGCGGCGACGGCGGCCTGGGCCGAGCGGCGCAGGTTGGCGTCGTCGAAGTTCGCCAGCCGGTTGGCGGTGGCGCGGACCTCTTTGCGCATCCGGCGCTCCTCCCAGACCAGCAGGGTCTGGTGGGCGCCCATGAGGGTGAGCAGCTTGGCGATGGAGTCGCCGTCGCGGATCACCACCCGGTCCACGTTGCGCACCTCGCGGGCCTTGGCCGGGATGCCGAGTCGGCGGGCGGAGCCCACCAGGGCCAGGGCGGCCTCGGGGCCGGGGCAGGTGACCTCCAGGGAGGAGGAGCGGCCGGGCTCGGTGAGCGAGCCGTGGGCCAGGAAGGCGCCGCGCCAGGCGGAGACGGCGTCGGCCATGGAGCCGTTGACGACGACGGAGGGCAGGCCGCGCACGGGGCGGCCGCGGGCGTCGAGCAGGCCGGTCTGCCGGGCCAGCGCCTCGCCGTCGCGGACCACGCGCACCACATAGCGGGAGCCGCGCTTGAGCCCGTTGCCGGAGACCACGATGACCTCGGGGTTGTGCCCGTAGACCTCGGTGACGGTGGTCTTGAGCCGCCGCGCGGTGGCGGCATGGTCCAGCTCGGCCTCGATCACGATCCGACCAGAGATGATGTGCAGTCCCCCGGCGAAGCGGAGCATGGCCGAAACCTCGGCCTTCCGCTCGGATGTCGTCTTGACGTGCTGGCGGGAAAGCTCTTCTTTGACCGACTCGGTCAGCGCCATATGTGTTGTCCTCTGGTCTTCGTCTGATGCAGATCGGTCATCGTACCCAATGCCTCTGAGCGGGAATCCGCTCAGAGCCACCCTTGCTCAATTCACAGGCGCTCCCGCTCGGTCCACGGTCGCTCGGTCCACAGTCGCTCGGTCCACGGGCGCTCCGGCTCAGTCGCCGAAGACCTCGCTGAAGGCGATGGCCAGCCGCAGCGGGTCATGCACATCCGGCTGACCCGCCTTGGCGACGTCGTGATACCTCACCTCCGCACCGAGCAGCTCCGCTGCTTCGGCGAACTCCTCGCGCTCCTGGAGGGGAACCGACGTGGGGTCCGCGATGATGCGGTGCACGCGCAGCCCGGGGGCGTAGTGATGAAGAACTCGCAGATGTTCTGCGGGACTCATGCCGGCGGTCTCGTCGGTGTGAGGTGTGAGGTTCATCACGATACACCGCCGGGCCTCGGTCTCATAGAGAGCGTCCCGGAGCTCCGGCAGCAGCAGATGCGGCAGCACCGAGGTGTACCAGGAGCCAGGACCTAACACTACCCAATCACTGAGCTCGATGGCGGTGAGCGCCTCGGCGCAGGCCGAGGCCTCGGCCGGGTGCAGCTGGACATCGCGCAGCCGGCCCAGGCTGCCCGCCGTCGCCAGCGCCACCTGGGAGGAGAGCCGATCGCCGTTGTTGAACGGCGGCTCGGACCCGGATTCGCCCTCCATGGGTTCCACCACCCCGGACATGGTCAGCGGCTGCCGGGACATCGGCAGCACCTGGCCGCGGGCTCCGAGCAGGGTCCCGGCCCACCGCAGGCCCTCCACGGAGTCGCCGATGAGCTCCCAGAGCGCGACGATGAGCAGGTTGCCCATCGCGTGGTCGTCGAGGCTGCCGGTGACGCCCTCGCGGGAGCGGAACCGGTGCTGCATGACCTGGGCCCAGGTGCGGCCCCATTCGGTGTCGTCGCACAGCGCGGCCAGCGCCATCCGGAGGTCCCCGGGGGGCAGCACGTCCATGTCTTCGCGGAGCCGGCCGGAGGAGCCGCCGTCGTCGGCCACGGTGACGATGGCGGTGAGGTGCTCAGCGGCGATGACGCGCAGCGCCGAGAGCGTGGCGGAGAGCCCGTGGCCTCCGCCGAGGGCGGAGACGCGGAAGGAGCCGCGCGGCTGCGGCTGGGCGATCTGGCTCACCCCTACTCACGTCCCAGATCACGGTGGATGGTGTTCACCGTGACGTTGGGCAGCTGGTCCAGCCGGCGGGCGAGCTCCTCGGAGACCGCGACCGAGCGGTGCTTGCCGCCGGTGCAGCCCACCGCGATGTTGGCGTAGTGCTTGTTCTCCCGCCGGTAGCCCTCGATGACCGGGCGCAGCGATTCGACGTAGTTGGCCAGGAAGTCGCCGGTGCCCTCGTTGCCCAGCACGTACTCGCTGACCTTCGAGTCCAGGCCGGTGAAGGCGCGCAGCTCGGGCACCCAGTGCGGGTTGGGGATGAAGCGCATGTCGGCGATGAAGTTGGCGTCGGCGGGGACCCCGTATTTGAAGCCGAAGCTCATCACGTTGAGCCGGAGCTGGACCGGGCCGTCCTCGTTGAAGATCTCGGTGATCTCCCGGGCCAGGCCGTGGACGTTGAGGTCGGTGGTGTCGAGCACGATCTCGGCGGCGGACTTGACGTCCTTGAGCAGGTCACGCTCGGCGGTGATGCCGTCGAGGATCCGCCCGGAGCCCTGCAGCGGGTGCGGGCGGCGGCCCTGTTCGAAGCGGCGGACCAGCAGCGCGTCGGAGGAGTCCAGGAAGAGCATCCGGTAGGTCACGCCGGTGGCCTTGAGCTGCTCCAGGGCGCCGAGCATGTCGGAGAACAGCGCGCGGGTGCGCACGTCGATGACCACGGCGAGCTTCTCCATGGATCCGGGGTGCCGGGAGATGATGTCGATCATGGTGGTGATGAGCTCCGGCGGGAGCCCCTCGACCACATACCAGCCGAGATCCTCCAGGGCGTGGGCGGCCGTGGTTCGGCCGGCACCGGACATGCCGGTGACGATCAACAGTTCGTTCTCGGGAGGCTTCACCGGGGTCAGACCAACATCCATGCTGAAGAGCCTATCTGGCTGGCACGAATCGGGTGAAGCCCCGGTTCAGGCCACTGTTGAGGCCCTGCGTCAGGCCGGGTCATTCGCCGGTGCGGGGGTCTCGGCGGTGAGGTGGTCGAGGATCTTCTGCGCGGTGTCGCGGCCCAGCCCGGGGACCTCGATGATCTCCTCCAGGCTGGCCTTCTTCAGGTTCGCGACGGAGCCGAAGTGCGCGACGACGGCGGCGCGGCGGCTCGGCCCCAGGCCCGGCACCTCATCCAGCGCAGAGGCGGTCATCGCCTTGGACCGCTTGGAGCGGTGGTAGGCGATGGCGAACCGGTGGGCCTCGTCGCGGATCCGCTGGAGCATGTAGAGCGCCTCGGAGGAGCGCGGCAGCACCAGCGGGAAGTCGTCCCCGGGCAGCCAGACCTCTTCGAGCCGCTTGGCCAGCCCGACGACGGGCAGGTCGGTGATCCCGAGGTCATCGAGTGCCTGCCGGGCCACGTTGACCTGCGGCTGGCCGCCGTCGACCACGACCAGGCTGGGCGGGTAGGCGAAGCGTTCGGCCTCGCGCTCGACCACCGTGGAGTCCCTGGCCTCGGCGGCTTCAGCCGGCTCCCCCGCCGCAGCATCAGAAGCCACGGATTCCGGTGTCACAGGATCCGCTGGCACAGGCTCCGCGAACTCGGCCACCGGCACCGCGGCGTCGGACTGGGCCTGGTCCTTCAGATGTCGGGCGAAGCGGCGGGTGATCACGTCGTACATCGCGGAGGTGTCGTCGCGGGCGGCGTCGCCCTTGATCGAGAAGCGCCGGTAGTCGCGCTTCTTCGCGAGCCCGTCCTCGAGCACCACCATCGAGGCGACCACGTTGGTGCCGGAGGTGTGCGAGATGTCGAAGCATTCGATGCGCAGCAGCGGCTCGGCGGCGCCGAGCGCCTCCTGCAGGTCGCGCAGCGCGGCGGAGCGGGTGGTGATGTCGGAGTTGCGCCGGGCCTTGTGCAGGGCCAGCGCCTGGGAGGCGTTCTCCTGCACGGTGCCCAGCAGGGCGGCCTTGTCGCCGCGCTGGGGCACGCGCAGGCTGATCTGCGCCTTACCCTCGCCCGAGTCGCTGCGCAGCTGGCGCAGCCAGGCGGTCATCTCCTCGGCATTGTCCGGCAGGGCGGGGACCAGCACCTCGGGCGGGATCCGTTCGGTGTCGGCCATGGAGCCGTAGACCTGCATCAGCAGCTGCTCGACCATGGCGCCGGCGTCGGTCTCCTCGACCTTCTCCACGACCCAGCCGCGCTGACCGCGGATCCGGCCCTGCCGGACGTGGAAGACCTGGGCGGCGGCTTCGAGCTCGTCCTCGGCGAAGGCGAAGATGTCGGCCTCGGTGTCCTCCGAGAGCACCACGGAGTTTCGTTCGAAGACCCGACGGATGGCCTCGAGGTCGTCGCGGTGCCTCCCGGCGTCCTCGTAGCGCAGCTCGGCCACGGCGGCCTTCATCTCGTTGGTGATCCGGCGGACCTGCGGGCCGGGGCGCCCGGCCATCACCTCGCAGAACTCCTCGGCGAGCCTGCGGTGGTCTTCTTCGCTGATCTCCCCCACGCAGGGCGCGGCGCACTTGCCGATGTAGCCCAGCAGGCAGGGCCGGCCGGAGGCCTTGGCGCGCTTGAAGACCCCGGCGGAGCAGCTGCGCACCGGGAAGACCCGCAGCATGGTGTCCACGGTCTCGCGGATCGCCTTGGCCGGGTAGAAGGGTCCGAAGTACTTCACCCCGGGCTTCTTGTCCCCGCGCATCACCTGGACCCGCGGGTACTTCTCGTTCATGGTGACCGCGAGGTAGGGGTAGGACTTGTCGTCGCGGTACATGATGTTGAACCGCGGGGTGTGCTGCTTGATCCAGGTGTATTCGAGCTGGATCGCCTCGAGCTCGGAGCCGACCACGGTCCACTCCACGCTGGAGGCGGCATGCACCATGGCGTAGGTCTTCGGGTGCAGGGTGGCGACCCGGGCGAAGTAGGAGTTCAGCCGCGCGCGCAGGTTCTTGGCCTTGCCCACGTAGACCACCCGGCCGTGCGGGTCGATGAAGCGGTAGACCCCGGGGTTGGTGGGGATCTCCCCGGTGCGAGGTCGGTAGGAGGTGGGGTCAGCCATCGGCCTCGGCGGGCGGCGCGTTGTAGCTGGCTACCCGCTCCTGGCCGCTGAGCGCGGCGATGGCGTCCATGATCTGCTCGGTGGCCGCCCGGCGGGCCGGCAGCGGGTGCTTCTTGCCCAGCTGCGGGAACTGCAGCGGCTCCCCCACGTGCATCTCGAACTTGCGCGGTCGGACCATCCGCGAGTCCGGCTTCTGCAGCGCCTCGGTGCCGCGCAGCCCGACCGGGATCACGGGCAGCCCGGTGGCGACGGCGAGCCAGCCGACCCCGTTCTTGCCGCGGTAGAGCCGGCCGTCGCGGCTGCGGGTGCCCTCGGGGTAGATCCCGACGCCGTGGCCCGCCTGCGCGATGGCGCCCAGTTCGAAGAGCGCCTCGACGGAGGCGGACTGGCGCTGGCGCTCCACCGGGACCGAGCCGACGGATTCGAAGAACAGCTTCATCGCGCGGCCCTTGACCCCGGTCTGATTGAAGTACTCGGCCTTGGCGAAGAAGCTCACGGTGCGAGGGAAGAGCGCCTGGATCAGCACCGAGTCCAGGAAGGAGAGGTGGTTGGAGGCGACGATGAACCCGCCCTCGGCGGGGGTGTTCTCCAGCCCGGTGATGATGGGCCGGCAGGACAGCTTCACGGCGATCTCGAAGGTCTTGCGGACCGCATCATTGGTGGCGACGCGCTCAGACTCCTGCGCCTCGGGGGTGGTGCTCACCTGGTGCCTCCGCTTACTCGCTGATCAGCGACGTAGTCCTGCTGTGTGACGTGGGTGCCGCTCTGTGAACTGGCCCACTCACTTTAGCAGTGCGGCAAGGAATGCGCCCGTGTGGGATCCTGTCTTCTCTGCCGTGGCGGCGACCTTCTCCGGAGTGCCCTGCGCGACGACGAGCCCGCCGCCGCTGCCCCCTTCGGGGCCGAGGTCGATGACCCAGTCGGAGGACTTGATCACATCGAGGTTGTGCTCGATGGTGATCACGCTGTTGCCCTTCTCCACCAGCCCCTGCAGGACCTGCAGGAGTTTGCGGATGTCTTCGAAGTGCAGCCCGGTGGTGGGCTCGTCCAGCACGTAGACGCTGCGCCCGTTGGAGCGTCGCTGCAGCTCCGAGGCGAGCTTCACCCGCTGGGCCTCGCCGCCGGAGAGCGTGGTGGCGGACTGGCCGAGCCTCACGTAGCCGAGGCCCACTTCGACCAGGGTGTTGAGGTGCCGGGCGATCGGGGCGAAGGCGGCGAAGAACTCCGCGGCCTGCTCGATCGGCATGTCGAGCACCTCGGCGATGTTCTTGTTCTTGTACTTCACCTCGAGGGTCTCGCGGTTGTACCGGGCGCCGTGGCAGACCTCGCAGGGCACGTAGACGTCGGGCAGGAAGTTCATCTCGATCTTCAGCGTGCCGTCGCCGGAGCAGGACTCGCAGCGTCCGCCCTTGATGTTGAAGGAGAACCGGCCGGGCTGGTAGCCGCGGGTCTTGGACTCCGGCGCCTGGGCGAAGAGTTTGCGGACGTGGTCGAAGACCCCGGTGTAGGTGGCCGGGTTGGAGCGCGGGGTGCGCCCGATCGGTGACTGGTCCACGTGGATCACCTTGTCCAGGTGATCGTCGATCCCGTCGATCCGGCGGTGCCGGCCGGGGACCTGCTTGGCGCCGTTGAGCTTGTTCGCCAGCGACTTGTAGAGGATCTCGTTGATCAGCGTGGACTTGCCGGAGCCGGAGACGCCGGTGACGGAGAGGAAGATCCCGAGCGGGATCTCCACGGAGACCTTGTCCAGGTTGTTCTCCTGGGCCTCGATGACCTTGAGCATCCGGGTCTTGTCCACCGGGCGGCGCTGCGCCGGGATCGGGATGCTGCGCCGGCCGGAGAGGTAGTCCCCGGTGATCGAGTGGGTGTTGTCGCGCAGCCCCTGCACGGAGCCGGAGTGCACGATCTCGCCGCCGCGCTCACCGGCGCCGGGTCCGATGTCCACGATCCAGTCGGCCTCGGCGATGGTGTCCTCGTCGTGTTCGACCACGATCAGGGTGTTGCCGAGGTCGCGCAGCCGGGTGAGGGTCTGGATCAGCCGGGCGTTGTCGCGCTGGTGCAGCCCGATGGAGGGCTCGTCCAGGACGTAGAGCACCCCGACCAGGCCGGAGCCGATCTGGGTGGCGAGCCGGATCCGCTGGGCCTCGCCGCCGGAGAGCGTGCCGGCGGCGCGCTCCAGGTTCAGGTAGCTCAGGCCCACGTCGAGCAGGAAGTTCAGCCGGGCCAGGATCTCTTTGAGCACCTGGTCGGCGATGGTGGCGTCGCGGGCGGAGAGCTTCACGGTGGAGAAGAACTCGGCGCACTTGTCCAGCGGGAGCCGGGCGATCTCGGCGATCGAGGCGCCCTGCACGGTGACCGCGAGCGCGGCGGGGTTCAGCCGCTGACCGTTGCAGGCCGGGCAGGGGATCTGGCGCATGTACTGCGCGTAGCGGTCCCGGGCGTTGTCGGACTCCACCTCGAGGTGCTTGCGCGAGATGTAGGAGAGCGCGCCTTCGAACCCGGTGGAGTAGGTGCGTTCGCGGCCGAAGCGGTTGCGGTACTGCACGACGACCTTGTGGTTGCGGCCGTGCAGCAGCGCCTTCTGCACCTTCTTGGGCAGGTCCTTCCAGGGGGTGCGCACCGAGAAGTCCAGCTCATTGGAGAGCGCGGTGATCAGCCGGAGCCAGTAGTCCTTGGAGGCCTTGCCCAGGGCCCAGGGGGCGATGGCGCCGCCCTCGAGCGAGAGGGTGTCATCGGGGATGACCAGGTCGATGTCCACCTCGAGGCTGGAGCCGATGCCGGAGCAGACCTCGCAGGCGCCGAAGGGGTTGTTGAAGGAGAAGGAGCGCGGCTCGATCTCGTCCAGAGCCAGCGGGTGCTCGTTCGGGCAGGCCAGGTTCTCGGAGAAGGGCCGCTGCTTGGGGCCGGTGAGACCTTCGGGGACTTTTTCATTGGTGGGTTCGCCGTCCTCGTCGAGGTCGACCAGGTCGATGACCAGGCGCCCGTCGGCGAGCTTCAGCGCGGTCTCCACCGAGTCGGTGAGCCGCTGGCGCATGCCTTCGCGGATGACGAGCCGGTCGATGATCACTTCGATCTGGTGCTTATAGGTCTTCTCCAGCGTGGGCGGTTCGCTGAGCTGGATGATCTCGCCGTCGACGATGGCGCGCGAGAAGCCTTCGGAGGCGAGGTCGCGGAAGAGGTCCTTGAACTCACCCTTGCGACCGCGGACCACCGGGGCCAGGACCTGGAAGCGGGTCTTCTCGGGGAAGCCGAGGACCTGGTCGACGATCTGCTGCGGGGTCTGGCGTTCGATCTTCTCGCCGCAGGTGGGGCAGTGCGGGATCCCGATCCGGGCCCAGAGCAGGCGCAGGTAGTCGTGGATCTCGGTGACCGTGCCCACGGTGGAGCGGGGGTTCTTGGAGGTGGACTTCTGGTCGATGGAGACCGCCGGGGAGAGGCCTTCGATGAAGTCGATGTCGGGCTTGTCCACCCGGCCGAGGAACTGCCGGGCGTAGGCGGAGAGCGACTCGACGTAGCGGCGCTGGCCCTCGGCGAAGATGGTGTCGAAGGCGAGCGAGGATTTGCCGGAGCCGGAGAGGCCGGTGAACACGATGAACGAGTTGCGCGGCAGCTCGACGGTGACGTCTTTGAGGTTGTGCTCGCGCGCACCCTGGACCACGATCCGGTCGGCTTCGGCATGACCGATCGTCCCGTTGGTGGCGGATTTTCGTCGCGCACCCTCGGCGTAGTAATCGTCCACGGATTCGATGATGGCTGTTTCGGCTGCTCGCTCTGACACGTGATTCAGTGTAGAACCCCTGACCCGTTCGAACAAACGTTCGAAGCCAGGGCGGGGTGGGGGCGGTCCGCCCGTTCGGGACCGGGCGCTCCCTGCGTCGAAAGGCGGATTCTCCGCGCATCTGACCCGGCTTTCGGGCCCAAGTGCTCGGAGATTCGGCCGCTCAGCGCGGGGTGGCATTCATCACCCCGACGACGACGCCACGTCGGTCCATGTCAGAATGGCGCCGTGATCTCTGACTCCCCCGCCGCCCCTGCCACCGCCCGCCCCACCGTTGACTCCCCCGTCGACGTTGCTGACACCTCCGACATCCGGGTGGTGCTCTTCGACCTCGACGGCACCCTGGTCGATCCGGCCGGGGCGATCACCCTCGGCGTCGTCCATGCATTGGGCGTGCACGGGATCGAGATCCCCGATCAGGAGGTGCTGGACTCGTTCGTCGGTCCGCCGCTGGCCACTTCGCTGGCCAGCCTGCCCGGCGTCACCGAGGCGCTGATCCCGTCGATCGTGGAGGAGTACCGGCAGCGCTACCTCGCCGAGGGCATGCAGGCGAGCCGGGTCTACCCGGGGATCGAGGAGCTGCTGCGCACACTCAACGCCGCCGGTGTGGTCTGCGCGGTGGCGACCTCGAAGCCCACCGGACTGGCCGAGCGGCTGCTGAGCATCCAGGGCATTCGCGAGCACTTCGCCGCGGTGCAGGGTTCCCCCGAGGACGAGTCCGTCCCGCACGACGGCAAGGGCCCCATCCTCGGCGCCGCGCTGGAAGCGATCGGCCTGGACCCCGCCGCGGGCCCGCTCAGTGAGACGGCCCCCGACGCCAGGGTGATCATGGTCGGTGACCGGATCTTCGACGTGGACGGCGCCGCAGCCCACGGCCTGCGCTGCATCGGCGTCCGCTGGGGCTACGCCCCCGCCGGAGAGCTGGAAGAAGCCGGGGCGTACCCGATCGTGAGCACCACGGAGCGTCTCGAAGATGCGCTGATCTCGGCCGGGATCCTGAGCCCGGCCAAGCAGCTGGCCTATGCGCCGGGCGACGTCCGCTTCGTGACTCCGCGAGGTCGCCAGACCTTAGACTGAGCCCCATGGCCTCTGACAGTTCTCTGCTCTACGATCTCCCTGCGATCACGCTTCGCCGCATCTCGGTCTCCGAGATGAACAACAACGTGTATCTGCTCACCGCGAAGAAGTCCGGGGTCCAGGTGCTCATCGATGCCGCCGACGACGCCGGGGCCATCCGCGGTCTGCTCGCTGAAGCCGCCCAGGACACGCCCTGCCCGCTGGAGCTGACCGCGGTGCTCACCACGCACTCGCACTGGGATCACATCCGCGCCCTCGAAGAGCTGCTCAACGCCCCGGGGGCCGGAGCTGCAGCAACCTCCGGCCCGGAGTCCGCGGCCGGCGCCGAGGACGCGCCCGCCATCGAGGCCGAGAAGAACGTCACCATCGACCGGCGGCTCAGCCACGGCGAGGTGCTCTCCTACGACGGCGTCGACCTGAACGTGATCCACCTGCGCGGCCACACCCCCGGGTCCATGGCCTTCGTCTACCGGGTCGAAGACGGCCCCACCCACATCTTCACCGGGGACTCGCTCTTCCCCGGCGGCGTCGGGAAGACCTGGTCGGCCGAAGACTTCGCCACGCTGCTCGACGACGTCGAGGCCCGGCTCTTCGCCGACTACGAGGACGACACGATCATCCACCCCGGCCACGGCGACCCCACGACGTTGGGCGCCGAACGCGCCCAGCTCCCCGCATGGCGGGAACGCGGCTGGTGAGCGCCGTGACCGCCGCCAAGCGGCTGCACAAGCTGGAAACCTCCGCCGAAGGCGAAGGCCCCGCCGGACCGGAGGAGCTCTACGCGGCCTTCGAAGCCTGGACCCAGACCCAGGGGCTCACCCTCTACCCCGCCCAGCAGGACGCCATCCTGGAGCTGGCCGACGGCCAGCACGTCATCATGGCCACCCCCACCGGCTCAGGCAAGTCCCTGGTCGCGACCGCGGCGCACTTCTTCGCGCTCTCCCGCGGCGAGCGCAGCGTCTACACCGCCCCGATCAAGGCGCTTGTCTCGGAGAAGTTCTTCTCCCTGGTGGAGATCTTCGGCGCCGAGAACGTCGGGATGGTCACCGGTGACTCCTCGGTCAACGCGGGCGCCCCGATCGTGTGCTGCACCGCGGAGATCCTCGCCAATGAGGCGCTGCGCGACGGCCGCGACGCCAACGTCGGCCCGGTCATCATGGACGAGTTCCACTTCTACGCCGATCCGCAGCGCGGCTGGGCCTGGCAGGTCCCGCTGCTGGAGCTCACCGGTCGCGCGGAACCCGGCACCCCGGGCCACGGCGCCGCCGGCAGCCGGGCGCAGTTCCTGCTGATGTCCGCCACCCTGGGCGACACCTCCCGGTTCGAGGCTCGGCTCAGTGCAGGGACCGGGCGCGACGTCGTCACGGTCTCCAGCGCCGAACGTCCGGTGCCGCTGAGCTATGAGTACTCCACCACCGCGCTGCAGACCAAGCTCGAGGAGCTGGTCACCACGCACCAGGCCCCGGTCTACGTGGTGCACTTCTCGCAGCGGGAGGCGGCCGAGCGCGCCGTCGGCCTGGCCTCGCTCAACGTGGTCTCCAAGGGTGAGCGTGAGGCGATCCGGGTGAAGCTGGAGACCTTCCGCTTCGCCAAGGGGTTCGGCAAGACGCTGAACCGGCTGCTCCGCGCCGGAATCGGGGTCCACCACGCCGGCATGCTGCCCAAATACCGCCGGCTGGTCGAGCAGCTGGCCCAGCAGGGGCTGCTGAAGGTCATCTGCGGCACCGACACCCTCGGGGTCGGGATCAACGTGCCGATCCGCACGGTGCTGCTGACCGCGCTGAGCAAATACGACGGCACCCGCACCCGGCAGCTCAACGCGCGGGAGTTCCATCAGATCGCCGGGCGCGCCGGCCGGGCCGGCTTCGACACCCACGGCACCGTGGTGGTCCAGGCGCCGGAGCACGTGATCGAGAACAACGCCTCGATCGAGAAGGCCCGCGCCAAGCACGGCGATGATGAGAAGAAGGTCTCCCAGGCGATCCGCTCGGCCGGGAAGAAGAAGCCCCGCGACGGGTTCGTCTCCTGGAGCGACAAGACCTTCGAGCGGATCATCACCGCCACCCCGGAGCCGATGGTCTCGCGGATGAAGGTCAGCTACTCGATGGTGCTGCACCTGCTGGAGCGGCCCGAGGACCCGATCCGGGCGATGCGCCGGATGATCCTCGCCGCCGATGAGACCCCGGCCCGGAAGGCCCAGCTGCAGCGGCAGGGGCTGCAGATCCTGCGCGAGCTGCTCACCGCCGGGGTGCTGGAGCGCCTGGAACGTCCCGATGAGGACGGCCGCACCGTGGACCTGACCCTGGACCTGCAGGACAACTTCGCGCTGAACCAGCCGCTGGCGCCCTTCGCGGTGGCCGCGGTGGAGCTGCTCGACACCGAGTCCGAGTCCTATGCCCACGATGTGATCAGCGTGATCGAGTCCATCCTGGAGACCCCGCACCAGATCACCGGCGCCCAGGTGAAGCAGCTGAAGTCGGAGAAGATCGGCGAGCTCAAGGCCGATGGCGTGGAGTATGTGGACCGGATGCGGATCCTCGACGAGCTCACCCACCCGCAGCCGCTCGCCGAGCTGCTGACCCAGCAGTTCGAGATCTACCGCACCGGCGCACCCTGGGTCTCCGACTATGCGCTGCAGCCGAAATCGGTGGTCCGCGACATGCTCGAGCGGGCCTTCGACTTCACCACGATGGTGAATCACTACCAGATCGCCCGCTCCGAGGGAGTGCTGCTGCGCTACCTCAGCGACGCCTATAAGGCGCTGAAGCAGACGGTCCCGGAGAACCGGCTCACCGAGGAGCTCGAAGACCTGCTCGCCTGGCTCGGCGAAGTGGTCAGACAGACCGACAGCTCGTTGCTGGAGGAATGGGAACGGCTGCAGGCCGGCGATGACCCGGAGAAGCTGGCCGAGCTCGCCGCCATGGAGGCCGACATCTCCGCGCTGGATCACCCGGACCGGGTCACCTCCAATGCGCGGGCCTTCAAGGTCATGGTGCGCAATGCCCTGTTCCTGCGCGCAGAGCTCTTCGCCCAGGAGAAGGAGGCGAAGCTCGCCGAGCTCGATGCCGAGCACGGCTGGGACAAGGACCGCTGGGGTCAGGCGCTGGACGCCTACTTCAACATCTACGAGGACCTCTACACCGATGCCCAGTCCCGCGGGCCCAGCCTCGTGCGGATCGACGTCTCCCCGAAGGACACCCCGGACCCGGAGCGCCGCTACTGGCGGGCCGTGCAGGTCCTGGACGATCCGGACTCCCACCACGACTGGGGCATCCACGCCTGGATCGACCTCACCGCCTCTGATGAGACCGGGGCCCCCGTGGTGATCATGGACCGGGTCGGCGAACTGGGATGATCAGGGCTGGGATCAGCGCCGCCGGTTCAGGAACACCTGAGGCCAGTACCGCAGGGGCGACGTCCACGCTGATTGACGGCACCCAGATCACCGATCACTGGCTCGATGTGCCGTTAGACCACCAAGCGCCGCTGGAGCACCGGGCGCCCGGGGCTGAGCGGATCCGGATCTACGCCCGGGAGTTCATCGCCGCGGAGGCCTCCGCGCAGGGCCGGGAACATGTGGAGTCACTCCCCTGGCTGCTGTTCCTGCAGGGCGGCCCCGGCGGGAAGGGCACCCGGCCGGCCAAGCTCGGCGGCTGGATGTCCGAGGCCGGAGCCAAGTTCCGGATCCTGATGCTGGATCAACGCGGCACCGGACTCTCCGCCCCGCTCACCCGGCACTCCCTCGCCGCCCGGGGCGACGCCGCCGCCCAGGCTGCCCATATGCGCCATTTCCGTGCCGATTCGATCGTGAAGGACGCCGAGGCGTTCCGGCGGGCGCTGGGGCTGACGTCCTGGAGCGTGCTGGGTCAGAGCTTCGGCGGATTCACCACGCTGAGCTATCTCTCCTTCGCTCACGCTTCCCTGGACCGGGCGCTGATCACCGGCGGCCTGGCGCCGCTCACGGGTCACGCGGACCGGGTCTACCGGGCCACCTACGCCAAGATGCGGGCGCGGAACTATGAGCACTTCGACCGGTTCCCCCAAGACCGCGAAATCCTGGACGCGGTCTTCGCTCACCTGCGCACCCACCAGGTGCAGCTGCTCGACGGGTCCGCGCTGACCCCTGCCCGGTTCCAGCTGGTCGGGATGCTGCTGGGCGGCAATGCCCGCGCCGATTCGCTGCACTACCTGCTCGAAGAAGCGTTCACCGGGCCTGAGCAGACCGAGCTCTCAGACACCTTCCTCGCAGCGGTGGGCCAGCAGCTCTCCTTCGCCGCGAACCCGATGTACGCGGTGATGCATGAATCCATCTACGGCCAGCCCGCCAAGGTCACCGACGGACGCGCCGCGACCGGCTGGGCGGCCCAGCGGGTGGGGGCCAAGTTCCCGGAGTTCGACGCGGAGGGCGCCTCTCCCCTGCTGCTGGGTGAGATGATCCTGCGCGAACACCTGCTCCTGGACCCGACGCTCAAGGACCTGGTGGAGGCGGCGGACCTGCTCGCCGCCGTCGAGGACTGGGAGCCGCTCTACGACCTGGCCCAGCTGCGCCGCAACCGGGTGCCCACCGCCGCGGCGCTCTACACCGATGACGTGTATGTGGCGCGGGAGCTCTCCTGGGAGACTGCGGACCTCGTCGGCGGGATCAGCGTGTGGGAGACCTCCGAGTTCCACCATGACGGGCTGGGCGACGACGGCGCCCGGGTCTTCGAGGAGCTGCTGAAGCGCACCTGACTCTGGCTCGGCTGAACTGGAGTCAGCGCACGCCGCTGCGCAGGCCTCGGGCCTTCTCCAGCAGCGCGAGGTACTGGCCGCGGTGTTCGATCAGGTCTTCCTGGTATTTCTCGGGCACCTTTGCCACCTTGGTGGCCCAGTAGTCGTACTTCTGGGCTGTCTGGATCAGGTTGAACTCTCGGTCCGCGGGCGCCATTTCTCGGAGATCCACGTAGCGCTGGGAGTACTTCTCGGCGTTCTGGATGGCGCGAAGCGCCCGGCCCTTCGGTGCGATCAGCGAGGTGGTCACCGTGATGATCAGGACACCCACGATGACCAACAGCGAGAAGCCGGTTTCGATCTCGACCACGGAGACGTCTTCGCCGTTGTTGATGAAGAAGAGGTTGTTCTCGTGCAGGGCGTGGATCATCAGCTTGACGCCGATGAAGCCCAGGATCAGCGCCAGGCCGTAGGAGAGGTAGATGAGCCGGTCCAGCAGGCCGTCGATGAGGAAGTAGAGCTGACGCAGACCCATCAGCGAGAAGGCCGTGGCGGCGAAGACGATGAACGGCTCCTGGGTGAGCCCGTAGATGGCCGGGATCGAGTCCACGGCGAAGAGCAGGTCGGTGCCGCCGATGGCGAGCATCACCAGCAGCATCGGGGTGAACATCCGCTTGCCGTTGACCCGGGTGGTGATCTTGTCCCCGTGGTATTCCTCGGTGGTGTTCAGGTGCCGGCGGGCGAACCGGATGAAGAAGTTGTCTGCCTCGTCTCCCCCGGTGTCCCCAGCGAGCTCCTTCTTGAGCAGCTGCCCGGCGGTCATCAGCAGGATGATGCCGAAGAGGTAGAAGACGTCGCTCCACAGGTTGATGAGCCCGGCGCCGATGAAGATGAACCCGCTGCGCGCGATCAGCGCGAAGACAATGCCGAAGAGCAGCACCTTCTGCTGATACTCGCGGGGGACGTTGAAGCTGCCGATGATGACTAGGAAGACGAAGAGGTTGTCCACCGAGAGCGCCTTCTCGGTGACGTAGCCGGCGTAGTACTCGGTGGCCATCTCCGGGTGGCCCAGGACGAAGAAGCCCAGGCCGAAGAGCAGCGCCACGCCCACGTAGAAGGAAGACCAGAGGGCGGCCTCTTTGATGGTGGGAGTGTGCGCCTTGCGCACGTGGAAGACGAAGTCGAAGAGCAGCAAGCCGATGATCAGCGCTAGCGTGACGGTCCAGATCAGTGGGGAGATCTCCATGAAGGAGCCTTTCGCGAAGAAGGGTACAGCGATGTCTTCGCGAGTCTCTCCGCCTGAATCCAGGCCTCTGTGTCCGGCGAGGCGACGATGCCCCGCGTGCTGACGACCACAGTGTTAGGGATACTCCCCCACGCTTGGATGATGATACACGGGTTGGGCTGATCAGAGCTTGGACCACTGACGCGCCCCGACGTGCGAAAATCAGAAAGACAATTCGGAACTCGGTTCCCCCGACGGTTCAGGGGCGCGCTAGATCAGTCGCGGAACCAACGCAAGTTGAGATGCAGGCTTCACTTTGAGTGCTGTCAAACCTGATCAATATCTATCAAGTTTATCAGCGCAAGATAGACAAATATATTTCACAGGAGCACCCACCCTCCAAAGACTGACGTGATATATTGTCCCTTTCAGTATCAGGCAAGAAACAGGCGTGGATCGCGCAACTCTCAAAAGTCGGAGCCACAGCAACACGCATATAGACATTAGTACCCCTTATGCCACTCATTTTGCGTGGCGACTGGCAACCCAATACATTTGAGTTGACTGAACAAGCTTTGGGGTGCGGGATCGATACATGCTTCACTCTGATGCAAAAAGGTGGGGGCCTTAATGTCTACTATATATTCACCGACGACCGAGTCCCGCCCAGGGCGAGCGAGGACCCGCGGATCCACTGGTTCAGAAGCTGTATTCAGCAGTGTGTCGCGCGGGCGTCGCCGTTGGCTATTCACCGCTGGAGTAGATTCTCTCTGTTGGATATTCGCGCTTTGCACTGCAGTGATTCTGCGCTACGACCAGGACCTTACGCAGCCCAACTGGGCTTCGATCGCTATTCTCGCGGTAGTTGCCACGGTGCTCCAAGTAGCGATGGGGCAGTTCGGCGGGCTCTATGCAGGGCGCCACCGCTACGGCACCTTCCATGAAGTGAGACCACTTGCCGCATCTGTACTGACAGTCGCGACACTGCTGTCCGTTTTTGTGGTGACGTTCGGCCCCGCAGTTGCTATACCCCGCAGCACGGTCTTCATTGCCTTTCCCCTCGTGCTGGTCGCCACCCTTGGCGTCCGCTACACGCTCCGAGTTCTAATCGAACACGCACGTCGCCCCAGCGACACCTCGCCACCAGCATTGATAGTTGGCGCGGGTGATATGGGAGACGCACTGTTGCGCATGGTGCTGACCAACCCGAGCGCACCCTTCACTCCTGTAGGAATCGTCGATGACGACCGGGACAAGCAGAATCTGCGTCTGCGCGGAGTGCCTGTTCTGGGCACCACCGCTGAGATTGCCGAGATTGCTGCCAAGACCGGGGCGAAGATCTTGGTCATTGCAGTAAATCAGGCCGATGCGAGGTTGATGCGCCAGTTTTATGATGCGGCACAAGGAGCCGGACTGACAGTGGCAGTCGTGCCTACGCCAACTCAGGTCATATCTGGCGAAGCGGCCGCCGGTGATATTCGCAAGGTGAGCATCGAGGATCTCATCGGACGCAATCCTGTGGACACCAACGTTGAGTTGATTGCTGGGTATGTGACCAGCCGTCGCGTCCTGGTCACCGGCGCCGGCGGTTCTATCGGGTCAGAGTTGTGCCGTCAGCTGTCGAAGTATGGGCCCAGTGAGCTGATCATTCTCGACCGCGATGAGACTGGCCTGCAGACCACCCAGCTGAGCGTATCTGGACATGGATTGTTGGACACCAATGACATAGTCCTGGCCGACATTCGCGGGGCTGAGAACCTCCGAGAGTTGTTCATGCAGCGCAAGCCAGAAGTGGTATTCCATGCAGCGGCGCTGAAGCATCTGCCCATGCTGGAGCAGTACCCCGACGAAGCATGGGAGACCAACGTGCTGGGGACACTCAACGTCCTCAACGCCGCTCGGGCCGCGGGCGTGGACACCTTCGTGAACATCTCGACCGATAAGGCTGCCAATCCGACCTCCGTACTCGGTCATTCCAAGCGCGTTGCAGAGAAGCTGACCGGATGGGCTGCCGACGAGACTGGGATGCGCTACCTCTCGGTGCGGTTCGGCAATGTCATCGGCAGTCGCGGTTCGATGCTGCCGACGTTCCAATCCCTCATTGAATCGGGTGGGCCCCTAACGGTGACCCACCCGGACGTGACCCGGTACTTCATGACGATCCCCGAGGCCTGCCAACTCGTGGTTCAGGCGGGTGGCATCGGGCGCGCCGGGGAAGTCCTCATCCTCGATATGGGAGAACCAGTCTCAATTCTAGACGTCGCTAAGCGCATGATTACAATGTCCGGAAAATCTATTGAAATTGTATTCACTGGCCTACGGGCGGGTGAAAAAATGCATGAAGAACTGGTCGGCCAGAGAGAAAATCTAGAGCGACCATTTCACCCTAAGATTTCGCACACTCTAGTCGATAGCCTTTCGCCCGATAAACTACACAAGGCCGAATGGGAAGCAAGGATGTTTGCGATCCCTCGCGACAACGACACTACGGAGATCCAGAGAATGCCGTCACGAGTCGGATCGACGAATGAGTGAACGAATCCACTTGTCAACCCCTGACGTCGGCCAGGCAGAGGAAGACGGCATCGTCAGCGCCTTGCGCTCGGGATGGATCGCGCCACTGGGCCCCGACGTCGATGCATTTGAGCGCGAAGTCGCCGATCGAGTAGGCGCCAACCACGGGGTGGCCCTCAGTTCCGGCACGGCTGCACTTCACCTGGGGTTGGTGACCCTCGGAGTCGAGGCCGGCGACATCGTAGTAACTTCGACGCTGACATTCGCGGCCACCGCGAATGCAATCATGTACACCGGCGCTGAACCGTACTTCGTTGACGCTGAACCCGACACGGGCAATATGGACCCCGACCTTCTTCACGCCGCGCTCAGTAAGCTTCGTGCCGATGGGGAGAGGGTCGCAGCCATCGTGCCAGTCGATCTGCTCGGCAAAACCATCAACTACACCGCAATTTTGGCCGTCGCCAACGAGTTCGAGGTCCCAGTTCTCGCAGATGCTGCAGAGTCCTTGGGTGCAACCCACGCCGGGAAGGCCGCAGGCAGTTTTGGCGCTGCGTCGATCGTCTCCTTCAACGGAAACAAGATCATGACCACATCGGGCGGTGGAATGCTTCTGACCGACGATGATTCCATTGCCCAGCGCGTGCGATACCTGGCAACCCAGGCCCGCCAGCCCGTGGCGCACTACGAGCACACCGAAGTGGGCTACAACTACCGGCTGAGCAATCTGTTGGCGGCGCTGGGTCGAGTGCAGCTCTCGCGACTTGATGAGATGATCGCCAGACGCCGCCAGGTTCGCGAAATGTATGGGTGTCTATTCGCTGACATCGAAGGCGTGCAGCTGTTCGGAGCTGAGGGTGACACTCACGACAACGTATGGCTGACCTCGATCCTGGTCGATTCCAGCATCGCGGGTTGGTCCCCCCAGGACCTGACCGCCGCACTCGCGAAGGACAATATCGAAAGCCGCCCGATTTGGAAACCGATGCACCTCCAACCTGTATTTGCCGGGAGTCGAGGGGCCATCAACGGCACCGCGGAGCGGCTCTTCACGACCGGGCTGACGCTTCCGAGCGGATCCGCGTTGACGACCGAGCAACGCAATCGAGTCAGTGATGCAATCGAAACCTTCTTGGAAGGATGAGATGCCCGTTCCTTGTCACCACGCACCGTTGGGGGGGCTGTCGATGAGCTCCCCACGTCGACCCGTATTCGATACAACTAAGAGGGCATTCGATGTGTGCGCTTCTGGACTCGCACTCATAGGTCTTGCGCCCGTCCTCGGCGTAACTGCACTATGCGTGGCGGCTAAACTTGGCCGGCCGGTGCTCTTTCGGCAGCAAAGACCCGGACGCTCCGGTGAGATCTTCGAGCTAGTGAAGTTCCGGACCATGCTCGATGTCGATGAAGCAGGAGGGATCGTCACCGATGAGCAGCGTATGACACCGACCGGGTCGATGCTCAGGGCGCTCAGTGTCGATGAGCTGCCGAGCCTCGTCAACATCTTTCGTGGCGATATGAGTTTCGTCGGACCACGCCCGCTCCTGGTGCAATACCTTCCGTTGTACTCGGCCGAGCAAGGCCGGCGTCATGATGTCCGTCCAGGTCTGACTGGCCTGGCACAGGTCAATGGCCGCAACGCGTTAGATTGGAAACGTCGATTCGAGCTCGACATAGAATACGTGGACAACCGTTCCTGGATGCTGGACCTTCAGATCCTGTTCAAGACCGTGGATAAGGTTCTCCGACGCGACGGAATCTCTTCGACGGGACATTCCGCCGGTGCGCCTTTCACAGGTGAGGTCTAACGTCCATGAAGAGCCGCATCGTCATAGCAGGCGCGGGTGGATTCGGCCGTGGTGTCTACGATTGGCTTCAAGACACCCTCTACGCCCGCGGAACAGCTCAGGCGACCGACGTGGTCTTCATCGACGACGGCACGCCGCTTGTGCAGCCGCAGGCCCGGGTTATCTCCACGATCGGGGCGTACCAACCGCTTCCCCAAGACGAAGTGATCTGTGCGATTGCTAAACCAGAGTTCCGGCGAGAGATAGTCGAAAGCTTGCAACGCAAGGGGGCTCGCTTCCACTCTTTCGTCGACCACCGGGCCGTGATCGGCAGTCGGGTACTCATTGGCGAAGGCTCCGTGATCTGCCCAGGGACAGTGCTCGATGCCGATGCCAAAATCGGAGACCACGTACACGTGAACTCCAACTGTTTCGTCGGCCATGATTCGGTCTTGAGCGATTACACCACCCTTAGCCCCGCTGTGAACGTTATGGGTGAGGTGACCGTCGGTGTTGGCAGCTTCTTGGGTGGGAGCGCGGTGGTTCTCCCCCGTACGAGCGTCGGCGAGTGGAGCGTTCTAGGTGCAGGGGCTGTGTTGCTACACGGCAGTGAACCTAAGACCGTGAAGGCGGGGAATCCCGCTAGGATTATCAAGAAACGAGCCACATAAAGCAATTTACCACTCTCCTGACGTTGAATTTCAGAACTACTCCTCGACGAGAACGTCAATCAGACTATGATGTACGAATAAACTCGCGGCCTGGCATCAAGTATCAAAGCAACAAAAGTGAGACACAACTATTTATACTGCTTTTTTTATGATCTAAGTGAAGAGGTTGAAACTGAAAAACTACAACAGGAGTTTAAAGAGTTTATAATCTCGACACTAATGCCACCGTGCAAACTATTTACGACAGATAAGTGGATGAGCGTCCTGAACTTGACTGTTTAGATGAATATATTACTTGCCAGGAAACTAGCTTGGCACTATAAAATAACACTCAGGATTAATAGCAGGTAATATGCGATTTACAACAGGTGGAGACAATTTGACTTCCGTTGAGGTTGATCTCGAAAAAAAAGGACACGTGTGGATTGTCAACCATTATGCAGCTGCCCCCCATAAAGCGGGCGGCGCCGGTAGGCACTATTATCTGGGCCAGTGGCTTGGGCGACTAGGCTGGTCAACAACAATGATTGGGTCCACGACTGAACACCCTACGGGCGCGCAGGCGTTTGACTCTTACAGGTTCGTACGCACCATCGCTGAAGGTGGTGTCAACTGCGTCTGGGTGTGGTCAAACTCCTACCGATCTGGTGGTGTCGCCCGCGCGGTTGGGATGGTTATTTTCACGGTGGGAGTACTAATCCCTCGAAGCACGCGGGACGCAGACAAGCCTGACGTCGTCATAGGAAGCACCGTCCACTTACTAGCAGCATGGGCCGGACTTCGCTTGGCGCGGCGACACAAGACTCCATTTGTCTACGAAGTTCGCGATCTGTGGCCAGAGACCCTTGTAGATCTCGGCGCATTGAAGTCAAATGGGCTCGTTGCACGCGCAATGAAACGCTTTTCTTTATCGCTCGCAAGAAAAGCGTCTTTGGTAGTTTCACCTCTTCCTGGCGTAGGTAAATACCTCGATGAAAATTATATTTTTACACCGTTTAAGTGGTTGGCAAATGGAACCGATGAGTCCTTAACGTCCAAAGAAAGAGGCGATGCATCGAAACGCAACACATCTTTTACCCTTATGTATCTAGGTTCACATGGTCGCGCCAATGCTTTGGACACACTACTTGAAGCATTTGAACGGGCTTGCGAACTACTTCCTGACGCCGATTTTGTATTCAGACTCGTTGGAGGTGGCCCAGCAAAAACAAAGTTGGAGTCAATGGCGCGCGGGATGACCCACGGAAACCGTATTGTTTTCGAGGACAATATTCCCAGATCCGCCGTGAACGAGCGTGCTCGTGAGGCTGATTGCCTCGTTGTAAACCTGTTAGATAAGCCGTTATACAGATATGGGATCAGCTTGAACAAGCTGTATGACTATTTCCTCGCGGAGCGGCCAGTGATAATTGCTAGCAATGCTCTTAACGATCCTGTGGCGGAAGCAGCGGCAGGGCTCTCAGTCCCGGCGGACGACGTGGAAGCCCTGGCAGATGCGATCGTAAAGATCTACCAAATGGATCCAAGCGTACGCGCAGCAATGGGCCGTCGTGGTCATCTGCATGTTTTGCACAATTACACGTACGAGGCACTCGCTACGCAGTTGTCCGCAGCCCTGCAACGACTAACCTGATTGAGCCGCCCACCCAGGTCGGTTAGAGTTTCAGCGCAGAAGGCTTGGAGCAGGTTTTTGAGGTGATGGTCATGCTCTCAGTGAACCGGCCCAGGTTCGATGCCGCTACTTTGCGGGTTCGGGCTCTCGTGTGAGGGCCTCATTGTGGAGCTTCTCGAACTCTATCGGGGTGAGCATCCCGAGGGTGCCGTGGAGTCGCCGATCGTTATACCAGTCGACCCAGCCGGCAGTTGCGTACTCGACGTCGGCGAGAGTCCGATAAGCGCCGGGATGGAACACGGTGGTGCGGATGCACTCGGCTTTGCACAGCCCGTTGATCGTCTCCATCAGGGCGTTATCGTAGGCGTCGCCAACAGTTCCGATCGATGGGGAGATGCCCTCAAGTGCGAGGTGCTCAGTTAGATGAATCGCTGTGTATTGCGACCCGGCATCGCTGTGATGAATCAAACCGGCTCTTCACACTTGAGCGTGGAGTCCTGCTCGAGAGTGGATTCGGGAGCGTCGGCGTGTCTGCCTGAAGCTCCTGGCCAGAATACGTGACTGGTAGTTGGCCTGGTTCCGGAACCCGAGGCCGGTGCGCTTGATCTGCTTGATCGACGTGTTCGCCGCTTCTGACCGTGCGTTCGTGACCCGGGTACGGGTGAACATCTTGATCTCTGGCCACCACCTCGCCACCGTCACTGAGAGCTTCTCTGCTTCTGGCAGCCCGGCAGCGGCCACCGCAAGTTCGAAGTCGATCCTCGCTCTCTGCGCCGCGGGGATGGACTCAGCATTCAGGATCCTGCGCAGGTGCTCTTTCAGCGCCCAGGCCGCGGCAACCTGCTCGAAATCAGCGTCATCCAGGACCTGCTCCAACCGGTGTAGACCAGCTGCGGTGAACCGGTCTCCAGCGCGCAGCAACAGCATCCGGTGGGCCCACACCGCGTCTTGTTTCCGACCCCGCCGGCCCAACACCTCCCGCAGGGCACGTTGGCGAACTTGAGTGAACATCTGATTGCCCAGCTTGACCAGATGGAAGCGGTCAACGCTGATCTGAACCGCGGGCAGCACCGTGCGGATCGCAGACCGGAACGCCATGGAGGGATCGATCGCGACGACCTCAAGCCGATCCAGCCACCCCGGGGAACGGGCTTGGAGCCAGGCGGCCACGTTCTTCGAGGACCGCCCATCAACGATCCCGAGCACATGGCCGGTGTTGGCGTCCACGAAGGTGCTCATCCACGGCTCCACCCGGCACCACACCGAGGTCTGCGGATGTTTGAACCAATTCGCGGTCGCGAACCGGTGTTCATCGATCCCCAGCGCCCGAACCGGCACCTGATCCACCTGCGGCAAGACCATGCTCTGGGTCAGGATCGCGGTGTTGACCGTGGCCCAGGCGATTCCATGTGCGTGGGCGACTTCGGCGGTGGCCCGCCCGGAGTCCAACACCGCAGCCACCACTGCCTCTCGCAACCGTGTGGTGCACCGGGCTCGGGATGGCATCTGCTCGGTGACCTGGGTGAAGGTCTGTCCCGGGCAGGCAGTCTCGGCGCAGATCAAGCGCGGCTTTGCCACGACCACCTCGGCCCGGCCGCCGCCGAGGGGAACGTCCTTCACGCGCTGCCGGATACGGTGGCGGACCCGAGTGGCAAGGACCCCGCACTCGGGACAGGCCTCTTCTTGATCCTGGGCGGTGACCACGACGCGGCGACCGCCCAGGGGCAGGTCCACGGCCTCGAGGACGGTGTAGCCGGCGAGGTTGAACACCACAGACGCGGCATCACGTGCGGGGTCTTCGGCGGCGGGGCGGATGCGCGGGGTCAGGTGCTCGCGCGTAGGCTGGGACATGGCTCGTGTCCTTCGTGATCGAGGATAGATTCGTCGCAAAATCCATCCTCAAGAAAGGGCACGAGCCTCTTGACTCACGACACCCCCACGCTCAACTGGGAAGAGCCATCAAACCTCCAGGTGAGACAGGCTTTCCTTCCCGCTCGCGCTGCCACAGAGCAATCCGCAGAGGGGTCACCGGCTGGACCTTCTTACTGGAGCTGGCGTGCCAGCCCACGATCCGCTGGGCGAAGACGTCCAGGACAAACGCCACATAGACGAACCCCGCCCAGGTACGGACGTAGGTGAAGTCCGTGACCCACACCCGGTTCGGCGCCGGGGCGGGGAAGTCACGGTTGAACAGGTCACCGGCTCGTTTCCCGTCCGGATCAGGGATGGTGGTGCGCAGCTTCTTCGCTCGCCGAACGCCCTCGAGCCCGAGGGTGCGCATCGCGCGATCCACCGCCCCACGGGAGGTCCCGGCGAGCCCGGACTCCCGGCGAATCCGGGCGACCCACTTCCGTCAGCCATACAGGCCCTTCGGAGTCATCTGGATCTGCCCGGTGACCTCGTTGAATGTCCATGCCAGGTCGCGGATCTTGTCCTCGACCAAGGCATCGGTGACAGTGCGGGCATCGATCCGGACCAAGCTCTTCCAGGCCCGGTAGGTCCTCGCAGCGATCCCCAGACCCTGCTGGCGCAGGACGCGGAGGATCGACTCTACTGCGTGGCCCTCGTTTCTCGTCTCGTCGATGAAAGCGCAGGTCAGCGGTTGCGGGGGTCGAGTTGCCCGCGAAGAAAATCAAGGCTCGGCGGAGGATCTCGTTGTCCTCCCGCAGCCGCCAGTTCTCGGCCTTGAGTCGTTTTACCTCAGCGGATTCCTCACTCGTGACCCCGGGACGGGTTCCGTCGTCGACTTCGGCTTGGGACAGCCACCGCCGCACGGACTCGCGCGAGACGTTCTCTTGGCGTGCAACCGCAGTGACTGCAGCGGTCAGGGTGGGGCATTCCTGCTGGTGCTCTCGCACGAGTCGCACGCACCTCGCGCGCAGCTGGGGATCGATCTTCTTCGGCATACTGTCTATCCTTCCGGACTTAAACAGCGGGGGCATCAAACTTGGGCCGGTTCACACACCTCCCAGCGGCTGACAGGGGGGTGCCTCTATGGTTTTCCTCAAGCCGCCAGGGAGTGCTCGGATGCGACCGGGGCGGCGGGGTCTTGGTACAGGGTCCCGTCACGCAGCATCGCGTAGAGAGTATCCAGCCGGCGCCGGGCCAGCGCGATGATGGCCTGCTTATGCCGCTTCCCCTCGGCGATCTTCCGGTCGTAATACGCCCTCGAAGGCGGATGATGCAAAGCGGCGAACGCTGAGTTATACAGGCTCGATTTCAGCCGCTTGTTCCCGCCGCGGTTGGCGAACTCCCCACGAATGGAAGTCCCGGAACGACGCGTGGTCGGGGCGATGCCGGCGTAGGAGGCCAGGTGGCCTGCGGTCTTGAAGTCTTTGCCCACCACTTCGGTGAGGATCCTGGCAGCGGTCCTGACTCCGACTCCGGGCATCGAAGTCAGGACCCGGTGAAGAGGGTGGGCCTCCACAAGAGCCTCGACCTGCTCCAGGACTCCGGCCCGCTGCCGGGTCAGGTCTTGGAGCTGATTCGCTAGGATCGGCACGATCGTCGCCGCGGCCTCAGTGCCGGCGACCACCACCGTCTGGGCCTCCAGGGCGGAGAAGATCTCCTCCGTGACCCGTTCGGCCAGTCGTGGGTTGTGCTTCTTGATCCGATTGCGCACATGACCTCGTCCAGCGGTCTTCAGCCGCTGCGGGGTCGCCCAAGTGCTCAGGGCGTCGAGGACCCCGACCTGATGCAAGTGAGGGCCCACAGCTCGCTCCAGGGCTGGATGGATCTGGGTGAGCAGCCCGCGCAGCCTGTTCCTGGCCGCAGTGGTCTGGCACAGCAGGTCATCATCGAACCCAGCCAATACGGCGAGTTCAGCGACCTGTTCATCAGAGACCGCGATCGAGCGCAGCGCCGCGGGCATCGTGCGGGCGGTCTCGGCGATGATGAACGCGTCCCGGGCATCGGTCTTGGCCGATCCGGCGTGCAGATCGGCCATCCGGCGCATCGTGAGCCCTGGCAGATAGGCGATCTCGATCCCCTCGGTGGCCTGGGCGACCGCCACGGGCAGAGCCCCGATCGTGGCTGGCTGATCCACCACCACCAGCGCAGCCCCATGGTCGCTGGTCAGGGCGGTGAAGAGTTCTTTGAGGCGGGTCTCGTCGTTGGGCAGGGGTTTGTCGTAGACCTTTTCCCCGTGCTGGGTGAGGGCGGTGGCGTGGTGTTCTGATTTGCCCACGTCGAGGCCGATGAATAGCGCGAAGTCCTGATGTTCCCAGGCCACGAGCTCCTCCTGTCGTTTTCCAGAAGCCGGTCACCGCTGCGGGCATGGCGCCTGCGGCAGTCAGTCATCCAGTCCGAAGAGTCGGTGGGCGGGTCATGCTCGGCATCCACGTTAGAAAACAAGCCCTCTACGCTGTCATCCCGCGTTGGGGCGTCGTGCCTCTGACTTGTCTTGAATGGGACAACGGCCGGCACTGAGGAGCCTGCAGCTTTGTAGTGTTGATGGTGACGGTCAGCATTGGTCCGCGTGCCTCTTGCCGCCCCCGGAATGGGGCTGGCTCACTGATCGGGTGCCTGGCTGACCGTCATCGGCCCTGGGTGTGGTTCGACAGAGGCGTGTTGGTGATTCAAAGTCAGAGTGCCCACCGAGGGAGCTTCATATCCCTACGAGTGGAAGCAGCTCATCATGACTGTCATCGGAATCGATCCACACAAATCATCACTGACCGCCGCAGCCCTGGAAGCCGATGGAACGACCAGCGCGACCCGTCGTTTTGCTGTGAACAAGGGCACGGGCCCTGCCGTTCTGGCGTGGGCGGCAGGGTTCGAGGATGTCCTCTTCGCAGTGGAAGGTGCCCGGGGCCTGGGACGAGGTATCTCCCAGTTCCTTCTGAGTCAGGGCCATGACGTCCTCGATGTTCCCTCCACGTTGTCAATGAAGGCCCGGGTCCTGCACACCGGCGGCGGTCGGAAGTCCGACGCCGCTGATGCAAGAGCCGTGGGCTGGGTCGCTCAACATCACGAAGGTCTACGGTCGGTGGCGGCTGAGGACCACGCCGAGATTCTTGACCTGCTGACCCGCCAACGAGACGGGCTCCAAAGTGAACGCACCCGCGCGCTGAATCGCCTCCACGACCTGCTCCGGGACCTGATTCCTGGTGGAGTGCCACGAGGTCTGACGCTGACAAGGGGTCGAGCTGCGCTGAGGGGCCTGCGGCCCGCGACTGCGATAGGTCAGACTCGTCGGGATCTGGCGCGCGATCTGATCGGTGAGGTGGCCCGCCTGGAGAAGCACATGGATGACTACGAGCACCGCATCGCTGAGGAACTGCAGGCATCAGGCACCTCACTGATGGGGCTCCAGGGCATCAGCACGATCATGGCTGGAAAGATCTTGGGCGAGGTCGGCGACGTGCACCGGTTCCGCTCGGCCGGCCACTTCGCCAGCTACACCGGAGCGGCGCCCTTAGATACCTCCAGTGGAGACAACCTGAGGCAGCGGTTGAATCCGGGTGGCAATCGCCGCTTGAACTCTGTGCTGCACGTCATGGCGGTGTGCCAGATCCAGCATGGAGGTCTCGGCCGCGACTACTACCTGAAGAAACTGGCGGAGGGTAAGACCCCTCGAGAAGCTCGCAGGGCCCTCAAGAGAAGGCTGAGCAATGTCATCTACCGCACGATTCTCAAGGACCTCAGCACAGGCGCATCGGCCAACTCTTGACACAGAGGCCCTATCAGCGATCCATGCTCCGCCGCGACCAGCCTCTGGGTGACAACACCCCCCGGATCATGGGGTGACTGGGGGCAAACGATCATGCCCAGAGACCGGACCGGCCAACACCACTCATCCTGCCGGAGAAACGGTGTCCTTAGAAGCTAACGGGGGCCAACGACCTAAATCCTATACAGAAAACCACAAGCCCAACTCTCGAGACTTCAACAGACACGCCCCATGTGAAGAAGACACCACTCTCCCCACATCTACCATGCCGCAAGTCACTCACTCAACGACACGTAGTCTCACGGACGTCTAACCTTCTGCCGACAGACCCCCGGGCGTTTCAGGGACCACACGGAGAAGATTGCCACGATTAAAAGCCGACTGCCATTGATATCCGAGGAAACCAGTGCATTAAACAGGCCAAAGACAATCAAGCCAAGCATAGTTACCTCCTCCCACTCAATCGCTATCCTGAGCGAACTTAAAACTGTGATAAATGTGAACAGAAATACAACAGATCCTACCAAAATCCCGGCCTCGACGAAAATCTCGAGCAAAACATTATGTGGATAATGAATTGTGGATAGGGGGCTATCATAACCACCCCACCCGCTGCCTAGTGGAGATGTTGAGAACTGCTGCCACGCTGCGCTCCAAAGCTCAATCCTCGCATCGGTAGAAGAGTCGGATTCCCCCGCGAAGACTGAAAACGCCCGAGCGCCTCCCCTATTTGACTCCGAAGACGCGAACCATACAAGACAACCGACCGCAACAATGGCCAGAGAAACAGAAAAAGCACGCCGCGATTTAAAGCCGGGAGAAACACAAACCATAACAATGACCGCCAATAGCGCAGCAACAAGAGGTCCTCTACTACCACTTGCAACCGCAAGAAAAGCGATGGAAACTGCTAAGAGGAACAGTGCAACTCTCGATGGAAACAGCACCTTACCGCGCAGTGCGAGAATCAGACAGACCAAGGCTCCGGTCATCGCAATACGCCCCGTGCCGATCGTGTCTGCCCCGTCAAAAGCGAGTCCCGTGGAGAAGTTATTTGCGGTAACCTGATCAAAAAACAAAGAATATAAGGCCACGAGGACTGCAATAACTACGAATGTAGCAAGAAACACTTTTCGTTGACCTGCTTGGCGCAGCAAATAAAAAGGCGCTACAGCAAGTATTAGACTGATCGTGAAGAGCGTTATGACTTTGTCTTGCGCATATTCAGTGGCGGGCGTGAGTGCGACTGCGGGGAGAAACAAAATCCAGGCGACGTAGGGAAGAACGACATAGCTGGTCGCGGGCCCAGAGCGGACTCGCGTGACTAGCGCTGCTACCACCACGATGATGACACACAGGACCGTCAGATCGCCGGGAATCCAGCTGAGCAAGGGGTTCTGTTTCAGCTGTCCAGCATAGATAAGGACTGCAAGAACGACCGGACCCACACTGTTCCAGCCTCGCAGGCGGCTTCCAGTGGGACTCATTGTGAGGGAAATTCCATTCTGTACCTTGTTGCGCTGGCGAAGAGTCGAACATGACACTCACCACTCAGGGCAAAGAAGCCGTCAGAGGCAGTTCAGCTCTCCGGGCTTCCCTAAAGCAAATCCACAACAGAACTGTGTACGCCACCGTTTGCGAAGCCGCTACTCCGATGAGGGCCTGGATCAGTGTACCCCCAAGTGCCACTGGGAGCAGGATTGCGAGGAGCATGAGGACCATGCGAAACACATCCCACGTTAACTGGAGAAACTGCTTCTCCAAAACCAGAAGCACGCGGGAAATCGGAGAGATCGCGAACTGGAATGCGTAGAAGACCACAACAACTCGCGCAAACTCCCCGGCCTTTCGCCACTCTTGGCCAAAAGTCCATTCAAAAATTACTGGTCCGAGCAGAACGACGGTCAGGGTCGGAAGGATGGCGATAACGGCCAGTCGTCCTGAGATTCCGAGTACCATGGACGATAGCCCACTTGCGTGTGAACGAAGACGACCGGAGAAAACTCCCTCGAAGTACTCACTGACAGCTGTTGTCACGATGCCTATCGGCGTTGCCAACACCTTGACTGTCAACGCATACATTCCTGCCTCCCAGACTCCATAGAAAGCCACGATGAGTATCGCAGGAAGCTGGAGTCCGAGAATATTCATAGATCGAGACCACGTCGCGATTAATGGAAAACGTTTGTAACGTCTAGCCACAGTACAGAACCGGGCCCAGGACTGTCCGTTAGCGGGTCTAAGACTTCGCCACGGGACCACTCCGAGCAGGCCAACTGTTCTGCCGACAGCGGCACCTGATATGAGACCACCGGTGCCCACCCCAAGAAACCCTAGTGAGACTGTTGAGATAGCTTGCGACAGACCTTGGAAGACATTTCTCGCGGCGATCTGGCCATACGCTTGCATTCGAATGAGCCACGCAGACAGCAATTGAAACAATCCAAACACAGCTACGGTCGAGGGCAAGAGCCACCAAAGGTCGGCGAAAACGTGCACGCCAAACAGAGCGTCGAGATCGGTCCCGAGAAAATACGCGGCCGCGGCCGTCGCACTACTCAGCACTAATACGGAAAGTAATCCAAGTCCTAGTACTGATCTGGCCTGTGCCTCACTGCGAGGAATAACAATCGCACGCTCCCAACTAAGGGTGGCTATACTCCCCAAAATAGTAGCCAACGCAGTAAATACGGCGAGCGCAGCAAAATCGGCCGGCGTATATAGGCGCGTCAAAAGCGGCGAAACGCCCAGAAGTACTCCCTGCCCGAGAAGGCTCCCGCTGAGTATTCGCGAGATTCCACTCCGATATAACGATTGAAGTGCTCTCCGCTTCATTGTCAAGTGAGACTTTCGTAGGCGGCAACAAGTTTAAGACCTTCAGTGGTCCAATTGCGAACTTCAAGGGCGTGTAGTCGTGCATTTTTGGAATGCGCCTCGACGATCTCTGGCGATTCGCTATAAGCTTTAATGGCTCGCGCAATAGCATCAGGGTCTGTTTCGTCAACAAGGGTCCCGCTATCACTATCTTCGATGATATTCCGCCAAACTGGAAAATCTGAAGCAATCACGGGCAGTGACGCGGCAAAATACTCGAACATCTTAGTAGGAAACGCTTCCCGGTGCGCGGGCGTACTCGCCAGAACGACGATCCCTACCTTAGACCTCAACAATAGGTCTCTGGCCTTATCCGAAGGCAATTCTCCGTGATATACAACGCGAGACCAGTTTCCTATTTCTTCGATGGCCTCCAAAAATTTAGCTCCGCCTCGGCCGGCAAGATGGAGTTCCCAACTACTCGGAAAATCCCGACATTCCGTGGAACGCAGCATCTCTATAATGCCGCGGTTTTCAGAAATAGCACCGATGTAAACCGCAATATTATCTTTGATTGGAGGGCTGTTCTCTTCAATGCGCAACGGTGGGTAGTTATGGACAACGACCGTTTTATCCGGACCGTAACGAACTGCAACTTGTTCGGTGGCGGCGACAACTCTGTGAGCAGCTAGCCGGGCGAAGGCAATAAGCGCATGCGCCGGAATGACCGCGGCACGACCCACCGCCCGAGACAAGTACGGTTTCGTGAGTATCTGCATCGGCAGGTCTTCGTGTGCGTCGTAAACTACGCTCCGCCCAGATATCCGGAGAATAGGAATGAACGGGATTAGCTCAGGATCGTGCAGATGCACGATTTTTGCTCGCGATTTGATCGCCAGATATATAACCTGAGTTGACGAGAGGAAGGCACGTTTGAACCGTGTCCTTTTAGGGATCGTCAGAACTCGTACACCACTGGTTGGACCATCGACATCACTGTCTACCGCTATGAGTGTCACATCATATCCGGCATTTGTCAGAGTTTGACATTCCCGGTAGTGGATTCGATTGTCAGTGTATGGGTGCGCCGAACTAACGTGTGCAACCGATCCTCGCCTAGGAAGTATATTGATCATTCTATTTCTCCTTCAGAAATGCGACTGCATCAGTTGATCACCCAGGCTCCGGGGGTTCCGCAGTCGTGACCGCTTTATATCTTCTAGCTGCCCTCACAGCCGAGTCTCTGCATATATCGGAAGGAGACGTCTCTGCACCTTCTCAATGTCGAACTTCGATACCGAAGTCAGCGAGTGGTTTGGGATGGAAAGATCGTCAATCGATTAGTTGCCAACCTCACACCCGCAACGAACGACTGGCTCGGTCGGATGTCGCGGAGATCCTATCACCGCCTAGACTCAGCCTCAGCCAACCTATGATTTGCGTTCGACGCGCTTGAGAGCTGAGCCGAGGCCAGTATGGGCCACTACCGACGTTGAGTCGACTAGTTCAGAGTCGTGAACTTATCTACGGAGAGCGACAGCGGTCGTTGTCGAGACTGACCTTCGTCACAAGCAGGACCCGGTCAGGTGCATGTCCTCCGGTACAAGCTTGAATGACCCGTGGGGCCACTGGGTGCCGAATTTCCTAAGGTCGCCGGCGATAAAACCTCGTATCGAGACATAAAGCCGTTGACCGTTGCACTGGATTCAGCAGTCGCTTTCGTCGCAACGCTGCACTCGAGACACTGTCGGCTGCCCTATGTGGCCAGTTGCTTGGGCAAGCCACAGTTTGTGGAGATATGGGCAAGTAGGGTTGCCACTCTCATTAATGATGCAGCACTCGTGGAGTCGATCGGGAACCCGCAGTGTCCTGTAGCGGTCTGTCGGCAGAGCACGTGTTGCCGTGAGCGCCACCGACTGAGGTAGGCAAGATTGCATGGAACAAAGTCCCTAGACGCGAGTCTGTGCTATTGCTGGACCGCACGTGGACTCCGTGGATCGCCTTGTCCTTTAGGATGAATGTATGCGCATTGCAGTAGTAGCCATGGGAAAAATCGGACTCCCCCTCGCCGTTCAGTTTTCAAGTTCCGGTCACGAGGTAATTGGCGTCGATATCAACAAAGACGTGGTCGGGGCCATCAACAGCGCCGTCGAACCATTCCCCGGGGAGCGAGACCTCCAGGAGAAGTTGAGCAACTTAGTGCCCGCGGGACGGCTTCGCGCAACAACCGACTACAGCGATGCAATTCCCGGCGCGGATGCTGTGGTGATTGTGGTGCCCCTCTTCGTGAACGACGAAACCTGGGAGCCCGATTTCGCATGGATGGATGCGGCCACCCGCTCGCTCGCCGAGCACTTGACTCCCGGGACCCTGGTTTCTTACGAGACGACCCTTCCGGTGGGCACGACCCGCAATCGATGGAAACCCCTGATCGAACAAATCTCGGGCCTTGCGGAGGGCACGGATTTTGACGTGGTTTTCTCGCCCGAGCGAGTATTGACCGGGCGAGTTTTCACTGACCTTCGGAGGTACCCGAAGCTAATCGGCGCTCTCTCAGTGCAGGGCGCCGAGCGTGCCCAGGCCTTCTACGAAGCGGTTCTCCAATTCGATGAGCGCCCGGACCTGCCCCGTTCCAACGGTGTTTGGGATCTCGGTACCGCTGAGGCCGCAGAGTTGGCCAAACTGGCCGAAACCACGTACCGCGACGTTAACATCGGACTTGCCAACCAGTTCGCACTGTTCGCAGGTGACAACGGTATCGATGTGCAGGCTGTAATCGACGCCTGCAATTCACAGCCCTATAGCCATATTCATCGACCTGGCATCGCAGTCGGCGGTCACTGCATCCCTGTGTACCCGCGCCTATACCTGTCAACTGATCCTGGGGCTGACATCGTCAGAACTGCCCGCCTGCTGAACGCGTCGATGCCCGAGAAGCTCGTGGCGCGGGCCGAGGGGCTCCTAGGCGATCTCGGTGGTACGCGGGCCGTAGTGCTCGGTGCCGCGTACAGGGGCGGGGTCAAGGAAACGGCGTTCTCCGGCGTCTTTCCCACTGTTGAAGCCCTGCGCAGCCGCGGATCAAGAGTGACCGTGCACGACCCGCTGTATACGGATGAAGAACTGCGGACTCTTGGATTCGAACCGTACACGCTTGGCGATGAGGTCGACGTCGCCATTTTGCATACCGATCATGCGGATTACAGAGCACTCGCACCTACCCAACTGCCTGGAGTGAAACTGCTAGTCGACGGTCGCAACATCACCGATGACAAGACCTGGACTGGCGTACCCCGACTCGTAATAGGGAAAGCATCATCACATTGAGCAACGGAGCTACCTCCTCGAATCGGGCGCTACTTGCCAAGACTGCAGATGTGTCGCCGAGCGCGCAGATTGGCGACGGAAGCTCGATCTGGCACCTAGCCCAAGTTCGCGAACACGCGGTCCTCGGTCCGAATTGTGTCGTTGGACGTGGCGCGTACATCGGCACGGGGGTGGTGATGGGCCAGAACTGCAAGGTCCAGAACTACGCACTGGTGTATGAGCCAGCCCGATTAGCTGACGGAGTCTTCATCGGGCCAGCGGTTGTGTTGACGAACGACACCTACCCCCGCGCCATCACTCCCGAGGGAGAGATCAAGGGCACCGCTGATTGGGTGCCTGTCGGTGTGACCATCGCCGAGGGGGCATCTATCGGTGCCCGTGCGGTCTGCGTAGCGCCTGTGGCTATCGGCGCCTGGGCTACCGTCGCGGCAGGTGCCGTCGTGGTGGCTGACGTGCCGGCACATGCTCTTGTGGTGGGAGTCCCCGCCAGACGGGTTGGCTGGGTCGGCAAAGCTGGCGTGCCACTGACGGACTCAGGCGAAGGATCATGGGTTTGCCCGCAAACTGGCGAAGAGTACCGAGAACAAGACGGCCTGCTACAGAAGGACAGAGAATGAGCGAATTTATTCCACCGGCAAAGCCGATCATCGGTGAAGAAGAACGTGCCGCAGTCGACCGTGTGCTCCAGTCAGGCATGATCGCACAAGGGCCCGAGGTGGAAGCATTCGAACGTGAATTCTCAGACCAGCTCGTCTCAAGTCGCCCTGTCGTCGCCGTAAATTCCGGTACCTCTGGCCTCCACCTGGGACTGCTCTCAGCAGGTGTGGGGGTCGGCGATGAAGTCATCGTTCCATCCTTCACGTTCGCTGCAACGGCAAATTCCGTGGCTCTCACGGGCGCGACACCAGTTTTTGCAGACATCGATCCGGAGACTTTCACACTCGACCCCGGCGCGGTCGAGGCGGCTATCACAGAACGCACCAAGGGCATCATGCCCGTGCATCTCTACGGGCACCCGGCGCACCTCGATCAGCTGACTCGACTCGCCGAGCGGTACCATTTGGACATCTACGAAGACGCCGCGCAAGCACACGGCGCAGCCCTCGATGGCCGACCCGTCGGTACATTCGGGGCGTTTGCGATGTTCTCGCTCTACCCCACTAAGAACATGACCAGCGGGGAAGGCGGGATGATCGTGACTGCTACAGATGAACTGGCACGCACTGCGCGCCTGCTCCGAAACCAAGGCATGGAGCGTCAGTACGAAAATGAGATTGTGGGTTTCAACGCCCGGATGACCGATCTTCACGCCTCGATTGGACGCGTACAGCTGACCAAACTCCCCGCTTGGACACAGCAACGCCGGGAGAACGCAGCTTATTTGAGCGAGCACCTCGCGGGCGTAGAGATCCCCGTCGAATGTCCCGGGGCTACTCATGTGTATCACCAGTACACAATCCGTGTGCCTGAGGACCGAGATGGTTTTGCCAGGGCGTTGCGAGATGAGCATCAGGTCGGTAGCGGGATCTACTACCCCATTCCAAATCACCAGTTGCCCTCACTTGCGTCTTTCGCTGGGGAAATCGATCTCCCGGAAACACATCGTGCTGCACGAGAAGTGCTCTCACTGCCGGTGCACCCCTCACTCAGCGAAGAAGACCTTGATCGGATTGTGACGGCCGTGAACAGCGTTGCGAGAGTTGGTGCATGATGGCTAAGGTTTTGCGCGCCGGATTGCTGGGAATCGGCATGATGGGTCGGCATCATGCACGCGTGCTGCGCGAGTTGGATGGTGTAGAGCTCGTCGGCATCTCCGACCCCGGAGGTGACCCGCACGGCGTCGCGGGAAACCTCGAAGTCCTCAGGGACGTCGAGGCGCTCATCGATATCGGGATCGACGTGGCCATCGTGGCCACCCCGACTCGATTCCATGAAGAGGCGGCCCTCAAACTGGCTGCCGCCGGTGTACACACACTGATTGAGAAACCGATCGCGCATACCGTCGAAGCTGGCACACGCATCGTCGACGCATTTTCGGCCAATGGGTTGGTAGGTGCCGTAGGCCATATTGAGCGCTTCAATCCGGCTCTCCAACAACTGCGCAGACGAATCGAAGCGGGAGACCTCGGCGACGTCTATCAAATCGCCACGCGCCGCCAGGGGCCCTTCCCTTCTCGCATCGCCGACGTCGGAGTCGGCAAGGACCTCGCCACTCACGACATCGACCTCACCGCGTGGGTCGCGCAGAGCGAGTACCGCAGCGTTTATGGACAGACCTCGACCAAGTCTGGGCGTCCACATGAAGATGTCATCGCGATCACGGGCCGGCTCGACAATGGGGTAATCGTCAATCACTTGGTGAACTGGCTTAGTCCATTAAAGGAGCGGGTCACCGTCGTCACCGGAGAAAAGGGCGCTTTTGTTGCAGACACTGCCACCGGAGATCTCACGTTCAGCGCGAACGGGACAATCCCCATTGAATGGGAATCTGTCACCGCATTCCGAGGAGTGTCGGAAGGAGACCAAACCAGGTTCGCGTTTCCGAAGCGCGAGCCCTTGCAGGTCGAACACGAAGCGTTCAGAGACGCAGTCTTGGGTCTGCCGAGCGACGTAGTGACCCTGGAACAGGGACTGCGCACGTTGACGGTCGTGGAGGCCGCACTTGGCTCTGCAACCACAGGCAACCCTGTTAGCTTTATGAAAAACTTGGACCTGTGAAACTTGACCGGATTCCTTGCGGGTCAGCGGTCGCTGTTAGTTTTAGTGAACGGGGCTGTCCGGCAAGTTGGTCGACGACATAGACTCTCAGCTCGCGGGGCGCAGTCTAGTCAAGACTCCGGCCAAGATCTGTCGATACCAGCACCTGGTCCCCCACCCAGAGCCACAACGTGTTCCCGGTAAGTCTTGGGCAGTATCCCCGCCGAGCTCTACTGGGCACACTGGTCTGCCCCGGGTTCCGAGGAGTACGAATTTCTTGGATTCTGTATGTCCTGAGCACAGGAGGACCAGATGGGACGAAGAGGCTACCCCGCTGAATTCCGGCGACGAGTGCTGGACCTGCTCCACGCGGGCCGCAGCGTCGCGAGCATCGCCCACGACCTGCAAATCAGTGACCAGACGATCTACGCCTGGCGTCGACAAGACCGGATCGACCGTGGCGAGACCCCGGGGCTGACCACTGCGGAGAATGCCGAACTACGCGCGGCGAAGAAACGAATCGCTGAACTGGAGCTGCAGCTGGCCGTCACGACGAAGGCGGTGGAGGTGCTCAAATCCGACACCAGCCCAGAAGGCGACATGCGGCGGTCGAGGTGATCGCCACGCAGTGACTGCCAGTCCAGGTTGCCCGTCGAGTCCTTAGAGTAGCGGAGTCGGGCTACTACGCTCAGCGCAACAGGGCCCCCTCGGAACGAGCGATCCGTCACGAATGGCTCACCGGTGTCATCTCCGAGGTCCACGCCGCATCTCACGGCCGCTCCGGTGTGCGACGGGTCCACGCCGAGCTCACCATGGGGCGGGGCATGGCCATTGGCTACCAGCAGATAGAGCTCCTGATGCGCCGAGCCGGCATCAAAGGCTTGACTGGGCGGCGCAAGTGGCGACGGATGTTGCCCGACGAGCTAGCCGCGGACTTGGTCCAACGTGGTTTCACTCGTCAGGAGCCGAACCGGTTGTGGGTCACAGATCTCACCGAACATCGCACTCACGAAGGAAAGCTCTTCTGCTGCGTCGTTCTGAATACTTTCTCCCGTCGCGTCGTGGGCTGGTCGATCGATTCCTCCCCGACCGCAGCGCTGGCTACCAATGCCCTTGGCATGGCCATCGATACCCGACTCGGCGCGACTCCGGCACCTGGCACCTGGCACCTGGCACCTGGCACCTGGCACCTGGCACGATCACTCACTCGGACCAAGGCGTGCAATTCGACTCCTGGGCCTTCACCACCAGGGCTAAAGCCGCTGGCCTGCTTCCCTCCCTGGGCTCGGTCGGGGATTGCTACGACAACTCGATGATCGAAGCATTCTGGTCAAGGATGCAGGTTGAACTCTTGGACACCCGTATCTGGAACACGCGTGTGGAACTGGCCAACGCGATCTTCGAGTACCTCGAGATCTGGCACAACCGTCAACGTCGTCAGGGCCAGCTTGGCTGGGTCACGCCGATAGAATCTGAACGCAATCGGATCGTCAATGCGGCATGAGAACCAAGAAATCTCGACGCAAACAAACCCGGCGCAGACCAGAGTCTCCATTAATCCCAGGGCGGTTCACACTGAGTGCAACGACACTGTCCACACCGAGCTGGGTCCATTCGGTGCCGTCGGACCGAACGCTTCAGATCGAACCATCACCGCAGACAGCTGAGGCAATGCCTCCGGTGACTGCAACCTGAGTCATATTCCCCCAGGGTCCATCGATGTTCTCGCCGCCCCAACTCAACACGGATGAATCAGAAGGGTCCACGAGCATAGAGATGGCGATCACCTAATTTTCTAATGCCATGAGGCCTCCCGAGTCAAACGTGCGCACTCCCTCGGGGTCACAGACTGCTCCTGTAACAACCGCAGATTGCACGGTGGTGTAGTCCGCACCTGAGACCCAAAGGGGGCGTCCCATACCGTGTGCGGAGGGGTATGGCGGACCCCAAGTCTCCCCACCATCCGCGGTGAATTCGAGCGCGCCGACTTCATCGCACGTGCCTCCTTCCGAGCGCCATGCCACGGTGTCGCTGACGACTGGCAGAAGGCGTGGGGCATTTAACTCCACGTCGACTTCAAGTGATGATTCTGCATCGACCGCGGCGTCTTCAACATGCTCTGCAGGCGCTCTAGTCTGTGGCGTCGAGGGCGTCCCCGAGGCTTCGGGCTCATCTCGACCCCACCCCAGGGCAAGTGCGACGAGGATGATATCAACGGCGATGAACACCGCGAGTCCTGCGATGACCAACGCGTTGCCTGAGAGCCCCCGCCCTAGGCTCGAAATCCGACTTTGTGGGCCAGGTTCACCGCGGCTCGTTGGGCGCGATCGAGAGCTTCGACGATCTGGCGAGCAGATTCGGCGTAGACCTCCTGCGAGCGCCGGTATGGGTCAACCACGTCAGCTGGAGCCCCACCCTCTAGGGATAGGAAGCCCCGGCGCGCTGATGCCCACTTCACTGCGCTTCGGAGTTTGTCCGCTGCGTCCAAAGAGGAGAACTCCGCCGTCGGCGGCAGGGAAGTCTGCTCCGCGCTCTCCAGCAGCGCCGCGAACTCGGTGAGCATGAAGGTGTTTCGCGACGCGCGAGGCAGCAGCCGCACCGCCGCGCTGCGATGCTTAGCCGCCATTGCTAGGACGAGATCTGCTGCTCTCATGTGTTCGGCCGTCAGCTGGCGCGCCGCGTGGTCCGCGGGGGCCCCACCATGGCGCGCGGAAAGCGCCGCGGCCTCTGCGGGCATACCGGACCCGACCATGGCTCCCGTTCCGGCGCTTTCCACCAAAACCACTGATTCAAGCTCCGGGAAGCTCTCGGCAACCCTGGCGCGGATAAGCTGCTCGGCCTGTGCGGAGCGGCAGATGTTTCCGGTACAGACCACCAGAACGCGGAAGGGATCCGACATCGCTCACGCCTTCCCATCTTCTTCATAGGTATACGCGTAGCCGTAGAGCCCATAGCCGTAGGCGTCGGGGCCCTTGGTGGGAAGCATGGTGGGAACAACGCCGAAGAGTTTGGCTCCGACGCTCTCCAGGGAGCTGATGGATCTCGTGAATCGCTGACGGGTGGTCTTTCCCGCCGCGACCACCATGATGGCGCCGGTTGCCCGTGTGGCGAGCACCGCCGCATCTGTGACCGCAAGCGGCGGCGCATCAATCAGCACGACGTCGAACTGGTCCTCCACGAAACGCAGCAGCGCGTCCATGCTGGGCGAGCCGAGAAGTTCACTCGGGTTCGGAGGGATGTCTCCGGCGGGAAGCACCGCAAGGTCATGGGGACCCCAGTACTGAACGACGTCTGCGAGGTCCACCTTGCCGATCAGCACGTTGGTCAGACCCACCGCGCCTTCGAGACCGAAGTAATCGGCAACTCTGGGTCGGCGGAGATCGGCGTCGATCACCAGGACCCTCTGGCCCGCCTCCTGCATGGTGATGGCGAGGTTGGCGACTGTGGTGGACTTGCCCTCACCCTGAATGGACGAGGTGACGACGAAGCTGCGCCTGGACTCTCCCACCTCCAGGAACTGAAGATTTGTGCGCAGGGTTCGGAAGGACTCGGCACGGGGGCTCTTCGGGTCGACCTGGACCACCAGAGGACGCTTCTGTGCCTCGGGATCATAGGTGATGCCTCCCAGAACAGGAGTGTCAGTGATCGCAGAGATGTCATGCTCCCCGCGGATCTTGGTGTCCAGCACCTCGCGAAGGACCGCGATACCCACGCCAAGGGCCATCCCAACGAGGAATCCGAGAGCGAGGTTGAGCGGTATCCGAGGGGCGACGGGGGACTCTGGGGCCACGGCCTCTTGAAGGACTTCCACGGTGACCGGACTGTCCTCACCGGATGAACCTGGCGTGATCTCCCCGACCACACCGATCAGGCTTTCCGTCACAGAGTTCGCGATCTCGGCCGCCAGCGTGGGGTCTTCATCGGTCGCGGTGATCTGCATGAGCACGGTGTTGGCGTCAGTGGACACGGCGACAGATTCTGAAAGTTCGGCCGGCGTCTGCTGGAGCCCCAGGTCATCGATCACCGGCTGGAGCACGCGGGGGGTCGTGGTCACCTGGACGAAGCTCTCGACGATCTGCTGAGTGTAGGTGGTGCCCTGGCCCAGCTCCGCCACCGTAGACGCGGAGTCTGTGGAGACATACACCCTGGTCCCGGCCTCGTACTGGGGGCTCTGGAGCATCGAGTACGTAGCCGCGGCACCGATCCCGGCGAGGGTCGCCAGCACGATGATCAGCCATCCGCGATGGAGGATCCTTAAATATTCACGCAATTCCACGTACTGCTGTCCCCCAAAGTCCCACTGATATGACCTACGTCAGCATAAGGGATTCACAGCAAAAACTCAGACTCTGATTGAACGTATTCAGGATCTGAGACGTAGCACGTGTCTGTCACATCTGATCGTGGCCGGCGTTCTGCATCTGCCGGAGCTCCTTTTTCAGCTCCCCGATCTCATCGCGGAGCCGCGCTGCCACCTCAAAGTTCAGCTCCTCAGCCGCGTGATGCATCTGGGCGGTGAGCTGGGCTATCAGGTCGGTGAGGTCCTTGGCCGGGGTCTGCGCAGCCAGCGACTTGCCGGAGCGCTTCTTCCCGGTGCTGTCCTCCCCCTCCTCGCTGTCGAAGCTGGTGTAACCGCGGTGGCCCTTCCCGAACTGGAATCCGGTGGCCAGGCCTCCCATCCCCTGCAGAAGCTCGGCGGTGTCGGCATCCTCGCGGGCCAGCTGGTCGGTGATGTCGGCGATCTTCTTCTGCAACGGAGTGGGGTCGATCCCATGTTCGGTGTTGTAATCGATCTGGCGCTGCCGGCGGCGGTCGGTCTCATCGATCGCGCGGCGCATGGAATCGGTGATCCGATCCGCGTACATATGCACCTCGCCAGAGACGTTGCGGGCGGCACGGCCGATGGTCTGGATGAGAGAAGTCGTGGAGCGCAGGAACCCTTCCTTGTCCGCATCCAGGATCGCCACCATCGAGACCTCGGGGAGGTCCAGGCCCTCACGGAGCAGGTTGATCCCGACCACCACGTCATGGACGCCACGGCGCAGGTCGCGCAGGATCTCGATCCGCCTGAGCGTGTCCACGTCCGAGTGCAGGTACTCCACCTTGATGCCGTTCTCCAGCATGTACTCGGTGAGGTCCTCGGCCATCCGCTTGGTCAGCGTGGTGACCAGCACTCGTTCGTTCTTCGCGGTCCGGGTGCGGATCTCCCCCAGCAGGTCATCGATCTGACCCTTGGTCTTCTTGATCACGATCTGCGGGTCCACCAGGCCGGTGGGACGGATGATCTGCTCCACCACACCATCGGCCTGGTCCAGCTCGTAGCGCCCGGGGGTGGCGGAGAGGTACACGGTCTGTCCGATGCGCTCGAGGAACTCGTCCCACTTCAGCGGCCGGTTGTCCATGGCGGAGGGAAGCCGGAACCCGTGGTCCACCAGGGTGCGCTTGCGCGACATATCACCTTCGTACATGCCGCCGATCTGCGGGATGGTGGCATGGGACTCGTCGACGATCAGCAGGTAGTCGTCCGGGAAGTAGTCCAGCAGGCAGTGCGAGGCGGAACCGGGTCCGCGCCCGTCGATGTGCCGGGAGTAGTTCTCGATGCCGTTGCAGAAGCCCATCTGCTGCATCATCTCGAGGTCATAGGTGGTGCGCATCCGCAGCCGCTGGGCCTCCAGCAGCTTGTCCTGGGATTCCAGCTCGGCCAGGCGGTCGCGCAGCTCGTCCTCGATACGGGTGATGGCGCTGGCCATCCGCTCGTCACCGGCGACGTAGTGGCTGGCGGGGAAGATGTACATCTCCTCCTCCTCGCGCACCACGGTGCCGGTGAGCGGGTGCAGGGTGGAGATGGATTCGATCTCGTCGCCGAAGAACTCGATGCGCACAGCGAGCTCCTCATACATCGGGATGATCTCTACGGTGTCCCCGCGGACCCGGAAGGTGCCGCGGTGGAAGTCGGTGTCATTGCGGGCGTACTGCATCCCGACGAAGCGGCGCAGCAGCTCATCGCGCTCGATCTTCTCCCCCACCTCGACCGCGACCATCTGCTTGATGTATTCCTCGGGCGTGCCCAGGCCGTAGATGCAGGAGACGGTGGCGACCACCACCACGTCCCGCCGGGTCAGCAGCGCATTGGTGGCCGAGTGGCGCAGCCGCTCGACCTCCTCATTGACCGAGGAGTCCTTCTCGATGAAGGTGTCCGTCTGCGGCACATAGGCCTCGGGCTGGTAGTAGTCGTAGTAGGAGACGAAGTACTCCACCGCGTTGTTCGGCAGCAGCTCGCGGAACTCGTTCGCCAGCTGCGCGGCCAGGGTTTTGTTCTGCACCATGATCAGCGTGGGCCGCTGCACCTGCTCGACCAGCCAGGCCGCTGTGGCTGACTTGCCGGTGCCGGTGGCGCCCATCAGCACGACGTCCTTCTCGCCACCCTCGATCCGCTCCACCAGCTCGGCGATCGCCTTCGGCTGATCACCCGAGGGTTTGAAGGGGCTGATGACCTCAAAGGGGGCGACAGTGCGGCTGATCTTCTGAGCGAGACTCATAGATCAATGCTACTGCTGGGCGGTGACCCGCCCGCGGAGTTTCTCGTACAGCTCATCGACCTGTGCGTGCAGCTCCTCCAGGGTCCCGGAGTTGTCCAGCACGACGTCGGCCACGGCGGTCCGTTCGGCCTCGGTCGTCTGCGCGTCGATGCGCGCCTGGGCGTCCTCGGGGCTGGTGTTGCGGTCCCGGACGATCCGGTTCAGCCGCTGCTCCGGCGGTGCTGCGACCACCACGACCACGTCGAACCGGTCCGCCTGTCCGGTCTCCACCAGCAGCGGGATGTCTTCGACCACCACGGCACCCTCGGGAGCCTGGGCGCGCAGCGCATTGCGGGCCTCGCGGACCCGGGGGTGGACGATGGCGTTGAGCCGGGCGCGGGCGTCCTCATCGGCGAAGACGATCTGGCCCAGCGCCTCCCGGTCCAGGGCGCCAGAGTCGGTGAGCACACCGGTCCCGAAGGCTTCGACCACCTCGTGCAGCCCGTCGGTGCCGGGTTCGAGCACCTCCCGGGCCAGGAGGTCGGCGTCGATCACGATGGCGCCATGTTCAGCCAGCCGGTTCGAGACCGCTGACTTGCCCGAGGCGATCCCGCCGGTCAGGCCCACTGAGAGGATTCGATGCATCTCTTGAGTGTAAATGAGACTCACCGGCGCTGATCGTGCGTCAACCATGCTGAACCGAGTATCCGCCCATGAGTTCAGCCCCGATGCTGACCAGATGCTCGGTCACCGTCCTGACCGCGAGACGCTCGTAGCGGTCAGGCCTGCTCAGCGCGACGATGCTTCGGGAGGCGCTGACGCCGACCAGTGGCCGCAGCACTACCCCTGGTGCGGGCCGGGTGCTGAACCTCGGCAACAGGCCGATCCCCGCCCCGGCGCCGACCAGGGATTCCAGCAGGTGATTGTCGCGCAGCCGCAGCGTCCGGTGCACCGGACGCCCGATCAGCTGTTCGATGGCCACCGGGATCGCGTCGAAGGGGTAACCCTCGGGAACCCCGACCCAGTCATGATCGACCACGTCGTGCGGGGTCAGCTCGGTCTTGGTCGCGAGTGCGTGCTCGACGGGCAGCACCACGTCGATGGGTTCCCGGGTGAGCACCGTGTTGATCAGCCCTTCGGCCCCGCGCGGCACGCGTCCGCTGATGCTGTGACTGATCACGATGTCCGCGTCCAGTGCGCGGGCCGCGAAATCTGCCTCGGCGATGTCGAAGTCATCCAGGGTCAGCGTGATGGCGGTGTCGCGCAGCCGGCGCAGCAGCTGCGGCAGCAGCACCTGCCCGGCGCTGGGCAGGGTGCCGAGGCTCACCGATCCCCGGGGCTCTCCCGTGGAGGCGTCGAGCCGGGCCTGCACACGGGCCAGGCTGGAGATGACCTCATCGGCGCCCTCGGCGAGCAGCTGCCCGGCCGGGGTCAGCCGCACCCCACGCGAATCCGGCTCCACCAGCTTCACCGCGAGATCCCGCTCGGCGGTGCGCAGCTGCTGGGAGAGTGCTGAGGGGGTGCGGTGGGTGGCCTTGGCCACCGCGGCCAGGGTGCCGCGGGCGGCGATCTCGCGCAGCAGCTCGAGGTGGCGGGGTTCCAAATGGCGCGCGTGCTGCTGGCTGCGTTCCGAGCTGCGAGAATCCATGTAGGCAACCTACACGCTCAGTGCAGAAGCATTCAGTAGACCTGATCAGTCTTGTGCCGGAGGATGAACCCATGCCCCTGCGTCACACCCTGCTCGCCCTGCTCGTCGCCGTCTTCTGGGGTCTGAACTTCCTAGCCATCCGGATCTCCCTGGATCAGTTCCCGCCGCTGTTCCTGGCCGGGCTGCGCTTCCTGATCCTGGCGCTGCCGGCGCTGCTGTTCGTGCCCTGGCCCGGGGTGAAGATCCGCTACCTGCTCGGCTACGGGCTGGGCTTCGGCACGCTGCAGTTCTTCGGGCTCTACCTCGGCATGGCCGCCGGGTTCCCCACCGGGCTCGCCTCGCTGGTGCTGCAGGCCTCGGCGCCCTTCACCGTGCTGCTCGGCGCCCTGGTGCTCAAGGAGCACATCACCGCGCGGCGGGCGACCGGCGTCGGCGTCGCCGTGCTGGGACTGGGGCTGGTGGGGGTCTCTCGGGGCGTCCTGGACGGGTGGACCCCGTTCCTGCTGGTGCTCTTCGGCGCCTTCGGCTGGGCGCTGGGCAACCTGGCCTCGCGGAAGGCCCAGACCGACCGGCCGATGGCGCTGGTGCTGTGGATGGCCGTGGTCCCACCGATCCCGCTGCTCACGGTGGCTTTCCTGGTGGAGGGGCCTGAGGAGATCGGCGCCGCGCTCGCCACCTCGATCAGCGTCGCGGCGATCCCGGCCTGGCTCGGGCTGAGCTACACGATCCTGTTCGGCACGGTCGCGGGCGCGGGGATCTGGGTCTGGCTGATGCGTCGGCACCCGGCAGGCACCGTCGCCCCGTTCTCGATGTTGGTGCCGGTGGTCGGGATCCTGGCGGCCTGGGTCGCCCTGGGCGAGGTCCCCACCTGGCTGGAGCTCGGCGGCGGGGTGCTGGTGGTCGGCGGGGTCATCTACGCCTCGGTGCGCGGCACTCCCCCGGCGCAGCCCGCGCCACCGCCGGAACTCGGGCCGCTGGAGGATGTGAAAGAAGTGGAACTGGCGGCGGCATCGAACGCGGCACCCGAGCCCTCCGCTCAGGAGGAAGTCTCTCGACTCAGGTAATCGACCACCGTCTCGCCGAACTGGTCCTGAGCTTCGGGGGTGAGGTGGAGTCCGTCATTCGTCATTCCCTCGACGAAGCCGCCGTCGGGGCTGCGGAGGAACTCAAGGGCGTCGAAGTACTCCCAGCCCCGGTCCTCGGCGAGGTCCTTGAGCGTTCGGTTGAATTCGCGGCTGGTCGGCGTGGTCTCCCGGTCACGCGGCGGGATCGCGAGCACCACGACATGGTCGGCTGGTGCCTTGGCGACGATCGCATCCAGGCTCGGGGCGGTCTGCTCGAAAGGGACCCCCCGGGCGAGGTCGTTCGTTCCTGTCATCACGAGCAGGACGTCTGCACCCTCGACGTCATCCAGACCCTCTGCCTGCTGGACCGAGGTAGACCCCGCCACTGCCCAACCACCCGCGAAGCGATGACCGGCAGCAAGCACGGTCGACACCCAGGAGTCGTCACCGATCTCCCCCGCGGCGAAGTCGGGCGAGTCCATCTCGGTGTTCGAATCACCGACGACGACGATGCTCTGTGGTTCGGCCACGTCACGTTCCGGCTGAGCAATGACCATCACCACTGCGCCCACGATGACGGCAGCTGCAATACCCACAGCGGCGATGATCGCCCCGTCCTTCCAGGTCCGTGAGGTGTTCCGGGGCCTGCGCTTCTGGCTCATGGGCGCTACGTTAGCGCACCCGGTACTCGACTCACCCGCGGACAGAAATGCCCGGCTCTCCCATCGGAGAGCCGGGCATCTCGGTTTTGATCAGCGAACTGCTTCAGCAGGCGCAGATCAGTTCTTCGGGTAGGAGCCGTTCACCTGGGCGGGATCCACGATCGGGACATCCCCGGTGCGGACCCGGTACTGCTCCACGATCGGTGGCTGCTCCACGTGATCCACGTCCGGCGCGTTCTCCGGCTGGGTGCCCTCGTGGTAATCCGGGGCCACCACAGCTTCGGTGAGCGAGCGGTCGGGCTCTTCCATGCGGCGTTCGTACTCCTCCGGAGGCAGCGTCTTGAGCCAGCGGCGGGTGACCAGGAAGCCGACCTCGCCGGCGTCCTCGCGCATCGCCCGGGAGAGGTTGAACATCATGAAGTAGCCCAGGACGAAGAACGGCAGCCCGAGCACCAGGGCGACGTTCTGCAGCGCCTGGAGCCCGCCCTCGCCGGTGGCGGTGAGCAGGATCGCGGCGATGGTGCCGATGGAGATGGTCCAGAAGGCGCGCTGGTGCAGCGGTGAGCGTCCCTCGTAGCCGTTGCACATGTCATCGAGGACCAGTGAGCAGGAGTCCATCGAGGTGATGAAGAAGATGCCCACCAGCATGATCGCGATCGATGAGGTCAGCGTGGCCAGCGGGAACTCGGCGAGGAACGCGAAGAGCGCACCCTCTACGCCGTCGTCGAGCACGGTGTCGACCAGGCCGCCGTCGCCGTTGAGCTCGATGTCGAAGGTGCCGGCGCCCCAGATGCCGAACCAGATGATGGTGAACAGCGTCGGCAGTCCCAGCACGCCGGCGACGAACTGGCGCACCGAGCGGCCGCGCGAGATGCGGGCGATGAAGATGCCCACGAACGGCGCCCAGGCCACGGTCCATGCCCAGTAGAAGATGGTCCAGCCGTCCTGCCAGCCGGTGTTGGCGAGGGTGTCGTTCCAGAACGCCAGCTCGGGAAGCATCCGGGCGTAGACGCCGGTCCATTCGATCATGCCGCGCAGCATGAAGACCGTGGGGCCGGTGATCAGCACGAAGAGCAGCAGCCCGATGGCGGTCCAGATGTTGAAGTTCGAGAGCCGCTTGATGCCCTTGTTCACGCCGAGCATCGCGGAGATCGTGGCAATGATGGTGACCACCGCGATGATTATGATGAAGTTCCAGGCCGCATCGCTCACGCCGAGCAGGCGGGCGAGTCCGGCGTGGATCTGCAGCGTGCCCAGGCCGATGGAGACCGCGACGCCGAAGATGGTGCCCACGATGGCGAGAATGTCGATGAACTTGCCGATGGGGCCGTGGATCTTGTCGCCGAGCATCGGCTGGAAGATCGATGACACCCGCGGGGGCAGGTTCCTCTTGTAGATGAAGTAGGCGAAGGCCAGGCCGGGCAGAGCGAAGATCGTCCAGGTGTGCAGACCGAAGTGATAGAGCGTGAAGCCCATCGCCTCATTCGCGGCCTCCATGGAGCGTGGCTCTACGCCCATCTGGCCCTCACGGGGCGGGTTGGCGAAGTGGTTGGCAGGCTCGGCCACGGCCCAGAACATCAGGATGGTGCCGATGCCTGCGGCGAAGAGCATGCCGAACCAGGCGATGTTGGAGTGTTCGGGCTCCTCGCCGTCGGCGCCGAGTCTGATCCGGCCGAAGCGTCCGGAGGCGACGAAGATGAGGAAGATCAGGAAGATCGTGACACCGGAGATGTAGAACCATCCGAGGTTGTCGTAGATCCAGCCTGAGCCGGTGCCGAAGAACTCGCCCATGCCGGTGGGCATCAGGAGGGTCAGCACGACGAACGTGATCACGATCGCGGCTGATCCGAAGAAGAGGATCGGGCTGGTGCGCAGCCTGAAGATGTTATGGAGTCGGAGCAGCATCATTGGCCTTTCGTGGGTGTAGTCGCTGCCCGCGCCCGGCAGAGGCAGAACCCTCGGTTCCCTTGCGGGGCGCGAGACTGGCGGTCTGACACCTGACAGGCGGGATGATCGTCCCTACGGTATGGAATTTGGGCCGCCGACGCACTTTCGTGAGTCGAATCCTGCGCCGGTGGGGCCTGATCTGAGTCCAGCACACTCGAATAATTCCCGGAACGAGCCGCATGCAGTCCCGGCGTCTCATTCCAGTAACGATTCTTGGGGGAAGCTGGTGCTGAGCTGTTCGGGAGCCGTGACGGGGTGATCCTCTAAGCTGGCTCTATGCCTTTTCCCGCGGGTCAGACCCCCGATGTCCAGCCCTCTGAACTCACCCAGAACTTCGATTTCACCCCCATCAGTCCCCCGCCCGAGGCGGTGGACCTGTTGCTGCTCGACACCGCCGCGGCCTGGTGGGCCGACGGCCACCCGCGCGAGGGCGTGCTGATCCTCGATGACCGCTCCGGAGCGCTCACCCTGCCGATCCTGCACTCCCTGATAGCCGATGCCGGCAAGCCCGACGCGGTGTGCGCGAAGGTCGAAGACGCCGTGTCGGCCGTGCGGGTGCTGGCCGACGAGCTCGGCGCGGAGCGTGCGCTGCAGGGCAACGCCCGCCGCGCCGATCTGCCGGCGCCGGTCCCCCAAGAGCTGCCCAGCCTGACCGAGGAGGCGCCCGACGCGTTCACCGGGGTGCACACGGTGCTGATGCACCTGCCCCGGTCTCTGGAGACGCTCAACGACTGGGCCTGGCTGATCCGCGAGCACGCGGCGGCCGACGTCGTCGTGCTGGCCGTGGGCCGGGACAAGCACATGAACCACTCGATGAACCAGGTGCTTCAGAAGCACTTCACCGACGTCTCCGCCGGCCGTGGCCGCTCGAAGTCCCGGGTGCTCACCGCTCGCGGACCGCGCGACGGCGTGCCAACCTCTGCCCCGCGGAAGAACACCCACCAGGTCAGCATCCCCGGGAAGGGCTCCACGGAGCTGACCCTGTGCAGCCTGGGCGCCACCTATGGGGGCACCAAGCTCGACCCGGGCACCCGGCTGATGCTCGAGGCCGTGGAGGCCCATCCGGGGTTCCCCGGTGCCGAGTACGTCATCGACTTCGGCTCCGGCAACGGCACGGTGAGCGCCTTCCTGACGCTGCGGCATCCGCAGCTGAAGGTGATCGCCACCGATCATTCGGCCTCCGCGGTGCAGTCCACCCAGCTCACGGCCGAGGCCAACGGGGTCGCGGACCGGATCGAGACGGTCCGCGACGACGCGCTCTCCCGGTTCGAGGACGCCTCCGCCGAGGTGATCCTGCTCAACCCGCCGTTCCACCAGGGCAACGCGGTGGACCCCGGTGCCGCGAACCGGCTGATCCGGGCCGCGGCGCGGGTGCTGGCACCGGGCGGACGGATCTACAGCGTCTGGAACTCCCACCTGAAGCACCGCACGGTGCTCACCAAGGAGGTCGGGCCCACCGAGCAGCTGGCCCGCGATGCGCGGTTCACCGTGACGGTGTCGACGAAGCGCTGACTTAGAAGGCGGCGCTGCTGGACGCGGCGCCGTCGTCGTCGCTGGTGTTCTCGCTGGTGTTCTGGAAGCAGTGAAGCAGACATAGAGAAGGCCGGTCCCACCCGAGGGTGGAACCGGCCTTCTCTATATGTCACTCAGGCGGGATCAGTGATCCGCCCGTGTGGTTCAGCTGTTTCCGGTGAGCTTCTCGCGCAGCGCAGCCAGTGCCTCGTCGGATGCCAGCGTGCCGGCATCCTCGGAGGAGCTGTTCTGCGAGGAGGAGTAGTTCGACGGAGCGGGCTCCGACTTGCTGGAGCTGGAAGAGCTCGAGCTCGAGGAGCTGGAGCTGGAAGAACCGACAGTGGCCTGTGCGGCAGCTTCGGCGTCGGCCTCGACTGCTGCAACGACCTGCTTCTTGTGCGCTTCCCAACGCTCCTGGGCCTTGGCGTACTGGGCCTCCCAGATGGAACGCTGCTCGTCGTAGCCGTCCATCCACTCGTTGGTCTCCGGATCGAAGCCCTCGGGGTACTTGTAGTTGCCGGCGTCGTCGTACTCGGCATCCATGCCGTAGACGGCCGGATCGAACTCGGCACCTTCGGGATCGACACCCTCGTTGGCCTGCTTCAGCGAGAGGCTGATGCGGCGGCGCTCGAGATCGATGTCGATGACCTTGACGAAGAGCTCGTCACCCACGGAGACGACCTGCTCGGCCAGATCAACGTGGCGCACTGCCAGCTCGGAGATGTGCACGAGGCCCTCGATGCCGTCTTCGACGCGGACGAACGCACCGAAGGGAACCAGCTTGGTGACCTTGCCGGGGACGACCTGGCCCAGCGCGTGAGTGCGGGCGAAGGTCTGCCACGGATCTTCCTGGGTGGCCTTGAGCGACAGGGAGACGCGTTCGCGATCCATGTCCACCTCGAGGACCTCCACGGTGACTTCCTGGCCGACCTCGACAACCTCGTTCGGGTGATCGATGTGCTTCCAGGAGAGCTCCGAGACGTGAACCAGACCGTCGACGCCGCCGAGATCCACGAACGCACCGAAGTTGACGATCGAGGAGACGGTGCCGGTGCGGACCTGGCCGCGCTCGAGCTTGTTGAGGAAGGAGGAGCGGACCTCGGACTGGGTCTGCTCGAGCCATGCACGGCGGGACAGGACCACGTTGTTGCGGTTCTTGTCCAGCTCGATGATCTTGGCCTCGATCTCCTGGCCGATGTACGGCGCGAGATCGCGGACACGGCGCATCTCGACCAGCGATGCGGGCAGGAAGCCGCGCAGGCCGATGTCGAGGATGAGGCCGCCCTTGACGACCTCGATGACGGTGCCGGAGACGACGCCGTCCTCTTCCTTGATGCGCTCGATGTCGCCCCAGGCGCGCTCGTACTGTGCGCGCTTCTTGGAGAGGATCAGGCGGCCTTCTTTGTCCTCTTTGGTGAGGACCAGAGCCTCCACCAGATCGCCGACGGCGACGACCTCGTCCGGGTTCACATCATGCTTGATGGACAGCTCGCGGGACGGGATGACGCCTTCGGTCTTGTACCCGATGTCGAGGAGGACCTCGTCGCGGTCGACCTTGACGATGGTGCCCTCAACGAGGTCGCCGTCATTGAAGTACTTCATAGTCGCGTCTACAGCGGCGAGGAACTCTTCTGCGGTGCCAATGTCATTGATGGCGACCTGTGGGGCAGTGGTGGTGGGGGTCATGTAGTAGGGGCTCCGATATGGATTGTGGCTGGCGTGGTCAGTGCACGGGCGTGCCGTGCAAGATGGCACTCCGGCGCACAAAGCGATCAACAGATGAACAGGAGAGCTCGTCAGGTCCCGATTCCGGCGGCGACGCCGAAGAGCGGACTTTCGAGCATGATCTGCATCAGATGTCAGGTCGACTCTGTGCGCAGAACGCGCCGTGTCAGTTTATACCGGCAATCCAATCCGAATCAACCGCTGTCCCGAGCGCGATGACTTGCTCAGAAATGTGTCGCACAGAAGGGAAGGGTGGCCAGGTCCATGATCCGGGAGATCCGGTCCACGTCTTCGGCGGTGGTGCCTCCGAGCCTTCCGGCTGCGTGGAGGGTGCGGACCGAGACGTCGCCCAGGTAGAGCGAGCCGAGGGTCTCGACGCTGAGCTGGAGCGTCGGGAGGTCTGAGGTCACCGGCGCTTCACCGTCACCTGCCCGAGTGAGCGTGGCGGCGCCGTCGTCGACGCTCACCGTGAAGCTGCCGTTGGTGATGCCTTGTCCGTCCTCGAGCTCGAGGCGGAACGCGCCGTCGGCGGTCCAGGCGCGGGCTTCGAGGGCTTTGACCACGTCGAGGATCCGGACCCAGAGCACGTCGCTGAGCTTCTGGACCTGGTAGCTGCGCGGGTTCACCAGCGCGGACTGCAGCGGATCGCTCAGTGCGGCGGTGCTCATGGTGGCGCGGCGGACGATGTCGAGTCCGGCGATGAAGTCCCAGAGCGCGAGGTGGCTCTGGTCGTCGGCGGCGATCAGGTCATAGATCCGGATGGTGCTGGGGTCGGTGTCCCAGCCCTCGTGCTTGAAGGTCACGTAGCCGCCGATGCTGCCGTCCTCGCGGACGTGGACGGCGGCGCGGAGCTTGCGGTTCCAGGCGCTGTTGTCCTCGAGGTTCCAGCGCGCGGAGCTGACCAGCTGGTAGGTCTGCTGGCGGCCGATGGAGCCGCGGGTGCGGTCGTGGAACGCCTCGAAGCTGGTGTCGATGACCTCGTCGAGCTTGACCGGGTCTGCGGAGATGACGCGGCCGGCGGGCGCGCTGCGCAGCGCGAAGCTCTGCCCGCTGCCCTCGCCGAGGTTCACCTGGATGCTGGCCTCGCGGGTGGCGCAGCCGAAGCCGAACCGGCCGTAGATGCCGCCCTCGGAGACGGTCAGCGCGGCCACGGCCATGCCGTCCTCGACCGCGCGGGAGAGCGCGGAGGTCATCAGGTGCTTGAGGATGCCGCGGCGGCGGAAGCTCGGATTGACGGTGACCATGGTGATCAGTCGTGCGGGCAGCGGGCCGGCCGGTCCCCCGGCGTTGAGCGTCTTGTCATAGTCGACGAACGTGCCGACCGGGTGGGACGGGTCGAAGCCGACCTCTTTGAGTGCGTTGCCCCAGGGCTCATCCGCGGCGGTGTCCTGGTCCACGTAAACGCCGGTCAGGAGCTGCTCGTCCTCGACCAGGATCCGCCCGATGCGGTTGATCTGCTCGTCGGTGAACCAGGGCTCGTAGAAGCCCTGCTCGGCGGTCTGAGCGAACGCGGCGGTCTGCGCGTCGGCGGTCTTGCCGTCCGAGTTCAGGGCCGCGCGGAAGGACTCGCTGCGGAGTCCTGGTGCGAGCGGAGCGATCTCGGGCTGCTGAGGTACGTGTTGGTCTGGCACGGTTAACCACATTATCGGTCCGCTGGTGCCGGGGCCAGGCGGTGGGGAACTCGGTTGTGCACAGAACCCGGTGGAACCCGGTGCGGGTCCAGGGTCTCCCTGCCGCAGCTGGCCGCCACCCGTGATCACCCGGTGATCTGGGTCGCTCCGCCGTTCCGGCCTAGATGCTCCCAACCCAGTCCCCCGAAGCACGGCCCCGACGTCGCCTCAGAGAACTTGATGTCGTTATGGCCGCTGTTCCACTCAAGCACTTGGACGGAACCGTCGCGAGCAACAGTCAGATCCCAACCGATCGCCGGGACCATCGGGATTCGCCGATGCAGCCGTTTTACTGCCTCGAGGCAGGCTGCATAGTTCGGCACCTCGTTTCCTGCGAACACGAAGCCGGAATCGGGATGCCGGTCGATCTCGAGCCAGTCCACCGAGTATCCGATCGAGCTGAACACGCCTGTAGCGGTATCGAGAAGAAGGCGAATATTCGACTCTGAAAATACGTGGTCATCCGTGTCTCGTCCGAATCGCATGTAGGCATCCCTGACAGTGACCTGCCCGTCAGGCTCGAGGACACTTGTCATCCGCAGCGTCCCGACCGAGCGGGACGCGACCTGAGCAAAGGCCTCATGCTGGTCGATGAAGGGCTGAATCACACCGTCGGGAAGGCCCGCAGCAATCTGCGTGAACCTGTCTCGATCAAGAATCTGCACGCCTCGGCCGCGATCACTCGCGTCAGCCTTGAAAGCCACTTTTTCAACCCCGGCAAAGACGAGGTCCGTGAACTCCTCCAACGACGAGACCGGTTCGAGTGACGCGTTGAGCAGCCGGCCCTTGACCACGTATCCGCGGTCGGGAATCTCTTTTTCCTGCCCAAAGACGCGCGCTGTCATCGACCGCATTTCAGAAAGGTCGCCATACCGACCTTCGATCGCAGGAAGGACCACCTGCATGTAGTAGTTGTCGGGGATCCACCCCTCTCGGAACTCACCGGCCATCGCGCTGTAGATGTAGAGCCACGGGGCATACCTTTTGGAACCCAGCACATCGGCGGCGTACTCATCGGCCTGTGCCCTGAGATGCCCTGGAAGCGGGCCCTTCGCGGCTTCGATCGACTTGAGCACCTTCGCAGCGCTCCGGCTGTTCAAACGGGAACGAACTCTCATCAGCAGGTCATTCTGAGTTCGCTCAATCGTGTCCAGGTTCACGGCAGCTCCTCTGAGTTCAGGTGATGCCAACCTATGTTCATTTGAGCCGAAATAACAGGGGGTCGCTGTATCGAATAGGGATTCATCAGGAGATATCCACCGAATCGGCCCAGTCCCACCCATGACCGGACACCACCACACCAGGCCTCTGCCAAGCGGCCTGTCAGGTCTTGGGGAGGATCGACGGTTCCGTCGAGTCGGGCACGGCCGGGCGGGAGTTTCGAATGCGGGGTCGCGCCGTGAGTCCGAGACCGCGCTGCTCGCCTTGGGCCGTGATGTGCAGCAGCGACTGCCCCTCGCCGTTCGCGAGCTTTCCCAGGCGCCGCAGTCCGGCCCACATGGTGGCCTGGTTGGCGGTGATGATGGGCTTTCCCAGTTCAACCTCCAGCTGTGCGATGAGGTCGTACGTAGGAAGATTTGTGCAGCTGACCACGACGGCCTCGGCGTCGGGCGTATCAGCCCGACGGATCAGCTCCGCAGTCTGCGCGTAGGGGACCTCCCAGATGCGCCTGTCGAGCCCGAGCTCAGCGCGACCGGTCACGGTGACGCCGTACTCAGCGAGGAATGTCTCCATCAGGAGCGACAAAGCCGGCACATAGGGCGTCGCCGTCGAGACACGCGTGATCCCGAGGGCGCCGAGAGCTTCCACGAGGGCGCCGGAGGTCGTCACTGCGTCACGTGAGCCGGCATCCGTCATAGCGCGAACGAGATCTTCCTGCCCCGCCCGACCACGCACGAAGCTCCCGGACGCGCAGGCGTAGACGACCACATCCGCGCGACCGGCTGTGACGCTGCGGACGCCCTCGGTGACGACTGTCGTCTGCGCCACCTCCCGAGCGAACTCCACGGTGACAACGTCATCCAAGAACGGCGTCCGGGTCACCGACAAGTCGACGCCGGCGGGAAGCCAGCGCCACAGCTCTGCATCGAGCTCCATGTCGAACGGCATGACGACGCCAAGCGCCCCGCGGGGAGGCGGGCCCTGAGCTTCCGGTGTCATGTTTCTCCTATGCGCAATGACAACTCACCTGAACTGGGTCTGATGGAGACGTTCGTCTGTCCCGGGCTTGGTGGCGTCCTCAGCTGTGTGTCGGTTTCAGCTGCGCCCGCCAGGCCCGGGCGGCAGGGCGCGAAGCATCCCATCAATCGCGATCATGGCCCCGCCCATCACTGCCGGCAATCCTCCGCCCGGATGGACCGAGGCACCTACCCGCCACAGCCATGGCCGCCTCAGGCTATGGTGAGCTGGACGGTGCAGGGGCCCGCTCATCAACAAAGGACGGATCGGTCCATACAGGGCACCTCCGGACGCGCCTGTGAGACTGAAATAGTTCGGATCCAGGATGGTGCTCTCCTCGATACACGTGTCGAAACTTCCGGGCAGCCCAGCCGTGGTCCACACGCGGCGAAGTTCTCGGTCGACAAAGGCACTGTTGAGGCCATAGCGCTGTCCATTTGAGGGCGCTGTCAGCAGCACTGCGAGTGTGTCGGCGGTATTGGGGCCTGAGTCCGTGGCTGGGTAGTGATTGAGAAACGCCATGGTCTGGGTCGGCTCGCGTTGGGCCTCCAGACTCGCGTAGAGCGCGGTGGGATCCTCGGGCAGAACCACGCTGTGCCGCGACATATCCGCCGGAAGGGGACGCTTGAGCGAAGCGTACACGGCGACCGCTGAGCAGGAGAGCTTCCGCGGTGGTCGAGGTGTGCGCCCACGCAGCAGTCCCTCGAGGCGGTCGGCGTCCATGCCGCTGACAACGGCGTCCGCCCGATATACGTTCTGGGCAGTCCTGACGCGTCCCCGCTCCAGGTCAAGGACGGGCTCATCGGTGCGAACATCGACCCCTGCAGCTCGCGCCAGCCGCTCGAGGGCCCGCACCAGTTCGTGGACGCCGCCCTGCGGCACCCACACCCCGTCTTGGGCCATCACCGCAGGCATGCTGGCATACAACGCCGGGGTGCGGGATGGGCCCACCCCCGCGTTGAGTGTGTGGATGGCGATCACTTCGCGCAGCCCGTCGGGCAGCCAGGTGAGGCTGTCGAGATAGCTGCGGGTAGTGAGCCGGTGCCCGTAGAGTCGCCCCAGAAGAGCCAGCGAGGGGCGCGCATCGCGTGCCAGCACGGCCGTGGTCAGAAGCCGGGTCACATCCGGCCCGATGGGTCCGTGCAGCGCAGCGAAACGCTCCCACGCCGGGTGCCACGGGTGTCCCGGCGGAACCGGCAGTGAACAGACCTGCCCGCGGAAGTAGTACCTGCCTACTTCCGGAAGCCGCTCCAGATTCAGCCTTGCTGTCTCTTCGGCCGCCAAGGATGGATCCTGACTGGAGTCATCCAGTCGGCGCAGCAGTTCCTGCCAGACGGCCGGGAATGTGAACAGCGAAGGGCCGGTGTCGATGGTTTGACCACCAACTTCGATACGGCGGCTCTTGCCGCCCAGTGCCGAGCTAGCTTCCAGAAGCGTGACAGCGTGTCCTGCCCAGGCTGAGAGCACTGCGGCCGTCAGGCCCGCCACTCCGCCACCGACCACCACGACACGACTCATGGGTACCACCCCAGCAGCAGCGCCGCGGCCAGTTGAATGCCGGCCACAGCTCCGGCGACATAGGGGAAGGCGATGGAGTGGCGGTACAAACCATGGGCGGTGGTGCTGAGGGGGGAGCGGAACAGCATGTAGAGCAGCCAACCGCTGATCAGCGCGTTGACAAGCGCGACCGGAACATTGACCATTGCAAAGCCGATCGTAGCTGCCGTCCACCAGAGTCCACTCCAGAGCACCACCCCGCGAACACCGAGGCGCACTGCCGTGGTGGTGATTCCGGCCGCCTCGTCTTCCTCGATGTCTTGGACTGCGTCGAAAGTGTGCTTGGCCGCGCTCCATGCCATGAGCGCCACAGCAGCGGCCCAGACCGGACCGGATCCTAGTGCGAGCGGAACAAAGACCATCGGCAGGGCATAGGCGGCGTTGCTGAGCGAATCCAGATACGGGCGGGCCTTGAACCGTAATGGTGGCGCCGAATAGAAGACGAACACCAACAGGTAGAGCCCTATCCACAGCAGTGCATCACCGGGAAGCGCCCACACGAAGTAAGTCAGGAACGGAAGATTGGTCACAAGAACTGCGACCCATATCGGGAAGACCTCACCAGAGCGAATCCGGGCGCCTTCAAAAGACCCCTTACGCGGATTGAGCGCGTCGGTTTCTTGATCGAAGATGTCATTGACGCCGTAGATGAGCAGGTTGAATGGCAGCGTCAGCCACAAGATCAACGCCAATGCATCCCAATGCCACAAGTGACCGGCCAGCCACATTCCCAGGACGGCGGGACCAATGGTATTGATCCACAGCACCGGCCGTGAGATGTGGACCATTCGTTGGAAGACGGATTCAGTTCCAGAACGAGATTTGACGGTGGAGCCCCTTCTGCCGAGTAGAACAGTGGTGCCTGAACGAACTACATGCCTGTTTTCGCCGGTGGCCCGGCTCTGGGGTGGCCAGTCGCTGACGGCGGAGGGGCCCATGGTCAAGATGCTACGTCAGGTACCGACCCCGACCTGGAGTGTTAACTCTGAACAGTGACCATCCTGATCAGCGCATGCCGTGTTTCGGGTCGGCGTCGGCCCGCGCGAAGCTCAGCGTCTCCCCTCGGGCACCGCCCATCCAGACGTCCTGGCACGCGGCGGCGAGCTCGTCGAGTCCTTCCTCGATCGTGGCGAAGACATTCGCCGGAACCCACCCGACGTCACCGTTGACCAGCAGATTGTTGCGTCCATAGAAGACGGCGAGATCGATCAACAACCGGTTCTCAGCGGTCCCCGCGGAGGCGTCGTATCCGTAGGCGGGATTGTTGAGCACGCCCTCGAAGGTGAAATAACACAGGTCCCCCGGGATCGGCGTGATCGTCTGGTTCTCGGGGCCAGGCTCTTCGGCGGCGAAGGCGGGGACGAGGGCGTAGATCTCGTTGCGCGCGAACTTGCCGTGGAACACCTGTCCGGACTGGGGCAGGGCCTGCCATACGGCCTCGGCGGTGCGCGGGGCCTCAACGTCGAGCAGGCGCGCCCTGGCGGTGACGCCGCGCTTCTCCAAGGTGATGGTGAGGTATCGGGTCATCAGCAGTCTCCGTTCGATGGACTGCAGGCGCCACGGAACGGCGACCTATGGTTGTCTACAATCTACCTGTAGGTTTTTCGGGGAGACCAGTCACGCACCACGAGAGGGCCTCCACCACCATGCATACCCTCGCGATCCTCTACCCCGGATACAGCGCGGAGGACGAGTTCCCCGCTCTCGAACAACTCATCCCGGACACCTCGTTCCGGGTGATCCACACCTGGGAGGGCCGCACCGACCACGATGTCGACGCGCTGCTGGCTCTCGGATCTCGGAACAACCTGGTGCCGTCCGCCGAGAAGGCCCGCGAGCTCTCCCCCGACTCCGTGATGTGGGCGTGCACCTCGGGCAGTTTCGTCTATGGCCGGGATGGCTGCCGGGAGCAGGCCGGATGGATCGAGGAAGCCGCTGGCGTCCCGTCCTCCTCCACCTCCCTGGCCTTCGCCGAGGCGGTGCACCACCTGGGGCTGAGCAGGGTCGCGGTGGCCGCGACCTATCCCGAGGAAGTCGCCTCGCACTTCATGCGATTCCTGGGGCAGGAGGGAATCGCGGTGAGCGCGCTGTCCACCTACGACGTTCCCAGCGGCGAGGACGCGGGATTGTTGGACGCCGAGTGGGTGCTCGAGGCCGCCCGCGCCGCCGACCTGACCGGCGCGCAGTGCCTGCTGATCCCGGACACTGCACTGCACACGATCGCCGTGCTGCCCCGGCTCGAGGAGGCCCTGGGCGTGCCCGTGCTCACGGCCAACCAGGTCACCGCCTGGCAGGGGCTCCGCCTGGCCGGCCACCCGGCTCGCGTCCAGGGGCTCGGGGCCCTGTTCAGCCGCTGAGCAGGTCGCCGGCCCCTGAGCGGATCCACACCGGTGGCGCAACGACTCCTGCCGATCCGGCGTCGCCAACGTCGTGACTCAGTACACCTAGTGTGCGGCCTCGTGCCAGGAGGAGCCCACGCCCACGTGCACGTCCAGTGGGACGTCGAGCTCGGTGGCCGCACCCATGTGGGTGGTGACCAGCTTCTCCAGGGCCTCGCGCTCCCCCGAGGCCACCTCGAAGATGAGCTCATCGTGGACCTGCAGCAGCAGCCGGGACTCGAGGCCCTCGGAGCGCAGCGCGGAGTCCACGCCGATCATCGCCTGCTTGATGATGTCCGCCGCGGAACCCTGGATCGGGGCATTCAGCGCGGCCCGTTCGGCCATCTGGCGCAGCTGCCGGTTCTCGCTGCTCAGGTCCGGAAGGTAACGGCGCCGCCCGAAGAGGGTGGAGGTGAACCCGTCCTGCTTCGCCTGGGTGACCACTTCGCGCAGGTAGTCGCGGACCCCGCCGAAGCGTTCGAAGTATTCGTTCATCAGGTTCCGGGCCTCATCGACCCCGATGCCCAGCTGCTTGGACAGCCCGAAGCTCGAAAGCCCGTAGGCCAGCCCGTAGCTCATCGCCTTGACCTTGGAGCGCTGCTCCGGGGTGATCTCCGAGGCCTCGACCCCGAAGACTTTGGCGCCGACGAAGTTGTGCAGGTCCTCCCCGGCGCGGAACGCCTCGATCAGTGCCTGGTCCCCAGAGAGGTGCGCCATGATGCGCATCTCGATCTGCGAGTAGTCCGCAGTCAGCAGGGTCTCGTAGCCGGAGCCGACCACGAAGGCGTCGCGGATCTTCCGACCGGCGGCGGTCCGGACCGGGATGTTCTGCAGGTTCGGGTGCAGCGAAGAGAGCCGTCCGGTGGCGGCCACGGTCTGCGCGTAGGTGGTGTGGATCCGCCCATCCCCGGTGACGGCCTCCATCAGCCCGGTGACGGTCTGGCGCAGCTTGGTGGAGTCCCGGTGGTTCATCAGGTGCACCAGGAAGTCGTTCTGGGTCTTGATCAGCAGCGCCTGCAGCGTCTCCACATCCGTGGAGTAGCCGGTCTTGTTCTTCTTCACCCCGGCGGTGGGCAGCTCGAGCTCCTCGAACAGCACGGTCTGCAGCTGCTTGGGCGAGCCGAGCTTCACCTCGTGCCCGACCACTGCGTAGGCCTCCTGCGCGGAGGCCTCGATGGCGGCGGCGAACTCGGCATCCAGCGAGTCCAGCTTCTCCGGGCTCACCGCGATGCCGGTGAGCTCCATCTGCAGCAGGATCTCGGCCAGCGGGATCTCCATCTCACGAAGCAGCTTCTCGCCGTTGCGCTCGACCAGCTGCTCCCCCAGCGCCTGGGAGAGCTGGTGCAGCAGCATCCCGTGCAGCGCGGCGGTGTCCAGGTCCTCCGCCGTCACCCCGGGCAGCAGGTCCTGAGAGGAGAACAGGTCCGGGCCCTGCGGTCCGGACGCCTCGGCGTCGTCCTCGCTGTGGCCGCCGAGGTAGGAGGCCGGGTCGGTGGAGGCTCCCAGGTACTGGGTGACCAGCTCGGTGAAGGCGAAGTTCCGCCGGTCCGGCTGGATCAGGTAGCCGGAGATCAGGGTGTCCTCCACGGCGCCGCGCAGGCGCAGTCCGCGCCAGGCCAGCCGCTTGCCGGCGTCCTTGATGTCGTGGACCAGCTTCGGCGCTTCCGAGTCCTGCAGCCACTCGGCGAAGACTGCGTCGGCGGCCGCGTCGAGCGAGGTCAGCGAGAGCGCCAGCGCGGGGATGCCGGTCGGCTCGGCGGCAGGCTCCCCGGCGTCGTCGTCGGTCTCTGCAGTCTCGGCAGCATCAGCAGCTCCAGCCACGTCCCCGGAAGCCGAGGGCACCAGCACGACGGCGAGTGCCTCAGCCACACGGGCGGCTTCGTCGCGCTTGGGCTTGGTGGTCAGCGATTCACCGGCGCGGTCCAGGCAGACCGCGATCGCCATCGGGGCTCCGGCGTGGGCCTTGAGGAACGCGGAGATCTCCTCGGCCTGTTCGGTCACCGTGACCGCGGGGAGCGCGTCGGTGGGGGTGGGCGCGACCACGGTCTCCGGGAAACGGGCGGCGAAGGTCTCGAAGAGCCGTTCGCGGATCTGGTTGAACTGCAGCGCGTCGAAGAGCGGCTCCAGCACCTCGCGGTCAGGGACCTTCAGCTCTGAGTCCTCCAGCGCCACGGGCAGCTCGAGGTCGCGGAGCAGCAGGTTCAGCTCCAGGTTGCGCTCCACCTCGGCGAGTGCCTCCCGCAGGTTCTCCCCGGCCTTGCCGCCGATCAGGTGGGCGTTCTCGATGATCCCGCGGGTGGAGCCGTATTCGGTGATCCACTTCGCCGCCGTCTTGGGCCCGACCTTCGGCACGCCGGGCAGGTTGTCCGCGGACTCCCCCACCAGTGCGGCGAGGTCCGGGTACTTCAGCGGCGGGACCAGGTACTTCTCCTCCACCCCGGCGGGGTCGAGCATCGCGACCTTGGAGAGCCCCGAGGTGGGGTACATCAGGGTGGTGCGCTCAGTGACGAGCTGCAGGGTGTCGCGGTCGCCGGAGACGATGAGGGTCTCCCAGCCGGCGGTGTCGGCCTTCGTGGCGTAGGTGGCGACGATGTCATCGGCCTCGTAACCCTCCAAGGTCACCGTGGCGATGTTCATCCCCTCGGCGACCTGCTTGATCAGGTCGATCTGGCCGCGGAACTCCTCGGGGGTCTTCGCGCGGCCGCCCTTGTATTCGGCGTAGGAGGTGTGCCGGAAGGTGGGCGTGTCCAGGTCGAAGGCGAGGATCACGTGGGTGGGCAGCTCCTCACGGATCAGCTTGAGCAGCATGTTCATGAAGCCGTGCACCGCATTGGTGTACTGGCCGGAATCCGTCAGGAAGCTCTCGGTGGGCAGGGCGTAGAAGGCTCTGAACGCCATGGAGTGACCGTCGATGACCAGGAGTTTATTGGGACTAGTTGACACGAGCCCCAGCCTATCGCGACCTCCGCGCTCACCCCAGACCTCTCACGGGCCCCACGCCGCTCCGGTTCGTGGGCGGATGTCCGTCGCTCCCCGCCGGCATCTAAACTGGAGCCCATGACTTCTCAGCCTGACGCCCTCGACCACCTTTCCAGCAGCGCCGTCCCCGGTGCGCCCACCCCGTTCCCCGACGAGCAGGAGCGCGCCGCCCGGATGGAGGCCGCCGGGATCCCTGAGGAGTATCAGCAGTGGACCGGCCCGCATGGGGTCACTCCGCTGGGCGTGAAGATGGGGCTGCGCTACGTGGAGATGCACCCGGACAAGATGGTGGCCACCCTCCCGGTGGCGGGCAACGAGCAGAACATGGGCCTCTTCCACGGTGGCGCGCATATGGTGCTCGCCGAGACGCTCGGCTCGATCGCCGCGATCCTGCACGCGCGGGTCAACCTGGGTGTGGACAATGCCGTGGTGGGCACCGAGCTCGGCGCCACCCACCATCGCTCGGTCACCGAGGGCATGGTCACGGCCACCTGTACCCCGATCAACCTGGGCCGGCAGCTGACCAGCCACGAGATCGTGATGACCGACGACGCCGGCCGCCGCCTCTCGACCGCCCGGATGACGAACATGATCCTGCCTAATCGGAGCTGAACGGGAAATCATGCGCCCATAGCGGGTTGTAGTCATACGCAGCAGATTCGACTCGATCAGCGCGGAAAACCCTCAATTCAATTCGTGACACCGGCGATTTCAGAAAACACCCCTGACATGGACTAAAGTCACTATCAGGTACTTTCTGAACGAAAAGCTTGAGGGGTTCTGGAATGATCGACGAAAAGAAGCGACAGAGCGCGCTCGACGCCATGAAGATTCTCGACACGCCGCGCGACGAGCGTGTGGACCGGATCACGCGGATGGCTCAAGAGCTCTTCGACGTACCCATGGTGAGCGTGAATCTCCTCGACAATGATCGCCAGTGGAGCAAGTCCTCGGTCGGGCTCGGCAGCCGAGAAACCCCCCGCAAGTACGCATTCTGCGAATCAACCATCCAGCAGACCGGCACCCTGGTCATTGAAGACCTGAAGCAGGATGAGGCGTTCGCGGCGAGTCCCTATGTCGAAGGCGCCCCACACCTGCGCTTCTATGCCGGTCACCCGTTGCAGGCCCCGGGCGGCGAACAGGTGGGAGCGCTGTGCCTCATCGACACCAAGCCTCGTGAGCTCGATGAGCAGGAACGCGACCTCCTCGAAGATCTCGCCCGCTGGGTCCAGACCGAACTGGCGCAGCAGCAGGAGCTCGACCACGCCGTAGTGGTCCAGCGCGCACAGACTCCCCGCAATCTCCCCCAGCCCGCGGGATTCACCGTCACCGCCGGCTCCGCCCCGGCGGGGTGCGTCTCTGGGGACTTCCATGATGTGGTTCTCCGTGGGGATCAGCTGCGGGTCACCCTGGCCGACGTCATGGGCAAGGGCCTCGGCGCAGGGATCATCGCCTCCGCCGTCCGCGCCTCGATGCGCACCGCTCCGGAGCGTTCCCTGCAGGCCACGGTCGCTGAGATCGATTCTCTCCTGGAGCAGGACATCGGTGATCTGCACATGTTCGTCACCATGTTCTGCGCCGACATCGACACCCGCACCGGCCAGATCAGCTACGTCGACGGCGGACACAGCCTGAGCTTCATCCATCGCGCCGACGGCAGCTGGGAGCACCTGGAATCCACCGGGCTGCCGCTGGCGATGGGCATGGGCGAGCCCCACGAACTGAACACCGTGCAGCTGCACCCCGGAGATGCCCTGCTCTCCTGCAGCGATGGACTCCTGGACCTTCTGGACCTCGAGGACCCCTACGGGCAGGTGGAGCAGGTCCTGCGCGAGCAGGGTCTCGAAGGTGCTGTCGAGGAGGCGCTGCGCCGTGCCGAGCAGGCAAAGGCCCCCGATGATGTCACGGTGGTCGTGGTCCGCAGAGACTCCTGACGTGTCGTCGGCAGCGGCCAGAGCACTACTGCGCCCCTGTCGCCGCACCTCCGATCGGCGGGACTGTAGATTATGGGCATATCTGCCTCTAGACGAGATCGGCCACCCGCACCGGAGCGCAGCCCAGCAGGTCCAACCCGAAAGAGAACCTTGATGTCTCCTCTCCGTCGGCACGACAACCACACCGCCCTGTCGGCAGCAGACCGCTGGCCCCGCGGCGCCGCACTGGCCATCGCCACCGCACTGATGCTTGCGATCTCTGCATGTTCACCCGGGCAGGAGAGCGACCCCGCCGCCGGGGAAGACACCGTCACCGCGGTGGTCGAATCCGAGGCGGGCACACCGGAGACGGATGAACCAACAGAGACCGACGCAGTCAGTGACGACGAGGGTGAGGTTGAAGCCTCACCCACACCGACACCCGACGAAGCCGACGGACCTGAAGACGCCGAAGACCAGAGCAACGAGGCCGCCACCGAGACCGCACCACCCGCCGCGTTCGAGATCCCGGCCATCGATGCCAGCTCCGAGCTGCTGCACTTAGGCCTGCGGGACAACGGCACCCTGGAGGTCCCACCGGGCGACCCAGGTTCCCCAGCCAGCTGGTACACCGGATCCCCCGCCCCAGGCGACCAAGGCCCTTCAGTATTGCTGGGCCATGTCGATGACTCTCTCGGCGAGCCAGGGGTCTTCGCTGACCTGCCAGAACTCGTCGAAGGCGACGAGATCACCGTGGGACAAGAAGACGGCGGCACCGCGACCTTCGTGGTCACCAAAGCCGAGCAATACGGCAAGAACACCTTACCCACCCTCGAGGTCTACGGCAACACCGAAGACCCCGAACTCCGACTGATCACCTGCGACGGATACGACCAGGCCACCGGAGAGTACGAGGACAACTACGTGGTCTACGCCACCCTCGCCAGTTAGAGACCGAATGGCCGGTCCGACACAGCGGACCCCAGCACTTCCCGCGCGGAGAATAATCAGTCTTTCGATATCGATAAAGGTTTAGCTAGTTGAGGCGGATCGGTGAGCTGAGAAACTTTTTTGGATTTTCACCATCCGATCCGGATGTCGCTCCGAACTCCGCGTACATGGCCTGGTCGACACCACGATCAGAGGCCGTGCGACCAAATCACTGTGACGAGGAGTCCCTCAAATGTTTAAATCCAAACTGTTCGCCGTCCCCACCCTCGCGCTCGGCGCAATCCTTCTGGGCGCAGGCCCAGCCATGGCCCACTCCGAGCACGGCGGAGCCAGCGATGGCGCCGCCACCTCGACCTCCAGCGAGTCCTGGTCCTTCCAGGCCAACCTGGACCCGCTGAACAACAGCGGCACCGTCGGTGACGTGCTCATCGAGGGCCAGGGCAACCAGGCCACGGTCTACATGACCGTCGACGGCGCAGCCGAGACCTTCATGGACGGACCCTTCCCCCACGCCCAGCACATCCACTTCGGCGCCCAGGGCACCTGCCCCGGCCCCGAGGCCGACGAAGACGGCGACGGTGTGGTCAACACCCCCGAAGGCGCTCCCTCTTACGGCGGCATCGGCACCTCGCTGACCATCGAGGGTGACACCTCCCCGGACTCCGGTCTTGCTGTGGAGCGCTTCCCCGGTGGTTCCAGCTACACCTACGAGCGTGACCTTGAGATCGCCGATGACGTGCTGGCCTCCATCGTCGACGGCACCGGCGTCGTCGTGGTCCACGGTGTCAACCCCGAGCTGATGCCAGAGGAAGCTGCGGCGAAGCAGAGCACCCTGGATGAGTCCCTGCCCCTGGCAGCGACCCTTCCCGCTGCCTGTGGCACCCTGACCGCCTCACAGATGGACGAAATGCCTGAAGGCGGCGCCGACACCGGCGTCTCCGGCGGCTCACAGGGCGCCAGTGTGGCCATGGCCGCCGGCGGCGGCGCACTCGCCCTCGGCGCCATCGGTGCCGGCGCCTTCTTCATGCGCCAGCGCACCGTCGAGTCCTGATCTCGAGTCGACCGGACTCTGACCGGTCGAATCGAGCCTGAGGGCTCATGCATCGCGTCACAGCGATGCGCCTCCAGCGGTGGCCCCACTTCGAACTTCCGAGTTTGAAGTGGGGCCACCCCTGCCCGTCACAGAATCCCGAGAAGCTCCTCACGGGCGTCGGTCACTTCTGGAGAGGTCGACGTGGGCAAGCCACGAGATCGCGTGACTGACCAGCCCACAAGAATCCGCCGCCTCGGCCTCCTTCTTGTCCCCGCCACCCGGACCAGAGCGCAGCCCAGCAGGTCCAACCCGAAAGAGAACCTCCATGTCTCCTCTCCCTCGGCACCACCACGAGACCACCTGTGCGGCCTCCGGCGGCCGGCACCGTGGTGCGGCACTGGCCATCGCCACCGCACTGATGCTGGCGATCTCGGCATGTTCACCCGGGCAGGACGACGATCCGGGTGCCGCGGAAGACACCGCCACCGCGGTGGTCGAATCCGAGGCGGGCACTCCGGAAGCGGATGAGCCAGCAGAGACCGACGCCACCAGCGATGAGGAGGGTGAGAGCGAAGCCTCCCCGACACCGACACCGGCCCCCGACGAAGCCGACGGACCTGAAGACGCCGAAGACCAGAGCAACGAGGCCGCCACCGAGACCGCACCACCCGCCGCGTTCGAGATCCCGGCCATCGATGCCAGCTCCGAGCTGCTGCACCTGGGCCTGAGGGACAACGGCACCCTGGAGGTCCCACCGGGCGACCCAGGTTCCCCAGCCAGCTGGTACACCGGATCCCCCGCCCCAGGCGACCAAGGCCCTTCAGTATTGCTGGGCCATGTCGATGACTCTCTCGGCGAGCCAGGGGTCTTCGCTGACCTGCCAGAACTCGTCGAAGGCGACGAGATCACCGTGGGACAAGAAGACGGCGGCACCGCGACCTTCGTGGTCACCAAAGCCGAGCAATACGGCAAGAACACCTTCCCCACCCTCGAGGTCTACGGCAACACCGAAGACCCCGAACTCCGACTGATCACCTGCGACGGATACGACCAGGCCACCGGAGAGTACGAGGACAACTACGTGGTCTACGCCACCCTCGTCGGCTGAGGTCGAGAGGGCCATTCAGGGACAGCAGCACTCGAATGCCCCGAGCGTATGAGCTTTTGATTGCTATATCGGAAAATAGATCACCGCGGCGGGCCCGTCGCAATTGATCCATCGGTAGTTAGAATGACGAAATATTTCTCGAAATGATAGTGACGTGGGTTACTCTGATGAAGTCGCGGCCAGGAGTCCCCTGGTCGCGGCCACACCCACTGTGACGAGGAGTCCCTCAAATGTTTAAATCCAAACTGTTCGCCGTCCCCACCCTCGCGCTCGGCGCAATGCTCCTGGGCGCAGGCCCAGCCATGGCCCACTCCGAGAACGGCGGAGCAACCGATGGCGCCGCCACCTCGACCTCCAGCGAGTCCTGGTCCTTCCAGGCCAACCTCGACCCGCTGAACAACAGCGGCACCGTCGGTGACGTCCTCATCGAGGGCCAGGGCAACCAGGCCACGGTCTACATGACCGTCGACGGCGCAGCCGAGACCTTCATGGACGGACCCTTCCCCCACGCCCAGCACATCCACTTCGGCGCCCAGGGCACCTGCCCCGGCCCCGAGGCTGACGTCGACGGCGACGGCGCCATCAACGTCGAAGAAGGCGCACCCTTCTACGGCGGCATCGGCACCTCACTGACCACCGAAGGCGACACCTCACCGGACTCCGGCCTCGCGGTCGAGCGGTTCCCCGGGGGCAGCAGCTACACCTACGAGCGCAGCCTGGAGATCCCCGATGACGTGCTGGCCTCCATCGTCGATGGCACCGGCGTCGTCGTGGTCCACGGCGTGGACCCAGCCGTGCTGACCGAGGAAGCCGCGAACAAGCAGAGCGAGCTCGATGAGTCCCTGCCCAACGCTGCGACTCTTCCCGCTGCCTGCGGCACCCTGACCGCCTCACAGATGGACGAAATGCCTGAAGGCGGCGCCGACACCGGCGTCTCCGGCGGCTCACAGGGTGCAGATATCGCCATGGCCGCCGGCGGCGGCGCACTCGCCCTCGGCGCCATCGGTGCCGGTGCCTTCTTCATGCGCCAGCGCACCGTCGAGTCCTGATCTCGAGTCGACCGGACTCTGACCGGTCGAATCGAGCCTGAGGGCTCATGCATCGCGTCACAGCGATGCGCCTCCAGCGGTGGCCCCACTTCGAACTTCCGAGTTTGAAGTGGGGCCACCCCTGGTTGGGACATCGAGAGGCTCACCTCGAGCATTGATCGCTCCGGGGCACAGTTCAGCGGGTCAGGACAGGTCAACCTCCGAGGAGAAACCAGCCATCCACGCGCACACCCCATATCTACCCACTCCCTTATCTGGTTAGATGCCTCCTATGAAGCAGATCACTCGACTTGAGCACATCAGCATGAGCTACACCGACACTGGTGGTGAGAAGCCCCCGCTGGTCCTGCTTCATGGGTGGCCCCAGACCTCCCAGTGCTGGGACGCGGTCATCCCCGCACTGGCCGAGGACTACCGCGTCGTCGCTCCTGATCTTCGCGGCTACGGGCACACCGACAAGCCGCGCGGCGGATATGACAAGAAGACGATGGCTGAAGACATCCGAGAGCTCATCGCGCACCTCGGATACGACTCTGTACGGGTTGTAGGACACGATCGGGGCGCTCGGGTCGCCCACCGTCTGGCCCTGGACCACCGGGAGCTGATCACACACCTGACGCTGCTGGACATCGCTCCGACGCTTCACATGTTCCGAAACGGCACCATGGAGATGGCTCAGGGCTACTGGCACTGGCTGTTCCACATGAAGGACGATCTGCCAGAGCTGCTGGTCGGGCCCCACATCGAGGAATACCTCAGGTTCTTCTTCGAACGATGGACCCTGCAGCGCCACACACTCGACGCGGTGATCCCTGACTACGTGGAGGCGTTCTCCCGACCAGGAGCGTTGCGCGCCGGATTCGACGACTATCGCGCCACCGACATCGACCTGGTCCACGACGCCGAAAACCTCGACGCCGGTGACACAGTGGATCTGCCGATCCAGGTGCTCTGGGGAGATCATGGATTGGTCGCCGGGCGCGACGTGGTCCAAGCCTGGAGACCCTTCGCCCCGCACGCGCACGGCGAACCGATCACCGACTGCGGACACTTCATCCCGGAGGAACAGCCCGAGGTCCTGGTGAAGAAGCTCAAGGACCACCTCGCCTCCTGAGCACGGGGGCCTCCCCCGCTCAGGCCTACAGGGTTCCCCGCGTGGGCTCCCCCGCGAGCGGCGCGGCCTGCCCAGGGAGGTCTCGCCGCAGACTCACGCCCTCTTCGCGCGGGCGAGCAGCACGTCCAGGGCATTCTCGATCCACTCCGCGTGCTTCTCCGCCGTATAGCGATCCCGCACGACGGCGAGGCTCGCCTCCCCCAGCTGGGTCAGCTGCGCTGGGTCGGCCAGGAGCTCGGCGAGGACCTTGCGCAGCGAGCCGGCGTCGCCGGCCTGGTAGTACCGGCCGGTGATTCCCTCCACCACGGCCTCGATCTCGGGGCTTGAATCGGGGTTGCCGTCCTCGGCCAGCACCGGCACGCCGAAGCTCATCGCCTGGGTGACGTTCAGCCCGGCCCCGCCGACGGAGACCGCGAGGTCGGCCTGGGCGTAGAGCCCGCGCAGCTGGTCATAGTCGTAGACGGCGCCGAGAAACGCTGCATCCACGCCGTGTTCGGTGAACACCTGCTCGAGCCGGGGCCGCTCGGCACCCTCGCCCACGATGAGCACCTTCGGCCGCTCAGCCGCCGGCATGCCGCCGAGTGCTTCGGCGAGCAGGTCCAGCCGGTGCCGGCTGGTGAGCCGGGAGCTGTAGATGATCGTGGCGGCTGAGCCGGCGTCGTCGTCAGTGGCTTGACCCACGTGAGCGTCAGCGGCCTCCCTGGCCATGCCGGTCAGAGCCTGCGGGTAGATGCTGTTGTAGATGACCTGGATCTTCTCGGCCGGGACCCCGTAGGAGCTGCCGAGCTCCTTCGCTCGGTCCCCGTAGACGAGCAGCCCGTCGGTCAGTCGGTAGAAGGCGAGCCGGACCCGGCGCTTGAGCCCGTCCTCGGGTCGCTTCCAGCCGTGGCCCCACATGATCAGGGTGCGTCCGCGCAGCGCGGCGACCGCTGAGGCGGCCCAGGCGGAGACGGTGGGGATGCGACCGGCGATCACGTAGGCGTCGTGGTGACCCCGCCAGATCTCCCGGACCTGGCCGTGTTCCCACCAGAACTTGCCCAACGCGGAAAACTTGAGCGGCCTGACCTTCGCCAGGACCTCGTCAGCGGCGGAATGGATCGAGTCGGCGGAGGAGGCTTCGGAGTTCTTGAACCGTCCCACCAGGTCGAAGTCGTACCGCGTGGACTCCAGCAGCCGGCGCAGCAGAGGCTCGCGGTAGTGCGCCACGGTGGGCTGGACCACGAAATACACCCGGGGAGGCGCCATGGGTTCCTCTCACTTTCGAGCCGACTTTGCGGCAGATGCACAAAAAGCCTCTCCTGCTGTGACCGAGGGGACCCGATCACCGGGAGAGGCTTGGAAGTGACTGGAGGGGATGACGGGAATCGAACCCGCATCGTTGGTTTGGAAGACCAAAGCTTTACCACTAAGCTACATCCCCGTGTACGCCCGGAATCTGGCCCTTTTCAGGCTGATTCACCGCCGCAACGAGTCTTCACTCTAGCAAGCCGGACTGCCTCCTCCAAACCCAACACGCCTCGGGATAGTGTCGAGGAGTGAATCTCCCAGACAACTCCTCCGCCCAGCCCGCGAGCACTCCCGCCAGCACCCCGGCCTCTGGCACAGCAGTCTCTGAGATCACGACGGCGGCGGCATCGGCAGCCGAAGCCCACGAACAGGCCGCGCAGGAACTCTCCAGCTCAGCGCATCATGAGCAGCTATGGGCGCCGTTGGAGCGGGCCCACCGCGAGCGCGCGGCGGATCTGCGCAGCCGGGCCGCACAGGCAACCGCCGCACCCGATGACGCCGCGCTGACCGCCCCACTTGCGGCACCTCTGGCAGCACCATTGGCGGCCCAGTCCACCCAGGACACGCTGGCCGCCGCCCGCGCCGCGGCCGCGCAGCTTCCGGCCACCGAGCCTGGCACCTCCCGGCCCCCGCTGGACCTGCGGATCGGGATCATCTGCGACCGGTTCCTCTTCGACACCTACTCCGGGGCGGCCACGCTGATCCCGATCACCCCAGACAACTGGCAGGACCACCTCGATGACGTGGACCTGCTGCTGGTGGCCGCCACCTGGCGCGGCCACGACGGTCTCGCCTGGGACAACACGGCTGCGGAGGCTCCGGAGCGCCGTCGGCTCCTGATCAGCACCATCATCCCGGCCTACCGTGAGGCAGGGGCTCCGCCGGTCTACTACGGCAAGGAGGACCCTCCGGACTACCGACAGTTCCTCGACGTGGCCCGGGCCTGCGACCACATCTTCACCACCGCCGCCGAGGTCCTCGAGGACTACCGGCGCGACTGCCCCGCCGCCCACAGCATCGAGGTGCTGCCCTTCGGGGTCAACCCGCTGCTGCACTCCCCCATCGGGTCCCGCAGCGCACCCGCGCAGGCCCGCGAGCTGATCTTCTTCGCCGGCTCCTGGATGGCAGGCAAGTACCCGAAGCGGGCCCGCTATGCCGAATGGATCTTCGACGGGGTGCTCGACGCGGGCAGGCCGCTGGCGATCGTGGACCGCTGGTGGGAGGAGATCTCCGCCCAGCTGGACTCCGCACACCCGCTGCTCAGCCCCAACCAGCTGATCCCGGTCAAGTACTGGCCCTACCGGGTGCCGGCCATGGACCACCACGAGCTCATGGACCTCCAGCGCGTGGTGGACGTCGCGGTGAACCTGAACTCGGTCATCGACTCGCAGACCATGTTCGCCAACCGGGCGCTGGAGCTGCAGGCCGCCGGCACTCTGGTGCTCTCCAGCTACAACCAGGGCCTGAATTCTTACCACCCGCAGGTCCGCATCGCGAACTCCGCGGCCGACGTGGAGGAGAGCCTGCGCGGGCTCGACCTCGAGGAGCTGCGCCGGGCCCAGGGCGACGGCGTCCGGGAGGTCTACCTGCGCCATCACGTCTCCGACCTGCTCACCCGGGTGGCCCGGACCGCCGGCAAGGCGATGGAGCGTCAGCAGGAGCTGGTGGTGGCCGTGGCCGAGAACGTCACCGCCGAGCTCGCCCAGGACATGGCGGCGCAGAGCCTGGCCGGACTCAGCTCGTCAGCCCCTGGATTCAGCCCGGTGGAGCTGCTCAGCTGGGAGCAGCTCGGCGCCCGCGCCGCGGACCCGCTGGCGAAACCCATCGACGTGCTGCTGCCGCTGAGCGACCAGCGCCGGTATGGGCCGCACTACGCCGCCGATCATGTGGCGGCCTTCCGCTACCAGTCGGCGACGATCAGCACCAAGCTCACCGGCACCGCCGCAGAGACCGACGCGCACGCTCACCAGCACCAGCGCGGCTTCGCCGATCTGGACCTGACGGCCTGGTGGCGGCCCGAGGCGGCGGCGCTGGTCACCCCCGCCGTGCTGGCAGCCTCCGGGCAGGACGCCCGGGTCTACGCCATCGATCATCTGGGGCACGCCGCGGCGTCGTCCATCGCGGCTTCAGGGCTGCTCCCTGCAGCGCTCCCCCATCCCGGGGATGACCTGGCCGCCGTCAAGGCGGAGGTTCGTCGCACCGCGGAGGCCGAGCAGCTGGAGCTCTCGGTGATCGTGCCGATCTACAACAACGGGGACCATCTGCGGCACAAGGCCTTCGCCTCGCTGCGCCGCTCCCCGCATTTTCCGCGCACCCAGGTGCTGCTGGTCGACGACGGCTCCTCCGACCCGGTCACCGTGGCCACCGTCGAAGAACTGGCCCGGGCCTACCCGAACGTCTCCGCCTTCCGGCACGGCACCGGGGGCTCCGGCTCGGCCTCACGTCCACGCAACACCGGCCTGGAGCTCGCGGCGACCGAATACGTCACCTATCTGGATCCTGATGACGAGGAGCTGGAGGCCGGCTATCACCTGCTTCAGCAGCGTCTGTCGCAGATGCCCGACGCCGACTTCGCCCTGGGCACGCAGGTCACCTGGACCAACCGGCACCAGATCCTGCGGGTCCACGACTGGTACACCGGCATCGAGCAGCGTGATGGCCTGTGCTGGCCGACCCGCGAGTCGCTGCGTGAGATCCGGTTCCGCCCGGCCTCGATCGAGGGACTCGTGGCACGCACCGCGTGGCTGCAGGGGCTGGGACTGACCCAGCCGGTGGGTGCCACCGGGCAGGACACCTTCTTCTTCCAGCAGATCCTCTTCCATGCCCGCGCCTATGTGCCGGTGGACCGCCCGGTCTACACCTACTACGGGGCTGTGGACACCTCCATCGTGAACGTGGTCAGCCCCGGGTACTTCCGCAAGTACCTGATCCTGGAAGCTGCCCGGGCCTCCTGGCTGCGCGAGGTCGGGCTGCTCCAGGACTACCTGGACACCCGCTTCGAGCACTTCTTCGTCACCTGGTACCTGTGGAAGTTCTCCCGGGTCCCCGCCGCAGACAGGGCGGAGGCGGCAGCGGTGCTCGCCGAGATCGCCGCGTTCTACGTGGAGGACCCGAAGAATCACCCCTGGCAGACCCCGGAGGCGCTGCGCTTCTTCGGTCAGCGTCGGCTGCCGTCGGCCAAGAAGCTGCGCCCGCTCGCGGGCCGGGTCAAGCGCCGGGCCCGCAATGCTGCGGGCCAGCGACTGGGTCAGTTCAAGCGAACCCGCCTGGGACGTGGCGCCGGGGCCGTCTACCGGCGCACGCTCAAGCCCAAGTCCGATGACCAGGTCACCGCGCTGCGCGAGGTCTCCGCCGAGATCGACCGCATCCGCCGACGCGAAGCCGACCAGTGGGGCGTCACCGCCGCGGAAGCGGCCTACGCGCTGGCAGTGCAGGACCGCAGCAAGGCCAACGACGCCGGCTGAGTCAGCGGCCGTATTCCTCGTAGCGACGGCCGGCGGCGGCCTGGAGCATGCCCCACCCTTCACGGTGGTAGACGCTGTCCACATACCGCACCGGTGCACGCTTGAGCCGACGGGCCGCGGTGCGAGTGGCCCCATAGCCGAGCCGAACGACTCCTTCGGCGGCGATCCGCAGCCGAAGCGCCGGAGTGGGGTGCTCGAGCTGAGCGCGGCGGATGAGTTTGGTGGCGCGCACGTGACCGGCACGGATCCCGCGCTGACGCATCCAGTCGGGGCTGAGCCGTTCGGCGGGCAGGTCCTCTTCCACCTGCGCCTCGGCGCACCACCAAGACTGCGCCCCGGCGGCCTGCATCCGGCCGAAGAGGTCGGAGTCCTCGCCGCCGATGAAGCTGAACGCCTCGTCGAAGCGAAAGCCCAGCCGGGTGAACCAGTGCGCGCGGACCAACACGTTGTTGGTCGCCGCCCGGAGGCCCCAGGGTCCGGTGGGAAAATCGATGCGCCGGATGAAGCCGCTGGACTGCAGCCAGGCCGGCGGGTCCTCCCCGAAATGGGTGATCACCGGACCCGAGACGGTGTCGGCCCCGGACTCGTTCGCGCAGTCGATCATCGTGCGCAGCCAGTCCGGCGCCGCGCGTTCGTCGTCGTCGAGGAAGAGCACTGCTTCCGCATCCGCGGGCACGGCCCGCACTGCGGCGTTGCGCGCGGCGGCGATCCCCGGGCGTGGCTCATGGATGTAGTGCGCGGACGGATACCGGCTGCGGACCTGGGCCGCGGCGTCGCCCTCGGGGCTGTTGTCCACCACGATCAGCTGCGGCAGCTGCGCTGCGCCAGTTGCCTGCCCAGAGTCGCCCGGGCGCCCGGAAGCTCCGAGATCCTGGGCGCGCAGCGAGGCCAGCAGCTCCGCCAGCGGGCCGGGTCGACGGTAGGTGCAGACACAGATATAGGCGTTGGCGGCGGTGATCACCGGGAGTGCTCCTGCAGCAGCTGGCGCAGCAGGGCGGCGTAGCGGCTTCCCAGGCCCGGCAAGTCGGCGTATTCGGCGACCCAGTCGCGTCCGCGCGAATCCACCGGGGTGGAGTCCGGGTCGGCGGCGAGCTCGGTGAGCGTGGCCGCGATCTCTGCGGAGTCTCCGTCGAGGAAGCTGACGTTGGGCGCGTGGCCGAGCACCCAGGCGGCCTCCCCGGTGACCGCGGCGGTGATGTGTTTGCCCAGGCCCAGCAGCTCGAAGGTCTTCGAGGGCACGGTCCAGGCGAAGGAGGCCCAGTCGGTGCGCAGGCTCACCAGCGCGGTGTCGGCCCAGCGGTAGTGCTCCCAGATCTCCTCGCCGTGCACCGGGTCGCAGAACTCCACCGCCCCGCTCTCCAGGGCCCCGGCGTCGGCGGCGATCTGGCGCAGCTGCTCCTTCTGGGTGCCGGAGCCGACCAGCCGGAGCGTGACGTCGAGCCCCTCGGTGCGCGGGATCATGGCCACGGCCGTGATGAGCCGCTCCAGCGCCTGGCTCTCCCCATGGTTGCCCAGATAGGCGATGCGCAGCTCCCCGGCCTCGCGGGAGCGGTGTTCCAGCTGCGGCACCTGCTCCAGGGCCACGCCGTTGCTGATCGTCTCCACTCGGGCGACACCGCGCTCGCGCAGCCGCTGACCGAAGCCCTCGGTGACGGTGACGACGAGTTCCGCGCGGCGCTGGACGCTGACCACCGCGGATTCCATGACCTTGCCCAGCACGCCTGCCTTGACCCCGGCCTCACGGGCGAGTTCAGGCCAGGCGTCGCGCATGTCGACCACCAGCGGGACCCGGCGGCAGCGGCTGACCAGCCATCCCGCGCAGATGGTGGGCAGCGCGGGCACGGTCGCGATGACCAGATCGGGCTTGGGAGCGCCGAGCGCGCGAGGCACCATCAGCACCGCAGAGGCCAGATCGGAGGCGAAGCGTCCTGCGCGGGAGTTCTGCAGCAGGATGTACGGGGTGCGGTGCAGCCGCTCTCCGGTGGGCCCCGGGCTGGGGCGCAGCCGGAAGCGCCCCAGCGCGCGGACCTCTTCCGGGGTGTGGTGGGAGTTCACGGCAGGCGTGACGACGTCGACCGCCCAGCCGTCCTGGCGCAGCGAGCCCACGAGGCGCTCCCAGCGGCGCTGGGGGGCCGTGCGCTCCGGCCAATAGCTATGCGTCAGCAGCTGGACCCTAGGGGTCACTGCTGCTCATCCTGGGATTCGCGCAGCTCGATGTAGTCGATGAAGCCCTCCATGTTGTCGTTCTTCAGCGACCGCTGCAGCAGCTCCAGCATCTCTTCGTCCTTGAGGATCACCTGGGCGCCGCTGGCGGTGGTGGCCATCTCCCCGGTGGGGATGGTGAACATCTCGATGTCCCCGGAACGGATGTCGCGCATCTCCAGGGCATAGCCGGCGATGGTGTTGGCGTCGAGTCCGTCATCCACGCTCAGGTAGGGGACGATTCCGTTGACCACGTCCATCACCCGCTGCGGGTTGGTGAGGGTGTCGGCGGAGAGCAGCTGATCGACGATGCCGTTGATCACCAGCTGCTGGTTCTGTACCCGGGTGAAGTCTCCGTCTGGGAAGGCCTTGCGCTCGCGGACGAATCGGAGCGCGTTGTCCCCTTCCAGCCGGATGGTGCCTTCGGGGTAGAACGCCGGGTTGTGCTGCCCGGCGGAGAAGGGCCGCGGGTTCTCCACGTAGACCCCGCCCAGCGCGCGGGTGAGGTCGGAGAACCCTTCGAAGTCGATGATGGCCACGTGGTCGATGTGGGTGTTCAGCAGCTCCTCGACCGTGTCGATCACCAGCGGGTAGCCGCCCACGCCCAACGCGGAGTTCACCCGGCCCTGGCCCTCACCGGGGACATCGACCCAGAGGTCACGCACGATGGACATCACGTAGACCCCGGACCGGTCCGCGGGGATGTGGACGAACATCATGGTGTCTGAGCGTTCGGCGGCCTCGTCGCCGATCTCGCCCCGGTACTCCAGATCGTCTTCGCCGCGGCTGTCGGAGCCGAGCAGCAGCATGTTCACCGTGCCGTCCTCGGTGCGCCCGGCGGTGTCATCGCTTCCAAGCCCCAGGTCCAGGACGTTTCGCTGTTCGTCAAAGGTGGTGCGCAGCTGGTTGACGTAGATCAGCCCGGCGCCCACCGCGACGATGAGCAGCACCGCCACGGCGATGAGACCGTTGCGGATCAGGCGGCGTCGTCGTGAGTGGTCTTTGGGGGTGTCCTCGGAAGAGTCTGTGGCGCGGTTCGACGTCGAGGCTGCCACCGGGTCCGCGGGGCGCTTGGCGGCTCTGCGGGGTCGGTGAGGCTGTGGCTCGGGCGAATTCTTTTCGGCCACAGACCCTCCTCTACACGTTCGTCGATCCGATTCATGCTAGCCCACCGATCTGGGCAGTTACGCATCGGCGCTGTTCAGGCGGACTGTTCAGGGACTCCGGTCAGGCGCGGGCCCGGCGGGGGCGGGGCTGGCAGGTCGGGCACCAGAAGGAGGAGCGACCCATGAAGGGATCCCGGCGGATGGTGGCGGCGCGCGGCGTGTCTGCGCAGCGGCGGCAGGGCTGCCCGGTGCGCCCGTAGCTCTGCAGCGAGCGGTCGAAGTAGCCGGAGGCGCCGTTGACGTTGACGTAGAGCGCGTCGAAGCTGGTGCCGCCGGCCTCGAGCGCGGCGAGCATCACGGTCTTGACCCCGTCGAGGAGCCGGGCGGCCTCGGCACGGGTGATGGTCTCGGTGGGGCGCAGGTAGTGCAACCGGGCGAGCCAGAGCGCCTCATCGGCGTAGATGTTGCCGATCCCGGAGACCATGCCCTGATCCAGCAGTGCCCGTTTCAGCCCGGTCCTGCGTCGGCGCAGGGTGCGGAAGAAGGTCTCCTCGTCGAATCCGGGCTCCAGCGGGTCTGGGGCGATGTGCACCGCTGCGGCCGGCACGCTGCCGCTGGGGTGGGTGGAGGCGACCAGCTCGGAGATCTGCATGCCGCCGAAGATCCGCTGGTCGATGAAGCGCAGCTGCTTCGGGCGCGCGTCTTCGCCGCGGGCTTCTGAGCTCGGGTCTCCCCCGCTGGAACCTTCGTCGCCGGAACCATCGTCGCTGGAACCTGACAGATCAGTGCATTCCCCACCGAGCTCAAGCGTGATCTTCAGATGCTTCTGCGCGGGCGCGGTGGGATCATCGATGAGCACCTGTCCGCTCATGCCCAGGTGGATCAGCAGCGACTGCTGGACCGGTTCACTCCCGGAGGCGGGTTCGGCAGGTGCCGCGGGTCCCTGCAGCGGGATCCAGAGGAATTTTCCGCGCCGCTGGGGCGCCAGCAGCGTCTGCTGGGTCAGTGCGGCGGCGAAGGAGTCCAGTCGGGCCGGTTCGGCGAGCGTGGTGCCCAGAGCGTGCCGGCGCAGGCTGCGCGGATCGTGGATGGTGACCTTCTCCACGGTGCGTCCGGTGGCCCAGCGGCCGATGCCGCGGCGGACCACTTCGACCTCGGGCAGCTCAGGCATCAGGCGGGTGCGTCGTCCCCGAAGCGGTCGAGGACCAGGGTGAGGATGTCGCCCTGTTCACCGCGGCCGGCGGTGAGGGTCTCCACGGTGACCCGGGCGGCTTCGCGCTCGGCCTCCTTCTTGGAGGGCCCGGAGCCGGCGCCGTACGGGGTTCCGCCGATGACCAGGGTGGCATTGAAGGACTTGTGGTGGTCCGGACCGAAGTCGGTGATCAGGTACCTGATCTCACCCATGTCTTTGGCGGCCGCGATCTCCTGGATGGTCGTCTTCCAATCCTTGCCGGCGGTCATCGCGTCCTTGTCGCTGAGCAGCGGGACCACGAGCCGCAGCACCAGACGGCGGGCCGTCTCGGTGTCGGTGGAGAGGTAGGCGGCACCGATGAGCGCCTCCATGGTGTCGGCGAGGATCGAGTCCTTGTCCTGCCCGCCGGTGAGCCGTTCGCCGGCGCCGAGGCTGATGTGGGGGCCGACGCCGAGGCTGCGGGCGACCCGCGCCAGGGCACGGGTGCTCACCAGCGCCGCACGGAGCTTGGCGAGGTCGCCCTCGGCCAGGTCCGGGAAGGTCCGGAACAGGTAGTCGGTCACCGCCAGGCCGAGGATCGAGTCCCCGAGGAACTCCAGCCGCTCATTCGTGGGCAGGTTGGAGTTCTCGTAGGCGTAGGAGCGATGTGTCAGGGCAAGACGAAGAGTCCCGGGGGCAATATGCACCCCGAGACTCTTCACAAGCTCTTCGTGATCACTCACGTGTGATGTCGTCATGTTTCGACGACTCAGGCGTCAGCGACCTTGCGACCCTTGTACTCATAGAACAGTGGTGAGCCGGCGGAGTCGGTGACCAGCTTGGCCTGGTGAGGCTGGCTGTAGACGACGCGACCGTTCTCCACGGTCTTCACCAGCTTCGGCACAGAAGCCTTCCACTGCGAGCGGCGGTGACGGGTGTTGGATCGGGACATCTTCCGCTTTGGAACAGCCACGGTGTCTCTTTTCTCTCTAGATGATGGACAGGGTCTTGGTCAATGAAGTTCTAGGTGTTCAAGTTCTAGGTGCTGGAGCTGGACTCGGGGTCCGACTCCGGCAGTCCCGCGGCAACGTCTTTCAACGCGGCCCAGCGGGGGTCGAGCTGCTCGTGGTAATGCTCGAGGTCGTCCTCCATGCGGAATCCGCAGACGGAGCACAGTCCCGGGCAGTCCTCGCGGCAGACCGGCTGGAACGGCAGCGCCGAGACCATCAGGTCGCGCAGCACCGGTTCCAGGTTGATGGTGAGGTCATTGCCCATCGGGCGGGTGTCCTCATCCTCTTGCTCTGCCGGATCGGTCCGCGCCTTCTGGGGCCAGCTGAACAACTGCATGATGTCAACGGTGAGCGGGAACTTCAACTCATCGAGACACCGTCCGCACTGTCCGGTGACCTCGCCGACGGCGGTGCCTGTCATCAGCACACCTTCATGCACCGATTCCAGACGCAGATCCACCTGCAGCTCGCTGCCCTGCGGGATCCCGATGAGGACAGTTGCGAAGCCCTCCGGGGCCGGGACAGTTCTGTGAATCTCGTGCTGAGTTCCGGGCTTGCCCCGGAGCTCCTGCACATCTACGCGTAGAGCAGTCATTGCTGAACCACTCCTCAATGATCTAGACCGACGTGCCACTCTACCAGTCAGGGCGGCTGCGGGGCGAACCCCCGATCAGATCTGGCCGACGAACTCTTTCAGCCACTCGCGCAGGTCCGGTCCGAGGTCTTCGCGGTCCACTGCCAGGGTCACCACGGCCTTGATGTAGCTGAGCTTGTCCCCGGTGTCATAGCGGCGTCCGCGGAAGATCACGGCGTGGACTCCGCCGCCTTCTTCGGCGGGCTTGGACGCCATGGCCTGCAGCGCGTCGGTCAGCTGGATCTCGTTGCCACGACCGGGCTTGGTCTGCTCCAGCTCGGCGAAGATCGCCGGGTGCAGCACGTAGCGGCCGATGATGGCGAGGTTCGAAGGCGCCTCGTCCACGGGAGGCTTCTCCACCAGAGCGTGGACGGGCACGACGTCGGCGGGCTGGCCGTTCTCGCCGTGGAGCTTGTCATGGCCGTTGGCGTCGATGACGCCGTAGGCGCTGATCTTGTCCTCAGGGACCTCCATCACGGCGATGACGGATCCGCCGAGCTTCTCCTGGGTCTCCAGCATGGTCGAGAGCAGCTCGTCGCGCTCATCGATCAGGTCGTCGCCGAGCAGCACGGCGAAGGGCTCGTCGCCGACGTGGCGCTTGGCGCAGAGCACCGCGTGGCCCAGGCCCTTGGCCTCGCCCTGGCGGATGTAGTGCAGGTCGCCGAGTTCGGTGGCCTGACGGACAGCCTCCAGCTTCTTGGTGTCACCCTTGGCTTCCAGGGTGGCCTCCAGGTCGGGGACCCGGTCGAAGTGGTTCTCCAGGGAACGCTTGTTGCGGCCGGTGATCATCAGGATGTCATCGAGGCCGGCCTTCGCGGCTTCGGCGACGACGTACTGGATCGCCGGCTGATCCACCACAGGAAGCATCTCTTTAGGCATGGCCTTGGTGGCCGGAATGAATCGGGTTCCCAGTCCCGCAGCGGGGATCACGGCTTTTCGAGTAGACGTCGTTGAACTCATGTAAACACCTTATCGTTTCCTGAATGCTTGACCAGAGGGTTCTATGAAGTTTATTCATCCGACTCTCTCAGCGGCGGCGATCCTGGAGTCGGCGCTGCACGGCACGCGGAATGAACTCAGCGACGTCTCCGCCGAGCGTGTGGATCTCCTTGACCAGCGTGGAGGACAGATGCGTGTAGCGGCCGTCCGCGGCGAGGAACACGGTCTCCAGCCCGGAGAGATGGCGGTTCATCGTCGCCATCGGGGACTCGTAGCCGAGATCCCTGGGGTCGCGCAGGCCCTTGACCAGAGCGTTGGCGCCTACCTCTTTGCAGAAATCGGTCAGCAGCCCGGTGCCCAGCGGCTTGACGCTCACCCCGCGCACATAGGAGAAGGTCTCCTGGGCCATCGCTATGCGCTCTTCGACGGAGAACATCGGGTTCTTGTGGATATTGGGCGACACGGCGACGATCACCTCGTCGAAGAGGTTCGAGGCACGGGCGATGATCTCCACATGGCCGTTGTGCAGGGGGTCGAATGATCCGGGGCACACTGCTAGCTGCATGATCTGACACTACTTCAGGTGAGCAACCTCCTGCCTCAAGGCGCGCAGGACACATTCCCGATCGGCTGGCTGTCTACGATGGAGTACATGTCCTCTCATCCCACCCCCAGCCCCGATCCGCTCACCCTCGACCAGCCCTGGGCCCGGACCGCGGCCGGAGCCAACACCTTGGGCATCGACTCTGCGCAGAGCTCACCCCAGGTCATGCCCACCATCTACGAGCGCACGACGGCGGCGGCGATCGCCCACGGCGCGATCAATCTGGGTCAGGGATTCCCCGACACCGAGGGCCCGGACTGGCTGCTGGAGCTGGCCGCGCGAGCGATCACCGAGCCCGAGACCGGTCCGCGCAATCAGTACGCGCCGGGGATGGGATTGATCGAGCTGCGCGAGGCGATCGGTGACGCCCAGGCGCGGCGCCAGGGCGTCACGTTGGATCCTGCCACGCAGGTCATGGTCACCACCGGAGCCACCGAAGGGATCTCGGCGACGATCCTGGCGTTCGCCCGTCCCGGCAGCGAGGTGCTCACCTTCGAGCCGCACTATGACTCCTACGGGGCCTGCGTCGCCCTAGCCGGGGCCCGCCTGGTGGGCATTCCGCTGCGCGGCCCGGAGTTCCGCCCCGATCTGGACGCCTTCGAGGCCGCCATCACCGAGCGCACCTCGATGATCCTGCTCAACACCCCGCACAACCCCACCGGCACGGTCTTCAGCACCGAGGAGCTGACCCGGATCGTGGAGCTGGCGGTCAAGCATGATCTCAAGATCATGTGCGACGAGGTCTACGAACACCTGGTGCTCTCCGATGCGCGGCTTCCGCACCGCAGCATCCTCACCATCCCCGGCGCCGAGGAGGTGGCCGTCGCGGTGGGCTCCGCCGGGAAGTCCTTCTCGGTCACCGGGTGGAAGGTCGGCTGGATCACCGGTGGGACTGAACTGGTCAGCCAGATCCGCGGGGTCAAGCAGTTCCTGAGCTTCTCCTCCGGTCCGGCCTTTCAGTGGGCGATCGCCCACGGACTCGAGGACGACCGAGGATTCTTCGCGAAGAACACGGCCGAGCTGGAGGCCGGCCGGGACCTGCTGCGTGACGGCCTGCGCGAGCTGGGCCTGGCGCCGAACCGCGCCGAGGCGGGCTACTTCGTGCTCGGCAACGTCTCCGGCATCACCTCCCTCTCGGCCGCCGACTTCTGCCGGATCCTCGCCGAGGAGGTCGGTGTCGCGGCGATCCCGGTCTCGGCGCTGACCATCCAGCACCTGGCAGCACCGACCGATGAGCTGGAGCACCTGGTCCGCTTCGCCTTCTGCAAGGATCACGCGACCATCGAAGAGGGGCTGCGCCGGATGCGTGAGCACCTGCCGGCCGCGCTGGCTGCCTGCCCGCCGGTGGAGGCTGCCTTCGGCGCGAGCTCGGTGGCCGACGCCGGCCCGGCTGCCCGCGCGACCGTGTCTGTCGCCGGACCTGGAAGCCTGTGATGCCGCACCGGGACACCCTGGGGCTCCCCCGCAGCCAGCGGCTCTCCTTCTCCGGGCAGCTGGCCGAGCTCACGAAGGACGACCTCACCGAGGACGGGGTGGTGCTGAGCATCGGCGGGGCCGAGCAGTCCCATGTGGAGGTCGGCGATCCCGATTATCTGCTCCACGACTACCTGTTCCGGATGGGCGCGGTGCTGCAGACCTGCGCCCGCGAGCGCCTGGGTCCTGCTGCCGCTGGCAGCTCGGCGAGCCCTGAGACCCCATCCTCCGAGCGGTCGACCTCCGGCTCCCCCCGGGTGCTGCACCTGGGCGCCGGGGCGCTGACCCTGCCGCGGTGGATCGAGCACCACTGGCCCGCGGTGGAACAGACCGTGGTGGACATCGAGCCCGAGCTGGTGGAGTTCGTGTTGGAGCATCTGCCGATGCGCAGAAGCCCGCGCAATCTGGTGGCCGACGCCGCCGCGGTCCTCGGCCCCGGCGGGGCCCTGGAGGAGGCGAGCTTCGACGTCGTCGTGGTGGACCTGTTCAACAGTGCGGCCGCGCCGGAGCACCTGCGCAGCCCGGAGTTTCACCGGGCGGTCTCTGCGGGTGTGGTCCCGGGCGGGCTGCTGCTGGTGAACCTCGGGGATGAGCCGCCGATGGACTTCGTCCGGGCGCAGGTGGCCTCACTGCTCGACGCGGCGGCCGCGACCGCAGCCGGAGGCGGCGTGACAACTCCTGCTGAGGCGGCGAGCTCCGCGCTGCTGAGCGCGCCCAGCGATGTGCTCCAGGCCCGTGCGGAGGGGAACCTGACCTTCGCCGCGCGCCGTGGGCCTGAGCTGGAGCAGACCGAGCTCAACGCGCTCTGGGCCGCGGGCCCGCATCCCGGGGACGTGCTCAGTGCGGAAGAGCTGCTGGTGTGGGCTCGACCATGAAGATCTGGGTGCTTCCGTAGGACTTCTCGCTGAAGATCTCCAGGCCGTCCGGCAGTGAGGGCGCCCCGCTGCCGGCGTCGCGCTCGATCACCACGGTGGCCGCCTCGTGCAGGTGCTCCCGTGCGGCGCGCAGCACCTTGAGCAGCTCGGCATCGCCGAGGCTGTAGGGCGGATCCAGGAAGAGCAGCTCGATGGGCGGGCCGGTGCGGGACCCGAGGTATTTCAGCGCATCGGCCTTGTGCACCGAGACCTGCTTGCGCAGCGACTTCTCCGCGTCCGGGCCGAAGAACTCGGCGTTGCGGCGCAGCGTGCGCACCGCGGACTCGGCCTTGTCCACGGCCTCCAGGCTGCGGGCGCCACGGCTGAGCGACTCGAAGCCCAGCGCCCCGGAACCGGCGTAGAGGTCGACGACGACGGCGTCGATGAGCGCGTCATAGCCTTCGAGCCGGGAGAACAGCGACTCCTTGACCCGGTCGCTGGTGGGTCGGGTGGCGTCGTTCGGGACGGCGACGAGGCGGCGTCCCTTATGCGTGCCGGCGATGATCCGTGCCATCTCACACTCCTGTCCTGGGGCCCTGATGTCCTGATGTCCTGATCCGCGGGAGGTCAGCCGCGCTGAATGAATTCGTCCGCACCCTCGTGGAGGTCGCGGTACTCCCCTACCGCGGTGCGGAGTCCAGGGTAGTCCTCCCAGCTGGGATCCTTGGCGCTGAGCTGGCTCAGCAGCTCGGAGGCGCGGACGATGATCTTCTCATCTCTGATCGTGCGCAGCAGCTTCAGCGTCGACGCCCGGCCGGCCTGCGCGGCGCCGAGCACGTCGCCTTCACGCCGGCGCTCCAGATCCAGCCTCGCCAGGGTCATCCCGTCGGAGTGTTCGGCGACCTGTTCCAGCCGCTCCAAGGACGGGTGCCCGTCGGGCAGCCGGGTCACCAGCAGCGCCAACCCGTGGGCGCCGCCGCGGCCGATCCGTCCGCGCAGCTGGTGCAGGGTGGAGACCCCGAAGGCGTCGGCGTCGAGCACCGCCATCACCGTGGCGTTGTGCACGTCCACGCCCACCTCGATCACGGTGGTGCAGACCAGCACGTCGACCTCCCCGCGCTCGAAGGCGGTCATCACCTCCTCCTTGGAGGCGGCGTCCATCCGGCCGTGGACCTCGGCGCGCCGGGTCCTGCCCAGCAGCGGGTGATCGGCCAGGCGCTGGGAGATCAGCTCCACCGAGGCGTCCTGGTCGGTCTGCACCCCGGTCTCGGGGTCCTCGCGCGCATCGGCCTCGCTGATCTTGGGGCACACCACGTAGACCTGGTGACCGGCGGCGACCTCCTCGGCGATCCGCTCCCAGACCCGGCCGATGAGGCGCGGGCCCTGCACGGTGCGCACCACGTGGGTGACGATCGGCTGTCGGCCCATCGGCAGGCCCTCCAGGGTGGTCAGCTCCAGATCGCCGAAGACCGTCATCGCCACCGACCGTGGGATCGGGGTGGCGGACATGACAAGCATGTGCGGGGTGAGCTCGTAGCGGGTGCGCAGCGCATCCCGCTGCTCCACCCCGAAGCGGTGCTGCTCATCGACCACGGCCAGGCTCAGATCGACGAAGTGCACCTGGTCGCCGAGCACCGCGTGGGTGCCCACCACCAGACCGGCGGTGCCGGAGGCGATGTCCAGCAGGGCGCGGCGCCGATCGGCGGTGTTCAGCGATCCGGTGAGCAGGGTGAGCCCGACCTCCCCGGCGAGGTCACCGAGCATCCGGCGCAGCGAGCGCTCATGCTGGGCGGCGAGCACCTCGGTGGGCGCGATCAGGGCGGCCTGTCCGCCGCTCTGAAGCACCTGCAGGATCGCGCGCAGCGCGACGAGGGTCTTGCCCGAGCCCACCTCGCCCTGGAGCAGCCGATTCATCGGGTGTTCGCTGTCGAGCTCGGCGGCGATGAGCCCGCCGCAGCGGACCTGACCCTCGGTGAGGGTGAAGGGCAGCGCGGCGTCGAACCGGGCCAGCAGTCCGTCCTCCTGTGCGGGTCGCGGCTCGGCCCGGCGGTGCTGCTCCTGGGCGCGGCGCAGATGCAGCAGCCCCTGGAGCAGGAACGCCTCGTGATAGCGCATCCTTCGCAGTCCGCGGTCTGGGTCTTCCATGGTCTCGGGCCGATGGATCAGCCTGTAGGCCTCGCCCAGGTCGGGCAGCTCCTCTTCTGTGCGGACGCTGGAGGGCAGCGGCTCGGGCCAGGCGGAGAAGTCGGTGAGGTCCAGCAGGATCTCGATGCAGTCCAGGATCCGGAAGCTGCTGATCCCGGAGGTCGCCGGATACAGCGGCACCGGGGTCTTGCCCCGGCTCAGCGCCCGGGGCAGGGCGGCCGCGCCCAGCGGGTCCTTGGCCGGGTCGACATGGTCGGTGATGGTCTCCGGATCGGCGTCGACCAGCACGGTGAAGTCGGGGTTGTTCAGGGTGGGGCGGTCGCGGTAGCTGCCGACCTTGCCGTGGAAGATCGCGCGGACGCCCTGGGTCAGCTGACGGCCCACGCTCCAGCCGTTGAAGAACGCCATCTTCAGCGAGTTGCCCTCGTCATCGGCGACCCAGACCTCGGCGAGGGAGCCGCGCCGGTTCTGCATCTTGCGCACCGAGACCCCGGTGACCTCGGCGATCAGGCTGACGTGCTCCCCGGCCTCGGGGAGATCGCGGAAGGAGGAGAGCTGACCGAACTCGATCCAGCGGCGCGGATAGTGCTGCAGCAGCTGCGCGGCGGTCGTGATGCCCAGCCCCTGCTTGAGCGTCTTCGCCGACTCCGCGCCGATGAGCCGGCTCAGCTCGGTGGAGGGAAGCACATCCACGCGCGGGTCACTCCTGGCTTCGGGGCGGCTGGTCTTGATGAGTGATGTGCAGCGCGGTGGCGGCGTAGGACTCCACCGGTCCCGCGGCGTGCACGGTCTCGGAGGTGCGCGGCTCCTCACACGTGTGCACGTGGATCCGCCAGCGGTAGGTGCCGTCGTCGTCGGCGTTCACGTCGATCGGGGTCACGATCACCGAGTCGCCGAGGTCATCGAGGGCATGGCGCAGCGAGGCGGCTCCGAGCGGGTCCAGCCGCACAGTGCACATGACCTCGGCGCCGTCTGCCCCGTCGGCGGATGCCTCCGCAGTGGACGCCGGCGCGGAGTTCTGGCCCTCGAGGTCCTCATCGGCGGGGCGCTGCTGCCAGCCGGGCAGAGTGTGCAGCGGGGCGAAGTCCATGGCGATCCCGGTGATGGTCGAATGCAGCGCGATGAGCACCACCAGCAGTCCGGCTCCCCCGGAGTCCACCACGTTCGCGCGCTGCAGCACCGGCAGCTGTTCCCGGGTGGCCTGCACGGCGACGAAGGCGCGGGAGACCACGTAGGGCATGGCCGCCTCCAGCGCGGCCCGGCTCTCGGGCTCCTGGGCCGCGGCGGCACGATGGCGCACCTCGGAATGGACCGCGTCGAGCACCGAGAGCATGGTCCCGGCGACCGGGTCGGTCAGCGCGGACCAGGACCGGACCTTTGCACGCTCCAGCGCCCGGGCGAACCCGGAGATGGTGAGCCGCTCCTGCCCGTGCAGCGGTTCGGCCAGCCCGGAGATCAGCACCGCGAGCAGGGTGCCGGAGTTCCCGTAGGCCTCCGACATCGCACGGGATCCGGCTGCGGCGAAGAGCTCGCCCAGATCCTGGGTGGAGGAGGTCTCCACGCTCGCGCGGCAGGCCTTGATCGTGGCGAGCATGTTCTCGCCGGTGTCGGAGTCAGGGATCGGGAACACGTTGAGCCGGTTGAGGTTCTCGACGTTCTGTTCCAGGGCGGCTTCGGCCAGGATGAACCAGCGGTGCACTGCGGCGGCGCCCTTGACCTTGCCCCTCACCTAGTGCTCCCCTCGAGAGTGGTCTGTGTGTGGCCTCATCCGACGTGGCGTCAGCGGCTCATCTGTACGCGGCATATTCGTCCAGCGTACTGTCCGCGATGGCATCCGCGATGTCCGCCATGGCCTGTTCGTCCTGGTAGAAGATCCATTGGCCGTCCTGGGAGTAGCCGCTGCCGCCGGTGGGGACGGTGAACATGTCGACGTTGCCGGCGGCGCCGCGCACGTTCCAGCGCAGCGCGGCCGCGGTGCCGGCGTCGAGGGTGTCATCGACGATCAGGTGCGGGGAGAAGGTCTCCACCATCTCCTGGACCCGGCCGGGGCTGCTCAGGTTGCCGGGATCCAGCGTCTCGTCGAGGACTGCGCGGATGAAGGCCTGCTGGTTGCGCACCCGCTGGAGGTCCCCGTCGGGGAAGCTCATCCGGTGCCGGACGAAGGACAGCGCCTCTTCGGAGTTCATCTCCTGCTCCCCGGGATGGAAGGTGAAGCCCTCTGCGGTGGTGAACGCCTGGTCGTAGCCGGAGTACACGGTGACCCCGCCGAGCGCCTCGACCAGGCCGGTGAAGCCGAGCATGTCCACCGCCGCCACGTGATCGATGCGCGCATCGAAGAGGGACTCGATGGTGCTGACGGTCAGCGGTATGCCCCCCAGGCTCAGTGCGGCATTGATCTTGTGCGAGCCGTGTCCCGGCACCTCCACCCAGAGGTCGCGCGGGATCGACATGATCTGCACGCTCTGCCGGTCACTGGGGACATGGACCAGCATCATGGTGTCGGAACGCCCGCCCTGGGGCACCCGCGCAAGTTCCTCGGTCGCACCCGATCCGCCGTTGTCATCGGAGCCAAGCAGCAGGATGTTGATCGACTCGTCCTCCTCGGCCCGGACCGGGCGGACCTCCTCCTCCGGGAAGCTCTCCTCGAAGGTCTGGGCATTGTCCTCATAGGCGCTGCCCAAGGAGTTCAGATACCACATCGACGCCACCAGGGCACCGACCACGACGACGGCCACCACACTCACGATGATCAGTACGGCACGACGCCCGCGCCTCTTCGGCCTGGGCCTGGCGTAGTCGACCTGATTTGTCATCTCGTGCTCCTGGAATGGGCAGCTGTTGAGAACTTGATACAGAATATGTCATGTGTCTATATCTCCCGGCTACCCCCGTGTTCGCGTTCGTGCCGTCCTGACCACACTGTTGGGACTGGGTCTGATCAGCGGCTGCGCCTCCACGGCGACGGTCGAAGCCGCCCCGGACGCTGCGAATCCTGACTGCGCCGACGTGATGCTCATGGTGCCTGAGGTCCTCGGGGACCATGAGCTGCGCCCCACCACATCCCAGGGCACCGCGGTATGGGGCGATCCCAGCCAGGTGGTCATGCGCTGCGGGGTCGTGCCTCCGGGTCCGAGCGCTGAGCACTGCGTGGGGGCCGACGGCGTGGACTGGCTCGCGCTGGAAGAGGACGAGCAGACCTGGCGGCTGGTCACCTACGGTCGGGATCCAGCCGTGGAGGTGCTGCTGAACCTCGACGAGGTCGGCTCCTCCACCGCGATGCTCGGCCTGGCCCCCGCGGTGCAGCAGGTGGAGCAGACCAGGGCCTGCACCACCCTGGATCAGGAGATCGAGGAGACCGAGGACGCGCAGGAGGTCCAGGAGGGCGCGGCGACGGAGCCGCAGGACTGAGGAGCCCGGCCCCTGGGCCGGGCGCCGGCCTCAGCCGGTCGCAGCGGCAGGACTGGTGCAGCCCGCCCGCCCGGGCAGGTTCAGCGCAGGCCGGAGGGGCGCTGCAGCGCCAGGCTGATCAGCTCGGTGATCAGCGCGGTGTAGCCGATCCCGGTGGCCTTCCACATCTGCGGGTACATGCTGATCGGGGTGAAGCCGGGCATGGTGTTGACCTCGTTGATGACCACGTCCCCGGCGGTGGTGTAGAAGAAGTCTGCCCGCGAGATGCCCTCGGCGCCGAGGGATTCGAACGCGATGACGGCCTGGCGGCGGATCTCCTCGCTGACCTCCGCCGGCAGCTCGGCCGGGCAGGAAAGGTCCGCGGCCGCGGCGTCGGTGTATTTGGCGGTGAAGTCATAGAACTGGTGCGCCTGGGAGCCGTCGTGGACCACGATCTCGCCCAGCAGCGAGGCGCGGGCGGGTGCGCCGTTCTGGGATCCGAGCACTCCGCACTCGATCTCCCGACCGTCGATCCCCTGCTCCACGATCACCTTGGGGTCGTGTCTGCGCGCCTCGGCGATGGCGTCTTCGAGCTGGGCGTGGTCATCGACCCGGGTGATGCCCATGGAGGAGCCTGCTCGGGAGGGCTTCACGAACACCGGCAGCGTCAGCTCGCGGATCCGCTCCAGCGCCGCGGCGGGATCCTGGGTCCACTGTCGGTCGGTGATGGTCACCCAGGGCCCGACGTGCAGCCCGGCGGCGGCGAAGGCGATCTTCATGTAGTGCTTGTCCATGGCCAGCGCAGAGCTGAGCACCCCGGCGCCGACGTAGGTCAGTCCGGCGAGCTCGAGCAGTCCCTGGATGGTGCCGTCCTCGCCGAAGGGCCCGTGCAGCAGCGGGAAGACCACGTCGACGTGGCCCATCGCGGTGGAGCTGCCGTCGGCGTGGACCTCGAGGAGCTCGGCGCGGCGCTCGGAGGAGCCTGCGGCGCCCGAGTGCAGCTGCACCGTGGACTCGGTGGGCAGCACCCGGGGCAGCTCCTCGCCGCCGAAGCCGTGGCTGCGCGGGTCGGTGACCGGGCGGGTCCACTGGCCGGTGGCGGTGATGCCGACGGCGACGACGTCGAAGGCGTCGGTGTCGATGGCGTTGAGCACGCCGGCCGCGGTCACGCAGCTCACCGCATGTTCGGAGGACTGCCCGCCGTAGAGGACGAGGACGCGGGGCTTGCATGCAGGGTCAATCTCTGCCATGGGTCATCTTCCTTCGGCTTTGAGGTCTCGTGCCAGCAGCAGCGAGGACAGGCGGTCCACCGGCAGCTTGCCGTCCAGGACGGCCACCACGGCTTCGCAGATCGGCATCTCGACCTCGTGCTGGCGGGCCAGCTCCACCACGGCGGAGCCGGACTTCATGCCCTCGGCGGTCTGCGAGAGCTGGGCGGTGGCCTCGTCGGCGGTGAGCCCCTCGCCGAGGAGCCGACCGGCGCTGCGGTTGCGCGAGAGCGGGGAGGCGCAGGTCGCGACGAGGTCACCGAGGCCGGCGAGGCCGGAGAAGGTCTCCAGGCGTCCGCCCAGCTCGGTGGCCAGGCGGGTGGTCTCGGCCAGCCCGCGGGTGATCACCGAGGCTTTGGAGTTGTCGCCGAGCTTCTGCCCGTCGCAGATGCCCACCGCCAGGGCGATGACGTTCTTCACGATTCCGGCGATCTCGACCCCGATGACATCGGTGTTGGTGTAGGGCCGGAAGTACGCGTTGTTGCACAGCGCCGCCACGCGTTCGGCGGTCTCCTCACTGGTGCTGGCGACCACCGAGGCGGTGGGCTGCTCCTGGGCGATCTCCATGGCCAGGTTGGGTCCGGAGACCACCGCGATGCGCTCGGGGGCGACGGCCAGCTCGGCGCCGATGACCTCGGACATGCGCAGGTCGGTGCCCCGCTCGAGACCCTTTATCAGCGAGACCAGGACGGCGGACTCGTGCAGGTTCTCGCGGACCACCTGCAGCTGCGAGCGCAGCGACTGGGCCGGCACGGCGAGCACGACGATCTCCGCGTCGCGGACGGCCTCGGCCAGGTCGCTGGTGGCGGTGATCATCTCCGGGAGGCGGGTCTCGCCGAGATAGGTGGTGTTGGTATGGGACTCGGTGATCTCGGCGGCCACCTCGGGGCGGCGGGCCCAGAGCGCGATCGTGGGTGCGTGGCCTCCGAGCACGGCGGCGTCGGCCATCACCTTGGCGAAGGTGGTGCCCCAGCTGCCGGCTCCCAGGACGGCGATCTTGGTCATGGCTGACCCTCCTGCGCGTCGTCGGACTGGTCGGCTGCGGGGTGCTGAGCTTCCCGTGGGGCGCGGCGCGGCTGCCTGCGCGGGACCCGCTGGCGCAGGCTGCGGTCCCAGATCATCTCCGGGGGCTCCTCCCCGCGCAGCGCGGCCACCCCTTCGGTGAGCGCGGCCTCGATGCGTTCGGTGGCCTCGGTGAGCACGGCCCGGGTCATCGGGCCGCCGCGCAGGTCGGAGAGGTCGATCGGCTCTCCCACGGTGAGCTGGTAGCGCTTGCGTGGGAAGAACTTGGGCATCTTGGCGTAGGTGCCGAAGAGCTCCTGAACGCCCCAGTGGGTGATCGGGATCAGCGGGGCCCCGGTGCTCAGCGCGAGCCGCGCGGCGCCGGTCTTCGCGCGCATCGGCCAGCCCTCGGGGTCCCGGGTGAGGGTGCCTTCGGGGTAGATCATGATCGCACCGTCGGCGGCGAGCACGTCCTTCGCCGCCTCCAGCGAGCGGCGGGCGTCGGTGCGGCTGTCCCGGGAGACCGGGATCTGCTTCAGGCCGCTGAACACCTTGCCCAGCACCGGGATGCGGAACAGCGAGTCCTTGGTCATGAAGTGGAAGGTGTGGCCGCTGCGGTAGACGGCGTGGGCGACGGCGAGCGGATCGACCTCGCTGACATGGTTCGCCACCACGATGAACCCGCCGTGCGGCAGCGTCTCCAGGCCGTGCCAGCGGCGTCCCATGGCCAGGTTCAGCACTGGGACGCACACGACGGCGGCGGCGGAGAACCCGAGCCGGGTGCCGCGACCCACGGTGTAGTCCATGGTGCCATGGGCTGAGCCCCCGCGGGTCAGCGTGGTCTCAGCCGGCTCGGCGCGCTTGGACTTCCGGCGGCTCGAGCCGGATTTGCGGCGGCTCGAGCGGCCTCGGCCCTCGACGGGTGCTGGGTCGCTGCTCTGATCGGTCACAGAGATAGACCCTACCGGCCCGACTCAGCGTTCGGACATCACGACATCCGCACCCAGGTCGTTGAGCTTGTCCATGAAGTGCTCGTAGCCGCGGTTGATGACTTCGATGCCGGTGACGGTGGAGGTGCCCTTCGCGGCCAGCGCCGCGATCAGGTGGGAGAAGCCGCCGCGCAGGTCCGGGACGTCGATCTCGGCACCGGTGAGCTCCACCGGACCGGAGATCACGGCGGAGTGCAGGAAGTTGCGCTGCCCGAAGCGGCAGGGGCTTGAGCCCAGGCACTCCCGGTGCAGCTGGATGGAGGCGCCCATCCGCTGCAGCGCCTCGGTGAAGCCGAACCGGTTCTCATAGACGGTCTCGTGCACGATCGAGACGCCGTGGGCCTGGGTCAGCGCGACCACCAGCGGCTGCTGCCAGTCGGTCATGAATCCCGGGTGCACGTCGGTCTCGAGCACCAGCGGCTTCAGGGCGTGGCCTGCGTGCCAGAAGCGGATGCCGTCGTCGTCCACGGCGAACTCGCCGCCGATCTTGCGGTAGGTGTTCAGGAAGGCCATCAGGTCACGCTGGGCGGCGCCCTTGACGTAGATGTCGCCCTGGGTGACCAGTGCGGCCGAGGCCCAGGAGGCGGTCTCGTTGCGGTCGGTGATCGCGCGGTGGCGGTAGCCGGAGAGCCGGTCCACGCCTTCGATACGGATGGTGCGGTCGGTGTAGACCGTGATGATCGCGCCCATCTGCTGCAGGATCGCGATCAGGTCGTGGATCTCCGGCTCCACCGCGGCGTTCTCGAGCTCGGTGATGCCCTCGGCGAGCACCGCGGTGAGCAGCACCTGCTCGGTGGCTCCCACGGAGGGGTAGGGCAGGGTCAGCTTCGCGCCCTTGAGCCCGCGCGGCGCGGAGATGTGGATGCCGGTGGGAGATTTGTCGACGACGGCGCCGAAGTTGCGCAGCACTTCGAGGTGGTAGTCGATCGGGCGGTCACCGATCCGGCAGCCGCCGAGGTCGGGGATGAACGCCTCGCCGTGCTGGTGCATGAGCGGACCGCAGAAGAGGATCGGGATGCGGGAGTCCCCGGCATAGGCGTCGATCTCGGAGTGCGCGGCGCTGTAGGAGTCGCGCGGGTCCAGCGTGAGGTCATTGGTGACCGGGTCGGCGTCGACCTTGACGCCGTGGATCTGGAGCAGATTGGTGACGATCTCGACGTCTTTGATCGCCGGGACGTTGCGCAGCTGCGAGGGCTCGCTGCCCAGCAGCGCGGCCACCATGGCCTTCGGCACGAGGTTCTTCGCGCCACGGACGTGGACGGAACCCTCGAGTGGCTTTCCACCTTGGACGGTGAGCAGCTTGGCCATTGGACTGGATGTCCCTTCTTCGACAAACGTGGAATGTAGCTTTGCCACTGTAACCACATCCGCTGGGGTCCCTTCCCAGTTCCGCCGGTGGCGGAGGCAACAATTCGGTCAAGCCCGAGCCCCCGCAGGGTGGAATCAGGCGAGGTCAGACCTTTACTGGCAGGGTTTTCGGCTTGAATCCGGGCCGTGTCTCCTCGAAGGCCAACACGTGCGACTCTTCGCGCAATGTGAGCGAGATATCGTCGAGTCCCTCGAGCAGCCGCCAGCGGGTGTAGTTGTCGATCTCGAAGGTGGTGTCCACCGAGCCGCAGCGCACGGTGCGGTTCACCAGGTCCACGGTGATCTCGGTGCCGGGGTTGTTCTCCAGCTCCTTCCAGATGAGCTCCACATCGGGCTGGGCCACCTTCGCGGCGAGCAGGCCCTGCTTGGCCGAGTTGCCGTAGAAGATGTCGGCGAAGCGCGAGGAGATCACGGCGCGGAAGCCGTAGTCCTTCAGCGCCCAGACGGCGTGCTCGCGGGAGGAGCCGGTGCCGAAGTCGGATCCGGCCACCAGCACCGAACCGTGCTTGTAGACGGGCTGGTTGAGCACGAAGTCCGGGCTCTTCCGCCAGGAGGAGAAGAGCGCATCTTCGAAGCCGGTCTTGGTGATCCGCTTCAGGTAGACCGCGGGGATGATCTGGTCGGTGTCCACATTCGACTGCTTCAGCGGGACGCCGATGCCGGTGTGCGTGGTGATGGGTTCCATGGTCACTTTCTCAGCAGTTCAGAGCGAGGCTCAGAGGTGTCGGTGAGCGAGGCTCAGAGGTGTCGGTGAGCGAGGCTCAGAGGGGTCGGTGAGCGAGGTTCAGGCGGGGACGAGGAGGTCGGCGGGCGCGGAGAGGGTGCCGCGGATCGCGGTGGCGGCGGCCACCACCGGGGAGACCAGGTGGGTCCGGCCGCCCTTGCCCTGCCGACCCTCGAAGTTGCGGTTCGAGGTGGAGGCGCAGCGCTCTCCGGGGGCCAGCTGGTCCGGGTTCATGCCCAGACACATCGAGCAGCCGGCGAAGCGCCATTCGGCGCCGAACTCCTTGAACACCTTGTCCAGGCCCTCGGCTTCGGCCTGCAGCCGGACCTTCGCGGAGCCCGGGACCACGATCATCCGAATCTCGGGGTCCTTCTCGCGGCCGGCCAGGACCTCCGCGGCGGCACGAAGATCCTCCATCCGGGAGTTGGTGCAGGAGCCCAGGAAGACGGTGTCCACCCGGATGTCCTTCATCCGGGTGCCCGGTTCCAGGTCCATGTAGGTCAGCGCGCGTTCGGCGGACTCGCGGGCGACGTCGTCGGTGAAGTCGGTGGGGGCCGGGACCGCGCCGTTGAGGCTCACGCCCTGGCCCGGGTTGGTGCCCCAGGTGACGAAGGGGTCCAGGGTGTCGGCGTCGAGGATCACCTCGGCGTCGAAGACGGCGCCGTCATCGGTGCGCAGCGACTCCCAGTATTCGACGGCCGAGTCCCAGTCCTCGCCCTGCGGGGCGTGCGGGCGATCCTTGATGAACTCGAAGGTGGTCTGATCCGGGGCGATCATCCCGGCCCGGGCGCCGGCCTCGATGGACATGTTGCAGATGGTCATCCGCGCGTCCATGGAGAGCTCCTCGATGGCGCTGCCGCGGTATTCGAGCACGTAGCCCTGCCCGCCGCCGGTGCCGATCTCGGCGATGACCGCCAGGATGATGTCCTTGGAGCTGACGCCGGGGCGCAGCGAGCCGTTGACGGTGATGGCCATGGTCTTGAACGGCTTCAGCGGCAGGGTCTGGGTGGCCAGGACATGTTCGACCTCGGAGGTGCCGATGCCCATCGCCAGGGCGCCGAAGGCCCCGTGGGTGGACGTGTGGGAGTCACCGCAGACCACGGTCATGCCGGGCTGGGTGAGTCCGAGCTGCGGTCCCACCACGTGGACGATCCCCTGGTCGGCGTCGCCCAGGGAGTGGATCCGGACGCCGAACTCCTCGGCGTTCGCGCGCAGCGTGTCCACCTGTTTCCGCGAGATCGGGTCCGCGATCGGCTTGTCGATCTCCAGCGTGGGGGTGTTGTGGTCCTCGGTGGCGATGGTCAGATCCGGGCGACGGACCGGACGGCCGGCCAGGCGCAGACCCTCGAAGGCCTGCGGGCTGGTCACCTCGTGGACCAGGTGCAGGTCGATGTAGAGAAGGTCCGGGGACCGCTGACCGTCTGACTCCTTGCCGGGGACGACGACGTGGTCGCGCCAGACCTTTTCAGGCAACGTGAGTGGCTTGTTCGCCATGGGATCCTCCTGATTGGCTCACTCTCTACAGAACCACCATTGGACGGCGGCTTCTATACCCCCACGCACAGGTCTCATTATCTGAGATCGCGTGGGCGATTACCAGTATCATGAGCACATGCCAGCTTTGCCCTATTCCCCCCGGCCCGGTGAGCAGTACTCGCCCCAGACCTCCCGTTCCGCCGCCTCCGCGGCCGGCGGCACCGGTCCGCGCCGGATGGTGGCGCAGAAGCTGCCCCCGGCAGACGCTGCCGGCACGACTCCGCCCACGCTGCCTGCGGATCCGCCGCGCCCGCTGCACTCCCCCTCCGGGATCGGGGTGGTGGACAAGTCGGTGATGATCATGGACGCCCTGGAAGCCGGTCCGGCCTCGCTGGCCCAGCTGGTGGAATGCACCGGACTTGCCCGGCCCACCGTGCACCGGCTGGCCAGCGCGCTGGTCCATCACCGCTTCCTCAGCCGCGACGTGCGTGGACGCTATGTGATCGGGTCCCGGCTCGCCGAGCTGGCCTCGGCCGCCGGCGATGACCGGCTGGTCACCGCGGCGGGCCCGATCCTGCTGCGGCTGCGCGACGCCACCGGCGAGAGCTCCCAGCTCTATCGCCGGCAGGGCGACGCCCGGGTCTGTGTGGCCTCCGCGGAGCGGCCGATCGGGCTGCGCGACTCGATCCCGGTGGGCACCCAGCTCTCGATGAAGGCCGGCTCCGCCGCCCAGGTGCTGCTGGCCTGGGAGGACCACGAGCGCCTGGTCGAGGGCCTGCAGGGCGCCCGCTTCACCCCCACGGTGCTCGCCGGGGTGCGACGACGCGGCTGGGGCGAGTCCCTCGGGGAGCGCGAGGCCGGGGTCGCCTCGGTCTCAGCCCCGGTGCGCGGACCCTCGGGACGGGTGCTCGCTGCGGTGTCGATCTCGGGACCGATCGAGCGGCTGACCCGCCAGCCCGGACGGCAGTACGCCGGCGTCGTCGTGCAGGCGGCGCATCAGCTCACCGAGCTGGTGCGCAAGAACCCCGACGCCGCCGAACACGGGCTGGGCGAGCAGTAGCCCAGGCACACCGACCGAGGCACGCCCGCCTGGAGGCATTTCCCAGGAATCTCGGTCCCGCCTCTATGATGAGGGCGTGATTGAGAATATAAGCGTCATCGGAACTGGCTACCTCGGCGCCACCCATGCGGCATGCATGGCAGAGCTGGGCTATAACGTCCTCGGCGTGGACATCGACCCGGAGAAGATCGATTCGCTCTCCCGCGGCGAACTTCCCTTCCATGAACCCGGCCTGCCGGAGCTCATCCGCAAGCACGTGGATTCGGGTCGACTGCGCTTCACCACCGATCTCGAAGAGGTCGGCGCCTGGGGCGACGTGCACTTCATCGCCGTGGGCACCCCACAGCAGGCCGGCGGCACCGGCGCGGACATGACCTTCGTCAACGCCGCCACCAGCTCGCTGGCACGGGCGATCAAGAAGGACGCGCTGATCGTCGGCAAGTCCACCGTCCCGGTGGGCACCGCCCGGCGGCTGGCCGCCCTGGTCGAGGAAGAGTCCGCCGAGGGTGTGCGCGTGACCCTCGCCTGGAACCCCGAGTTCCTGCGTGAAGGCTTCGCCGTCGAAGACACGCTGCGTCCCGACCGGCTGGTCGTGGGCACCGCCGATGAGGCCGACGAGGCCGTGCTGCGCGAGGTCTACTCCGAGGCGCTGAGCCGGGAGACCCCCTGGATCACCACCGACTTCGAGACCGCCGAGCTGGTCAAGGTCGCCGCGAACGCGTTCCTGGCCACCAAGATCTCCTTCATCAACGCCTTCGCCGAGGTGACCGAGACCGTGGGCGGCAACATCACCACCCTGGCCGACGCGATCGGCCACGACACCCGCATCGGGCGCAAGTTCCTCAACGCCGGCGTCGGCTTCGGCGGCGGCTGCCTGCCCAAGGACATCCGCGCCCTGCAGACCCGCGTGGGCGAGCTCGGCCTGGACCACACCATGCGCTTCCTGGATGAGATGGACCAGATCAACCTGCGCCGCCGCGACAAGGTGGTCACGCTCGCCGAGCAGATCCTCGACGCTGACCTCACCGGCAAGCGCATCGCGGTGCTGGGTGTGGCGTTCAAGCCGCTCTCCGACGACGTCCGCGACTCCCCCGGTCTGGATGTGGCCGTCCGGCTGTTCAGCTCCGGCGCCGACGTCGCCGTCTATGACCCGGAGAGCAACCGCAATGCGGCCAAGCGCTTCCCGCGCCTGGGCTACGTGGACTCGCTCATCGAGGCTGTCACCGGCGCGGACCTGGTGGTCCTGACCACCGAGTGGAACGAGTTCAAGGCGCTCACCCCCAGCGACCTCGAGCCCCTGGTGGCGCAGAAGCAGTTCATCGACGCCCGCAATGTGCTCAGCGCCGAAGAATGGGAAGGCGCCGGCTGGCGCTTCGCCCAGCTGGGTCGGATCTTCAACGCCGCCTGAACGAATCCCAGCCACGATCACCGATGGCGCCCGTGAGGACCACCTCGCGGGCGCCATCGGCGTCTGATCCGGCTTCTTCGCCCGCCTCGGAGGTCTCTGCGACGTCCAGGATCTCGCCGACCCTCAGGAAGCCTGCCGGAAGCGTCACGTCTGCGGGGAAGCTGGCGAGCAGCTCGTAGTCCTCTCCCCCGGCGGCGGCCCAGCGCAGCACCTGCGCGTGCGCCTGCGTCGCCGAGAGTCCCAGAGCCTCTGCGGCCGGGAGCAGAGCAGCAGCCTGCTCAGCCAGGGCCGTCTCGTCCAGGAGCACCCGCACGGCGGAGGCTCGGGCGATCCGTCCGGCGTCGCGCAGCAGTCCGTCGGAGAGGTCCATGCCGGCGGTGGCCCCGGCGGCCAGGGCCTGGGCGCCGGTGGTCAGGCGCGGTGCGGGAGCGATCTGGGCGTCGCGCAGCCGGGAGAGCCGCGGCTCGGCAAAGGGGTGGCCGGCTTCGAGCAGCGCCAATCCTGCCGCGGCCGCGCCCAGGGGGCCCGAGACGGCGAGCTGGTCTCCCGGTCGGGCGCCGGTGCGGCGCAGCGGCGCCCGGCCGGCAGGCAGCCGCCCCACGGCGGTCAGGGTCACCGAGATGCCGGGGCCCGTGCCGAGGTCGCCGCCGGCGATGTGGCAGTGTCGCGCGCCTTCGCGGCGCATCGCCTCGGTGAGTCCGCGGTAGAACCCGCGCACCCAGTCCAGCGGTGTGGCTTCGGGCAGCGTCAGGCTGACCAGAAGGGCGATGGGCGTCGCCGCCATGGCGTTGAGGTCGGAGAGGTTCTGTGCGGCGGCCTTGAGCCCGACGGCTCGGCCCATCGGGGCGCCCTGATCCGGCGCTGTCCACCAGCTCGCGCGGAAGTCCTGGTCCTGACTCAGGGTGTCAGTGGTGAGCGCGATGCGGGCGGGTGCGCCGTCGTCGGGGAGCTCCAGCACCGCCGCGTCGTCACCGGAGGCCAGGGCAAGCGCGGCCAGGTCGGTCTCGCGGCTGTGTAGATCGCCGAGCTCCTGAAGGATGACGGCGAGGACCGCGTCCTCACCGGACTCCCCCACGCTCAGCGCGTCGGGGTCATTCAGCATCAGGGCCACCCAACATCAGGATCGCTGGCGCTCGGACTCATTCTGCATGGGAATCATTCTGCATCAGGGTCACGGGACATCCGGGAGCTCAGCCGCCAGGACCGCAACACCCGCATCGTCGCGGATCTCCAGGCGCTCCACGTCCTCACGCAGCACCGCCCAGCCCATCCGACACTCGAGGGGCACTTCGGTACCGAGGAATGACGCTGACTCGATCTCCTGCCCATCCGCGGCCACCAGTGCCACGGTGAAGGAGCCCTCGCCGGTGAGCCCATCGATCTCCACGACCGCCTCGGTGCCCCGGTCACGGGCGATCAGCACCCCGTCAACCTCAATGCCTCGGTCGCTGAACCGCAGCGGCTCCAGAGAGCCGGGAGGGACCGGCGGGGCCTCCTCATGCCGGGAACCCAGGCCGCGGCGCAGCGCGGTGCGGAACTCGCGCAGCGCGCTCAGCTCCTCAGCAAGCTGCGGGTCCTGCGCGCACATCGCGTCCAGCTCCTGCTGCTCGGCCTCGCTGAGCTCATCTGCGAGGGCGGCGCCCAGCAGCTCGGCCCCCCGCTGGGATGTTGGACCGGAACGCCTCGCGGGGCCCTGCTTGGACGCCGGATCAGATTCGGGCTCGGCAATCGAGCTCGCCTGGAGACGCCCCGCTGGAGTCAGCCGGGGGTCGGCGTCGTCGTGATGTTCACTCATGCCCCACCTTCATGTCTTCATCATCGCGCGGCGCAGGACGCCCGCCCCTCATGCAATTCGCCCCGCCAGTTTATCCAGCTCGACAGACGTCTCTCATTCCTCATCCGGGCCTTCGACCAGTCAATCCACGGTCGAAGAGTCCGGCTCTACAATACACAGCGTCCTCTGTGTCGAAAACCCTCAGACAAAAGATAGGTTCAATTACCGTCAATGCCAAGGCGACCTGCTTCCTACTACTTAGTGCCGAGTCGAAATTAGGTATACCGAGTTCCCGAAGAGGTCGCGACGAGCACCGATTCTCAGTGAGACATTCATCACTCTCGAGTCGAGGCGGGGAGCATACGGGACAACCCCATCGTGTTCGCTGTGCCGGTGGACACTTCCGGTGGACACCGACACAGCGAGGTGAAAGGGTCAGCCGATGGACATGACCCAATTCTGGGACGGGTGGGATCCCATCATCCACACCGTCATCACACTCACCGCAGGCTACATAGCCCTACTCATCATTCTCCGACTCTCCGGCCCGCGGACGATGGCGTCGATGACGCCGCTGGACTTCATCGTGGCGGTCACCATCGGCTCGGCGTTCGGTCGTACCCTCACCGCGGTCGATGTGCCGCTGAGCCAGGCGATACTCACGGTGCTGCTGCTGGTGCTGCTGCAGTGGCTCATGGCCTGGATGCGCGGCCGCTCCCCGAAGATGCGCCGGATCCTGGACGCGCCCCCGGTGCTGATCTACTACCAGGGCAAGTTCCAGCGCAAGGCGCTGCGCAAGCACCAGCTGGTCGAGGACGACATCCACACCGCGGTGCGCTCCTCCTCCCGCGGCTCCCTGAAGGAGGTCTCGGCGGTGATCCTGGAGCAGAACGGCGGCCTGGTGGTCATCGGCGACGCCGAGCTCGACGACTCCTCCTCGGTGCTGAAGTTCACCGGCGAGGCCGAAGACGACTGACCCACTCCTCCCACGTCGAGGGGCGGATTCTCCGCGCACTCTGGGCCGAAAAGCCCATAAGATGCACGGAGAATCCGCCCCTCAATGCGTGGTCCGGGACCACGCATACAAAAGCGCTCTGCGCCCGTTCCGTCAGGAAGCGGGCGCAGAGCGCAGAGAGTGAAGCTTAGTTGTCAGGCGTGTGACTTCTGGTTGCGAAGTGAGCGAGCGACGAGGATGGCACCGCCGACGAGCAGCAGTGCTGCGCCGCCGACCAGGATGCCGATCGAGCCCGGGCCGGTGGCGGCGAGCTCGTCGCCGGCGCCGGCTGCGTCTGCGCCGAAGGCGTCGGTGCCTGCTGCGTCGGCGCCGTCTGTGCCGGCGCCGTTGACGCCGGTGTTGGCTGCATCGGCACCGGTGCCGGCAGTATCAGTGCCGGAATCGTCGGTGCCTGCAATGGTGATGGTGACCGTGTCGGTCAGGCCGCTCTCGGCGCCGGTGGCGGTGAGCTCGTAGGAGCCCGAGGCGTCGCTGTTGAAGGTGAGCTCAGCGGAGACGTCGCCGTTCGGGCCGGCGGTCTTGGTGACATCAGTGCTGGAGACTGCACCGACAGAGGCGAGGCTCTGGGTGTTGCCGTTGATGCCGGTCAGCACGATGTTGACGTCCTCACCCGCGATGAAGATCGGGCTGAAGACCACGGTGATGGGCGTGTTGATCGAAACCGTGATGCTGTCAGGCGTCGGGGTCGGTGCGTAGGCCATGGCGGGGGCCGGGGCGAGAGCCACAAACCCGACGATGCCGGCGACTGAAAGGGTCTTTGCGAAGGTCTTCTTCATGGGGTCTACCTCAAAGCTGCAGGAATATTGGTTTAAAGCAATCTCCGTGAAGAGTCGCCAGGGATCTCCAGCTCCCGATCTTGCTGGGGCTGCGTGACATCATTCAATCTACGGTTCGTCACCGGCGAAATGCAAATTTCTCAGGGATACACACCCGATACCTGCTCGATCCAAAGGAAAAGATAAGACGCTCGTGATCTGCCGTACGCCTCAGGCGCTGGCTGCCGGCGAGCAACGGTGAGTTCAGCATTCCGGGTCGACGTCGACGGCGTTCAGCACGGGAGTCGAAACGATGTCCAGCTGGTCCCCGGTAGTCGTCTGCGCCTGCACATCGAGCGTGGCGGACTCGCCCGGCGCGAGGTCGGTGGTCCACTGGTAGACGTTGCGGCCGTCGTGCTGACCCGCGAGCTGCGCCTCACCGGCATCGCCGGTCAGTTCGGCCCCCTCGGGCAGGTAGACGTAGGCAAGCGTGCGGTTGATCCCGCGTGGGACGCCGCTCCGGGTCTCCTCGCCTGACGTGCCGAGCAGGTAGGCGGGGTAGTCGCTGATGTCTTCGGGGGCGTCGTTGCGCAGGGTCACGCGCAGGGATGCCGTGGCGTCGCTGCACCAGGCGGCGCTCGAGCCTGCCGCCATGTAGTAGTCGAGCTTCGCCCCGACGCCGTCGTTGAGATACACACCGAACGCGGTGTTCTCCTCGTCACTCGCCGGCATCGCACCTGCCACCGTGGTGTCCTCGAACAGCGCACGTTCTCCTTCGTCGGCGCTCCACACCAGCAGGCGGCGCTCGTCGACGGCCCGGGTGATGGCCTGCACCGCGGTGACCGGGTCCACGTCGTCGCTGAGCAGGGCCTCGAACACGGCGTCGGCAACGACGCCGAAGAATACGTCCTGCTCGGCGGGGTCCTCGTATCGCAGGTAGGCCTCGTTGAGCAGCAGCTGCACCGCGTTCTCGCTGGAGATCACGTCGCCGGTGGGCAGGTCCAACGGGCCCGTTGCTTCCAACAGGTAGGAGAGCGTGACCGGGTCGATCGCGATCACCCCCGTCGGGTCGCCCCCTTGATCGGCCTTCCAGAATTCGCGAGCCACGTGCGCGGCCTCGGCGAATTCGGGAATCATGGTGGGGTTCGCCATGTAGCGAGCGGGCCGGTCGCCGAAGATCAGCTCGGTGTCGAACTCGAGCGGCGTGATGGCACCCTCGCTGATGGCAAAGTCGACAGCGGGCACCTGATCGCTGAACTCGATCTCCCCATCGGTCGCGGTGAGCTTGATGACCGATCCGATGATGCCGCCCTGGGAACGCCATTCGGCGCTGTTCTGCAGGAGCAGCAGGTGCTCGCGCTGCCCCTCGGCGCCGAGGAACCCGGGCAGCAGCGAGGTCGCACGGGAGGTGCCTTCGAGCGTCGGCTCGATCTCAGCGAGCAGCTCATCGATCTGCGCAGTGCCGTCCCGCAGCGGACCGACGACGCCGGCTGGTTCGATCGTCGCGAGGCGGGCGCGAGCGTCGGTCACGGAGACCAGCGCCGACTCGACCTGCGCGTTGAGCGCGCTCAGTCCGGCGACATCAACCTGGCCCTCGCGCGGCAGCAGCGCGTCCACCCCGTCACCGGCCTCGGCCGCGGTGGCAAGCCCATCGCTGGCGAGATCGTCGAGCGTCTCGGTGAGCGTGCGTGTGGCGGTGAACTGCGGGCCCACCCACGGCACGCCCTCGGCGAGCCTCCACGCAGGCCCGGACGTGTTGCTGCGTGCGGCGGCCAGCTCGTTCTGCAGCTCGTCGACCTGCGACGTGTCGCCGGCGAGCACGGACTGCATGTCAAGTCCTGCAGCCACCTGCTGGGCGCGCTCGATGTGCGGCAGCGCGCGGACGGCACCGACTCCGGCCCAGGCGAGCACGACCACGAACCCGAGCGCGAGCGTGGTGACCAGCGCGAGCACGATCCGTCCGGCAGAGACCCGTCTTGTTGCGCCTCTGCGCCGATGCTGTCGCTTCCTGACCATGGGGGCCATCCTATGGCAATCCACAGGCTCGCCCTGTCGGCCGAATGATCAGCCGTGGCACGCGAGCGGACCCACGGCCACGCCCGCGTCTCTCAGGTAGGTTTAGCCGGGTGAAGTCCCCAAACTGCGCCGTCGAGACGGATCGCACCACCAGCCGCATCGAACCGCCCACCCCAGAGCACGTCACGCCCGTCGCGGTGAAGCACGCTTCCTCCGCTGAGCGGCGGGCCCGCGGGACACGGACCTGGCTCGAGGGCAGCCGGACGGCACGCGCCTGGAACGGCACGGTTCTCGCCTACACCGCGGTCGCCGTCGGCGCGGCCCTGGTGCTCTCGGTGGCTGCCCGGACCCAGCTGGAAGCTCCGCTCGGGCCGGTGCTGTCGTCCCTGTTGCTGTGGATCGGCATGGCTGTGCCCGTGGTCATCGCCATTGCCCGCTCCCGTCCCCGCGGCCTCTTTCGCTTCCGGTGGACCGACATCCTGTGGGGTCTCGGCCTCGGCGTCCTGCTGCGCATCGTGCAGGGATGGCTCGAGGTGGCCGCCGGCAGTCCTGGCGGGCTGCCGTCCTACCCGACCCTCAACGGCGACCTCAGCATCAACGCGACGTGGCTGCTCCTCGGCCTGTTCGCGCCCGTGCTGATCTTGCCGCTGGTGGAGGAGTTCCTCTTCCGCGGCGTGGTGCTGGTGTCCGTGTACCGCATGGCCCGACGCGGCGTGGAGGCCGGCCTGCTCGCCATCCTCGCCTCCACCGCTGCCTTCGTGGCGCTTCATGCCGTCAACGGGATGAACCGCTGGGACGAACCGGTCTACCTCGCGCTCGTCGGTCTGACCTGCGGCATGCTCGTGCTCTTCACCGGTCGGATCTGGGGCGCCGTGCTGGTTCACATGGTGTTCAACGGCATGTGGGTCGCGCTCGCCCTGACCGGGACCGCGCTGGCGTAGCCGCCGGCGGCCGAGACCGGGCAGGGAATTCGGCCACCATCAGCTCGCCGGACGACAACCGGAGAGACGCATAATGCCCGCCCCCTCAAGGGACGGGCATTGCGATGAGAAATTCCTCAGCCTCCGCTGCTCAGACACGGGGTCTGCGCTGCGGAGCCGTGGTGACCCCAGCGGGATTCGAACCCGCGTTACCGCCGTGAGAGGGCAGCGTACTAGGCCGCTATACGATGGGGCCCTATCAATTTGTGCCTCCCGCGCGGCGGGAGGGTCCTGCATTGTGGAATGTATGTCCCCCGCGCTCCGAGGAGCGTGGGGGACATACGGCCGTGACCCCAGCGGGATTCGAACCCGCGTTACCGCCGTGAGAGGGCAGCGTACTAGGCCGCTATACGATGGGGCCGTATTCCATAGCTGTGGCCCCCGTCGCCGAGGGCCGATCCTGCTGTGATAGAGACCATGTAAGCGTCTCCGCTGGGCTACTAGGACTCGAACCTAGAACGACGGTACCAGAAACCGCTGTGTTGCCAATTACACCATAGCCCAATATTTGCTTGTCAACGCCGTCGCAGCGGCCATATTTCCGCGCCGAGCAACGGGAATCAACTATACACACTGGTGGCGCCCAAGCACAAAATGAGCCCGGCGCCACCGGTGAGTGGAACAGATCAGCCGCGTGCGGCGACGAGCTCCCGGAACCGGCGCAGCCGGCTCAGCGAGGACTCGCGTCCCAGCAGCTCCATGGATTCGAACAACGGCGGGGAGACCCGACGTCCGGAGATCGCCGAGCGCACCGAGCCGAAGGCCTTGCGCGGTTTGAGCTCGAGCCCCTCCAGCAGCGCCTCGCGCAGCGCAGCCTCGATCACCTCGGTGCTCCACCGGGCGTCCTCGATGTCGCTGAGCGCCGCGATGGAGGCGTCCAGGGTCTCGAAGACCTGATCTCCGAGCCCGCTGAAGGCCTTGTCCTCGATGGCGAGGTCGGCGTCGTCGGTGAAGAGGAACGCCATCATGTCCGCACCCTCGTCCAGCAGCGCGATGCGCTCCTGAACCAGGGGCGCCGCGCCGTCGAGCAGGCCGGCCTGTCCCGGCGCCAGCTGCTCCCCCAGCAGGCCCCTGGCCTGCAGGTAGGGCACCAGGCGGTCGCGGAAGTCTGCGGCCTGGAGGCGACGGATGTGGGTGCCGTTGATGGCCTCGGCCTTCTTCACGTCGAAGCGTGCGGGGTTGGCCAGCACGTCGGTGATGTCGAAGTGCTCGATGAGCTGCTCCACGGTGAAGATGTCCTCATCGGCCGAGAGCGACCAGCCCAGCAGCGCCAGGTAGTTCAGCAGACCCTCAGGGATGAAGCCGCGGTCGCGGTGGTGGAAGAGGTTCGACTCCGGGTCCCGCTTGGAGAGCTTCTTGCTGCCCTCCCCCATCACGTAGGGCAGGTGACCGAAGACCGGCATGTGCTTGGCCACGCCGATCGCGTGCAGCGCCCGGTAGAGCGCCACCTGGCGCGGGGTGGAGGAGAGCAGATCTTCGCCGCGCAGCACGTGGGTGATCTCCATGGCGGCGTCGTCCACCGGGTTGACCAGGGTGTAGAGCGGCTGGCCGTTGGCGCGGGCCACCACGAAGTCAGGCGTGGACCCGGCGCCGAAGGTGATCTCGCCGCGCACGACGTCGGTGAAGGTGATGTCCTCCTCGGGCATCCGGAAGCGCAGCACCGGTTCGCGGCCCTCGGCACGGAAGGCGTCGATCTGCTCCTGGCTCAGCGTCCGGTCGAAGCCGTCGTAGCCCAGCTTCGGGTCCCGCCCGGCGGCCTGGTGGCGTGCCTCGACCTCCTCCGGGGTGGAGAAGGCCTCGTAGATGAATCCCGCCTGCAGCAACTGGCTGAGCACCTCGGCGTAGAAGTCACCGCGCTGGGACTGCCGGTAGGGGGCGTGCGGGCCGCCGGTCTCGGCGCCCTCGTCCCAGTCGATGCCGAGCCAGCGCAGCGCCTCGAGCAGCTGCTGGTAGGACTCCTCGGAGTCCCGTGCGGTATCGGTGTCCTCGATCCGGAAGATCATCTTGCCACCGGTGTGCCGGGCGTAGGCCCAGTTGAACAGGGCGGTGCGGATCAGCCCGACGTGCGGGGTGCCGGTGGGCGAGGGGCAGAAGCGGACCCGGACCTGCGTGCTCGGGTCGACGGCGGGGATCTCGGTGGACGGTGCAGCAGAAGTGACAGTCATGTGTGGAATCAGTTCCTGAAGTGGTTGACGAGGGTGCCGATGCCTTCGATGTCCGCCTCGAAGCGGTCTCCGGCGCCGAGCAGCCCGACGCCGGCCGGGGTGCCGGTGAGGATGACGTCGCCGGGGAGCAGGGTGAAGGCCTGGGAGATGTAGGCGATGAGCTCGGCCACGCCGAAGATCATCTCGGAGGTGGAGCCGTCCTGGACGGTCTCGCCGTTGAGCCGTCCGGAGATCCGCAGGCCCTCGGGCTCGAGGTCGGTCTCGATCCAGGGGCCCAGCGGGGTGGAGCCGTCGAAGCCCTTGGCGCGGGCCCACTGGCCGTCGGTGCGCTGTGCATCGCGGGCGGTGAGATCGTTTGCGACCGTGTAGCCGAAGATGACTTCCTGGACCCGATCCACCGGCACGTCCTTGCAGATGCGCCCGATGACGACGGCGAGCTCGGTCTCGTAGCTGATCTCCTCAGAGAAGGAGGGCAGCGTGACCGGCTCGTTGGGGCCCACCACGGCGGTGTTGGGGATCAGGAACAGCAGCGGCGAGACCGGGACCTCTCCGCCCATCTCCTTGACGTGGTCGGCGTAGTTGCGACCCACTCCGATCACCTTCGAGCGCGGGATGATCGGGGCGACCAGCCGCACGTCTTCGAGGCGGTGGGTGGTCTCGGTCTGCTGGATCCCTTGATAGAACGGGTCTCCGTTGAGCCCGATGATGGTTTCTTCGCCCTCTTCCCCGGTGACAAGACCGTAGGAGGGTTCGGCGTCCGTGACAAAACGAGCAATGCGCATGGGCCAACTCTATCGCCCACGCGCATTGCACGTTCCGCAGTGGTCCGTTCTCCAGCGGCTCAGGCGAGGCGGTGCATCCAGTCGTGGCGATCCTGGACCGTGCCGGTCTGGATGCCCAGCAGCTCCTCGCGGATCGAGAGGGTGACCGCTCCGGTGCCGGCGGAGGCGATGCTGCGCTCCCCGTCCAGCAGCTCCCCGATGGGGGTGATGACCGCGGCGGTGCCGCAGGCGAAGGCTTCGGTGATGCTGCCGTCGGTGATGCCGGCGTCCCACTCCTCCAGGGTGACCTGCCGCTCCTGGACCTCCATGCCGCGGTCCTTGGCCAGCTGGATCACCGAGGCGCGGGTGATGCCCTCCAGGATCGTGCCGGTCAGCGCGGGGGTGATGAGCTTGTTGTCGGCGGTCACCAGGAAGACGTTCATGCCGCCGAGCTCCTCGATGGCGTTCTCGCGCAGCGGGTCCAGGAAGAGCACCTGATCGCAGCCCTTGGCGGTGGCCTGCTGCTGGGCGGCCAGAGAGCCGGCGTAGTTGCCGCCGGTCTTGGCCGCGCCGGTTCCGCCGGGGGCGGCGCGGATGTAGTCGCGGGAGACCCAGATGCGCACCGGCTTGAGCTCGCCGCCGAAGTAGTTTCCGGCCGGAGACGCGATGACCCGGTAGGAGACCGCGTTGGCAGGCCGGACGCCGAGGAACGCCTCGGAGGCGAACATGAAGGGCCGCAGGTAGAGCGCCTCGCCGTCGCCGTCGGGGACCCAGTCCTTGTCGGTCTGGACCAGCTCCTCCAGAGATTCGATGAAGAGCTCCTCGGGGAGCTCGGGCAGCGCCATCCGCACGGCCGAGCGGTTGAGCCGTCGGGCGTTCTCCCACGGGCGGAAGGTGTAGATCCCCCCGTCGGCGTGCCGGTAGGCCTTCATGCCTTCGAAGACCTCCTGGGCGTAGTGCAGCACCGCCGCCGCCGGGTCCAGCGAGATGGGGCCATAGGGCTCCACCCGGGCGTTGCCCCAGCCACCCTCCGACGTCCAGTCGATCACCGAGGTGTGGTCGGTGAAGTTCGTCCCGAAGCCCGGGTTCGCCAGGATCTGCTGCAGCCGCTCGGGCGAGGTGGGCGTCGGGTGGGGGGTGTGATGGAACGTCATGGTGACCTTTCAGATGTGCACGAGCGGGTGCGCGCTGCGAGTGAGTCTCGTGCCCTACTCTACGAGACTCGCTCCCCCGGCCGCCCAGCACGGTTCGACTGGACAGCCGGGCTCAGCGGGTCGGGCCCGGTTCAGCTGACGGGCGCGGTGCGGCCGGACAGGCGCGCCACGAAGGCGTCGCCGCGCTGGCTGGTGTTCAGCCCGGAGATCCCGTCCTGCGCCCACTGGCTCAGCTGCGCGTGGACCGCGGCCTCCACCCGGGCCGCGGCTTCGCTCAGACCCAGGTGATCGAGCATCAGCGCCGCGGAGAGCACCGCCGCGGTGGGGTCGGCGATCGCCTTGCCGGCGATGTCCGGGGCGGAGCCGTGCACCGGTTCGAACATCGACGGCGCGGTGCCGGCGGTGTTGATCGAGGCCGAGGCGGCCAGGCCGATGCCGCCGGTGACGGCCGGGGCCAGGTCGGTGAGGATGTCGCCGAAGAGGTTGTCGGTGACGATCACGTCGAAGCGCTGCGGGTTGTTGACCATGTGGATGGTGGCGGCGTCGACGTGCATGTAGTCCCAGCGCACGTCCGGGAAGGACTCGGCGACGGCCGCCGTCGTCCGGGTCCAGAGGTCGCCGGAGTAGGTCAGCACGTTGTTCTTGTGCACCAGGGTCAGGTGCTTGTCCCGGGCCTGGGCGCGGACGAAGGCGTCCTGGACCACGCGGCGCACGCCGTAGGCGGTGTTGACCGAGACCTCGGTGGCGATCTCCGCGTCGGTGCCGCGGCGCAGCAGCCCGCCGTTGCCGGCGTAGGGACCCTCGGTGCCCTCGCGGACGACGACGAAGTCGATCGGGTTCTCCTCGTCCACGCCGCGCAGCGGGGACACGACCCCGGGGTAGGAGCGGGTGGGGCGCAGGTTCACGCAGTGGTCGAGGTTGAAGCGCAGTCCCAGCAGCAGCTCACGCTCGATGATCCCGGAGGGCACCCGGGTGTCCAGCGGGTCGGCGCCCACCGCACCGAAGAGGATCGCGTCGTGCCCGCGCAGGGCCTGCAGCGTCTCTTGGGTGAGGGTCTCTCCGGTGGCGAGCCAGTGCTCGGCGCCCAGGGAGTACTCGGTGTAGTTGAACTCGGCGCCCTCCGGGGCCAGCGCGGCGTCGAGCACCTTCCGGGCCTCCGCGACCACCTCGGGTCCGATGCCGTCGCCGCCGATTACTGCGATGTCAAATGTGTTCTGAGCCATAGCGTCACTCTATGTGCTGGGTCCAGGCAGGACGACAGGGTCGGCGCAGCCTCTCAGCATCTGAGATCAGGCCCGCACCGTGGCGCTGCTGCCCGCAGGGCGGTGATCTCCCCTGCTCAGTCGGTCTTCTCCTCGTGGCGAGGGAAGATCGGCGTGGGCTTGGCCAGCACGGTGCCGGGGAGAAGCTCGGTGTGGAAGGCTTCGAAGCTGCGCGGGCCCGCACCGGAGGCGTTGGTCCGTCCGGCGTCGCCGGCGGCCGCGACGTTCAGCGCGTCCAGGAGCCTGCTGGCGGACTCCGGCATGACCGGCTGCGCGAGCAGCGCGACCTTGCGCACCACCTCGGCGGTCACGAAGAGCACCGTGTTCATCCGGGAGAGGTCGGTCTTCTTGAGCTTCCAGGGCTCCTGCTCGGCGAAGTAGGCGTTGGCCTCCCCGAGGACGAACCAGGTCCGCTCCAGGGCGCGGTGGAAGTCCTGCATGTCATAGGCCTCGCGGCTGATCTCCAGCAGCTCATCGGCCTGGGCCAGGATCCGGCGGTCAGCGGCGGTGCGCTCACCCGGCTGCGGGATCATCTCGTCACAGTTCTTGGCGATCATCGACAGCGAGCGCTGGGCGAGGTTGCCCAGATTGTTCGCCAGATCGGAGTTCTTCCGGCCCAGCACGGCCTCATGGGTGTACGAGCCGTCCTGGCCGAAGGGGAACTCGCGCAGCAGGAAGAACCGCACGGCGTCGAGCCCGTATTCGGCGACCCAGTCGGCGGGGGCCACCACGTTGCCCACGGACTTGGACATCTTCTCCCCGGCGTTGTGCAGGAAGCCGTGGATCATCACCCGCTTCGGCAGCTCGAGCTGCGCGCTCATCAGGAACGCCGGCCAGAAGATGCAGTGGAAGCGGGAGATGTCCTTGCCGATGACGTGGACGTCGGCGGGCCAGAACTTGGCGAAGCTCTCGGACTCGGTGTCGGGGAAGCCGACGCCGGTGAGGTAGTTGGTCAGCGCGTCCACCCAGACATACATCACGTGGTCCAGGCCGGTCTCGGGCGCGGTGAGGTCCTTCGGCACCGGGACGCCCCAGTCGAAGGTGGTCCGGGAGATCGAGAGGTCGTCCAGACCCGACTCCACGAACCGGATGACCTCGTTGAAGCGGGTGCGCGGTCCGCCGAAGTCGGGGTTGTCCCGGTAGAAGTCGAGCAGCGGCTGCTGGTACTTCGAGAGCCTGAAGAAGTACGACTCCTCCTCGGTCCAGGTCACCGGGGTGCCGGTCTCGGTGGCGTAGCGCTCGCCGTCGGCGCGGAGCTCGGTCTCGTCGGCGGTGAAGAACCGCTCGTCGCGCACCGAGTACCAGCCGGCGTACTTGTCCAGGTAGATGTCCCCGGCCTCGACCATGCGTCGCCAGATGGCGGTCGACGCGGCGTAGTGATCCTCGTCAGTGGTGCGGATGAAGCGGTCGTAGGAGACGCCCAGGACGTCGTCGTCGACCCGCTTGAACTCCGCCGAGTTCCTGGTGGCCAGCTCGCGCGGAGAGATGCCCTCCTTCTCCGCGGACTGCTGCATCTTCTGCCCGTGCTCATCGGTGCCGGTGAGGAAGTAGGTCTCGTGTCCGTCGAGGCGCTTGAAGCGCGCCATCGCGTCGGAGGCGATGTACTCATAGGCGTGGCCGATATGCGGCGTCCCATTGGGATAGGAGATCGCAGTGGTGATGTAGAACGGGGGCTTGGAAGAAGTCACCCTAGGAATTTACCCCACGCGGTTGCCCGGCGAAGATCCCGGTGCAGGACTCGGTCCTCGAGACCTGCACCGAGACCTGCACCGAGACCTGCACCGGATCAGCGCTGGGCTCAGTCCTCGAGGTCGACCTCGGCGGCCAGATTGGCCTGGACCTCGGCGTTGATCGCGTCCAGCACCCCGGCGGGCAGCGCGGCGTCGATGGCCAGCACTGCCAGCGCGCGGCCCTCCTTGGTGTTCTGCGAGACCTGCATCCCGGCGATGTTGACCTGGTGCTCCCCCAGGATCCGGCCCAGGGCGCCGACGACGCCGGGGCGGTCGGCGTATTCGAGCACCACCAGGTGCTCGGTGAGCGCGATCTCCAGGTCGTAGCCGTTGATCCCGACGATCTTCTGGATCTGCTTGGGTCCGGTGAGGGTGCCGCGGACCTCCAGGTTGGTCCCGGAGCTGGTGGCGCCGCGCACGGTGAGCGCGTTGCGGTAGTCCTCGACCTCGGTGGTGGTGGTCAGCCGGGTGGAGATCCCGCGCTGCTCGGCGAGCACCGGGGCGTTGACGTAGGAGACCTGCTCCGAGACGACGTCGGTGAACAGGCCCTTCAGGGCGGCGAGCTGCAGCGCCGAGACGTTGAGCTCGGCGATCTCGCCGGCGGCCTCGGTCTCGATATCGGTGAAGGCCTCGGTGGCCAGGGCGTTGAGGATCCGGCCGAGCTTCTCGATCAGCGGGATCCCGGGACGGACCAGCTCGTCGATGGCGCCGCCGGCGACGTTGACCGCGTCGGGGACCAGCTCGCCGGCCAGGGCCAGGCGCACGGACTTCGCCACGGAGACGCCGGCCTTCTCCTGGGCCTCGGCGGTGGAGGCGCCCAGGTGTGGGGTGACCACCACGTTGTCGCGGGTGAAGAAGGGCAGGTCGGTGGAGGGCTCGGTGGCGAAAACGTCGACGGCGGCGCCGCCGATGGCACCCTCGGCCAGGGCCTGCTCCAGGTCGGCCTCGTCGATCAGACCGCCGCGGGCCACGTTGACCACGAACGCGGTGTCCTTCATCTTCGCGAAGGCCTCGGTGTTGAGCATGTTCAGGGTCTCGGGGGTCTTCGGCATGTGGATGGTGATCACGTCGGACTTCGCGTAGAGCTCATCCAGGGTGACCAGCTGGGCGCCGAGCTGGTGGGCCCGGGCGGAGGTCACGTAGGGGTCGTAGGCGATGACCTCCATGTCGAAGGCCTTCATCCGCTCGGCCACGAGACCGCCGATGCGGCCCAGGCCGATCACGCCGAGGGTCTTCTCCGCGAGCTCCATGCCGGAGTACTTCGAGCGCTTCCACCCGCCGTCGCGCAGCGACTGGTGCGCCGGGGAGATGTGCCGGGCCAGGCCCAGGATGTGGGCGCAGGTGAGCTCCGCGGCGGAGGTGATGTTCGAGGTCGGGGCGTTCACGACCATCACACCGGCCGCGGTGGCGGCCTTGATGTCGACATTGTCCAGACCCACGCCTGCCCGGGCGACGACCTTCAGCTGCTTGGCGTGGGAGAGCACCTCGGCGTCGACCTGGGTGGCCGAGCGCACCATGATGGCGTCGGCGTCGGCGAGATCGGCGAAGAGCCGCTCCCGGTCGGTGCCGTCAGACTGGCGGATCTCAAAGTCCGGTCCCAGCGCATCGACGGTGGCGGGTGAGAGTTCTTCGGCAAGTACGACGACGGGGCGGTGAGTGCTCACAATGTCCTTCTTCTGCTCGGGGCGCTTCTAGGGATGGCTTCGTGATGGGTGGTGCACGCGAAGACGGTGAGCGGGGCGGGCCGCCATGACCCGCCCCGCTCACCGTGTCAGCTCATCGAGCGGTCGTGCCCTCGGTGTAGTCATCATCCTGCGGGATCCAGGAGAAGAGCTTGCGCAGCTCGCGTCCGGTGGACTCGATCGGGTGCGACTCGTTCTTCTTGCGGAGCTCGTTGAACTCCTTGCCGCCGTCGCGCTGGTCATCCATGAAGCGCTTCGCGAAGGCTCCGGACTGGATGTCGGCGAGGACTGCCTTCATGTTCTCCTTGACCTCCGGGGAGATCACGCGGGGGCCGGAGACGTAGTCGCCGAACTCTGCGGTGTCGGAGATGGACCAGCGCTGCTTGGTCAGCCCGCCCTCGACCATCAGGTCCACGATCAGCTTGAGCTCGTGGAGCACCTCGAAGTAGGCGATCTCGGGCTTGTAGCCGGCCTCGGTGAGGGTCTCGAAGCCGTACTGCACCAGCTGGGAGGCGCCGCCGCAGAGGACTGCCTGCTCGCCGAAGAGGTCGGTCTCGGTCTCTTCGGTGAAGGTGGTCTCGATGACGCCGGCGCGGGTGCCGCCGATGCCCTTGGCGTAGGCCAGCGCGATGGACTTGGCCTGGCCGGAGGGGTCCTGCTCCACGGCGATCAGGGCGGGCACGCCGCGGCCGGCCTCGTACTCGCGGCGGACCACGTGGCCCGGTCCCTTCGGAGCGACCATCGCGACGCCGACCTCGGTGGGCGCCTCGATGTAGCCGAAGCGGATGTTGAAGCCGTGGGAGAACAGCAGCACGTTGCCGGGCACCAGGTGCGGGGCGATCTCGGCGGAGTAGACCGCGGCCTGGTGCTGGTCCGGGACCAGGATCATGATGACGTCGGCCTCGGCGGATGCCTCGGCCACGGTCTTCACGGTCAGGCCCTGCTCCTCGGCCTTGGCCTTGGAGCTGGAGTCGGCCTTCAGACCGACGACGACGTCGACGCCTGAGTCGCGCAGGGACAGCGCGTGGGCATGGCCCTGCGATCCGTAGCCGATGACAGCGACCTTCTTGCCGCTGAGCACGGACAGGTCGGCGTCGTCGTCGTAATAGAGATCAGTCACAGTGAGGGCTCCTCATGGTGGGGGTGGGGTTACAGGTCAGTGGTTCTGAGGTGGTGTTCAGCGCAGCGCTCTGTCGGTCATGGACTTCGCTCCGCGGGAGATCGCGAGCCCGCCGGACCGCACGATCTCGCGGACTCCGAAGGGTTCCAGGACCTCCAGCAGAGCATTGAGCTTGTCAGGCGCGCCGGTGGCCTCGACGGTCAGTGAGTCCACGGAGACGTCCACGATCTTGGCGCGGAAGAGCTCGACGGCCTGGGTGACCTGCAGACGGGTGGGCGAGTCGGCCTTCACCTTGATCAGCAGGTGTTCGCGCTGGACCGAGTTCTCCGGTGCCAGCTCGATGATCTTGATGACGTTGATCAGCTTGTTCAGCTGCTTGGTGATCTGCTCGAGCAGCTTGGAGTCGGCGTCGACCACCACGGTGATCCGGCTCAGCCCCGGCAGCTCGGAGGGACCCACCGCCAGCGAGTGGATGTTGAACGCGCGGCGGGCGAAGAGTCCGGAGACCTTGGTCAGCACGCCGGGGACGTCCTCGACCAGGACCGAGAGGGTGCGTCGCTGCTCCGGCGAGACGATGTCATGTGTGCCCATGCTTTAGTCCTCCTCGTCCCACTGCGGGGTCAGGTTGTGCGCGAACTGGATGTCGCTGTTGGAGACCCCTGCAGGGACCATCGGCCAGACCATCGAGTCCCGCGAGACCACGAAGTCCACGACCACCGGGCGGTCGTTGATCGCCATGGCCTCGGCGATCACGGCGTCGATGTCCTCGGGACGCTCACAGCGCAGCCCCACGCAGCCGTAGGCCTCGGCGAGCTTGAGGAAGTCGGGGATCCGAACGATCTCCCCGCCGGAGTCGGACACCGAGGTGTTCAGGTGGGTGTTGGAGTAGCGGGACTCGTAGAAGAGGGTCTGCCACTGCCGCACCATGCCCAGCGAGGAGTTGTTGATCACCGCGACCTTGATCGGGATCTTGTTGATCGCGCAGGTGGCGAGCTCCTGGTTGGTCATCTGGAAGCAGCCGTCGCCGTCGATGGCCCAGACCACCCGGTCCGGGTTGCCCACCTGGGCGCCCATGGCGGCAGGCACCGCGTAGCCCATGGTGCCGAGCCCGCCGGAGTTCAGCCACTGCCGCGGCCGCTCGTACTTGACGAACTGCGAGGACCACATCTGGTGCTGCCCGACGCCGGCCACGTAGACGGCCTCGGGACCGGCGGCCTGGTTGATCTTCTCGATGACCTGCTGCGGGGCGATCTTCCCGTCCTCCGGGGTGGTGTAGCCCAGCGGGTAGGTCTCGCGGAAGCGGTTGAGCTGCTTCCACCAGCCGCTGATGTCGGTGCGTCCGTGCTTGGTCACCAGCGCGTCGAAGGCGAAGGTCAGCTCGGGCACGATCTCCTTGAGCGAGCCGACGATCGGCACGTCGGCCGCGCGGTTCTTCGAGATCTCGGCGGGGTCGATGTCGGCGTGGATGACCTTCGCGTCCGGGGCGAAGCTCTCCAGCTGCCCGGTGACCCGGTCATCGAAGCGCGCGCCGAGGGTGATCAGCAGGTCCGAGCGCTGCAGCGCGGCGACGGCGGAGACCGTGCCGTGCATCCCGGGCATTCCCAGGTTCTGCTGGTGCGAATCCGGGAAGGCGCCGCGGGCCATGAGCGTGTTGACCACCGGTGCGCCGACGGTCTCGGCCAGCGCGTAGAACTCCTCGGAGGCCTCAGCCTTGATCATGCCGCCGCCGATGTAGAACACCGGGCGGGAGGCGGCCTGGATCAGCTTCGCGGCCTCGCGGATCTGCTTGGAATGCCCGCGGGTGACCGGACGGTAGCCGTTGAGCTCGATCTTCGGCGGCCAGGCGAAGGTGGTCTGCGCGACCTGGGCGGACTTGGTGATGTCCACCAGCACCGGGCCGGGCCGACCGGTGGAGGCCAGGTGGAAGGCCTCTGCCATGACCTTCGGGATCTGGTCGGCGTCGGTGACCAGGAAGGAGTGCTTGGTGATCGGGGTGGCGATGCCGACGATGTCGGCCTCCTGGAACGCATCGGTGCCGATGACCGCGGCGTTGACCTGGCCGGTGATCGCGACCATCGGCACGGAGTCCATGTGAGCGTCGGCCATCGGGGTGACCAGGTTCGTCGCGCCGGGGCCGGATGTGGCGAAGCAGACGCCCACCTGACCGGTGACCATCGCGTAGCCCTGGGCGGCGTGGCCGCCGCCCTGCTCGTGGCGCACCAGGATGTGGTTGATCTGCTCGGAGTCCATCAGCGGGTCATAGGTGGGCAGGATGGTGCCGCCGGGGATGCCGAAGACGTCTGTCACGCCGAGTGACTCGAGGCTGCGAATGATCGATTCGGCGCCGGTGGCCGCTACCGGCTCCACCGTGCGGCCGGGACCGTAGATGCGCGGGTCCGGGGAAGTCCCAGCGGCGCTGCTGGATGCTTTGGAGGCCAGCATGGCTGGGCTCGTGGCTGTCAGATTGCTCATCTTTTCCTCAGTCTCTGGTTCCCGAATTGCTGATCCAAGAAATCTCTGATCCGTGGCGGATCCGCTCCGGTCAAGAGAAAACCCCGGCTGAGAAGCCTATGGGGCCTTCTGCCGGGGTGAGCGGATGCGTCAGCTCCAGTTCAACCGTTCGGCTGCCTCGGTGAGGCAGACGAGCGGCCGACCTGAGGCGTGTGAATCACTTCACATGTCCCCCGGCGGCGGGTACGGGTACTACCGCTAGTAGTTGACGCATGGCGTCCATGCTTCCCTGGCCCGTGATCAGTGTCAACATCCCGGATGCCCGTCTCACATCGTGGGAATCCGGGTTGCTGACACTGCGCGCGCGGTCTCAGCCGCAGTAGGCGCCCTCTGCGGCGGAGCGGACCAGCTTGGCGTATTTGCCGAGCACACCGGTGGTGATGAACGGCGGCAGCGGGGTCCAGTCCTGCTGCCGGGTGGCGAGCTCGGCCGCGTCCACGACGAGCTCGATGCTGCGCCCAGCGATGTCGATACGGATGAGGTCACCGTCGGCGACGAAGGCGATGGGGCCGCCGTCGACCGCTTCGGGAGCGATGTGCCCGATGCACAGACCGGTGGTGCCCCCGGAGAAGCGCCCGTCGGTGATCAGCAGAACGTCCTTGCCCAGCCCGGCGCCCTTGATGGCTCCGGTGATGGCCAGCATCTCGCGCATGCCCGGACCGCCCTTGGGGCCCTCATAGCGGATGACGACGACGTCGCCCGCCTGGATCCGGCCCTCCTCGAGCGCCTTGAGCGCCTGCTGCTCGCGTTCGAAGACTCGGGCGGTGCCTTCGAAGACCTCGGCGTCGAATCCGGCGGACTTCACCACCGCGCCCTCGGGTGCCAGTGAACCGTGCAGCACGGCGATGCCCCCGTTGGGGTGCATCGGGTTGTTCAGCGCGCGGATGATCTTGCCGTCGATGTCCGGCGGGTTGATCGATTCGAGGTTCTCTGCCACGGTCTTGCCGGTCACGGTGAGCGCGTCGCCGTGGATCAGGCCGGCGTCGAGCAGTGCGCGCATGACCACCGGCACTCCCCCGACCCGGTCGACGTCGGCCATCACGTACTGGCCGAAGGGCTTGAGGTCACCGAGGTGAGGGACCTTGTCGCCGATGCGGTTGAAATCTTCGAGCTCGAGCTCCACCCCGGCCTCGCGGGCGATGGCCAGCAGGTGCAGCACCGCGTTGGTGGAGCCGCCGAAGGCCATGGTCACCGCGATGGCGTTCTCGAAGGCCTTCTTGGTGAGGATGTCTGAAGTGGTGATGCCCTGGCGGAGCAGCTCCACCACGGCCTCGCCGGACTTGTGCGCGTAGTGGTCGCGGCGGCGGTCGGCCGAGGGCGGGGCGGCGGAGCCGGGAAGCGACATGCCCAGGGCCTCGCCGATGCAGGCCATGGTGTTGGCGGTGTACATGCCTCCGCAGGCGCCTTCGCCGGGGCAGATGGCGCGTTCGATGACGTCGAGGTCGGCCTCGCTGATGGTGCCGCGGGCGCAGGCGCCCACACCTTCGAAGGCGTCGATGAGGGTGACCTGCTTCTCGGTGCCGTCGGCGAAGCGGGCCACGCCGGGCATGATCGAGCCGGCGTAGAGGAACACGCTGGAGAGGTTGAGCCGGGCCGCGGCCATGAGCATGCCGGGCAGGGACTTGTCGCAGCCGGCGAGCAGCACCGAGCCGTCGAGCCGCTCGGCCTGGATGACGGTCTCCACGGAGTCGGCGATGACCTCGCGGGAGACCAGCGAGTAGTGCATGCCCTCGTGGCCCATGGAGATGCCGTCGGAGACCGAGATGGTGCCGAATTCCATCGGGTAGCCGCCGCCGGCGTGCACACCTTCCTTGGAGGCCTTGGCCAGGCGGTCCAGGGACAGGTTGCAGGGGGTGATCTCGTTCCAGGAGCTGGCGATGCCGATCTGCGCCTTGGAGAAGTCGTCGTCGCCCATGCCTACCGCACGCAGCATCCCGCGCGCCGGGGCGCGGGTGTAGCCGTCGGTGACCTCCCAGCTGCGCGGCTTCTCCGGACTCGAGGGTCCGGTGACCGCGGTGGGCGGGGTGAAGGGTGCCTTGCCCGCGACGATGTCAGGGGTGTTCTCTGGGGTCTCTGCGGTGCGCTCAGCCATGCTCTGGATTCTATGCCTGCGAACGTGTCCCGGCACACTCGCACCGCCGCCCGTCTCACGATGCAGAATTCCGCTGGGGTGGAGGGATGCTGCGCTGCCTGCGTATTGAGGGGCGCACCACCTGTTCGTTGAGGGGCGGATTCTCCGAGCATTTCAGGCCGAGAACCGCGTCAGATACTCGGAGGATCCGCCCCTCAACGTTCGGATGGCGCAGATTCCGATAGCCTCGGGCGCATGGATGAGCCTGTGATCCGCGGCGCCGCGGTGGATGAGCAGACCCGCTGCCGGCACTACGCGGGGCCGCTGGACGTCGTCGCGCTCCGGTTCTTCTGCTGCGACCGCTGGTATCCCTGTCTGAAGTGTCACCAGGAGGCCGAGGCGCACCCGATCAGCCGCTGGCCGCTGGGGCGCCGGGCCGAGCGCGCCCTGCTCTGCGGGGTCTGCCGCCACCGATTCAGCATCGCGGAGTACCTGGTCGCGGAGGCCTGCGCGGACTGTGGAGCAGGGTTCAACCCTGGGTGCGCGACGCATCACGAGTTCTACTTCGAGCTCTGACCCCGTCTAGCGTGGGGCCGTCACATCGAGACGATGAGCAGGGTTGCGCCGAAGACGATGCCGGAGGCGATGAGCACGATCGTGGTGTAGCTGAGGATGTCGCGCATCTTCAGCCCCGCGATCGCCAGCAGCGGCAGCGCCCAGAACGGCTGAATCATGTTCGTCCACTGGTCTCCATAGGCCACAGCCATGATGGCGATAGCGGGATCCACGCTGAGCGCCTCTGCGGCCTCGAGCAGGATCGGGGCCTGCACGGCGATCTGTCCGCCCCCGGAGGGCACGAAGAAGTTCACCAGACCGGCGGAGAGGAACGCGAAGAGCGCGAACGTCTGCGCAGTGGAGATCGCCACGAAGGCCTCTGAGATGACGGTCATCAGCCCGGTGCCGGCCATGATGCCCAGGATGCCCGCGTACAGCGGGAACTGCAGCAGGATCTCGCCCACATTCGAGGCGGCCTGCTTGGTCAGGGCGATCAGTTCGAAGGGATTGCGGACCAGCAGCATGATCAGCCCCAGGAAGCTCCAGTTGACTACATCCAGCGTCAGGGTGCCGCCGCCGCTGAAGTGGATGATCAGATAGGCCACCAACATCAGGCCGATCAGCAGCGTGGGAATGCGAGAGGCGTCCACGCGGTCAGCGGGGGTTTCGACGGCGTCGTCGATCTCGACATCGGCCTCGCGTGCGTCCACCGCCAGCGGGACCACCGACTTGCTGTCCCGGGGCGCCACCAGATACAGGGCCAGGGCGACCACTGCGATGGTGACGATGCAGGCGATGATGTTCCAGGTGGAGAAGATCGTCTCCCCCACGGGCAGCGGAGCGCCCAGCTGGTCTGCCACGAAGGAATCTGGGGTGGCTGCGGTCAGCGGCCCGGAGGCGGAGTAGCCCATATGCCAGACCACGAATCCTGAGAACCCCGAGGCCACCAGCATGGGAAAGTGCACGGGAATCTGGCGTTCCCGGAAGACGTGGGCAACTTCGCGTGCCAGCAGACCGCCGACCACCAGTCCCAGTCCCCAGGTGATGAGGCTTGCCAGGGCGGCGATGAAGAACACGAACAGGTAGGCCTGGATTGCTGTTCTGGGGACTGTGGCCAGGCGGCGGAGCAGCTTTCGGGCGGGTCGCGTGTTGGCCAGGATATAGCCGAGGAACAGGATGAGGGCCATCTGGGTGATGAACTCCAGCAGCCCAGCCAGGCCGATGCCCCATTCTTCGACGACCTGCACAGGGCCGGCGTCGGTGAAGACCAGCGCCAGGATGCCCACGATGAAGGTCAGGACGATGGCAAAGACCAGGGCCGAGGGGATCAGCTTCTCCACCAGGGAGTTCAGCGGCCGCATCACCCTGCCGAGTACGGCGCTGTTGCCTGCGGCAGACTGCCGCGAAGTGGTCATACGGCACGCTCAGCGGGGATGCCGCTGAGACCGAACCCTCCGACGAGGAGGGTCATGCCGTCGAAGGACAGACGATCCAGCGCCTCAGGGGCAGAGGGATATCGGGCAACCATCAGGGTGAGCTCCTTGAGTTCAGATGCGCAGAAGGTGGGGCGATCCGGCCCCGTCACCCCCAATGTGACTCAGATCACGACGCTAAGCAAATCGTCTGCAGAAGACCTGCTCCGGAACGCCGGCAGGCTCCAGCGCGGGAACCGCGCCATGCTCCTGCTCGGCGCAGGGCGGCGGTATCGTGAGCCCCATGACAGCGGATGAAGGTCGCGCCGAGGCCGCCTGGGACCAGCTGCTGGCCGCTCTCGAGGCGGACGGCAGCATCCTCGAGGAGACCATCGGCAACATTCGCGCCACGGTGCCCGGCTACCACGACGTCCCCACCTCCGCCCTGCAGGCATCGGTGCGGCGCAACATCGCGCTGAGCATCCGCACGGTCCGCGCCGGCTTCGAACCCTCCTCCGACGACGTCGCCGAAGCTGACGCCCTGGCCTCGGAACGACACGCCCAGGGAGTGCCCGTGGAGAGCGTGCTCGCCGGCTTCCGGACCTGCATGTCGGTGATCCTGCACCGGCTGCTGGACCACGCCCCGGACCACGGCATCCCCGCAGATCAGGTCCTGGCCTCCTCCACCCTGCTGTGGGAGCTGGGAGACGCGTTCTCCACCCGCGCGGTGCTCGTCTACCGGGACAAGGACGTCTCGCGAGCCCTGGCTGACTCCACCCGGCGCGCGGCCTGGATCGGTGACGCCGTCGCCACCTGGATGGAGCCGACCGAGCTGGCCCGCGGCGCCGCCCTCTACGACATCCCCACCGCCGCACCGCTGCGCGCGCTGGCCGCGCACTCACAGCCGGAAGAGGACCTCGAACACCAGCGGCGGCTCCAGGACTGGGCCGACCGGGCGGGAATCCGCGTGCTCACGGCCGTGCGCGCCAGCACGCTGGTGGGCATCCTCATCGGCGAGCCGCCGCTGAGCGCGGAGCCGGACCGGCTGACCCTCGGGCTCGGCCCGGCGGTGACCCTGGAGGGGCTGCCTCGATCCTTCGAGTCCGCCTCCACGGCGCTGCGAGCAGCCGCGGCCGTGGGGCAGACCGGAGTGGTGGACCTGGAACGCCTCTCCTGGCGAGCCGGGGTCCACGCCAGCCCGGAGGTCACCGCCCTGCTGCAGGAGCGCCACCTGCAGCCCCTGGCCGAGGCCGGCACATTCGGCGAGCATGTGCTCGAGGCCGTGGACGCCTACCTGCGCCACCGGCTGAGCATTCCACTGGCCGCCCGCAGCATCCCGGTGCACGCCAACACGCTGCGCTACCGGCTGCAGAGGTTCCAGGAGATGGTCGGGGCTGATCTGGGAGACCTCGACACGCTCGTCGAGCTCTCCTGGGCGCTCGCAGCACATCGGGGCACACTCCCCCACGGGACGCATTCGTAGCCAGCTACGAAACGGGCGCTCCACTGTTGAACGGATGGATGTAGCCCACGTCACATTCCAGCGTGCAAGCTGATCTACGACGCCGTGACGGTCGTCACTCGCTCACCACCCTCCACAAGGAGACCCCCATGATTCTGGGCATCGTCGGCATCATCGTGTCCCTGCTGCTGCTCATCACCCTCGCCTACCGCGGCGTGCCGGTGATCCTGGCCGCTCCGCTCTCCGCAGTCGTCTGCGTGCTGTTCTCCGGGGCCCCCATCCTGGCGTCCTACACCGAGGTGTTCATGCCGGCGATGGCCGGCTTCGTGGGCAGCTGGTTCCCGGTCTTCCTGGTCGGGGCCATCTTCGGGATCCTGATGACCGTGACCGGATACGCAGAGTCGATCGCGCGCACCGTGACCGGCTGGATCGGAAGCCGCCGAGCGATCGCCGCCACGGTGATCACCTCGGCACTGATGACCTACGGAGGGATCAGCCTCTTCGTGGTCGCGTTCGTGATGTATCCGCTGGCCCGCGAGCTGTTCCGGGTGGCCGACATCCCGCGCCGGCTGATCCCCGGCACCATCGCGCTGGGCATCTTCACCTTCACCATGACCGCCCTGCCCGGTTCCCCGCAGGTGCAGAACATCATCCCCGGGCAGTTCTTCGGCACCGATGCCTACGCCGGCCCGGGGGTGGGCGTCCTCGGCGGGATCCTGATCTTCGGCCTGGGCATGGTGTGGCTGGAGCACCGCCGTCGCAGCCTGATCGCCAAGGGCGAGCACTTCGAGTCCCTGGAGTCCAAGAAGGTCATCGGAGGGTCGGCCGACGACGGCTCCTCGGTGACCACCACGATCGCCCCACCCAACCGCCTGGTTCCGTTCCTGCCGCTGCTGACCGTCTTCGCGGTGAACTTCGCCTGCACCCTGCTGATCTTCCCGGCCATGGACTGGTCCTATCTGCAGGAGGACACCTTCGGGGCCATCACCTACGACTCCCGCGCGGGCCTGTGGGCCGTGGTGGTGGGCATCGTGGTCGCCATCGGACTGATCGTCGCGATGAACTTCGGACAGTGGAGCATCCTGAAGATCGGATTCAACGACGGCGTCAAGCGCTCCATGCTGCCGATCTTCTCCACCGCCTCCGAGGTCGGCTACGGCGCCGTCGTCGCCTCGGTGGCCGCCTTCATCGTGATCCGTGATTCGGTCTTCGGCATGGGCGCCAACGCGCTGGTGACATCCGTGGTCACGACCTCGATCACCGCCGGGCTGACCGGCTCCTCCTCCGGCGGCATGACCATCGCCCTGAACGCCCTGGGCGATGACCTGCGCGGAATGGCCGAGGCCGAAGGCATGAGCCTGGAGATGATGCACCGATTGACCGCCATGGCCGCAGGCGGCCTGGACACGCTTCCCCACTCCGGCGCCGTCGTCACGCTGCTGATCGTCTGTGGCCTCACCCATCGTCAGTCCTATAAGGACATCGGTATGGTGACGCTTGTCATCCCGGTGCTGGTCGTCGCCGCGCTGATCGCGCTGGTCTCGGCCGTCGGCGGGTTCTGATCCACGGGAACGGGCGCGCCTCGTCCGCCGCGGCCCCCGCCATCCCGTCCCACGCCATCCCGCCCCCCCCCGCCATCCCCTCCGCCCCGTTCCATACCGACCCTTCTGAAGGAGCCTCATGAACCCCCACCCGACTCGCAGCTCACCGATCCCGGCCGATGCGCTGAGCGGCCGGCGCGCCGTCGTCACCGGCGGGGCCTCCGGCATCGGTGCGGCCTGTGTGCGGGCCTTCGCCGCCGCCGGGGGCCAGGTGACGGTCTGCGACCGCGACGGCGAAGCCGCCGAGGCCCTGGCAGCAGAGATCGGCGGCACCTCATGGACGGTGGATCTCGCCGAGACCGCGGCCCTGGAGGAGCTCACGGCCGAGACGGGACTCCACGACGCCGACATCCTGGTCAACAACGCCGGCATCCAGCGGGTCGCGCCCCTGCACGAGTTCGACCCCGAGGCCTGGCGGTTCATGCACCGGCTGATGGTGGAGTCTCCGTTCCTGCTGATCCGCGCCGCCCTCCCAGGCATGTACGAGCGCGGCTTCGGCCGGATCCTCAACATCTCATCGGTCCATGGCCTGCGGGCCAGCCCATATAAGTCCGCCTACGTGACTGCCAAGCATGCGCTGGAGGGGCTCTCCAAGGTCACCGCCCTGGAGGGCGCCGAGCACGGGGTGACCTCCAACTGCCTCAACCCCGCCTATGTGCGCACCCCGCTGGTGGAGAAGCAGATCGCAGACCAGGCCCGCATCCACGGCATCGGTGAGGACCAGGTGGTCGAGCAGATCATGCTCACCGAGTCCGCCGTGAAGCGGCTGGTGGAGCCCGAGGAGGTGGCCTCCCTGGCCACGTGGCTGGTCTCCGACGCCGCCGGCATGGTGACCGGCACGTCCTACGCCATCGACGGAGGATGGACCGCGAGCTGAGCAGACCATCACGCGGAGGATCCAGCAGACCTGCACTCTCACAGTCCCAAGCCCAACCGCCCCAAGTCCCTGAGGAGGGCCCATGACCATCGACAAGACCGTAGCGACCGCCGCCGAGGCCGTCGCCGACATCCCTGACGGAGCCTCGCTCGCCGTGGGAGGCTTCGGCCTCTCCGGCAATCCGATCCAGCTCATCGAGGCGCTGCTGGAGCAGGGCGCCTCCGGGCTCTCCGTCGCGTCCAACAACTGCGGCGTGGACGGCTGGGGCCTGGGCATCCTGTTGGCGGCCCGCCGGATCGTGAAGATGACCTCGTCCTATGTGGGCGAGAACAAGGAGTTCGCTCGCCAGTACCTGGAGGGCGAGCTCGAGCTGGAGCTGGTCCCGCAGGGCACTCTCGCGGAGAAGATGCGCGCCGGCGGCGCGGGCATCCCGGCGTTCTACACCCGCTCCGGAGTGGGCACGCAGGTCGCCGAGGGCGGCATCCCGATGACCTACGACGGCTCCGGCGGCGTGGCGAAGGAGTCTGCGCCCAAGGAGGTCAGGCCCTTCACCGTCCACGACGGCCGGGCGCTCGACTTCGTCCTGGAGGAGTCGATCGTCGCCGACTTCTCCCTGGTCCATGCCCAGCGCGGCGACCGACACGGCAACCTGGTGTTCAACAAGGCCGCCCGGCAGTTCAGCCCCGACGCCGCGATGGCGGGCCGGGTCTGCATCGCCCAGGTGGAGGAGCTCGTGGAGCCCGGGGAGATCGACCCCGACGCCGTCCACCTGCCCGGGGTCTTCGTGCACCGGATCGTGGAGGTCGGCGCCGAGATCGACAAGCCCATCGAGAAGCGCACCGTCCGCAGCGACGAGAAGGAGTGACCACGTCATGACCACCGAGATCAACGCGGGCTGGACCCGCGACCAGATGGCCGCCCGCGCCGCCGAGGAGCTCCCCGACGGCGCCTACGTGAACTTAGGCATCGGGATGCCGACCCTGATCCCGAACCACATCCCGGCCGAGCGCACCGTAGTGCTCCAGTCCGAGAACGGCATCCTCGGCGTGGGCCCCTACCCCACCGAGGACGCGGTGGACCCGGATCTGATCAACGCCGGCAAGGAGACGGTCACCGTGCTTCCCGGGGCGGCGTTCTTCGACTCCTCCACCAGCTTCGGCATGATCCGCGGCGGCAAGATCGACGTCGCCGTGCTCGGCGGCATGCAGGTGGCCGAGAACGGCGACCTCGCCAACTGGATGGTGCCCGGCAAGATGGTCAAGGGCATGGGCGGCGCCATGGACCTGGTCCATGGCGCGGAGCGGGTCATCTGCCTGATGGACCATGTGGCGAAGGATGGTGCCCCGAAGATCCTGCCGGCCTGCACCCTGCCGCTGACCGGCAAGTCCGTGGTGAACCGGATCATCACCGACCTGGCCGTCATCGACGTGGTGGGCACCGAGACCGCCCCGCGCCTGGAGCTGGTGGAGACCGCACCGGGGGTGAGTGAGGAGCAGGTGCGCGAAGCCACCGGCGTCGAGCTGCACTGAGCCGCCGCACATGCTAGGCATGGTCCTGAACACCCACGAGTCGTCCGCAACATGAAGGAGCAGCTATGACACCCGGTTCCGTGATCCTCGGAGGAAGCCGCACCCCGATCGGCAAGCTGATGGGCGGGCTCTCCTCGCTCACCGCCGCCCAGTTGGGGTCCGCTGCCATCAGCAGCGCCCTGGAGAAGACCGGGGTCCGCACCGACCAGGTCGACTACGTGATCATGGGACAGGTGATCCAGGCCGGAGCGGGACAGAACCCGGCCCGCACCGCCGCCCTGGGAGCAGGCATACCTGCCCGCGTGCCCGCGATGACGGTGAACAAGGTATGCCTGTCGGGGCTCAGCGCCATCGCCTACGCGGATCAGCTGATCCGCGCCGGTGAATGTGAGCTGGTGGTCGCCGGCGGCATGGAGTCGATGTCCAACGCCCCGCACCTGCTGCCGGGCTCGCGCAAGGGCTTCACCTACGGAGACACGACCCTGGTGGACTCGATGGCCTATGACGCGCTGTTCGATCAGGCCACGCAACAGACCATGGGCGCCCTGACAGAGTCCTGCAACACGGCGGAGACGGAGGTCTCCCGGCAGGAGCAGGATCAGCTTGCTGCGCTCTCCCATGAACGCGCCGCGCAGGCGTGGGACAACGGCGTCTTCGACGACGAGGTCACGCCCGTCGAGGTGCCCCAGCGCAAGGGTGACCCGGTTCTGGTCAGCCGCGACGAGGGCATCCGAGCGGGCACGACGGCGGAATCGCTGGGCAAGCTGCGCCCTGCCTTCGACAAGGAGGGCACGATCACGGCTGCCTCTGCCTCGCAGATCTCTGACGGTGCCTGCGCCGTCATCGTGACCACCCCGGAGAAGGCGCAGGAGCTCGGTCTCACTCCCCTGGCGGAGATCGGCGCCTATGGCATGGTGGCCGGACCGGATTCCTCCCTGCAGCTGCAGCCCGCGCATGCGATCGCTGAGGCGTGCCGCAAGCAGGGCATCGACCCAGAGTCACTGGACCTGGTGGAGATCAATGAGGCGTTCGCCGCCGTGGGGGTGGCGTCGGCTCGGAAGCTGGGCCTCTCGGAGGAGAAGCTCAACGTCAACGGCGGCGCCATCGCGCTGGGCCACCCGGTGGGCATGTCCGGGGCGCGCCTGGTGCTGCACCTTGCCTTGGAGCTGTCCCGCCGTGGCGGCGGCACCGGAGCCGCGGGCCTGTGCGGCGGCGGAGGCCAGGGTGACGCCCTGATCCTCACCGTCCGCGGCTGAACTGCCCGTTCAGACCCCTCCCCCACGCGTTGAGGGGCGGATTCTCCGACCAGTTAGGGCCGAAAACAGCCACAGATACTCGGAGAATCCGTCCCTCAACGGGAGATTCACTTGAGGTACGGCGGAGAATCCGTCATCTGGTCGACGACGGTCTCGGCGACTTCGCGCATCGACAGCCGGCGGTCCATCGAGGTCTTCTGGATCCAGCGGAAGGCCTCCGGCTCCGTGAGGCCCATCTTGGTGGTGAGCAGGGACTTGGCCCGCTCCACGAGCTTGCGGGTCTCGAACTTGTCGGCCAGCGACGTGACCTCGTCCTCCAGGGCGCGGATCTCGTCGAAGCGCGCCATGGCGACCTCGATGGCCGGGATCAGATCGTTCTCGGTGAACGGCTTGACCACGTACGCCATGGCGCCGGCCTCACGGGCCGATTCGACCAGGTCACGCTGGGAGAACGCGGTCAGCATGACCACCGGGGCGATCCGCTCCTCCGCGATGAGCTGCGCCGCGGTGATGCCGTCCATGATGGGCATCTTCACGTCCATCACGACCAGGTCCGGCTCGGTCTCGCGGGCCAGCTCCACGGCGCGTTCACCGTTGTCGGCCTCACCGACCACGTCGTAGCCGGCGCCGGTGAGGATCTCGACGATGTCGAGCCGGATGAGCGTCTCATCCTCGGCGACCAGCACACGGCGCACCGCGCTGCCGTGCTGGGCCGCCGCGTCGGAGGTGACCGCGTCGGAGGTGGCGGCGTCGCCGCCCGCTGCGGATCCGCTCTCATGGGCACCGGTGCCCGGAGTCTGTTCGCTCACCGTTCTCCTTCTGGTCCCTGACCACCGTGCCGGGGGCATCCCCCGGAGGGGATGATCCCCGTGCTGGGCTGGTCGTCGTCGTCTTGGTGCCCGAAGTGGGACTCGAACCCACACACCAGTGGTACCGCATTTTGAGTGCGGCGCGTCTACCTATTCCGCCATTCGGGCTGGACCAAGGAGGTCAGGGCCTCCCCGGCGCTCATGCAGTCCCCGCGGGCAGTCTTCTCAGACTTCCCGGCGAGGACGGCACCAGCTTACCCGGGCCTGCGCCCGGGCGTTGAATCTCGGCCGTGCCGGCCCGACTAGACCGGGCTTGAGGCGCTGGCCGCGGGCCAGGGTCCGACCGGTTCCTTGTTCGCCGGGGCGGTGTCGCCGCGGCGCAGGGTCTCGATGTCGCTGGCGTCGTGCAGGTCACCGATCCGGTGGACCTTGACCATGTTGGTGGTCCCGGCCTGTCCTGGAGGAGACCCGGCGGCGATCACGACGAGCTGGCCGAGCTCGGCGGCATCTTCTTCCAGCAGCAGCTTGTCCACCTGGGCGGTCATGGTGTCGGTGTGGGTGGCGAACTCCACCCAGCGCGGCTGCACGCCCCAGGAGAGGGTCAGGATGTTGTGCGTGTGCTCCACGTGGGTGAAGGCGAAGATGTTCTGCTTCGGCCGCAGCCGGGAGAGCCGACGGGCGGAGTCTCCCGAGCGGGTGAAGGTGGTCAGGTGCTCGATGTCGAGCTGGTCCGCGATCTCCTTGGCGGCGCGGGTGATCGCACCACCACGGGTCTTCGGCCTGGTGCCCAGCTCGGGGATCCGGCTCAGACCCTTGGTCTCGGTGGTCTCGATGATCCTGGACATGGTCTCCACGGTCTCCACCGGGAACTGACCCACGGAGGTCTCTCCGGAGAGCATGACCGCGTCCGCGCCGTCGAGCACCGCGTTGGCGCAGTCGGAGGCCTCGGCGCGGGTGGGCCGGGGGCTGTCGATCATGGATTCCAGCACCTGGGTGGCGACGATGACCGGCTTGGCCCAGCGTCGGGCGAGCTCCACGGCGCGCTTCTGCACCAGCGGAACCTCCTCCAGCGGCAGCTCCACGCCGAGATCGCCGCGGGCGACCATGACGGCGTCGAAGGCGTCGACGATGTCCTGCAGCGCCTCCACCGCCTGGGGCTTCTCGACCTTGGCGATGACCGGGACGCGGCGTCCCTCTTCATCCATGATCCGGTGCACGGCTTCGATGTCTGCGGCGTCACGGACGAAGGAGAGCGCGACCATGTCGAAGCCGGTGCGCAGCGCCCAGCGCAGATCCTCCTCGTCCTTCTCCGACATCGCCGGCACGGAGACCGCGACGCCGGGCAGGTTGATGCCCTTGTTGTTGGAGACCTTGCCGGGCACGGTGACCTCGGTGACGACGTCGGTGTCTGTGACCTCCAGCGCGCGCAGCGAGACCTTGCCGTCGTCGATGAGCAGCGTGTCACCGACGTTGACGTCTCCGGGCAGGCCCTTGAACGTGGTGGAGCAGCGCTCCTTGGTGCCCTGGATGTCATCGATGGTGATGGTGAAGCGGTCGCCGACGGCGAGGGAGTGCTCACCCTCGGCGAAGCGACCCAGCCGGATCTTCGGCCCCTGCAGGTCGGCGAAGATCCCGACGGCCTGGCGCAGGTCCTTGGAGACCTCGCGGACGGTGTTGTAGGTGTCCTCGTGGACGCTGTAGTCGCCGTGGCTCATGTTCACCCGGGCGACGTCGACACCGGCCTCCACGAGCTTGCGGGTCATCTCATAGCCTGCGGTGGCGGGGCCGAATGTGGCGACGATCTTGGCGTGTCTCATGTCTCACCTTGTCCTATCTATTGTGCTGATAAGCGAGTTGATGGACTGGCACGACACTGGACCAGGATGGTTCGTGCTCGAGCCTATAACAGTCAGCCTGTGAGTGAAATGGCACGATCCGAGGGCTTGACCGGGGCCGGAAGCCTGGTCGCGCCTTCGAGATATTCATCCACCTTCGCGGCTGCTGCGCGGCCCTCCGCGATGGCCCAGACCACCAGGGAGGCTCCACGTCCGGCGTCGCCGACGGCGAAGACGCCCTCCACGGAGGTCTGGTAGTCCTCCGCCCGGGTGATGTTCCCGCGGCGGTCGAAGTCGAGGGAGAGCTGCTCGGTGAGCGTGTCAGATTCCGCCCCGGTGAATCCCAGGGCGAGCAGCACCAGGTCAGCGGGGATCTCGTGCTCACTGTCGGGCTTGGGCGAGCGGGAGCCGTCGGGGTTGTACTGGGTCTCGGCGACCTTCAGGGCGCGCACGTGGCCGAGCTCATCGGCGACGAACTCCACGGTCGAGGCCAGGTAGCTGCGCTCCCCGCCCTCCTCGTCGGCGCTGGTGAGTTCGAAGACCCGCGGGTCCATCGGCCAGGGCTCATTCTCGGGACGCTCCGAGGGGAGCTCCTTGCCGATGGCCAGGGTGGTCACCGAGGCCGCTCCGTGGCGGTGGGCGGTGCCGATGCAGTCGGCGCCGGTGTCACCGCCGCCGAGGACCACGACGTGCTTGCCGTCGGCGCGGATCTGGTCGGCGACCTCGTCTCCGGAGGTGGCCTTGTTGGACTGGACCAGGTACTCCATGGCGAAGTGGACCCCGTCGAGTTCGCGCCCGGTGATGCCCAGGTCGCGCGGGACCATGGCGCCGGTGGCCAGGATCACGGCGTCGTAGCTGGCCTCCAGGGCGTCCCAGGTGATGTCGGCGCCGATCTCGGTGGAGGTGTAGAAGCGGGTGCCCTCGGCGCGCATCTGGTCGATGCGGAACTCCACGTGGTGCTTCTCCATCTTGAAGTCCGGGATGCCATAGCGCAGCAGCCCGCCGAGCCGGTCGTCGCGCTCGTAGACGGCCACGGTGTGCCCGGCGCGGGTGAGCTGCTGGGCGGCGGCGAGGCCTGCCGGGCCGGAGCCCACCACGGCGACGGTCTTGCCGGTGAGCCGCTGGGGCAGAACCGGTTCGACGTAGCCGCGAGCGATCGCCTCATCGGCGATGGAGACCTCGGACTGCTTGATCGTCACTGCGGGCTGGTTGATCCCCAGCACGCAGGAGGTCTCACAGGGTGCCGGGCAGATCCGCCCGGTGAACTCCGGGAAGTTGTTGGTCATGTGCAGCCGGGAGGAGGCCTCCTCCCACTGGTCGCGCCAGATCAGGTCGTTCCACTCCGGGATCAGGTTCCCGAGCGGGCAGCCGGTGTGGCAGAAGGCGATGCCGCAGTCCATGCAGCGGCTGGCCTGGGTCTGTACGATGCCGCGCTCGTTGCGGTCATAGACCTCGTTGAAGTCCATGATTCGGACCGGGATGGGGCGAGAGGGCCGGTCCTGGCGCTCTCGGTGCTTCAGGAATCCACGCGGATCAGCCACGGGTCGCCTCCAGAATCTTCTGCCATGCTGCGTCGCCATCGGGATCCAGGCCCTCGTCGAGGGCGCTGGAGCGGGCGCGGAGCACGGCGTCGTAGTTGCGCGGGAGCACCTTGGTGATGCGCGAATAGGTGGTCTCAAGGTCGTCGAGGAGGGCTTCGGCCACGGTGCTGCCGGTCTCCTCGTGATGGCGGCGCAGCAGGTCGCCGATGATGGCGCGATCCTCCTCATCGGGCTCGAGCAGCAGCAGGTCCCCGTTGATGCGGGCCTGCGAGTTGATCTTCTCCTCGTCGAAGTCCACCAGGAACGCGGTGCCTCCGGACATGCCTGCCCCGAAGTTGCGTCCGGTGGGTCCCAGGATGAGCGCCTGACCGCCGGTCATGTACTCACAGCCGTGGTCGCCGATTCCTTCGACCACGGCGGTGGCGCCGGAGTTGCGCACCAGGAAGCGTTCGCCGACCTGGCCGCGCAGGAACATCTCGCCGGCGGTGGCGCCGTAGCCGATCACGTTGCCGGCGATGACGTTCTTCTCGGCCACCAGCGGGGCCGAGGGGTCCGGGTGGGCGATGATCCGCCCGCCGGAGAGTCCCTTGCCCACGTAGTCGTTGGCGTCCCCGGCCAGGTGCAGGGTGATCCCGTGGGGAAGGAAGGCCCCGAGGGACTGGCCCGCCTCACCGGTGAGCTCGACGACGATGGTGTTGTTCTCCAGCATCTTCAGCCCCTGCGCCTTGGTCACCTCGTGGCCGAGCATGGTGCCCACCGAGCGGTCGGTGTTGATGACCTTCTTCTCGATGTGGACCTTCTCGCCGTGGGAGATGGCCGAACCGGCGAGTTCGATGAGACCCATGTCGAAGTGCTTCTCCAGCTCGTGGTCCTGCCCGCGGGTGCGGCGCAGCATCGAGGCGGTCACCGGGTCGTTGGGGTCGTAGCTGTCCAGCACGGCGCCGAGGTCGAGCCCGGTGGTCTTCCAGTGCCGCTTGGCGTCGTCCATGTCGATGGCGTCGACGTGGCCGATCGCCTCGTCCAGGGTGCGGAAGCCCAGTTCGGCCAGGTATTCGCGCACCTCCTGGGCGACGAACTCGAAGAAGTTCACCACGTGGTCGGCCTGACCGGTATAGCGGTCGCGCAGCACCGGGTTCTGCGTGGCCACGCCCACCGGGCAGGTGTCCAGGTGGCAGACCCGCATCATGATGCAGCCCGAGACCACCAGCGGGGCGGTGGCGAAGCCGTACTCCTCGGCACCGAGCAGCGCCGCGATGACCACGTCACGGCCGGTCTTGAGCTGACCGTCCACCTGCACGGTGACGCGTTCGCGCAGCCCGTTGAGCATCAGCGTCTGCTGCGCCTCGGCCAGCCCGAGCTCCCAGGGGGTGCCCGCGTGCTTGAGCGAGTTCAGCGGCGAGGCGCCGGTGCCGCCGTCGTGCCCGGAGATCAGCACGACGTCGGCCTTGGCCTTGGTCACGCCGGCCGCCACGGTGCCCACTCCGTGCAGGGAGACCAGCTTCACGTGGACCCGGGCGCCGGTGTTGGCGCGCTTGAGGTCGAAGATCAGCTGGGCCAGGTCCTCGATGGAGTAGATGTCGTGGTGCGGCGGCGGGGAGACCAGCGCGACGCCGGGGGTGGAGTGCCGGGTCTCGGCCACCCAGGGGTAGACCTTCTTGCCCATGAGCTGGCCGCCCTCGCCGGGCTTGGCACCTTGGGCCATCTTGATCTGCAGGTCATCGGCGTGGGTGAGGTACTGGCTGGTGACGCCGAAGCGTCCGGAGGCGATCTGCTTGACCGCCGAGCGCCGCTCGGGGTCCTCCAGCCGGGCCGGGTGCTCGCCTCCCTCACCGGTGTTCGAGCGTGCGCCGAGCCGGTTCATCGCGATCGCGAGCGTCTCGTGGGCCTCCTGGGAGATGGAGCCGTAGCTCATCGCCCCGGTGTTGAACCGTTTGACGATCTCGGCGACCGATTCGACCTCTTCGATGGGCACCGGCGGGCGCTCGGAGCTGAGCTTGAAGAGTCCGCGCAGGGTCAGCAGCGCCTCGGACTGGTCATCGATGGCCTTGGAGTACTGCTTGAAGATGTCGTAGCGGCGGGTCTTTGTGGAGTGCTGCAGCTTGAAGACGGTCTGCGGGTTGAACAGGTGCGGCGGGCCTTCGCGGCGCCACTGGTACTCGCCGCCGATCTCGAGCTCGTTGCCCCGGCCGAGGTCGTTGCCGTCGGCCGGGTAGGCGCGCGCGTGCCGCTCGAGGGTCTCGGTGGAGAGCACGTCGAGCCCCACCCCGCCCATGGGCGAGTGGGTGCCGGAGAAGTACTGGTCCACCACGTTCTGGGCCAGGCCCACGGCTTCGAAGGTCTGCGCGCCGCAGTAGGAGGCGACGGTGGAGATGCCCATCTTGGACATGATCTTCAGCACGCCCTTGCCCAGCGCGGTGAGCAGGTTGTGCACCGCCTGCTCCTCGTCGACCGCGGTCAGGTCGCCGCGGCGGACCATGTCCTCGGCGGTCTCCATGGCCAGGTAGGGGTTCACCGCTGCGGCGCCGTAGCCGATCAGGCAGGCCACGTGGTGGACCTCACGCACGTCTCCGGCCTCCACGATCAGCGAGACCTTGGTGCGGTTGGCGGACTTCAGCAGGTGGTGGTGGATCGCGGAGAGCACCAGCAGCGACGGGATCGGCGCCCACTGGGCGTTGGAGTCGCGGTCGGAGATCACGATGTAGCTGACCCCGCGGTTGACCGCGGCGGAGACCTTCTCGCAGATCTCGCGGATCCGCTGGCGCAGCTCTTCCTCCCTGGACCCGGCGCGGTAGAGCGCGCGGACCTTCAGTGCGATCTTCGCGCCGTCCTCGTTGCGGATGTTAGCGATCTTGGCGAGCTCGTCGTTGTTGATCACCGGGAAGTCCAGGGCGACCTGCCGGGAGCGGACCTGCTCGTTGGAGAGCAGGTTGCCGTTGGGACCGATGTGCAGCGCCAGGGAGGTGACCAGCTCCTCCCGGATGGCGTCCAGCGGCGGGTTGGTCACCTGGGCGAAGGTCTGCATGAAGTAGTCGAAGAGCAGCCGGGGCCGGTCGGCGAGCACCGCGATGGGGGTGTCGGTGCCCATGGCGCCCAGCGGCTCCGCGCCGGCGGTGGCCATCGGCCCGATCAGCACGCGGAGCTCTTCGTGGGTGTAGCCGAAGGTCTGCTGGCGCAGCCGGACCGACTCGGAGGGGTGGCGGACGTGCAGCCGCTCCGGGAGGTCGGCGAGCTTGACCAGGTTCTCCTGGACCCAGTCGGCCCAGGGTGCCGAGGAGGCGAGATCGGCCTTGATCTCCGCATCTTCGATGATCCGGCCCTCAACGGTGTCGAGCAGCAGCATCATGCCCGGGGCGACACGGCCCTTGCGCACGATGGAAGAGGGCTCCAGGTCCAGGACACCGACCTCGGAGGACATCACGACCAGGCCGTCGTCGGTGACCCAGTAGCGGGCCGGGCGCAGTCCGTTGCGGTCGAGCATCGCGCCGACCTGCTGACCGTCGGTGAAGGCGATCGCGGCGGGGCCGTCCCAGGCCTCCATGAGCTGCGCGTGGTACTGGTAGAACGCCCGGAGATCGGGGTCCATGGTCTCGTGGTTCTCCCAGGCCTCGGGGATCATCATCCGCATCGCCTGGGCCAGCGGCCGGCCGGAGAGCATCAGCAGCTCGGCGGCCTCGTCGAAGCTGGTGGAGTCCGAGGCGCCGGGGGTGCAGATCGGGAACAGCGACTCCGGGTCCTCGCCGAGCAGCTCCGAGGCCATCATGGACTGCCGGGCGCGCATCCAGTTGCGGTTGCCCTTGACGGTGTTGATCTCGCCGTTGTGCGCGATGTTGCGCAGCGGCTGGGCCAGCGGCCAGGAGGGGAAGGTGTTGGTGGAGAAGCGGGAGTGGACGATGCCCAGGGTGGTCTTGTACCGCTCGTCCGAGAGGTCCGGGAAGAAGGGCTCCAGCTGCGCGGTGGTGAGCATCCCCTTATAGGTGATGGTCTTCGAGGACAGCGAGGGGAAGTAGACCCCGAGCCGGTTCTGTCCGCGCTTGCGCAGCCGCCATCCACGCTGGTCCAGCGTGCCCGAGCCGGACTCCTGGTAGGCGATGGAGTCCTCGGCGGCGAAGCCGAGGAAGACCTGCCGGAAGTACGGCATCGACTCCTTGGCCAGGGTGCCGATCATCGAGGCGTCCACCGGGACATCTCGCCAGCCCAGCACGATCAGGCCCTGTTCCTCGGCGAGGTCGCCGAAGCTGACGCACATCGCCTCGCGCTCGGCGGGTGACTGCGGCAGGAACGCGGTGCCGGCGAGGTACTCCCCCATCGGCGGGAGCTCGAACTCGGTGACCGCGCGGAAGAACTCGTCCGGGATCTGGGTGAGCAGCCCGGCACCGTCGCCGGTGCCCACGTCGCCGCCCACGGCGCCGCGGTGTTCGAGGTTGCGCAGCGCCACGAGGGCGTGGTCCACGATGTCGTGGCCCGGCTCGCCGCGCAGCGTGGCCACGGCGGCCATGCCGCAGTTCTCGTGCTCGTTGGCGGGGTCGTAGAGCCCAGACTTCTCAGGGAAAGCGGCAAAGCGCTGATAGGGACTCATGATCTGGAGCGGGTCTGCCGTGGCAGCCGCGCCTGTTCCCGGTGATCCGAGAGTAGACATGAAGGTCTTCCTTCCTCCGCATGCGGACGTTTCATGGGGAGGGGACATCGTCGGCCCCTTCTATGGTGCACGGTGTCTGAGCTCATTCTCCCAGTTCTTCGGGACTGTGGCGTCCCGGTCTGCGAAGAACTCCTCAGGCTCCGTCGGTCTTCGGTCCTGCATGACGCAGTCACCCTGTGACCCAGCCACACTGTGACGTTCGCGCTATACGGGGGTGTGTCCCGGCGCTTGACGGCAACGGCGCGGATTGGTCGGCGCGCCGCCGTCGTGGCCCTGGCGCTGACGCCAGGGGATGAGACCAATCTTCCAACCCTGACCTGCCGGTGGCAAGTCCGATCTCAGGATCTGGGACTGTCCGTCTCAGTCGAACCGGCAGGATCAGCACCCGGTTCGCCGCTGTCGACCGCGCCGGGAGCGGTGCTGTCAGCGGGCGTGTCGGTGGTGGTCACACCGGTCGTGTCAGCGGTAGTCACACCGGTGGTCACGCCGGTCGCGGCGGTGCCAGCACCGGGCTGCGCGGTGCCAGCACCGGGCTGCGCGGAGACGTCAGCGGTCTCCAGCGGGGCCTCGCCGGCTGCCTCTCCGGTCCTGGAGTCAGCCGCCAGCGCGGCGTGGTCCTCGGATCCGCGCGGACCCTGCCCGGGACGGTAGATCTCCATCTCCTCGGCCAGCGCCGCCTCGGTGCGCGGGCGTCGGCTCCAGAGCCAGATCAGCATGCTCAGCGCCAGCAGGAACAGGAACACCGACATCCACATGTTCAAGCGCCATTCGATGCCGAAGATGTTGATCCACTGGGTGGACTTGTTCATCTCATCCACGCGCAGCGACTCGATCCAGAAGCGACCCAGCGAGTAGTAGGCCACGTAGGTCCAGGTGAGCAGGCCCTGCTTCACGGCGAAGCGGCGGTAGAGCGCGATCAGCAGGAAGAACCCGATCAGGTTCCAGATGCTCTCGTAGAGGAAGGTGGGGTGATACAGGGTGGACTCGCTCGCGCCCAGCGGCGGCGCCTGGTGGCGCTGGGTGGTGTCGATCGCCAGACCCCAGGGAAGGTTGGTGGGAGCACCGTAGAGCTCCTGGTTGAAGTAGTTGCCCCAGCGTCCGATGGCCTGGGCCAGGATCACGCCGGGCACGATCACATCGGCGAACGCGCCGAACTTCATCCCGTAGCGACGGCAGGCGAACCAGACCCCGACGGCGCCCAGCGCGACGGCGCCGACGATGCCCAGACCGCCCAGCCAGACCTGCGGGATCAGCGAGAGGTCGCCGTTCTCCCCGAAGTACGCGTCTGGGGAGGTGATCACGTGATAGAGCCGACCGCCCACGATGCCCAGCAGCACGGCCCAGATGAGCGCGTCGAAGACGTTCTCGGGACTGCCGCCGCGTGACTTCCAGAGCCGGCTGGAGACGAAGTACGCCACCAGGATGCCCAGACCGATCGCCAGACCGTAGAACCCGATCCGCAGCGGGCCGACGATGTCGATCCCGTCTGTGGGCGGGGAGGGGAAGGCTGCGCTGATCTGCGCCGTCGCCGAGGCGGTGGCCTCAGCGGCGGTCTGCAGGGCGCTGACCGGACTTGAAGTGAGAGACACGGTGTCCTTTCGCGGTGGTGGGTCACCCTCCCCCGGCTGAGCTGGGGACGAGCTGAATTCGTGATCCGGTGCAGTCTATGGCCTGAGCCTGCTCAGTGCGACCAGCGGGCGGGGCGCACCCAGGAACGGCCCTAGGAGCGGTCCGGGTACCGCCTGAGGTGGGCGATGGCGGCTGCGAGGCCGCCCCAGACCGTGGCCAGGGCCACGATCATCATGATCAGTGCGTCGGTCTCCATCAGCTCATGCCTCCCTCTCGGTCGACGAGGTTCTCGGTCTCAGGCTCTTCCTCGAGCGCCTCGGCATGCAGCGCGGAGCCTTCTCGCCAGGGCAGAGCGGTCATCACGACGGCGGCCACCGCCACGAAGGCCAGGGCTCCCCAGCCGAAGGTCATCACGACCCAGGTGTCGAATCCGCCGTAGCCCTCGGTGACCTTGGAGCGGATGTCCATCACCAGGAGCACGCCCAGGACCACCGGGATGACCACGCCGATCAGCGACTTCCAGATCAGTCCCAGCCGGATCGAGCCGTAGGCGTTCATCCCGGCGGCCAGCACATCGAGGCGTCGGAAGCCCCAGGTGACGGCGACGACCGCGATGAAGGCTGCGGCGACGATGCCCACGTTGTTGGAGAACGCGTCGATCACGTCGAGCACCGTGAGCCCGGAGACCCCGCCGAGCAGCACCACGGAGATCAGCGCACTGGATCCTCCGACGAGGCCGACCGTCACCGGTCGGGACCAACCCGTCTTGTCCTTGACCGAGGAGATCGCCACCTCCAGCACCGAGATCTGCGAGGTGATGCCGGCCAGGGTCAGCGAGCCGAAGAAGAGCACGCCGAGCAGGGCGGAGGCCGGGGCCTCGGTGATGATGGTCGGGAAGGCGACGAAGGCCAGCCCGAGCCCGGAGGAGGCGACCTCGTCCACGGCGGTGTTCGCGGCGACGGCGATGAAGCCCAGTGCGGAGAAGACCCCGATGGCGGCGAGCAGCTCGAAGGAGGAGTTCGCGAACCCGACGACCAGTCCCGAGCCGGTGGCGTTGGACCTGCGCCGCAGATAGGAGGCGTAGGTGATCATGATGCCGAAGCCCACCGAGAGGCTGAAGAAGATCTGTCCGTAGGCCTGGATCCAGACGGTGCCGCTGGTCAGCGCGGACCAGTCGGGGGTGAACAGGGCGTTGAGCCCGGTGAGCGCTCCGTCGAGGGTGAGCGAGTAGCCGACCAGGATCAGGAACATCACGAACAGCACCGGTATCCCATACATGGAGACCCGGGCGATGCCGCGCCGCACGCCGAGCCCAAGCGCGACGAGCAGCACCATCCAGACGGCGATCAGCGGCCATCCCACCTGCGCCACGAAGTCCAGTGAGAGCCCGGAGCCTTCGGTGCCCGCCCCGTCGTACTGGAGGTATTCGGTGAAGAAGAAGCTCTCGGCATCATCGCCCCAGGCCTGGGTGAAGGAATACCAGGTGTACATGGCCGCCCAGGCGATGATGGCCGCGTAGTAGATGGAGATCAGGAAGCAGATCCCGACCTGGATCCAGCCGATCGGCTCGGCGTGCCGGTGCAGCCGCTTGAAGGCCAGCGGCGGGGACCCGCGGAACCGGTGGCCCAGGGCGTAGTCGAAGAGCAGGATCGGCAGCCCGGCGGTGAGCAGCGCGATCAGGTAGGGGATCAGGAACGCCCCGCCGCCGTTCTCGTAGGTGACGTAGGGGAAGCGCCAGATGTTCCCCAGACCCACGGCGGAGCCCACGGCCGCCAGGATGAAGACGGTCCGGGAGTTGAAGCTCTCCCGGATCCGAGTCCGTGCCGGCGTCCGTGGAGTCATCGAGGCGTCTCGGCCCCGGTGAGCTCGGCGGTCAGGGCGGCCACGGCGGCGGGGCCGCCGTCGCGCAGCGCGGCGACCAGTGCGGTGCCCACGATGACGCCGTCGGCGTAGCGGCCGATCTCCTCGACATGGGCCCGGGTGGAGACCCCGAGTCCGACGCAGACCCGCTCGGCGCCCGCGTCGCGGGCCGCGCTGACCACGCGTTCCGCGGCGTCGGAGACCTGGTCGCGGGCTCCGGTCACGCCCATCACGGAGACGCCGTAGACGAAGCCGCGGGAGGCCGAGACGATCTGCGCCACCCGTTCCGCCGAGGAGGTCGGAGCGGTGAGGAACACCCGGTCCAGTCCATGCTTCTCGGTGGCGGCGATCCAGTCGCCGCCCTCATCGGGGATCAGGTCCGGGGTGATCGCGCCGGCGCCGCCGGCCTCGGCCAGACGCCGGGCGAACTCGTCGGCGCCCATCCGGTCGATCAGGTTGTAGTACGTCATCACCAGCACCGCGGCGTCGGTCGCCTCGACCACGGCCGCCACGATCTCGAAGACCTCGGGCAGCCGGAATCCACGGGCCAGCACCTCGGTGGTGGCCTGCTGGATGACCGGGCCGTCCATGACCGGATCGGAGTAGGGAACCCCGATCTCGATCACGTCGGCGCCGTTGCGAGCCAGCTCGATGGCGGCCGCGATGGAGGTCTCCTTGTCCGGGTAGCCGGCCGGCAGGTAGCCGATGAAGGCGGCCCGGCCCTGCGCGCGGGCGGCCTCGATCGCGTCCGCGGTCTTGGAGGGGGCGATGGTGGATGGGGCGGTCGTGGAGGTGGCCTGGGACACCGGTGCGCTCGACTGGGCGGGGGTGGCTTCGGTGCTCATGACTGGACTCCCGTCTCGGGTGCTTCGGAGGCGCTGTCGCCGGTGCGCTGCTGCGCCTCGGCTTCGGCGATCGGGTCGTTGGCCTGGCCCGGGAGCAGCCGGAACCATTCGGCGGCGGTCTCCACGTCCTTGTCGCCGCGCCCGGAGAGGTTGATGATGATGATCTTGCCTTCGCCGTCCGCGCCCCATTTGCGGGAGAGCCGGGCCGCACCGGCCAGCGCGTGCGCCGATTCGATGGCAGGGATGATGCCTTCGGTGCGGCAGAGCAGCTCGAAGGAGGCCATGCACTCGGCGTCGGTCACCGGCTCGTAGATGGCGCGTCCGGTCTCGGCGAGGTACGCGTGCTCAGGACCGACCGAGGGGTAGTCCAGGCCGGCGGAGATCGAATGTGAGTCCACGGTCTGGCCGTCCTCGTCCTGCATCAGGAAGGAACGCGCACCGTGCAGCACGCCGGAGCGGCCCAGCGTGATGGCCGAGGCGTGCCGGCCGGTCTCGATCCCGTCGCCGCCGGCCTCGAAGCCGTAGAGCGCCACCTCGGGATCGTCGAGGAACCCGTGGAAGAGGCCCATCGCATTCGAGCCGCCGCCCACGCAGGCCGCCACGGCGTCGGGCAGGCGTCCTTCCATGGCGAGGATCTGTTCACGGGCCTCGTCGCCGATCACCTGGTGGAACCAGCGGACCATCTCGGGGAACGGGTGCGGGCCGGCCACGGTGCCCAGCAGGTAGTGGGTGTGCTCCACCGAGGCCACCCAGTCGCGCAGCGCCTCGTTGATGGCGTCCTTCAACGTCTTCGCGCCGTGGTCCACCGGGATCACCTCGGCGCCGAGCAGCCGCATCCGGGCCACGTTCAGCGCCTGCCGGCGGGTGTCCTCGGAGCCCATGTAGACCACACAGTCCATGCCCATCAGCGCGGCGGCGGTGGCGGTGGCGACGCCGTGCTGGCCTGCGCCGGTCTCGGCGATCAGCCGGGTCTTGCCCATGCGCTTGGCGAGCAGCGCCTGACCCAGCACGTTGTTGATCTTGTGCGAGCCGGTGTGGTTGAGGTCCTCGCGCTTGAGGAAGATCCGGGCGGGGCCGGCCTCGGCGGCGAAGCGTGAGACCTCGGTCAGCAGCGAGGGGCGCCCGGTGTAGTCCCGGCCGAGGCGGTGGACCTCGGCGAGGAACTCCGGATCCTGCTTCGCCTCACGGAAGGTCTGTTCCACCTCATCAAGGGCGGCGACGAGCGATTCCGGCATCCAGCGTCCGCCGAAGTTCCCGAAATAGGGCCCTTCGTGGTCGCGGTACTTCTGTGTCTCCTCAGCGGGAGCGCTCATGGTCTCTCCTCGATGTTCTCCGCCGCTCTGGTCATCCAGCACGGCGCCGGTGGAATTCTGCGTCGCCCGAGAAGGGCGGATGCTCAGACCTGCTGAAGCTCTGCGTGGACGAAGCTCAGACGAGGCTTGCGGTGCGGAAGCTGCGCAGCGCCGTCTCCGGCTCGCCGTCCTTGACCAGGGCCTCTCCGACCAGGACGGCGTCGGCGCCCTGGGCGGAGTAGTCGGCGACCACCTGCGCGGAGGTCACGCCGGATTCGGCGATCCGCACCACATCCTCGGGCAGGTGCTGGGCCATCGTGGCGTAGTGCGCGACGTCGACCTCCAGGGTCTTGAGGTTGCGCACGTTGACTCCGACGATCTTGGCGCCCAGCGCGACGGCGCGCGCGATCTCTTCCTCGGTGTGCGCCTCGACCAGGGCTTCCATGCCCAGGTCGTGGGTCAGGGCGAGGAAGTCACGCAGCGTGTCGTCGTCGAGGGCCGCGACGATGAGCAGCACCAGGTCCGCGCCGTGGGCGCGGGCCTCGTAGAACTGGTACTCCTCGACCATGAAGTCTTTGCGCAGCACCGGGATCTCCACGGCGGCGCGCACCGCGTCGAGGTCGGCCAGGCTGCCGTTGAAGCGCCGTCCTTCGGTGAGCACGCTGATCACTGCGGCCCCGCCGTCCTGGTAGGACCGGGCGAGCTTGGCCGGATCGGGGATCTCGGCCAGCGCACCCTTCGAGGGTGAGGAGCGCTTCACCTCGGCGATGATCCGCACGCCGTGCGGGTCCTCGCGTCCCGCCAGGAGCGCGGCATGGGCGTCGAGCGCGGGAGGCGCAGCGGCCGCCGCTGCGACGATCTGCTCATGCGGAACCGAGGCGCGGCGCGCCTGGAGGTCTTCGCGGACCCCTGCAATGATCGAGTCGAGGACGCTCACCATTCAGCGTGCGGCGGTTTCTGGCCGCCGCTTGTCCTTGCCGCCGCGGGTGTTGTCCGGGCTGGCCGGACCCTGGTGGGCACGGGCGCTCTCGCCGTTCTTGAGCACCGCTGTGGAATCCATCTCCACGCCGTAGCCCTTGGCCTTGAGCACGAGGCCCAGGATGATCGCCAGCGGGAGGAAGAGGATCGAGATCCAGACCAACACCCAGACCTCGAGCACCATGCCGAGCCCGGCGATGATCGAACCGACGATGAGGGTGAGGCTCAGCGCCCAGGCTGCAGGGGTGGAGCCGTGGCCGATGTGATCGTGATGGATGAACTCATCATCGATCTTCTCGCCGGGAGCTGGCTCGGTGTCGCGCAGAGCATTGGTGTTGGCCATTCTGGTCCTCTCTAGAACGTGCGGCAGTGCTCATTCAATTCTGCGACCCATTCTGCCACGTATGGATGCGCCTCGTCGTCGGTGACGTCGCGACGCGAAACCTTCAGCGACCAGGGCCGCCGGGGTTTCAGCGGCGGGGGTCTGTGGGGTCCTGGCCGTCGGAGAGCCCGTCCCAGAGGTCGAACTCGTCGGGTCCGGACTCGGGGCCGCCGTCACCGCGCTTCGCGGCCTGAGTCTGTGAGGTGCCCTCCTGGCCGGCCTCGACCGCCCCGCCGTCGGGGGCATCACCGTCGAGCTGGCCCTGAGCGCCGTCCTCGGCGGTGCTGACCTGGTATCTGCGGGACTTGCGGTCCGGCCAGCGATGGGAGACGACCAGCAGCGCGAGCGAGGCGATGAGCAGCAGCAGCGCGCCGATGAAGCCCAACCAGACGGCCATGCTCAGCTCGTAGCGCGCGGCGTCGGCGGTGGTGCCGGTGATGTCGCCCAGCGCCGCGGAGGCCGCATTGGCCGGGTCCGCGAGCACCGAGCGGATGGCCAGCAGCGCGATGACGGCGGCGCCGAAGAGCACCGAGCCGATGACGACGCGGCCCAGCCGCTTCGCGATCGTGACCGCGACGCCTGCGGCGAGCCCGACCAGGCCCATGGCGGTGACGGTCTCGACCAGCTCGGCGCCGGTGATGGCCACTTCCTGGACCGTGGAGGTGGAGCCCAGGCCGTAGGCGTGCACCCAGGTCATGGTGGATGAGATCAGCAGCAGCGCGCCGCCGAGCAGGGACATCAGCACCACGCCGCGACGTGTCATGATCCTGCGGAGTCGCGAGGCGATCGAGGAGCCGCGGCCTTCGGGGCCGGGGTTCTCCGGGGACGGGGTGGTCTTGCTCATGTGTGCTCCAGACGATCGGCGGCCAGCACCGCGCGCAGCGGTGCGGCGGCCTTGTTCACGGTTTCCTCACGTTCGGCGTCGTCGTCGGAATCGGCCACGATGCCTCCGCCGGCCTGCACGTAGGCCCGACCGCCCTTCAGCAGCGCGGAGCGGATCGCGATGGCGGCGTCCATCCGTCCGGAGAGGTCGAAGTAGCCGACCACTCCCCCGTAGATCCCGCGCCGGGTGGGCTCCCAGGCGTCGAGCAGCTGCAGCGCGCGCGGCTTCGGCGCCCCGGAGAGCGTGCCGGCGGGGAAGGTCGCGGAGAGCACGTCATAGGCGCTGTGCTCGGGTGCGAGTTCGCCCTGCACGTGGCTGGTCAGGTGCATCACGTGGCTGAAGCGCTCCACCGCCATGAACCGGGTGACCTGGACCGAGCCGGGAACGCAGACCTTGGCCAGGTCGTTGCGCGCCAGGTCCACCAGCATGATGTGCTCGGCGCGCTCCTTCTGGTCCGCCAGCAGGTCCTCGGCGAGCTCAGCATCCTGCCTCGGGGTCTCCCCGCGGGGGCGGGTGCCGGCGATCGGGTGGGTGATCACGGTGGTGTCCTCCACGGTGACCAGCGCCTCCGGGGAGGCCCCGACGAGCTGGTAGGGCTCGCCGTCGGGGGTCTCGAAGTGCATCAGGTACATGTACGGGCTGGGGTTCAGCAGCCGCAGCATCCGATAGACGGCGAGGGCGTCGACGTCGGTCTCGACCTCGAAACGTCGGGAGACCACGATCTGGAAGACCTCGCCGTCGATGATGGCCTGCTTGGCCTTGCCCAGGGTGGCCAGGTATTCGTTCTGGTCCCAGGCGTGGACGACCCGGTCGGTGAGGTCCTGCTTCACGGCCGCACCCCAGTGCGGCTGGGCGGTGGAGATCACCGGTGCGACCGGTTCGGCGAGCGTCGCGCTCATCCGGTGCAGCCGGGCGACGGCGTCGGCGTAGGCTCCCTCGGCGCCGGTGTCCTGGCCGTCGAAGTTGATCGCGTTGGCCACCAGGGTGACGGTGCCGTCGCGGTTGTCATGCACCGCGAGGTCCGAGACCAGGTTCATCGCCATCTCCGGGACGTGGAGGTCGTCGGTGGGCGGGTGGGGCAGCTTCTCCCAGTGTCGGATGACGTCCCAGCCGGCGTAGCCGACCAGGCCCGAAGTCAGGTGCGGCAGCTCCTCGATGAAGGGCCGACCCGGGGTCGCGCGTGCGGCGGCCTCGGCGGCTCCAGCGGCGGTGCCGTCCGGGCTGTGCGTGGCGGCGTCCGGGCTGTGCGTGGCGGCGTCCGGGCTGTGCGTGGCGGCGTCCGGGCTGTGCGTGGCGGCGTCCGGGCTGTGCGTGGCGGTGCCGGAGAGGAAGTCCAGGGTGTCGCGCAGCACCGCGGCGGTGGTGCCCTCGCGCGGAGTCCCGACCGGGGGCTCCCCGATCCAGTGTGCGGCGCCGTCCTTCTCGCTGAGCGTGGCGGAGGAGCTCACGCCGATGAAGGAGTGCCGGGACCAGGCGGCGCCGGGGGCGGCGGACTCCATCAGGAAGGTGCCCGGGCGGGCGGCTCCGGCGTCGTCGGTGGCCAGCGCCCGGTAGATGCTCAGCGGGGTGTGGGAGTCGGCGAGCAGCGTCATGGACACCGGGATCACCCGGTGATCGTGGGCCAGCTCGAGGAACTCCTTCGCTCCGGGGACCACGGTGCCGAGGTCATGCATCGGTGATCTCCCGTCCGGTGAAACAGGCGGTGGTGCCGGTGTGGCAGGCCGGTCCGGACTGCTGGACCCGCATCAGCACGGTGTCGCCGTCGCAGTCCAGCGCGAGCGAGACCACCTGCTGCACGTTGCCGGAGGTCGCACCCTTGCGCCAGAGCTCCTGGCGGGACCGGGAGAAGTAGACGCCCTGTCGGGTGGCCAGGGTGATCCCCAGCGCCTCCTCGTTCATCCAGGCCAGCATCAGCACCTCGGAGGTCTCGGCGTCCTGGGTGATCACCGGCACGAGTCCGTCGGCGTTGAAGCGCACGGCCTCGCGCACCGCCCGTGGGAGGAGTGGCATCTCGGCTTCTTCGCTGCTGCTCATGCGGACCTCATCTCACCGGGTATCCGGCGGATCGAATGGCGTCTTTGACCTGGGCGATCATGTCATCGGGCCCGAAGTGGAACATCGAGGCGGCCAGCACCGCATCGGCGCCGGCCGCGATGGCGGGCGGGAAGTGGGCCGGGACTCCGGCGCCGCCGGAGGCGATCAGCGGGACCCGGGTCACCGCGCGCACCGCGGAGATCATCTCGGTGTCGAAGCCGTCGCGGGTGCCGTCGGCGTCGATGGAGTTCAGCAGGATCTCCCCCACCCCGCGCTCGGCCGCGTCGCGGCACCACGCCAGCGCGTCGATCCCGGTGCCGGTGCGGCCGCCGTGGGTGGTGACCTCGAAGCCGGATTCGGTGGCGTCGCTGCGCCGGGCGTCGAGGGAGAGCACCAGGACCTGGTTGCCGAAGCGGCCGACGATCTCGTTGATCACCTCGGGGCGGGACACCGCGGCGGTGTTGATCGAGACCTTGTCGGCCCCGGTGCGCAGCAGCCGGTCCACATCTTGGGGCGAGCGGATGCCTCCGCCGACGGTGAGCGGGATGAAGACCTCTTCGGCGGTGCGGGTGACCACGTCGTAGGTGGTCTCCCGGTCGGCCGAGGAGGCGGTGACGTCGAGGAAGGTCAGCTCGTCGGCGCCGGCCCGGTTGTAGCGGTGGGCCAGCTCCACCGGGTCACCGGCGTCGCGGAGGTTCTCGAAGTTGACCCCCTTGACCACGCGACCGGCGTCGACGTCGAGACAGGGGATGACTCGGATTGAAAGTGTCATCTGCTGTCCCGCGATCAGATGCGGCAGGCGTGGATGGAGGAGACCAGGATCGCGCGGGCGCCGAGCTCGTAGAGCTCGTCCATCAGCTGGTTGGTCTTCTTGGCGGGGACCATCGAGCGCACGGCCACCCAGTTCTCGTCCGCCAGCGGAGAGATGGTCGGCGATTCCAGGCCCGGGGTGATCGCGGCGGCCGCCGGCAGCAGGTCCCGGTGCACGTCGTAGTCCATCATCACGTACTGGGCGGCGACCATCACGCCCTGCAGACGGCGGATGAGCCGGTCCAGGCCCTCGGGGTGCTGGTCGCGGCCGGAGATCAGGATCGCCTCGGAGCGCATGATCGGCTCGCCGAAGGTCTCCATCCCGGCGGCCTTGAGCGTGTTGCCGGTCTCGACCACGTCGGCGATGGCGTCGGCCACGCCGAGCCGCACGGAGGTCTCGACCGCGCCGTCGAGGTGGACGACCTCGACGTCGGGCACGCCCTGGTCCTGGAACCACTGGGCCAGCAGGCCGTCGTAGCTGGTGGCCACCCGGGTGCCGGCGAGGTCTGCGGCGCTGGTGAATCGTCCGGCGGGTCCGGCCAGGCGGAAGGTGGACTTGCCGAAGCCCAGCCCGAGGACCTCTTCGGCGCCGTGGTCCACCCGGGCGTCCTGGAAGAGGTCGCGGCCGGTCAGGCCGACGTCGAGGGTGCCGGCGCCGACGTAGACGGCGATGTCGCGGGGCCGCAGGTAGAAGAACTCCACCCCGTTCTCCTCATCGAGCATGACCAGTTCGCGCCGGTCGCGGCGCTGGACGTAGCCAGCCTCGGAGAGCATCTCCATGGCGGCCTCGGAGAGGGCGCCCTTGTTCGGAACAGCAATGCGCAGCATAGGGATCTCGTCTTTTCGTGTGCAGGTGACGGCGGTGTCGGCGAACTCGCCCGGGAGGTTCAGAGGTACTTGTAGACGTCCTCGGGAGCGATGCCCTTGGCGATCATCATGACCTGCAGATGGTAGAGCAGCTGGGAGATCTCCTCGGCGGTCTCCGCATCACTCTGATACTCGGCCGCCATCCAGACCTCGGCGGCCTCTTCGACGACCTTCTTGCCGATCTGATGGACGCCTGCATCGAGGGCTGCGACGGTGCCTGAACCCTCCGGACGGGTCTCGGCCTTCTGGGCAAGTTCGGCGTAGAGCTGATCGAAGGTTTTCACCGCTCCAGGGTATCTCACCGGTTCAGCGCGGCGATCTCCACGGCTGCGGCGACGGCGGCGTGGGCCGCCTCGAAGCCCTTGTCCTCCTTGGAGCCCTCCAGACCGGCGCGGTCCAGCGCCTGCGCCTCGTCGTCGCAGGTGAGCAGTCCGAAGCCGACCGGGGTGCCGGTGCTCAGCGCGACCTGGCTCAGACCGTCGGTGGCGGCGGTGCAGACATAGTCGAAATGCGGGGTCCCGCCGCGGATCACCACGCCCAAGGCGACGACGACGTCGAAGCTCCTCGCGGCATGGGAGGCGATCACCGGCAGCTCGAAGGAGCCGGGAGCCCGGATCACGGTGACGTGCTCAAGACCGATCTCCGCGCAGAAGCGGCGCGAGCCGGCGATCAGCCCGTCCATGACCACCTCATGCCAGCGCGAGGCGACGACGGCGACGCGCAGGTCCTGCTCGGCGGCAGCGGTGCGCAGCGCCGCCAGCTCGGAGGTCTCGATCTGGGGTGTTCCGGTGCCGCTCATGCGGGCTCCTCTGCTGTGGTGGTCGGTGTCATGGGGATCACTGCCGGTCAGGTGTCACTGTTCGTGACATCTCGCTGTTCGTGACATCTCAGGGTTCGTGACGTCTCACTGCTCGTGCAGCTGGAGGTGGTCCAGCGTGTGGTTCATCCGGTCCCGCTTGGTCTCCAGGTACCGGCGGTTGGTCGCGTGCACCACCCCGGTGGAGGGCGCCAGCTCGACGTCGAGCCCGGCGCTGCGCAGGGTCTGCACCTTGAGCGGGTTGTTCGTCATCAGCCGCAGCCGGCGGATGCCGGCGGCGTAGAGGATCGCAGCGGCGCCGGAGAAGTCGCGCAGCTCCGCGGCCAGCCCCAGCATCTCGTTGGCCTCCACGGTGTCCGCGCCCTGCTCCTGGAGCTTATAGGCGCGCATCTTGTTGGCCAGACCGATCCCGCGGCCCTCGTGGCCGCGCAGATACAGCAGGTGCCCGCCGTCGTGCTGGATGGACTCCAGCGCGGAGGCCAGCTGAGTGCCGCAGTCGCAGCGCCGGGAGCCCAGCACGTCTCCGGTGACGCACTCCGAGTGCATCCGGATCAGCGGCCGCGTGGTGGCCTCATTGCCCTCACCGGGAGCCTCGGAGCGGGCGGAGATGAGCATGTGCTCGTGTCCGGTGGCGTGCTCGGTCCAGACCTGGGCGGCGAAGACTCCGTGATCGGTGGGCAGGGTGACCACCGGTCCGGGGGTCACCAGCTTGGACAGCTCGTCGCCGGGCGCCTCCCAGCTGGCGGCCACCGAGTCCATCGCGGTGCCCGGCTTGGGGGTGCCGCCGCGGTAGACGATCAGATCGGCGATCGAGATCAGCGCATACTCGTGCTCATCGGCGAACTTGCGCAGCGCGGGCAGGCGCATCATCCGGCCGTCGTCGTGGGTCAGCTCGGCGATGACGCCGACCTCGGGGAGCCCGGCGAGCCGGCAGAGGTCGACGGCGGCCTCGGTGTGGCCGTCGCGCCCGAGGACTCCCTGCGGATCGGCGATCAGCGGGAAGATGTGCCCCGGGCGGCTGAGGTCCGCCGCGGTGCTCGCCGAGTCTGCCAGCACCTTCACGGTGAGCGCCCGGTCGGCCGCGCTGATCCCGGTGCTGACCCCGATGGTCGCGTCGGCGCTGATCGTGTACGCGGTGCCCTTGGGGTCCTCGTTGTCCACCACCATCGGGGGCAGTCCCAGGTGCTCGGCGCGTTCAGCGGTCATCGGGGTGCAGATCACGCCGGAGGTGTAGCGGATGGTCAGCGCCATCAGCTCGCTCGTGGCCATCGCGGCCGGGAAGATGATGTCGCCCTCGTTCTCCCGATCGGCGTCGTCGACGACGACCACCGGGCGCCCCGCGGCGAGCTCGTTGAGCGCGACGTCGATCCGGTCCAGCACCGGAGCAGGGGTCTCCGGCTGAGGAATCGCGGGCACCGACCCCGGCTTCTGGTCGGTCGTGGGCGGCTCATCGGCCGCACGCGGCTCGGCGGCGGAATCGGCGGATTCGACGTCCGGCGCGGCGGCAGGGGCGACGGCGGCTGTCCGGTCAGCGGCGAGGTGCTGGTCGAACTGGAGCATCCGGCGGGCGTACTTCGCCAGCACGTCGACCTCGATGTTGACCTGTTCACCGATCCCGGTGCTGCCCAGGGTGGTCTCGGCCAGCGTGGTGGGGATCAGGCCGACCTCGAACCAGGGGTCGGTCGCCCCCGGGGCGGAGACCGCGGTGACGGTCAGCGAGACCCCGTTGATCGCGATCGAGCCCTTCTCCGCGATGTACGGCGCCAGCTCGGGGCTGATCAGGAAGCGGTGCCGGCCGTCCCGGGGATCTGCCTCGATGAGCTGCGCGAGTCCGTCGACGTGTCCCTGCACCACGTGCCCGTCCAGCCGGGCGCCGGACGGCAGGCAGCGTTCAAGGTTCAGCGGGTCCCCCACCTTCAGCTGTCCCAGCGTGGTGCGCGAGAGGGTCTCGCGGATCAGCTCCACGCTGACCTGCTCGGCCTCGATGGCGACCGCAGAGACACAGACGCCGTTGACGGCGATCGAGCCGCCGAGCCCGAGCCCCTCGGTGTGTCCCGGGGCCGCGAAGCTCAGCCGCTCCACGCCCTTGGCCGGATCGAACCGACGTGTAAGGACCTCTCCCAGACCAGTCACGATTCCGGTGAACATGTATCTCCTTTCGGCTGCAGGTGCACACAGACATCGGAGTCCATGATCTGCACCGGCCCGCTCTCCGCGGGGTCAAGAGCGAAGCGGGGCGCCTCGCTCAGCGTTCTCACACCGATGTCACCGATGCTGTCACGGCCTGTTCCGAGCAGCAGCGGCGCATGGTAGGCGAATACCTCATCGACGAGATCGGCGGCGAAGAAGGCCGAGAGCACGCTCTGACCGCCTTCGACCAGGACATGCTTGATCGGGTAGCCGCCGTGAGTGGTCTGCGCGAGCTCCTGCAGGGCCGCCAGCGGGTCTCGGGTGCGCAGCTGCAGCCAGCCGTCACCCTCGGGAAGACCCTGGGTCAGCTTCATCCCCGGACGCACCGGAGTGATCCCCATCACCACCCGCAGCGGCTGACGCAGGGCGAGCTCCCCGGAGGGGGTGCGTGCGGTGAGCCGGGGGTCATCCACCGCGACGGTGTTGGTCCCGACCAGGATCGCGTCGGTCCGGCTGCGCACCATGTGGGTGTGGTCTCGTGCCGCTTTGGAGGTGATCCACTGGCTGGTGCCGTCTGCGGCGGCGATGCGCCCGTCGAGGGTCTGCGCCAGATGGGCGGTGACAAAGGGACGGGCCTGCCGGGCGGCTGCGACCCAGCGGTGGTTCAACGCCTCGCACTGCTGCGCCAGCACCCCGGAGACGACGTCGATGCCGGCGCGCCGCAGCACACCGGCTCCCCCGCCGTTGCTCGAGGGGTCCGCCGCGCCGTGGACCACACGTCCCACGCCAGCGTCGATGATCAGCTGGGTGCAGGCGGGCTGGCGGCCCTGATGTCGGCAGGGCTCGAGCGTGGAGTACAGGGTGGCGGAGCTGAGGTCCGCCCCGCCGGGGTGCTCACGGAAGAAGGAGACCAGTGCGTCACGCTCGGCGTGGAAGGTGCCGGCCCCGCGGTGGTGACCGATGCTCAGGACCTCAGACTCGGCGGAGACCAGGATCGCACCCACCAGCGGGTTGGCTCCGCGAACGCCGAGGAGGGCCGCCTCGAGGGCCTGGTGCATCACAGCTTCGTCTGGCACCGCATCGTCCTTCCCGGCGTGTCGACGCACTCCGGGGAGGCCGACGCCGCGGTGGCGTCGGTCGAGAACGAATGGCGGGCTCGCGGGGTCGCGGAAACAGCCACACGGACTCTCGTGCTTCTCCCATCCAGACTGTGACTGTCGGTACCGGAATTCCACCGGTTCAACCAAGCCATGCGCAGCGGACTGCGCATGATTCGGGTCGCGGACTATGACCGCCGGTTCGGACTTTCACCGATCCCGGAGCACGAAATGTGTAGCACCAAGTGTGCCACATGCGCGTCTCGCACGGGATCGATGCCGCTGAGGGTGAAATATCGGTTCGGCTGAGCCGTCGCGGCCGGTGAGGTGTCGCCGCGGCTGGAGCATCACGCGGGTGGAGGATCACGGCGGCGCGGACGAGACGAGAAGAGGGCCCGAGACCTGGTGGTCTCGGGCCCTCTTCATCTGCCGCCTGCCGGGCGGCCCATCTGAGCGGATGACGAGATTCGAACTCGCGACCCCCACCATGGCAAGGTGGTGCTCTAGCCAGCTGAGCTACATCCGCATGAGTTCAGGATGCCCTGCCGTCCCGGAGGACGGCCGCATTTCCTGCACTCAGTGCGCGATACTGGGATCGAACCAGTGACCTCTTCCGTGTCAGGGAAGCGCGCTACCGCTGCGCTAATCGCGCCTATGCGTGGTGTCTCCACCACCGTGGCGTGTCGTTCTGTGCTGCATCCATCATTCTGCTGTGTCACTGCATCTCGTCGCCGCCGCGTCCGGCGAACCGGATGCACCTGCGAGGTGGGGACGGGAATCGAACCCGCGTTAACGGCTTTGCAGGCCGCTGCCTCGCCACTCGGCCACCCCACCGCAGTCAACCGCCGACTTGACGAGTCTTGAGCTGACATTCAGTGGTAAGGCCTGATCAGGCCCTCACACCTTGAGAGGAACTCATAATGAATCCTCTCATACCTCACGTGCTTGATCTTACGAGCGGATGACGAGATTCGAACTCGCGACCCTCACCATGGCAAGGTGATGCTCTAGCCAGCTGAGCTACATCCGCAGTGCTGTCCCGACCGCAGTTTTTCGCGGCGTTTCAACGACTTGAAACGATAGCGCAGGTCTCGCCCGCACGTCCAATCGGGACGCGGCACCGGCCCCCGCGCCCCGGCAGGACACCGGCCTGGCCTCCGACTGAGCCCCGCAGCGCCCCGGTCCGACTCACTCCGGGCCGTGTCCGACCCAGGTGGCAGACTGGAGGCGATGACACAGCCAAGCCTCGCGCACGCCACAGATCACGGCCGCATGTATTCACGCTCTCTCAGCGGCACCCCTGAGGTGCCCTCGATCACCACGGTGATCTCGCAGGAGCACAAGGACCTGACCGGCTGGGCAGGGCACATGGCCAGCGCAGAGCTCGCCGGAGACGAGCGGCTGGCCAGCGCCGTCGGCTCCCCCGCCGAGCTCAAGCGACTCGCACGGCAGGCCTCCTCGGCCGCCGAGCGCTTCCGTGACGCCGCCGCCGCCCGCGGGGATCGAGTCCACCACTACGCCGAACAGGTGGCGCTCGACTCCCTGGGGCTGACTCACGGCGCCGATGAGGCCCGCGAGGCGCTCGCCGAGCACCGCGAGACCAGCTTCGCCGACCGCTTCGACGAATGGTGGCAGCTCTACGACGTGACCCCGCTGGCCGCCGAGGTGACCGTCTGGAACCACGCCCTGGGCTATGCCGGCACATTGGATCTGGTCGCCGACATCGGCGGGCGCACCTGCATCATCGACTTCAAGACCAAGGGACTGACCCGTGCTGGTCGCGCCAAGCCGCTGAGCGACTCCGTGGTGATGCAGCTGGTCGCTGGCATGCAGGCCGAGGAGATGCTGGTCGACGCCAGGGCCGGCGAATGGAAGCCCTGGCCCTACGGCGAGGACCCGATCCTGCTGGCGGTCGCGGTCTCCGAGGCCGAAGTGGTGCCGAACCAGGCCAATCCGGCGGTGCTGAAATCGCACTGGCACAAGTTCTGGGCGCTGCGCCAGGTCTGGGAGCACAGCAGATCCGCCGAGTCGGCGGGCACCGCGCTGCGTCCGATCGCGCCGCCGCCGCTGCCCGCCCCAGCCGGCTCCGGCGCTGAACAATGACAGAATGTCCCCCATGACTGTCCTGAGCATCCGCATGATCGGCGATCCGGTGCTGCGCACCCCCGCGGCCCCCGTGAAGACTGTGGACAACAGCACGGCGGAGCTCATCGCTGACATGTTCGAGACCATGGACGCCGTTGCCGGCATCGGTCTGGCGGCTCCGCAGGTCGGGGTGAGCCGCAGGATCTTCACCTTCGACGTGGTCGGAGAGCGTGGAGTTGTGATCAACCCCGAGCTGACGCTGCTCGGGGAGCGAAGCTTCACCGCGCGGGAGCCTGAGCACGGCGCTGCCGAGGGCGAGAACCTGCTCCGCGAGGGATGCCTCTCGGTGGCCGACATCTACGCCCCGGTGACGCGCGCCCAGGAGGTGCTGCTCACCGGCACCGACGCCGACGGCTCCGCGGTCCGACTCGAAGCCACCGGACTGCTGGCCGCGTGCTTCCAGCACGAGGTGGATCATCTCGACGGCCGACTCTTCGTGGATCGACTCACCGGCGCAGACAAGGTCGCCGCGGCCCGGGCGCTGCGCTCACGGGAGTACGGCCAGGCCATCGATCAGACTCTCGGTTCCCGCAAGTCCAGCCACAGCAGCTTCTTCGCCTCCTGAAAGGCCGATACAGACCATGCAGCAGTTCACCGAAGAAACCCTGGCCGCGGCCCGCGCCAAGACGCGCGGCACCATCCCCGGGCCCGGCCGGATCATCTTCGCCGGCACCCCTGAGATCGCCGCCACGGCGCTGCGGACGCTGCTGCGCTCGGGCGCCGAGGTCGCGGCAGTGCTCACCCGACCTGACGCCCCGGTGGGACGACGCCGGAAGCTGACCCCCTCCCCGGTGGCGCAGGTGGCCGAAGAGGCCGGCATCCTGGTGATCAAGGCCGACACCGTCGACGCCGAGGTCACCGCCGAGCTCACTGCGGTTCAGGCCACGCTCGGCGTCGTCGTCGCCTATGGCGCCCTGCTGCCAACTGCTGCGCTTCAGGCCCCCGCCCGTGGCTGGGTGAACCTGCACTATTCCCGACTGCCGCTGCACCGCGGCGCAGCGCCGGTGCCGCACACGATGCTCGCCGGCCAGACCGAGACCGCCGCCACGGTGTTCCAGCTCGAGCGCGGCATGGACACCGGACCGATCCACGGCACCTGCAGCTTTCCGATCGATGACGCCACCTCCGCCGGCACGGTCCTGGAGGAGCTGACGGTCCTCGGCGCCTCGCTGCTGATGGTGCTGCTGCCTGACCTTCTTTCTGGCAGCTCCACGCCTGAGGAGCAGGTCGGTGAGCCCAGCTACGCGCCGAAGCTCACTGCCGATGATGCCTTCATCGACCCGCGCCGCCCGGCCGCGGAGCTGGTGCACCGGATCAATGCGACCATTCCCGAGCCCGGCGCCTGGACGCTGAGCGCTGATCAGCGCATCAAGCTCGGCGTCGCGAGGCTCTACCGCCCCGAGCCGGGCATCACCGACGCCGGGCAGGCCGACGCCGCCCATGCGTCCGGACAGCCCGGACAGCCCGGGCAGCCGGCCGAGCCGGAGCCCGTCCAGGCCGCTCCCCCGATCGGCGAGGTGCGCCAGCTCGACCCCGAGCAGCCCGGCGCCCAAGCGCTGATCGGGTTCCGCGCCGGCGACGGTGCCGACGTGGTGCTCACCAGCGTCCAGCCCGCCGGCAAGCAGATGCTCAACGCCGCCGACTGGTACCGCGGCCTGCACGGCCAGGTGCTGCTGGGTGGGCCGGAGCAGGAGCGACCCGACCAGGTGCTCCCAGACCACGCCGCGAACACCTCCGCCACACCCACCTCCCCGACGACCTCCACGACCCCCACGGAAGAGCGCACCCGATGAGCCACAGCGGCCGAGACGCAGGACAGCCGCCCAGTCGCAGGAACGAGAAGGGCCGCGAACGCAACCGCGGCGGAAAGGGCGCCGCCGGTCAGGGCAAGGCGGATCAGGGCAAGGGTGCGGCGGCACGCGGCTTCAGCGCCGCGGCACCCGCACAGCGCAAGCGTCGCGCTGATCCTGCGCGACTCACCGCCTTCACCGTGCTGCGCGCGGTCAGCCGCGACGACGCCTACGCCAACCTGACGCTTCCCGCCGAGATCAGGGCTAAGCGCCTGGACAAGCGTGATGCCGGCTTCGCCACCGAACTGACCTACGGCACGCTGCGCGGCACCGGCACCTACGACGCGATCCTGAGCGCCTGCGTGGACCGTCCGCTGGGCGAGCTCGACTCCCCAGTCCTGGACGCTCTGCGACTCGGGGCGCATCAGCTGCTGAACATGCGGGTCGAGACCCACGCCGCGGTGGATGAGACCGTGGCGCTGGTGCGCGCCGAGATCGGCGCCGGCCCCAGCGGGCTGGTCAACGCCGTGCTGCGCAAGGTCAGCGCCAAGACCCTGAGCGAATGGACCGAGAAGCTCTCCGCCGATCGCAAGCTCAGCGGCGACGACGCGCTCGCGCTGACCCACGCCCACCCCGCCTGGGTGGTGCGTGCGCTCCGCCAGTCACTGCGCCTGCACGGCCGCGGCACCGAGCTCGAGGCGCTGCTGCGCGCCGACAATGCCGCCCCCGAGGTCCATCTGGTCGAGCTTCCGGGGACCAGCCCGGCCGAGGGTGACCGGCTGCGCAGTGCACAGCAGGCCGGCGCCGTGGCATCCACCGCACTGACCGGGGCCGCGATCTTCCGCGGCGGCGACGTCGCCCGACTTCCCGGGACCCGGGAGGGCCAGCTGCGCGTCCAGGACATCGGCTCCCAGTGGGTCACCCGCGCCCTGGCTGACGCGGAGCTTCCCGGGGAGTCAGACACCGCGGAGCGCTGGCTCGATCTCTGCGCAGGCCCTGGCGGAAAGGCCGCGCTGCTGGCGGCACTGGCAGCCCAGCGCGGAGCCTCGGTGCTCGCCAATGAGCCCGCCGCCCACCGCGCGAAGCTCGTGACCAAGGCACTGGCCGCGGTGGACCCGCAGGCCTGGACGGTGCGCACCGGCGATGGCCGCACCATCGCGGAGGCATCGGTCGGTTCCGGCTTCCAGCGCATCCTGGTCGACGCGCCGTGCACCGGCCTCGGTGCTCTGCGACGCCGCCCGGAGGCCCGCTGGCGGCGCACCCCCGGGGACCTCTCCGGGCTCACTGCACTCCAGCAGGAGCTCCTCGACGCCGCCGTCGGGGTCCTCGCTCCCGGGGGGCTGCTCGCCTATGTGACCTGCTCCCCACATATGGCCGAGACCGTGATCCAGGTCGATGACCTGCTGCGTCGCCACCCGGAGCTGGTGCTGCGCGACGCCCACGAGCCGATGCGTGCCGCGGCCGAAGACGCCGGCGCGGCGCTGCTGCGCGATGAACAGGGCAGCGCCAGCACCGAGACCGCCGCACGCTGTGTCCAGCTCTGGCCGCATGTGCACGGGACCGATGCCATGTTCTTCGCCCTGCTTCAGCGCCCGGTGGACGCGAAGACCGAGGCGCCTGCGGCCGAGGCGGACGCTGCTGCGGATGACCGGGCCGATAGGATCGCCCTGTGATCAGCCCCCGCATCCACCCCAGCATCCTCAACGCCGACTTCGCCAACCTCGCGAGCGAGCTGAGGCGGATCAGCTCCGCCGACGCCGTACACGTCGACGTGATGGACAACCATTTCGTGCCGAACCTGACCATCGGACTGCCGGTGGTGAAGTCCCTGCGCGCGGCCACCGAGCTGCCCATGGACATCCACCTGATGATCGAGGATCCGGACACCTGGGCGCCGCAGTACGCCGAACTCGGCTGCGAATCGGTGACCTTCCACGCCGAGGCTGCGCAGGCACCGATCCGGCTCGCCCGCGAGCTGCGCTCCCAGGGCGCCCGATCGGCGATGGCGCTGAAGCCGGCCACCGGGATCGAGCCGTATCTGGACATGCTCGGAGAGCTGGACATGCTCCTGCTGATGACCGTGGAGCCAGGCTTCGGTGGTCAGAGCTTCCTGGACCTGATCCTGCCGAAGATCCGCCGCGCCCGCCAGGCCGTGGATGACCTGGGCGGGAACGTGGCGCTGCAGGTCGACGGCGGCATCAGCACCGAGACGATCCAGCGGGCCGCCGAGGCGGGTGCAGACACCTTCGTCGCCGGTTCGGCGGTCTACTCCGCCGAGGACGCCGCCTCCGCCATCGCCGAGCTGCGCAGACTCGCCAGCTGACGCCAGCGGTGGCTGCCGCCGGACTCAGCCGCCGACAAGCCCGCGGAGCTCGCGGCGAGAACGGATCTTCAGCTTCGCCATCGCGTTGGCCACGTGATACTCCACCGTGCGCACCGAGAGCACCAGCCGCTCGGCGACCTCGCGGTTCGTCAGTCCCTCCGAAACCAGCATCGCGACCTGCCGCTCGCGTCGGGAGAGACCACGCAGCGCCTCTTCCGCGCGGAGGCTCAGCACCGGCTCGGACTTCCCCGGAGGGCCTCCAGGTTCCCGGCTGGTGAGCTGACCCGCCGAGCGTCGAGGGTTCGCCGCGGACGCCGGGCCGCCCGCTCCCCCGGCCGCCGCCGCGGTCCCTGTGGTGGTCGTCCTGGCAGCGCTCGACATTGCCGCGGCTGACCTCACCGCTGGTGTCCTGGTTGCCGGCGCCCTGGTTGCCGGAGTCCTGGTCGGTGACGCCTCGGGCCCGGCGACGCCTGATCCGGAAACCTCGCGCCCTGAAACGTCGTGTCCCCGAACGCCCGGTCCCGGTACCCCGAAGCCGTCCGCTTCCCCGGCGAAGATCCGCGGGCGCAGCGCCTCCATCAGCTGATTGGCCCGGTCCAGCTGCGCCTCGGCGCGGCAGGACTGGAGCACCGAGGCTGCCCACACGGCCAGCTCCAGCGCGGTGGCCCGGTGCCGGGACAGCTCCTGCGGGTAGGCCGTGACCAGAGTGGCGATGTCGATGCTGAGCATCGCTCGGAAGATCCTGAACCCGCCGCCCTCCCCCGGCGGCTGGGTGGGCCGGATCGATTCGGCCGCGTCGTAGCCGCGCAGCACCTGGAGGAAGCTCTCCATCGCCTCAAGCGGAGCACCCGCTCCCCAGCGTTCGAAGCCGCGCAGGTAGGGGGTGGTGAGGTGGCGCTGGAAGTCCACCACGCCGGACTCGCCCTCGGCGCTGCGCAGCAGGGCCGGCAACATCGCCGCCCAGCCGCTGACATGCAGCGCCCGGGCGAGCATGCTCATCGCCTGGGGCTCCATCGCCCACCACACGGTGCCGTCGTTGCGCATGCTCAGCAGGTTCCGGGCCACTCCGCGGAAATCGTTCTGCGAGGCCGCCAGGGAGGCCTCCACCCAGTCGATGGTCCCGGTGGCCAGCGGAAGGTAAGCGAACTGGCTCTCGCGCAGCACCTCCAGCCGGGTGCGGACCGTCTCGATCTCCCCGCGGGCGGCGGGGAGCACCGCCGACACGGCGTAGGCGACATGGGAGGCGGCATTCTCCCCGCGTGCCAGACCCTCTCCCGCGGCGCGATCGGCCATCTGTGCGGCCTCGTCCCAGTAGGCAGAGCTGAACAGCAGCAGCGCCAGCTGGGAACGGGCATACATCACGTAGCTGCTGGTGCCGTCCTGGGCGGCGGCGACGCTGAGATCCTGATAGGCGCAGCCCATGTGTCCGATCTGCCGGTGCAGTCCCCCGCGCACCGCGTAGAGCGCCCCTTCGAACCGCTCGACGCCGGCCCGGCCCTGCAGCTTCCTCAGCGCGGTCGAGACGTGGTCGATCATTGCGGCGGCATCACCGGGATCCTCCGCGGAGAACTCGATCCAGAAGCTGTTCAGCGACGCCATGCCCTGCAGCTGGCCGAGATCCCAGATGTCACCGAGCAGGTCGAGGCCGTCCCCCCGGCCCAGCACCTCGGCGAGCGCGGAGGAGACCTGTTTCGCCAGCGCGGCGCCGCGGCGGCGGCGCGCCGCGGCGTACAGTCGGGCGCTGACCTCGATGACGGACTCGGCATAGATGGGCAGCCCTCGGTCGGGCTGCGGGGTCACGGACTCCAGCTCCTGGAGCGCACCCTCGAGGTCCGACTGCTCCAGCATGATCAGCGCCAGGATCCCGGAGCGAGACGTCGACTCCGGCATCGCGCGCATCACGGGCTCCAGGGCCAGCAGGGCGGAGATCCGATTGGTCCGCACGGCGAGTCCGGCGAGCAGGTGGAGCGACTCCTCGTCGTCGAGGGCCATCGAGACGGCGAGCATGACGTGGTCGAAGGCTTCGCAGAACTCGTGACGCCTCGCGGCCTGCCGCGCGTAGCCGTGCAGCGCCGCGACGACCTCCTCCTGCTCACCCAGGGAAGGGTCCCGCCGGATAGCTTCGGCCAGGTGGCGCACCGATTCCTCCCCCTCCAGCACGCCCGCAAGCGCCAGCAGCAGCTGGGCCTGCTCCAGCTCCGCGGTGCCGCTGAGCACCGCGCGGCTCAGCGAGCGACGCGGCACCGCATAGCGGCCGGTGAGCTCCTCCCAGCTCAGCAGCGCGGTGCTCAGCAGTGCGGCGGGGTCCACGGCGGCTCCCACCGCGGCTTCGAGCTGGCTGCGACTCAGCGAGGTGTCAGCGGCGGCCAGCAGCGCAACGGCGCGGCGGTCGGGCTCTTCCAGACCGCTCATCTGGGTCATCACGTCTCGGTGCATTCCGCTGTAGTCCGCGGAACGCACGGTGGCCGCCAACGCCTGGTCGATGCTGCGGGCCCCGGAGGGGACCCGGCGCAGCCAGCGCCCCACCTGTTCCACCAGGCCTGGGTATCCATCGGTCTCGCGCAGCACCCGAGCCGCCACCGAGGTCGCGATCGGCAGCTCGGAGTGCGCCTCCAGCAGCTCACCCACCTGCCGCAGCGGCAGCGGCTGCAGGCCGATGTAGGTGCCGCGCGGGCTGGCCTGAGCGAGCCGGATGAGCCGCTGAACCTCGGGCCGCACTGAGCCCTGGGTGCTCAGCACCACGAGCACCGGGCCGTTCTGGAAGAGACTCAGCCCGCGCCAGAGCGCATCGGCGGAGACCTCGTCGATCAGGTGCAGGTTCTTGACGCTCACCAGGTAGGGCACCTGCAGGTTCTGCCCGGCATCGAAGCTGGCGGCCAGGAGATCCTCCAGCTCGTCGGGGCCGGTGGAGCCGGCGCCGAGAAGATGTCGGATCGCGGATCCGGCGCGGGCGCTGAAGGACTCGTCGAGCAGGATCGTGCGTTCGTCCCATTCCGGATACGACTCCATCGCCTGATGCAGCAGACGGGTCTTCCCTGAGCCGGTGAAACCCTCGATGACCACGAACTGTGCCGTGCCCGTCCGCGCGCGCTCAGCAGCCCTGCGGATCAGCTCGATCTCTTCGCGCCTGCCCACAAAAGGGTCACTGCGGTGCACCGTGGGCTCCTCTATTGATGGATCAGATGCCCGTCAACTATACCGGCCCGTATCTTCTACTGGGTTTCACCGGTCGAACTACGTGGTTTTGCTTCATCTGCGCGAGGCGCCTGCGCACGCGGCGTGTAATGGAAGGGCCTCCTCGGAGGCGCAGGTGGTCCGGAGAGAAAGTTCAGGGGGTTCTCTCCGGACCATCCGTGCGTCCGGGGTCTCCCGCAGGAGGTTCTGCGCGGGCCTGCGGTGAGTCCTGCACCGCACGGCATGTCGGGACCATCACCGGGGATGAAAAGACCGGTGGCGCTCTCAACCTTCCCCAGAAGAGACCGCCACCGGTACAGACTTGAGTCTAACGGAATCCGAATCTGGGCTGCACCACGGTTGCACCTGAGGTTGAAGGTCCGTGCAGCTCCTCGCGGCGCAGCTCCGCGATCGCGTTCTCGAAGTCCTGCAGCGAATCGAACCCGCGGTACACCGAGGCGAAACGCATATAGGCGACCACGTCCAGGCGGCGCAGCGGGCCGAGGATCGCGAGCCCGACGTCGTTGGCATCCACCTCGGCGTTGCCCGCGGCGCGGATGTTCTCCTCCACCTCCTGGGCCAGCACGGCGAGGTCATCGTTGGAGACCGGCCTGCCCTGGCACGCCTTGCGGACGCCGTTGATCACCTTGGACCGATCGAAGGGCTCGGCCGCTCCGGAGCGCTTGATCACGTTCAGGCTGGTGGTCTCCATGGTGGTGAACCGCTTGGAGCACTGCGGGCACTGCCGACGTCGCCGGATGCCGGAGCCATCATCGAGCATGCGGGAGTCGACGACTCGGGAGGAGTCATGGCGGCAATAGGGGCAGTACATGCCCCGAGTCTACCCACCACATATAGTGTGCTTCAAATCTTCGACCACAAGATGTTGTGACGCTGTCGGCCTGCGTCTGCTGGCGCCGACCGGGTGCCGCAGTCCGCTCAGAGCTCCAGGCAGCCTGGGCCGAGCAGCACCTTGAGATCCCCGAAGAGCGCCGGCGAGGGACTGACCTGGTACTCGTGGCCCAGCCGCATGAGCTCGATCTTGTCCCCGGAGAGCAGCCGCACGTGCACGTCGCTGTTGCCGCGATGCGCGCGCAGGGTCCGTCCCAGCTCCATGACCAGGTGTTCCGAGGCCCGCTGGGACGAGACGGAGACGACGACGGGCCCGGCGTTGCCGTCCTCATTGATCTCCGGCACGGTCACGTCCATGGCCTTGAGCGTGACGCTGCCGTCCTCACGCCGGTCGATCTGACCCTTCACCGAGACCACCAGATCCTCGGCCAGGATCATCGAGACCGCCTGATAGGTCTTGCCGAAGAACATCACCTCGATGGTGCCGGCCATGTCCTCGATCTCGGCGCGTGCGTAGGGGTTTCCCGAGGACTTCGCCACCCGGCGCTGCAGCGAGGTGATCATCCCGGCGATCGTGATCCCGGCGCCGTCGGCCGGGCCGTCCTCCCCCATCACCGAGGAGATGGAGCGATCCGCATGGTGGGCCAGGACCCGTTCCAGGCCCTGGAGCGGATGGTCAGAGACATAGAGGCCGAGCATCTCGCGCTCGAAGGAGAGCTTGTCCATCTTCTCCCACTCCGGCAGGTCGGGGACGCTGACCGAGAGCGAGTCTCCGAGCTCCATGTCGGCGCTGCCGAAGAGGTCGGTCTCATAGGCCTGGGAGCCCTTCTTCTCCGAGATCGCCTGGTCGATGGCCTGCTCGTGGATGGTCACCAGCGCCCGCCGGGTGTGCCCGAGCTCGTCGAATCCGCCGGCCTTGATCAGCGATTCGACGGTGCGCTTGTTGCACACCTGCATCGGCACCTTCTTGAGGAAGTCGGCGAAGGTCTCGTAGCGGCCCTTCTCCTCCCGCGCGGAGACCATCCCGGCGACCACGTTGGACCCGACGTTGCGCACCGCGCCCATGCCGAAGCGGATGGTGTCGTCACCGACCGGGGTGAAGGTCAGCGCGGACTCGTTGATGCTCGGGGAGGTCACCGTGACACCCATGCGGCGGCACTCGGAGAGGTAGAGCGCGAGCTTGTCGCGGTTCTCACCCACCGAGGTGAGCAGGGCGGCCAGGTACTCGGCCCGGTAGTTGGCCTTGAGATAGGCGGTCCAATACGCGATCAGCCCGTAGGCGGCGGTGTGGGCCTTGTTGAAGGCGTAGTCGGAGAACGGAAGCAGCACGTCCCACAGCGCCTTGATCGCCGGGGCGGAGTAGCCGTGGGACTCCATGCCGGAAGAGAAGTTCACGTACTGCTTGTCCAGCTCGGACTTCTTCTTCTTGCCCATGGCGCGGCGCAGGATGTCGGCCTGGCCCAGCGAGTAGCCGGCGACCTTCTGCGCGATGGCCATGACCTGCTCCTGGTAGACGATCAGCCCGTGGGTGGTGCCCAGGATCTCGAGCAGCGGCTCCTCCAGCTCCGGGTGGATCGGGCTGACGTCCTGATGCCCGTTCTTGCGCAGCGCATAGTTGGTGTGCGAGTTCGCACCCATCGGCCCCGGGCGGTAGAGCGCCAGGGCGGCCGAGATGTCTTCGAAGTTGTCCGGGCGCATCAGTCGCAGCAGCGAGCGCATGCCGCCGCCGTCGAGCTGGAAGACTCCCAGGGTGTCTCCGCGGGCCAGCAGATCATAGGCGGCCCGGTCGGTGAGCTCGAGGTTCTCCAGGTCGAGCTCGATGCCCTTGTTGAGCTGAATGTTCTCCAGGCAGTCGGAGATGATCGTGAGGTTGCGCAGACCCAGGAAGTCCATCTTGATCAGACCCAGGTTTTCGCAGATCGGATAGTCGAACTGCGTGATGATCGCGCCATCCTGCTCGCGCTTCATGATCGGGATGATGTCGATCAGCGGGTCACTGGACATGATCACCCCTGCCGCGTGCACGCCCCACTGGCGCTTCAGCCCCTCCAGCCCGGAGGCGAGGTTGAAGATCTCCTTCATCCGCGGGTCCGAGTCGACGAACTCCCGCATCTCGGCGGCCTCGGAGTACCGGGCCGACTTGGACTCGTAGATGTCGCCCAGCGGCATCGGCTTGCCCATGGCGTCGGGCGGCATCTTCTTGGTCAGCTGGTCGCCTGTGGAGAAGGGCTCCCCCATGACCCGGGCGGAGTCCTTCAGCGCCTGCTTGGACTTGATCGTGCCGTAGGTGACGATCATGGCCACGCGCTCGTCGCCGTATTTGTTGACCACGTACTGGATGACCTCGGAGCGCCGACGGTCATCGAAGTCGACGTCGAAGTCAGGCATGGAGACGCGGTCGGGGTTGAGGAAGCGCTCGAAGATCAGCCCGTGCTGCAGCGGGTTGAGGTCGGTGATGCGCATCGCGAAGGCGACCATCGAGCCGGGCCCGGAACCGCGGCCCGGACCCACTCGGATGCCCTGCTCCTTGGCCCAGGTGATGAAGTCGGCCACGACCAGGAAGTAGCCCGGGAAGCCCATCTGGGTGATGACGCCGATCTCGTACTCGGCCTGCTTGCGCACCTCGTCCGGGATGCCGTTCGGGAACCGGTAGTGCAGACCCTTCTCGACCTCCTGGATGAACCAGGACTCCTCGGACTCTCCATCGGGCACCGGGAACCGGGGCATATAGGAGGCGGACTCGTTGAACTCGACCTGGCAGCGCTCGGCGATGGCCAGGGTGTTGTCGCAGGCGTCGGGGAAGTCGCGGAAGAGGTCGCGCATCTCGGCGGCGGACTTGAGGTAGAACTCCTCGGAGCCGAACTTGAACCGGTTCGGGTCATCCAGGGTGGAGTTCGACTGCACGCACAGCAGCGCCCCGTGGGCCTTGTGGTCATGCTGGTGGGTGTAGTGCAGGTCGTTGGTGGCGACCATCGGCATGTTCAGCTCGCGGGCGAGCTTGATCAGGTCCTGTTTGACCTTGCGCTCAATGTCCAGGCCGTGGTCCATCAGCTCGCAGTAGAAGTTCTCCCGCCCGAAGAGGTCCTGGTACTCCCCGGCGGCCTTCTTCGCCTCCTCGTACTGGCCCAGGTGCAGCCGGGTCTGGATCTCTCCGGAGGGGCAGCCGGTGGTGGCGATGATCCCCTTGCCGTAGGTCTCCAGCAGCTCCCGGTCCATCCGCGGCTTGTAGAAGTAGCCCTCCAGGGAGGCCAGCGAGCCCATCCGGAAGAGGTTGTGCATCCCGGTGGTGTTCTCCGCCCACATGGTCATGTGCGTGTAAGCGCCGCCGCCGGATACGTCCTTCTCCCCGATGACCCCGTCGCCCCATTTCACCCGGGTGCGGTCGGAGCGATGCGTGCCCGGAGACAGGTAGGCCTCGAGTCCGATGATCGGCTTCACGTCGTAGTTCTGGGCAGTCTTCCAGAACTCGTAGGCGCCGAAGAGGAACCCATGGTCAGTGGTGGCCACTGCGGGCATGCCGAGATTCTGGGTCTGTTCGAAGAGCTCCCCGATCTTCGCGGCGCCGTCGAGCATCGAGTACTCGGTGTGGTTGTGCAGGTGGACGAAATCGCCGGTGGTTGCCATGCTCAGCCGTTCTCCAGGATCTCGAGGGCCTGGGCGAGGTCCGCGGGGTAGTCGGTGCGGTAGCTCACCCAGTCGCCGTTGCCGGGGTGGTGGAACCCGAGCTCCACCGCGTGCAGCCACTGCCGGGTCAGTCCGAGATCGGCGGCCAGCTGCGGGTCGGCGCCGTAGGTGAGGTCTCCCGCGCAGGGGTGGCCCAGCGCGGAGAAGTGGACCCGGATCTGGTGGGTCCGGCCGGTCTCCAGCGTGACGTCCATCAGGCTGGCCCGGCCATAGGCCTGCTGCAGCCGGTAGTGGGTGCGGGACTCACGGCCGCCGTCGAGCACCGCGAACCGCCAGTCGTGTCCGGGGTGCCTGCCGATGGGGGCGTCGATGGTCCCGTCCACCGGATCGGGCAGCCCCTGGACCAGCGCGTGGTAGCTCTTATGGGTGGTGCGCTGGCGGAAGGCGTCCTTGAGCAGGGTGTAGGCGTGCTCGGTCTTGGCCACCACCATCACCCCGGAGGTGCCCACGTCGAGGCGGTGCACGATCCCGCGGCGCTCCTGGGCCCCGGAGGTGGAGATCTCCACCCCGGCGGCGAGCAGGCCCCCGATCACGGTGGGCCCGGTCCAGCCGGGTGAGGGATGCGCGGCCACGCCGACGGGCTTGTCCACCACCACGATCTCGGTGTCCTGGTGCAACAGGGTCATGTCTTCCACAGCTTCGATCCTCACCTCCAAGGGGTCATGCTTCTCGGGCACGACGACGGCGAGCTCGGTGCCGGCGGCAAGCCGGTCAGACTTCTTCACCGTCCGCCCGGCGGAGCGCCCCTGGGTGCGGTCCTGCGCCCAGGTGACCCGCCCGTCCTTGAGCCACTGGGTGGTGTCCGTGCGGGAGACCTCGAAGAGGGTGGCCAGCACGGCGTCGGCGCGGCCGCCGTCGAGCTCTGCGGGCACTGCGATGTCCTGGGTGCTCATGCGTCGGTCTCCGCAGCGTCGATGGTCGCGGTGTCAGACTTCCGGTGGTCAGACTTCCGGTGGTCAGATTTCCGGGTGTCGGTGTTCGCCGTGTCGGTGTTCGCCGTGTCAGACGTCTTCCCGCTCTGTTCCCGGGTGCCGTCGAGGTTCAGCCCGAAGACCATCATCGTGCAGATCGCGATGATCGAGCACACGATGAAGGAGTCGGCGATGTTGAAGATCGCGAAGTTCGGCACGGCGATGAAGTCCACCACGTGGCCCTGACCGAAGGTGCTGATCCCTTCCCCGTTCAGGGAGGGGTCGCGGAAGATCCTGTCGGTGAGGTTGCCGGCGACTCCGCCGGCGAGCCCGCCCAGGCCCAGCGTCCAGAGCCAGGAGCCGCCGAGGTCGCGGCTCTTGAAGACCACATAGCCGAGCACCGCGATCATGATCAGCGTGAACACCCAGGTGTAGTCGGTGCCCATGGAGAATGCGGCACCCGGGTTCAGGTGGTAGCGCCAGTAGAGCACCGGGGGCAGCACCTCGGTCCGCTCCCCCAGGGTCATCGTGGTTTCGACCCACACCTTCGTTAACTGATCAGCGGCCCAGGCGAACACCGCCAGGGCCGCTGCCACGATGAGCGCAGTTCGGCGGGACGGGGTTCGCATGGACCGCTGATGGTCATCTGAGAGCTGTTTCGACACCGTTGGATTCTACAGGTCAGGTGTCACCCTGAGCGCTCGGCGTCGAGGAGCTGGATCAGTTGACGGTGGCTTCCTTCTCGATGGAGCCGCGACTGTTCAGATCTGCCAGCTGACCTTCGATGTAGTCCCTGAGCCGTGCCCGGTAGTCCCGCTCGAAGCTGGTCAGCTCGCCGACCTTGGACTCCAGGTCGGCCTTCTTGCGCTCCAGCGCGTTCAGCGTGCGGGTCGAGGTCAGCTCCGCCTCTTCGATCACGTTCTCGGCGCGGGTCTCGGCCTCGGTGACGATCTCGTTGCGGCGGCGCTCGGCCTCGGCCAGCAGCTGGGCGTGAGTGGCCTCTGCGGTGCTGACCAGCTCGTCGCGGCGGGTCTCACCCTCGGCGATGTAGGCATCCCGGGTGGTTTCGCCCTCGGCGATGTAGGCGCTGCGGGTCTGCTCACCTTCGGTGATGTATTCGGTGCGCCTGGCCTCGCCCTCGGCGATGTAGGCCGCGCGGGTCTGCTCCCCCTCGGAGACGTACTGGTCATGCAGCTGCTGCGCCATGGCGAGCACGCCGGTGGCGGAGGTGGCCTGGTCGCTCGCAGCGGGCTCCGCGGCGACGGGACGCTCCTGTGCGGGGCGGGTTCCGAGCGCGTACTCGGGGTGCGCGGTGACCGATGAGTCGGCGCTGAGCTCGTGCTCTTCGGTGCTGGGGTCCGCGGAGCCGGTCATCGTCGAGGTGGTGCCGGCGTAGCCCGAGAGGCCCGCATCCTTGAGCTCATCGGGCTCCAGGTTCGCCGGGTTCTCCTCGAGCTGTTCCTCAAGAGCCGCGACCTTGGCGGTGAGCTCCTCGTTCTCCTGGGCCAGGCGCCGCCATTCGACGACCACCTCGTCAAGGAAGTCATCGACCTCGTCCTTGTCGTAACCGGGACGGAACTTGGTCTCGGGGAATTCCTTGTTCAGGAGGTCATCGGGGGTCAGGGCCATGCGGTGTCACCTCATCGAGTGGCTGGGGAAGCTGTGAAGCTGGTCTTTGGGTCATCCATCAGGATACCCATTGCGATTCGTTGCCTTCGACTACAACCTTCAAGTGCGGCTTTCACGCGTCGAGGTCCGTCCAACGGCGCAGTGCTGGACGCTCGCCCGCGAGGTACCTTCGGGTCAGGCGAATCCGCGCAGCACCATCTTCGCGATCACCACGACCAGGAACACCAGCAGGAACCCCATGTCCAGGGACACTCCGCCCAGGTTCAGCGGCGGCACCTTGCGCTGGATCCAGCGGATCGGCGGGTCGGTGATGGTGTAGACCCCGACGGCGATCATGAGCGCGAAGCCCTTGGGTCGCCAGCTGCGGGCATACTGCTGGGTGAGGTCGAAGACGATGCGGACCACCAGAGCGAACTGGTAGATGGTCAGCAGCAGGTACAGGGGCGCGGTTAAGAGATCCACAGCTCAGAAGCGTACTTGGTTCAGCTCTGGTTGAAGAACTGGGCCGAGGACGGGGTCTCTGCGGCGGCGCGCTCTTCAGCCAGCACCTCGATGTTCTTCGGGGTCAGCAGGAACACCTTGTTGGTGACACGCTCGATGGATCCGCCCATGCCGAAGACCAGCCCGGCGGAGAAGTCCACCAGTCGCTTGGCCTCGGCCTCGCCCATGTCGGTGACGTTCATGATCACCGGGATGTTGTCCCGGAAGGACTCGCCGATGACCTTCGCGTCGTTGTAGGAGCGCGGGTGAACGGTGGTGATTTTTCGCATCGGTGAACTTTCATCCCGGGATGAGGGGGCTCGCTTGATCGGGGTGACCGGAGCACGGTAGTCCGGGTCCACTGCCAAGTTGGAGCTGTTGTACTGGCCTGTGTGTGAGCTGTCGTCGGCGTGGTCGATGCCGAGGGAGACGACCTCGTTTCCGCGCGCGGAGGAGGTGGCGCTCGTCGGCGCCGGGGTCTCGCGGACCGAGGCCGCCATGGAGGAGCTGCGGCTCACCGAGCTGGGCTCGGAGGCCGAGCCCTGGGGGCTGCGGGTCGTGGAGGAGGGCTCCTTGGAGAAGCTGTCCTCGCTGTAGTCGTCTCCGTCGGCGAGGCCGAGGTAGATCATGGTCTTCTTGAAGGCACCGGCCATGAGGGTTCTCCTGAGGAAAGGTTGATTTGTCACTGCGCGGTCTCGAGACTATCGCTGAAGCGGACGCTCACCCAGGACATCTCGACCGACCCGCAGGTGTGTCGCACCGTGGGCCACCGCTTCCTCCAGGTCACCGCTCATTCCGGCGGAGATCATGTGCGCCTGAGGGTGGGCGTCCTGCAGTTCGGCGGAGAGCTGCGCAAGTCGGCCGAAGGCCGGTGCGGCCGGCTCATCCAGGGGCGCGACAGCCATGAGTCCGCCGAGCTCAAGCCCCGGTGCCTCAGCGATCCCGGCGGCCAGCGCGGGGATCGACGCGGGGTCCGCCCCTCCCCTGCCGTCGGCCGGCACGGGGTCACGCAGGTCCACCTGGATCAGGCAGGTCAGCGGCGGCGCATCCGCTGCAGGTGCGGCCTTGACCAGCGCCTTCAGCAGGGACGACCGGTCCACCGAGTGCAGGTGATCGGCGTAGCCGAGGACCGAGCGGGCCTTGTTGGACTGCAGCTGGCCGATGAAATGCCAGTGCAGGGCGTCCGTGTCACCGCCGAGCAGCTGTGTGACCTCCGCGGCCTTGGCGGCGGCCTCCTGATCGCGGTTCTCGCCGACGTCGCGAACGCCCAGCCGGTACAGCCTGAGCACATCCGCGGCGGGGAAGAACTTGGTGACCACGATGAGCTTCGGCCGATCCTGGCGTCCGACGGCGGCCATCGCCCGGTCGATCCGGGCGTGGACCGCCGCGAGGTTCGCTGCGAGCTCCTCGCTCCGCGGGTCCTGGGCTGCGGGGTCGCGGGCTGCGGGGTCGGTGGCCGAATCCGTGGAAGCGGGGTCTGGGCCGGCGGGATCTGGGCCGGCGGGATCTGGTCTGGTCTGCACGAGGAGAGCCTATCGAGCCGGGAGCTCTGCCGGGGATCCTGACCGGGATGAGGATGCTGGCATCCAGATCACACCGGCGAACCGTCCGCGGTCAGGCTCTCGGCGATGGGAGAAGAGCGAGTCGTCCTCGAGGGTGCAGCCGGCGAGGTCCTCGACGGTGACTCCCTGCTGGGCGAGGACGGCCTGGGCCTCGGCGCGCAGGTTCAGCGCACTGGTGCCCCAGCTGGTGGTGGAGGCGATGGCGGGACGGTCACGGGAGACCTCGGCGACCATCGGTTCTGGAATCTCGTAGCAGGCGCCGCAGGCTCCCGGGCCGATCCACGCGGTGATCGCGACGGCGCCGCGCTCCCGCATGGCGGCCACGGTGTTCTCCAGGACCCCGGCCAGCAGGCCTGGACGCCCGGCGTGGGCCGCAGCTGTCACCGGAACCTGATGCTCGGGATCGCTGCCGGCGCGCTGCCCGTAGAGCAGCACCGGCAGGCAGTCGGCGACCATGATCGCCAGCGGCACCGAGCCGTCGGCGCAGACCCAGGCATCCCCGGTGGGCACCGGGGCGGAGCTGACGCCTTCCTGCGCGGAGGCCGCGGCCTCGGCGTCGAGCACGTCTGCGGAGTGGACCTGGTTCAGGAAGCGCAGGGACCCCGCTGGCACGCCCATCGCCGCCTCGAGACGGCGGCGATCCTCGGAGACCCGCTGCTGGGAACCTGCGTGACGCGCCAGATTCCCGGCATCCACCGAGGTGAAGCCCAGCTGCACGGAGTCACCGGCGTGGCCCCGCCACCAGAACGGCGACGGGGACACAGCGGACCTGGCCCCCTTGTTCGTGGGGGCCGAGGTCACTTCAGGAAGTCAGGCACATCGAGGTCGTCGTTGCGACCTCCGGTGTAGTCCGACTCGACGATGTCCGGGATGTCCTGCTGCTCCTCGTTCTCATGACGACGACGCGAGGGGTCGAACCGCTGCTGAGGTGCGGTGTCCTGGGAGCCGGCGTAGCGTGCAGCACCTGAGCCGCCCATCGGGATCGTGCCGGGCACGGTTCCGGGGACGGGCGGGGCGGTGCGCGCGGGCGGGGCTGCGGAGCCGACGCTGCGAGCAGGCGCCTGGTTCTGCAGCGGCTGCGCGGGACGGGAGGTGGCGTCGACCTGGTCGAAGCCGGCGGCGATGACCGTCACCCTAGCCTCGTCACCGAGGGCGTCGTCGATGACGGCGCCGAAGATGATGTTGGCCTCCGGGTGGGCGACCTCCTGGACCAGCCTGGCGGCCTCGTTGATCTCGAAGAGTCCGAGATCCGAGCCGCCCTGGATGGAGAGCAGGACACCGTGTGCGCCGTCGATGGAGGCTTCCAGAAGCGGCGAGGCGATGGCGAGCTCCGCGGCCTTCACCGCACGGTCCTCACCGTTGGCCGAGCCGATGCCCATCAGGGCGGAGCCGGCACCCTGCATGACCGACTTCACGTCGGCGAAGTCGAGGTTGATCAGACCCGGTGTGGTGATCAGGTCGGTGATGCCCTGCACGCCGGAGAGCAGCACCTGGTCCGCGGAGCGGAAGGCGTCCAGGACCGAGACGTTCTTGTCCGAGATCGAGAGCAGCCGGTCGTTGGGGATCACGATGAGCGTGTCGACCTCGTCGCGGAGCTGTTCGATGCCCTCTTCGGCCGAGCCGGCGCGCCGGCGGCCCTCAAAGGTGAACGGGCGGGTGACCACGCCGATGGTCAGCGCGCCGAGCGAGCGGGCGATCCGGGCGACCACGGGGGCGCCGCCGGTTCCGGTGCCGCCGCCTTCGCCTGCGGTGACGAACACCATGTCGGCGCCGCGGATGACCTCTTCGATCTCCTCGGAGTGGTCCTCGGCGGCCTGGCGGCCGACCTCAGGGTTGGCACCGGCTCCCAGTCCACGGGTCAGCTCTCGGCCGACGTCGAGCTTCACGTCGGCGTCGCTCATCAGCAGCGCCTGCGCGTCAGTGTTGATGGCGATGAATTCCACGCCACGGAGACCGACGTCGATCATGCGGTTGACGGCGTTGACGCCGCCGCCACCGATGCCGACGACCTTGATCACGGCCAGGTAGTTGTTCGGTGATGCCACGTTGTGTGTCCCTTGCTCGTCTCTGGTCTCAAATGTACGGAGACCCCCGTCGCTGAGTGAGCCGCAGCGCGACTCCTCACTGTCTTCACCCGTCTCGGGCCACCTGATCGTGCCGATGTCATTCGCGGGTACATCGGTTCAATCATGGGCGGCAGCCCGTGACGTCGCAGCGGCTCTTCAGCGGACGGGAGCCTCCGTACCTGAGACATTGTTCTGTTGCCTGCGAACCAACAGCAAGGTTCAAGCTTTACTTGAACCTTAGGGGATCCCAGGTAGGCAGTCCCTGTCTGATGTCCTTTTCGGTCATAAGCCTACGCGCCACACGCGCCTAGCGCGTCACCGGCGCGCTCGGAGTTGAGATGTCGAGCACCTCGACGCCCTCGAACTCGCCCGCCGAGGAGCCCAGGATCGCTTCAAGCACCGTGGCCTTCTCGTCCCCGCGCTGGTCGTCGCCCCAGACGACGGTCCGCCCGTCCTGCAGCTCAAGCTGCACCGAATCCCGAGACTCCGCGGTGGCGGACTCCAGAGACTCGCGGGCACCCTCGGGCAGCTGGCCCAGCACCGAGACGATGGTCTGGAAGACCGCCTCGTTCTCCAGGGCGGCCTCCGCGGAGATCACCGGGGTGGCGTAGCCCTGCGCATCCTCAGCCTGGGACTCGTCGAAGGTCCTGATCAGCTCTCCCTCCTGGCTGTAGAAGAGGATCTCCTCCCCCACGTGGACCTCTGCCACCGGGGGATGTTCGATCACCACGATGTCCAGGCCCTCGGGGAGCCGGGCGGCGACGATCACCTCGTCGACCGCGCGCTCGTCCTGCAGCAGCCGCTCGACGTCGCGCTGACTGACCTGAGCCAGCGGCGTGCCGTGCAGCGGCGCCAGCAGCTCCTGGGCGCGCTGATCGGTGAGCAGGTCGTTGTCCTGAACCGCGATCGCGCGCACCACCAGCAGCGGGGAGAAGTAGAGGGTGGCCACCACGCCGAGCAGCACCGCGAGGCTGATCAGCAGGGCGAGGATCCGTCGGCGCCGGCGCCGCCTGCCGATGACGGCGGCAGGCTCGGGGAAGTCCAGCGGGGACGCGTCACCGAACTCATCGTCGTCCGTGTCGGAGAACTCATCGTGGTCCGCGTCGGAGGGCTTGTCGTGGTCCGGGGCGCGGCGGGGGAACCGCAGCCTCATCGGCGCTCCGTGAGCGCGCGGAGGACGTCTGCGCCCAATGCGGTGACGTCACCGGCGCCGAGGGTCATGATCAGGTCTCCTGGACGGGCGGCCGAGGCCACGGCGTCGACGGCTTCGGCGACGCTGCGCACCGGGTGCCCCAGCAGGGCGGCGGTGACGCCCTCGATGGGCTCCTCCCGGGCCGGGTAGATCTCCAGCACCGCCACGGTGTCCGCCGCGGTCAGCGCAGTCCCGAAGTCAGCGGCGAAGGCGGCGGTGCGGCTGAACAGGTGCGGCTGGAAGATCACATGGACCTGCCCGTCAGCAGCGGTCAGCGAGGCGCGCGCGGCCTGGAGCACGGCGGCGACCTCGGTGGGGTGATGGGCGTAGTCGTCGTAGACGCGCACCCCGGAGACCTCTCCGCGCAGCTCGAAGCGGCGCGAGGTGCCTTGGAAGTGCGAGACGGCCGCGACGCTGGTTCCCAGCGAGAGTCCGGCTCGGCGCCCCACCGCGATGGCGGCCAGGGCGTTGAGCTGATTGTGCACTCCGGGCACCGCCAGGCGCAGCAGCGCCTCCTCGGCGCCCTCACGCACCACCCCGCCGTCGCGGGTGACGCTGCTCAGCCGAAGGTCGGCGTCCTCGCGGGTGCCGTAGCTGGTGATGCTCACGCCGCGGGCGGCCAGCGGCTGCTCCACCTTCGCCAGCAGTTCGCGGGCACCGGAGTCGTCGGCGCAGATGATCAGCGCCCCGCCGTCGGTGATCCGCTCGGTGAAGTCCACGAAGACCTGCTCCACCGCCTCCGCGGTGCCGTAGTGATCGAGGTGGTCGGCTTCGACATTGGTGACCACACCGACCTCTGGGGCGTAGTTCAGCAGCGAACCGTCGGACTCGTCGGCTTCGGCGATGAACCACTCCCCGGTGCCCGCCGCGGCGTTGACGCCGAGTCCGGCGACGTTGGCGCCGACGGCGAAGGTCGGAGAGAGTCCGGCCTGCTCCAGCAGCACGGTGGCCATCGAGGAGGTGGTGGTCTTGCCGTGGGTGCCCGCGACGGCGACGGCGCGGCGGGTCCGCATCAGCGCCGCCAGACCCTGCGAGCGGTGCAGCACCGGCAGGCCGCGGCGCACGGCCTCGTCGTATTCGGGATTGCCGGCAGCGGCGATCGAGGAGGCGATCACCGCGGTGATGGGGTGGCCCAGCTGTTCCTCCGCGGCGGCCAGGTTCTCGGCGCGGTAGCCCACCTGCACGGCGGCGCCGCCGCGACGGAACTCCTCGAGCACGGGGAGCTCCTTGGCGTCGGTGCCGGAGATCGGCACGCCGTCGGCGGCCATCAGGCGTGCGACGGCGGAGACGCCCACTCCGCCGAGCCCCAGGAAGTGGACGTGCCCGAGTCCGGCGGCGGGAGGTTCAGCGGAGCTGGGCCGGGCGGTGGGCTCCGCGGCGTGAGCAGGATTCATGGGAGGCAGGGTCACTTCGCGGTCTCGGACTTGCTCATCGGGTGGCCGGCGGCGACGAGGGTGGCGCGGGCCATCCGATCGTCGGCATCGGTGATCCCGCGCGAGGCCGACTGCTGCTCCATGGTGGCCAGCAGCTGCGGGTCCTCGAGCAGCGGAACGATGTTGCGCCGGATCCAGGACTTGTTGAAATGTTCGTCCTTGACCAGCAGGGCGCCGCCTGCGGCGACAAGTTCGCGGGCGTTGAGCTCCTGCTCGCCGTTGCCCACCGGCAGCGGCACGAAGATCGCGGGAAGCCCCACGGCGGCGACCTCGCTCACCGTGGCGGCGCCGGCGCGGGCGATGATGAGGTCCGCGGCGGCGTAGGCGAGCTCCATGCCGTCGAGGTATTCCCGCTGGTGGTAGCCGGGGGCTTGGATCAGCGCGCCGTGCTCACCGGTGAGCGCCTTGTCCCGGCCGGTCAGGTGCAGCACCTGGGCCCCGGTGCCGAGCAGATCGGTCAGCGCCGCCTTGATCGAGTTGTTCAGCGACAGCGCCCCGGAGGAGCCGCCGGTGATCACCAGGGTGACCTTCTCCGGATCCAGGCCCAGGGTCTTGCGGGCCTGTTCCCGCTGCTGGGCGCGGTCGAGCTGGGAGATCTCTCGGGCCATCGGCATGCCCACCCATTCGGAGCCCTTCAGCGGGGTGCCTTCGAAGGCGACGCCGGTGAAGGCGGCGAACCGGTGGCCCAGCTTGTTCGCCAGACCGGGACGAGCGTTGGCCTCGTGGATGACCACGGGGATGCCCAGCCGGCGGGCCGCTACGAACACCGGGGTGCACACGTACCCGCCGACGCCCATGACCACGTCGGCCTGCTCGGCGCGGAGGATCCCGGCGGCGTCGCGCACGGCCTGCCCGAAGCGGGAGGGGAAGCGCAGCATGTCACGGGAGGGCCGCCGGGGCATGGCGACCTTGTCGATGGTCTCCAGTCGGTAGCCGGCCTCGGGGACCAGCCGGGTCTCGAGTCCGGCGGCGGTGCCGATGACGGTCTGGCGGACCTCGGGGGCGAGGCGATCGAGGGCCCGGGCGACTGCCAGCATCGGGCTGACGTGCCCGGCGGTTCCCCCGCCTGCGAGAACTATGGAGAGCTCATTCATGGGTTTTCCTTCGGCAGCCATCAGACGGACATGGGGTTTCGGTGGGAGGTTTTGGTGGCCTTCGACGGGGAGCTGCTCCGACGAGGCCGGGGTCGGCCGTCCAGGCGCTGCCTGCGGGCGAAGTTCAGCACCACCCCGACGGCGATCAGGGTCACGGTCAGCGCCGAGCCGCCGTAGGAGATGAACGGCAGCGGCACGCCCACCACCGGGAGCAGCCCGGTGACCATGCCGATGTTGATGAAGGCCTGACCGTTGATCCAGGCGATGACCCCGAGGCAGACCAGTCGGGTGAACTGGTCGTTCGTGTTGTAGGCCACGCGGAACATCCCCACGGCGAGCACCGCGAAGAGGCCCAGCACCGTGAGGGTGCCGAGCAGTCCCAGCTCCTCTCCGATGATGGTGAAGATGAAGTCGTTGTGGACCTCGGGGATGTAGTCCCATTTCTGCCGCGACTGGCCCAGGCCGACGCCCCAGAAGCCGCCCGAGGCCAGCGCGTAGTAGCCCTGCTGCATCTGGTGACAGGGATCGGTGGGGTGGTCGCAGTTGACCCCGAGCCACGCCCAGACCCGCATCATGCGGTAGGGCGTCACCAGCATCAGCAGCGCCACCATCACCGCGGCGAGGCTGGCCGCGATCACGAAGTACCGCATGGCGACCCCGGCGGCGAAGAGCAGCGTCCCGACGATCAGGATGATGATCAGGCTGGTGCCCAGGTCGCCGCCGGCGAGCACCAGGACCAGCACCGAGAGGGCGCCGGGAGCCACGAAGGGAGTGACCCAGTGCGCGAACTGGGAGAGCAGCCGGCCCTTCTTGGCCAGCACCGCGGCGCCCCACATCACCAGGCCCAGCTTGGCGACCTCGGAGGGCTGTCCCTGGACCGGTCCGATCCGGAGCCAGTTCGTCGAGCCGCCGCCGGTATGGCCCAGCGGGGTGAACGCGACCAGGGCGAGCAGGACGGCGGAGAGCAGCATCAGGAACCAGCCGATGGCGCGCAGCCAGCGGGTGGGCAGGACCATCATGACCAGCATGCCGACGAGCCCGATGGCCGCCCAGGTGGCCTGGCGGGTCGCTGTGGTGAAGGCTCCCCCGGTCGGATCCACCGAGGTCGAGGACAGCACGAAGGTCAGCCCGATGATCGAGAGGGCGAGGGTGGAGCCGAGGATCAGCCAGAACGTGGTGTAGGGGTTCCCGATCTCCAGGAAGCTCCAGAAGCGCTGGACCCGGTTCTGCCGGGAGTCCGCCCGCTCCGCCTTCCAGCGCCGACCTGCGGCGCCGTCGGAGGTGTCGGCGTCCCGGGTGTCCGCGGCGGGGCCCTTGGCGGTGGAGGTCTTGGCGGTGGAGGTCTTGGCGGCGGCGGTCTTCGGGGCCGAGGTCTTGGCCGCAGTCGATCGATGCACGCGCCGCTCAGCCACCGGTTCGACAGGCTCGTCGCCCGGGTCGGTCTGGTCGTCCACGGCGCGAAGCTGGGACCTGCGCTGTTCGGGGGAGGCTGGGACTCGAGGTCTCCGCTTGTCCATCCAGTCCTCCTCCTGGTGAAGTCCCCTGCGGGGCTCCACGTCTGCGATCAATCGGTCATGAGCTCTGCCACTGCTTCGATGAATGCTTCCCCGCGGGCTGCGTAGGAGGCGAACTGGTCCATCGAGGCGGCGGCCGGGGCCATCAGCACCGTGTGGTGCGGCGCAAGCGCCTTGGCGGCTTCGGCGACGGCGGTCCGCATCGCGCGCACCCCGTCCTCACCCGCCAGCGACGCGTCCAACTCGCTGCGCCTCTCATCCTCCCGCAGGCGTCCACCGATCACCGGGACTCCCGGCGCGTGTCGCTCGAGGCTGGACCTCAGCTGGGAGGAGTCGGTGCCGATCAGGATCACCTGCCGCAGCCGTGGGGCGATCTCCCGGACGAGTTCGTCGTAGACCACCCCTTTGGGCAGTCCCCCAGCGATCCAGATGACATCGGTGAAGCTGCGCAGCGAGGCCGCGGCGGCATGTGGGTTGGTGGCCTTGGAGTCGTTGATCCAGAGCACGTCGTCGGCCTTCGCCACCGGCTGGATGCGGTGATCACCGGCCTCGTAGGCCTGCACGGCCGCTCGGATCGCGTCCGGTGCGGCACCGGCGGCGCGCGCCAGGGCGGCGGCGGCAAGGGCATTGGCGATGAGGTGCTGCGGGGCGAGCGGGCCGAAGTCGGCAAGTTCCGCCAGTTCCAGCGCCTGGTGCGCACGATTGGCCAGGAACGCTCGGTCCACCAGCAGGTCATCGACCACGCCGAGCATCGAGGGTCCGGGGGCTCCGGTGGTGAAGCCGACGGCTCGGCATCCCTCCTGGACGTCGGCCTCGGCGACCATGTCCTCGGTGACCCGCTGGTCGGCGTTGTAGACGCAGGCCAGCTCGGTGTTCTCGTAGATCTTGGCCTTCGCCGCGCGGTAGTCCTCGAAGCTGCCGTGCCAGTCGACATGGTCCTCGGCGATGTTGAGCACCGCTGAGGCCAGCGGGGAGAGCAGCTCGGTGTATTCGAGCTGGAAGCTGGAGAGCTCCACGGCCAGGGCGTCATAGCCTTCCGGATCGCGGATCGCGTCGAGCACCGGCACACCGATGTTGCCGCAGGCGATGGCGCGCTGACCGTCGTGGATCAGCATCGACTCCAGCAGCGTGACGGTGGTGGTCTTGCCGTTGGTGCCGGTGACCACGAGCCAGCTGGGCTTCGTGGCGCCCGGGCGGGGTCCGAGCCGCCAGGCCAGCTCCACCTCGGAGAGGACCGGGATCCCGGCGGTGCGCGCCGCACTGATCAGCGCGGAGTCGGGCCGCCAGCCCGGAGAGGTGACCACGAGCTCGACGGGCTCACCGTCGAGCAGCGGCAGCTCGGAGAGGTGTTCCTCCCCGAGCAGGATCTGACTCACCCCGACCAGCCGCAGCGTCTCGGCGTCGCGGCGCGTCTTGGGTGCATCGGTTCCATCGACGACGACGACGCGCGCGCCCAGCTCGGCCAAGGTGTCGGCGGCGGCGAATCCCGAGACGCCGAGCCCGGTGACCATCGCGCGCAGTCCCTTCCAGGGGCCGTCCCAGCCGCGAAGCTCGGGGCGGATCTGCGGCTGCCGGGAATTCTGGTGCTGCGCGTGCTGTGGGTCCTGAGAGTCGGACACGCTCACTGACGGATCACCCATTCGCCGTAGAAGACGGCCAGACCGATGCCCACGGCGAGGGCGCCGATGATCCAGAACCTGACCACCACGGTGACCTCTGCCCAGCCTTTGAGCTCGAAATGGTGCTGCAGCGGGGCCATCAGGAACACCCGCTTGCCGCCGGAGAACTTGAAGTAGCCGACCTGGATGATCACCGAGAGGGTGATCAGCACGAAGAGCCCGCCCAGGATCACGAAGAGCAGCTGGGTATGGGTCAGGATCGCGAAGCCGGCCAGAGCGCCGCCGAGGGCGAGGGAGCCGGTGTCGCCCATGAAGATCTTCGCCGGTGAGGTGTTCCACCAGAGGAAGCCGATCAGCGCGCCGGTGATGATCGCGGCGATCATGGCCATGTCCATCGGGTCGCGCACCTGGTAGCAGACGCTCTCCACGGCGCTGCGGCTGCCGCAGGCCTGGTTGAACTGCCAGATCGAGATGATCGTGTAGGCGGCCGTCACCATTGCCGTGGCCGCCGTGGCGAGCCCGTCGAGGCCGTCGGTGAGGTTCACGCCGTTGGTGGTCGCGGTGACGATCAGGTTCGCCCAGATCACGAAGAGGATCATGCCGATGATCGGGCCGGCGAAGGCCAGGTCGAGCACCGTCTCGCGGACGAAGGAGATGTTCGTCGAGGCAGGGGTCAGCCCGTCGGCGTCGGGGAAGTTCAGCGCCAGCACGGCGAAGAGCACACCGACGGCGACCAGCCCGGCGATCTTGCGCCAGGGCGTCAGTCCCAGCGACTGCTTCCTGCTGATCTTCGCGAAGTCATCGGCGAAGCCGACGAGGCCCATGCCGACCATCAGCATCAGCAGCAGCAGCCCGGAGGCTGTCGGTCCGGCGGTGTCGCCGGTGATGCTCAGCAGCAGGTGGGTCAGCAGGTACGCGGCGACCACGGCCATCATGATGACCGCTCCGCCCATCGTGGGCGTGCCGCGCTTCACATGGTGGGTGGTGGGGCCGTCGTCACGGATGAACTGGCCGTATCCTCGCTTCACCAGGAAGCGGATGAACAACGGCGTCCCGACGAGGGTGAGTCCCAGGCCGAAGACGGCACCGATGACTACAGCGATCACAGGGCCCCTTCCTTTGCGGCGATCTTGTCACCCAGGAGTCTAAGCCCTGCGCTGTTGGAGGATTTGAACAGCACGATGTCACCGGGAGCGAGCTCCTGGTCCAGGTAGACCTCGGCCTCCTCGACCGTGGCGACCCAGTGCACCTCAGAGCCCCAGCTTCCCTCCGCGATGGCGCCGCGGTAGAGCGGGTAGGCCAGATCGCCCACCACCAGGGTCTTGTCGATGTTCAGCCGCACCACGGTCTCCCCCAGCTGGGTGTGCTTGGGGATGGAGACGTCGCCGAGCTCGAGCATCGCGCCGAGCACGGCCACCGAGCGGCGTGCCGGGCGGCCCTGACCGGGTCTGGTGAGCATCGCCAGGGTGCGCAGCGCCTCCCGCATGGATTCGGGGTTGGCGTTGTAGGCGTCGTTGATCAGGGTGACCCCGTCGGCGCGCTCGGTGCGTTCCATCCGCCAGCGGCTCGCCGGGCCGAGCCCGTTCAGCCGCTCGGCGATGGCGTGAGGGGCGACGCCTGCGCGCAGCGCGCAGGCCGCCGCGGCAAGGAGGTTGGAGACGTGGTGGGCGCCGGTGAGGCCGGAGACCAGCGGGAACTCTTCGCCGGACTCGGTGAAGCGCAGCTGGAACCTCGGGTGCCCGGCCTCGTCGAGGCTGAGGTCCACAGCGCGCACCTGGTCCGGGGTCCCGGCGGCGTGGTCACCGCCGGCGGCCTGACCGGCGTCCGGACCCGTCTCCTGGCCGGTGTCTTCGCTGAACCAGGTGATCGGAGCCTTCGCGGCCTTCGCCATGGGGGCGACCTGGGCGTCGTCGCGGTTGAGCACGACGGCGCCGGTGGCGCTGATCTCCTCGACGAGCTCCGCCTTGACGGCGGCGATCTTGTCCGCGCCGCCGAACTTGCCGGCATGGGCGGATCCGACCATGAGCACCGCCCCGATGTCGGGGCGGACCATCTCCGCGAGCTCGCGGATGTTGCCGGGGGCGTCTGCGCCCATCTCCACGACCACGTACCGGGTGTCCAGCTCAGCGGTGAAGATGGTCAGCGGGACTCCGACCTCGCCGTTGTAGGAGCCCTGGGGCGCCACGGTGGGGCCCTCGGGCTCGAGGATCGACTTCAGCAGGTCCTTGGTGGTGGTCTTGCCGGCGGACCCGGTGATGCCGATGACGGTGGTGGCCGAATGGGCGCGCACCCGGTCGAGGATCGCCGCGGCGATCTGTCCCATGGCGGTGACCACGTCGGTCACGATCACGCTGGGATGCGGGGCTCCGTGTGGGGTCTGGGTCTCGCGCTCGGCCAGCACGAGGGTGGCGCCGGCGGCGAGGGCGACGTCGATGAAGCGGTGACCGTCGGTGGTCTCCCCGGGCTTGGCGATGAACAGCGAGTCCGCGACCATGCTGCGCGAGTCGGTGTCCGCGTGGCGCACGCGGACCGCGGCGGGGTCAGGGACGCCGCGCAGGGTCCCTGCGGTGATCTCGGCGATCTCTTCGGCTGAGAGTTCGATCATGCCTTGTCGCCTCCTTCTGCTGTGGAAAGGCTGTGGGTCTTGTCGGTGTTCGGAGCGGACTCGGTCTGCGGAGCATCGTCGGCGGTGGGGAATCCGCGCAGGCGCAGCGCCCGGGCCAGCTCCACCCGGTCGTCGATCGGGTGCTTCGTCCCGGCGAAGTCCTGGTGGACCTCATGTCCGCGTCCCGCGAGGATGATGGTGTCCTCGGGCTCGGCCACCGCCACGGCGCGGGTGATCGCGTCGAGTCGCGGCGAGATCTCCTCCAACGTGGTGTCCAGATCCTCTTCGGCCAGGGCCTCACGGGCGCCCTCCAGGAGCCCGGCGCGGATCTGCGCGGGGTCCTCGCCGTGCGGATCGTCGTCGCTGATGATCACGTGATCGGCCATGCGCACCGCGATGGCGCCCATCAGCGGGCGCTTGGCGCTGTCACGCTCCCCCGCGGCGCCGACGACCAGGATGGTCTTCCCGCGCGAGGTGCTCGCGGCGGCCTCGAGGGTACGGATCATGGCATCGGGGTTGTGCGCGAAGTCGACGATCGCGGCGGGCTCGGTGCCGATCACCTGCATCCTGCCTGGGACGCTGATCGTGAAGGGGTCGGCCTGCTCGAGCGCGGTGACGATCTCGTCGCGACTGACTCCGAGCGCGGTGGACTCATCGGCGGTGAGCACCATCACGGCGGCCAGCGCCGCATTGGCGACGTTGAACCGGCCGGGCAGCCCGGTGCGGGAGCGGATGCTCTCCCCGGTGTGGCGGTTGCGCAGCGTGAAGGCGCTGCCGAGCAGATGCGGGGTCACCTCGGTGACGCTCCAGTCCGCGGCCGGGTCCGGCACCTCTGCGGTGGCAAGCGTCACGACGTGGCCGGTTGCGGTCTCAGCCATCCGCCAGCCCCAGGGATCATCCACGATGACCACGCTGCTGCGGGTGCGGCGACGGGCGAACAGCGCCGCCTTGGCCGCGAAGTACTCCTCCATCGACCCGTGCAGGTCCAGGTGGTCCTGGGTGAGGTTGGTGAAGCCCGCCACGGCGTAGAAGAGCCCGGAGGTGCGCTGATAGGAGATGGCGTGGGAGGAGACCTCCATCGCGGCGGCGGCGACGTCGGCCTCGCGGAAGAGCGCCATCAGGCTGTGCAGCTGCACGGCCTCCGGCGTCGTCATCTTCGAGGGGATGGTCGCCGCACCGGAGGCGATCTCGATGGTGCCGATCAGGCCGGTGGCGCGCTGGTGCAGGCGCAGCAGCGTGTCCAGCAGGGAGCGCAGGAAGTAGGTGGTGGTGGTCTTGCCATTGGTGCCGGTGACCCCGAAGAGCGCCGGCCCGGAGGTGGCGGTGTTGCCGTAGATCAGCGCGGCCGACGGGCCCGCCGCCTCGCGCACGCGGCGCACCTCGATGACCGGGATGCGGTAGCCCACGCGTTCACGGACCTTCTCGGCGCCGGCGACGTCGGTGAGGATCGCTGCCGCCCCGCCGTCCAGAGCGGTCATCACGAAGTCAGCACCATGAGCGCGGGAGCCGGAGACCGCGACGAAGAGGTCCCCGGGGCCTACGGCCTTGGGGTCCATGGCGGCACCGGTGAGCCGGATCTCGCCTGCGGCACGACCCACGGGGGTGACCAGCGGGTCATAGCCGGTGCTGGCGAGCTCGGCGACGAGCTCTTCCACACTGGTGCCGAGCACGCCGTCTGGACGGAAGACTCGGTCCTGCTGCGCGACGCTCAGCCCTGCCTCTACCGCGCTCACCAGGGCTGATCCTGATTCTCGCCTTCGAAGCCGTCGTAGGCCTCGCTCTCCGCCCCGCTGGGCGCCTCGTCATAACTGCTAAGCACGTAGGCCATGATCTCACGGAACGTGTCGGTGACCTCCCAGTCACGCCAGTAGCCCTGCGGGCGGTGCACGGTGACGGAGACCAGATACTGCGGGTCATCCAGCGGCGCCATTCCGATGAAGGACTGGGTGTGGCCGTCGAACCCTCCGCCAGCACCGGCTGCCTCCGCGATCCCGGACTTGCCGCCCACGCGGTATCCGGAGACGGCGGCCTGGCCGCCGGTTCCGTAGTCCACCACGCCTTCGAACATCCGGAGCATCTCCGCGGAGGTCTCCTCGGAGAAGATCCGCTCACCCGGCTGGGTCTGAACCGGGTGCTCGGTGCCGTCGGCGTCGACGTAGGCGTCGATCAGGCGCAGCGGGACGTCGACTCCGCCGTTGGTCATGGTCTGGAAGGCCTGCACATTGTGCAGCACCGAGGTCGTGTAGCCCTGCCCGAACTGGGTGGTCAGGTGCTGGCGGGCGTCCCATTCCTCGGGGGGCCGCAGCACCGAGTTCGCTTCGGTCCCGAGCCCGATGTCGAGCGGTTCGCCGAGGCCGACCCGGCGCATGTAGTCGTAACGGGTCTCTTCGGGGATCTCTCCGCCGATCATCACGGTGCCGGTGTTGTAGGAGCGGGCGAAGATGCCTGCGGCCGTCATGTCCAGGGTCGGGTGGCGGGTGGCGTCGCTGATGGTCTGGCCGTCCACCTCGTAGCGGTTGTCCACGGTGAAGCCGTCGGTGGGGTTCAGCGTCCCCTCCTCGAGCGCCATGGCGAAGGTGATGGCCTTGCCGGTGGAGCCTGGTTCGAAGTCCTGGGTCAGCGCGAGCGGTCGGCGGAAGAGCTCGTCGGTCTCTCCCGGTTCGGCCGGATCGACCGTCTCGGAGTCGGCCATGGCCAGGATCTCTCCAGTGGTGAGGTCCACGACGGTGGCATTGCCCCAGGCTGCGTTGTACTGGTTCGACTTCTTCGCGATCGCCTCCTGGGCGAACCACTGCAGGTCCTGATCGATGGTCAGACGGACGTCCTGGCCGTCCTCGGCCGGGAGCTCCTCATAGGTGGCCACCGGAATCCGCACGCCGTCGCCGCCGACCTCATAGATCCGTTCCCCGTCGACGCCGCTGAGCGCCTCGTCCTGGGCGGCTTCGATTCCTTCGAGGGGGCCGTCAGCGCCCATGAATCCGATGATCGAACCCGCCACGGCGCCGGACGGGTAGCTGCGCTGGGACACCGGCTCGGCGTAGAGGCCGGGGAGCCCGATGTCCACGGCCTGCTCGCTCTGCTCAGGCGTCAGTGATCGAGCCACCACCGAATAGCGGCTCTCGCCCACGATGAGGTCTGTGAGCTCCTCGGTGCTGCGATCCAGCACCTCGCCGAGCTCGGCGATCCCGGCCTGCACCGAGATCTCCTCGCGCAGCCCGGTGGCCTCGTCGCTGCGCTCGAAGTCTTCCACCACCGCCTGGTCGACGACCAGGTCATAGCGGTTCACCGAGGCGGCGAGCACTCGACCTTCGGTGTCGAGGATGTCCCCGCGGTGTGCGGGCAGCGGGACGCTGCGCAGCCGTTCGGAGACCGCCGCCTGGGCGTTTCCTGCAGGGTCCAGGCCCTGCACGTGGAAGAGGCGTCCTCCGAGCAGGAGCAGCATCACCAGGATCAGGGTGAGTCCGATGCGCATCCGGAACGAAAGGACCCGTTCTGCGCGTTTCTTCTGAGCGGCTGCCATGGCGTCAGCGTTCTCCCAACAAGTCGATCAGTCGAATGAGGGCGCCGGTATGGTCCCGCCGTTGAGTTCAGCAGGGCTGAACTGGTCTTGCGTCCCTGCAGATGCCTCCTGGCCATTCTGCCCGCTGGGAGCCTCGATGAGCGTGTTCAACGCGCCCCCGCCGAGAATCCCTGACGGCGCGCCGGTCACGGCATCCGAGACGTTCAGCGCAGCGGCGGAGTCGCCTCCGGGAACTGCGGGCGAGGCCACGAAGCTGGAGGGACGGTCGCCGCTGTCCGCGGGCGCCGCGGTGCCGGTGACCTCACCGTTGCCGAGATCCAGGGCCGCGGCCTCGGCAGGCATGACCATGCCCAGTCCGACGGCGGCGCTGGAGAGCGCCTGCGGCGATTCCAGGTGCTGGACCTCTTCGGTCAGCGCCTGGTTCGCCTGGACCAGCGAGAGGTGCTGGTTCTGCAGGTCCACGACGGTGTACTGCGCGTTGGCCACGTGGATGTTCACCGCGAGCACGATCGTCAGCGCGAGCCCGAGCAGTGCGATGATCCCGCCGATGAGTCCCTTCTGCCGCCCCCGGAGCTTGGGCAGGGCGCGGAGCATCGGACTGGGGCGTGCTGGGGAGCCTGCGTCGTCGGTGCGTCCGGGGAAGGAGAGGCTGCGCGCCAGTGACCCGCGGCTGGCCGGGGCGAGGGAATGTGCTTCTGCGCTCATGCGGCGGTTCTCCTGGAGTCGGTCAGCTTCTCCACTGCACGCAGCTTCGCTGACGCTGCGCGGGGGTTCTCGGCGATCTCGGCCTCGTCGGGCAGCTCTGCCCCGCGGGTGAGGGATCTGAATGTCGGCTTGTGCTCTTCGAGCTCCACGGGCAGCCCCGTCGGCGCCGAGGACTTGGTGCGTCGAGCGAAGGCCTGCTTCACGATGCGGTCCTCCAACGAGTGATAGCTCATCGCCACGATCCGACCGCCCGGCGCCACGGCGTCCAGGGCGTTCGGGATGGTGCGCTGCAGGACCTCGAGCTCCTCGTTGACCGCGATGCGCAGGGCCTGGAAGGTGCGTTTGGCGGGGTGTCCCCCGGTGCGCTTGGAGGCCGCGGGGACCGCGCGGTCCACCACGGCGGCGAGGTCCGCGGTCGTGGTGAAGGGGCGGCTCTCTCGCCGGGAGACGATGGCCGAGGCGATGCGTCCGGCGAAGCGCTCTTCGCCGTATTCGCGCAGGATCCGCCTCAGCTCGGGCACCTCGATCCGCGCCAGCAGCTCGGCGACCGACTCGTCGGGGGAATCCTCCGAGGCATCCATGCGCATGTCCAGCGGGGCATCGTAGGAGTAGGCGAAGCCGCGGGAGGCCTCGTCCAGCTGCAGCGAGGAGACCCCGAGGTCGAGAAGCACCCCGGCGACTCGCTGATCGGAGTCCAGCTCCTCTGCGGCGACCTCGTCCACGCGGTCGTAGACCGTGTGGATGCCGCGAAAGCGGTCGCCGTAGGCGGAGAGGCGCTGCGCCGCGAGGGCATGCGCCTGGGGATCCCGGTCCAGGCCGAGCACGAGCACCTCGGAGTCGGCCGCAAGCATGGCTTCGGCGTGGCCGCCCATGCCCAGGGTGGCGTCGATGACCACGGGACGGTGGCCGGCGGCCCGGATGTTCTCCACTCCGAGGGCCAACAGTCTGATGCAGCGATCTCGCATCACCGGCACGTGCCGGTCTGCTGTCTCTCGTTGCGCCATACTGCCTCCGTCATGGGAAAGGATCCTTGGACCAGCTCCTCCTCCGCTCCGGCCTGCTGCCTGACATCGGGGAAGATAAGTCAGGAGTGCGGCCGGGCGGCGGAAGAACTCACCCAAGGATCCCCTTGAAGTGTTCGAACCGTCTTCACTTGTCGTACTTTGTTCGGTCGGCGTGTCGCGTCGAGCGCCTTCGGTGCTCAGAAGAGACCGGGAATGGCGTCCCCATCGGTGGATGAGAACTCCGACTCCTTCGCCTCCAGGTACTCGTTCCAGGCTGCGGTGTCCCAGATCTCGGCGCGGTCTCCCGCTCCGATGACCGTGACATCGCGGTCCAGTCCGGCGTACTCCCTCAGCGCGGCGGGGACCGTGATCCTGCCCTGCTTGTCCGGAATCTCGTCAGAGGCTCCGGAGAGGAATACGCGGATGTAGTCGCGTGCTTGGCGTGAGGTCAGAGGAGCCTGCCGCATCTGCTGATGGACGTTCTTGAACTCTTCCGTGCTGAACACATAGATGCAGCGTTCCTGCCCGCGGGTGAGGACCAGGCCGTTGGCCAGTTCTTCGCGATACTTCGCGGGAAGGATCAGGCGAGCCTTCTCATCCATGCGAGGCGTGTATGTGCCCAGGAACAAAGGACACTCACCACCTCACTTGTTGAGGAGAATCATTCCTTCTCCCTCTACCGAGCTCCACTTTACCCCACTTCCCCCCACTTGCAACCAAAATCTGCCGTCGCACGGCCGACACTTCCCCCACGTCGGCGATTTCAAGCCTCTGACCTGGAGTGATACCACTCAGGTGCAGGTGGAGGGCGGTGGAGGGCTTCTCCCGGACAGGCCCGCTCCGGGTGCGCCGGGTGAGGTGTCGCGCCGTGCGGAGCGACCCGGAGCAGCGTCGCGAGAGCCTGGATGATCCGCCTCTGACCAGGCGAGACGGGCGCAGCGGCGGGACCTGAGGACCGTTGTGACGGGATGTGGGGTGCTGTGGGGTGGGAAGTGGGGGTGTTGTGTGGTGGGAAGTGGAGGTACCCGATGGTGGGAAGTGGAGGCGCTGCGATCAGGCACGAAAAAGGCCCCTCCGGAGAGGGGCCTTTCGAAGTCAGGTGATGCCTGGAGGAGTCAGTCCTGCCGGCGTCGTTCTTCCCAGCGCTGTTCGAGTCCGGTCATGAAGTTTCCGGACGGACTCGGGGCCGAGCTGCGGGGTCCGCCGCCGCCGCCTCCACCGCCGTTGCCGTTGCCGCCGCCGTTGCCGCGGGAGTTTCCGGAGGTTCCTCCGGTGGTGGCGTAGTAGACGCCTGCACCCATGATCAGGAAGCCGATCACACCGACAGGGATCCACTGGTTGTAGATGCTGACCAGCAGGACGACGATGCCGAGGACTGCGACCAGAGCGCCGAGCACAATGTTGCGCACGTTGAGCTTTCCCGTCGGGGAGTCCTGCATGGAGCTTGCGAAGCTCGGATCCTCCGACTGCAGCTGTTCTTCGAGCTGCTTGAGCATGCGCTGTTCACGCTCCGACAGTGGCATCGTGAAGCTCCTCGCGGTCGTCGTATGGCGTGGTGGACGATCTGGATACGCCTAGGTGTATAGTCTAGCGGTTTCGTCACCGCAGACCTAGCCCGCAGTCCGCCCTGCGGCGATCTCTGGGCTGGTGCCCAGGAACCCTCCAGTCATGGATCCTCGCGGCGAGCGCGCAGCAGCGAGGCAGGAGCAGTCTGGACCTGTGGGAATTTCTTCGCGATCGCGTCGAGCGCACTCTCGGCGTCGAGCCAGTTCGTCTCCGTGCGATCGAAGCTCAGCTGCAGCGAGCCTCCCTCATCCACCAGCCGTTCCGCCCGGACTCCGACCAGGCGCACCGGCTGCGGCCGCTCCCCCAGCCGTTCCAGCATCCCCAGCACGCGGGCGTAGATGGCCAGTGCGGAATGGGTGGGATGGGAGAGGGTGGACGAACGGGTCAGCGTCTCGAAGTCGCTGTAGCGCAGCTTCAGGCTGATCCCCTCGGCGGAGACCCCCGACTCGCGCAGCCGCGCGGCGACCCGGTGACTGAGTCGCAGCAGCTCTGCGCGCAGCGCCGCTTCATCCTCGACATCGACCGCAAAGGTCTCTTCGGCCCCGATGGACTTCTCGATCCGGTGCGGCTGGACCTCGCGGGCGTCCTCTCCCCAGGCCAGCCGGTGCAATGCCGTGCCGGTGACCCCGAAGCGACGGCGCAGCGCCGGTTCCGGGGTCTCTGCGAGCTGGAGCACCGTGGTGATCCCGAAGGCCTTCAGGGACTCTGCGGTCTTTCCCCCGACGCCCCACATCGCGGTCACCGGCAGGGAATGCAGGAACTCCAGGCGGCGGTGCGGCGGGACCAGCATCAGCCCGTCCGGCTTTGCCCGGGTGGAGGCGATCTTGGCGATGAACTTGCGGTCGGCGATCCCCACGGTGGCGGGAAGGTTGAACTCCCCACGGATCTCACGGCGGATCTTCTGACCGATCTGCTCGGGTCCGCCCAACCGCCGTCGAGCCCCGGTGAGATCGAGGAAGGCCTCGTCCACGCTGAGCTGCTCCACGGCGTCGGTGACGGTGTCGAAATAGCTCATGATCCGCCGCGAGAGCTCTCGGTAGACGTCCATGTGGGGCGAGATCACGACGGCGTCGGGACTGGCCCGGCGCGCCCGGGCCAGCGGCATCGCCGAGCGCACCCCGTCCGCGCGGGCCTCATAGGAGGCCGAGAGCACCACGGAGCGACCCGAGTCCTGCGCGACGATGATCTTGCGCCCGCGCAGCTCGGGGCGGGTGAGCAGCTCGACCTCCACGTAGTAGGCATCCATATCCACATGCGCGAGGACGCGTGAATCAGCCGGTGGGGACGGTGCCATACCGATAGGCTATCCGCCATGAAGCGCGAAGAATTCATCAGCGAGGTCAACGCGAGGTGCGCCGGCTTTCTCGAGTCGCGGCACGCAGAGGTCCATGCAGTCTCCCAACACGCGGTCCCCTTGGTCACGGCGCTGATGTCACTGACCCGGGGTGGGAAGAAGATGCGTCCCGCCCTGGCACGACTGGGCTGGCAGGCGGCCTCCGGGCGCGGCGCGGGCGTCGTCGAGCTGGGGGTGGCGCTGGAGCTGTTCCAGGCGGCTGCGCTGGTCCACGACGACGTGATCGACCGCTCCGCGACCCGCCGGGGTCTGCCCAGCGCGCACATCCGCTTCGAGCAGCTCCACCGCGAATCCGGCTTCAGCGGAGACCGCGGTCATTTCGGGACCACCGGTGCGATCCTCTCCGGCGACCTCGCCCTCGCCTGGGCCTCGGAGGCCTTCTTCCATGCCCAGTCCACCGCCGCCCAGGACGGGCTGGCGAGCAGTCCGCTCGCCGCGCGGACCTTCCATCAGATGCACACCGAGGTCATCACCGGGCAGTACCTCGACGTGCTGGAGGAGGTGCGCACCCCCGCCGACACCGAGACCGAGGCGGTCAGTCGGGCCCGCGGGGTGCTGCGCTACAAGGCTGCCAAGTACTCCACCGAGTACCCGGTGGTCCTCGGCGCGGCCCTGGCCGGCGGCTCGGACCAGCTGTGCCGCGCCTTCGCCGCGGCGGCGCTGCCGGTAGGAGAGGCGTTTCAGCTGCGCGACGATCTGCTCGGGGTCTTCGGAGACCCGGAGACCACCGGCAAGCCGGTCGGTGATGATCTGCGTGAGGGCAAGCGCACCGAGCTCATCGCCTACGGGCTGTTCCGCTCCTCCGCGGCGGGAGCCCAGGAGCTCAGCCAGATGCTGGGAGACCCGGCGCTGAGCGAGGAGCAGGTGGAGCGGGCCCGCGCCATCCTCACCGAGTCTGGAGCCGTCGACGAGGTCGAGCGCAGCATCGAGAAGCTCACCGGCGAGAGCGTCGCCCGGACGCAGCACCTCGTGGATCTCGGCGTCTCCGCGGAGGTGCTCGAGGAGTTCGACCAGCTGCGCGGACACCTGGTGCTGCGCACGGTCTAGCGTCGAGACCCGCGCGGGGCCCGGGATCGACTCGCGCCGCGGCAACTCGGAGTTGGGCAGGTTCGATACCCTGGGGCTGTGAGCTCTGAACAGATTGACCCGTGGATAGGTTCCAGGATCGATGACCGCTATGTGATCGATGAGCGCATCGCACGTGGCGGCATGTCCACGGTCTACCGCGCCCAGGACCAGCGGCTCGGCCGAGAGGTCGCCCTGAAGGTGCTGTTCCCGCACATGGCGGAGGATCGCAAGGTCGTGGAGCGATTCGAGCAGGAGGCCCGGAACTCCGCGCTGATCGCCCACCCCAATGTGGTCCAGGTGCTCGATCAGGGACAGGCCCAGGAGACCGCCTACCTGGTGATGGAGTACGTCCCCGGCGCCACCCTGCGCACGCTGCTCAAGCACGGGGCGATGACGCCTCGGCTCGCGCTGACCTACATGGACTCGATCCTGCAGGGCCTGGCTGCGGCACACCGCGCCGGCCTGGTCCACCGAGACATCAAGCCGGAGAACGTGCTGGTCTCCCATGACGGGCGGATCAAGCTTGCCGATCTGGGGCTGGCCCGCGCCGCGACCCACCACTCCGGGACCTCGACGCTGATGGGCACCGTGGCCTATATCTCTCCGGAGCTGCTCTCCGGAGAGGGAGCCGATGAGCGCTCCGACATCTACGCCATCGGCATCCTGCTCTACGAGATGCTCACCGGCGTGCAGCCCTTCACCGGAGACTCCCCCGTGCGGGTCGCCTACCAGCACGTGAACTCCACCGTGCCGGTCCCCTCGGCTCAGGTCCAGGGACTCGCCGGCGAGCTCGATGACCTGGTCAGCATCGCCACCCGGCCCGAGGTGGCGCTGCGGCCGAAGAACGCCGATGAGCTGCTGAAGATGCTGCGTGAGACCCGCGGCCTGCTCAGCGACGCCGAGCTCGACTTCGACGGCGCGCTCAGCAGCCCCGCGACGCGACCGATCCCCGCCATGGGCGTCTCCGCACGAGCGTCCGAGCGCACCGGCCAGCGGCCCACCACGATGCTGCCCGGGGACTCCGACGAGGCCTTCCTGGAGACCGGCGCGCAGCAGGCATCGGCTTCCCAGTTCGAGACTCCCGGGGCCGAGCCGCAGCCCGACGACCCGCAGCCCTGGGACGAGGACATCGACGCGGCCCTGGGCAACGCGCGGACCACCCACCTGGAGGCCGAGCATCGCGACGCCGCCCACGGGCGCCCCTCGAGCCTGGCCGAGGAGGATCGCCAGCTGGTCACCGAGGTGCCCACCAGCGGGCTGCAGCTGCGCCCGCCCCGGCTCAGCGTCGCAGAGCCGGCGACCGGCATGCAACCCTCCGTCGGCGCCCGACGGCCGGTGGAACGGGTCCGCACGGAGAAGCGCGAGCGTCAGCGCCCCACGGTCGAGCTTGCCGGCCCCGATGCCACCCGGGTCTGGCTGATGATCGCCGCGATCATGATCGGCAGCGCCCTGCTGGTGCTGCTGGCCGGCTGGATCGGCGTGAGCAGCGCGCTGATCCCCAGCCTCGGGGGCTGAGGACCTGCGCGCGGCCTGGGACCGGTTCGCCTGTGGCCCGCGTCAGCGACCCGTCCCGAGAACCTGCCGCTGGGGCCTATCTCACCTGGGTGAGGGACTCCGCCACCAGGAACGCCAGCTCCAGGGACTGCTTGTGGTTCAGCCGCGGGTCCACCAGGGACTCATAGCGCTGATCGAAGGCTGATTCGTCGACCACATCGGAGCCGCCGAGGCACTCGGCGACGTCGTCGCCGGTCATCTCCACGTGCAGCCCACCCGGGTAGGTGCCCAGCGAGCGGTGGACCTCGAAGAAGCCGCGCACCTCGTCGAGGATGTCGTCGAAGCGGCGGGTCTTGTAGCCGTTGTCGGCCGTGATGGTGTTGCCGTGCATCGGGTCCGTCACCCAGACCACCTTGGCGCCGGAGTCGCGCACCGCGGTCACCAGCGGCGGGAGCTTCTCCCGGACGTTGGAGGCGCCCATCCGCACGATGAAGGTCAGCCGTCCGGGCTCCCGCTCGGGATCAAGCTTGTCGATGATCGCCAGGACGGTCTCCGGGGTGGTGCTGGGGCCCAGCTTGACCCCGACCGGGTTCTGCACCCGGGAGAGGTAGTCCATGTGTGCGCCGTCGAGCTCGCGGGTCCGCTCGCCGATCCAGACGAAGTGGCCGGAAGTCACGTAGGGCTTTCCGGTGCGGGAGTCGATCCGGGTCAGTGCGCGCTCGTAGTCCAGCAGCAGCGCCTCGTGGGCGGCGTAGAACTCGGTGCGCTTGAGTCCTTCGAAGTCAGCACCGCAGGCCTCCATGAAGCGCACCGCGCGGTCGATCTCCCCGGCGAGCTGCTCATAGCGGGCGTGGGCGGGGTTCTCCATGAATCCCTTGTTCCACTGCTGCACCGCGCGAAGGTCGGCGAAGCCGCCCTCGGTGAAGGCCCGGACCAGGTTCAGCGTGGCGGCGGACTTGTGGTAGGCCGCGACCATCCGCTTGGGGTCGGGCACGCGGGATTCCTCGGTGAACTCGAAGCCGTTGACGATCTCGCCGCGGAAGGTCGGCAGCGTCACGCCGTCGCGGGTCTCCACATCGGAGGAGCGCGGCTTGGCGTACTGCCCGGCCATGCGCCCCATCTTCACCACCGGCAGCGAGGCGCCGTAGGTGAGCACGACGGCCATCTGCAGGATGGTCTTGATCTTGGCACTGATCCGGTCGGCGGTGACGCCGTCGAAGGTCTCGGCGCAGTCGCCGCCCTGGAGCAGGAACGCCTCACCGTTGGCAACCTTGGCCAGGCGTCGCTTGAGCTTGTCGACCTCCCCGGCGAAGACCAGCGGAGGGTGCGCGGAGAGCTCCGCATAGGCGGAGTCGAAGTCTTCGTGGCTGCGCCAGTCCGGCTGCTGGCTCAGCGGCAATGAACGCCACTCGTCCAGGCCCGGATAGTCTGCTGCCCCGACGTGGAGGATCTCTCCGGGGGCGGTCAGCGGGGCGTCGGTTCGGGGCTCTGGCGTGGTAGTCACCTGTTCAGGGTAGTCCGCCGCGCACGGGCGCACCTAATGGCGGAGCGCCATTCCATCATGCGGACGGAGTGAGCCCGGGGGCGGTGTGCGCCCCCGGGCTCCTCAGCTGTTCTGCATCGATCGACGTCTGAAGGTTTCAGCGTCTCTTGCTGCTCAGCCCTTCTTGGCGGCAGCCTCGGTGTAGAGCGCCTCGACCTCTTCGGCGAAGTCCTTCATCACCACAGGTCGCTTGATCTTCAGGGAGGGGGTGAGGTGGCCGGATTCGATGGTGAAGTCGGTGTGCAGCAGCCGGAAGTCGCGGATCGATTCGGCGCGGGAGACCGACTCGTTCGCCCGGTCGACCACCGACTGCACGTGGGCGATGATCGTCTCGTGCTTCGCCAGCTCGGAGACCGGAGTCTTGGGGTCCAGTCCCTTGCGCTCGAGCCACTGCGGCAGGGTCTCCTCGTCCAGGGTGATCAGCGCCGCCACGAAGGGCCGGTTGTCGCCGACCACCACAGCCTGGGAGACGATCGCGTCGGAGCGCATCAGGTCTTCCAGCTGGGCCGGTGAGACGTTCTTCCCGGTCGCGGTGACCAGGATCTCCTTCTTGCGGCCGGTGATGGTGAGGCAGCCGTCGGAGTCCAGGGTGCCGACGTCGCCGGTGCGGAACCAGCCGGTGTCGGTGAAGATCTCCTGGTTCAGCTCGGGCCGGTTGTGGTAGCCGCGGAAGACGCAGATGCCGCGGCCGAGGATCTCGCCGTCCTCAGCGATCTTCACCGCGCATCCGGGAAGCGGCGCCCCGACGGTGCCGATCTTGCTCAGCGCAGGGGTGTTCACGGTCAGCGGCGCCGTGGTCTCGGTCAGCCCGTAGCCCTCGAGGATCTGCACGCCCACGCCGTAGAAGAAGTGGCCGAGCCGCTCCCCCAGCGGCGAGCCGCCGGAGACCGCATGGGCGACCTGTCCGCCCATCCGGGCGCGCAGCTTGGAGTAGACGAGCTTGTCGAAGACCTTGTGCTTGAGCCCCAGGGTGAAGGGGACCTTGCCGTTCTGCCTGGCGCGGGACCATTCGATGGCGGTGTTCGCCGCCTTCTCGAAGATGGCTCCCTTGCCGTCGGACTCGGCCTTGAGCATCGCGGCGTTGTAGATCTTCTCGAAGACCCGCGGCACCGCCAGCAGGAAGGTCGGGTGGAAGGTGCCCAGGTCGTCCACCAGCTCCTTGATGTCGGAGGTGTGTCCGACCCGGGAGCCGCCGGCGACGGCGAGCACGGAGATGAAGCGGGCGAAGACGTGGGCCAGCGGGATGAACATCACCGTGGAGGCGTTCTTGTCGACCACCGTGCCCAGCGAGGAGCCCAGCGCCTGGAGCGAGAGCTCGGTGAAGTTCGAGTGGGTCAGCTCGCAGCCCTTGGGCCGCCCGGTGGTCCCGGAGGTGTAGATGATCGTCGCGAGGTCAGCACCGACGGCGGCGCTGCGTCGAGTGGCGACCTGCGCCTCGGTGACCTCAGCGCCCTTGGCGCGCAGCTGATCCAGGCCGGAGCCTTCGATGGTGTAGACGTTGCCCAGACCCGTGAGGTTCTCCTGGGCGACGGCGCGCTCGACGATCTTCTGGTGGGCCGGGGTCTCGGCGACGAGCAGCTTCACGCCGGCGTCTTCGATGATCCACGCGACCTGGGAGGGCGAAGACGTCTCGTAGACCGGCACGGTCACGGCGCCGGCGTAGAAGATCGCGAAGTCGAGCAGCGTCCACTCGTAGCGGGTGGGGGCCATGATGGCGACCCGGTCACCGACCTCGACGCCGGAACCGATGATGCCCTTGGCGAGCTGCACCACCTGGTCGCGGAACTCGGCGGCGCTGACGTCGGTCCACTGGCCCGGGGTGAGCTGGCGACCGAAGAGAATGTTCTGCGGGTCCGCGGTGACCTGACGTTCGAGCAGGTCAGTGATGTTCAGCTCGGCGGGAACATCGACTGCGGGCGGTGTTGCGATTTCCTTCACGGGGACTCCTCCATCGTGTGTGCTATCTCACATCATCGTCTCACAGCTCATTACTGAACGGTAGCTGGATGATTCGTGTCCCCGCGGAAAACTTGCTCAGACCTGTGCGCCGTCGCCTGACCCGGTGCGGCTGCGCGGCATCTGCAGGAAGAGGATGACCAGTCCGGCCAGCACCACGCCGATCAGCGCAGGCACGGTCCAGCCGGGCGCATTCAGCGGCAGGAACGGCACGATGATCAGCGCCAGGATCGCGCCGATGCTGAGCACCGCCCCGAGCACCACGGCAGGCTTGGCGCCGGCGAGCGGGTTCTTCGGGTTGGGCGGCTGGAAGTCGTCGATCTCTTCGAGCGCGGAGTCATCCACGCTGTGATCCCGGGGACCCTGACCCGGGCCGCCCTGACCCTGGCCCGGACCTCCCTGGCCGGGCAGCGGCCGTGAGCGGCCGCCTCGACCGAAGACTCTGCTGGGTTCGTCGTCGCGATAGGTGCTCATGGCGCCATCCTCTCAGGGGGCTCGGCGGCGTGGTGCCGTCGGTGAAGAAAATCAATCAGCTGCTCGTGGATGATCTCGGCCTCATGGTCAAGCGTCGCCACGTGCTGGCTGCGGGTGAGCGCCACGACCTCGAGCTGCTCCGCCGAGAGCGCCCTGCCCAGGGTATCGGCTGAGGAAGGGGGCAGGACGTTGTCCACGCCTGAGCGGAACAGCAGCACCGGCGTGCCCCGACGGGCGAGCACCGGAAGCTCGCGGCGGACCTGCGCGAAGAGTCGGTCGAGCTCGACGACGGCGCGCAGCGGGGTCTGCGCGTAGGCCTCCTCCACGACGTCGGGCTTGGCGATGTCTCCGGCGATGCTCGCCACCGATGGCCGGATCCGGCCCAGCGCCCAGGCCTTCGGTCCGGTGAGCGGCGCCAGCCGGAGTCCGGGATTGATCACCGAGACGGCCTCCACCCCACGGTGGGCTGCCACATGCAGCGCCAGCGACCCTCCCATCGAAAGGCCCACGGTCGCCACCCGGGGGCAGCGGGCGGCGAGCCGGTCGTAGCTGGCCAGCGCCGCGCGCATGATCTCAGCGCGCGGGGTGCTCGCCAGTTCCTCCCAGCTCGTGCCGTGACCGGGCAGCAGCGGGAGATCCACCGTGAAGCCTGCCGCCTGCAGCGCGTCGGCGAGCGGGCGCATCGAAGCGGGCGTGGAGGTGAATCCGTGGAAGACGGAAACTCCGAAGCCGGACATGTCCATTCCTTCACTCTATTGCCTCTACAGTGGTCTCCAAGCTCAGCCGCCTGAAAGGACCCCCTCACACCGTGTCGTTCTACAGCGTCGCCAAGAAATTCGTCGTGGCCCCGGTGGTCAACACGGTGTTCCGCCCCTGGGTCCGCGGCCTGCACAACATCCCCAGCGAAGGTCCGGCGATCCTGGCGTCGAACCACATGTCCTTCTCCGATTCGGTGTTCATGCCGGTGAAGGTGCCTCGGCAGGTGCACTTCATGGCGAAGGACGACTACTGGGGCAAACAAGGCGCCTACGGGTGGGGGATGCGGAAGTTCTTCGACCTCTCGGGCCAGATCCCGATGGACCGCTCAGGCGGCAAGGCCAGCCAGGACTCGCTGAACGCCGGGGAGCAGGCGCTGCGCGACGGAGAGGTGCTGGGCATCTACCCCGAGGGCACGCGCAGCCCGGACGGGCGGCTCTACCGCGGCAAGCTCGGCATCGCGCGGCTGGCGCTGAACACCCGCGCTCCGGTGATCCCGATCGCCCTGATCGGCACCGACAAGGTCCAGCCGATCGGGAAGAACATCCCCCGGCTGGGCCGGGTGGGGATGATCGTGGGCGAACCGATGACCTTCGAGTCGTACTACGACAACGCCGAGGATCGCTTCGCCCAGCGCGCCGTGGCCGACGAGATCATGTACCGGATCATGCGGCTCTCTGGCCAGGAATACGTCGATGTGTACGCCTCGGATGTGAAGCGTCAGCTTGAGGCGGAGAAGGCCGACGCGAAGGCGGCGCGCAAGGCGCTGCGCCACCACAGCGGGCGCCGCACCGTGGACCCGTCCGCCGACTAGGCGAGGCACACCCACATCCCGGGGCGCTCAGAACACCCCCGGCGCAGCCTTCCGGTGCAGGCCGAAGCGGAACCCCAGGCCGGCCGCGAGGACGATCGCCGCGCCGAACACCCATCCGGAGAGCGCGAGCGCCTGCGTCCCGGAGAGCAGGACCCCGATGGTGCAGCCCAGCCCGATCATCGCACCCCAGCCCAGCAGCACTCCTCCGCCGAGGGCGGTGACCGAGTTGAACGCCGTGGTCTTCTCGAGCCGCACGCGCCGACCCGGCAGCGCCACGGCCAGCGAAGCCAATACGATCCCGACGATCAGCCAGCCGTTGGTGGTGATGGTGTGGACCACGATGGCCACGCATCCGGCCAGGCGCTCGTCGAGCCCCGGCATGAGGCGCTCCATCCAGCCGGCCTCGCTCATGGACGTCCGGGTCATCGAGGAGATCTGCTGGGTGACCCCCAGCGGCTGGTCCTTGTAGTAGGCCAGAATCGACAGGATTCCGACACTGGAGCCGGTGAACAGCGCCGGCCAGCGCTTGAAGAACACGAGCCGTCGAACTTCGGTGGCGTCCACCGTCCGGTCGCCTCGACCTTGGACCGGCGGGTTCCAGCGCAGCAGCCAGACCCCCAGGCACACCAGCACGCCGAGCTGCAGCAGCACCGCGAGCGCGTACCCGTTGTCCGCCGCCAGCCAGGTGGCCGGGGAGCCGAGGATGAACCGGGAGTACATGGTGTCCCAGCTGAGGAACCCGAGACCGAAGCCCAGGACGACGCCGAGCAGGGCCGGTATGGACCGCAGGTGACCCTCCGGGAGACGGTACAGGTGCCCGGCGATGCAGCCCCCGGAGATCACCATGCCCAGCCCGAAGGCGAGTCCGGCGATGACCAGCGCCAGCGAGACCGGGGCGATATGCGCGTCCGTCGGCACGTTGTCCGCGGTGGGCGTGGGAATCCGGGTGGAGAAGATCACCGCGTAGCCGATCGTGCCGACAGCGATCGAGACCAGGATCGCGTACATCCCTCTGCTGTCATGCTTCTCGAAGAGGTCTCGGAATACGCAGAAGAAGCAGTACCGGCCGCGCTCGAACAGGATGCCCAGCCCTGCACCGACGAGCAGCATCAGGGCGGCGTTGGAGCCACCGACCCCCTCCCCCTCCGTGGCGGAGAGATACCAGGCCAGTCCCAGCAGCACCGCTGCGACTGCGACCGCGATCGTGGTGCGGACGGTGTCCGCACGGGTCCAGCCCAGCTCTCGGTCTGCTCTGACGTCGACGGTCATGAGGTTCCCTTCCTGCACAGGGGAACCGGGCCCACCGCGGCGGGCCCGGTTCCTGAGATGTTCCACGCTCCGATGTTCCACGCTCAGAGGTCACGTGGCAGAGGTCAGTCTCCGGACTGGCCCCAGAGTCCGGCGCGCTGCCCGGAGTTGTTCGCCACCGGCACCCCGACGCTGTTGCCCCATTCCGACCAGGAGCCGTCGTAGACCTTGACCTCTTCGCCGAGGATCTGGCTCAGCGCGTACCAGGTGTGGGAGGCGCGCTCCCCGATCCGGCAGTAGGCGATGATCGGGTTCTGGAAGTCCACCCCGGCCGCTTCGTAGATGCTGCGGATCTCCTCGGCGGGGAGGAACTCTCCGGTCTCCTCGTCGACGATCTGGGTCCAGGTGACGTTCACGGAGCCGGGGATGTGTCCCCACACCGCGGCGCCCTCGCCCTGGAAGATGTCGGGGTCCACGCCGACCTCGCCGTCGTGCTCCTCGGCCGAACGGATGTCGACCAGGTTGACGGCGGCCACGGCGTCGCCGTCGGCCTCGGTGTTCTGCTCCGCAACCTCGAGCACCTCAGGCTGGAAGGCGCGGATGTCGTGGTTCTGCGGACTGGCCTGGAAGTTCCCCGCCGGAACCGCGGGAACCTTTTCGACGAGTTTGCGCTCGTCATAGAGCTCCCATCTGTGCAGACCTCCGTCGAGCAGCACCACGTCTTCGACGCCGTAGAGGTTGAACACCCAGGAGGCGTAGGCGGCGAACCAGTTGTTGTTGTCCCCGTAGAGGACCACGGTCGAGTCCTCATTGATGCCCAGCGACTGGGCCAGCTCGGTGAACGCTTCGGCGGAGATGAACTCACGAGTGTTCGGCGCGGTGAACTCCTGAGACCATTCCACATACTGTGCCTGCGGGATGTGCGCCTCGGCGTATGGGGTGAGCTCGGAACTGGGCAGGTCCTCCGAGACGTCCAGCAGCACGATGTCCTGCTCGTGGAGGTCTCCCTCATCGAGGCGTTCAGCCAGCCAGTCGGTGCTGACCAGCGGCTCATCGGTGTGGACGTCGTCGAACCCGCGATTCTCCCCCGGAATGTCCACGGCCACGACCGTGGTGGCGGTCTCGCCGTCGCCGGTCTCGGCGGCCCCGGATGCGGTGGACGAGCCGCTTGCCGGGTCATCTCCCGTGGAGTTCGCCACCACGAAGCCAGCCGTCCCGGCCAGTGCCGTCGCGGCGACCACGGCGATCACGGTCTTGCCCGGGGATTTCTTCGGCGCCGGGGCCGCTGGCCCGGCAGTCGTCTCATCGGTGCTCATCGGTGCGCCTCTCGTAGTGGGACGAAGTGTGCTGAGCACCACTATGAGACATTATCTTCAACTATGTACAACTTTGCGTTCACATAGAGACACATTCTTTGCGGGCGCCGTGGATGCGCCATGCCCAAGGACCCGCCCCGATGCAGGAAAAGGAGGTCCGGACACAGCGAAGGCCCCGTCTCCGATGATCGTGATCATCGGAGACGGGGCCTTCGCTGTTGTTCGATACTCTGTGCGCGAGGGGGGACTTGAACCCCCACGCCCGTGAAGGCACTGGCACCTGAAGCCAGCGCGTCTACCTATTCCGCCACTCGCGCATACCTGCTGTTCAGGCTCTTTCGGGCCTGTCTCACAACCGGCGATCGCTCCCCGGCAGCGAGAAACATATTACCCATAATCTGGACCGGATGCCTAATCGCCGGGCTGCCGCAGGGACCCCCGGGCGGCTCACCTGGCTGCGCCCGCCCGGCGTTGCCAGCCGCGCCCCGCATCAACCCTAGTATTGGAGGGTTATGTCTGAGCCCAGAACAGCCCGCCGCGAGTCCTGGTCCCCCGAGGACCTCGCCTATCCCCCTGCGCTTCCGGTCAGCGGCGAGCGCGAACGCATCCTGAAGGCCCTGACCGACCACCAGGTCATCGTCGTCGCCGGGGAGACCGGCTCCGGCAAGACCACCCAGCTGCCGAAGATGGTCCTGGAGCTCGGGCTGCACAACCAGGGGATGATCGGCCACACTCAACCGCGCCGCCTGGCCGCCCGCACCGTGGCCGAGCGGCTGGCCGAGGAGCTGGGCACCTCGGTGGGGCGCGACATCGGCTACCAGGTGAGGTTCAACGCCGAGGTCTCCGGGTCCACCGCAGTGAAGCTGATGACCGATGGCATCCTGCTCGCGGAGATCCAGCGCGACCCGAACCTGCAGCGCTACTCCGCCATCATCATCGACGAGGCCCACGAGCGAAGCCTCAACATCGACGTGATCCTGGGCTACCTGCGTCGACTGCTGCCCTCCCGGCCCGACCTCAAGGTGATCGTCACCTCGGCCACGATCGACCCGGAGCGCTTCGCCCGGCATTTCAGCCCGGACCCGGAGAACTGGACCCGGGAGACCTCCGACGTGCCCATCATCGAGGTCTCCGGACGCACCTATCCGGTGGAGATCCGATACCGCCCGGTGAACCCAGAGGCGGAGCTCGAGGACTTCGACGAGTCCGAGCATTTCGGTGAGACCGAGGACGGCGACTCGCGCATCCCCCAGCGCACACCCCAGCGCGGCTCGCAGCCGGGTGCCAAGGTCCCGGCCGCGGCCGATGAGGAGCGGGATCTCCTCGACGCGGTCAGCGACGCGGTGCTGGAACTCAGCGCCGAACCCGACGGCGACGTGCTGATCTTCTTCCCCGGGGAGCGCGAGATCCGCGACGCGGCGGAGGCGCTCACCGAGACCATCGCGGCGGACCGACGGCTGCGCGGCTCGGAGATCCTCCCGCTCTTCGGCCGGCTCTCCATGGCGGAGCAGAAGCGGGTCTTCTCCCCCGGCGGCCGCCGCCGGATCGTGCTGGCCACCAATGTGGCCGAGACCTCCCTGACGGTGCCCGGGATCAAGTATGTGATCGACACCGGCACCGCCAGGATCTCGCGCTACTCCACCCGGACGAAGGTGCAGCGGCTGCCCATCGAAGCGATCTCTCAGGCCAGCGCCAATCAGCGCTCCGGCCGGTCCGGACGGACCAGCGACGGCATCGCCATCCGGCTGTACTCACAGGAGGACTTCGACTCCCGACCGGCCTTCACCGATCCCGAGATCCTTCGCACCTCCCTGGCCTCGGTGCTGCTGCAGATGTCCTCCATGGGCATCACGCGGACCCCCGAAGATCTGCTGGACTTCCCCTTCGTGCAGAAGCCCGACTCCAAGGCGGTCAACGACGCCGTCCGGCTGCTCACCGAGCTCGGCGCGCTGAGCCTCAGAGCCGACTCAGGATCCCAGGCGGGTGGCAGGAAGGGTCGCGGCACCAGCGCGGTGACCCCTGTGGGGCGGATGCTCTCCCAGCTGCCGGTGGACCCACGGATGGCCCGGATGATGGTCGAGGCGGCCCGCCGGGACTGCCTGCCCGAGGTCACGGTGCTCACCGCGGCGCTCTCGATCCAGGATCCCCGGGAGCGTCCGGCCGAGAAGCGGGCGCAGGCCGATGAGCTCCACTCCCGGTTCAAGGATGAGAACTCCGACTTCTCCGCGCTGCTGAACCTCTGGCGCTACCTGCAGGACAAGCAGACCGAGCTCTCGGGCAACCAGTTCAGGAAGCTCTGTCACCGCGAACATCTGAACTACCTGCGCGTGCGGGAATGGCAGGAGCTGGTCAGCCAGCTCACCGAGATCGCCGATCAGGTGGAGTTCAGCGGAAAGGGCTCCGGCCGGCGTCATGCTTCCTCCGGGCGCCGGGGCAAGAAGCTGCCCGCGGTGGATCCTGCGGCTAAGCATGACCAGATCCACCAGTCGCTGCTCTCCGGGCTGCTCAGCCATGTGGGTCTCTACAATCCCCGCACCCGGGACTATCAGGGTGCCCGCGGGACCCGCTTCGCGGTGTTCCCGGGTTCGCACCTGTTCAAGAAGAACCACGACTGGGTGATGGCCAGCGAGCTGGTGGAGACCTCCCGGCTCTGGGCGCGCTCGGTGGCGAAGATCGACCCCGCGTGGGTGGAGGAGCTCGCCCCGCACCTGGTGAAGACCAGCCATTCGGAGCCGCGCTGGTCCGCCCGCCAGGGCGCCGTGGTGGCCACCGAGAAGGTCACCCTCTTCGGGGTCCCGGTGATCGCTGACCGGCAGGTGCTCTACTCCAAGGTCGACCCCGAATACAGCCGCGAGCTGTTCATCCAGCGCGCCCTGGTCGACGGGGACTGGTCCACCCGGCACCACTTCGACCGGCGCAACCGGGAGCGCTTCGCCGAGCTCGACGAGCTCGAGAACCGCACTCGCCGCAAGGACCTGCGCGCCTCGGATGAGGAGCTGTTCAACTTCTTCGACGCGCGGATCCCGGAGAACATCGTCTCGCAGCGGCACTTCGACTCCTGGTGGAAGAACCAGCGCGTCACAACCCCTGAGCTGCTGGACCTCACCGACGTCGAGCTCATGGCGCAGGCGGCCGACGAGCTGGACATCGACTCCTACCCGGAGCACTTCGATCACGACGGGCTGGCGCTCGAGCTGCAGTACGAGTTCAACCCCACCCGATACACCGCCGAGTCCGGCTCCTCCCCCAGCGCGGCGGCCGACGGCGTCACGGTGCGGGTCCCGGTGGTGTTCCTGAACCAGCTCCAGCCCGAGCGCTTCGACTGGCTGATCCCCGGGCTGCGCACCGAGCTGATCACCGCGCTGATCCGCAACATGCCCAAACCGGTGCGGAAGAACTTCGTCCCCGCCCCCGACGTCGCCGCGAAGGCCCGCGCCGGGCTGGAGCAGGACTTCACCCCGGGCGTGGACTCGCTGACCGGCTCGCTGGCCGCGGTGCTGCGCCAGCTCAAGGGACATGTGGTCGATCCGGAGGTCTTCGACACCAGCGCGCTGCCCGAGCACCTGCGGTTCACCTTCGCGGTGATCAGTGAGCGCGGCCGGGTCCTGGACAGCGGCTTCGACCTGCGTGAGCTCCAGATCCGGTTCTCCGGGGAGAACCGCGAGGCCATCGGGCGCAGCCTCTCGGAGGAGCAGACCGCCGACGGCCGGCAGCCAGCACCGCAGCCGGGTCGCCCCGGCGCTGCATCGCAGGCTCAGTCCGGGTCTTCGGCTCCGTCCGGGTCTTCGACTACCTCCGGCGCCGCCGCGCAGACGCGTAACGGTCGCGGCAAGAAGCCACAGAAGCCCGCAGCCTCTGTCCCGGCGGGCAGGCAGCAGCAGACCTCGTGGACCTTCGGTGATCTGCCCCAGGAGATCACCACGGTGGTCTCCGGGCGCCAGATCATCGGCTATCCCGCCCTGGCTCCGGCCGGCAGCGTCGGCAACGGTGCCGGGGGCGGCTCCGGCGACGGTGCCGGGGCCGGGGCCGACTCTGCGAAGCAGACCGCCCAGGGCGTCTCCTACACGATCCAGGACTCCGCCGCCGAGCAGGCCCGGGTCCACCGGGCCGGCGTCGTCGCGCTGCTGCGCGAGGTGCTCCCCTCCCCACAGCGCTACGTGCTGGATCATCTGAGCAACCGGGAGCGGCTGGCGTTCAGCCAGTCGCCGCACGGCACCGTGGAATCGCTGGTCTCCGATGCGACGACGGCGGCGCTGGCTCACCTGGTGCCCGTGCAGCTGCCCTACCGCGAGGCGGAGTTCGAGGTGATCGCCCGGAACTGCCGGGCCGAGCTGATCGAGACGGTGCTGCGGCTCACCGATGTGCTCGCGCAGGTCCTGAGCCTCTCCACAGAGCTCGGCTCACGCCTGGAGCGGGTCAGCTCCCCGGCGCTGAAGGCCGCGCGGAGCGATATGACCGCCCAGCTCCAGCAGCTGGTCCACCCCGGCTTCGTCACCGCCACCGGCCAGGCGCAGCTGCAGCATATGCCGCGCTACCTGCAGGCGATGAAGACCCGGCTGGATCGGCTGGAGTCAGGACAGGGGCTGACCCGGGACGCCCAAGACATGGCGGCGGTCCAGGAGCTGGAGGATGAGTACGACGCCGCGCTGGAGGCAGTCCCGGCGCAGCTGCCGGTGCCCGCGGAGCTCGCGCAGGTGAAATGGATGCTCGAGGAGTTTCGGGTGAACCTCTTTGCCCAACAGCTGGGCACCGCGCAGACGGTCTCGGTCAAGCGGATCCGCCGCGCGATCAAGACTTCGCGCCCCTGAGCTTCTGAGCCGCTGGACGTCCTGGCGGCTGGACTTCTTGGCCGCTGGGCCGGTGGGTCAGTCCTTCTCGGCGGGGACGTGCTCGGCGTCGCCCATCAGGCGCAGCGCCACCCGCAGCTTCTCGGCGGACTCGTCCATCCGGGACTGGTCCGGGTCGTCGTCGGCATGGGCGAAGCTGTGATCGGACATCGAGTTCGACGGCCAGACATGCAGATGCAGGTGCGGCACCTCGAAGCCGGCGATGCTCAGCCCGGCCCGCTGGGAGCCGAAGGCCTCGACCTGGGCCTTGCCGATCCGGTGCGCCACCTGGAACAGGTGCGCCATCAGAGAGCCCTCTGCATCGGTCCACTTGTCCACCTCCTGCCGCGGCACCACCAGAGTGTGCCCGTAGGCCATCGGGGCGATGGACAGGAACCCGACGCAGGTCTCGTCCTGCCAGACGAAGCGGCCCGGGATCTCACCTGCAATGATCTTGCTGAAGACTGTGCTCATGCATCTACTCTAAGCCTGACTGCTAGTCTGGAGCGAGCATGAACGAGAGAACCTCCACCCCTCCGGCACGCGGCCGATCCACGCGACAGAAACGTGCCGTCTGGGCCGCCCTGCACTCCCTCGACGACTTTGTCAGCGCCCAGGATCTGCACAAGATCCTCGACGGTCGCGGCGAGAAGGTCTCCCTGGCCACGGTGTACCGGGTGCTGCAGTCACATCAGGAAGAGGGACTCGTCGACGTGCTGCGCCCCGACGACGGTGAGGCGATCTTCCGGCTCTGTGAGCGCGAGGAGCACCACCATCACCTGGTGTGCCGCTCCTGCGGCCTCACCGTTGAGTTCGAGGCCCCCGTCATCGAGGACTGGGCGACCACGCTCGCGCAGGAGCACGACTTCACCGAGGTCCGGCACACGCTGGAGATCTTCGGGCTCTGCGCCAGCTGCGCCGCCATCGCCCGCAGCTGAGGCTCAGGCGGTCAGCGGCCAGCCGGTCAGCACGGCTGCGGCTTGACGTCGGCGGTTGCGACCGCCGCGGCCGACGAGCACACAGACCACGTAGATCATGAAGGAGATCGTGGTGATGTAGGGGCTGATCGGCACCGTGCCGGTGATCGCGAGCATGATCCCGCCCACCGAGGAGATCAGCGCGAAGAGCATCGAGAGCAGCACTGCCAGATACGGACGCACCGTGACCTTCAGCGCTGCCGCCGCAGGCACCACCAGCAGCGCGAGCACCAGCAGCGCCCCGACCACCTGGACCGACATCGCCACCGCGACGCCGAGCAGCACCATGAACACCATGGAGAGCAGGTTGACCCGGACCCCGCGGGCCCGGGCCAGCTGCGGGTCCACCGAGGCGAACATCAGCGGGCGCCAGATCAGCAGCAGCACCATGCTGATCACCACGGCGCCGGTCACCAGGGTCTGCGTCTGGATGTCGTCCACGCCGACGATCTGCCCGGTGAGCAGCCCGAACTTGTTCGCACTGCGCCCCTGGTAGAGCGAGAGGAAGAGGATGCCGAGTCCGAGTCCGAAAGGCATCAGCACCCCGGTCACGGCGGAGGTGTCTCGGTCCTTCAGGCTGAGCACCCCGATCAGCACCGAGGCTGCGACGGCGCCCAGCGCTGAACCGGCGACGACGTCGACTCCGATGAGCAGCGCCAGGGCCGCTCCGGCGAAGGAGATCTCGGCGATGCCGTGGACCACCAGAGCGGTCCGGCGGAGCATGATGAAGACCCCGATCAGGCCGCCCATCAGGCCGAGCACACCGGCGGTGATCACCGAGTTCCGGACCAGGGAGAACAGCTCCCAATAGCCTTCGGTGGTGAATGAGCCGGTCAGCGTCTCCATCATGGCAGCGCCAGCTCCTCGGGGTGGTGGTGGCAGCCCTCGTCATGGGCGGACATGACCAGAAGCCGTCCCTTGTGCTCGATGACGTCCACCGAGGAGCCGTACAGCTCGGAGAGCACCTCGGAGCGCATGACCTCGGCGGTGGTGCCGATCCGGTATTGTCCGCGGGCGAAGTAGAGCACCCGGTCGACGTGTTCGATCACCGGGTTGATCTCGTGGGTCACGAAGACCACCGCGGAGCCGCGCTCCACGGCCTGGCGTCGGATGAGTTCGGTGACGGCCTGCTGATGGTGCAGATCCAGCGAGTGCAGCGGCTCGTCGCAGAGCAGCACGGCGGGGTTCGAGGCCAGCGCCTGGGCGGCGCGCAGTCGCTGCTGCTCCCCGCCGGAGAGCAGCCCCACCGGCATGTCCGCATAGGCGGTGGCGCCCACTGCCTCGAGCAGCTCATCGACGCGGCGGCGCAGCGCGCGGGGGTGCAGTCGGATGCCGAACCGGTGCCCGTCCAGACCCAGCGCGACCATGTCACGGGCGCGCAGCGGGGTCTCTTCGGGCATGGTCTGCTGCTGCGGGATGTAGCCGACCCGGCTGCTGCCGCGGCGCACCGGGGCACCGGCGATCTCTGCCGATCCGGAGGTGAGTCTGGTCAGTCCCAGCAGGACCTTCAGGAACGTCGACTTCCCGGCCCCGTTGGGCCCCAGCACGGCGAGGAACTCACCCGGAGCCAGATCAAGGTCCAGACCCTCCCAGAGGGTGCGGCCGCTGAACCCGACGCTCGCGTCGCGCAGCGTCACCAGCGGGTCAGCCACGCGACTCCTCGACCAGAGTCTCGACGGCGGTGATGTTGGCGTCCATCCACTCCAGGTAGGAGTCGTGCTCGTCGCCGATGGTCTCGTTGAAGTCCAGGACGGCGACGCCGGCGTCCTCGGCGGCCTCTCGGATCTGCGCGGACTGGTTGGTCTCGGTCTGCGGGTTATAGGAGAGCAGATCGATCTCCTGATCGGCGGCGGCGCTCAGCGCCTGCTGGTAGATCCGGGCCGAGACGTCGTCACCGTGTTCGATCGCGGCGAGGAACTGCGGGTCGGTGGCGTCTTCGAAGCCGGCGTCGGTGAGCAGGAACTGCGAGACGGCCTCGGTGGCGAGGAAGCTCATCCCGTCGGCGTCGATGGCCCGGTTCCGCTGATCCATGGCGTCGATCTCCTCGGCGAAGGCGGCGGCGTTGTCCTGGTAGAGCTCGGCGTTCTCCGGGGAGATCTCGGCCATGTGCTCATGGAAGTCCCGGGCGAAGTCGCTCATCGCGGCGAGGTCATACCAGATGTGCTCGTTGACGAAATCGTCGGAGTGGCCGTGTCCCTCGTGCGCATCCTCAGCCTGGTCGTCGTCGTGGTCGTCCTCAGCACGGTCGTCCTCGGCGTGATCGTCCTCAGCACGGTCGTCGTCGTGCTCGTCGTCAGCGTGGTCGTCCTCGGCGTCTTCCCCTTCGTCCTCCTCGGCGTGGGCATTCTCGCCCTCGAGGAGCTGATAGACCGCGTCCTCCTTGCCTGAGGTGACGGCCAGACGGGTGAGGAAGGGGTCATACCCGCCGCCGTTGGCGAGGATCACGTCGGCGCCGTCCACGGTCAGCCGATCCTGCGGGGTGGCCTCGTAGGAGTGTGGGTCCGCCGCGGCGTTGTCCACCAGCGCGGTGACCTCGGCGGTGTCGCCGAGGATCTGCTGGGCCAGGTCGGCGTAGACGTCGGTGGAGGTGACCACGCTCAGCGTCTCGCCCTGATCTGCCGCGGCGCCGCCGTCCTCGTCGGGCGAGCCCGCCGAGCCGGTGCAGGCGCTGAGCAACAGGGTCGTGGCGCCCAGCAGGGCGGCGGAGGGAAGCAGACGTGGCGCGGGCATGGATCGTACTTTCGTCGTGGGGAGGCGCTGCCGGGGCGTGAGCAGCTGAGACCAGCGTACGGCCAGACTTTGTTGAGAACAAATCTCAACTAGGCCGTGGTGCGCCGCGTCTCCACCTGTCGCTCAGCTCTCCTCTGCGCTCAGCTCTCCTCTGCGCTCACCGTGTGCCGTCGGCGGGAGTCCCAGGACTGGGTGGCGTCGTGGATCTCACCGACGAGCACCTCCAGCACGTCTTCGAGGAACAGGATGCCGCGGGTGACGCCCTCGGCGTCGATCACGCGGGCCAGGTGGGATCCGGTGCGCTGCATCTGCGCCAGGCACTCCTCGATCTCGTCGGTGAGGCCCATGTTGCCCAGGGAGCGCACCACGGTCACCGGGATGGGCTCCCCGGAGGCGGAGGCGGGCAGGCTCATCACGTCCTTGAGGTGCACGTAGCCGGTGTAGACGTCCTGATCATCCGTGCTGACGAAGCGGGAGAACCCGGTGCGTCCCACGGCCTTCTCCACCTTGCGCGGGGTGACGTCGGCCGGCAGCGTGATCACCTCTTCGACCGGGATCATCACCTCGGCGGCGGTGTAGTCGCTGAACTCCATGGCACCGGCGATGATCCCGGCGTCGTCGCGCACCGTGCCGCCGCGCTTGGACTCGGCCACGATCGATTCCATCTCCTCCAGGGTGAAGGTGGAGACCACCTCGTCGCGCGGGGTGATCCCGAAGGCGCGCAGCACCAGGTTCGCGGTGAGATTCAGCACCCAGATCAGCGGCATCAGGATCCGGTAGAGGAAGACCAGCGGCGGGGCCAGCAGCAGCACCGCGCGGTCCGCCACGGAGACGGCGGCGTTCTTGGGCACCATCTCGCCGATGGTCACGTGAAGGAAGGAGACCAGCGCCAGGGCGATGATGAAGGCGATCACGCTGGCGGCGGTGTAGCTCAGCCCGAACGAGGTCAGCGGCTCGGTCAGCAGGTGATGGATCGCAGGCTCGGAGACCATCAGGATCAGCAGCGAACACACCGTGATGCCCAGCTGGGCGATGGCGAGCATCTGCGAGACGTGTTCCATCGCGTAGAGCGCGGTCTTGGCGCGGGCGGACCCGGCCTCGGCCTTCGGCTCGATCTGGCTCCGCCGGGCGCTCATCACCGCGAACTCGCCGCCGACGAAGAACGCGTTGGCGCCGAGCAGGATCACCAGCCAGAGGATGCCCATCAGGTCGGGGTTCATCGTCGTTCACCCCTTTCGCGGGCATGACGGACATGGTCCGCGCGGTCCTCGGCCAGCTTCTCGGCCCGGGCGGCGGCGTGCTGCAGCGCGGCGTCGCGGGCCCGTGGGTCAGGGGTGAAGCAGAGCCGGTCGATCCGGCGACCGTCGACCCCGACGACGGCCAGCCTGCCGCCGTCGACCTCGACGGCGTCTCCCAGTCCGGCCACCCGGCCCAGGGTGAGCAGCATGAAGCCGGCCACCGTCTCATAGGCGGGATGTTCGGGGATGGCGAGCTCCAGGATCTGGGCGTTGATCTCGTCGGGGCGCAGCAGCCCGGGGAAGAACCAGTCGCCGGAGGCGCTCTGCAGCACTCCGGGAGCGATCCGGTCGTGTTCATCGGCGACCTCGCCGACGATCTCCTCGATCAGGTCCTCCAGGGTGACCACACCGGAGGTGCCGCCGTATTCGTCCTCCACGATGGCCACCTGCAGCGAGGCCTCACGCAGCACCGGCAGCAGCGCATCGAGGTGGATGGTCTCGGGCACCCGGGTGATCTCTGACATCACAGTGGCGGCGACCAGGCCGTGGCGCTTCTCGCGGGGCACGGCCACTGCCTTCTTCACGTGGGTCACCCCGCGGACGTCGTCGACGCTGTCTCCCAGGACCGGGAAGCGGGAGAACCCGGTCTGCCGGGCCAGATCGATGAGGGCTTCCAGGGAGGCGTCGGCGTCGACGCTGGCCATCCGCGGGCGCGGGGTCATCACGTCGGCGGCGGTCTGGTCGGAGAAGCGCAGCGTGCGGTCCAGGAAGGTGGCGGTGCCCTCGTCGAGGGTGCCCAGCATCGCGGAGCGGCGCACCATGGAGGAGAGCTCCTCCGGGGTGCGAGCCCCTGAGAGCTCCTCCTTGACCTCCAGGCCGAAGCGGTGGAGAACCTTGTTGGAGAAGCCGTTGAGCACCTTGATCAGCGGGCGGAAGACGGCGGTGAAGACCAGCTGCGGCTTCGCCAGCACCCGGGCCACCCCGTAGGCCTCGGCGATAGCGAGGTTCTTCGGGACCAGCTCGCCGATGATCATGGTGACCATGGTCGCGATGATCAGCGCCACGGTCAGCGAGACCGCGGAGAGCGCCTGCTCGGGCACGCCGAGGGCTTCGAGCGGGGCTGCCAGCAGCGCGCCCAGCGCCGGTTCGGCCACATAGCCGGTGAGCAGGGTGGTCAGGGTGATGCCCAGCTGACAGGAGGAGAGCTGGGTGGAGAGCGACTTCAGGCACCGCATCACCGCCGGAGCAGACTTGTCTCCGCGATCGATCGCGTGCTGGACGGTGGGCTGGTCCAGAGCGACCAGCGAGAATTCGACGGCGACGAAGAACCCGGTGCCCAGGATCAGCAGGAACCCCAGGCCGAGCAGAAGCAGTTCCACTTAGCGCAGCCACCCCCGGCCGAGGCGCTGCGCCTCGGGCGTGTGGATCAGGGGGTGGGCGTGGATCAGGTGCGGGCCGCGGCCAGGTTGTCGATGCTCCATGAGATCTCAGAGCTTACCGCCTGGATCACCAGGAACCGGAAAGCGGCTTGCCCTCCTCATATCCGGCTGCGGACTGGACTCCGGCGACGGCGCGCTGGCGGAACTCGTGCAGCGAGGTGGCTCCGGCATAGGTCATCGCGGACCTCACCCCGGCCGTGATGGAGTCCAGCAGGTCTTCGACTCCGGGCTTCGCCGGGTCCAGGTACATCTGCGAGGTTGAGATGCCCTCTTCGAAGATCGACTTCCGGGCCCGCGCGAAGGCGCTCTCCGTGGCGGTGCGGTTCTGCACGGCTCGCGAGGAGGCCATCCCGAAGCTCTCCTTATAGCGCCGTCCGTCGATCCCGGTGAGCATGTCGCCGGGCGACTCATAGGTCCCGGCGAACCAGGATCCGACCATCACCTGGGAGGCCCCGGCGGCCAGGGCCAGGGCGATGTCGCGCGGGTAGCGCACTCCCCCGTCGGCCCAGACATGCTTGCCCATCTCGCGGGCGGCCGCGGCACATTCGAGCACCGCGGAGAACTGCGGGCGGCCCACCGCGGTCATCATCCGGGTGGTGCACATCGCACCCGGTCCGACTCCGACCTTGGCGATGTCCGCGCCGCCCTCGATGAGCTCGCGCACGCCGTCGGCGGTGACCACGTTGCCGGCCACGATCGGGACCTGCAGTCCGGAGGCCTCCACGGTCGCGCGCACCTCGGTGAGCGCCTCGAACATCTTCTGCTGGTGCCCGTGAGCGGTGTCGACCACCAGCACATCGACTCCGGCGCCGAGCAGCGCCTCGGTCTTGCCGGCGACGTCGCCGTTGATGCCCACCGCCGCGGCGACCTTCAGCCGGGACTTCGCGTCGAGGTTGGGCCGGTAGAGCGTGGAGCGCAGCGCCCCGCGCGGGGTCAGCGCCCCGGCGAGAGTGCCGTCGGAGGTGGTCACCGGGGCGTACTCGGCGCCGGCGGCGTCCATCGCGATGAAGGCCTGTTCCAGGCCGGCGTCGGTGAGCACCTCCTCGGCTGTGAAGCGGAGCGGGGGAATCCGCATCACCGACGCCACGGAGGAGAAGCGGTCCACTCCGAGCCCGTCGTTGGCGGTGACCACGCCGGCCAGGCGCAGGTCCTCGTCGACCACGCAGACGGCGTCGTGGTTGCGCTTGTCCAGCAGGTGCAGCACATCGAGCATGGTGTCTGTGGGATGGACCTTCAGAGCGGTCTCCAGCACCGGATGACAGGACTTGACCCAGTCGGTCACCTGCCGGATGACCTCGAGCGGGACATCCTGGGGCAGGACCCCGAGTCCGCCGCGGCGCGCCATGGTCTCCACCATGCGACGCCCCGTGACGGCGGTCATGTTCGCGGCCACCACTGGAATGGTGGAGCCCGTGGGATCCTCGGCGGAGAGGTCGACGCTCATCCGTGACTGGGTGTGGGATCGCGAAGGGACCAGGAAGACGTCGGAGTAGGTCAGATCGGTGATCGGCTCGTTCAGGAATCTCACGGGGATCCGCGCCCTTCGTAGTGCTGGTGACGATGCTCGCCGCCGGTTCAGCTCAGCGGCGCAGGCGCTGAGGCAGCGGCCCCTGACACGATACCGTGGCCGGTGGCGGCACGGTGCACAAAGTCACTATGCTTGGACGAGGTGAAGATCCACGTGCACGAAGCTGTGCCGGATAACTACACAACACAATGGAAGAGGCGTATCCACAGTGCCAGAGCTAACGTCCAGCCGTCTTGCCGAGGAATTCCCGGGGAACGAATGGTTGGTCGCCGACATATACGACAAGTTCAAGGACGATCCGGATTCGGTGGATCGGAAGTGGGCTGAGATCTTCCGCCAGCTCGAGGGCGACGGTGATTCCCGTCCGTCCGGCACCTCCTCCGCCCCTGCGCCGACGGCGGCCACCCCCGCCGAGCCGAAGAGCAGCTCCAGCTCCGGCAAGGCTGCCGGGTCCGACAGCAACGGTGCCGCGAAGGCCAGCACCGCCTCAGGTGAGAAGTCGGCCGCCAAGTCTCCGGCGAAGCCTGCCGCGGACTCCAAGCCCAGCGCGGACAACCAGCGCGAGTCCACCGCTGAGACCACTCCGGCCACCGCGAAGCCCGCCGAGCCCGAGAAGTCGCAGAAGCCGGCCGGCGAGAAGGGCCCCTCGGTCAGCAAGCCGGTGGCCCCGCGGACCCCGACGACGAAGAAGTCCGAAGGCTCCTCCAGCACTCCCATCCCTTCCGAGCCCTCTGCCGCCAAGGCCGAGTCGGCGACGAAGGAGGAGAAGGAGGACAAGGTGATGCCGCTGAAGGGCATCTCCAAGGCCATCGCGGCGAACATGGACGCCTCGCTGACCGTGCCCACCGCCACAACGGTGCGCGCGGTGCCGGCGAAGCTGCTCATCGACAACCGCACCGTGATCAACAATCACCTCAGGCGCACCCGCGGCGGCAAGGTCTCCTTCACCCATGTGATCGGCTATGCCCTGCTCAAGGCGCTGCGCAAGCACCCGTCGATGAACGTCACCTATGACGTGCAGGACAACAAGCCGGTGGCTGTTCACCCGGCCCATGTGAACTTCGGGCTGGCCATCGACATGCCCCGCCCCGACGGCACCCGTGCGCTGGTGGTGCCGAACATGAAGGCCGCCGAGGAGATGAGCTTCACCGAGTTCTGGGCCGCCTACGACGACGTCGTCAAGCGCGCCCGGGACAACAAGCTCACCCCCGGGGACTACGCCGGGACCACCGTCTCGCTGACCAACCCCGGCGGCATCGGCACCGTGCACTCTGTGCCTCGGCTCTCCAAGGGCCAGGCCGTGATCGTGGGCGTGGGCGCGCTGGAGTACCCCGCCGAGTTCCAGGGCGCCTCGGAGAAGACGCTGAACAACCTCGCCGTCTCCAAGGTCATCACGCTGACCTCCACCTATGACCACCGCGTCATCCAGGGCGCCGGGTCCGGTGAGTTCCTCAAGACCATCCACCAGTACCTGCTCGGCAAGGAGGGCTTCTACGAGGAGATCTTCGAAGCCCTGCGGATCCCGTATGAGCCCATCGCATGGTCCGCCGACATCCAGGTCAACCCTGAGGACCAGATCAACAAGGTCGCCAGGATCCAGCAGCTCATCCACTCCTACCGGGTCCGCGGTCACCTGATGGCCTCGGTGGACCCGCTGGAGTACCAGATGCGCAGCCACCCGGACCTCGACATCGAGTCTCACGGGCTGACCCTGTGGGACCTCGACCGCGAATGGCCCACCGGCGGCTTCGGCGGCAATTCCATGCTGCCGCTGCGCAACATCCTGGGCGTGCTGCGCGACACCTATTGCCGCAGCACCGGCGTGGAATACATGCACATCCAGTCCCCCGAGGAACGCCAGTGGTTCCAGGACGAGATCGAGCATCCCTACGAGAAGCCCACCCGGGACGAGCAGTTCCGGATCCTGGGCCGGCTCAATGCGGCCGAGGCGTTCGAGACCTTCCTGCAGACCAAGTTCGTCGGGCAGAAGCGCTTCTCGCTCGAGGGCGGCGAATCGCTGATCCCGCTGCTGGACACGATCCTCTCCGAGGCGGCCGATGAGGGCCTCGACGAGGTCGCGATCGGCATGGCTCACCGCGGACGCATCAACGTGCTCACCAACATCGCCGGCAAGACCCACGCACAGGTCTTCCGCGAGTTCGAGGGCCGCGAGGCCGGCACCGGCTCGGGCGACGTGAAGTACCACCTGGGCACCCGGGGCTCCTTCACCTCGGACCGCGGCAACTCCACCAGCGTCTACCTGGCCGCGAACCCCTCACACCTGGAGGCGGTCAACCCCGTCCTCGAAGGTGTGGTGCGCGCCAAGCAGGACCGGATCAACCAGGGCGCGGATGCGCTGAACTCCTTCTCGGTGATGCCGCTGCTGGTCCACGGCGATGCGGCATTCGCCGGCCAGGGCGTGGTCGCGGAGACGCTGAACATGTCCCAGCTGCGCGGCTACCGCACCGGCGGCACCGTGCACGTGGTCGTGAACAACCAGGTGGGCTTCACCACCGCCCCCTCGGCGGCTCGGTCCATGACCTACTCCACCGATATGGCCAAGGCCATCCAGGCGCCGATCTTCCACGTCAACGCCGATGACCCGGAGTCGGTGGCCCGCGTGGCCCAGCTGTCCTTCCGCTACCGCCAGCGGTTCAACAAGGACGTCGTGATCGATCTGGTCTGCTACCGCCGACGCGGTCACAACGAGGGTGACGATCCCTCGATGACCCAGCCCAAGATGTACAACCTGGTGGAGGCCAAGCGCACCACGCGTCGGCTCTACACCGAGGCGCTGGTCGGACGTGGCGACATCACCCAGGAAGAGGCCGACCAGGCGCTGCGGGACTTCCGCCAGCGGCTGGAGCGGGTCTTCACCGAGACCCACGCGGCCCAGACCCAGCCGATCTCCACGGCTGATCCCGACGCCTCCGGCACCCGGGGCATGGCCCCGACCGCCTCCGAGGACGAGACCAGCACCCCGGACCGTGAAGGCGATGACACCAAGATCAGTGAGGACTCCCTCGCGCACATCGGCGAGGTCCACACCAACATCCCGGAGAGCTTCACCCCGCACCCGAAGCTGAAGTCGCTGCTGGAGAAGCGGGCCAAGATGGCCCGCGAAGGCGGCATCGACTGGGGCTTCGCGGAGATCGCGGCCTTCGGCTCGCTGCTGATGGAGGGCACCGAGGTCCGTCTGGCGGGTCAGGACTCGCGCCGCGGCACCTTCGTGCAGCGCCACGCGGTCTTCCACGACCGGGTCAACGGCGACGAGTGGTACCCGCTGAAGAACCTGACCGAGGATCAGGCACGGTTCTTCATCTATGACTCGCTGCTCTCCGAATACGGCGCACTGGGCTTCGAATACGGCTACTCCGTGGAGAACCCGAATGCGCTGGTGCTCTGGGAGGCTCAGTTCGGCGACTTCGTCAACGGCGCCCAGATCATCATCGACGAGTTCATCGCCACCGCCCAGCAGAAGTGGGGCCAGAACTCCTCGGTGGTCATGCTGCTTCCGCACGGCTATGAGGGCCAGGGACCGGACCATTCGTCAGGCCGTCCCGAGCGTTTCCTGCAGCTCTGCGCCGAGGACAACATGACCGTGGTGCTGCCCTCTTCGGGTGCGAACTACTTCCACCTGCTCCGCCGTCAGGCGGTGGCGCGTCCGCGCCGTCCGCTGATCGTCTTCTCACCGAAGCAGCTGCTCCGCCTGAAGGCTGCGGCGAACTCGGTGGAGGACTTCACCACGGGCACCTTCCAGGAGGTGATCCCAGACCGGGAAGTGGACGCCGCGAAGGTCAAGCGCGTCCTGATCGTCTCAGGCCGGCTCTACTACGACCTCGTCGCCACCCGGAACAAGCACAAGGACGAGGCCACCGCCATCGTGCGGCTCGAGCAGCTCTACCCGATGCCGGTGGAGGAGCTGCAGGCCGAGCTGGACCGCTACTCCTCGGCAGAGGAGGTCGTCTACGCCCAGGACGAGCCGGTCAACCAGGGTCCATGGCCGTTCCTCGGCATGAACCTGCGTCCGCTGCTGAAGCAGGAGCTCAAGCTGGTCTCGCGCGCTGAGTCTGCCGCCACCTCGGTGGGGCAGGCCAAGCGTCACGCCAAGGAGCTGGAGGGCCTGCTCAGCAAGGCCTTCCCGCACCTGGACCTGTGAACCGGATGGAACACTCCACTCAGGATCTCAGAGCCGCAGCCTCCGGTCACCGGCGCCACGTGCGCATCGTCGCCCTGGGCGACGAGCTGCTCAGCGGCGTCGGTGACCCCCGGGCGCTGGGGTGGTTCGGTCGGGTGATCTCCAAGACTCCGATCGAGGGACTCACCCTGGAGAGCTACGCCCTGGCCATGCCCGGTGAGGGCACCGAGGCGCTCTCCGAGCGGTGGCAGGACGAGGCCGTCGCCCGGTTCTCCGGCGCCACGACGGACGGCGGCACACCCGAGCGTCATCTGGTCATCGCGCTGAACGACACGGACCTCTACAGCGCCACCTCCTCCGCCCGATCCCGGCTGAACCTGGCCAATATCCTGGACCGGGCCTCCCAGGAGGGCATCCGGTGCCTGGTGCTCGGGCCGGTCCCGACCCTGGATGCGGAGCGCAACCAGCGGATCTCCGAGCTCAACGCGGCCTACCGGGACGTGGCCTCACGGCGCTCACATGTCTATGTGGACGCCTACACGCCCCTGGTCAGCCACGAACAGTGGCGCAGCGACCTCGCGGCCAACGGCGGACTCCCCGGCCAGGCAGGCTATGGTCTGATCGCCTGGCTGGTGCTGCACCGCGGGTGGTATCCGTGGTTAGGGCTCCAAGAGCCCGTGGCCTAGAATTACCCCAGCCGACGAAAGGAGTTCATCATGAGCAAGCGTGGACGCAAGCGCAGCGCACGTCGCAAGAAGAACGCCAACCACGGCAAGCGCCCCAACTCCTGATCTCAGTGGTCCAAGGCCCTTGCTGCGGCTGACGCGTTTCGAAGCGGCAGCGCAGAACACAGAACCCCCTGCAGAGAATCTCTGCAGGGGGTTCTGTCGTGCTCAGGGCTTGAAGCGAGCCCGAGGTTCAGGGCTGGTGCCGGCTCAGGACTGGTCGTCGTCCTGCTGGTGTCCTGCCTCGACGCGGATCTGACTGATCCGCTCCAGGATCGTGACCTTCAGCGTCTCCGGTGCGCGCTCGGCGCAGGAGCGGCGGACCACGGTGCGGATGATGCACTCCAGGTCGTAGTCGTCGGCGCACTCCGGGCAGGCATGCAGGTGGGCCTCGACCTCATCGATGTCCTCCCGGCTCAGCGCACCGTCGGCGTACTCATAGATGCGCTCCATGCGGGTCTGCTTCTCGGTGCAGTCACCGTCTCTGCAGTTCTCATCAAGCCATTTCCCGGGGCTGACCTCGGTGGCCTGGCTGCGATCTTGGTCGTTCATGGTTTGGCCTCCTGCTTCTTGAAGCCACGTTCGCGGGCATAGTCTTTCAGGAGTTCGCGCAGCAGCTTCCGGCCGCGGTGCAGTCGCGACATCACCGTGCCGATCGGGATGTTCATGATCTCGGCGACCTCTTTATAGGCGAATCCCTCGACATCGGAGAAGTAGACCGCCAGGCGGAACTCCTCGGGGATCTGCTGCAGCGCGTCCTTGACGTCGGAGTCAGGCAGATGATCCAGCGCTTCTGCCTCAGCCGAGCGCAGCCCCGAAGAGGTGTGCTCTGCGGCCTGGGCCATCTGCCAGTCCTCCACGGTGTCCGTGTTGGCCTGCAGGGGCTGGCGCTGCTTCTTCCGGTAGATGTTGATGTAGGTGTTGGTCAGGATCCGGTAGAGCCAGGCTTTGAGATTCGTGCCGGGCTTGTACTGGTGGAATGCGGAGTACGCCTTGGTGTAGGCCTCCTGCACGAGGTCTTCAGCGTCCTGCGGATTGCGCGTCATCCGCATGGCAGCTGAGTAGAGCTGGTCCACGTACTGGAGAGCCTCGCTCTCAAAACGCACGCGACGCTGCTGTTCGGTCTCTTCGGCGACGACGACGCTGCTTGAATCAGCGTCGGTGCCGGTGGCTGCGGGCTTTTCCATCACCTCTGAGTCTACTCGCACAGCGCACACCGGTCGTCGGGCGTCAGGTGTGGGGGCGCGGACGCGCTTCGGGGTGAGAGTCGGCGTGGTCATAAAGGGCACAACGACGACGCCGCGCTGTGCATTCCTGCTCATCACCTGACGTCCGCACCGGATGAGCGCCGCATCCGCGTCGGATGAGCGCCCATAGGGCCTGCTGATTCCCGTGACAGCCCTGATTGGGTAGATTGGACCTTGAACGATGCTTCAGCGCCACACTCCTACAGGAGGACACTATGTCTCTGCTTCGTAAATTCGCCCGCCCACTGCTGGGCGCGAGCTTCATCGCCAGCGGTGTCGACCGCCTGCGCAACACCGATGATGCCTCGGCGCGAATCGGGTCCACCCTCGAGGAGATCGGCTCACTTCTCCCCCAGGCCGAACCCCTGGTCTCCAACGCCAAGCTCACCACCCAGGTCCTGGGCGGTGTCGAGGTCGTTGCCGGAACCGCACTGGCGCTGGGCCGGTTCCCCCGCGCCTCGGCCCTGATGCTGGCAGGAGTCCACAAGTTCAACAGCTATGCCGAATACCGCAACGCTGAGATCGAGAGTGACTCTGACGTCACCGCTCAGCGCAAGACGCTGCTGAAGAACGCCTCCATCCTGGGCGGCCTGAGCCTGGCCATGGTGGACCTCGACGGCAAGCCGTCGCTGGGCTGGCGCGCCGAGCACCTGGCCAAGACCACCCGCAAGAAGGGCGCCAAGTTCGGCGACAAGACCTTCAAGTGGGCCGATGATCTCGGCAGCGATGCCACCAAGAAGGTGCGCGACTTCGAGAAGCACGCTAAGAAGAACTTCCAGCGCGCCGAGAAGGATGCCCTGAAGGCGATCACCAACGCCTCCAAGGGTGCCAACAAGGGTGTCAAGAGCGCCAAGAAGAAGGTCGGAGCGTAGAACCTAGCGACGTGAGCACTACATCTACACACGCTGCATCGGTGCCCCCGCAGCCGTGGCCTGCGCCACGGGCGGGGGCACCTCTGCGCGCAGAGGTCACCGTTCCCGGGTCGAAGTCCCTGACCAACCGCTACCTGCTCCTGGCCGCCCTCGCCGACGGCCCGTCCGTGGTCATCAACCCGCTGCGGTCCCGGGACTCCCGGCTGATGCTCGATGCGCTGGCGGCCCTGGGCAGCGTCGTGGAGCACATCCCGGACTGGGAGAACTCCGGGGTTCCCGCCGTGCGGATCTCCCCGCTTCCGGCCCTCACCAGCGCCTCTCACCCCGGCCCCATCCCTGACTCTTCCGCCGCTGACTCTCCCGGCACCGCTGACTCCTCCGTCACCGCCCCGACCACCGGGGCGGTGAGCATCGAGTGCGGCCTGGCCGGCACCGTGATGCGGTTCATGCCAGCCGTGGCCGCGCTGACCGACGCACGGGTCCACTTCGACGGCGACCCCGAGGCCCGCGTCCGCCCGATGGGCGCGGTCCAGCACGGGCTGCGCGATCTCGGCGTCGAGATCACCGGCCCGGGCGCTCCCGCACCCGGCGGCGAGGGCCATCTGCCGTTCACCGTGCACGCCCCGGCGGGCATCACCGGGGAAGAGATCACCATCGACGCCTCAGCCTCCTCCCAGTTCGTCTCCGGGCTGCTGCTCACCGCGGCACGGATGCCGTACGGACTCACGCTGCGTCATGTCGGAGAATCGGTGCCCTCGCTGGAGCATGTGGAGATGACGCTGCAGGTGCTGACCGAGGTCGGGGTGAAGGTCAGCTCCCCCGCGAAGCACACCTGGCGGGTGGAGCCCGGCGAGATCCGGGCCTTCAGCGTCCGCGTGGAGCCGGACCTCTCCAATGCCGGACCCTTCCTCTGCGCGGCCGCCGTCACCGGCGGAGAGGTGACCATGCGCGGCTGGCCGATCGTCTCCGCCCAGATCGGACGCCGCTGGACCGAGCTGCTGCCGGCCTTCGGCGCCCAGATCGAGACGGACCCGGAGACCCCCACCACGGTGACCCTGCGAGTCCGCGGCAGGCAGCTGCGCACCCCCGGCGCCGTGGACGGCACCGCCGAGCTGACCCCCACGGTGGCGGCCCTCGCCGCCCTGTGCCAGAGCCCCACACTGTTCACCTCGGTCGGGCACCTGCGCGGACACGAGACGGATCGGATCGCGGCCCTGGTCACGGAGATCCGCCGACTCGGCGGGTCTGCGGAGGAGACCGAGGACGGGTTCGAGGTCACCTCACCGGTGACCCATGGCGGTCTGGTGCGCAGCTATGCCGATCACCGGATGGCCACCTTCGGCGCGGTGCTCGGTCTGGTGCTCGACGACGTCGAGGTCGAAGACATCGCCTGCACCGCGAAGACCATGCCTGACTTCCCGCAGCTCTGGGCAGGGCTGCTGGCGCCGGCGTCGGACGCCGCGCCTGGCGTCGGGCCTGGCTCCGCGGCTGACTGCGTGCCCGGCTCCGGGTCTGTCTCCGCGTCGGGGGCGCGCGGATGAACCGCTGGGCCGATTGGGACGAGTCCCACGTGCGAGTGCGCCCGAACAAGAAGGGCTCCCGACCCCGGACCAAGGAGTCACCCGACTACGCCGACGCCGAGCTGGGCCGGGTCGTCACGGTGGACCGCGGGCGCTACACGGTGCGCCTGGATGACCCCGACGGCGGAGAGCGGATCATCTCCGCAGTGCGCGCGCGTGCGATGCGCCGCACCCCGGTGGTCCCGGGCGACATCGTGGGCCTGGTCGGGGACACCACCGGCGATGCGGGTTCACTGGCCCGGCTGATCCGGATCCAGGAGCGCTCCACGCTGCTGCGCCGCAGCGCCGAGGACACCGACGACGCCGAACGGGTGATCGTCGCCAACGCTGATCAGCTGCTGATCGTGGTCGCAGCGGCGGATCCTGCCCCACGCACCGGATTCATCGACCGGGCCCTGGTCGCAGCCTACGACGCCGGGATCACCCCGATCCTGCTGGTCACCAAGGCCGACCTGGTCGAGGACCCTGCGGATCCGGCCGGACTGATCAGCCACTACGCGGAGCTGGACCTGCAGACCGTGGTCTCCCAGCAGGCCACCGGCACAGCCTCGGGCACCCCCACCTTGGACTCCGCCGCGGTCATCGCGCTGCGCAGCTCGCTGACCGAACGGGTCACCGCGATGATCGGGCACTCCGGGGTGGGCAAGTCCACCATGGTCAACGCCCTGACCGGCGCGGATCGGGCCACCAGCGGGGTCAATGCGGTCACCGGGCGCGGCCGGCACACCTCCTCCTCCGCCGTCGCGCTGAACCTGGAGCCTGCCGATTCCCTCGACGTCGCCGCAGCACGGAACTCCTGGATCATCGACACCCCCGGGGTGCGCACCTTCGGCCTGGCCCATGTGGCCCCCGACGATGTGCTCGGCGCCTTCTCCGATCTGGTCGAAGGCTCCGCGGCCTGCGAGTCCGGCTGCGCCCACGTCTCCCCCGAGGGGGGCTGCGCCTTGGACGCCTGGGTGGCCGATGGCCACGCCGGTGACCACGGCGCCGCCCGGCTGGCCTCGATGCGCGGTCTGATCAGGTCCATGGCGGGCACCGAGGACGGTCCGGAAGAGAAGCGGCTCGGCGCGTAAAGCCGTGAATGCGGGTCCTGCCGCTCGGTGATTGCTAGCGTGGCGCTATGAGCCTTAGCACCAGCGCCTACACCGATGACCTGCGCCTGGCGCATATGATCGCCGATTCCGTGGATGCGAAGACGATGTCCTTCTTCTCCTCCATGGACTTCGAGGTCGAGACCAAGCCCGATCTGACCCCGGTCACCGAGGCTGATCGCCAGGCCGAGGAGCTCATCCGCGGCCAGCTCAGCCGGGCCCGCGGCCGCGACGCCATCCTGGGCGAGGAGTTCGGCTCCACCGGATCCGGACCGCGCCAGTGGGTCATCGACCCGATCGACGGGACCAAGAACTTCATCCGCGGGGTGCCCGCCTGGGCCACGCTGATCGCGCTGGTCGATGAGGGCGAACCGGTGGTCGGACTGGTCAGCGCACCCGCGCTGGGTCGGCGCTGGTGGGCGGCCAAGGACGGCGGCGCCTATACCGGCAAGGCCCTGGCCTCGGCCAAGCGGCTCCAGGTCTCGAAGGTGCCCCAGCTCGAGGACGCGTTCTTCTCCTACTCCTCGCTCGCCGGGTGGCGGAAGATCGGCCGCAGCCAGAACTTCCTGGAGCTCACCGAGACCGTCTGGCGCACCCGCGCCTTCGGCGACTTCTGGTCCTACTGCATGGTCGCCGAGGGTCAGGTGGACATGGCCGCCGAACCGGAGCTGAGCCTGCATGACATGGCGGCCCTGGTGCCGATCATCCGCGAAGCCGGCGGCATCTTCACCTCCCTGGACGGTGAGCCCGGATGCACCGGTGCCAACGGCCTGGCCACCAACGGTCTGCTCCACGAGGCCGCCCTGGGCGCGCTCGCCGCAGATCGCCCCGCCCCGTTCTGAGTTCCGCCCCGGCCTGAGTCCAGCACAGGCCTGGGTCCAGCACCTTCCTGAGCCCAGCAGCGCTGTCAGAGCCGGGTCTGCTTCGTTCTGCCGGCCCCACTTGCAGTTTTAGGTGTGCCTAAATCATACTGTGGGCATGCGCCACACCAGGTTCTTCACTGTCACCGCCGGACTGATCTGCGCCCTGGCCTTGAGCAGCTGTGCCGCGGCGAACTCCGATGAGCAGGGCGCCTCCACGGAGGACCAGCCTCCCGTGGTGCTCACCAGCTTCTCGGTGCTGGCAGACATGACCCGGGCCGTGGGCGGCGACCTGGTGGACACCCGCTCCATCACCCCGCCCGGCGCCGAGGTGCACGAGTACTCCCCCACCCCCGGTGATCTCCGCGATGCCGCAGCGGCGGACGTGATCTTCTTCAACGGACTGGGCCTGGAGGCCTGGTACGAGCAGTTCCTGAGCCATTCTTCGGCGGAGGTGGTGATGCTCTCCGAGTCGGTGGAGACCCTGCCGGTCACCCGGCTGCCCGAAGCTTCTCCGGGCTCCGGCGAGTCCGACGACGTCGAGGACCCCGGGGCTTCCGAGAGTGCCGGCGCGGAGGAGACCGCCGAGCTGCCGGTCAACCCGCACGCCTGGATGTCTCCGGCACAGGCCATGGTCTATGTGGACAACATCGAGGCCGCACTGAGCGAGCTCTCCCCCGCCGACGCCGAGCAGTTCACCGAGAACGCCGGCCGCTACAGGGAGCAGATCCAAGCGGTCTGGGACCAGGCCGAGGAGCGGCTGGCACCGCTGCAGCAGGACGGTGAGATCCACCTGGTGACATGCGAGGGCGCCTTCAGCTACCTGGCGAAGGACCTGGATCTCGGCGAGCACTACCTGTGGCCGCTCAACGCCGAGGACGAGGGAAGCCCGAAGCAGGTCGAGGCGCAGATCCGCTACGTCGAGGAGCACCAGGTGCCCACGATCTTCTGCGAGTCCACTGTCAATGACTCCACCCAGCGGCAGGTGGCCGAGACCACCGGCGCCACCCTGAGCGAGCCCCTGCACGTGGACTCGATCACCGAGCCTGACGGACCGGCACCGAGCTACCTCGAGCTCTTGGAACACGACCTGGACCTGATCATCGAAGGAGCCCAGCGATGAGCACTGACATAGACACTGGATCAGCCACAGGCGTGGACGCCCCACCCGGTGCTGCCGCCGTCGTCGTCGATCAGCTGAGCGCCGGCTATCCAGGCGTCCAGGCTCTGGACGAGGTCAGCATCACCGTGGGCACGGGCAGCATCTGCGCCCTGCTGGGAGCCAACGGCTCCGGGAAGTCCACGCTGTTCAAGGCGCTGCTGGGACTGCACCGACCCACCGCCGGGACCGTGCGGCTCTTCGGCATGGAACCGACGAAGGCCCGACGGCGCAACCAGGTCAGCTACGTGCCGCAGCACGAACAGGTGGACACCAGCTTTCCGATCAGCGTGGAGCAGGTGGTCATGATGGGTCGCTACGGGCACATGGGCTTCACCCGCCGCACCCGCCCTGCGGACCGGCAGGCCTGCGACCAGGCGCTGGACCAGGTGGGCCTGAGCCAGCTGCGCCGGCGCGGGATCGGTGAGCTCTCCGGAGGCCAGCGCAAGCGCGCCTTCCTGGCCCGTGCCATCGCCCAGCAGGCGCCTCTGATGCTGCTCGATGAGCCGTTCGCCGGCGTGGACCGCGGTTCGGAGGAGCTGATCAGCTCGGTGCTCAAGACGCTGCGCGACACCACGGGCACCACCGTGCTGATCTCCACTCACCACCTCGCCGGCGTGGAGGACCTCGCAGATGAGGTGGTGCTGCTGCACCAGCGGGTGCTCGCCGCGGGACTTCCGGGCGAGGTGCTCACCGAGGAACAGCTCGGCCGCAGCTTCGGCGCCGTGCTGCGCGAGACGAACTGATGAGGGAGGCAAGCTGATGTGGGAGCTGCTGGTCCAACCGATGGAGTTCGCCTTCATGCAGCACGCCCTGACGGCGGCGATCATCTCCTCGGTGGTCTGCGCCCTGCTCTCCTGCTGGCTGGTGCTCATGGGCTGGTCCCTGATGGGTGACGCCGTGGCGCACTCGATCCTGCCCGGGATCGTGCTGGCGCACATCTTCGGTCTGCCCATGGCGCTGGGCGCCTTCGTCTTCGGGATGCTCGCGGTGCTGCTCATCGGCGGGATCAGCGGAGGCTCGACGCTGAAGCATGACACCTCCATCGGCGTGGTGTTCACCTCGCTCTTCGCGCTGGGCCTGGTCCTGGTCTCCAGGACCCCCAGCGAGACGCACCTGACCCACATCCTCTTCGGCAATGTGCTGGGCATCTCGCAGCAGGACCTGCTGCAGACCGCCGGTCTGGGGTTGGCCACAGTGGCGGTGCTGTTGACGCTGCGGCGCAGCTTCGTGCTGCTGGCCTTCGACAAGGTCCACGCCCACACGATCGGACTCTCCACCGGCGCCCTGTCCATCTTGCTGCTGGCCCTGCTCGCGCTGACCACCGTGACCGCGCTGCAGACCCTGGGGATCCTTCTGGTGGTCGCTATGCTGGTGGTGCCCGGCGCCACCGCACTGCTGCTGTGCCGCCGCTTCGGGCCGATGCTCGCGGTCGCCGCGTCCAGCGCGGCAGCCTCCGCGGTGATCGGCGTCTATGCCAGCTACTGGCTCGACATCTCCACCGGAGGCTCGATCGTGCTGGCACAGTCGGGCCAGTTCGCGCTGGCCTACCTCTTCGCCCCGGTGAAAGGGATGATCCCGCGGCTGCGCCAGCGACGTCAGCGCCCACCCTCCGAGCAGGCGAGGCCGACCCGCTCGATCGATACGCTCCTCGACGTGAAGGATCCCGCCTAGATGACTCCGCGCACCTCAGCTCAGGGCCGTTCCACCGCGATCGAGGCTGCCACCACCTCCGTGGAGGACTACGCCAAGACCATCTATGGCCTCGCCGAATGGGACGGCGCCTCGGTGACCGCGTCCGCGCTGGCCAGGACCCTGGGCGTCTCCAACCCCTCGGTCTCGCTGATGATGCGCAAGATGGCCGACCTGGGGCTGGTGGAGCACCGCCCCTACGCGCCGATCGCGCTGACCCCCGCCGGACGCCAGCTCGCCCTGGCAATGGTCCGCCGGCACCGTCTGATCGAGACCTGGCTGGTGCGCGAGCTCGGATACGGCTGGGAGGAGGTCCATGAGGAGGCCGAACGGCTCGAACACGCCGTCTCGGAGACCTTCGTGGACCGTCTCGATGTGCGGCTGGGCCACCCACGCGTGGACCCTCACGGTGATCCGATCCCCGGTCCAGACCTGCAGCTGGACTACCCCGAGACCCTGCTGCTCTGCCGGGTGCCGGCCGCGATGAAGGTGCGCCTGGAGCAGGTCGACGACGCCGTGCCGGATGCGCTCTCCGCCCTGGACACCCACCGGGTGCCCATCGGTGCGCAGGTCACGGTCCAGGCCACCGACCGCGGCGCCGTCGTCCTGACCCCGCTCACCCCCGGAGGGCAGGACAGCCCGGGAGCTCCCCCGACGCAGGACGATCAGTCGGCGGCGGCCGGGAGCATCCGGCTCGCCCATGAGGTGGCCCACGCCATGCGCGTAAGCGTGGTCCGCTGAGGCCGCCCGGCCCCGACGTATCCTGTACTGGTGTCTTCTCCCGAACCGCGTGCCTCCAGCAGGCGCCCACGCCCGAAGCGGCAGGCGACCTCGCTGACGGTGCTGATCCTCCTGGTGGCGCTGGCCGGCGCCGGTGGCGCGCTGCTGCGACTTCTGGTCGGCGAGCTGATCCCGGAGCAGGGGATGAAGTTCCCGTGGACCACGCTGGTGATCAATCTCAGCGGATCAGGGCTGCTGGGCCTGCTCATCGGCGTCGCACGCGCCCGCCCGAGCACCCCGGACTGGGTGGTGCCGACCTTCGGCACCGGACTGCTGGCCTCCTACACGACCTTCTCTGCGGTGATCCTCGCCGTGATGCCCTCGATGCCCGGATCCGCCTATGAAGGACTCGCGGCCGTGACCTATGTCAGCCCGGGGGCGATGGAGATGCTCACCTACCTCATCATCAGCATCCTGGGCTGCACCGCTGCTGCCGCGGCCGGACTGACCATCAGCCGTGCGCTGTTCGGCCAGCTCGGCGCCGCCTCCGCGGATCTCGGTGTGAGCAGCGAGGGCCGCCATGAATCCTGAATTCAGCATCGCCATTGCGCTGGGCGTCGCGCTCGGCGGCTCGGTGGGCGCGGTGGCGCGCTTCCTCCTGGACCGATACCTGCGCGTGGGCCTGCTGCTGGCGAACACGCTCGGGTGCTTCCTGCTGGGGTATCTCCTCGGCGAACTCACCTGGCTGAGCGGGAACGGCGCGGCTGAGCCCGAAGGCGTGCTGCCCAGCCCGGTCTCCACGGTGCTGATCTTCGGGGTCCTCGGTGCGCTGAGCACCTTCGCAACCGTCTCGGTGCGGGTGGCGCAGACCTGGGTGTCGGGTCGACGACTGCGGGCGGTCGGGATCTGGACGGCGCACGTGGGGTGCGGGTTCGCAGCCGCCGCGCTGGGGATTGCGCTGTCCCGAATGTCGGGGCTATACTGAAAAGTCAGCTCGCGAGCACGTGGCGAGAGGCAGGGGCTGATAAGCCTCGTTGACAACACAATATGGGGACGATCGGTTTCGACGATCTGAGTTGATCATGGTGAAGCGGGTCGAGGATGCAGAGTGACCTCGTAAATACCTCTCTGCAAAACAATAAGTGCCGAAACTAAGCGCACTGACTTCGCCCTCGCTGCCTAAGCAGCGACGCGAGTCTGTCAGCCTGGGTCTGCTATCGACCCAGCTCCTGGCATCAGCTAGATAGCCACTGGTTCCAACTCCTCGTCGTGGGGAGTTGGGTCGACAATTCACACGACTGGGCCCGTCAGCCGCCTGTCTGCGTGACGGCTGGGGCCGAGAAAATCTATCAGCAGACTGCACCCGGAGAAGCCCATGTGAATCCAGATCGGACGCGGGTTCGATTCCCGCCGTCTCCACAGATCGCCCGAGCAGGCTCAGCCTGCTCGGGCTTTTTTGTGCCCTGAAGCCGGGAAGCCCCAGCTCGAAGGGCCCCGGAAGGCCGCGTTGCTCAGCCCGCCCCTCGGGAGTCGGAGTAGTATCCGGAAGGTCTCGTTGACTGTGCGAAATCTACGTGAAGGAGCCTGATGAGCATCCCCTTCTACCGCCCGCTCTCCCCCACCTGCGGCCTGCGGGTCTCCCCGCTCGCGCTGGGAACGCTGCCCTTCGGCGGCGCCAACGGCATGGGTCATATGGGCAGCCTGGGCCCCGACGATGCCGCCGTGCTGCTGGATCGCTCCCTCGAAGCAGGGGTCAACCTGCTGGACACCGCGAACCTCTACTCGCTCGGTGTCGCCGAGGAGGTGCTGGGGCAGACCCTGGCGCGCAGCGGCCGCTATGACGAGTTCCTGATCGCCACCAAGGCCCGGATGGTCGTCGGTGACGGCCCCAACGACGGCGGCGCCTCCCGCTGGCACCTGCTCAAGGAGGTCGAGACGTCTCTGCACCGGCTGGGCCGTGATCACATCGACCTGTTCTACCTCCACCACTGGGACGGCGAGACCCCGCTGGAGGAGACGCTGCAGACCATGGACGGGCTGGTCCGGGCGGGCAAGATCCGGTACTACGGGGTCTCGAACTACACCGCCTGGCAGCTGATGAAGGCGCTGAAGGTCTGTGAGGTCAACGGCTTCATCAAGCCTGTGGTGCAGCAGATCCACTACTCACCGTTCTCCCGCGAGGCCGAATACGAGATGATCCCCGCCGGGATCGATCAGGGCATCGGCACCCAGGCGTGGAGCCCGCTGGGCATGGGGCTGCTCAGCGGCAAGTACCGCCGGGACCAGCGCCCGGAGTCAGGTGCTCGCATGGTCGACGGGGATGGCTCCGAGATGCGCGTGGCGGACTGGGAGAAGCTCCACAGCGTCGTCGATGTGCTCGATGAGGTCGCTCAGCGCAACGACGCCACCATCCCGCAGGTCCTGCTCGCCTGGCTGCTGGAGCGCCCCGGGGTGACCAACCTGGCCGTGGGCGCGCGCAGCCTGGAGCAGTGGAACGATCTGCTGGGCACCTTTGAGGTCTCCCTGGACGCGGCGGACTCTCAGGCCATCGACGACGTCGGCCGGCCGACCCTGGCCTACCCGTTCTGGCACCAGGCCGATATGGCCAGCGAACGCATGAGCGCCGCGGATGTGTCGATCATGGCGACCACCAAGCGGGAGATCGCCGAGAAGATCGGCGAGTAGTCAGCTGACGTTCAGCTCGCACGGACAGGGCCCGATGGTGGTCTGACTATGGTGGAGACAGACGACCACAACAGATTGAGGTGTCAGATGACTACCGAACAGAACAGACCTGAAGAGGCAAAGAGGCCCAGCGCGGACCACAGCTCCGCCGATGTGAACGGCGGCCAGCCGCTGGACACTCCCCCGCACCAGCGTGACGGCGGGAATCAGCACACCCACGGCGAGCATCACCGCGACGAGGCTGCGCGCAACCCGGGGCTGGATCCCGAACCGACCGAGACTCCGGGGCTGGAAGACGGCGGCGGCGTGCAGCCTGGCGATACTCCGCCCGATTCGAACTCCGCGACCGCCTCACCCAAGCAGGCTTCGCCGACGAAGCCCCCGAAGTCCAACCTGGTCATGACCGTGGCGATCATCGCGATCATCGTCGTGGTGCTGCTGATCTTCGTGGGTTACATCGCAGGACTGCTCGACTGAGCCAAGGGATGACCGAGGGCTGAGCACGACTCAGTTCAGATCGGCTCAGCGGAGACTCAGGACGACCGCAGGTTCCGGTAGCGCATGGCGCGCTGGGCCTCGCGGTTGTCCTGCTTTTCTCGGAGGGTCTGCCGCTTGTCGAACTCGCGCTTGCCGCGGGCGATGCCGATCTCGACCTTGGCCCGGCCGCCCTTGAAGTAGAGCGAGAGCGGGACGATGGTCAGGCCCGGGTCCTCGATCTGGCGGGAGATCTTCACCAGCTCTTTCTGGTGGAGCAGAAGCTTGCGTTTCCGGCGGGCTGAATGATTGGTCCAGGTGCCGTTGAGGTACTCGGGGATGGTGACCTGTTCGAGCCAGAGCTCGCCGCCGCTGGAGAAGCCGCCGAAGCCGTCGGTGAGGTTGGCGGTGCCTTCGCGCAGCGACTTCACCTCGGTGCCGGTGAGCACCAGTCCGGCCTCGTACTTGTCGAGGATCTCGTAGTCATGCCGCGCGCGACGGTTCGTCGCCACGATGCTGTTGTTGGGATCGCGCTCTTTCTTCGCGCCCTTCTTCTTCGCCACCGTGTCACCTCCGCGCTGGATCGCTGATCTCGGCGTTCTTCTGCAGTGGCCAGAAGAGCCGACCTTCGATCATACACGCAGGTATCGGCGCACCGTGACCCAGGAGGCGATGATCGCCAGGACCACGGCGATCGCCAGAAGGCCCGGCATGATGATCCAGGCTTCGGCGGAGTCGATGAAGTGGATGCTCGGCACCTGCTGGGCCATCCACTGTCCCAGCACGAACTCCGCGACCACCCAGGTGGCCGCACAGGCGAGCAGACCGCCGATCAGTGCAGCGATCACGCCTTCGAAGACGAAGGGCATCCGGATCATCGATTTGGAGGCGCCGACCAGACGCATGATCCCGGTCTCGCGGCGACGGCTGAACGCGGAGAGCCTGATGGTGGTCGCCACCAGCAGCAGCGCGCAGACGATCATCACCCCGGCGATGATCAGCGCGACCATGGTCAGCCCGTTGAGGATCCCGAAGATCTGATCGAGGACCTCCTGCTGATCCGCCACGGACTCCACCCCGGGGGCAGACCCGAAGAGCTCGGTGACCACCGGGAACTCCTCCGGCTCGTGGAGCAGCACTCGGTAGGACTCCGGCATGTCGGAGGCGGTCAGCGCCGCGGTGCGCGAGTTCTCCCCACGGGTGTCCAGGAAGTCGTCCAGGGCTTCCTGCTGCGTCTCGTGGCGGTAGCTGGCCACGTACTGGCTGGCCGCACCATCGGAGAGGGTGTGTTCCAGGGAATCGCGCTGATCCGTGCTCACCGCACCGGTGGGACACGCTGACTGCGGGGAGCTCTCGGTGCACAGGAACACCGAGAGCTCAAGGCGATCATAGAAGTCGTCGGTCATCTGGTTGACCTGGGTCTGCATCAGCGCGGCGGAGCCCACGAAGGTCAGCGAGATGAAGGTGACCAGGATGACGGAGGCGACCATGGCGACATTGCGGCGCAGCGAGCTGAAGGTCTCGCTGAGCATATAGAGGAGGCGGTTCATCGGTCCCTCCTCAGGCGGCGCATGATCGATCGGCGCGAGCGGGACAGGCCGAGATGTTCTGCTGTCCTGCTCGCATCGGGGTAGGTGGACTGAGCTGCCGAGGACTCAGGCCGCGGCACCGGGCTGGGCTCCTCGGGCTCGGGCGGCAACTCCGGTTCACGTTCCAGCTCTGGCTCTGACTGGGGCCAGACCTCTGGCTCCGGCTCGGGTTCCGGGTCGGGCGTCGCGGGATCCAGCGTGAAGGCGGGACGGGACGGTGACTGCTGTTCCGGCGGCTGGGCGGAGGGCGGCTGCGGGGCGTCGTCGGCGGCGCGCGCCAGCCAGGACAGCCGGGGCCGCGCGGGTGGCGGAGTCGCCGGAGCCAGCGGTGCGAGCGGCTCGCCGTCGAACATCGGGGCCGACGGCGGCCGGGGCTGGTCAGGTTCGCGGGGCGGTTCGACGGAAGGCCCGGTCGCGGCAGGAATCTCGCCCGTGATCGGTTCCTCCAGGGTCGGCTCGACCGACTGAAGTGCGTGGGCGTCCTGATGATCAGCCCGAAGTTCGGTCTGATCCTCGCGTGCACCGTAACCCGCTGGTTCGTCCGCTGGTTCCGTCACGAAATCGTCCTCGAGATCATCCTCGAGATCGTCCTCGGTCTCGGTGTAGCCGTCCTGTTCGAGGTCGGGCATCTCGGTGCCGTTGAAGTCCCCGTGGGGCTCCTGGACGTCATGGCCGTGAGCGTCGTGGCGGAGATGTTCGGGCCAGGTGACCCTGAAGCCGGCGTCTTCTTCGTGCGCGGAACCCTCGCCGTCGAAGTCGTGCTCTTGCTCGTGCTCGTGCTCGTGCTCGTGCTCGTGCTCGAAGGGATCGTGGGCGACGGGCTCATCGTTGATCGGCGCGTCGTGGAGGCCCTGTTCGCTGTCATCGCCCGCGGGAGCCGCGGGGGCGTCGTCGTCGAGGTCCAGTTCGGTGAGCTCATCGGTGTATGCCACCGGGGCGGTCTCCTGGAGCACCGGATCTTCGTCGTAGGCGAGCACGGAGGGGTCCTCGCCTGGAGCCATCACCTGGTCCTGGGGGTGATCACCGACGTGATCGATGGCGTCATCACGCGATTCCACGAAATGGTGGTCTTGCGCGTCGGGCTCCCAGGTGTGGTGTTCCTGGCCGTCGTGTTCCTGGGTGCCGTGTTCCTGGGTGCCGCCGTCACCGAAGTCACTGTCCGCCAAGTGGTCTTCCGCGGTGCCGGTGTCGCTGCCGACCACGGCGGGAACCATCCCGGTCTTGAGCGGGGCCGGGTCGTGGGCGCGCAGCCCTGATTCGCCCTCCTCCTGGGCGAGCACATCCCAGGCCTCGGAGCCTTCGGGCGGGTCGTAGGAGCCGTGGGGCTCGTCGCGGACCACCCGGCCGTGGTGCAGCTGCACCACCCGGCTGTTGGCCTGGTCGACGATGGCGCGGTCGTGGGTGGCCATGATGACGGTGGTGCCGGAAGCGTTGATCCAGCGCAGGACCTTCATGACCTCGGCGGAGGCGCGCGGGTCGAGGTTGCCGGTGGGCTCGTCGGCGAGCAGGATCGCGGGGTCGTTGACGATGGCGCGGGCGATGGCGGCGCGCTGCTGCTCACCTCCGGAGATCTCATGCGGGTAGCGCTTCGCGAGGTGAGCGAGGTCGACCTTCTCCAGGACCTTGGTGACGCGTTTGCGGATCGCGCTGCGTTTGGCGCCCAACACCCGCATGGCGAAGGCGACGTTGTCGAACACGGTCTTGTCCGGCAGCAGGCGGAAGTCCTGGAAGACCATGCCGATGCTGCGTCGGAAATCGGGGACCCGGCGGTCGAGCATCAGCCCGAGGTTCTGCCCGGCCACGGTGACCTTGCCGCGCTGGGGCAGGCCCTCGCGCAGGATCATCCGCAGCAGGGTGGACTTGCCGGAGCCGGAGGCGCCGATCAGGAAGGCGAAGTCTTCGCGGTAGAACTCCACGGTGACGTCATCGAGCGCCGGTCGCCCGTCTGCCTCGTAACGACGGGTGACCTGTTCGAATCGGATCATGGATCAGTCGTCCTCGGCCGCAGTCTCGTTGCGCCAGCGGATGCCGGTGTCGATGAAGCCGTCGATGTCTCCGTCGAGGACGGCCTGGGTGTTGCCGACCTCGTGCTCGGTGCGCAGGTCCTTGACCATCTGGTACGGGTGCAGCACGTAGGAGCGGATCTGGTCGCCCCAGGAGGCCTTGATGTCTCCGGCGAGCGCCTTCTTCTCGGCGGACTCCTCGGCCTTCTTCAGCACCAGCAGCCGGGACTGCAGCACGCGCATCGCGGCGGCGCGGTTCTGGATCTGGGACTTCTCGTTCTGCATCGAGACCACGGTGCCGGTGGGAAGGTGGGTGATGCGTACGGCCGAGTCGGTGGTGTTCACCGACTGTCCGCCGGGCCCGGAGGAGCGGAAGACGTCGATCTTGAGGTCGTTCTCGTCGATGTCGATGCTCTCGGTGCCTTCGAGCAGCGGGATGATCTCGACCGCGGCGAAGGAGGTCTGTCGGCGGCCCTGGTTGTCGAAGGGGCTGATCCGGACCAGCCGGTGGGTGCCGGCCTCGACCGAAAGGGTGCCGAACGCGTAGGGCGCGTTGATCTCGATGGTGGCGGACTTCAGTCCGGCCTCCTCGGCGTAGGAGGTGTCGAGCACCTTGACGTTCCAGCCTCGGCGCTCGGCCCAGCGGGTGTACATGCGCAGAAGCATCTCGGCGAAGTCCGCGGCGTCCACGCCGCCGGCTCCGGAGCGGATGGTCATCACGGCGTCGTACTCGTCGTACTCCCCGGACAGCAGGGTCGTGATCTCCAGGGACTCCAGCGCCTTGTGGATGGAGGCGACCTCACGGACGGCGTCGTCGAGGACCTCGTCGTCGCCCTCCTCCTTGGCCATCTCGACCATCATCTCGACGTCGTCGATCCGGGTCTCGAGCCGCTCAAGGCGCTCCAGCTCGGTCTGCCGGTGACTCAGCTGAGAGGTGACCCTCTGCGCGTTGGCCTGGTCGTCCCAGAGGTCCGGCGCGACGGCCATATCACTGAGCTCGACGACCTGCGCCTTGAGCTTTTCAACGTCGGTGACCTCCGTGATACGGCGCAGCGTATTGCGCAGGTCACGAAGTGCGGTGGGGAAATCTGTCTCAGCCATAACAGCACTACAGTACCGTCGTCTGGGGATTCACCGGTTGAGACTCACCCGGGGGCATGCTCGCGCTGATCTTCACCCCATCGAGGAAGGGACTGACGCGAAGGTGCCGGGCAGAGGGACCCGGCGTCGGGCCAGGTCTCAGCGGGCATCTCGGCGGCGCTTGAGCCAGCCGTCGAGGATGGACCATCCCCAGAGCGCGACGACCCCGAAGCCGAGCAGGATCCCCAGGATGCGCAGCGTCTCGGCTTCGAACACCCCGGAGTCGAGGAACTCCGGGCTCACCAGGGCCCCGCGCACCAGCAGGTTCAGGATCAGACTCACGAACACCACCGCGAGCACGGTGTTGGCGACCGCGAGACCCGCATGGGGTGCCCGGCCTCATCGAGAAGTTTGCGCAGCCTCCGCCGACGCGGTCGGTTGGGACGACCCGCGGTGGAGGGACGCGGCCAGAAGGACGCGTAGATCAGCAGCAGTCCGAATCCGAGCCCCAATCCCAGCAGCAGACTCATCCCAGCATCCCCGTCCTGGCCAGTCGGATCTGGTGCTGCGGTGAGAGCTTCGGCAGATCGAAGACTACAGACTCCGTGACCTCCAGCTCACCCTCCGGCGCGTCGAAGAGCATGGTCGTCTCGATGGTGTCGGCCTCGACCCGGCTCCCCACGGCCAGGATCTGCCCTACGTGGCGGCTGCCGTCCCGCTCGCGCACGCAATGGACGACCAGGTCGAAGCAGGAGGCGACGGTGGGCAGGATGAAGCTGCGCGAGATGTTCTCACCGGCCAGCAGCGGAAGGGTGCAGATCTTGGTGACAGCGTCTGGGGCGCTGTTGGCATGCACGGTCGCCATCCCAGGAAGCCCTGCGTTCAGAGCGATGAGCATGTCTAAGCTCTCGGCTTCCCGGACCTCCCCGACGATGAGCCGGTCAGGGCGCATTCGCAGCGCCTCTTTCACCAGCCGCCGGAGCGGGATCTCTCCCTCCCCCTCGAGGTTGGACTGGCGACACTGCAGTCCGACCACATCGCGAAGCGGCAGCTGCAGCTCGAAGATCTCCTCCACCGTGACGACCCGCTCTCGCGGACCGATCGCAGCCGAGAGGCAATTCAACAGCGTCGTCTTTCCGGACTGGGTCGAGCCTGACACCAGGATGTTCATTCCGCTGTCCACACACCCGGCCAGGAACTCCGCGGCCGCTGCGGTCAGGGAGCCGTTGCGGACCAGGTCGTCGAGCGTATGGGCTCGCGCAATGAACTTGCGGATATTGACGGCCCAGTGGCGTCGGGTGATGTCCGGAATCACGACGTGCAGACGGGACCCATCGGGCAGCGTCGCGTCGACAAACGGTGAGGACAGGTCAAGTCGGCGTCCTGAACTCTTGAGCATCCGTTCCACGAGGTCCCGGATGCGGGATTCACTCAATGTGATCGAGGTGAGTTCGGAACGGCCCGCGCGAGCCACGAACACAGCGCTGGGTCCGTTGACCCAGACCTCCTCCACCGAGGCGTCATCAAGAAGCGGCTGAAGCTCCCCGAAGCCGGCGACGGCATCGACGACATGCTTGACCGCCTGCTCCACGGGGCCGATCAGCGGCAACGCGGTCACCATCGACCGCCGGTCGTACTCGACGACGGCGGCCTCGACCAGCTCTCGAACGCCGCGCGGATTCTCTGCAGGGTCGAGCCCGCGGTGTCGGATCTGTTCCCGCACCTCATCTTCAACGATCGTCAAAGCATCCACAGGCTCGGCCTCGTCCCTGATTCCAGTGTGGTGAGATCACGATAGCCAGCTACGCAGTGACTGACCAGCGATTGTTCAAACCCTGTGGAAAATAGGCGATGATCACAGGTTCTCCACAGCTCGCCATCTGCCCGCGGCCGCCGAATCGTGGGGGGCATAACCTCAGGGAAAGCGGACGCCGCGAAGCGCTCTCGCGGACGTCTCGGCACCCGAGGATCAGGAGGGACACGCGTGACCACGGCAGCACCGATGACCCTGGCCTTCACAGTCGTCCACGCGCCAGGGTCCGTTCCTGAGTCCTTGTGGACCCTGATGCGTCTCGCAGCGGGCGGTGCGCACGTCCACGAGCTGAGGATCGTCCTCGACGGCACCGCCATCCCCTCGGGGGCGCAGATCGATGAAGCGCTGTCCGCATGGGTCCAGAGCTTCCGGAGCGACTGTTCTTCCCGCACTGGGGTCCTGGCCGGCCCAGTCGGACCCGCCTGGGTCGCAATCCTGGACCATACGCCGTTGAAGGACCACGCCGCGGACTCCTCTTCGATCCATCACGGAATGGTCGTGGTGCTGCATCCCCGAGCCCATGCGGCGCAGCGAACCAGGTCGGACCCGTCACCGCTGCGACTGTGCATCAGCGCCGGGCCGGACTCCGGATGGATGGTGAAGGTCCCGCGAGGTGTCCACCTGCTGGGGCGGGGCACTGCGCATCGCGGCACCGCAGACATCCGGATCAATGACCCTCGTCTGGAGCCCGTGCATGCTTCGATCCATGTCAGTGCGACACAGGTGAAGCTGACTCGCTCAGGGACAGCTTCACAGCTGCTCGCCATCGAGGTCCCGGTCTCCGTCGGCGGGTCGCGCGTGGAGCTGGTCCAGAACGCGCCGGCGGCTGCCCCCGCAGCGATCTGGCCCCTGCCACGCGCAAGCGTCGCGGAACAGCCACCGTCCGGACGCCACCGCACGACGCTGCTCATGTCCTTGGCCCCGCTGATCGTCGGGATCGTGCTGGTGCTCGTCACCGGAATGTGGATCTTCCTGATGTTCAGCGCCGCCTCTGCACTCCTTGCTGTGGTCACACTCGTCGTCGCGCACCGGCAGCGCCAGCGCTTCCGCCGGGCCGTTCGCGCGGCCGCCACCGCATGGGCCCGGCAGCGCAGAGACCTGCTGACCCCACCAGGACGCTCCATCAGAGCCCTGCGAGCGCGGGCTCACCCGCGGAGCTCGCTCACCCCCACGGACGCCGAGGGCGTCGTCGTGACAGTGGGTGAGGCGAGAATCGATGCTGATCTGGACTGCCCGGGTGATACTGGACCGCCGGTTGACCTGCCGGAACTCTCGGTCTGCACAGCGACGGCGCTGACACTTCGCGCGTCTGAACACACCGCACTCTCGGGCCCACCTCGAGACCAGCTCAGCGTCCTGCGTTGGATTCTCGCGCAGCTGACCCACCATTGCCGAACAACTCCCGAAGTCATGCTCGCAGCAGGTCCCGAGGAGAGCGGCGGATCCCGGTCAGGTGAGCTTCTCGACATCACGGAGCTGCGCGACTATCCCCACGTGAGCGTCGTGCAGCGGCGCAGTCTCCCCGACGCGCTGCAGCTCAGACAGGCCAGGTCCCCTATCTCATCGGCACCGGTGCTGATCACCCCTGTTTCGCTGGACCCCGAACACATTCGGGCAGCGCTGCACGCCGGGTGGCACGTCATCTCCCCGGCCGGGTCCCCTGCCCTCCAAACACTGCCGGGGAAGCCACCGGAGGAGCAGGGGCTTCCCCCGGCAGCCGATGGCTGGCAGGTGAACCTCGAATCGGGCGAGATCCACCGGATCGAGTCAGGAGCCGCGCTGCGGGTCGCAACAGAGCTGGTTCCTGACGGACTGTCGCGACGGACGCTCCACGAACACCTCAGGCTGGGGCTCGCGCGGATCTCAAGGACGGCGACGACTCCCGAGGTCCCCGCGCAGTTCACCGCGGCCCTGCCCGACCCCCTGATGACGCGCAGCGCCCACCTGCGGCTGGAGACGCTGCTCGGCCGTGGGGCCGCCGACGCGGAGCTTCTGGACCTGGTGGAGGACGGTCCCCATATCCTGCTGGCAGGAACGACTGGAGCGGGTAAATCGGAGCTTCTGAAGTCGATGCTGCTCGGCTGGGCGGCCAGATACAGTCCCCGCGAGCTGAACTTCCTGCTCTTCGACTTCAAGGGCGGGTCGAGCTTCCAACACCTGGCGCGACTGGAGCACACGGTGGGTCTGGTCACGGACCTCACACAGGCACAGGCCGATCGCGCGCTGGAAGGCGTCCGATCTGAGCTCACCCGGCGGGAACGGCTCTTCCTCGAGTCCGGGGCCACCGACTACGCAGATTTCCGACGAGCACAGCCCGACCGGCCGCTGGCTCGGATCCTGGTGGTCTTCGATGAGTTCCGGATCTTCACGCAGGAGCTTCCGGCAGCGATGGGTGAACTGATGCGCCTTGCCACCCTGGGTCGATCGCTGGGCCTCCATCTGATCCTCGCGACCCAGCGCCCACAGGGAGTGGTCACAGCAGAGATCCGGGCCAACATCGGAACCACGATCTGTCTGCGTCTGCGCAGCGATGACGAGGCACGCGAACTGGTGGGAACCACAGCGCCCGCACATATCCCTCGGCACCTGCCGGGCCGAGCAATCATCCAACGCCCAGGAGAACCAGCGGTGGCGTGTCATGCGGTGCAGCTGCTGGACCGTTCGGCGAAGCTCCGGGCGCGTCCGGAAAGGTCCCCGATGCCGCCGGCGGCCGGGTGGCGAGAGACCACCCCGCACCTGGTCGAGACGCTGGGGGCGCATATGCGCCGGCAGCGGATTCGCAGACCCCACACTCCGCTGTGCCCTCCGCTGCCCGAGATCCTGCGAACGCCACTCCAGGCCCACGAGGTCCTCCTCGGCCTCATCGACGATCCCGCCCGGCAGGCGCAGCGTCCGCTTCGCCTCGACCTGAACGAGGGTCTGGGCACCGCCCTGCTGGGCGAGACCGGGTCTGGCGGCACCGCAGCCTTGGTATCGCTGGTCCACCAGCTCCTGGAGCTCCCCGCAGAGGTCCACGTGTACCTCCTGGACGGCGACCACTCCTTGGAACAGTTCCGGAGTCACCCACGAGTCGGGTCCTGGGTCACCACGGAACACCCTCAGGAGGCTCAACACCTGGTCAGCGAGCTTCACCGCCTGGTGGTCCGACGGCGCACCGCCCCGCCTCAGGAGCGCATCCCGGTGGTCCTCATCGTCTCTGGGCACCCGCAGTGGCATGGGTTGAGTCACCTGCTCGGCCTTGGAGGCCTGGAGCATGACCTGGGCGTCCTCATCGGTGAGGGAGCCGGCTTCGGTGTCAGCGCGGTGGTCGCAGGAGGCCGCGAGCTCGCCCTGGGGAAGCTGGGTTCGCGGCTCCCGTCCAGGATCTACCTCCCCTACGGCGTCTCCGAGGACGTGCGGCTGCTGTGGCCGAAGCTGCGCGTCACAGATCGCCTGCTCGGGCGCGGAGTCCTCGTCACGGCCGATGTTCCGCCCCCAGGCCTGACCGTCCAGCTTGTGACCGGCGTCCGCGTGCAGCAACCTCGGAGCCAGGTGATCGGCGGTGAAGAATCGACGAACCGTCCCATGCTCCGGGTGCACCCGCTGCCAGAAGCGATAGACCTCCCTGTGTTGAAACCCCGCTCGGAGGCGCTGCTGTTGGGCCTGCGCCAGTTCACGCACGCACCCGCCCTGCTCGAGGACGACTCCTGGCAGGTCGGGCTCATCCTCGGAGCCGCGCAGACCGGGAAGACCAACGCCCTGCGCGTGGTCGCCGCCCAGCGGGGGTGTTGGACTCTCGACGATCTTTCCAAGACCTGCGAGCACGGTGTCACCGAGGCTTCGGCCCCCCGGCTGCTCCTGGTCGACGACGCCGACCGGTGCACCCCCGCGCAGCACCGAAGTATTGAGGCGTGGCTGGACTCTGGGGGAAAGGTGCTGGCGACGGCACGGCCAAACCTGAACGTCGTCGGTCAGCTTCCCTGGTCCTACCGGGCACGTGGAGGCTCAGCGAACTTCGTGCTCAGTCCGCTGAGCCGCTCGCAGGGGGACGCCCTCGGCAGCTCCATTCCCATCCTGCCGAGACTCATTCCGGGACGTGCAGTGTGGACGGCATCCGAGGGGCCCCGGGTCCTCCAATGGTGGAGGCACCCGCGGACACCCTGTGCCGACCAGACCAAGGCCCAGGAGATCACCCGATGAAAGATCCCTTTGCCACCGAGCTTGAACTAGAGATCCCCGACGCCGAGGAAGAAGTGCGGGCCGAGGACGCCGAACCCAAGCTGGCATACCCCAATGCCGGGGCATGGGTGAATGACTGGCTATCGCCGCGCTACCGGCGCGAACTCGGCGGCAGCAAACGCCGCTGGGACCACCAAGAGAACTACTCATAAGGGGGCCTGTGTCGAAAGGTAGTGGATGCAAAGACGCTTTCGGTCACTACTCGATCGGCTGTAGGAGGATCTAGTCGTCCGAAGAACGAATCGCAGCTTTCACCTGTTCCTGCTGGCTCCAGCTTGGGCAGTTCCCCCTGGCGAATTGATCACTGTTCGGGTTTGGGAGGTGAGTCGGGATAGATGCTGCGCGTCTCGGATCGGCGCTGACGGCCATGAGCCCAGTCGCTCACGTAGATCCTCGGCAGGATCTTTGCGACCGCGAGTGCCACGAACATCACCGTGTTGATCGCGACGAAGCCTGCAAGCGACAAGAACCATGCCGATTCCAGCACCGTCGGGGGCAGCACCAGACCGTTGTGGGCGATGTTGTCCAGAACCTGATGAGGCTTCATCGTTGACCGCCTACCCCGGTGTCGTTCTCTGCCAGGTCTGCGTCCGCCGGCGTCACATTTCCCCAACTGGCGCGTTTGCCAAGAGTGATGTCGAGCACTCCCTTGAGGTAGACGACATTGAGAAACAGGTCGAACAGCAGTTCAGGAAGGATTGTCATGGCGAGGAGTCGTGCGCGCCACCCACCCCGCCATACCGTGATGACGCGTTCGGCGATGAAGATCGTTCCGACGCCCATCCAGAACGGGAACCAGATCCAGTAATCGATCGAGATCAGTGTGACCAGCAACAACAGGAGGAAGGAGCTGAGCGCGATCGCACTGTAGCCGATGCCCAGCTGCTGAACCCAGTAGCGGAACGTCTGCGAGGTCACGCCGTAGGCGCCGATATTCTCCAGCGCTCCGCGTTGCCAACGCAGCCGTTGCCGCCAGAGCAGACGTAGGTCAGGCATCAGTTCGGTGACCACAGTGCACTCTGCGGGCGAGATCATCAGCCCGCCGAGCGACTTTATCGCGATGGTCAGCTCGTTGTCTTCGGTCAGGGCAGCGGTGTCGTAGACATTGCCGCAACGGCCAGGGATCGTCTTGCCCCGATTCTCGGCAATCGTGGTCAATGCGAGTGGGCGGAACATTGACGCTGTCCCGGTGAGCACGAAGACACGCCCACGTCGGCGCCTGATCTGGCGCGCGTATCGGGTGTACTCGTTGCGTTGGAATTGTCCCAGCAGACCATGGCCTTCCTCGCCCTGGAAGAGGCCGCCCACCGCCATGAGTGCCCGGTCATTCACGAACCTCGTCACTCCAGCTTCGAGGAACCCGTCGTCGAGGCGAGTGTCAGCGTCCATCACCATCACGATGTCGTTCGGCCCGTGCCCAGGCAGGATCTCAGCCAGCACCTGGTTCAGACCGCCTGCCTTCTTCTCGGTGTTAGCAACGGTTTCGAACACCTCGACCCCAGCGGCGCGCGCAATCTCGACCGTGTCGTCGGAGCAGTTGTCGGCGACGACGATGACACGCGCGGGGCGGTGCGATTGGGCCGCCAGCGAAGACAGGGTGAGTGGGAGAGAGGCCTCTTCGTTGTGCGCCGGGATGAGCACTGTCACCGTCACTGGGCCGGAGAAGATGCCACGGGTAGATGCCATGACGATCTTTGGCGCCAGCGGGGTGCCGCTCTTATCTGAGGAGCGTCGGGAACGGTTGGACGCGCGTCGTTCAATCCGTGCGACCGCCGCGACTATGAACAGGACGATCGCGATGGCGGCGATGAGGAGGCTCAGCTGAGGGGCCTGCGTGTCGTAGGCCACCGTCCAGACGCCGAAGAGCAGTGCCTCCACCGGCTCACTGGCAGTCCAGGTATGACCCGCGGCCTGGGCAGACCAGAGCAGTGCGGCCGCCCCCACCGCGATGCCGACGATGAGCAGGCCCGTCCCACGATTCAACCGATTCATCGTCGAGTCCTGAAGCTTTCCCTGCCAGTTGCAGTTACTTTCCAGCGTGCCTCGAGCCACGCCAACGCCTCGTCAGGTGTCAGCGGCTTTGCCCACAGGTAGCCTTGGCCTTTGTCGCTGCCAAGCCGACACAGTGCGCTGAGCTGCGGTTCCGTTTCTATCCCCTCGGCGATGACGTCCATTCCTAGCGAGTGGGCGAGGCGCATGATGGTCTCGACGATGAAAGTGGGATGTTTTTCGCCTCCGTCGAGCCCATCGGTGAAGGACTTATCGATCTTGAGGGTGTGAGCCGGCAGTCGGTGCAGGTAGCTGAGCGATGAATAGCCCACCCCGAAATCATCGATCCCGAGGCGTACACCCAGCTCTGCCGCTTGTGTCATGTGTCGGATGGCTACATCGATGTCCCCCATCACCGCAGTCTCTGTGATTTCTAGGTGCAACCGATGCGGGTCGATGCCGGTGAGAGTGAGCATCTCCTCGGTGAACGAGATGCAGCTGGGATCCCACAACTGGCGCGGGGACATATTCACCGCGATCGACAGGTCGCGAACGCCGGGATTTTGTTGCTCCCAATCTCGCAGCTGCCAGAGTGCGTTCTCCAGCACCCACCTGCCGAGGTCAACGATCATGCCGCTCTCTTCGGCGGCTGGAAGAAACTCGGAGGGAGGAAGCAGTCCTCTTTGGGGATGCTCCCACCGGATGAGAGCCTCGAATCCTACCGGTGCGCCGGTCTTGAGATCCATGATCGGCTGGAATCGCAGACGGAACTCATTCCTGTGCAATGCCCCGCCGAGGTGTGACTTTGTCCGCATCCTCTGAGTGGCCTTCTGCTGCATCTGGTCGTCGAAGACGGCCGTACTGGCCCGTCCGTTCTCCTTCACGTCGTACATTGCGACGTCCGACTTGCGCAGCAGCGAGTCCGCTGTATCCGTGGGTTCGGAGAATGCGATGCCGATGCTGACACTGGCAAAGATCTCTTCGTCATCAAGGATGAACGGGTCGTGAGCCGCTGCCGCGACGCGACCGCTGAGCTTCTGAGCCCCTTCCGTGTCCATGTCGTCGCAGACGATGACGAATTCGTCGCCGCCGAATCGCGCAAGCAGGTCGCTTTGGCGGGTGAGCTCCTTCAGACGTGTCGCCAGTTGCAAGAGCAGCGCATCACCGGCCGCATGCCCACGTGCATCATTGATGATCTTGAACTGATCAAGGTCGATGAACAGCACCGCTATCTGCTCGTCCGTGCGGGTTGCCCGGGCAAGCGAACGAGTCAGTTGTTCGGTCAGGAGCCTCCGGTTCGCGAGGCCTGTCAGCGGATCGTGATTGGCCAGTTGCTCAAGTTCCGCCTCGGCGCTCTTGCGAGCCGTGATGTCTTGGAGCTGTACGTAGAACGATTCGGGCTGGCTGGCATCGTTGCGCAGGAGTACAACTGTCTTCTCCACGCACACAGCTTCTCCATCTGGACGCAGGTAGCGATATTCATTGCAGAAGTTGTCAACATCACGAAACAGAGCCTGTTCGTGGAGCGGGATCTCCCCCAAGTGGTCAGGGTGCAGGAACTCAGACAGCTGGTGACCGATAAGCTCTTCGACGGAGCGCCCGAGAAGTGTGCACACGGCAGGGTTTACGCGTGTCAAGCGTCCATCGGCATCGGCGATACCAATACCGATCGGGAAGTGCTGGATGCCGAGGGCAAAGACCGGCTCCGCCTCCCGCTTGTGCGCTTCAACCTCTCGAAACAAGGTGAGATCTCGGATCGAAACGAGGGTGACACGAGTCTCGCCGACGGTCATCTTGCGAAGCGAGACCTCCGCGGGGAATTCGCTGCCGTCTTTGCGGCGACCGCGTAATTCCTGACCCGATCTCATGCGCGAAATAAGCACCTGTTCAGCGGCTAGAGCCTCAGCGACCACCATAGGATCCGGTTCGCCCCCGATCAGCAGCTCGGGAGGCCTCCCGAGGAGCTCTTCCGGAGAGTAACAGAACACGTCAGCTGCCAGGTCGCTGATGGCGACCATGAGACCGCTCGCGTCGACCACAACGACAGGGTCCGGGTATCCATCCAGCAAACCTCGATACTGGCCCTGACACACATTGCAGGTATCCATGATCGGATCCTATCCCGCCCCAGGAGCAGAGCAGGCGCAACCAGAAGGGTGCCCTGACACGAGTCCCTGCTCGTCAGAGTCCCTCGAAGCCGGTGATTGTCAGCAGATCCACCACCGCAAACAGCGATTCAGGCAGCAAGGACCCCTGAGAGCCGTCGGTTCTCCATGCGTAGCCGCGTGCTCTGAGCGATCTCACTATTGCTGAGCGCTGCGCGGGTACAGGGATCGACCTGGCGCTGATATGCCCGGAGTCGGAGGGTGTCACGACCTACCCCGACCTGTTCCGAGATGAGCTCCAACGGGGCTGTACGGGAGGAATGCTCGGAGGGTTTACGAAGCGCCCATCAGACAGCGCGCCCCCACAGAGTGAGATCGACGCAACGTGGCACAACTACATGCCTCCAACATGAAAGATGCGGCATCAAACCTGGGACGGATCATGGTCCTGAGTAGTAATCGTGAGGCTCTGGAACTCAACCGACTGCCCTATATTCTTCTCTGCCCCAAGATGATTGCTTCAACATTGCCCGGCGAGATTCGCCACGTCAAGAATCCGCTCACGCTGGATCGACGTCGAGGTAGACCGGCCGCGCTGCTGGCTGCTCGTCTGGCGTTTCACCACGTCACGTTCCCCAACAAACTGGGAGAGAAACAGCAGAAACTCATCCTCAGACAGAACCGATCCGACCACCCGGATATTGGCCGAGGACCAGAGCTTACGCATCCCTTCTTTGCCGAACGCCTCCACGCCTCGGACGAAGCTTTGGAAGAACGTCGAGACCACGATGCCGCGCGAACCATAGTGCGAATACAGTTCCGGCAGTTCACGCCACCGGACCACATTCGCAGCCTCATCAAGAACCGCCATCACCGGGGGCGAGAGCCGGCCACCAGGGGCCCGGCCGGCGCGCTTCTCCGCAGCGCTCAGCATGGCCATGACCAACGCAGCGGTGATCGCCCGAGCAGATCCGCCACCCCGGTGGCAAGGGCTCCTCCGGCGCGTCAGCCTCAACCGGTCCCGACATCACACTTGTCCAAGGACGGTTGACGTCGGCCTCACCGCCGCTGTGCTGAGGAACAGCGCACCTGCGATCTCAACGCCGAAGCGTCCCAGCTCCAGGGCGCAGCCCGGTGTGGACGAGTTCCTGGTCATCGACGAGCAGTACCCGCAGCGTCACTGGGGACCCCGGGTGGGGAGCCGGGCCCGGACGCGGTAACCGGGCTCTCCGTCGTCGGCTGGTCCGTAGTCCAACCGACCCCCGGCAGCAGCGATCCGCTCGGCCATCCCCTGCAGCTCCGATCCGTGCCGGTCAGGCCGGACCGGGGTGGGCTCCCGCGGGCTGCCATGGTCACGGATGATCACGTTGACCACATCGGCCTGCAGGTCCAGACCGACATCCACGCTCTCCGCCGTCGAGTGGCGCAGCACATTGGTCAGTGATTCCTGCACGATCCGGTAGATGACCAGCTCCACAGAGGGACGGACCGTGGAGAGGTCCCCGTGGACGGTCAACGAGACGTCCAGTCCCGAGGTCCTGACGGCGTCGATGAGCTCAGCGAGCTGATGTTCTGCGAGTGCGGACTCTTGCGCGGCCCCGGTGCCGTCTTCGCGCAGCACCGCGATGGTGCTGCGCAGATCCACGGTGGCTTCCTGACTGGCGGTACGGACCCTCGCCACGGCCTGTTTCGCGGTCTCCGGGTCGCTGTCGATGGTCTCCGCCGCCACGCTTGCCTGGATGCCCACCACGGCCACCGTGTGGGCCAGGACATCGTGGAGTTCACGAGCGGCACGCAGTCGCTCCTCGGTGAGCTGGCGCTGATGCTGCTGATCCGCCAGCAGCAGTCGCAGGGAGGCCTCCTCACGGATCGTGCGCCGGCTGCGCAGCGCCTCCCCCAACAGCAGCAACACCCCCAGCAGCGAGATGTCGAAGAGCGTGCTCAGCGCCACCTGACCCAGCGGCTCCGCCTCGGGACCGCTGAGCCGGTAGGGCACGCTGATGAGACCGGTCAGCGCGAGGACCGCGAGCGCCCACCAGAGGTGCCCCTTCCACGCGGCGATCAAGACCGGCACGCCGATGGCCAGGGCTGGCGAGAAGTCGGGAATGCCGACGCTGACGGCGGCGTAGAAGCTGACGCTGGCGCCGATCAGGGCGGCCCGCGGGGCTCGTCGCGCAATAGCGGTCCAGGCCCCGGTGAACAGGAGGATCGCGACCACCGCCGCATCGACCTGCCGAGCCGGCTGATCTGCTGACTCCGAGGCGGCGATGATCATGACCACGGTGACCAGTGCTGCAGCCGCGAGGTCCAGAGGAATGCCGCGCCAGAAGGTGAAAGGCACCTTCCCAGTTTAGCCACCTGGCTCATCAATGGTCTGGCGATGGACCTGGAACGTATCGATGAGGTCGTGGAGGTCGACACCACGGAGGTCTGGGAGGTCACGGAGGTCTGGGAGGTCTCGAACTCAGGCACCCTCCCGCGCAACCCCACCGACCACACCAACCCGGATCTGGCCCAGGTGCTCCACTCTCACCTGCTTTGTCACGAGGATCTGGGCATGATCGGCCAGTTCGTCGTCGTCGAACCGGGGCAGCAGCCCGGAAATCGGTCGAAGAGTCGTCCCGGGAGTCCCTCAAGGAGTCAGCACGAACATTGAGCCCCATCCGCTCAGCGTCTGGCCTGGATCCAAGGTAGACGCAGATCAGCGCGGGCAACTATTCTCCAAGAATGCAGCAAGGCCCTGCTGCACGCAGCATCCCAGGAGGCTGGAGGCCAGTCGCACCGCCTCTCTGGGAGTCAGCCCATAGCCGCTTGTGGAAGGAGATCCGATGTCCCACACCCGCATGAGCACACGCAACGCTTTTCTCTCGATGGCCGCCATCTCGACGCTGGCGCTGAGCGCCTGCGCCAGTGATGAACTCGGCGCAGAGGATCCCGCCGAGGACGAAGACACTGCGCAGACCGAGACCGCTGAGACCGATGACACCGAGACCGCCGACACCGGGACCGAGGACACGACGGAGGACGCCACAGCCGAGGAGGACGCGGCGGGGACCGATGCGGATGAGGATGCTGCAGCTGATCCGGAGGATGCGGATACGCAACAGACGGACGAGACCTCGGACGGCGATGGTCCGCAGGAGCCCTATGACGCCGTAGACGCCGTCATGGCCGAATACCCGGATGCGATCGTCCTGGACTTCGACACCGAAGGCTTCTACTACGAGTTCACGATCTACGACGGCGAGGTCGAGTGGGAGCTCGAAGTGGACCGTGACAGCCTCGAGATCATCGATGCGGAGGAGGACGACGTCGACTCCGATGACCAGCGCAAGTCGGAGTCGGTGGAGATCGACTTCGCTGAGGCGCTGCGCACCGCCGCTGAGGAGGGCGACGGCGTTGCCGCCGAGGCCGATCTCGACGACGACAACGGCGCGGTGGTCTGGGAGATCGACCTGGACAACGGCACCGAGGTCTATGTGGATGTGGCCACCGGCGAGGTCGTCAACGTGGACAGCTGACATAGAATGGGCTGACTTGAGAATCAGCCGACTAGGGCAGGGAAGAGGTGAGGTCGTGACGGCCAGCCACAGCGACACCACCAGTGACAACGTGAACCAGACCGCGCAGGAGCCCGTCGGCGAGGCCTCCCGGGACGCCGTCGAGGCAGGCACGGTCGATGATCAACGCGGCCGTCACGACCTCACCGGCTTCTCTCCCAAGGCTCGGGCTTGGCGGTCCTTCTTCGAGACCTCCGCGATCATCAGCGATCGCATGGAGAAGCGGCTGCACTCCAGCACCGGGCTGCGGCTCACCGATTACAACCTGATGCTGCTCCTGGCCGAGGCCGAGGACAACCAGCTGCGCATGGGGGAACTCGCCGAGGGCATGGTCTTCTCCCCCTCCCGACTCTCCTACCAGGTCAAGTCGCTGCAGAAGCGCGGTCTGATCGATCGCTTCGCCGACGCCGAGGACCGGCGCGGCATGACCGCCCAGCTCACCGAAGAGGGGCATCGCGTCTTCGAGCAGGCCTCCCGGCTGCACGCCACGCATATCAAGCAGCTCTTCCACCCCGCGCTGGATGACGCCGAGGCCGACACGCTGCGCCAGATCTGCGAGCAGATCAAGGACACCGTCGCTGCGGCAGACCGGGCCTGAGCCCAGAGTCTGAGCCACGACCTCCGCTCAGCGGACCAGTTTCAGCTGCACCGAGTCCGCCCGATGGCGCAGCATCTCAAACTCCGACAGGGCCGCCTGCACGCTGGCCAGCGCCAGCCGGGCATCCACCTCATCGGCTCCGGGCGCCAGCACGACGCCGATGCTCAGCTCCGGTCCGCTGCCGCCGCCCACCACCGCATCTCCTGCCTCGGTGCGGGTCGCCACGCCGTCGCCGGGCTGCAGCTGCAGCTGGGCGACTCCGGGGCACAGATCCAGGATCCCCGCCAGCGACTCGGCCAGCTCGGGGTCCTGATACGAGGGCACCCATCGGGTGGCCTGCGCCAACGCCTCCACCGCGGGGCGGCGCAGCACGAAGGTCAGCTCCGCTCCGGGGTCCAGCACCGCGAGCTCGGCGCCCTCGGCCAGGGCCGCGAGCATGATCCGTTCGGTCTCGGCCGCCACCGGCCGGGCCTTGTCGTGCCAGGCGGTGAGTGCCTGCACGGAGGTGAACACCGGCATCGTCTGGCGTCCATCGCGGCTGGTGACACTGATCAAGGTGATGTCGGCCTGCTTGTCTCCCACCGGCGCGCCGCCATGGCCCGGTTCGGTCGAGCCGCCCGGGGCGGGCGCGGCCTCCTCGGCCAGCTCGGCGAGCACCGGGACGAAGAGCCGCTGCCCGGCCAGGGCGTTGACGAATCCCGCCTCATCGAGCTCGCCGGCGAGCAGCTGCTCCCGGGCGGACCGGACCGCGGCGGCGGCGAGGCCGTCGTCGCCGTCGAAGGTGTGCAGCGGGTTGCCGTCGCCGGAGAGGTCGCGGTCCGCCCAGGGGATCCCGGCGGAGTCCGCGGGGCGGCCCTCGGCGTCCCGGGGTGCACGCTGCAGCAGGGCAGCGATATGACCGGGCAGGTCCCTGCTGGGGGCGGAGTCCTGGTTCATGCGGAGGCTGCGGCCACCTTCAGCGCCTCGGGGAACTCGAACTTCCCGGCGTAGAGGGCCTTGCCCATGATGGCGCCCTCGACCCCGAGGGAGACCATCTTGGCCAGGGCCGCGACGTCCTCCAGGGAGGAGATGCCGCCGGAGGCGACCACAGGCTTCTTCGTCTTGGCGCAGACCTGGGCGAGCAGCTCGGTGTTGGGGCCGCGCAGGGTGCCGTCCTTGGTGACATCGGTGACCACGTAGCGGGGGCAGCCGGCGTCTTCGAGGCGCTGCAGCACCTCCCAGATGTTGCCGCCCTCGCGGGTCCAGCCGCGGGCGGCGAGGGTCTCTCCGCGCACATCCAGGCCCACGGCGATGGCGTCGCCGTGGCGTTCGATGGCGCGGGCGGTCCACTCCGGGTCTTCCAGTGCGGCGGTGCCGAGGTTGACGCGGGTGGCGCCGAGCTCCAGGGCCCGGTCCAGGGATTCGTCGTCGCGGATGCCGCCGGAGAGTTCGATCTTCACACCGAGCTCCTTGACCACGCGGGCCATGATGTCGCGGTTGTCGCCGCGGCCGAAGGCGGCGTCGAGGTCCACCAGGTGGATCCACTCGGCGCCCTGCTGCTGCCAGTTCAGGGCAGCTTCCAGCGGATCCCCGTAGCCGGTCTCAGATCCGGCCTCTCCCTGGACCAGTCGCACGGCCTGGCCGTCGGCCACGTCGACGGCGGGCAGCAGCTCCAGGGCGGGAACGGTGGCAGTGGGCGCGGAGGGCTCAGTCATGGATCTACTTTCGGCTGGATGTACGGCTGGTCGGAATGTCTGGCTGGGTGGGTCAGGTTCTCGGGCGGCGGACCCTCAGGTCACGCCGAAGGACAGCGGTCAGAGGCTCAGGATCCAGTTGCGCAGCAGCTGCATCCCCGCGTCACCGGACTTCTCCGGGTGGAACTGGGTGGCCGAGAGCGGACCGTTCTCCACCGCGGCGATGAAGTCGGCGCCGTGGTGGCTCCAGGTGACCTTCGGTGGGTTCATGGTCTCGATGGACTGATCGAAGTCCCAGGACTGCACGGCGTAGGAGTGCACGAAGTAGAACCGCTCATCCCTGAGCCCGTCGAAGAGCACGCTGTCCTCGGGCGGACGCACGGTGTTCCAGCCCATATGCGGGACCACGGCATCTTCGGGCAGGGCTGTGACCTCACCGGGCCACTCCCCCAGGCCTTCGGCGGGAATGCCGTGTTCGACTCCGCGGTCGAACATCACCTGATGCCCGACGCAGATGCCGAGCACCGGGCGGGACCCGGCGATCCGGCGGCCGATCCAGCGGGGTCCGTCGATCTCACGCAGCGCAGCCATCACCGCCGCGAAGGCGCCCACACCGGGCACCACCAGCCCGGAGGCGTTGAGCACCGCGTCGGTGTCTTTGGTCAGAATCACGTCCGCGCCGGCGCGCTCAAGCGCACGGACCGCGGAGTGGGTGTTGCCGGAGCCGTAGTCCAGGACGACGACGTCGGGCTTGCCGGTCACAGGGCACCCTTGGTGGAGGGGATCTCGTCGGTGCGCGGGTCGGACTCCACTGCTTCGCGCAGCGCGCGGGCGAAGGCCTTGAACTGGGCCTCGGCGATGTGGTGCGGGTCGCGTCCGCCGAGCAGGGTCATGTGCAGGCAGATCCCGGAGTGGTACGTGATCGCCTCGAAGACATGGCGGGTCATGGAACCGGTGAAGTGCCCACCGATGAGGTGGTACTGCTGACCCTCGGGCTCCCCGGAGTGGACCAGATAGGGCCTGCCGGAGACATCGACCACGGCCTGGGCGAGCGCCTCATCCAGCGGGATGGTGGCATTGCCGAATCGTCGGATGCCCCGCTTGTCTCCCAGGGCGACGCGCAAGACCTCGCCGAGCACGATGGCGGTGTCCTCGACCGTGTGGTGCACGTCGATGTGGGTGTCGCCGGAGGCTTCGACGTCGAGGTCGATGAGGGAGTGCCGGGACAGTGCGGTGAGCATGTGGTCATAGAACGGCACACCGGTGCTGATGTTCGAGGTGCCGGTCCCGTCGAGGTCCATCCGGACCTTGACGCTGGACTCGCTGGTGACACGTTCCATCTGGGCGATGCGCCCGGAGATCAATTCTGCTCCCATAACTCCTGCTTGGTGGTGGGGTACGCCAACGCTTCAGTCTACGCGGTGGTGCTGGTGATGAATCGCTGCAGCGAGGCCAGGAAGTCGCCGGTCTCCTCCTCGGTGCCGGCGGTCACGCGCAGATGCCCGGGGATGCCGACGTCACGGATCAGGATCCCGTCCTCGAGCAGGTGCTGCCAGGCGGCCTTCTCGTCGGTGAGGCCGCCGAAGAAGACGAAGTTGGCGTCCGACGGCGCCGGGTGCAGACCCATCTGCCCCAGCGCGGTGACGATCCTGTCGCGCTGTTCCTTGATCCGTTCCACATTGGCCATCAGGGTTCTCGAGTGGTCCAGGGCGGCGACGGCGGTCGCCTGCGTCACCGCGGAGAGGTGGTACGGCAGCCGCACCAGTCGCATGGCGTCGGTGACCTCGGGGGCCGCGGCCAGGTAGCCCAGTCGGCCACCCGCCAGCGCGAAGGCCTTGCTCATGGTGCGCGAGACGATCAGCCGTTCCCGCCCGGGCAGCAGCGCCAGCGCCGAGCCGGTTCCGGACTGGCGGAACTCGCCGTAGGCCTCGTCCACCACGACCATGGTCTGAGATTCCTCGGCGGCGGCATAGGCGGCCTCCACGGTCTCCAGCGAGAGTGCGGTGCCGGTGGGGTTGTTCGGCGAACACAGGATCACCACGTGGGGACGGTGCTCACGGATCTGCGCGGCGACGTCGTCAGGGGTCTGGGTGAAGTCAGCCGCGCGGGTGCCGGCGATGTACTCGCTGTAGGTTCCGCGGGCGTAGAGCGGGTACATCGAGTAGGTCGGCGGGAAGGAGAGCACCGAGCGGCCCGGGCCGGCAAAGGCCTGCAGGATGTGCTGCATGATCTCGTTGGAGCCGTTGGCGGCCCAGATGTGCTCGGCCGTCAGCTCGGCCGGCTCTCCCTCGGAGGCGAGGTCTCGGTTCAGGTATTCGGCGAGCTTCTGTCGCAGGACCGAGAACTCGCGGTCCGGGTAGCGATTGAGCTGGGCGGCCGCGGCGCGGACCTCTTTGCCGATGGCATCGACCACATCGGCCGGAACGTCATAGGTGGTCTCGTTGACATTGAGCATCGCCTTCACGCTCAGCTGCGGGGCTCCGTAGGGTTCTTGACCCTGGAGCTCCTCGCGCAGCGGCAGTCGGGACAGGTTCCTGGCACGGGATGAAGTCACCGGGACATTCTAGCCGGGTGATGCGCACCGACTTCAGCTTCCCGCGGTCTGCTCAGTCTCGTGGGACGAACAGTTCCTGGCCCGGGGTGAGCTCGGAGCCGTTGAGACCGTTGAGCTCAGCGATCTGCCCGATGAGGACCTGGGCGTGCTCCTCGGAGTCCACGGAGGCCGCGACGCTCCACAGCGTGTCCCCCGCGCCGACCGTGACCACCTGTGCGTCCACGCCTGGGACGTCGCCCGAGGAGGCCTGCGCCTGGTTCAGCAGCGAGGTGGCCAGCATGAGCGCACCCAACAGTGCGACCGCCAGGACTGCCAACGCGGGCAGGCCCAACAGGAGGAAGCGACCGCGGCGAGTGAGGTGCACTGCCGGAGCCGGTGCGGAGTCAACAGGTGCAAGTGCAAGCGGTGCTGTACTCATGGGGAAGAACCTCTCATTCGAACGTGTGTACTATTTCTAGCACATAGTTTCGAATCTTGACCAGACTCGCCGCAGAATCAATGGAATCTCTCTACGATTTCGAGTAACCTGAGCGCCAAGTTCGAAGTGATCTTCGAAGCGAATCTCACGGTGAACAGTCCACCAGCAGGGTCTGACATGGATGCTGACACGGGTCCCGGCGGGGTCAGCCCCGCTTCGGTACAGGGTCGAATCTCGGTCCGCTCGGAGCTCGGTCCGCTCGGGTCCGGCACTGCTTCATCGGGACGCAGAACGCTCAGCACAACTACGGAGGCAGCAATGGCGCGGAACACCAGGGACTCATCGGCAGCGCCGCGACTGACGGATCGGCAGCGGCAGATCGTCGATGTCATCCAGGAGTCGCTGGCCGAGCGCAGCTACCCTCCCTCCATGCGTGAGATCGGCGACGCCTGCGGGCTGGCCTCACTCTCCTCGGTGACTCACCAGCTGGCGCGGCTCCAGGAGCTGGGCTACCTCAGACGGGTGCCCGGGCGACCGCGCGCCATGGAGGTGCTGCGTGACTCTGCCGGCGCCCCCGTGCTCAGCGAACAGGCCCAGGAGGCCGAATCTGCGGCACGTGACGCAGTGGTGGAGCTGCAGGGCTACCGCACCCAGTCCGACAGCCGGATCTCTGAGATTCCCATGGTGGGTCAGATCGCGGCCGGTGGACCGATCCTGGCCGATCAGCAGGTCGAAGACATCATGCCGCTGCCGCGGCAGCTCACCGGCGAGGGCGAGCTGTTCATGCTTCAGGTCCGCGGTGACTCCATGATCGAGGCCGGCATCTTCGAAGGCGACTGGGTCGTGGTGCGTCGGCAGAACACCGCAGAGAACGGCGACATCGTCGCCGCCCTGCTCGATGACGAGGCGACCGTGAAGACGCTCAAGCGCCGCGACGGCCACGTCTGGCTGCTCCCGCAGAACCGGCAGTATGAGCCGATCCTCGGCGACGAGTCCACCATCATGGGCAAGGTCGTCACGGTGCTGCGCAGCCTCTGAGGCAGCTGCAGGTCCCCCACACACGCCGCGGTGCCCCCAGCTCTTCCCGGCCCTCCGAGACCCGGCGTCCTAGTCCCGGCGCGGCACCACCGTGGGTTCCTCCCCCGTGGGTGACGGTGAATCCTCGCGGAGCTCCTGCTCCGTCATGACGTCGAGGACCCGCGACCACCGGTCTTCAACGGTTTCCGCGCTGAGTTCGACCCCAGGCGGAATGTTCCCCTCGGCGAGGTCGCGCAGTGGCCAGATCCCTCGGTGAGGCTCATCATCGGTCGGGCCGCGATCCACGGTGACGGGCAGCCAGTCCATGGAGATGACCTCGGCGTCCTCGTCGCTGACCTCGACCGTTGCGTAGACCACTGTTCCGCTGGCAGTTTCTGGGATGCAACAGGCCTCGTCCTGGTTGGAGAGGAAATTGCCCATGGACCACACCACCCACATGCCCTCACCTGACGGGCCGCCCTCGAGGTGTTCCAGCGGCTGGGGCGTGTGCGAATGGCTGCCGAACACCACGTCGATCTCACCACCGGCTGCCAGCTGCTCGCCATAGTCCCGCTGCTCTTCAGCGGGCTGGTGGACATACTCCTCACCCCAGTGCACAGAGGCGACGACGACGTCGGCGCCGTCCTCGCGCGCCTGGGCCGCCTGGTCTGTGAGCTCCTCGGGAGTGACATCGGCGACGCGCCACAGTTCATCCTCCGGCGGTGGATATGCCTGGTTGTGGAGCATGGTGGTGGCCACATGCGCCACCGTCACCTCTTGTCCGCCGCGTTCCAGCGTGTAGAGCTGGGGCTGGGCGGCTTCGGCTTCAGTTCGCGCGGTTCCCGCATGTCCCAGGCCAGCGTCGTCGAAGACGTCGAGCGTGCGCTCCTGCCCGGCCGTTCCCTGGTCGAAGGAATGGTTGTTTGCTGTGGAGCAGCCGTGGAAACCCACCGAGGCGAGATCCCCGGCGAGTTCCGGCGGGGCCGCGAACACCGGATAACCGGCCGGCTCCACACCCTCTGGGGCGATCGGCACCTCCAGCCCGCACAGGGCAAGATCAGCACCACTGATGAGATCTTCAACCCCGCCCATCAGCGGCGCAAACGAGTAGTCTGCGCCGTCGGCGAGCGCAGCTGCCTCGTCAATGATGGGGCCATGGAGAAGCATGTCCCCCGTGCCGGCGATGGTGAACTGCTCCGGCTGAGGTTCGTCAGTCTCCGCCTGGTCGGCTTCATCGTCGTCGATGTCGGGCCGCGCGGTGTCAGTATCGCTGTGCGCATCGGTCGGCACAGCGGGCGCGGCGTCGTCATCCCCAACGCCTTCGGCGCAGCCGGCCAGGGTGAGCGCTGCCGCCAGCACCCAGAAGCAGGTCATGGGGCCTGAGCCTGTGGTGCGTCTTGGATCCGACATCGTCTGTGAGCCTCCCGTGGTCACCCATCATGTGGGATTGATTCTCTTCTGCAGCCTCACCCGGGAAGCGCACTGAGCCCAGCTCGCAGCACCCGACTCACCTCACAGGTCGAGCTAGCCGTCTGACTCGGCCAGCCGGGCCAGCGCCCCGCGGGCCAGATCCCCGTTGACGGTGGGCCAGAAATCTGGCATCGATTGCTTCAGGAAGCCGCCGTAACGCGCATTGGCCAGGCGTGAGTCCAATATGGCCAGCACCCCCTTGTCCTCCGAGGTGCGGATCAGCCGTCCAGCACCCTGGGCCAGCCGGGTGGCGGCGTGGGTGGCAGCGACCTGCATGAACCCGTTGCCGCCATGCTTGGTGACCTCCTGGCTGCGCGCACTGACCAGTGGATCATCCGGTCGTGGGAACGGGATCCGGTCGATGGCCACCAGCCGGCAGGACCGGCCGGGCACATCCACGCCCTGCCAGAGGCTCATGGTGCCGAACAGGCAGGTCTCCTCATCCTCAGCGAAGGCGCGCACCAGCGCGGACATCGTCGAGTCGCCCTGGCAGAGGATAGGGATATCAAGGCGCTGCCGCAGATCCTCGGCCGCCTCCTCGGCGGCGCGGCGAGAGGAGAACAGCGCGAGGGTCGCACCCTTGGAGGCCTCGATGAGACCGGCCAGCTCATCACGCTGGGCCTGGGCGGTCTTCATCGACGGCGGCGGCAGGTGCTTGGCCACATAGAGCACCCCCTGTTTGGGGTAGTCGAAGGGGCTGCCCACATCCACGGCGTCCCAGGCCGGGGCCTTCTCCCCCGCCAGGCCCAGTGACCCGGCCACGGGGTCGAAGCTGTCGCCGATGGTCAGCGTCGCGGAGGTCAGCACCACGGTGCGATCACCGAAGAGGCCTTCACGCAGCCGCCCGGCCACCGAGGTGGGTGCGACGTAGATGAGTGGGGACTCATCCAGATCTGCCTCCTGGTAGCCCCGACCCGGCACGAACGCTCCGGGCCTGTTGAGCCAGACCACGTCGGGGGTGTCCGGGGAGTCCAGGATCCGGTTGGCGGTGTCGAGCACGGCCTGCATCCGGGACCTGGCGGTGCTGCGCCCGGGATCGGCCTCGGCGTCACCGGTCGGCTTCGAGTCCGAAAGTGCGGTCCGTGCGGCGTTGCGGGCCAGCTCGACCGCCTCGCGCTGCTGCGGGTTCAGGCCGCGCGCGAGCAGGCCCGAGTCGATCCGGTGGAAGGCCGCCTCCACGGCGACCGCGGAGCTCTGCAGCGCTTCGACGTTGATGGCGGTGTGCCGCCGAGCGGAGGAGGCCGCGGCCTTGATCATCTGTGCGGAGAGCTGCGCGGTCACCGCGGAGGTCACCCGGTCGGCCAGTTCATGGGCCTCATCGACGATGACGGCGTCATGGTCCGGCAGCACGTCGAGCCCCTCGAAGGCATCAATGGCCAGCATGGCGTGATTCGTGATCACCAGGTCGGCGTCCTTGGCCTTCTCCCGGGCTCGCTCGGAGAAGCACTCTGCCGCCATCGGGCATTTGCGCGGGCCGATGCAGTCCACCGCGTTCACCGAGATCTGCCGCCAGGCCCGGTCGGTCACCCCGTTGGGCAGGTCATCCCGGTCCCCGGTCTCGGTGACCTCGGCCCACTCGCGCAGCGCCACGATCTCCTTGCCCAGCTGAGAGCCGGGTTCGAAGGCGGTGACCCCGCCGGTGGGTTCGTCGGCGAAGGCGAAGAGCGCCTGTTCGTCGTCGTCCTCGGGGAAGCCGCCGTCCATCTTGTGCTTGCAGGCGTAGTTCGCGCGGCCTTTGACCAGGGCCACGTCGACCGGTCGGTCCACGTGCTCGGCGATGTTCTCCAGCAGGCGCGGAAGATCACGGCCCATGATCTGGGCCTGAAGCGCCAGCGTGGCGGTGGAGATCAGCACCGGCTTCTCCGCGTCCAGTGCGTGGACCACCGCCGGCACCAGATAGGCCAGTGACTTGCCCGTGCCGGTGCCGGCCTGGACCAGGAGGTGACGGCGCTTGCGCAGCGCCATGGCCACATGTTCGGCCATGGTCACCTGCCCCTCGCGCTTGACTCCGCCCATGGCGGTGACGGCGCGCTCGAGCAGGTCCGTGGTCTCCTGGTATCCCGTGGACCGGCTGGTGCTCACGCTCAAGGCGTCGGCTCTGCCTGGACCTGGAACTCGGCGAGGTCCCCGACGAGTTCCCGGCGGACCAGCACCTTCAGCAGCGTGCCCTCCTCCAGGTACTCGGTGGAGAGGATCTCGGCGTCCTCCGCGTGGAGCCTGGAGACGATGTCACCCTGGTCATAGGGCACCATGAGCTGCAGCGGGACGCTGGGACGCGGGATGGAGCGGCTGATCAGTTCGCGCAGCTCCTCGATCCCCTCCCCGGTGTGCGCCGAGACCACGATGGTGTGCGGCTCACGACGGCGGATCCGTTCCACCACGTCCCAGTCTGCGACGTCGGCCTTGTTCAGCACGATGACCTCGTCCACCTCATCGGCGTCGACCTCGGCCAGCACCGTGCGGACCGCGCTGATCTGGCCCTCGGGCTCGGGGTGGGAGGCGTCGACCACGTGCAGGATGAGGTCGGCGTCGGCCACCTCCTCCAGCGTGGAGCGGAACGCCTCGATCAGCTGGGTGGGCAGCTGTCGGACGAAGCCGACCGTGTCCGAGAGCGTGTAGCCGATCCCGTCCGGGGTGACCGCCTTGCGGGTGGTGGGGTCCAGGGTGGCGAACAGGGCGTTCTCCACCAGGACCCCGGCGTCGGTGAGCCGGTTCAGCAACGAGGACTTGCCCGCGTTGGTGTATCCGGCGATCGCGACGGAGGGCACGGCGTTGCGTTTGCGGTTGGCCCGCTTCGCGTCCCGAGCCGGTTTCATCGCGGCGATGTCCTTGCGGAGCTTGGCCATGCGCGCGTTGATCCGCCGACGGTCCAGCTCGATCTTGGTCTCACCTGGACCGCGTGACCCGATGCCGGCACTCGCGCCACCAACCTGGCCGCCGGCCTGGCGGGACAGCGACTCGCCCCAGCCGCGCAGGCGCGGGAGCATGTATTCCATCTGGGCCAGCTCCACCTGGGCCTTGCCCTCCCGGGACTTCGCGTGCTGCGCGAAGATGTCGAGGATCAGGCCGGTCCGGTCGATGACCTTGACCTTCACGATGTCCTCCAGGCCGCGGCGCTGGGAGGGTGCGAGCTCGGAGTCGACCACGACGGTGTCGGCGCCGAGCTCGGCCACTGCGACGCGGATCTCTTCGGCCTTGCCGGAGCCGAAGAAGGTGCCGGGGTCCGGCTTGGCCCGGCGCTGCAGGAAGCCGTCGAGCACGGTGGAGCCTGCGGTCTCGGCGAGCGCGGAGAGCTCACGCAGCGAGTATTCCGCCTCTGCGACGGTGCCCTCGCCCCAGAGCCCGGCGAGGACCACGCGCTCCAGGCGCAGCTGGCGGTACTCCACCTCGGAGACGTCTTCCAGCTCGGTGGAGAGCCCGTCGACCCGGCGCAGGGAGCGGCGTTCCATGAGTTCGAACTGTTCGCCGTCGGACTCGGAGTGTGAGGTATCACCGGCGAGCTCACGTGCTTGTTCACCGAGGATGCCGCGGCGTTTGAAGCTCGAATCCGCCTCAAACCGGGTGGTCCGCTTCGGTGCGTCTTCGCGGGCTCGATCAGCGGCCAGGATCCGCTCGATGGTCGCATCGACGGAGGACTGCTCTGCGGCTGGCGCCGTGGAGTCCTCGGGGGTCTCGCCTGAAGGTTCGGGCGTGTGATTCTGCTTGGTCATGATCTCCTTAGGACCAGTTTTCGGCCTGGCCCTGCCCGCCGTGGATCTCCATCCTACGTTCGACCCTGGACATGGTTAAGTGCGCGGGTCCGCTGTGGAGATCGAGCGGGGCTTGTTCGGGGGTGTGGATACTTTGGTTCGGCCAGCTTCCGGATCCGCATCGGGAACCGAGGTGGCGCAGTCCGCGAGGACCGCGCTGGTGCCGGGCGAACGACACTGCCGGCTCAGCGGGCCGGCCAGGTGGTGAAGGGGTGACTCAACCGCGCGGGCGGGAGTACGTCAGGTGAATCCACATAGGGAGGAGTCTACTACGATTCACCGTGTGAACTCCCAGCATTATTTCTCCGCGTCCCCCGAGGGGCCCTTCACCCGCCGAACCGTCAGCGTCACCCTGGACCGCAGAGAGGTCTCGGTCTCCACCGCCGGGGGCATCTTCTCCCCCGACGGAGTGGACAAGGGCACTGCGGTGCTGCTCAAGCACGCGCCCGATCCGGCGAGCCAGGGCCACCTGCTCGACATCGGCTGCGGCTGGGGCCCGTTGGCGCTCACCCTGGCGATGCGCTCACCGGCGGCCACGGTCTGGGCGGTGGATGTCAACGAACGCTCCCGCATCCTGTGTGCGGAGAACGCGGCTGCACTGGGACTGACCAATGTGCGGGTCGTGGCACCTGAAGAGGTGCCGGCTGAGATCGAATTCGACACGATCTGGTCCAATCCCCCGATCCGTGTGGGCAAAGAGGTGCTGCACGGACTGCTTGAGCATTGGCTGCCGCGGCTGGGTCCCGGCGGCGAGGCCTGGCTGGTGGTGCAGAAGAACCTCGGCGCGGACTCGCTGCTCGCCTGGATCACCACGATGCTCTCCGGCTCAGCAAGCGAGTTCCACAACGGGCGCGCGGAGACCGCGAAGGGCTTCCGACTGCTTCGGATCAGCCGCGGCTGAGCAGGCGGCGTCGACGGCTCAGCGGCTCAGCGGCTCAGCGGCTCAGCGGCTCAGGCGAGTGTCCCGGTGAGCACCAGCTCCGCGGGTCCCGCCAGCTCCACGTCCTCGGCCCCGTCGGCGCGGGCGGTGAACCGTACAGTGACCTGTCCGCCGGGGACGTCGACCTTCCAGAGGTTCACGCTGTCATCTGCGGCCCAGACCCGGACCGCGGCTGCGGCGGCGCAGGCGCCGGTCCCGCAGGACATGGTCTCGCCGACCCCGCGTTCATGCACGCGCATCCGTACCCGACCCACCGGCTGGCCGTCTTCGCCCTGAGTCACCAGCGGCTCGGCCGGGACCACGAACTCCACGTTGGTCCCTGCGGGCGGGACCGGGTCCACCTTGGGTGCCTCGTGAAGGTTCAGGTCCTGCAGGGTGGTCTCGTCAGAGAGAGCGACGACGGTATGCGGATTGCCCATCGAGATGCTCAGGGCTGGGCGGGGCTCATCGAGTCCGGCGGCGATCACCAGCGCGTCCGAGGCGTTTGACGCGGCCTGCTCGGGGTCCAGGAAGGACCATACGCCCATGCCGATGGCGTAGCCCTCGGGGACCTTGCGCACGGTGCGCAGCCCGGCCCGGGTCAGGACGGGAAGCTCCTGGCCCTCGGCCAGCTGCACCAGGTCTTCGGCGATCAGGAAGTGGGCGAAGGCGCGCACGCCGTTGCCGCACATCTCGGACACCGAACCGTCGGAGTTCCGGTAGTCCATGAACCACAGGGGCGCTTCGTCGGTGCTGCTGAGCTCAGGCGTCTCGGCCAGCACCCGTGACACCATGGCGTCGCCGATGACCAGGTGTGCGGGGACTGCACGGATGACCCCGTCGCCGCCGATGCCCAGGTGACGGTCGCAGAGCGCTGCCACCTGGTGCGCTTCCAGAGTCTGCTCCCCGGTGGGGTCGGCGATCATGACGAAGTCATTGCCGGTGGCGTGGGCCTTGGTGATCGAGGTGCCGGTGAGGGCGTCCAGGCCGGTGAGGTGGTGAGCCACGCGGTTCTCCTTCATTGATGCTTCGGGTCCTGATCTTCTGAGCTGCTGCTTGGGGGCGCGCCGCTGTCGAGATGTTCAACGCAGCGCGCGGTGGATCGCTTCCTGGGCCTGCTCGGTGAGGTCTTGGGACGGCGCCGGGAGCCAGGTCACGCGGGGATCAGCGCGGAACCAGGTCTCCTGTCTCCGGGCGAACCTGCGCGTGGCCACCGTGGTGGACTCGATCGCCTCCCCCGGGGTCAGTTCGCCATCGAGGACTTCGAGGAACTGCTGGTAGCCGATGGCCCGGGAGGCGGTGCGTCCTCGACGCAGTCCGGCGTCGTCGAGCTGGCGCACCTCCTCGAGCAGGTCTTGGTCGGCCATGCGCTGGACGCGGCGTGCGATGCGTTCGTGGAGCAGGGGCCGGTCCACGTCGAGTCCGATCTGCACCACCGGTTCCAGGCCTGGTTCATGGCGCCGCTGCGGCATGTAGGAGGAGAAGGTCCGGCCGGTGAGCAGCACGACCTCCAGGGCACGGATCAGGCGTCGGTCGTCTTTGATGACGGCGGCAGACTCGGGGTCCAGCTCGCGCAGCTCCTGGCGCAGCGGGGCTGCACCCTCGTCGTCGAGTCGCAGGGTCAGGCGGCTGCGCAGCTCTGCGTCGGTGGGCGGGAATTCGATCACGTCGATGACGGCGCGCACGTAGAGCCCTGAGCCGCCGACCATGATGGGGGTCTTGCCGCGGGCTCTGATCTCCCCGATGATCCGGCGTGCCTGGTCCTGGAAGTCCGCGACCGAGGCCTCCTCGGTCACGTCGAGGACGTCGAGGAGGTGGTGCGGCACGGCGCCGGCCTCGTCCTGGGTGACCTTGGCGGTGCCGATGTCCATGCCTCGGTAGAGCTGCATCGAGTCGGCGTTGATGATCTCCCCGTCAAGGCGCTCGGCGAGGTCGATGCCCAGCGCTGACTTGCCGGAGGCCGTGGGGCCGACCAGCACGATCAGCGGAGCCGTCTGCCGGGCAGCATCCGATCTTGCGGAGGACGCCTGCTGTGTCAGATGATCAGCGGTCATCAGGAGACGGGGCGCAGAGTCGGCATGCCGAGAGAGACGGCCGCAGGAGTGGATCCGGTCACCTGAGTGGTGCCCACGCCGCAGGAGTCAGCCTGCCAGCGGTCCCAGGCTTCGCCGGCGGAGGACCGACGAAGCTCGTAGTCCGCGGGGCCCGTCGGATCGGCCAGCAGGTGGAATCCGGCGGCCTCGGTGATGGTCACGGTCACGAAGTCACCGGGACGCGGCGCGGAGGCTCCTGCCGGCACGGCGAAGTGCACGAGCCGGTTGTCCCGCGCGCGCCCGCTGAGCCGTCCGGTCTCGGTGGCTTTCGCACCGGAGTCGGCGGTGACGAGAAGCTCCTGGGAGGTGCCCACAAGTTTCGCGTTCTCTTCGGCGCCGATGCGGTCCTGCAGGGCGCACAGGCGTTCGAACCGCTCCTGCACGATCGCCTTGGGGATCTGATCCTCCATGGTGGCGGCGGGGGTGCCTGGACGTGGTGAGTATTGGAAGGTGTAGGCCGAGGCGAAGCGTGAGGCCTCGACCACCCGCATGGTGTCCTCGAAGTCCGCCTCGGTCTCCCCGGGGAAGCCCACGATGATGTCGGTGGTGACCGCCGCACGCGGCATGGCTTCACGCACCTTCTCCAGGATCCCGAGGAACTTCTTGGAACGGTAGGAGCGTCGCATGTCTTTGAGCACCTTGTCGGACCCGGACTGCAGCGGCATGTGCAGCTGGGGCATGACATTGGGAGTTTCGGCCATGGCATGGATGACGTCGTCGGTGAAGGATGCCGGGTGGGGGCTGGTGAACCGGACGCGCTCGAGCCCTTCGATCTCTCCGCAGGCGCGCAGCAGTTTGGCGAAGGCGCCGCGGTCGCCGAACTCGACTCCGTAGGTGTTCACGTTCTGGCCCAGCAGGGTGACTTCCACTGCGCCGTCGGCGACGAGCGCGCGGACCTCGGCGAGGATCTCGCCCGGACGCCGGTCGCGCTCTTTGCCGCGCAGCGAGGGCACGATGCAGAAGGTGCAGGTGTTGTTGCAGCCCACCGAGATGGACACCCACCCGGAATGCACGGACTCGCGTTTGGTCGGCAGCGTCGACGGGAAGGTCTCGAGAGCCTCGAGGATCTCGATCTCGGCCTCGGCGTTGTGGCGGGAGCGCTCCAGCAGTGCCGGCAGCGACCCGATGTTGTGGGTCCCGAAGACCACGTCCACCCAGGGTGCCTTCTTCTGGACGGTCTCCTGATCCTTCTGCGCCAGGCAGCCGCCGACGGCGATCTGCATGCCGTCATGCGCGGCCTTGGTCTGGCGGAGCATCCCCAGATGTCCGTAGAGCTTGTTGTCGGCGTTCTCACGCACCGCGCAGGTGTTGAAGACGACGAGGTCCGGGGTGGCGCCCGCTGCGACGGGCCCGTAGCCGGCGTCCTCCAGGAGTCCTGACATCCGCTCGGAGTCGTGGACGTTCATCTGACAGCCGAAGGTGCGCACCTCGTAGGTGCGCGGACCCGCCGCTGCCGGGTGCGCATCGACGGCAGAACCCTCCGCCAGGGCGGGGTCCGGTGCGGTGGTCTCGGCGCGGTCCATCAGTGCATCACTCATTGCAGGGAATTCTACGCGTTTGAGTGATCCTCGATCACTTCACGCACGATCTGAAAGGCTGCTCCCGGGGCGTGGCCTCTGCGGGCCAGCATCGAGACCAGTCGACGGGTGACCTTGTCCCGTTCGGCGCGCTCCTCCGGACTGGGCCCGGTGGGCACGGCCTTGCCCTGAAGCTTGCGCCGCACGAGCTCGCGCGCGGCCTCACCCTCGTCCTCGGCGCTGATCTGCTCCAGCGCGTCAGCTGCCACCGGCTCGCTGATGCCCTTCTCACGCAGCTCCCGGCGCAGCGCGGACTTTCCGAGGTTCTTGAGCTCATGACGACCCCTCACCCAGGTGCGGGCAAACTCCGTGTCATTGACCAGGTGGACCTCTTCCATCCGATCCAGCACCCGGGTGATGATCTCCGGGTGGAACTCCTTATCCTTCAACGCCACGGCGAGCTGGTGCCGGGACTTCGGGGACCCGGTGAGTCGGCGCAGCACCACGGCACGCGCCTTCTCGTACTGCTCCTCAGGACTGAGCTCGGCGATGGCACCCATGGAGGTCTCGGCCTCCCCGTCGTCGGCCTCAGCTTCAGCTTCAGCTTCAGGGGCATCGACTTCAGGGGCATCGACCGCGGGGGCGTCCTCGGCCCGACCTTCGCGGCGATCCTCAGCCTCCAACGGGGCCGGGGGGCCGGGGAGCCCGCCAGGGTCCACCAGCGGGCGGGCCGCGGCTGATGCCTCGAACTCGAGGTCCCCCGACTCGATGTCAGCGAGTTCGGGGCCAGCGAGTTCGGAGTCAGCGAGTTCAGGGCCGGCAGAGTCGGCCTCCGCGCCCAGGGCGTCGCCCGGGACGGTTTCGCCCGGGGCAGACCCGGCAGTCACAGCGTCGGCAGGCGGAGCGGGCAGGGAGGTGTCCACCACCAGGAAGTCGGGAACCGGCTCGTCCGGGTCCCGCTCCTGGATTCTCGTCATGGCCGCCCGCAGGGCGTCGATCTTCTGCTGCTGGTCACCCATAGAGGCCTCCTATCAGCCGTCGACCGCCTTGAGGGCGGGTCCACCTTCGTCTTCCAGCGGGGCGATCAGACCGAGCTTCTCCCGGATGCGACGCTCGATCTCATCGGCAAGGTCGGGATTGTCCTTGAGGAATGTGCGCGCCTTCTCCTTGCCCTGGCCCAGCTGGTCCCCGTCATAGGTGAACCAGGCGCCGGACTTCTTCACGAGGCCGTTCTCGACGCCGACGTCGATGAGGCCGCCTTCACGGGAGATTCCCTCGCCATAGATGATGTCGAACTCGGCCTGCTTGAACGGCGGGGCCATCTTGTTCTTCACGATCTTGGCGCGGGTCCGGTTGCCCACCGCGTTGGTGCCCTCCTTGAGGGTCTCGATGCGGCGCACGTCGACACGGACCGAGGCGTAGAACTTCAGCGCCTTGCCGCCCGAGGTGGTCTCCGGGGAGCCGAAGAAGACGCCGATCTTCTCGCGGAGCTGGTTGATGAAGATCGCAGTGGTCTTGGTCTGCGAGAGCCGACCGGCGATCTTGCGCAGCGCCTGCGACATCAGGCGGGCCTGGAGGCCGACGTGGGAGTCGCCCATCTCGCCTTCGATCTCGGCGCGGGGCACCAGCGCGGCGACGGAGTCGATCACGACGATGTCGATGGAGCCCGAGGAGACCAGCATGTCCATGATCTCCAGCGCCTGCTCACCGGTGTCCGGCTGGGAGACCAGCAGCGCGTCGGTGTCCACGCCCAGCTTCTGGGCGTACACCGGATCGAGCGCGTGCTCGGCGTCGATGAAGGCGGCGATGCCGCCCATCTTCTGCGCGTTGGCCACTGCATGGAGGGCCACGGTCGTCTTGCCCGAGGACTCCGGGCCGTAGATCTCCACGACGCGGCCGCGGGGGAAGCCGCCGATGCCGAGTGCGGCGTCCATGGCGATCGATGAGGTCGGGATGGTCTCGATCGGCGCCCGGGTTTCATCACCCAGACGCATGACCGAACCTTTGCCGAACTGCTTGTCGATCTGTGCCAGCGCTGCTTCAAGCGCCTTCTCACGATCTTTGCTGACTGCCATGATTCACCTCGATGACTCGTTGTATGTATGTGGTGCCAGATTAGGCGGACCCTCTGACATGCCCTCGTGCACGGGCAGACGATGTGCATCCAACCGGGTCGACCCCGCAGTACGGGCCTTCTGAGGAAAACTCTAACTCATCCAGTCGAACATATCTTCGACTGTCGCCCGGCGTGTCCGCGCGGCTGATTCGCCCGCCGCCGCCGAGGCCGCGGGCCGCTCCACCCATGGTGCTGATCGGGTGTGTCCGGTCCAGCTCAGCTCTTCGGCGAGATGTCTCGTCCGAGGCGTCGATCAGCGGGGACATCCTGCTGCTCACACACGGCGTCCCAGACATCGCGCGGACTCACGCCCGCCTCCAGCGAGGACTTCACCGTCAGCTGGTATTCGCTGAGCACCAACGAGTCGGCGAGGACGTGGGCGTAGTTGGCCCCGAACTCACCCTCCATGAGGAACCAGAACCGGCTTTCTCTCACGAAACCCTCTTGTCTGTGCCGTTGTCTGTCGAATGTCGCACCGCTGATCCTGCGGAGCGCTGCACCGGGTCGGCGATGTTCACGGCTCCGGGGACGGTGGACTCCTGCGCGAGCGAGGGATCGTGCTCGGCGTCGAACTCGGTGTAGGCCTTGTTGAGCTTGGCCAGCAGCTTCGAGAGCGTCTCGATCTCCTGCTCCTGCCAGGGCGTGAGCATCTGCAGGTATCGCTCGGCTCGGTCCCCCTGGGCGGATTCCAGCCGGGCGCGGCCCTCCTCGGTCAGCGAGACCATCTGGGCCCGGCCGTCGGCAGGGTCGGTGGCCTTCTCCACGAAGCCGCGGTGCTCCAGCGTGCTGAGCTGCCGCGAGAGTGTGGGTTTGCCGATCCCCAGGTGACGGGCGATCGCAGTCATCCGCTGCGGTCCCATCTGCTGGAGCGTGGCGAGCACGGAATAGGAGGCCGGCTCGATCTCGGAGTCGATCTGACGCGCCAGCTGCAGGGCGTTGAATCGACGCCGGACGAAAAGTCGGTTGAACTCCTGCTCCAGCTCGTGGACCTTGGCGCGTCGATCAAAACTTTCCATGGGCAACAGTCTAGGACAGCAAGGGAGGGCCGCCCCATAGGGCGCCCTCCCAGACTGATCTTTGGCCTGCTCCGGTGCTGAATCTCATCCGGCTGATCCGTCGACGATGTTGCCGGTCTGGCCAGCGGCTGGCTGGCTGTCGGTGCACACGCCCATGCCTTGCGGCCGGTAGCGGTCTCAGGACCCGCTGCGGGCGAGTTCTTCTCGGGTCAGCGCATCGGGCACGCGATCCGGGACGACGCCGCCGCCGAACTCGCGCTGGAATTCGGTGGGCACGGTGTCGGGGACGTGGAGTCCCTCGGCGGTGGCGATGCGCTCCGCAACCTGGGAGAGCATCGTGGAGAGTGGCACCTCGAGGGCGGAGCAGATCGAGGCGAGCAGCTCCGAAGAGGCTTCCTTCTGCCCGCGTTCCACCTCGGAGAGGTACCCCAGGGACACTCGCGCGTCGTGGGAGACATCTCGCAGGGTCCGGCCTTCGGCCTGCCGGATGCTGCGCAGGACGTCACCGATCTCCTGGCGCAGGATCACTCCCTTGGACTCTCGGGGCTGGGTCGTGGCGACGCCTTCGACGTCCATATCTTTCCAACGGGTCACGCCGTTGACGGTGACTGGTTGTCTCACCATGGACTCACTCCTCTTTCGGTATGTTCCACCTGTCGTCAACGGTCTTGGCAGGTGTTTTCTTCCCGGGGTGGCTGAAGGTCCCTATACGCCTACTCTAGTCCCGATCCCCGATGCCATGAGGTTCGGTGAGCAAGAAGTCTTCGACAAGTTTCAATGCGCCCTCCACCGAGGCGGCGCGGATCTCTGCGCGGTCACCGTGCAGATCCAGCAGCAGGGATCCAGAGATCCACGTCTCGGCGGTCTCGGGGGCCAGTCCCGCCGAGGCCGGTTCGCAGCCGGCGGGAAGGCGCAGTCCGAGCCGCTCGGCTGAGGACTCTCTGCAGGCCAGCCCCAGATAGACCGTGCCCACGTCCTTGCCCTCGTGAGGTTCGGGCCCGGCCACGCCGGTCGTCGCGATGCCGATATCGGCTCCTGTGCAGAACGCGACGCCGCGCGCCATGGCCGCCGCGACATCGGGATCCACGGCGCCGCGATCCTCGAGCAGCTGCGCATCGACGTCGAGAACATTACGTTTCACGGCGCTGGAATAGGCGACGACGCCGCCAAGCAGCGCCACCGAGGTGCCGGGCACCTCGGCGATGCGGGAGCAGAGACCGCCGGCGGTCAGCGATTCAGCGGTGGCCAGGGTGAGGCCCCGGTGCCCCAGGCTCTGGATGATGGTGCGCGGCTCGGTCCGGCGCTCCGCGGCGCGGGCGACCTTTCCGGCCTGTCCGGAGATCCGGTCGGGCTCGCTGGAGAGATCAGTCATCGTCGGGCGACCTGGGGTGCTCGGCCGCGGCAGAGTCTGCACGCTCCTGGCGCACCCGGCGGCGCATCCGGATCGCGGAGATCAGGTAGTCCACTCCGGTGACCACGGTGACGGCCAGGGCGAGGATCATGATCCAGAAGGCGACGTCGGCCAGCCAGGTCGCGATGACCACTAGGGGCAGCAGCATCAGCAGCAGGCCGGCGGACTGCAGCACCGTCTTGAGCTTGCCGCCGCGGGAGGCCGGCATCACGCCGTAGCGGATCACGACCATGCGCAGCACGGTGACGCCGAGCTCACGGGCAAGGATCACGATGGTCACCCACCAGGGAAGCTCACCGAGCAGCGAGAGCATGACCAGGCCGGCCCCGATCAGCAGCTTGTCCGCGATGGGGTCAGCGATCTTGCCGAAGTCGGTGACCAGGTTGCGGGACCGGGCGAGGTCGCCATCGATCTTGTCGGTGAGCACCGCCAGTGCGAAGACCCCGGCGGCGGCCCAGCGCCATCCGCCGTTGGTGGCCTCGCCGGACCCGCCGAACACCTCGCCCTGGGCGTCGAGCACCAGGAGCCAGATGAAGACCGGGACCAGCGCTATGCGCACCATGGTGAGGATGTTGGCGATGTTGAGCAGCGGCGGTTCGGCCGGCTGCCCGGTCTGTGCGTCTCGTTCGCGCGGTGTGTCAGTCATGAGTCTCTCAACGTCCGGTCAATTCCCACATATCCTCGCCGGATGTGGAGTCGTGCCCGTCATGATAGTCCCTCGCCTGCGGCAGGGCCGCCGTGCGTTCGGCGAGATCACGGGCGATCAGGTCGGCGCTGGAGAGCGAGGCGCGGCTGACCTGGCGCTGCCCGACAGCCTGGGGGGGTGCGGTCTGCGTGGGCTCCTCCTCGCCGCGAGCGGGATAGTCGCTGCCCTCGCGCGGCTGGATCGGCTGGATCTGGGTGGGCTGGGTCGTCGGATAGCCAGCCGGATCCGGCGCCGAGACGGCGGAGACCGCCGAGTGACCGGACGGAGCGGAGTGACCGGAAGCGGCCGAGTGGGCGGAGTGACCGGAGGCCGCCGAGTAGGCGGAGCCGGCGCCTGCGGCTGACGTCGGACTGTGCGCAGGCTCTGCGACCCCGAGGATGCCGCTGGGCGCGGTCTGCACCGACTGGCCGGGCTCGTATTCGATCCCGGTGTTGTCGTACGCCTCCGGTGCGGCCTCGCTGGGCGCCGCCGCCCGCGGCTCCTCGCCGCGCATCATGGCGAGCAGGCCGGGGAGCTCCTCCGGGGAGACCAGCACGTCGCGGGCCTTGGAGCCCTCGGAGGCGCTGACCACACCGCGGGATTCCATCAGGTCCATCAGTCGCCCGGCCTTGGCGAAGCCGACGCGCAGCTTGCGCTGGAGCATCGAGGTGGAGCCGAACTGGGTGGTGACCACCAGCTCGGTGGCCTGAAGGAGCACGTCGAGATCGTCGCCGATGTCCTCGTCGATCTTCTTCGAGACCTTCTCCGGCACCACGTCTTCGCGGTACTGGGCCTTGAGCTGGGACTTCACATGCTCGACCACGGCGTGGACCTCGGAGTCGTTGACCCAGGCCCCCTGCACGCGCATCGGGTTGGGCCGACCTGCCGGCAGGAACAGCGCATCGCCCTGTCCGAGCAGCTTCTCGGCGCCCACCGAGTCAAGCACCACGCGGGAGTCGGTGGAGGAAGAGGTGGCGAAGGCCATCCGGGAGGGGATGTTCGCCTTGATCAGCCCGGTGACCACGTTGACCGAGGGACGCTGGGTGGCCAGCACCAGGTGGATGCCGGCGGCGCGGGCGAGCTGGGTGATGCGCACGATCGAGTCTTCGACGTCGCGCGGAGCGACCATCATCAGGTCGGCGAGCTCATCGACGATCACAAGCAGATACGGGTAGGGGCGCAGGTCGCGCTTGGAGTCCGGCGGCAGCTGGATCGCTCCGCTGCGCACGGCCTTGTTGAAGTCGTCCACGTGCTTATAGCCGAAGTGGGCGAGGTCGTCGTAGCGGTTGTCCATCTCCTTGACCACCCACTGCAGCGCCTCGGCGGCCTTCTTGGCGTCCGTGATGATCGGGGTGACCAGGTGCGGGACACCTTCGTAGGCGGTGAGCTCCACCCGCTTGGGGTCCACCATGACCAGGCGCACCTCATCGGGGGTGGCGCGCATCAGGATCGAGGTGACCATGGAGTTCACGAACGCTGACTTGCCCGCACCGGTGGCGCCGGCGACGAGCAGGTGCGGCATCTTGGCCAGGTTGGCGACGACGAAGCCGCCCTCCACGTCCTTGCCCACACCCATGACCATCGGGTGCTCGGTCTTCCGCGCCGCGTTGGAGCGCAGCACGTCACCCAGGGCGACGACTTCCTTGTCCTTGTTCGGGATCTCGATGCCGATGGCTGACTTGCCCGGGATCGGCGAGAGGATCCGGACCTCGTTCGAGGCCACGGCGAGGGAGATGTTCTTCTCCAGCCCGGTGACCTTCTCCACCTTGGTGCCGGGAACCAGCTCCACCTCGTACCGGGTGACGGTGGGGCCGCGGGAGAACCCTGTGACCTGGGCTTCGACCTTGAACTGCTGGAAGGTCTGGTTCAGCGCGTGGACGATCTCGTCGTTGGCGGCGGTGTGCTCCTTGGCCGGCGGACCCGAGGGCAGCAGCCCCTGTTCGGGCAGCGTGTAGGTGACGTCGCCACCGAGGGTGAGCTGCTCCGAGCGCACCGGCATGGCGGCGGCCGGAGCGGGCGCCTCGGGGTTGGGATTGCGCTTCAGTCCCGCGGAGGACGGAACGCCCGACGGCGGCACGGCAGGCGCCGCCGCTGCGGCGGGTGCCGCGTGGGCTGCGGCTGCCGGTGCGGCCTTCTCCCGGGCGCGCTGGATGGCGCGCTCCTGGGCGGTGGGGCGGCGCACCCCGGCAGGCACTGCCGGAGAGCCGAACGAGTCCTGCTCGGACTCGTTGAACACCGGGTCCTCGTAGGCGCCCTCGGTGGCGCGCCTGGCCTCGGGGTCTTCGTGGCCGAAGGAGTCGGTGTCTGAGTCCTCGGTATCCTGCTTGGTGCCCATGATCTTCGACAGCAGGGACTTCTTGGTGCGGCCCTCGCCGCCGCCGTCCTCGGCGTGGCGGGCGGCGCGACGCGGGCGGGCCTGGGCGTCGTCGTCGTGAGACTTTGACTGTGATGCGGGCGCTGACTTGGACGCTGACTTCGAGCCCGACTTCTGCGCGGGTGCCGACTGCTGGGCCGAGCCGCCGGAGGGAAGACTCGGATCCTCGAGCGGCTCGCGGCGCTCCCCGACGATGAAGCCCTTGGCGACCGCGACACGGTCGGGGACCCGGCGCAGCGGGGTGTCGGTGATGACCAGGAGTCCGGCGAGCAGCGCGAGCAGCAGCAGCGCCCAGACCGGGTAGGGGGTCACCAGGGAGGCCAGCGGGACGCTGACCAGGTAGCCGATGACTCCCCCGGAGTTCAGCAGGGCGGTGAAGGTGCCGTCGTCGCCGACGGTGAAGGCCTCGTTGATCGTGGGCAGACCGTTGGCCAGGTGCACGACCCCGGCCGAGGCGACCAGGATGATGGCGCTGCCTGCGGCGATCCGGGCGTTGCCGGCATGCTCCTGGGGTGCGCGGAAGTAGCGCACGGCGGCGATGAACAGGATCAGCGGAAGGATCACCGAGGCCCAGCCGAAGGTCCCCGCAGTGGAGGTGTGCACCAGGTTGACCGCCCAGTGATCCAGGGTGCGGGCTCCCCACCAGTCGACCACCGCGGTGAGCAGCGCGAGCAGGAAGAACACCAGTCCGGCGCCGTCGCGGCGATCATCGGGGTGAACCTTCACCTGCCGACCGATCCCGCGCACAGCAGAGGCCACCGGCGTGGCCAGGGCCAGCCAGAAGCCGCGTGCGGCGGAGGCCAGCAGGTTCCCGCGGGGGGACTCTGCCGGTGGGTTGGAGGGATTCTTCGACGTCGTCGCGCGGCCGGATGCACTTTTGGAGGTCTTGCTTCCTTTGGTGCTGGCGGCTCGCGAGGGGGAAGTACGTGTCGCCATAGAGGCTAACTTACCCTCGATGCCGGGTCCGGTCACCGATCGGCACACCTTTGGACCCCGTCACACCCTTGCGCCGGATGCGCCGCTGGGCCCCGCATGATGCGAGGCCCAGCGGCGTGATGGTGCAGATCTGACCGGTGCAGGTCGAGCTGACCCGGGCGGGGCGACCCGATGGATCAGGTCTCGACGACCACCGGGACGATCATCGGCTTGCGGCGCAGCTTGCGCGCCACCCAGGAGCCCATGGTGCGGCGCACGATCTGCTGCAGCTGATGCGTGGTGTGCTCCTTGTTGTCCTGGATCGCCTCGGTCAGCGCGCGGGAGATCTTCGGCTTGATGTCCTTGAAGACCTGATCCTCCTCGGCGACGCCGCGGGCGTGGATATCTGGTCCGGAGATGATCTTGCCGGTCTGCCGGTTGACCACCACGACCACGGAGATGAAGCCCTCTTCGCCCAGGACGCGTCGGTCCTTGAGGTCGTTGTCGGTGATCTCGCCGATCGAGGAGCCGTCCACGTAGACGTAGCCGCACTCGACCTGGCCGACGATCTGCGCGACGCCCTTGTGCAGGTCCACCACGGAGCCGTCATCGGCGAGGATGACGCGGTCGCTGGGGACCCCGGTATCCTCGGCGAGCTTGCCGTTGGCGATCAGGTGGCGGGTCTCGCCGTGGACAGGCATGACGTTCTTGGGCTTGACGATGTTGTAGCAGTAGAGCAGCTCACCGGCGGAGGCGTGTCCGGAGACGTGGACCTTGGCGGTGCCCTTGTGGATCACGTCGGTGCCGAGCTTGAGCAGCCCGTTGATCACGCGGAAGACCGCGTTCTCGTTGCCGGGGATCAGCGAGGAGGCCAGGATGACGGTGTCGCCGTCACCCACCTGGATCGGGTGGTCGCCGTTGGCCATGCGCGAGAGCGCGGCCATCGGCTCGCCCTGCGAGCCGGTGGACATCAGCACCACCTCGGAGTCGGGGTAGTTGTCCACCTTCTTCATGTCCACCAGGATGCCCTCGGGCACGTCCAGGAACCCGAGCTTCGAGGCGATGCCCATGTTGCGCACCATCGAGCGGCCGACGAAGGCCACTTTGCGGTTGTGCGCGTGGGCAGCGTTGAGCACCTGCTGCACGCGGTGAACGTGGGAGGAGAAGGACGCCACGATGATCCGCCGGTTGGAGGTGCCGAAGAGCTGGTCCAGGGTCGGACCGATCTCCTTCTCCGGGGTGGTGAAGCCAGGGACGTCGGCGTTGGTGGAGTCGGTGAGGAACAGGTCCACGCCCTCTTCGCCGAGCTTGGCGAAGTGGCGCAGGTCGGTGATCCGCCCGTCCAGGGGCAGCTGGTCCATCTTGAAGTCACCGGTGTGAAGCACGGTGCCGGCCTCGGTGCGGATGAACAGGGCCAGCGCGTCCGGGATGGAGTGGTTGACCGCGATGAACTCGCACTGGAAGGGGCCGAAGTCCTCGATGTCACCCTCTTTGACCTCGAGCGTGTAGGGCTTGATCCGGTGCTCGGTCAGCTTGGCCTCGATGAATGCCAGGGTCAGCGTGGAGCCGATCAGGGGGATGTCGGGCTTCTTGCGCAACAGGTACGGGACGGCCCCGATGTGGTCCTCGTGGCCGTGGGTCAGGACCAGACCGACGACGTCGTCGAGCCGGTTCTCGATGTAGCTGAAGTCAGGAAGGATCAGGTCCACGCCGGGCTGTTCCTCTTCGGGGAAGAGGACGCCGCAGTCGACGATCAGCAGCTTGCCGTCGATCTCGAAGACCGTCATGTTGCGCCCGACCTCCCCCAGGCCGCCAAGGGCGACGGTGCGCAGGGTGCCGCGGCGGAGTTTCGGTGGAGTGATGAGGCGCTGTGCTGCCAAGGTGAGATTCCTCCTCGAGAGATCCCGGTGGGGACCTCAATTGTGTAGTGGTTGCGTTCTCTGCTCCGCTGGCAGCCCGTTCTTCGAACGGGTCCCTCAGAGCTGCCAGCCTGCCTCGCGCAGGTCGGCGATGATCAGTTGTTTCTCGAGTTCGTTGGCCTGCACCAGGGGCAGGCGGACGCTGGGGTGCATCCCGGTGCCGAGCCAGTTGAGCACCTGCTTGCAGGAGACTGCGCCCTGGACGCGGGTCATCATCGCGCGGATGACGGGGCCAAGCTCGCCGTGGGCGATGCGCGCCTCGCGCAGCTCGTAGTTGAGCACCGCGTCGATCATCCGTCGGAAGGTCGGGGACGCCACGTGGGCTGTGACCGAGACGACTCCGGCGGCGCCCATCGCCATCCAGGCGAGCACATTCTGGTCATCGCCGGAGTAGACCTCGAGGTCGGTCTTGGTGAGCACCTCGGTGGTGGCGGTGATGTCGTTCTTGGCGTCCTTGAGCGACATGATGTGCGGGTGCTCGGCGAGCTTGAGGATCGTCTCGGTGGCGATCGGGATGCCGGTGCGTCCGGGGATGTCATAGACCATCAGCGGCAGGTCAGCGGCATTGGCCACCGCGGTGAAGTGCGCGAACACTCCGTCCTGGCTGGGCTTGTTGTAATACGGGGTGACCACCAGCTGGCCGTCGGCCCCGGCGCGCTCGGCGCGCTTGGCCATGAGCAGGTCGTGGTCGGTGTGGTTGGTCGCGGTGCCGGCGATGACCTTCGCCCGGTCTCCGACGGCGGACTTGGCCGCGCGGACCAGGGATTCCTTCTCGTGGTCCTCCAGCGTGGAGGTCTCACCGGTGGTGCCCGAGACCACCAGGGAGTCGTTGCCCTCCTCGACGAGCCTGACGGCAAGCGCTTCGAAGGCCTCGAAATCGATCTTGTCATCGGGGGTGAAAGGCGTCACCATCGCCGTGATCAGGTGCCCGAAGTACGGGTCGGTCTGATCCGGGTGCTGGACCTGCCCCTCCATGAGGTGCGGATCGAATTCGTGTGTGGGCTCGTTGTCGCTTGCCATAAGCAACAGCCTACCGCGTGGGCCCCGCCGACGGGCCAGCGACGGGCAGGAACTCCGCGCGGACCTGACCGGGACTGGGCCGAGACCTGACCGGATCCTGGCCGAGACCCGGCCGCGGGGTCAGATGTCGGCTTCCTCCATGGGACCCGCGCCCAGGGTGATGCCGCTGTGCCCGGGGTCCCCGTCGAAGTGCTCGTGGGAGACGTCGACCACGGGGTACTGGCTCAGATCGATGCCGGCGGGCACCGTGAAGGTGGTGGAGCCGGCGGTGGCGGAGCCGAGGGAGATCAGCTGGGTGCCGTCCTCATCGCGCAGCCACACCTCGAAGTATCCGGCCTCGGGGTCCGGGGCCGCGGAGATCTCTACGGTGAGCTCCAGGGCCCCCGCCTCGGTCTCGACCATCTCGGCGCGGCCGGTGAAGTCCTCTGCGGCCACCGGTTCCAAGGTGGCGTCGCCGACGACTGTGGGGACGGCCACGGGAAGCTCCACCTCGGCGGCGTCTCCCTGGCCGAGCACAGCTGCCACCGCCGCGCCGCCGAGCAACGCGCCTGCGGCGGCTGCCGCGAGCGGGATCCAGGCGCGGCTGCGCTGGGAAGGTTCCCGCTGGCTCTGCCGGCGGCTGTTCCGCTCACTGGTCCGGGGGCGCAGCTCGGTGACCGAGGCCATCGAGGCGCTCCGGTCCGAGGCATGCTCCGGGGTCGCTGCGATCTCGGCGGCGATCCGGTCCCAGAGCCCGGCGGGGGGCTCGTGCAGCGCGGCGGGATCCCGCAGCGCCTCCATGGCACGCTCGGTGGCCTCGAAGGCCGCGTGGCAGGGCCCGCAGAGTCCGAGGTGCTCGCGCTGGGCAGCTGGGAGTGGCGGGTGGATCTGGTCCAAGGTCTGATCATCAGTCTGGTCGGCGGCCGACTCGGTGTGGGCGAGCCGCGGATCGGCCAGGACCGCCAGGTACTCGTCCGTCAGGTGCCCGTTGGTGCCGAAACCGTTCCGCGCGGGAATCTGTTCAGTCACTATGCACCTCCAGACTTTGTCTCATGCGTGCCAGTCCCCGGTGGACATGGGATTTCACGGTGCCGAGCGGCATCTCCAGGCGTTCCGCGATGATCTTGAGCGGAAGGTCCTCGGTGTAGGCCAGACGAATTATCTCATTCTGCGGCGGTCCCAGCTGATTCAGGCTCTGCTGGACCACCACTCGGTCGACCACGGCGTCGGTCGGCTGCGGCGCACCGTCGCGCGCAGCCGCGTCGGCCCCGGCCTCGGCTGCCTGCAGATCCTTCTCCCGCCGGGCGAAGACATCGGCGATCACCCGCCGGGTGATCCCGGTGAGCCAGGCGCCGGTGGGATGGGTGATGTCGTAGGTGTCCCGTGAACGCCAGGCCCGGGTGAAAACCTGCTGGGTGGCATCCTCTGCGTCCTGACGATGCCGGAGCGCGGCCATACACAGGGAGAACACGAAGCTACCGTGCTGGCGGTAGAGGTCGTGCATGGCTGCGGGCTCCCCGGCCGCGAAGCGCATCGCAAGGTGCTGATGATCCAGAGCGACTCCTCGGTCGGGGGGCACGGGCAGGCCAGGCGCAACCGGAGCTGTCGCCTGCTCAATCGAGGGGTTCGGCGACCACGATGATGTTGTCCGCATAGCTGCTGCGCTCATCGATCCACTGACCCCCACAGGTGATCAGCACGAGACGGTGCTCCCCGGTCCGCTCGAAATACGGAGCGAAGTCCAGGCCGTCCTTGCCGAGCTGTTCCACCTGTGTGACTTCATAGTGATGTGCATCTCCGGCTTCGTCAAGGACGGTCACCTCCTCACCCGGACTGGAGTCCTTCAATGCATAGAGCGGCCCGACCGGGGTCTCCTGCGAGCCGGCATGGGCCGAGATGACGGTGGTCCCGACCTCATCGGCCGGCGCCTTGCCGTATTCGTACCAGGCCGCCTGGGCGGCGTCGTCGGGGATGTCCATCTGGCCATCCCCGGCGACGCCGCGCGGCGCCACCGGGGTGTAGGGAGAGATCTCCGGGGAGAGCACCTGCACGGGCTCGGGAGTGGGCTCCTGTTCTCCCTGCTCGGCAGGTTGGACCGGGACGGATCCGGGACTCAGGACTGAGGGGGTGGCCTCCGGAGATCCGGGGGCCGTCGGCGAAGGGGAAGACGCCGACGGTCCCGGGGATGCTCCGGAGGCCGAGACCGCCGCCGCCTGGCCCTCGGAGCTGGCCGCAGTCCCCGTGGCGCACCCTGTTGCGACCAGAGAAGCGGTGAGCATGAGAGCCAGGCTGGCGGAGTGACCCGCCCGCAGGCGACGACGGTGGTTGTTCATCTCAGGCGCGGCTCTTGGCGCGGGCACCCATGGCCACGGCGCCGACGCCCATCAGGGTCAGCACGCCGATGCCGGCGACCCAGCCGGCAGTGGACTGGCCGGCGACGACCTCGAAGTTGCCGGTGGGCACGCCGTCTGGCGAGGAGTGCGCGGCGTCGACCGTCTGGGTTGCCAGAGCCAGGTTGCCGTCCGCGGCGGAGCCCCAGGCGTAGACGATCGTGTTGACGCCTTCGGCGACGTCGACATCAGCCGGGCCGATGACCGGGTCAGACTCGCCGGCCAGAGACACGGCGGCCTCAAGCGTGCCGGCAGGCAGCTCCAGCGCGGCCTCGTCCGGGTTCGCCAGCGACTCGACGGCGACCTCGCCGTTGGCCCAGATGTCGACCTCGGGGGCGGCGGCCACGTGGCGCACCGTGAGGCGACCCTCACCGGCCGCGAGCTCCGAGGTGTCGTTGCCGAACGCGGTCACGGTCGGGTTGCCGTCGGCGTCCAGGTGGGCGGCTGCGGTGTAGTTCCCGCCGCCCTCCAGGGAGACGTCCACGGGGCCGAGCACCGGATCCGAGGCATCGGCGGCGTCGGCGGCGGTGATCGCGATCTCGTAGTCGCCGCCCGGCAGCTCCAGCGGCCCGGCCAGGTCACCTGGGTTGAAGTCATCGAGGGTCAGCTCGCCGTTGACGTAGACGTCGACGGGAAGGTCCGGCACGGCGTGCAGCACGGAGAGCTGAGCGGAGGCCTCATGCTCGTCGGCGTAGGCAGGGGCCGCGGTGGCAGCGATGGCCATCCCGACGAGAGCGGTGGTGGCGAGTGGAAGTGACTTGCGCATGGCGTTGTCCTTTCAGGGTGCCTGAAGGCAGTGATGGTGATCACTTTTTGTGCTCACATCAGGACTACCGTCGGAGCCGCGAAAAGGTTGCAGCGGATTCGAAACTTTTTCTCCCGGGCCGCTCACGTGGTCCGCTGGCGCGCCCACCAGGTGCTCGGCGATCGTCGGCCCGAGGAAGCAGTAACGTACATACGGTGATCAAAGCTGGCACCACCTCCGTACGTCCGCGCCGCATCTCCGGTGTCGATGCCGCCCGCGGTCTCGCGCTGCTGGGGATGATGAGCGTCCACGCGCTGCCCACCATCTCTGAGCCCGGTCAGGACGCGAGCTGGGCCGGGCTGCTCTTCACCGGACGGCCCTCCGCGCTGTTCGCGATGCTGGCCGGGGTGGGGCTCTCGCTGCTCAGCGGCGGCGCCGGCCGACCCCATTCCGGGGCGCAGCTCGCCGGGGACCGCAAGGCTGTGGCGGGGCGCGCGCTGGTCGTGGTGGTGATCGGGCTGCTGTTGGCCTCGTTGAACTCCGGAGTGGCGATCATCCTGGTGCACTACGGCCTGCTCTTCCTGCTCGCGCTGCCGTTCCTGCGTCTGGGTGCGGTGCCGCTGTTCGCGCTCGCCGGGGCCTGGGTGGCCGCGGCCCCGGTGGCGTTCTGGTGGCTGCACAACGATCTGCGCAGCTCCTGGGAGGGATTCCCCGACATCTGGCGGCTCTGGCACTCCCCCGGCGTCGCCGACCTGGCCAATCCGTCGGTGCTGGGCATGGATCTGGCGCTGACCGGATACTATCCGCTGCTGCTGTGGCCGGCTTACCTCTTCACCGGCATGGCCATCGGCCGGCTGCAGCTGCACCGCGCCCCCACCGCGCTGAAGCTGGCCGGCATCGGTCTCGTGCTGGCCGCGACGAGCTACGCGGTGCACCTGTGGATGCTCTGGCAGTCCTCGCTGATCCCCGAACTGGCGGCCCGCTATGGCTGGTCCAGCGCCGAGATGCGCGCCGAGCTGCTGGTCGGAACCTTCCAGGTTCCGCTGGTCACCGAGGACCTGTGGTTTCTGCTTGCCACCCCCCATGAGGGCTCCACCATGGACCTGATCCACACCATCGGCACCTCGATGCTGGTGCTGGGGCTGTGCCTGCTGGTCGCGGAGAAGCTGCGCTGGCTGCTGGCACCGCTGATCGGCGCGGGTTCGATGCCGCTGACCCTCTACGTGGCCCACATCGTGGTGCTGCACTTCTGGCGCGGGGCTCCGGTGCCGGACTTCCTGACCTTCCTCACCGAGTATTCGCCGATGGAGATGCTGATGATCCTCATCATCGGCGCCCTGGGCGCGGGTCTGCTGCGCTTCATCCTGCGCCGTCGCGGCCCGCTGGAGGCGCTGGCCCACGCGGCCGGCAACGCCGTCGCGGGCCGCTAGGTCCTCGCCCGGAGCAGGCACGGCGGCGGTTCCCGCACGGCGCTCAGGCGAGGCGGCGGGCTCCGGCGGAGGCGTGCGCCAGGAAGCCGGTGGGCTCGGTGAAGCCGCGCCGGCGGGCATTGTCCTGGACCGCGGCGAGCAGCCCGTCGAAGGAGTCCGCCTGGATCAGCGCGATCACGCACCCACCGAATCCTCCGCCCACCTGCCGGGCCCCCAGCGCGGGCTGCACGTGATCGGAGGCCGGCACCGAGAGCAGCGTCTGCACCATGGTGTCGGTCTCTTCGACGGTGATCTCGAAGTCATCGCGGGCAGAGGCGTGGGATGCAGAAAGGATCTCACCGAGCTGGGCGTATGCGCCGGTGCGCAGCGCCTCCCGGGCGGCGAGCACCCGCGCGTTCTCGGTGAGCACGTGCCGGACCCGTCGCAGGGTGACCTCGTCGGGGAGCCGCGCCGGCAGCTCCTCGGGCGCGACCCCGTCGTCGGTGAGCTCGCGCAGACTCTGCACCCCCAGCGTCCGGGCGCCGGCCTCGCACTGGGTGCGGCGGGCGGCGTACTCGCCGTCCACGAGGCGGTGCTCGGCGCGGGAGTCGATGACCAGCAGCGCGAGATCGTCCGGGGCCAGGGTGAACGGGACCTGTTCGGTGCTCATGCTGCGGGTGTCCAGCAGCAGCGCGTGCTCGGCCTCGGCGGCGACCGAGGCCATCTGGTCCATGATCCCGCAGGGCATGCCCACGAAGTCGTTCTCCGCGTGCTGCGCGAGCCGGGCCAGCTCCGCGGCGGGCAGGTCGACGCCGGCCAGGTCGGTGGCCGCCAGCACCACCGAGCACTCCAGGGCGGCCGAGGAGGACAGTCCCGCGCCGATGGGCACCGTGGAGTCGATGAGCAGGTCCAGGCCGGGCAGCCGGTGTCCGGCCTGCTCCAGTGACCAGAGCACCCCGGCGGCATAGGCGGCCCAGCCCGTGACGACGCCGGGGGCCAGCCCGTCGAGGCTGAACTCCGCGGTCTCGCCGTTGAGCAGCGAGCGCACATGGACCATCCGGTCCTCGCGGGCCGCGGCCGCCACCTCGCTGACCTGAGGCAGAGCGAAGGGCAGCACGAAGCCGCCGTTGTAGTCGGTGTGCTCGCCGATCAGGTTGACCCTGCCCGGGGCGGCCCAGATCCCGGTGCAGGTGCGGCCGTAGGCGGCGTGGAAGTGCTCGGCGAGCGCGAGGTGCTCTGAGCTCATGCGGCGCCTCCGCGGGCCTGGTCTCCGGGGGTCTGGGTTCCGGCGGTCTGTGGGTCGGGGGTCGCGGCGGGCTCGTGCCCCAGGGCGGCCCAGGCGTCGGCGACCATCTCGCGGACCTCGCGGGTCGGGCTCCAGCCCAGCCGCTCGAGCGCGCGCGCTCCGGAGGCGACCAGCACCGCCGGGTCCCCGGCGCGGCGGGGCTCCTCCGTCGCCGGAACTGGAGCCCCGGTGACCTCGCGGACGGCGTCGATCACCTGGCGCACCGAGGTGCCGGTGCCGGTGCCGAGGTTGTAGATCTCGTGGGTCGAGGGTTCGGCGGCCTGCAGCGCGCGCAGGTGCGCCTCGGCGAGGTCGAGCACGTGGATGTAGTCGCGCACCGCGGTGCCGTCCTCGGTCGGGTAGTCGGTGCCGAAGATGCTGGCGGACTCCTTCTCCCCCGCGGCGACCTTGAGCAGGTTCGGGATCAGGTGGGTCTCCGGGTCGTGGCGTTCGCGCAGGTCACCGGAGGCGCCGGCCACGTTGAAGTAGCGCAGGCTGATCGCGGCCAGCCCGTGGGCGTGGGCCTCGGCGGTGAGCATGTGATCGATCGCCAGCTTCGACGCCCCATAGGGGTTGGTCGGCATGGTCGGGTCCGATTCGGCGATGCTGGATCCGGCGGGCTCCCCGTAGACCGCGGCGGTGGAGGAGAACACCAGCCGGCCGACCCCGGCCTCGCGCATCGCATCGAGCAGCGCGAGGGTGGCGACGATGTTGCCGTGCCAGTAGCGCTCCGGGTGGCTCACCGACTCCCCCACCAGGGAGCGCGCGGCGAGGTGGACGACACCGTCGAAGCTGGAGTCCAGGATCTCACCGACCTGGAGCAGCTCGGCCTGGTGCCAGCGCGCTCCGTCCAGCACGGAGTCGGCGTGGCCGGTGCTCAGGTTGTCCAGGACCTCCACGGTGTGGCCCTCGGCGAGCAGCCGCTGCACCACCACGGATCCGATATACCCGGCACCGCCGGTGACCAGCAGCTTCATGGTGTCTCCTCTGTCTGGGTGGGTGTTGCCTGCTCTGACTCTGCCGTGTCTGATTCTGCCGCCTGCGGGCCGATCGCCACGAGTCGCCGTGCCGTCTCCTCAGGGGCGATGTCATTGATGAACACGCCCATCCCGGATTCGGAGCCGGCCAGGTACTTCAGCTTGTTCTCCGCCCGCCGGATCGAGAACAGCTGCAGATGCAGCCGCATCAGCCCGGGTGCGGTCGAGGCCGGGGCCTGTTGCCAGCCGGAGATGTAGGGCAGGGGTGAGTCGAAGAGCAGGTCGCCGCGGCGCAGCAGGTCCAGGTAGAGCGCGGCGAAGTCGTCGCGTTCGGCGTCGGTGAGCTCGGGCAGCCGCTCCACCGCGCGGTGCGGGTAGATGTGCAGCTCCACCGGCCAGCGCGCCCAGGCGGGGGTGAACGCGGTCCAGTGCTCGGTGCGCGCGACGATCCGGCGACCGTCGGCGACCTCGCTGGCCAGGATGTCGGCGAAGAGATCAGCGTCGCGGCGGGCGCGGTAGTCCGCGGCGGAGTCCAACAGGGTGCGGGTGCGCGGGGTGACGAAGGGGTAGCCGTAGATCTGCCCGTGCGGGTGGTTCAGCGTCACTCCGATCTCCTCGCCGCGGTTCTCGAAGCAGTACACCTGCTCGACGCCGGGTTCGGCGAGCATCGCGGCGGTCCGGTCCGCCCAGGCGTCCACCACGGTGCGCATCCGCCTGACGCTGACCTGCCCCAGCGCGGAGGTGTGCTGGTCGGTGAAGCAGACCACCTCGCACCGGCCCGAGCCGGGGTGGCGCAGACCGGCAGACTCCTGCGCCGCCGTCGTGGTGCTCAGGAGCTCCTCGGGGATCGGGATGTCGCCGCGGAAGGAGGGGAAGCGGTTCTCGAAGACGACGACGTCGTACTGGCCCTGCGGGACCTCGGTGGCACGCTCGGGCGTCGAGGGGCACAGCGGGCATTGATCGGTGGAGGGCAGGTGGGTCCGATTCTGGCGGGCCGCGGCGATGGCCACCCATTCGCGCAGCAGCGGGTCATAGCGCATCTCGTTGCCGCCCACCGGTCGGGAGATCTCGCGCCGGTCCTCGACGGTGCGACGGCGGGGCTCATCGTCGAAGAAGAAGATCTCGCGGCCGTCGGCGAGCTGGGCCCGGGTGCGCTGCGCGGCATGCCCGCCGGGGAGGGGCTGCGGCGGTTCGGGCGCGGGGCGCTCGGCGGCGCTGGCGGGGGTGGTCATCGGGGACTCCTGGTCTCGGTGGGTTCGGCGAGGATCAGCGCCTCGAGCTGCTCGCGCAGCGCATCGGCCGCGGCGTCGTCGAGGCCGGTGTCGGTGATCAGTGTGTGGATCTGCGCGAGCTCGGCGAAGGTGCCCAGCGCTGTGGCGTTCCATTTGCTGTGATCCGCCAGCACGACGGCGCGCGGTGAGGTCTGCAGCCAGGTCCGGTTGGTCTCGGCCTCCTCCAGGTTCGGAGTGGTGAACCCGGCCTCCAGGGCAAAGCCGTGGGCGCCGAGGAAGATCAGATCCAGATGCAGGGAGCGCAGCGCCTGGTTCGCGATCGGGCCGACCAGCGCGTCCGAGGGCGTCCGGACTCCCCCGGTGAGGATGACGGTCTGATCTGCTGGTGCGCTGCCCGCGGCTGTCTGTTCCGGGGCTTCGCCGCCGACCCGCGCCTGCTCGGCGGAGCGGTGGAAGATCTCCGCGATCCGCGGGGAGTTGGTGACCACGGTGAGCTCTCCGATGCCGAGGAGCCGGTGCGCCAGCGCCCAGGTGGTGGTGCCGGCGGAGAGGCCGATGGACATCCCCGGCTGGACCAGCTGAACGGCGGCCGCGGCGATGGCTTCCTTCTCGGCCTGGCGCTGCGCTGACTTCACCGGGAAGCCCGGCTCCTCGCTGCGCCGCGCGGATGAGCCGGCGGCGGCATCGGCCGGGGCGACGGCTCCTCCGTGGACCTTGGCGATGAGCCCGTGGGCGGCGAGGTTGTCCAGGTCCCGACGGATGGTCATGTCCGAGACCCCGAAGTGCGCGGCGAGCTCGGTGACGCTCACGGCCCCGGAGACGTCCAGCAGCGAGACGATCCCGGCACGGCGCTGTGCTGCCAGCATGGACTCCCCTTCACTTGCCGACCTGGTGCTCACATTCAAACACAAGCGAACAGTTTTCAACACCCCCTGACCTGTCCAGGGAGAACCCCCGGTGGGGAGGACTGGACGATAGGCTGGGGGGATGAGCACAGCAGAGATTCGAGTCGCCGTCCTCGGCGCGGGCGGCCGCATGGGCACCGAGGCCGTGAAAGCCGTTCAGAACGCACCGGACATGGAGCTGGTCGCCGCGCAGGGCCGCACAGACGAGCTCAGCGAGATCCTCTCCGCCGGGGCCACCCATGTGGTGGATCTGACCGTGCCGGAGTCCACCGAGGCCAATGTCCGCTTCGCCGTGGAACACGGCCTCCACGCGGTGGTCGGCACCACCGGCTGGGACACCGCGAAGCTGCAGGCTCTGGAGCAGCTGCTCAGCACGCACAGCTCCACCGGTGTGCTGATCGCCCCCAACTTCGCGCTGGGCTCGGTGCTGGCCACCGCCTTCGCCGCCAAGGCCGCGCAATACTTCGACTCTGCCGAGATCATCGAGCTGCACCACCCGAAGAAGGTCGATGCCCCTTCAGGCACCGCGGTGCGCACCGCGGAGCTGATGGGTCAGGCTCGGGACGCGGCCGACGTCGGCCCCTCCCCCGATGCCACCGAGACCGCCCTGGAAGGTGCTCGCGGCGCCGAGGTCGCCGGGATTCACGTGCATTCGGTGCGGCTGCGCGGACTCGTCGCGCATCAGGAGGTCCTGCTGGGCTCCACCGGCGAGCAACTGACCATCCGCCACGACTCCTTCGACCGCGCCTCCTTCATGCCCGGCGTGCTGCTGGGCCTGCGCACGGTCGGTTCACGACCCGGGCTGACCCATGGGCTCGACGGCTACCTCGATCTGGGACTGTAGCCCGCGTGAAGACGAAATTCTGGACCGGACTGGTCATCGTCCTGCTCGCCATCATGTTGGTCGGCGCCGGGGCCTCAGCCTGGCGGTTCCTGCGCGTCGATGACATCTACGCCCAGCTGATCGGGGCCGGCGCGATGGCAATCGTGATCCTGGGCGCCTGGGTGCTGGGCCGTGAGCTGCTCTTCGGCATCGGCACTGAACGATTGGGCCGGAGGCTGGAGACCGAGGGCGGGCTGCCCGAAGACACCGTGGAACGCTCCGCCGGGGGCCGGGCGAACCGCGCCCAGGCCGATGAGCAGTTCAAGATCTACGCCGCCGAGGCCGAGGCCGCCCCTTCAGACTGGCGCTCCTGGTTCCGGCTCTCCATCGCCTATGACATCGCCGGGGATCGCACCCGAGCCCGGAAGAACATGCGCAAGGCGATCGCCATGGAGAAGACGGCCCGCTCGAGCCGGTAGGTCCTGCACCCGGCTAGAGCCCGACCCATTCCTTGCTGCCGTCGGCGAAGAACTGCTCTTTCCAGATCGGCACCTGTTCCTTGGTCTGCTCCACCAGTTCGGCGCAGGCTTCGAAGGCCTCGGCGCGGTGGGCCGAGGCGACGGCGGCGACCAGTGCGTGGTCCCCGATCGCGAGCTCCCCCACCCGGTGGGCCACCCAGACCCGCACAGTGGGGAAGCGCGCGGCGATGTCGACGGCCACCTGGGCGATCGCTTCGGCCGCGGAGGGGTGCGCGGTGTAGCTCAGCCGGTGCACGGGCTGGCCCTGGTCGTGGTTGCGCACGATTCCGGAGAAGCCGACGACGGCGCCGGCCCGTTCAGCCCAGACCTCCGCCTCTGCCTGGGCGGGGGTCAGCGGCTGATCGCTGAGCTGGGCGAGGATCACGCGTTCCTGCGGAAACTCGAAGGGCTCATCGGCGGAGAAGCCTGCCCGGTTCAGCTCCTGGGGTGTATCCGAGCTCATTCCTCGCTGTCCCAGGCCTCGTGGTCGCGGATGTCGGCGACCTGGTCGCAGAGGTGCGGGAGGACCTGGACCAGCACCTCCATGCCCTCGCGGACAGCCTTGGGAGAACCGGGCAGGTTCACGATGACCGTCTTGCCGGTGACCCCGGCGACGCCGCGGCTGAGCGAGGCCAGCGGGTTCTTGGTCCGGCCGTGGGCGCGCACCGCCTCCATGATGCCGGGGATCTCTTTGTCCAGCAGCGGCTTGGTGAATTCGGGGGTCAGGTCATCGGGGGTGAGCCCGGTGCCTCCGGAGGTGATGATCACCGCGGGCTCGATCTGCACCAGCAGCTCCGAGAGTGCCGCGAGGACTCCCTCGCCGTCGGGGATCAGCACCGGGGGGCGGGTGAAGAAGCCGATCTTCTTCGCGAACTCGGCGATCACCGGTGCTGAGCGGTCCTCGGTGACCCCGGTGGCCGCGCGGGTGGAGACGATCACCGGTGCGATCATGCGCGAGGTCTGGGCGTCGGAGTAGTCGGTCTCGCCGAGGTCCGGCACTTCAGCCTCAGCGGTGGCGTCGGCGGGGATCTTCTTGGGCGGGGTGGCGTGCGGGGTGTCGGTCATCGGGTCTCCGTCTCAGTCCTGGCCCATTCTCCGCTGGCGCCGCCGGCCTTGAACAGGACCATCTGGTCGGTGATCACGGCGGCCTTGTCCACGGCCTTGATCATGTCGTACAGAGTCAACGCCGCGACCGTGGCCGCCGTCAATGCTTCAATCTCCACGCCGGTGCGCGAGGTGGTCTTCACCTCCGTGGTGATGCGCACCGAGCCCGAGGCAGGGGTGTCGACGTCGAGGTCCACGGTGACCTTCGCGACCGGCAGCGGATGACACAGTGGGATCAGCTCAGGGGTCTTCTTGGCGGCCATGATCCCGGCGATCCTCGCGGTGGCCAGTGCGTCGCCCTTGGGCAGCCCGTCACTGGCGAGCAGCGCGGTGACCTCGGCGGTGGTCTTGACCACGGCCTGAGCCCGGGCCACCCGCTGGGTGACCTCCTTGCCGGAGACGTCGACCATGTGGGCGCTGCCGTCACCGCGGACGTGGGTCAGCCGCTGCTGGGCAGCGGGCTCGGTCTGCTGAGCACCTGGCTGTTCGCTCATCGGGTGCCGATCCCGCGGCCGGTGATCAGCACGGCCTGCCGCTCGGAGCCGGCCGGGATCTCGACGTCGTCCTCGGGCAGCTCCAGCAGCGCATCGGCCCGGGCGAGGTGACCCAGCAGGTGGGAGCCGGGCCCGCCCTCGAGCTCCACGCTGGGCGCCGCGCCGGTCTCGACGGCGGCGTCATCGAGGATCCGCACGCGACGGAACTGCCGGACGCCCTGCGGGGAGCTGATGTCTTCGACCGTGCGGACCGTGATCCGGCGCGGCGGGGCGCAGTTGGGATCCACCGCCGCCAGCGCGGGACGGACCAGGGTCTCCATGCTCACGGCCGAGGAGACCGGGTTGCCCGGCAGCGAGATGACGGCGATCGGGGCGCGGGCGTCGTCGACCTGGGAGCGCCAGTGCAGCAGGCCCCGGCCCTCGAGGTCACCCTCGAGCAGACCCCATCCCTGCGGGCCCCCGGGCTGCTGCGCGACGACGCCGAAGGAGATGCCGCGACGGCCGAGCCCCTGGCGGACCACCTCGTAGGCGCCCTTGCTGATGCCGCCGGCGGTGATGATCAGGTGTGGGTGGTGCACCGCGATCAGCGCGTCCAGCGCTTCGAGGAACCAGGCCGGATCATCGGTGCCGATCCGGGAGGTCTCCACCTGGTGACCAAAGGTCTCCAGCACCGCGCCGAGCAGCGGGGTGTCGGCGTCGTAGAGCTGGCCGGGGCGCAGCTCGGAGCCGGGACGACGGATCTCGTCCCCGGTGGAGACCACCAGGGTGCGGATCGGTTCCAGCACGCTGATCTCGGCGTAGCCGCAGGCGGCGAGCACGGCGAGCTGGGCGGGGCTGATCACGTCACCGGGTTCGGCGAGGAGGGTGCCGGCGTCGATGTCGGAGCCCACCTCCCGGATGTAGCGGCCGCGGGCGACGTCGGCCTCGGTGAGTCCGGTGAAGCGGACCTCCTTGGCGCCGAACCCGTCGGTGAACTCCACCGGGATCACCACGTCGGCCCCGGCGGGGATCGGGGCCCCGGTCATCACCTCGAAGGCGGCGCCGATGGGCAGCAGGGCCGGCTCCTGGCCGGCGGCGGTGGTGCCTGCCACCGGCAGGGTGGCTTCACCGGCATGCACGGTGAGGTCGGCGGCGCGCAGCGCGAAGCCGTCCATCTGGGAGTTGTCGAACCCCGGCAGGGGCACCTCGGAGACCAGCCGCTCGGCGATGATCCGGCCGGCGACGCCGCCGGAGGAGATCTCCACGGTCTCGGCGGCACGGGCGCCCAGGGCGGCGCCGAGCACCTCTCTGAGGCGGCTGATGTGCTCTTCGACGGGTACGCGGTCGGGGGTCTCTGACATGGGGTCCAGTCTACGCAGAGGCTGTGACATCTCCTCGTGACAGGCCGCGAGGATACGATGGCCAGATGCAGCAGCTTCCAGCTGACCACGCCCCCGCTCCAGGCGCATCGAGCACCGCCCCGGTGAGCCCGAGCTCCTCGAGCCCGGCCTCACCCAGTCGGGTCCAGCTGGGCATGCCCGCGCTGCCCTCCCAGCAGAGCGCATCCAGGCCCGGAGAATCGGGCGGGGGTCACACCGGGCGCGACACCAGCGGCGCGGATCCGGCTCGCGGGCTGATGGACTCCTTCGGCCGCCGCGCCACAGACCTGCGGATCTCGCTGATCGACAAGTGCAATCTGCGCTGCACCTACTGCATGCCGGCCGAGGGGCTCCCCTGGCTGAGCAAGGACCAGCTGCTCTCCGCCGCGGAGATCCGCCGGCTGGTGCACATCGGGGTGAACACGCTGGGGGTGCGCGAGCTGCGACTGACCGGAGGTGAGCCGCTGGTCCGTGCTGATCTGGTCGAGATCGTCGCGGCCCTGCGCGCCGATCACCCGGATCTGCCCATCGCGATGACCACCAACGCCATCGGACTCGAGCGCAAGGCCGCCGCGCTGGCAGAGGCCGGGCTGACCCGGGTGAACATCTCGCTGGACTCGGTGCACCGGGAGACCTTCGCCCAGCTGACCCGCCGCGACTCCCTGGACAAGGTGCTGATCGGGGTCGAGGCCGCCGCCGCGGCAGGACTGACCCCGCTGAAGATCAACGCGGTGCTGATGCGCGGGATCAATGACACCCATGCCGCAGACCTGCTGGCATGGTCGCTTCAGCGCGGCTTCGAGCTGCGTTTCATCGAGCAGATGCCGCTGGACGGGGATCAGCAGTGGAACAAGGACGGCACGATCTCCGCCGCGGAGACCCGGGCGCTGCTCTCCGAGCGCTTCGCCCTGACCCCGACACCGGAGAACCGCGACGGCGCCCCGGCCGAGCGCTTCGACGTCTACCCGCTGGGCACAACTGATGACGCGATCCTCAGCGGACTGCACGGGCCGCCGCAGGGCCGCGTCGGGGTGATCGCCTCGGTGACCGAGCCGTTCTGCGCGGACTGCCGGCGCACCCGGCTCACCGCGGAGGGCCGAGTGATGAGCTGCCTGTTCTCCAACGAGGAGTTCGACCTGATGCACCTGCTGCGAAACCCCGCCACCACCGACGCCGAGATCGCCCAGGCCTGGGCCGAGGCGATGTGGGTCAAGCCCGCCGCCCACGGCACCGACCGCCCAGGCTTCGATCTGGCCAGCTTCCACCGCCCTGACCGCTCCATGTCCGCCATCGGAGGCTGAGCCATGACCGAGACCTCACCTGCGACGGCATCCCCCGCACCGGACACATCCGCTGCGCCTGTCCCGACGTCAGCGCCGAGCGCCGCGCCTATGACGGGTGCGCCGATCAGCGTGCGCTTCTTCGCCGCCGCCGCCGAGGCCGCCGGGGTCGAGGAGCTGCGCCTGCCGGTGCCCGCAGAAGGGGTCGCCGTCGTCGATCTGCTGACCGAGCTGCCCCGGCTGGTCCGGGAGCAGCTGTCCACCACCGCCGGCGGTGACGACCCTGCGGGCGACCACGACCGCAACACCAACGACGGCGCCGCGGTGCCCGGCCTGGAGCGGGTCTGCGCGCGAAGTTCTTTCCTGGTCAACGGGGTTCGAGCCCGGTCCGAGACGGCTCGGCTGCACCCCGGGGATCAGCTCGATGTGCTCCCGCCCTTCGCCGGCGGCTAGGCCTGCCGCTCCCGGCCCCGAAGCGCTGACAGGCCGCGGGAGGGACGAGTAGATTCCCGATCATGATCAGGACGCCGATGGAGACAGCTCTGGCGCAGTTCGCGGCCTACCGCGTCGGGGACCGCCAGGCGGCGCGGATCCTCCTCGATGAGGACATGACCTTCACGTCTCCACAAGATGACCATCTGGACAAGGCCGCATTCCTGGAGACCTGCTTCGCCACCGCCGAGCGCTTCCTGCGCCACGAGATCACCGCTGCGGTCGAGATCGAACCCGGCACGGTGATGCTGCGCTATACCGCTCAGCTGCCGAACGAGCCGCCGTTCAGCAATGTGGAGCTGGTAAAAGTGGTCGATGGGCAGATCACCGAGATCGAGCTGTACTTCGGCGGGGTCGAGGCCAAGGGGTCGGGTCCGAGTCCGATCTGGCCAGGTCGACACTGAAGCCGAGCCGAGCCGCTGGGTCAGGGTGCGAGCTCAACCTCAGTCAGCGGCACGACCTCGCGGTCTCCCAGCGGCTGGTCGAGCTCGATGACCAGGGCCACGTAGCGGGCCTCCTGGGTGCAGGCGGAGCCGACTGCGTCGGGCAGGGTGCCCGAGATGGTGGCCACGCGAACCTCCGTGTCATCCTCTTCCACCACCGACCGCACGCCGTAACAGGCAGGATTGCCGCTGTAGAAGGCCAGCTGGAGCTCCGTCTCGGAGGCGGTGCTGTATTCCTGCCAGCTGGAGAGGTGTTCGGACACCAGCTCTGGTGCCTCCTGAACCGGGGTGGGGATCATGTCCGGGACTTCACCGCCATCGTCAGGCCCCGCGCCGTCGATGTAGGCGCCGCTGCCGTCGGCACCCTCGTTCGGGTAGGTCACCGCGGGGGCGCTGGTGGACTGATCGCCAGGGCTCTCTGCCCTCATAGGGCCTGAGTCGCCCGCGCAGGAGGTCAGGAGCATAAGGCCGAGAGACATGACCACGACGCCGGACCGCCGGGAAGCAGCTCGCCTGCGGCTGCGACTCCGACTGCGGCATCCACTTCGGCTGCGGTGCATGAGACCCCCTCGGTCCGCCTGCAGTGACTCTTCCAGTCTAGGCGGGGCCGACCACCGTGACAGCTCGTGGCGAGCTGGCAAGCCTGGCCGCGACCTTGCGCACGTCCTCGGCGGTGATGGTGTCGATCTGGTGCAGCGTGTCGGAGATGTCGACGAACTCGCCGCGCACCAGCTCGGCCCGGCCCAGTCGGGACATCCGCGAAGAGGTCTCCTCCATGCCCAGCACGGTGCCGCCGCGCAGCTGACCCTTCGCGCGGGTGAGCTCCTCGGCGCTGACGTGGTCGGTGGCGATCCGGTCGAGTTCCGCGGCCATGACCTCGGTGACCTTGGCGACCTTGTTCGGCAGGCAGCCGGCATAGAGGCCGAAGTAGCCGGCGTCGGTCATCGCCGAGGAGAAGGAGTAGGTGGAATACGCCAGGCCGCGGCGCTCGCGAACCTCCTGGAAGAGTCGGGAGGACATGCCGCCGCCGAGCACCGCGTGCATCACCGAGAGCGCGAAGCGGTCCTCGTCGGAGGCGGCCATACCGCGGCCGCCGAGGATCACCTGGGACTGCTCCACGGGTTTGATGATCGTCTCGGTGCCGGCGCGGACCGGGATCTCGGTCTCGCGACCGACCCGGCGCTGCGCCGGTGAGCCGGGGACGGTCATGTCCCAGGAGGACTTGTCCAGCGCCTCCGCGATGAGTGAGACCACATGGTCATGGTCGAGCCCGCCGGCGGCGGTGATGACCAGCTCGTCGGGGCGGTACCAGCGCTGGTAGTGGTTGAAGACGTCCTCGCGGCTGGCGGCATTGATCTCCTTGGGCGTGCCCCCGATGGGCCGGCCCAGCGGGTGACCGTCGAGGACCTGGGAGCCGAACCGCTCGTGGACCACGTCCTCGGGATCGTCCTCGGCCATGGCGAGCTCTTCAAGGATGACCCCGCGCTCGATCTCCATCTCGGCAGGATCCAGCAGCGCGGAGGTGACGATGTCGGTGAGCACCTCGACCGCCATGGGCAGGTCGGTGTCGAGCACCCGGGCGTAGTAGCAGGTGTGCTCCTTGCCGGTCATCGCGTTGGACTCACCGCCCACGCTGTCGAAGGCCGAGGCGATCTCCAGCGAGGAGCGGGTCTCGGTGCCCTTGAAGAGCAGGTGCTCCAGGAAGTGGGTGGAGCCGTGCTGGTGGGCGGCCTCGTCGCGGGAGCCCACCCCGATCCAGAAGCCCAAGGTGACCGAGCGCTGGCCCGGCATCTCCTCGGTGAGCACACGCACCCCGGCGGGGAGCACGGAGCGGCGGACGGTGGAGCCGGCGTCGTTGTTCAGGACGCCTTCGGTGTGGGGATCAATGGTGACGCGCATAGGCCCCCAGGTTACCTGGGTGGTTGAGTTATCCGGCACTTACGTATCGGCCGGAGAACTCAACCAGCTAGGAGGAACGACGGGAGAACGACGACAGCGCCCGTTCGGCCCCCAGCGGGCGGCTCAGCTCTCCAGCATCGGCGCGGACCCGGGCTCAGCGGACCACCGAGCTGAGCAGCAGGCTGGTCTCACTGTTGACCACTCCCTTGATCCCGCGGACGCGGCGCAGCACCTCGTCGAAGTCGCGCAGATTCTCACACGAGATCTCCGCGACCAGGTCCCAGCCCCCGTTGGTGGTGTGCAGCGCCATGATCTCGGGAAAGCCGCGCAGCTCGGCGATCACATGATCGGTGGTGCGCCCGACGACCTCGATGAAAGAGATGGCGCGGACCTCGCCGGTCTCGTTGTGGTCGTGGACGCGCACGCTGAACCCCACGATGACCCCTTGGGCCTTGAGCTTCTCGATTCGGCTGGTGACCGTGGCCCGGGCGACTCCGAGCTGTTCGGCGAGCGCCGCGACCGGTGCGCGGCCGTCCTTGCGCAGCGCGGAGATGAGTCGACGGTCGAGGTCCGTGAGGCGAGGCATGTGCATAATGCTATCCGTAACCTGCCAAACTGCCACCTGAGTGCCCCGAAATTCAACAGAACTGCTCTTACATGTACACATCGAGATCCCTAGGCTGAGACTCATCACCCTGGCACGATTCACGCACCACCCCTTGAAGGAGTTCCTCATGACGCAGTTCGTCGACGTCGGCAACATGGCCCGCTGGATCCAGCGCGAGGGCGTGGAGCAGCTGATGACCGAGATGATCCAGTACCTCGAGGACGACTTCCGCCGCTGGGAGAGCTTCGACAAGATCCCGCGCATCGCCAGCCACACGCCGTTCGGCGTGATCGAGCTGATGCCGACCTCCGACATGGAGACCTACGCCTTCAAGTACGTCAACGGGCACCCGCTGAACCCCTCCCGCGGGTTCCAGACCGTCACCGCCTTCGGCATGCTCGCCGATGTGGACAACGGCTACCCCACCTTCCTCGCAGAGATGACTCTGCTGACCGCCCTGCGCACCGCCGCGACCTCCGCGATGACCGCGAAGGCGCTGGCCCGCCCAGACTCGACGCGGATGGCGCTGATCGGCGCCGGCTCCCAGGCGGAGTTCCAGGCACTCGCGATCCGCTCCGCGCTGGGCATCGAGGACCTGCAGGTCTTCGATGTGGATCCCGCCGCGATGAAGAAGCTGCGCCGAAACCTGGAGCCGCTCGGCTTCAACGTCACCCTGGCGGAGTCCACCGATGAGGCCGTGGCCGGTGCCGACATCATCACCACCTGCACCGCGGACAAGGCGCAGAACACCATCCTGAGCTCTGCGCAGATCTCCCCCGGCGTGCACATCAACGCTGTCGGCGGAGACTGCCCGGGCAAGACCGAGTTGGACGCCGAGATCCTGCGCCGCGGCCGGGTCTTCGTGGAGTACCCGGAACAGACCCGGATCGAAGGCGAGATCCAGCAGATGGAGCCTGATTTCCCGGTGGTCGAGTTCTGGCAGGTGCTCACCGGCGCCGAGTCCGGCCGCCAGTCCCCTGAGCAGATCACGATCTTCGACTCGGTGGGCTTCGCGATCGCGGATCTCTCCGCGCTGCGCTTCGTCCGCGACGCCACCGCCGGCACCGATCTGCAGACCTCGCTGGACCTGGTCGCCGACCCCGAGGACCCGAAGGACCTGTTCTCACTGGTCAGCTCGATGAAGCCGGTCGGGTGATCGTCGATGACTGAGGTGATGAATGCGCCGGTGGCGCGTTTCCGCGTCACCGCAGAGCAGGTGACCGAGCAGGCCCCGTCCCGAGTGGTGCTCGTGCGACCGCACCAGTTCACGCCCAACCCGGAAACCGCTGCGGACAACAGCTTCCAGCAGCGGATCCTCGACGCGCTGCTGCCCTCAGCCGCCCGGGAGCCCGCCCGCCGGGTAGCCGATGCGGCCTACGCCGAGGTCACCGAGCTCGGCCGCACCCTCGAGCGACTGGGCATCGGCGTGGACATCTTCGATGACCCCTCCGCGGAGACGCCTGACAGCGTGTTTCCGAACAACTGGTTCAGCACCCATCCCGACGGCACGGTCACGCTGTATCCGATGTATGCGGAGAACCGCCGGGCTGAGCGGCGCGGCGACATCGTGGCGCACCTGCAGGAGACCCATCGGGTGCGCCGCGTGGTGGACTACTCCTCGGCGGAACGCTTCGGCGAGTACCTCGAGGGAACGGGTTCGATGGTGCTCGATCACCGCGCCCGGCTGGCCTACGCCTGCCGGTCACGTCGGCTGTCCGCGGGACTCTTTGCTGAGTTCTGCCGCGACTTCGGCTACGCCCCGGTGCTCTTCGACGCCACCGACGGCGACGGGGTGCCCGTCTATCACACCAACGTGATGATGTCGGTGGGCACCGACCTGGCACTGATCAGCAGTGACATGATCCGCGACCGGGCTCAGCGCGAGCACGTGCTCGGCGTTCTGCGCGATTCCGGCAGGACCGTGGTGGAGCTCAGCGAAGCCCAGGTCGGCCGCTTCGCCGGCAACTGCCTGGAACTCGCGGGGACCGACGGGCGCTACCTGGTGCTGTCCACGACAGCCGAGGCGAGCCTGACGGACGCTCAGCGGGACACCATCGCCGCGCACTGCACGTTGATGCCGGTCGATGTCTCCACCCTGGAGGCCGCAGGCGGGTCAGTGCGCTGCATGATCGCCGGCAACCACCTCCCCCGCCGCTGACCCCATCCTGGGCAGTTGAGTTCTCCGGTCGATACGTATGGACCGAAGAACTCAACTGCCGGGGAAGATCTGCAGGGAACGGACGACGACGGCGCTCGGTCGCCTCATCTTTGGGTGGCCAGCAGGCTTTGGGTCACTCCCCCAGCCAGTTGCCGTTGGCGTCGTACTGGTCCGCGAAGATCTTCGGTGGCGTGTCGCCCGGTTCGAGGGTGACTGGTCCGTTGCAGCCCCAGTCGACGGTGTTGCGGCAGGAGCCGGAGACGTTACGTGCAGCGACTCGCCAGATGTCGGCCTCACCCGGTGAGGCCTGGACATCCACGGATCCGGGGATGACGATCCACGGTCCGCTGCCGACCCGGTACTCGCCGACGAAGGTGGTGCTCAGGCTGACCGGGAAGCGCCCGGTCTCGGTGTAGACGTGACTCGTGGGTGTCTCTTGATTCGTCTTGACCACCGCTTCACCCTGCCAGCTGTCGGGCATCGGTTCCCCGGGGTCGTAGGTGACCCGGCTGGCACCATCGCCGTAGTCCCATAGGAAGCTCTGCGGGTTCACTCGGATCTCCACCGGGATGCCGAGAAGGGTCTGATTCAGGGTCTGTGTCTCGACGTCCGCGAACATGTGGGTATGCCGGCCCCGGTAGCCGAAACCGAGAAGGTCGGGTTCGAACTCGACGGAACCTCCGGCGATCGGGAGGGTGGCGAAAGCTTCTTCGACGGCGCCGGGCAGGAGCGCCATTATGTCCACGGCCTCCTCTACGTCTTCTTCAACCTCGACGGCATCAGCGGTTGGAGCGCAGATGAAGCCCGAGAATTCCCCCGTGTCGACTGGACTGACTAGGTCCATGCCGCGAGATGCGCACTCGTCAATTAGAACGACTCGACACCCGGCTTGGGCTGCTCCACCTTCGGCACTGCAGTAGGTCGGCTGAACTTCAGGAGCAGGAATCGACCAGTCAGCTTCCCTATCACCAGCAACATACTCTTCGCCCTCACTCCGAGGCTCCCGCGGCGATCGATCCACCGCACCATTTTGGGGACGCTCACACCTAGCCGCACCCTGGGCCTCCCTTCCTTCCCAAGTGACGACATGGTTACAAGTCCGCGACATCAGTGGGCTAACTGAAGCACCTCCGAAGGACCCAGCGATAAGTTCTCCGCTAAGGCCACAGAGCACCATTAGGGTGCCCCAGATTCGCTGCACCCTCATTCGACGACCGCATCCGCTATCTCGAGCTCTGAAACCCACCACTGACTACCATCGAAATACAGAAATGCCTCAGCATCGTATGTGCGACTCTCGACAACCCCCAAGGATTCACCCTCGGGACCGTAAGCCGTATACCCACCCTCGACCAACGCGAACAGAATGCGTGCGTGGCCGTCTCCCGTGATGCCCGATGCGAGCTCATCTTGAGTAGTGGTGCCCTCCGCCGCGTACCAACCGCTCTCAACCTCATACAGGTCGTAGAACTGGGCTATTGTGTTGTCGCACATCGCGCAGTCGGGAGCCGAGACTGCGGAGACAGGCTCAAACTCGCCAGTAAGTTGCAGGTACGTAATCGCCTCAAACCAGTACGTCAGCGCCGCCAGCGCGCCCTCTTCGGTCTCCTCATAGATCTCATCCGGAACCTCAGGCTCGGGCCAGTTCTGCGCGGGTCCATCCGAAGACGCAGGCACCGGCGTCGGCGACGATTCAGGCTCTTCGGCCTCACTCCCGTCACCACTCGACTGCTCCGGATCCGAAGCTCCACCCTCCGGTGAGGTCTCCTCCGCACTCGGCTCAACATCCGCTCCACCAGACTCAGCCCCAGCATCGTCACGCCCACAGGAACTCAGCGCCAGCCCAAGAACCAGCACAACACTCACCACACCAAGCCGACCCGCTGAAGTGTTCATGAACCTGTCCCGTTCAATCCGTCACGGCCACTGAAGCAACAGACTAAACAGAACCGCCCCGGCGCAACAGGGGCCGGGGCGATTCTGTGGAGGGCGAAGAATCAGAACAACTGGCGGAGATTCGTCTTCGCGAGGTCGACGAGTTCATCCCCGCGGCCACTGAGAACCGTCCGCACCGCATAGAGCGTGAAGCCTTTTGCCTGCTCAGCGGTGACACTCGGCGGCATCGAAAGCTCCTGGCGCTCGGTGACAACATCCAGCAGCGCCGGGCCGTCGTGCGCGAGGAACTCCTCGACGGCGGCTGGAAGATCCTCAGACTTTTCCACCCGGATCCCCTTGATATCCATCGCCTCGGCCACTTTCGCGAAGTTGGGATTCTTCAGCTCGGTGCCGAAATTGACGATGCCGGCGGCCTTCATCTCCACCTCCACGAAGTTCAGCGAGGAGTTGTTGTAGACCACGGTCTTGATCGGCAGCTCGTTCTGGGTGATGGTCAGCAGCTCCCCCATGAGCATCGCCAGCCCACCGTCACCGGCGAGCGCGATCACCTGCTTCTCCGGCTCGGCCATCTGCGCGCCGATGCCCTGCGAGATCGCGTTCGCCATGGATCCGTGGCTGAAGGAACCGAGCAGCCGGCGTCGTCCGTTCATCGTCAGGTACCGGCAGGCCCAGACCACGGGTGAGCCGACGTCGGGAAGGAAGATCGCGTCGTCGTCGGCGGCGTCGTTGATCAGCTTGGTCAGGTACTGGGGATGAATGGTCCGCCGCGAGGGCGTCGCCAGCGCGTCAAGATCCTTCCGGGTCTTCGCGTAGTGCTTCGTCGCACCGTCAAGGTGCCGGGAATCCTGATGCACATCGAGCTTCGGCAGCAGCGCCTCCACGGTGTCCTTGACCGACCCGACCAGCCCGACGTCCACCGGGGTGCGTCGCCCGATCTGAGATCCGCGGATGTCGACCTGCACCACCTTCGCGTCCTCGGGATAGAACTGCTGATACGGCAGGTCCGAGCCGAGCACCAGCAGCGTCTCGCAGGCCGCCATCGCCGCGTAACCGGAGGAGAACCCGAGCAGCCCGGTCATTCCAACGTCGTAGGGGTTGTCCCACTCCACGTGTTCTTTGCCGCGCAGCGCGTGCACGATCGGGGCCTGCAGACGCTCGGCGATCGCCAGCAGCTCGGGGTGAGCTCCGGCGGTGCCGGCACCGGCCAGGATCGTCACGCGCTCGCAGGTGTTCAGCGCCTCGGCCGCCCGGTCCAGATCGGCCTCGGCAGGAATGACCCGAGAGTGCATCGCCCGGATGGTCTCAGCCTCGGCCTGGCTATCGGCGAGCGCCACGTCTCCGGGGATCACCAGCACTGCCACCCCGCGCTTCTCGATGGCCTCGCGCATGGCGATGCGCAGCAGCCGCGGCATCTGGTCCGCGTGGGCGACGTGCTCCACATAGACGCTGCATTCGCGGAATAGCTCCTGCGGGTGGGTCTCCTGGAAGTAGCCGGACCCGATCTCCTCGCTGGGGATGTGCGCGGCGATCGCGAGCACCGGGGTCCGCGAGCGCTGCGCGTCGAAGAGGCCGTTGATCAGGTGCAGGTTGCCCGGCCCGCAGCTTCCCGCGCAGACCGCGAGCTCCCCGGTGACCTGGGACTCCGCGCTGGCGGCGAAGGCAGCCGCCTCTTCATGGCGGGTCGGCACCCATTCGATGGTCCCCGCGGCGCGCAGCGCATCGGTCAGACCGTTGAGCGAATCCCCGGAGATCCCGTAGATCCGCTCGACTCCGCTGGCGTGCAAGGTATCAACAATGTTCCGTGCGACTGTCGGCATGAGCGTCCTTCCCTTCAGGGTCGCCGCTCCCCGAGTAAAGGCCACGGCGCGTATGTCCGCAGTCTAGAACTCCGGGCCCCGTGCGCCTATGGGCCAGGTCGTGCGGAGGACGACGACGGCGAGCCCTGTTCAGCGGCCGAGACACCGGCCCCACGTAGGCTGGCTCCATGCCGATCTATGACTCCCCCGCTGAGCACCCCATCCTGGGGGCCAAGTCCCTGCAGTCGACACCGATCTATGACCTGGTCGAGGAGACCTTCAGCTTCGGCAAGAACGGCCAGACGCTGACCCGCGCGTTCCTCAAGCACCTCAGCGCCGTGGCCGTCCTCGCGATGGACGAGCAGGACCGGGTGCTGCTGATCCGGCAGTACCGGCACCCGCTGCGGCAGAACATGTGGGAGATTCCGGCAGGACTGCTCGACGCCGAGGGTGAGCCGATGCTCGACGCCGCAGCGCGGGAACTCCACGAGGAAGCCGACATCAGCGCCGACACCTGGCACACCCTGGCGGACTTCCACACCAGCCCCGGCGCCTCCAATGAAGGCATCCGGATCTACCTGGCCCGGGGCATCACCGAGACGCCGGAACATGACCAGCACGAGCGCGAGGGCGAAGAGGCCGAGATCGAGAAGGCCTGGATCCCTCTGACTGAGGCTGTGCAGGCGGTGCTCACCGGGCAGATCCGCAACCCCAGCGCCGTGACCGGAGTCTTGGCGCTGCACGCGATCAGGACCGGTGCAGGGGAGCTGCGCGACCCTCGTGCACCCTGGACTGATCATCCCCGCGGCATCAAGCCCTAGGCGCCCACTTCCCTCTTCTCGAGCAAGACTTCCCGGGCCCCGATGGCGCTACGTCTTCAGATCATCGAGGACCTCGAGCGGTGACTCGACATCACCGCGCCACGCCTCGATCCCTTCACGCAGTGCAAGCGCCGCGGTCACCAGTGCCGCCACGGAGTCGGCCCACATCCAGCCGAAGATGGTGTTGAGCAGCAGCCCGAGAAGCACCGCCCCGGAGAGATAGACGCAGAGCAGCAGCTGCTTGGCGTCGGCCTGGACGCTCTTGGATCCGAGTTCGCCGCCGGTGCGGAATTCGAACCAGGCGAGCAGCGGCATGACCACCAGGCTCGCCACGGCGATGCCGATGCCGACCGGACTGTGATCGACCTGCTCCACCCCGGTCAGGGTGAGGATCGCGTCGATGCTGACGTAGGCGGCCAGGGCGAAGAATGCGATCCCGATGGCGCGGACGGTGGCCTTCTCCCACCGTTCAGGATCCTTTCGGGTGAACTGCCAGGCCACCGCGATCGCCGAGGCGACCTCGATCACGGAATCGAGTCCAAAGGCGATCAATGCCTTGGAGGAGGCGGCCACCCCGGCCCCGATCGCCACGGCAGCTTCGATCACATTCCAGGTGATGGTGAAAGCAACGATGAGCCGCACCCGACGGTGCAGCTTCGCCCGCCGCGTGGGCGTCACGGACTCCGGGCTCATTGACGCTCCACAGTTGCCGAAGCTTCACGACAACCAGACACGGAACAGGCCGGGTCCATACATGGCACGCTCTCATCCACCGCGAGAGTCACCTCCAGCAGTGCGGTCAGGGCGACGGCGAGGTGTGGGTCAGCTATGGCGTAGCGAGTCTGGCGCCCCTCGGTCTCAGCGACCACGATTCCGCATCCCCGCAGGCAGGCGAGGTGGTTGGAGACATTCGTGCGGCTCAGTGCGAGTTCACGTGCGAGCTTCGCCGGGTAGCCCGGTTTCTCGAGCAAGGACAGCAGAATTCGGGAGCGAGTCGGGTCCGACATCGCCCGTCCAAGGCGGTTCATCACTTCCGCGCGGGAAACATTGGTCAGCATGGGGTGACTATACATCGAGCGCTGACCTATCAATCCAGGCGCCAGACTCTTGACCCATGCTCAGGACCTCTTCTAACGTGTAAGCAACTACTTACGCGTGGAGGCGCTCTTGCCACCCAAGGACCCGTTGAGCGTCACCTTCAGCGCCCTGGCCGATCCGACCCGTCGGGACATCCTGAACAGACTGCGACGCCGGCCGCTCACCGTGAGCGAGCTCGCCAAGCACTACCCGATGAGCCGCGCCGGGGTCTCCCAGCATCTGAGCGTTCTGGAGCGGGCAGAGCTGGTGAGCCGCAATCGCCGCGGGCAGTGGATCGACTGCTCGATCACCCCGGCGTCCCTCGATGAGGCATCCCAGTGGATCGAGAACCAGCGCAGGCAGTGGAATGAGCGGCTGGATCGCCTTGAGGAGTACCTCAACAATCACCCATCCAAGGAAGATGCATCACAGAAAGGCGAAGAGCAATGATCGATGAATCCAAGGGCTTCACCCTGGTGCGGACGTTCGCGGCCACGCCGGAGCAGGTCTGGACTGCGTGGACAGACCCCGATGCCGCAGCACAGTGGTTCCACCCCGAGGGTGCCACCACACCGCGGGAGTCGGTCGAGATGGACGTGCGCGTGGGCGGACGCTACACCTACACGATGGTCAATGATGAGGACGGCACCGAGGTGGTCACCGCCGGCGTCTACCGAGAGGTCTCCCCCTTTGAACGCCTCGTCTTCACCTGGGGTGACCCGCACAGCGATCCCGACGACGCCCCGGTGGTCACCCTCGTCCTGGCCACCACCGACGCGGGCACCCAGCTGACCCTCGACCTCCGCGGTGCAGAGGGCGCCAAGGGGGACAACTTCTTCTACGACGGCTGGGACAGCGCGCTGAATGTCCTTGACTCCTTCCTCCAAGACGACAGCCACAGGTCGACTACCGCTCAGAAATGAGGCGACCATCACGGATCGTCACGGTTCGGTCGGTCAACGTCGCCATCTGCGCATCATGGGTCACGATCACCGTTGCGGTGTTGAACTGACGCGTGGTGCTGACGAGCAGTTCGAGGATGGATCGGGCCCGCTCGTGATCCAGAGCGGAGGTGGGCTCGTCCACCAGCATCACCGACGGTCTGCCCATGAGCGCCCGGGCGATGTTGACCCGCTGGCGTTGACCGCCGGAGAGCTGGTGCGGACGCCGGTTCGCGACAGACGCCAGACCGACCAGATCCAGCAGTTCCGCACCCTGTTCTTCTGCCGCCTTCAGCTGCCTGCCTCGGTCGCCGCGCAGATGAGCAGTGAGCACCAGCTGCTCCAGCGCGGTGAGGCTCGGCAGGAGGTTGGGCTGTTGGAAGATGGTGCCGACCTGGTCTCGGCGCAGCGTGGTGAGCTCGCGCTCAGCCAGTCCGGTGAGGTCACGGCCGGCGAGGTGCACCGAGCCGGAGCTGGGTCGGATGAGTGCCGCGGCCACGGCCAGCAACGATGATTTTCCGGAGCCTGAAGGACCGACCAGGGCTGTGACGGTCCCGGCCTCTGCGCTGAAATGGACCGCATCGAGTGCCCGAAGCGTGCGTGCCTCTCCGTTCTCGTCGACGCCGTCCGGATAGGTCAAGGTCACGTCCTCAAGCCGAAGAGCAGCGGCATCTCCACAAGTCGGAGCCGACGGCGATGGAATGGGTGCGGTGTGCATCGAGGTCATGCTCAGTTTCCTCCGAGGGCGAGAAGTGGATCGACGCGGGAGACGCGTCGAGTCGTCAGGGCGGCACCGGCAACGCCCAGTGCGACGACCCCGAGGACCGGGGCCGCGACGGTGACAGGCGTCAGCACGAACGGCACGGTGTTGGCGATGAGCAGTCCTGCTGCCCAGGCGGCCAGTCCGCCGGTGAGGGCGCCGAGAGAAACCACGATGGCCGCTTGGGTCAGCGCGTCGCGGACCAGGTAGCCGCGGGAGGATCCCAGCGCGCGGAGAACCGCGAGGTCACGCGTGCGCTGGATGGTCCACACGGTGAGAAATGACACGACCACCAGCGCGGATATGCCGTAGAGGAATCCCTGCATCATCACCAGTGAGCCGCGCTCTGACTGGTAGGCGGGCAGAGCGTTGAAGGCTCCCCGAATATCCGTGGAGACAGTGGCAGCCTGGTCGTTGACCGTGGCGAGGGCCTCGGTGGACAGATCATCTGGGGCAGCGCGTCCGACTGCCTCAGGCACCGCGAGAGCTGGAACCGCGGCAGCGGGTACCGCGAGAGCGGTCGCCACAGTGTCCTCGCCCAGATGAGCGATGCCCGCGAAGTCTTCGATGGAGGTCCAGACCACGGGGACGTGACTGTAGAACTCGTCGTCGACCATCCCGGCAACGGTGAACTCACCGGAGGACAGGCGCAGGCTGTCCCCCAGTGCCAAGTCGAGATCCTCTGCGATCACAGAGCTGAGGATCACCTCGCCTTCACCCGGATGCGGCCGACCTTGAATCGCCTGCAGTCCCGGCGCAAGCGCGGTGTCCTGCTCCACGCTGAAGACCGCGACCGAGGCCGCTGTCCGGCTTGAGCCCTCCTCCGCGTCATCAGCACTGGTTTCAACCCGGGTCTGCGTCATTCCCAGTCGCTCCACGGCGCCTGCGCCCAGAGCCTCCTCCCAGATGTCCAGCTCGGCTGCGGTGATCCCTGATTCGGTGAAGGAGGGATGATCATCCGCGTCCGCTGGCGCGCTGAAGATGACGTGTGAGGCGTCGAGTCGCTCCAGTGCTGAGGTGTTCTGATGACCGAGACCGTTGGTCAGGCCTGTGAGCAGCACCAGGAGCATGGTGATGAGCGCGACGACTCCGCCGATCAGCGCGAAGCGCCCTTTGGCGAAGGTGATGTCCCGAAGGGATAAGTACATGGCGACTCCAGAGAGCAGGTGTTGGGTGATGATCTTGCTCTCCAGAATCCTGGAATAAGGCCGCTCAGGGATCGTATGATCGGTTGATCCCGCAGGTTCCTTCGGTGGACGCCAGGCTCAACCGAATGGTTGATCCGGCGGAGAGTCGGCCTCGGTACGATGATCAAGTGGACGACCACGGCCCACGCGCATTGTCACTTGTCGTGGAGCAGTCGAGGAGGGCATCGCTGGTGGGAGAGGTCTCCACGCCCGACATCCTGCGTGGTCTGAGAATCAGCCTGCATGTCAGCTTCGCCGCCCTGCTGCTCATCGGAGTGCTGCGCGTCGTCGTCGGCATCCGTTCTGCCTTCGGGGGCGAATGGCTCGTCGTCTCACTCAGCATTCTGCTGGCGTGCATCTACGTCATCGGAACCGTCTGGGAAAGTCGGTTCGCACAAGGTCAGACCAGCCGCAATCCCCGACGCTTCGTACTGCCGTGGCTGGGCGCAGTCACCGTCGTGTGGGCGGTGATGACGCTGGCCAGCCCCGACTTCTCCTGGGTGGCGTTCCCGCTCTTCTTCCTCTACCTGGTCGTCCTGTCGACAGGACCGGCGATAGCGAGCATCGTGGGTCTCACAGCGGTGGTGATCGTGGCCCAGTTCATGCACGCGCCGTCGGGTGATTTTCATCTGGCAATGGTGATCGGGCCATCCCTGGGAGCCGCTTTCGCTGTGGTCGTCGGCTTCGCCTACCGGGCGGTATACCGAGACAACGAACGCCACCAGCGAACGATCCGTCAGCTGCAGGCAGCTCGTCTGGAGCTTGCCGAGCAGGAACAAGAGGTGGGGCGCGCGGCCGAACGGGAAAGACTGGCCCGCGAGATCCACGACACCCTCGCCCAGGGACTGTCCTCGATCGTGCTGATGACCCGCGCCGCACGGCAAGAACTGGAGAATCAGCACCCGGACAGGGCGCTCGAACGCATCGACGTGATCGAGGAGACGGCGGCCGAGAACATGGCCGAGGCCCGACGCTTCGTGCGGGATCTGAGCTCACCCGCCCTGGACTCCGACCTCCTCACCGCCCTCCGCGAGGTCTGCACCCGGACTGCCGAGCGGGCGCACGCCGAGGGACAGGAACTGCAATGCAGGTTTCGAAGCGAAGGCGAGCTGCCTGACCTGCCGCTGAACCACCGTGCAGTGTTCTTGCGTGCAGCCCAGTCGCTGCTCGGCAACGTTGTGGCCCACGCGCGCGCTCACACAGCCGTGGTCACTCTGCAGGTCTGGCCCGATGCGGTCTCATTAGACGTGGTTGACGACGGGATCGGCTTTGCCAACGACGACGACGCCCAGCTCGAACGACAGGACGCCCCCAGCTACGGACTGGCCAAACTCGCGGCGCGCGCTCGCGAGCTCAACGGAGCACTGACCGTCGAGTCGGCTCCGGGCAAGGGCACTGCGGTGAACATCCGACTTCCCCTGGAGGGCCAGTGACACCCGGACCGATGACGCCTGAAGCCACGACACCCGGCCCGACGACGCAGGTGCGCGTCCTTCTCGTGGATGACCACCCCGTGGTCCGCTCAGGGGTGAAGGCGCTGCTGGAAGGTTCGGGGAAGCTGCGCCTGACCGCTGAGGCCGGCACCGGTGAAGCGGCGTTGGAGATCCTCGCGGTCTCCGCCCAGGAGGTGGATGTGGTGGTCATGGATCTGCAGATGGGTGCAGGCATGAGCGGGGTCGAAGCCACGAGAATGATCACCGCGGAGCATGACCTTCCAGTGCTGATCCTGACGACCTTCGACACCCAGGCGGACATCGTGGCCGCCATGGGTGCCGGCGCGATCGGCTACCTGCTCAAGGACGCACCGTCGGAGACCGTGCAGCACGCGGTGCTGGACGCCGCGGCGAGGAAATCCGTGCTCTCCCCCTCCATCACCGCGCAGATGATGAAGCGACTCGCGTCACCAGCGACGGCGCTGACTCCGCGTGAGATCGAGATTCTGCAGCAGCTGGCCACCGGAGCCACCAATCGTGACCTGGCCCGCGTGCTCTTCATCTCGGAGGCCACGGTGAAGACACATCTGGTCCACATCTACGACAAGCTCGGCGTGGAGAATCGCACGCAGGCCATCGATCGAGCACGCGCTCAGCACATCATCTGACCTAGCCATTACTAGGCTGACTGCGCTTTATCGCGGTCAGCAGCCCTCTTCTCGGGCCTTCCTCATCTATGAAAGGGCTTCAACGCCGTGCGTACGGAACAACAGGCCTTGAAGGTCTCCCTGGTGGGAGTCCTTATCGTCTCTGCGCTGGGAATCGGGTTCGGCGTCGTCTCCGGATCGTTCGCCATCCTCTTCGATGGTGTCTTCTCGCTGGTCGATGCGGTGATGTCAGTCGTGTCGATCACTCTCGCGGGACTCATCGCGAAGTCAGCATCCAATGCGCTCTCGAAACGGACACATGATCGATTCACCATGGGTTTCTGGCATTTCGAGCCGATCGTCCTGGCGGTGAACGCCCTGCTGATGATGTCGGTGGCCGCCTACGCACTCTTCCAAGCGATATCGGCTCTGCTGACGGGTGGCCGTGATGTCGAGTTCGGCCCCGCGGTGGTCTACGCCGCCGTTGTAGTCGTGTTGACCCTCGTGATCGGGTTCATCGAGCATCGAGCGAACAAGAAGCTCGGCTCGGCTCTGGTCGCGATGGACGTGAAGGGCTGGATCATGGCCGGAGGAGTGACCGGAGCTCTGCTTGCGGCCTTCTTGATCGGCATGCTGATCGAGGACACCGACGCGGAATGGGCGATGCCCTATGTCGATCCAGCGGTGCTGGCGATCGTCGCTCTGATCCTTCTTCCCATGCCGTTCTCCACATTGCGCAGGGCCCTGGCCGAGATCTCCCTGGTGACTCCACCCGAGCTCAAGAGACAGGCCGAGGGAGCAGCCCAGGACGTCACCGAGTCAGAAGGCTTCACCGACTATCGGGTCTACGCCGCGCAGCAGGGACGAGCGCGCACGATCGACGTCGTCTTCTACGTTCCCACAGGCATGGGGCTGCGATCCTTGGAGGACTGGGATCGCATCCGTGACGAGACCCGAGCGCAGCTGGACGGTGAGGATCCGCACAGTTGGATCACAGTCTCCTTCACCACGAAGACACCACCTCCGCAGCCGCAGCCCTGAGAACACCTTCGCCGCTTCTGCCCGATCGAGCAGAAGCGGCGAAGAGAGACCCAGCAGAACCGTCCGGGGAGATTCCTAGATGAAGCCTGGCACGAGGACCGCCACCAGGACGTTGACGGTGGCGAGGATGCCGGCGGCGTGGGTCAGCTTCTCGCTTGCCCGCTGGTTGTTCTTGCGGGACTTGCTCGCGGCGATCTCCAGTGTCGCGACCACGGCGAGGGAGACCAGCAGCTTGATCCCGATCTTGAGATGGTTCACATCGGCGCCTCCCCAGAGGTCGGCGGCCTCGCCCAATGCGACGATCAGCAGGCCGCTGAGAAGCAGGATGCGGCCGCCCCAGACCATGACTGGCCAGGGTCGTGGCTTGCGGAGGACCACGAAGTACCCGCCGATGACGGCAGCCATCGCGAACAGGTGGGCCAGGACGCTGAGGTCGTAGATGATATCCATACCTCCAGCCTATGGAATGAGCCAGAGGTTCAGGCGCGCAAGGTGTCAACCGAATGGTTGATCTTCGCGGCACTGACGAGCCGGAGCCTGATCAACTGGCCTTCTTCTTCTGGCTGGAGCCGCTGTCCTTCGAGGAGTTCTTCGAAGAACCACCCTTCGCGGGACCCTGAGATCCCTCACCTTTGGAACCCTCAGACTCCCCAGCACCCTTCCCCGAGCTCTTCCGCCGGGAGTCCACCGACTGCTTCAGCGCCTCCATGAGGTCGATGACGTTGCCGTCGCCGTCGTCCTCATCCTCGACGTTGCCGAAGGTCGCGTCGGTGTCGATGTCCTCCCCGTGGGCGAGCTTCTCCTCCACGAGCGTGTGCAGCTGGTCCTGGTATTCGTCCTTGAACCGCTCCGGGTCGAAGTCCTCGGCGTAGGCGTCCACCAGCGAGGTGGCCATCTCCTGTTCCTTCTTCGTCAGCCGCGACTTGGGGATGTCGAACTCCGGTTCGCGCAGCTCATCGGCCCAGCGCAGCCCCTGCAGCACGATCACGTCCTCACGGACCCGCAGCACCCCGAGCCGGGTCTTCGTGCGCAGCGTGAACGTCACGATCGCCACTCGGGAGGACTCCTCCAGGGTTCGACGCAGCAGCACATAGGCCTTCGCAGACTTCCCCGCAGGCTCCAGGTAGTAGGACTTGTCCAGCACCATGGAGTCGATCTGGTCCTCGGGTACGAACTGCTCCACCGCGATCTCCTTGGAGTCGTCCGCGGGAAGCTCCCCGAGCTCCTCCTTGGTGAGCACGACGGTGGACTCGCCTGAATCGTAGGCCTTGTCGATGTCCTTGTAGTCGACCTTCTCGCCGCAGACCTCGCAGTGGCGCTGGTAGCGGATCCGCCCGCCGTCCTCGTCGTGGACCTGATGCATGGTCAGATCGTGGCTCTGCGTGGCCGAATACAGCTTGATCGGCACCGTCACCAACCCGAAAGACACGTCTCCAGACCAGATCGCCCGCATGGGTCACTCCTGAGGTTGTTCATCATGGGTTCTTCGTCATTGCTCTTGGGCTAATGACATCACAGCCGTCTGGGTCCGGACAGATAGAGCGGACGACGACGGCGCGGGCTCGGCTGGGAGACGCGGCGGCGGCAGGGGAGCTGGGCCAGCAGGTAGGCCGCGATGAGCAGCATCTGAATGCACCCACACACACGGAGGGGCACTGCCGATGATCGGCAGTGCCCCTCCGTGGAAGTCTGAGATTCAGCGCTTCTTGCCGTTGTTCTCGTACTGCGAGAGTGCCAGGCCCAGTCCGAAGAGTGTCGGCGCCCACTGGCCGACGAAGATGCCCCATCGGTCTGCCTGCGGCTTGGAGTCGTCATTCTTGTAGCGGGAGAGCGCCCAGCTGCCGAAGGACAGCCCCACTGAGACCAGTGCGGCGTTGTAGGCGTGCTCGGAACGTAGACCCAGATTATGCAGTGTCGTCAGCATGTTGACTCCTCAAGAACATCGTTGTCAGTACCCGGACAAACTCGGCACCTGACTTCAACGTATGGTCGCCGCCTGGTGACTTCATGGTTCTTACCTCCACCTAGGCTTTGCACGCCGGAGTGCCAAGCCTAGGCGCGCGGCGGTCAGCTCAGCGCGGAGTCGTAGGCCGCCAGGCCCAAAGTGCCCAGCACGGCCGAGACGTCCCGTGGGGATCGAACACCAGCCGACGACGGCGGCAGGTGGGCTGCCAGATGCACCCACTCCCCTGCGTGGTTGGGCAGGGAGAGCATCGAGCTGTATCCGCGCTGCGCGCCGTGGGCGGTGAGCTCCCAGCCCGAGAGGGTCTGGTGCGGCACTCGTTTCGGCCCGAAGCCTGGGAGCGCCGCGGCCAGGCCGGCGGGTTCGAAGACCTTGCCCATCCAGCCGTGGAGCCGGTGACGGGTTTCGGAGGAGACTCCCCCGGCTGCGGCTGGACCGTTCCCGGTTTCGCCCGGGGTCCCAAGCGCACGCAGCAGCTGCAGGTTTGCGGAAGGAGTCGTCTCACCGACGAGCCCCTCGCCCCATGATTGATCGCGCTCCAGGCCGGTCAGCCGAACAGCATCGAGGCCCAGCTTCGCGACCAGGCTCTGGGCTTCGGTGAGCAGGTCGACTCCCTCGGACGCGGCGAAGTCCAGCAGCGCGAGCACACAGGCGCCGTCTCCGGTGGAGAAGACCAGGTTCACCGCGTCGTCCACAATGAGCGTCAACTCCCCGGACATCAGTCGCAGAGTCCCGGTCCGTGCGCCGGCGCGGTGGTCAGCGGTCACCGTGAGCGGACGCCCGAGGAAGCCCCCGTCCCCCTCGGCGAGGAGGGCCAGGGTCAGGCCGAGCAGCAGCTTGCCCGTGCCTGCCAGGTCGTGCGGTTCATCCGCCCGGGATTCGGCACCCACCCCAGTAGATTCAGCAGACCCAGCGGCGCCCACGGCGAAACGCAGCTCCGGATAGGTCGCCGCACATTCCTCAAGGCTCAGCATCTTCACCTCAGCGACCAAGGGCCCACTCCTGAACTGCCAGTCCCAGCTCGGCGAACAGATCAAACGCCGCCACCCGCCCGGGGACCCCGGAGGGCAACACGGTCGGGATGTTCTCGGCGTAGGCCGCGACTGCTGCCAGAGGTGCACCCGACGCCGAGAGCGCCAGTCCCACCTGGGAGAGGCTGCGCAGCCCGCGCCCGTTCTTCTCCGCGAACCGAATCTGAGTACAGGCGACCCCCAGCGCCGGGGTGAAGAGGCTCAGCATCGCATCACGCACGAACTCGCACAGCTGCTGCGACAGCATCAGCTGTGCGGCGGCAGCGCCATCCACGCACCCGCGGCCCAGCTGCTCCAGCAAGCGGGACTGATCCTGCGCCGTCGTCGTAGTGAGAGTGTCCAATGAATGACTCCAGGTCAGGTCTCCGGTGCGGGGGAAGATCTCGCGGTGCAGGGTGGCGTGGAGGCCCATCCAGGCGCAGTAGTCGTTGACCCATTGCAGCGGGTCAGGCCGGACGGAGCCGATGGCGGCGAAGACCAGCTGGGTGCAGATGTTGTCCGAGGTGCTCATCATCTGCAGCAGGCAGTCGCGCAGGCTCAGCGAGATCCCAGCGGAGAGGCTGCGCATGATCCCGGCCTGGACGCCGTCCTTCATCTCCTCGGTGATGACCGAGCGGTCTTCCAGGCTCAGTTCGCCGGTCTCCACCAGTGCGAGGCAGGCCAGCAGCACGCTGACCTTGCGAGTGCTGAAGGAGGCGGCGGCGCGGGTCGAGTCCTGGCCGATGATCTCGCCGGTGCCGATCGCGCGGATCTCCCAGGACAGCGCGAAGGGCTGGTCTGCGGCTAAGCGCGTGACCGCGGCTTCGAGGTGCTGCAATGACTGCTCCACACAACTCCTCATCACTGCGGGCGCGGGATGACTACAGCATAGTCGCGAGCGCTGACCTGTCCGCGCGCTGTACGCCTCACGCGTCACGCGCCCGGTTCACTCGGAAGCACCTAGGTCGGACGGGCCCGCTCCAGGGCGTCGATCACGGCGTCGATCCGCGGGTTGCCGCGCGAGCCTGCCCGGAAGGTCAGCATGATGCGGCGGTGCGGTCGATGCTCACCGGCGAGCGGGACGCGTCGAACGTGCGGATGTGAGATCTCCTGCGCGATCCGTGGCACCGCCGAGATGCCCAGACCCGCGGCCACGAGAGCCGCCGTCGCGGTGAGGTCCTGTGCGTAGTGGCTGGATCGCGGGGCATAACCCGCTGATCGGGTCGCCGCGTAGAGCTCCTTGTAGGAGTCCTGGTGCGGCAGACCGGTGATCCACTCCTCGTTCCGCGCCTCTTCCAACCGCACCTCCTCCCGCGAGGCGAAGGCATGAGACTGGTGCACCAGCAGGTCGATGGGATCATCCATGAACTCCGCGACCTCAAGGTAGGCGGGGAGGCGACTCGTGGATTCATCGGCCACGAAGAGGCCCACATCGATTGCGCCGGTCTCGAGGGCTCGTGTGATCCCCTGCGAATAGATCTCCTTGGCCATGGGCCGCAGCAGCTGGTGATCCTCCCGGAGTCGCACCACGGCCGGGGTCACCACTGAGGTCAAGACCGTGGCGAAGCCGCCGATCGACACGGGTCCGCAGAGCTCGGTGGCGGCCGAGGCTGTGTCGCTGAGCGCTGATTCCCACGCGGCGTTCAACGCCCGGGTGTGCTCGACCAGCCGATGGCCTGCCGCAGTCAGTTTCACCCGACGCCCCTCGTGCTCGAGAAGGTCGAGGTCGATCTCCGCCTCGAGCTGTTTGATCTGCCGTGACACCCCAGAGGGGCTGCGAAACAGCGCTTCCGCAGCGGCCGTCACCGTCCCGTATTCACTCACGGCGACCAGGAGCTGCAGGCGGGAGTCGATCATGAATCAATACTGCACGATCATCGTGACTATGTGAACCTGGACGCAGGCTTCTGAGTCCGTTGAACTGGGCCCATGCCCCACTCCACAATCTCCACGGTCTCCCGGCAGCACGAACCCCCGATCTCTCTGGCCCGCCTGACCGGGATCCTGGCGGTGTTCACGGTGGTGCTGGTCATCGGCGGGACCGATATGACCAAAGTGGCTGTGGCGCTGCCCGAACTCACCGAACAGCTGTCGCTGGGCCCGGTCCAGGCGCTATGGGTCGCCGATGCCTACGCCCTCACCACGGGCATCGCGATCATTCCCAGCGCAGTCCTTGCCGATCGCTATGGACGAAGGCGCGCCTACCTTGCCGGGCTGACCGTCGCCATGGCAAGCGCCCTTCTCGCAGGGACCGCTGCCGATCCCACGATGCTGATCATCGGACGGATCGGGCAGGGGGTCGGGTCCGCCCTGCTCATCGCGGCCACCGTGGCGATCATCCGCGTCTCATTCCCCACCGAGAGATCTCGAGCCTTCGCCTATGGCCTCTGGGTCTCCAGCTTCAGTGCCGGCGTCGGTCTCGGACCGCTGCTGGGCGGCGTGCTGGTGGAGCACCTGCCCTGGGCGTGGATCTTCTGGGTCAACGCACCGGTCCTGGGCCTGTGTCTGCTCGCTGCGGCCTTGGTGCTGCCCGAGTCGAGGAACGCACATCCCCCGGGCCTGGATCCGTTCAGCATCGGGTCCTCGACGATCGGAATTGCGGCTCTGATCCTGGCGCTGAAATCGATGCCGCGGGACGACTCCGTCGTGATCGCGCCGGCACTCCTTCTAGGAGGCGCGGTCGCCCTGACTGCCTTCTGCGTCCGGCAACTCCGACTGCGCCGGCCGTACCTGGACGTCGCGCTGTTCAAGAACCCGGTGCTCGCGGTCTCGGCGCTGAGCATCGCGGCCACCACGGGACTCTTCAACGGCACCCTCTACCTGCTCACCCAGCAGCTCCAGCTCGTTGACGAGCGGTCCGGCATCGAGGCCGGCCTGGTGCTCCTGCCCCTGGCCGCGGCCAGCGTCCTCGGCGGCGTGCTGAGCCCTGGACTGAAACGGTGGATCTCCGAGCCGTACCTCTTGATCTCAGGGTTCCTCTGCACGGCGTCGGGTGCCCTGCTGTTGATCTCGTTGCCGCAGACAGCCCACCCTGCGAGCCTGATGCTGCTCGGACTCGGCGCCGGCACGGTGATGGCCATCGCGTCGAACGCCTTGATGAGCTCCGCTCCGACCACCCGCACAGCCGATGCCGGCGCGATCCAGGAAAGCGCCTTCGCCCTGGGTGCCGGGATGGGCATCGCCACCCTCGGGGTGCTGTCCCTGCACTTCAGCGCGCTGGACGGTGACGATCTGGGAATCGGGATCCACTCTGCCCTGGGAGTCGGCGCGTTCATCTACGCCTGCCTCGCGATTCCAGCAGCCCTCATCTCCTTGGCACGACGGCGCTGAGCTGCGGCCTGCGGAGCCTGGACGACGGCGAGGAAGCAGGCCTCGATCATCTGGCAACGCTGCACGGGGTGGGTCCCAAAGCGATTCGCATCCTTCGGGAAGCGCGGCAGGAACAGCTCGAGCAACTGTTCAGATGTCGTCCTCGTAGGCAGGTCCGCCCTCGCTCTCCCAGCGGCCCAACTGACGAGCCTTGGAGGCGTTGTACTTGCGCCGCACCCCGTAGCCGCCCTCGTCGTCCTCATCGAAGAAGACGGCGCCGAATCGCTCCAACGCCGCCCGCAGCTTCTTTTTGGCTTCTGGGTCCAAACCGGATCCGCGGTGTTCGAAGTCGCGGACCCTCGCGGGCTCGAGCGAGGCCTCCTCACTGATCTCTTCGACGGACACCTGTGTGAGCGCGCGAGCTGCCCGGGCCAGGTCTGGGGTCAGCGGAGCGAGATATCGTTTCATCTTCCCAGTGTGTCAAATACCACACCTTTCGGGAATGGCCATGAGAATGGCATCGCCGTCACCCTCAAGAGATCGGAACAAGCACCATGCAGAAGACCTCACTGATCGCACTGGCACGGCATGAACTTGAGCAGGCTCGTAAGGCGTCCAGCGGCAGGAGCGCGAAGACGGTGTTCGGGGGTCATGAGCATCAACTGCGGCAGACTCTCATCGCCCTACGGGCAGGTGAGGAGCTCTCCGAGCACGAGAACCCCGGGGAAGCCACCTTGCAGGTGCTGGAGGGCCGAGTCTTGCTGAAATCCGGTGAGGCGTCCTGGAACGGATCACCCGGAGATCTCCTGACCATTCCGGACGGACTGCATTCGCTGGACGCCGTCGAAGACGCCGTCATCCTGCTCACGGTGGTCAAGCAACGCTGAACGCAACCGCCTCGCGTGAACCGAACTTAACTTCTCCCCCATTTCGGCTTCTGCAGTTTCTGCGACACCGCTAGGCTCCATCGATCAACACGAGTGTCGGTTAGAGCCCTCTCGGACTCGCTACCGTTCCGACGTGGTGTGAACCACATGAAGTAATCTCCTCATATGGCTCATACGAGGAAAAAAGAACAGCACATCGCAGTCTTTGGAGAGAGTGGCAGCGGAAAGACGGTGCTGATCTCCTCGTTCTTCGGAGCCACCCAGGAGCGAGAGTTCACGAAGGATCATCAGTTCCGCGTAGTGGCAGAAGACGTAGGCCAGGGGAATCAGCTACTCCAGAACTATTTCAGAATGCGTAGCTCCGGGGAGGCCCCTCCACCGACTCGCTTCCGCACAACCCGGTACCAATTCTTGCTCAAGCTGAAGGATCCGCTAGACGCGGCGGCAAAGAGAGCGATGCCCTTCGATGAGTTGAGCATCGTGTGGCACGACTATCCCGGCGAGTGGTTCGAACAAGATGTCAGTGGACCTGAAGAGGGAAAACGCAGAGTCGAGACGTTTAGGGCACTCCTCGGCTCGGACGTGGCACTCCTGCTCGTCGACGGTCAGAAGCTTCTGGACAATGAAGGTCAAGAAGAGCGGTACCTCCGGGCACTTCTCGCCAACTTCGGCAACGGACTGCTGACCTTGAGGGACGATCTTCTCGAAGGTGGAAAACCACTCGTCAAGTTCCCGCGCATTTGGGTTATCGCCCTTTCGAAAACTGACTTACTACCGCAAACGACCGTCTCAGGTTTCAAGGCTCTGCTCATTGAAAAGGCCGCAGGAAACTTGGCGGATCTTCGCGAGACGATAGCGAGCATGGTCGAAGGCAACGACGCGCTCTCTGTTGGTGAGGATCTCGTCATCATTTCTTCAGCGAAGTTCGAGCCGGACGAGATCAACGTCGACGACCGAATTGGGTTGGATCTGATCCTTCCCCTTGCCTCGGTACTCCCCATCGAGCGTCACGTCAGATGGGTGCAGAGAAGAGAATTTTCTGGGAAGGTGGCGGAACACCTGTTGGGGAAGGCGAGCGCCGTAGGTGCGGTGGCGATGGTGTTTGCACTCCGTGCCGGCAAGGCGTCCAGGCTGCCTGGTCCTTTAGGCGCAATTGCCGGGCTCCTCGGCACTTTCGTATCTAGGGAGGTAGTGGTCAACGGTGCGGAACTGGCCGGAGAGAAACTCAGGCGGGCAAATCAAGAAGCATTGGCGAAGAAGCAAGTCCTCACCGCGATCCTGACGCGGTTCAAGATAGACCTAGAACAGGGTGAGGAGAACGACGTCCTGCACAGGAGCCAACGATGAGCCTGATCTGGGCGACTCGCGGGCGCACTTGGGGGTTTCGTTTCGTCAAGAACGCAGGGGCGTCGGATCCTCTGCACGTATATGAAGCTGTCTTCTCTGGCATCCATGACGGCCCGGAGGCTTGGCGGCGCCTAGGCCACACGGTTGCCTTACGATTCCGTGACCCTGAAGGCCGGAAGGACCAGTCCGGACGCGTCATCTTCCACGATTTCGTGCTCGAAGGTGACGCGGCTGGGGGCCTGAACTCAATTCAGGATGCGCGGGAACATATATGGCCGCTCGTCGCCGAGGAGTACAAGCGAATATACGACTCACCTTCGCCACCTTCCCCTCACGAATAGGTGCGCCACGAAGCCGCGTCAGAAACCCAGCGAGGAGAACACGATTGGCGGAACGACACCCATAGAAGCATCTGTTCCCGATCACCGTGGCCCTTATCCTCGCGCAGGTCGTCGCGGTGTGGATCTCCTTGACCTACTAGGGTCCGGAAATTGGAACACCCGTCGCTCTCATCGGGCTGATGGCGATCCTGGGTTTCACGATGGCGTGTATGCGCAAGAGACAGGCGAACGGCACCACCGGAGAATCCTGAGAACCCGACGATCCGACCCCACCGTCCGGCAGATGGAGGCCGCGGCCCGCTGGGCGCATTAGGGTTGGATCATGATCAATGAAGACGCACGACTGCCCCAGGACATCCTGCACGCACTGCCCGGCTCCAACGCGGTGATGAAGCACGGCGTTGATGTCGACGCTGCCCGCTGGCGCGCCGAACTCTCCAAGCGCAACCTTCCCACGCTGACCGGCATGCTCGGCAGCCTTGACAAGGTCTCGCTGACCCGCCGCGACGTGTTCGAGATCGGTGACCGCGAGCGCACCGCCGACAACGCGTTCCAGCTGTTCTACTACTCGCTGTCATGGGGTCTCGGGCCTAAGGTTCCGCGGCTGCATCACCGCCTGGACAACTTCGCTTCCCACCGCGACGAGGCCTCCGAGCTGCTCGTCAACGCGTGGAACTCGGTGCGCAACGGCGACTCCGCCAAGGACGCCTTCAGCATCCTGACAACCGACGACGGCGCCGGCCGGATCCCGTGGTTCGGGCCCGCCTTCTCCACGAAGTTCCTCTACTTCGCCCAGGGCGCGGCCGCCGAGCCGAAGCTGGTCAGTCTGGACCGCGACGTCGCCGCGAACCTCGCTCGCGACGCCTGGCCCGACGCGACCACTGACGTCTGGGTCCCCGAGGTCTACCAGCAGTACTGCACGCTGATGACCGAATGGGCGGACGAAGCCTCGCAGGACTCCTCGGTGGACCGCACGGTCCGCGCCGATGAGATCGAACTGGCAGTCACCCGCCGGGCATAAGTCACTTCCCTTTAGGGGGCATCACTGTGACGGGCGCTTCGCAGCTGAAGCGCCCGCCACAGTCATGTCTTGACCTGAAGGTGCTCTCCATTTTCTCGACTACTAGCTACGCTCGAGCCATGCTCAAGGAAGATGCGTTTCTGCCAGAAGACATCCTGAACTCACTCCCCGGACGGGACGGCGTGATGAGTCACGCAGAGCCTGTCGACGGTTCCCGGTGGCGGAAGGCGCTTTCCCAAAGAGGGCTTCCAACAATCGAGGGAAAGCTAGCCGAGAGTGACCAGACCACCTTGACGCGTCGTGAAGTGTTCGAACTCGGGGAACGAGAGATTTCAGTAGAGAACGCATTTCAGCTTCTCTACTACTCGCTCGCTTGGGGGCTAGGATCGAAAGGCTCTTGGATGACTAGACGCCTAGACGATCTCGCGACTCAGACCGAAAACGCGGCGGATCTCCTCCCAGCGGCCTGGGTCTCGGTCAGGGACGGCCAGTCCCCCATTTCGTCATACAGAGTTCTCACGACTGAAAGAGGCGCCGGGAAGATCAAGGGTCTGGGTCCGGCATTCGCCACCAAGTTCCTCTACTTCGCCGAGGGGAGCACGAATGACCCGCGTCATTTGATTATCGACAAGGTCGTTTCCGCTAACCTCAAGAGAGATGCTTGGCCCACGGCGCCCCTCGCGGCTTGGTACCCGGATAGCTACGAGCGCTATTGCAAACTCCTCGAGAGCTGGGCTGCGCAAGCTTCGAACACTCTGGACCCGTCGAGGTCAGTCCGGCAAGACGAAGTCGAGATGGCACTCTTTCGGCGCGAGCCCTAACACCACCCAGCAAACGCTCAGCCTCCCCCACCAGGGTTGAGCCATGGCAAGCAAGCGGCAGCAGACCGTCACCGTGGGCGGTCACAAGCTCCGGCTCTCCAACCTGGACAAGGTTCTCTTCCCCGCCTCGGGCACCACCAAGGGTGAGGTCGTCCACTACTTCCAGACCGTCGCAGACGCGATGCTCCCGCACACCAAGAACCGCCCCGCCACCCGCAAGCGCTGGCCCGATGGCGTCGGCACCGAAGCCAAGCTAAACGAGCCGTTCTTCCGGAAGAACCTCGAAGACTCCGCCCCGGCCTGGGTACCGCGCGAGGAGCTGGAACACTCCGATCACAGCAACACCTACCCGCTGGCGAATGAACCCGCCGTGCTGGCCTGGTTCGGGCAGGTCGGCGCCCTGGAGGTCCACGTCCCGCAGTGGCGGTTCAGCCCGGATGGTGAACCGCAGAACCCCGACCGGCTCGTCCTGGACCTGGACCCTGGCCCCGGCGCGGACCTCGCCGACTGCGCGCGGGTGGCCCGCTGGTGCCGCGAGATCCTCGATGAGATGAACCTGCCCTCGGTCCCGGTCACCTCCGGCTCCAAGGGCATCCATCTCTACGCCGCGATCAACGGCAGCTACACCTCCGAGCAGGTCTCCCAGGTGGCCCATGAGCTGGCCAAGGCGCTTCAGGCCGACCACCCGGATGATGTGGTCAGCGATATGAAGAAGTCCCTGCGCCAGGGCAGGGTGCTCATCGACTGGTCGCAGAACAACCGCAACAAGACGACCATCGCCCCCTACTCGCTGCGCGGCCGTCCCGGCTCCGCCGAGGGTCCTCATGTCGCCGCCCCTCGGACCTGGGAGGAACTCGAGGATCCTGACCTCGCCCAGCTGGACATGCACCAGGTGATGGAACGCATCACCTCCGGCACAGATCCCTTGGCTGACTTCACCGCCGACGACGACGCTACGGACGTCCTGCCGCCTGCCCAAGACGCACTGAGCACCTACCGGTCCATGCGCGACGCCTCGAAGACTCCCGAGCCGGTCCCCACCGACTCTCCCGCCGCCCGGACCGGAGATCCGATCTTCGTGATCCAGGAGCATCACGCCTCCCGGCTGCACTATGACACCCGGCTCGAGCACGACGGCGTGCTGGTCTCCTGGGCGGTGCCGAAGGGCCCGCCGCTCAAGAGTGGTCAGCAGCGGCTGGCGGTGATGACCGAGGACCACCCGATCGAGTACGCCGAGTTCGAGGGCACCATCCCGAAGAACGAGTACGGCGGCGGGGAGATGTCCATCTGGGACTCCGGCACCGTGAAGATCGAGAAGTGGGAGATCGGCGAGGGCAAGACCGGGAAAGTGGTCTTCGTCCTGACCGGTGCACCCGAGGGCGGGCTGGGCGGGGTGCCGCGGCGCTACGCGCTGGTGCAGACCGATGAAGCCGGCAAGGACTGGCTTATGCGGATGACCAAGGATCAGCCGCGTGCCGGCAAGCGCGCCGAAGAGAGCCCTGCGAAGCCGTCATCCGAGTCGCCGGGGAAAGCCGAGAAGACCAAGAAGTCAGCCGCCGCATCTACGAAGAAGTCAGCGTTCCCAGACCCACTCCCCTCCCCCATGCTCGCCTCCCCCGGCAAGCCCACCGACATCCGCGGCAAAGGCTGGGTGCTGGAGGGCAAATGGGACGGCTACCGGGCGATCGCTGCAGTCCACGCCGATGGCCGGGTGGAGATCCGCAGCCGCAACGGCAAGGACTTCAGCTCCATTTTCCCCGAGTTGAGCGAACTTGCGGACCTGGTCCCGCCTGGCACCGTGGTCGACGGCGAGATCGTCGCACTGAACTCCGGCTCTCGGCCCGACTTCGGCCTGCTCCAGCGCCGCGGCAAACTGAGCAAGGACAAGGAGATCGAGCAGGCGGCAAGCAAGATCCCGGTGCACTTCATGGTCTTCGACGTCCTACACACCGCAAAACACGGCGACCTCACTGGCGATCCATATTCACGCCGCCGGGAGGTCCTGGAACAGCTCGCTGAGATCGGCAAGCACGTACAGGTGCCTGGTGACTTGGGCGATTCTCTGGATGAGGCCATGGAGGTCAGCCTGGAGCTCAAGATCGAGGGACTCGTGGCCAAACGCGCCAGCAGTCCCTACCGCCCCGAGCGGCGCTCCGATGACTGGGTGAAGCTCAAGCATGAGAGCCACGCGGAGGTGGCGATCATCGGCTGGCGCCAGGGCAAGGGTGGCCGCGCCAAGACCTTCGGCTCCCTGCTGCTGGGCATGACCGACGACGACGGCGAGCTCCACTACGCCGGACGGGTCGGCACCGGCTTCAGCGATGTGGAACTGGGCGATCTCCGCGCCAAGCTGGAGAAGCTGGTTCGCAAGACCGCCCCGGTGGATGACGTCCCTGCCGAGGATTCCTCAGACGCCACCTGGGTGACCCCAAAGCTGTCCGCGGAGGTGCGTCATTCGGGGGTGACCAGAGACAACCGGCTGCGCCACCCCACGTGGCGGGGCACCCGGATGAACAACGGGCCCTGAAATTGGCTCAGTGCGGACGCCCTGTACACACCACTGCTGATCCGTAGACTGCGAATCAAGACGCACATACCCAACACAGGAGAACGATATGACTGACATGACTGCGAACGAGCTCGTCAAGAAGCTGAACAGCATCGGCACCTGCATGTTCACCACGGTGGATCAGAACGGCCGGATCGTCTCCCGCCCGATGGGTGTCACCGAGATCGATGACCAGCACAAGTTCTGGTTCTTCACCCCGCTGAACTCGGACAAGATCGAGGACATCATCGGTGAGGGCGAGGTCAACCTCAGCTTCGTCGGCGACCATACCTGGGTCTCGATCGCGGGCTCCGCTCAGGTCATCGCTGATCTCGAGCGCAAGAAGGAGCTGTGGGACCTGGGCCCGAAGGCCTACTTCGAGGGCGGCCCCGAGGATCCCAACGCCGTGCTGATCGAGGTGACCCCGGAGACCGCCCAGTACTGGGAGGGACCCGGCAAGGCCGCGGCACTGGTCAAGATGGCGAAGGCGTCGCTCTCCTCAGAGACCCCGAACATGGGCGACCAGGGGCAGGTAGAGCTCTAAGCAGGTCCAGGGGCGCCAAGGTGGCCCGCCCCTCGTCACTATCGATGAGGTCTTTGCGGCTCCGTTTCTCGCGTCTCCTACCCAAACTCAGGGGCTCCTGGGTTGATCCGAGTTAGGTTCCAACAGCTACGAGAGTTGCGCCCGCGCCCAAGACTCTGGGCAGGAGACTGGTGTGACCATGACAGCACAAGCCCACGAGGTTATTCCCCGGAACAGATCATCCGGAAGCTTCAAGACGACGAGAAACTGCGGGCCAGTGCGACGTCCTCGCAATCATCGTCGGGGAATTAGGAGTCACCGAGGCCAGCTAGTACCGGTGGCAGGACAAGAACGATCACTGCGCGTTCTCCTCGGTGAGGACCCTGACGTAGTGAACGGTGAACGCCGATCCGATGAGGCGGAACTCTTGGCGGTTGCGGCCGAAGTCGAATGGGTTGTCGGTCGGCTTCTGCCAGAAGTCGAGGCCTTTACCGAGGTCGATGCGCCAGCCGAGGTTGGTCTCTATGCGGCGGTCGTGGATCGTGTCGTCGAGTCGCACTGCCAGGCGGACGCCGACCGCATCTGAGGCGTCCTTGATCGACTTGAGCATGAGTAGTTGATTGTGCTTGAACTCAATCTTTGGCTCCTCAGTGGTGACAAGCTCTACGGAGATCTCGTCAGCATCGTCCTTCACCGCGGCGAGCAGGCTCAGCAGGTCAGTGAGATTGCGCCCCTGGTGCGGCAGGCGGATATACGGATCTGTAATCGTAATCTCGGATGCGCCGCGAAGGTAGGGCAGAAGGAGGGTTTCGTAAGAGATGCCCTTCTGACCCGCCATGAAGTCACGGTGTCCCTCGGTCAACGGTGAGACTGCGGGCCCAGAGGACAAGTCCGGCACCGCGGTAGCGGCCGATGGTGCAGAGTTCAACTTCGGCCGGATTGGCGTAGGCGTGCCCTCATCTAAACCGTCGCCGCCGGGAATTGCGGCCCAGTCCCGCCTGTAGAGCTGCGGGTACTGGCGTTCTTCGCGAGTTGCGACGTCGTGCCATACGCCCGCCTTGTCAACGTACCGGAAGTGGACGGGGGTGTCGCGCATGGTGGCGTCGATCCGCAGGATCGAGTCCTTGACGCGCTTACGGCCCTCGATCGCAAACTCCAGCATCGTATGGACCTCTTCCTCATCGGCCTCACCCGTCGGGTGCACAAGCTTCATCAGTCCGGAGAAGGTCTTGCGGATGCCGTCCTGGTCGCGTGCCGAAAGCGAGCTGTCGAGTGTGAAATAGTCCCTGTACTTGTCCGAGAAGTCCTCAGACCGCTTGGCGCGCAGGATCTCGGCGAGGTAGTCGACGACGAAACCGTAGCCCGTGGAGAACATCTCGGACCGAATTGGTGCAACCTCCCAGCCGGGGATGTAGTGGTGGATCCGGTCGAGCCAGGCCGGGTCGCTGTAGGCGTCGGGCAGCTCATCGAAAAGGTGGGAGTTTTTGAGCATATGGGGCACCGTGTGAGTCGTGTTGCCGATAAATGCCATCGAGGCCTCGGCTCCATAGATGCTCGTCCCGCGCGAGAATGACTTGTTCGCGAGGTAGTTCTTCATCACATTGACGAGGTTCTGGTCGGTACGCCGATTAGCTGCGAACTCGTCAAACGCAACGCAGTCCCAGTATCCCACCAGCCCTATACGGCCGTTGGCGTTGTTGACGAACAACTTGGCGACGGTGACCTCCCCGCCGGAGATAAGGATGCCGTTCGGGGAGAACTCACTGAACGTGTGTGACTTGCCGGTGCCCTTTGGTCCGAGTTCGACGACGTTGTAGTTGCGCTCGACGAACGGGATAAGGCGGGTCAGGGCGATGAGCTTGCCGCGGTCGTTGAATTGCTCAGGGTTGAGGCCGACCGACTGCATAAGCAGGTCGATCCATTCCTCGGTCGTGAACGCCTCGCGCGCCTGGTAATAGTGGTCAATGTCGACGCCGGCGACCTGAATAGGCTTGAGACTGCCGAGGATCCACGGCACGACGCGCTGGTCGTCGGAGTGGAAGTACTCAATATCGCAGATGCACCACACACCTCCGACGAGGAGCTTCGGGTTTCGCTCAACTGTGACATCATCGATGATGACGCCTTTGACCTGAAGGTTCTCGAACTCAGCTTCGTGGACGTCGTTCTTCTCGTTGACCGTGACAGTGACCTTGTCAATCACTCGGTGGCGGCCCTTGCGGCGGATCTCTGACTTGACGAGCATATGTTCGTTGCGGTTGACGTAGTGGGCCGCCAAGATCTGGCGCACGCTCGCGATCCCGGCCTGAATCGTGGCCTCGTCGTCGGACGCGGCGTATTGGCCGAGCAGGTACTCCAGCACGTACGACGGTACGACCGCGTTCCCGCGAACTGCATTGACGAGGTCCTTACGGACGACGGCGCCGGCGAAGTGCTCGTTGATTTTGTCGTCGAGCGCGGACTTCTTTGGGGCGGCATTGTTCGCCTCAGTAGGGGCGAGGACGTCAATCTCGCCGAGAGCTTCTTCGAGGTTCGTCATGACTCTCCTAGAAGTCAAAGTCCGTCGTGAACGACCGCTTGATGGTGTAGTTCCCCTTAGAGAACGACTTCCACTGTGTCGTGTTAAGGATCGGCCCTTCGAGCCGGAGCTCCACAGGCCGGTTGTTGTACTGGTCAGCGTCCTGTGTCAGGTAGAGCACGGCCTTCTGGTATCGATCACGTGGGTCATCGGATTCGCTGTCGAAGGTGAGGACGGGCTGGTCGGAGATCAGCGTGTCGCCGACGTAGAGGCCAAGCCGGACCTGGCGCGGTTGGATCTTGTCCGTAACTGCCTCGCGCTGAAGCAGATTGACCGCCAGCTGCCCGGTGGTGATCTTGTTGGTCTCGGGCATGAGGTCCACGTTGACCGAGCGGATATCGCTCTTGCGCTTCTTGTTGACGGTAATTACCGGCACGACGATCTCTTGGAGGGATGCGCCGCCATGGACGTAACGGGTGCCAGCGCCGGGCAGCGGGATGCGGTGGATCGATTTGGGGATCTGGATATCGATATCACCGACAAGTCCTGCCTGGGCCGAGGTGAACGTGATGAAGGACGGGGACGGCTTTAGCGCCCGGCCGAGCACGTACCGGCGGTTGGTCTTGGTAACAGCGTCACCCTGGGGTGCCTCAGAGAGGTAATACGCCTGCTCAAGCGGGATGTCCTGGTACTGAAAGCCATGGTCAGCGGTGATCAGAATGTTCGTAGCGTTGGCGTTGGTCCACTTCTTCACCAGTTGGAGCAACTCGCGAAGGGTGTCCTCGGCCGCCTCGAAGACCGTCCGCTCGGTAGGCGCCTTGTCGCCAGCAGCGTCGATCCGGTCGTGATAGACGTAGAAGACTTGGTGCTTCGTGTAGAGCTCGCGAAGCTCGTTCCCCGGCATCGCCAAGACCTCGGCCGCAGTGATGGCGTGCCCCTTGACGTCGTTGAGGATCGTGTTGCGGTTGGCCGTACCGTTCGTCGGCTTCCCATCTGCGAGTACCGGGAAGCCCGAGGGGTCGAGCTCGAGGCTCGACTGGGGTAGCAGTGAGGCCATTCCGAGTTGGGTGTAACTCGGCAAGGAACCGAGCACGGCCGAGAGCGAGGCCTCGAACCGATCCTCGCTGCGCACCATCGAAGCGAGCTCCTCGGCGATCTCGTAGCGCATGCCGTCGGAGATGATCACGACAACCTTGGTGCGCCCGTCCTTGACGACGGGGCCGACGTGGCGGTCGAAGAACTTCGCCTGCGGAGTCAGCGCAGCGGACCTCCATTCACTCATGGGCTCAAGCGCCTGCTGCCAGAGCCCGCCGAACGCGTAGAGGTACGTGTTGGTGTACTGCTTGTCGACCTCAGCCTTGAGCGCTTCGAGCGGCTTCTGGAAGTCGGCGGTCTGGGAGGCATACGTGAACCAGCGGTAGTTCTGGTCGATGCGGAACCAGTCGGACTGGTACGTCGCAAGTCCGACCCCGGCTGACGCGATAGCGTGTGGAAGCGCGACGATCGCTGCGAGCAGCTCCGAGGCGCTCTGGATGGCGCTGTAAAGCTTGGCGTAGTTGGCTGCCCACAGGCTGTGCTGACGCTGCCAGACGACGTCGGCGACCTCGCGAGGCGTCACCGACTGGGAAGCGACGGCAGCGGCGAGGTCGACGACGACCTTGCGGTCGATCTCCTCGAAGATTGTGAGCTTGGCCAGGTCGCGGTAGTCGCGCTGGTCGATCTTCGACTTCACGTCGAGCGCTTCGGCCGCACGGGTTGCGAGCGACGTCATCACGTCCTGCGTGCGGACGTCGTACCGCAGCGCGTTGAAGTCGCTCCTAATGTTGCGGAGCTCGTCGGGAGTAACCGAGGCGAAATCCTCGATGGCGCGGCCAAACATCCACAGGACGAAGTCGTCCATAGTCGGTGTCGCGCTGGTGTACTTGTAGATGGTGGCGAGCCCGTCCCAGAGAAACTGGTCAAGGCCGAATGCGGCGAGGTCGTCAAGCTTCGTCGTCTTCCCGTTGGAGTTCTCGACCAAGAGTTCGCGCACGATGTCGGTCAGCTTGTTACCGGACGCCCTCACAAGCACCTGGCACATCTTGGCGCGCAGGCGTGCAGCGTCATCGCCGTCGTTGAGGAGCTTCTCGAGTGCTTCTTTGCGACTGTTCGCGGCGAAGAACTTCTGGTGCTGCTCGATCACCGGCAGTAGCGCCGGATCGTTCAGACCCAATTCCTGCTGGAGCATCGAGGCCCTATTGGCAGTGAAGACGCCGTAGGCGAGCTCGAGATCGAGCAGCCAGTTCGCGGTGCCGCGCGGGACGTCACCAGAACGGTAGACGACGTACTTGCCGGCGTGGTCGGCGAGAAGCGTGTTTTTCACGCCGAACTCGTTGTCCTTGGCTCGAATGACGTGCACCGCGCCGAGGTTCAGCGCGTCGAGATCGGCAGCGTACTCACCGGCAGCGTCATGCCAAAACACGACTCGCTGGGAAGTCAGACGGATTCGGAGGGCCTCCTGGACGGAGGTCAGATCAGTCACCGGCCGCCTCCAAACCGGGAATCCGTTTGAGCGCCGCACCGAACTTCGGATAGTTCGCCTTGACCCCGTCATCGAGATCGATCACCACGTTCTCGGACGCCTTGGGATAGAGAATGTCGTGCTCGTACTCGTTCAACTCGACCAGGACCTTGCGGACCTGGTCCGCTTCTTTGGCGTTCCCCGCACGCTCAGCTTGCTGCAGGGCCGACTCCAACTTGGTCACGTACTCACGCAGGTAGGTCAGCACCGTCGAGACCGATGACGGCGTGTACCGGTGCATGTAGATCACGGCGTTGAAGGAGCCCTTCGGACTCGAGAACATCCAGTAGATCGGGCGCTTCTTGTACCGCTGGACGTGGTCCTTGTAGAACGACTTTACGAAGTAGTCGCGCAGGTTCTTCACCCCGAGTGACTTGGTGACGAACTGGAGGTTCTCCTCGAAGCGCTCCTCCCCGAATGCAACTCGCAGGAACTGGCGGAACCGCGCCACGACGTCATCCTCGAACCAGTCGCCATCGACGATCGGAATCACGTTGTCGTGATCCGGCGTGAAGGTTGGCTTCGCAACCTTCGCAAGGTATTCCTCCAGCGTCGCGCCCCCATGAGAAAGAACTAGCCCCGGGACATCCAGGCTATAGCGACCGAACATGCAACCAACCGCGTAACTAATCAGATCTTGAACCACGAGCATCCGGAAGCGCTTCTGATACTCGGGATGCGGAAGTCCAGCGCCGAAGCGGAACGCAGCGTTGTAGCTCAGCGACACCCGGGAGACATCCACTTGAGATTTCACCTCCCCCGCGAGTCCAAACAAGTGGGCAACCGATTCGTTGTTCCGCTCCTCCAAGACCCGAGCACGTTCCGTGGCGTCATCGCTCGATATCTGGTGATCTCGCACCGCATCCTCGAGCAGACTTGAGCCGCGCGCGACCAAAGGGTTACAGGAATGGCGCCAGGAAGTCTCCGCCTGGTCCCAGTCCGCGCGAGCAATGTTGACAAGTTCACGGACAGAATCCGCAATGTCACTGCCCTCGCCCGGGTCAATGATCGGGAGATTGGCAATCGTACCGACATTGAAGGTGATCGTGGGCGCGATCGCCGCAAGAAGCTCGTGCGTAACAGACGAATTTAGAATACCGAGAAGAATCTCTGACAAATCAACTGAAGGAGGATAAACTCCGTCTCCCGTACTTCCAGCGGCGATGAAACCCGGCGGATACATTCGAAAGGCTGGCGATCCTGAGCTGACGTTCGACCACGACACCGACGGCTTGAAATAATAGTCGGCATTTTGCGGTCGCGACCGGACCTTGCCTCCGTTCTCAGAGCCGAATGCCCGAACTTCACCGCCATCGTCCTCCCAATTCACGACGTGCTCGTGGTTTCCGTACCACTTTCGATACTCCCCGCCCTTGTTGTAGGGGAACCAGCGAGCTTGAGACGCTCGGGCTGCGTCGCGCGATCCGCTCGCGAACGAGCTTCGGTCTACGGACACCTCCCACCACTGACGTACGAACGCTTGGCTATCGCCAGTCAGGAGCCCCTGTCGCGGCTCCGCGAGGTCACTAAGTGGCACGCCGTCGGAGAATGCTCGAAGCATCGAGTCCGATAGCCAGTACACGAGCGGCGATCCTGGGATAAGGGAAAAGTTGGCTTGGTCGAATGCGAAGGCGTTGTAATCTCGATCCAGGAAGAGCGCTTCAATCTCCGCGCTACTCCGGACATCCACGTGCCGCTCAAAGAGCTTTCGGTACGAGCCGTGTCGCCCGTTCGGGGATGCCTTCTGAAAGACGAATCCAACTGATCCAAAGTCAGACCCCCAAACCCCGCGGCCAAACTGCGCCAGGCAGACAAGATAATCGGTGCTAAAAAGCCTATTCCTAAGCTTCTCATACGACTTCAGCGCCATCCAAGCGGGAAGGTCGATGATCGCCCAGAACCCCCCACGGACAGTCAATGCCGAAGACCGAAGCATGAATGCCGTCATCAAGTCCGACTTCCCGTCGGCCCATTGCTCGCCGAGGTAAGAGGAAAGCCGTTCGGACATGTTCCCGCTGCCCATGTAGGGAGGGTTCGCCACGACTACCGAGTACCGCGGTGCCAAGCACTCGGATTGTGCAATGACCGCGGCCGCCCGGTCGCGCGTGTCGGCGTGAAGCATGTCGCCGTCGTCGCCGAGACTCGCGAGGTGGTGGGCGAGGCGTGCGGTGAGGTCCGGGTCGGGCTGAATGAGGGAACCGAACGTGTCTGCGTCAGCAAACTGGTTCCAGAATTCCCCCTCCGCGTGGCGATCGCCGTCCTTGGTCACGAGGTAGCTCAGCTCGTCGGCGCGGAAGGAGATAGGGTCGAGCACGCAGACGTTTGGTTCGACTGGGTTCTTCAGGAACAGCCTGCGCTTGGCTGCGGCCTTCATCGTCAGCGCGAATGCGGCAAGAGAACCTGCACGCGGGTCAATCTCAGTGCCGTAGAGGTTCTGCGTAAGAATGAGCCTCGGGATCTGCGAAGGCGTGTAGCCCTCCTCCTCGTAGATCGCGTAGAGAAGGTCGAAGGCGTACGTGAGCATGTGGCCGGAACCGCACGCAGGATCGATGACCTTCAGCTCCGCCGGCGTGTTGATCTTGAGGAAGTCAGTCTGCTCGTCGGCCGGAGCGATGTAATAGTCCATCTGGTCGACAAGCCGGGACTCAGGGTGGTTGAGCATCCACAGCCGGCCGAGGGAGTTCTCGACCAGATAGCGGACGATCCAGTGCGGGGTGAAGAGCTGGGTTGCAGCGGGGATCTCATCGGCGCCGGCCTTCTTGTTCTTCTTGAACCCGGCGAAGACCTCGTCCTTCCGCTCCGAGATGTAAAACTGGTAGAGCCAGCCGATGACCTCGACATCTCGACACACCTCGTCAGTGAGCACGTAGACGGAGCGGCTAAGGGCGGAGTCCTCCGCGAGCAGGTTGGCGGGGATGAGCAGTTCGGTGTAGTCGCCTTCGCGCTCGAACATAAACGGCATCGCCTGGTTCCAGTAGCGACAGTAGTCCGCGAGCAGCAGTGCGTATGCCTCGGCTTGGGCATCGAAGCCGGGTCGCGGTTGACGGGTGCCGTCGAGCAGTCCGGGAACGACCGCCCCGTTAACGCCCTTCACGACGTCGCCGTCGATCTGGCCGCGCTTCGCTGCAGCGAGAACCTCTGGCTGGCCGACCTGATCGGCGGCAGGTGATACGATCCCGATGCCGGTATAGCCGTTGGCGTCCATGAACCTTAGGGCGATGATGCGGTTGAACCAGGTGTAGGCGACCTTGTCGGCAACGTGAGCCTTGCCCGAGATGTCTCCACCCCCGGCGGCGATAGCCCGCTCCAGCGCGGTCACAGCGCGGGGCTGTTCGACGCGCTCGGGCGAACCCTGGGCGAGGACTGCCGTAATGCGCGCGCCGACCTCACGAATGAGTTCCGTGCGTGCCGAGGTGGCGAAGGACTTCAGTGATGCGGTGTCCATCAGAGCGTGATTCGCTTTCCGTCACTGAGAGTCGCGACAAGCGCGGCGCGGTACTTGGCAACGTAGTCGTCGAGGTCGGCTTCAGATTCCAGCACCCTCCCAGAAATGCCCGGTACCTTGATCGTTCTGACTGAAACCGTCTGCTTCGGCTGTGGCTTCGGCTCGTCGTCGTTGGCGGCGTCACTACCTCCGTCTTGGTGAGACGCGACGAGCTCGTCGAGAAGTCCTGGGTAGTCGTACTGCTCGAAGCTTGTTTCTGCCTGCAGAACCAGTGCAATTTGATTCTCACTGGCGAGGCGCCCAAGGATCTGTCCGATGCGGAGGCTCACGCGTTCGCGCGCTTCAACGGTGGCCTTCGCGTAGTCGGCACTACCGTGAATCTCCGACTGACGCCCCTCAATTGCGGCGGAAACCGCGGCGCGCTTGTCGGCGAGGACATCGTCGATCTGCCCGCGCAAGGAATCTACGGCGACCTTGAGCTGGTTCATCTTGTTGCCGCGGAAGCCGTTGGTATCACCGAGCAGAGTTCTAACGGTGTCAGCACTACTTGTAGGGAGGTAGCCGAGGTTCCCGGCATTGGCGCTCAGGAGGGCCTGCGCCTCGTCGAAGATCTTGGACTGCTGACCTTTCAGGAACGACTTGATCGGGTCGATCAGGTCTTCCTTGGCCCCCAGCAGCTCCTCGGACTTGTTGAACTCGCTCAGGTACCAGTCAGGCTGCCTACCGACGACCTCATCGAGCATCACGACCACGTCGGAGAGTTGGCTGACGAACGGATACCGGCTGCTGCTCACGAGGTCCGTGAGCTCGTCACGCCTGGCCGCGAGCCTGTCCTTGCCAAAACGGGCCAGTTCAGCAGGGTCGGTCGGCACGGCACCCTCGTCGAAGAAGTCGATGCAGAACTTCTTGAACGCGGCAACCTTGAACTGGTCGTATGCCTTCTGCGGCGCGACTACAACGTATTGGTGCTTACCCGTGTTGCGGATCAGATTTGCGGCCTCGGTGCGGACGACCGCATTGGAGTCGACACTCAGCGCCACCTTGCCGTGGCCAACTAGCCAGCCGAGCACGACCTCAATGGAACCGAGGTCCCACCCGTAGGGCTTGGTCTCGAAGCGGTCGACGATCTTCTTGATCGTCGTCTGCTCGCCCAAACCCGTCCGCGTGATGATCCAGGATTCCATCTCGGTGCCAGGCGAGTTCAGGGTGCTCAGCATCTCTGTGTCGACCAGCCTTTGCTCGTTCTTCACGACGCTGGCTATTTGCTGCTCCGAGAACACCTTTCCGCCGAGCAGGCCCAGGTTCGTGTATGTACGGCTGACGAGCTCTTGGAACCCGTCGGCGACACGGCCGATTGCATCTTGCGAGCTGGAGGTGACTTCCGAGGCATTGATGATCAAGTGCGCCTTGCCGACCGCTTGACGGAGACGCTCGATGAGTTCCTTCTCACGGTCGGCGTTGAGCACCTGCTTCGACTGGAGAATGGCCTGCGTCGAGGCTGTGGTACCGGAGTTGGTGCGCTGTTTCGTGTACTTCTCCGTTTTGAGCAGCAGCCGCACGTCGGCGAGCAGACGCTTGTCACGGCCGAGAAATACTCGCAGCTCGTCCCGGCCCATGCTCTGCGCGGCGATCTCGGAGTCGCTGTAACTCGTCTCGGGCGTGATGAAGTGGATCGTCAACTCGCGCTGGTTCCCCTGCACGATGTCGTCCAGCTTGTACCCGAAGGAGAAGTCCTGGCCATTCTTGGCGTACTTGAGCTTGTTGCTCTTAAGGATGTCGGATGACAGGTACCGGAAGAGCTTGCTGGAGACTTCAGAAGAGTCGATGTCGACCGCCTTAATCTCCTTCTCGATCTCTTGCTCCTCATTGGTGAGGTACTCATAGACGTTGCCGTTGCGCTGGAGATACGACTGGGTCTCCAGCAGGTTGAGCGCCTCCCGCACCTGCTTGCCCAATCCAGAGAGGTCGAGCCCGATGCGGTCGTAGACGAGCACGGTGAGGTTGCGTGGCGTGGCCTTGAAGGTGTCAACATACTTGACTAGGAACAGTGCCTTGAGCAGGCGGTTGGCGAGGATCGTGACGTCAGAGCCGGGATCGGGCAGGTGCCTCTCAGCCTGAAGAATCGCGCTCTGCGCCGCTGACTTCAGGGCGGCGCTAATACCCGCGAACATCTGGTCGAAGGTCGCGAGATAACCGATCCGCTCGTCACCCATGCGCTTGGCGACCTCCTGGACCACGCCGAGCATGGAGCGCTCCCCGACCGAGCTGTTCTTACCCTCGAACATGTTGTGTTCGGACAGACCCTCGATAGCGGCCTGAAACATCGGGATCTGATAGGTCACAAACGGGTATGTGCTGATGAACCGGTTGCCGTCGACGTAGTTGCGGTAGGTCTTCGCACCATCGACGAAGTCGAAGATCGTCTTGAAGTTGGCAGCCTCGTGCGAATGGATCGCCATCAGCTCGGCCGCGCCCGGATCGTTCTTCTCCAGGAGGCGCTTGCTGATGACCTCCTCGACGTCTTGGCTAGTGAGCTTCACCTTGACGCTGAAGCGAGCCTGAATCTTCGAGAAGTCGTTGCCCTGCTGCTTGGTGCGGTCGCCAATTACCTTGTCCATGTCCTCCTGGGATGTGACGAACACCCACGCCTGGCCCTTACACGCGGTGTTGAGGGACTCGGCGATGGTCTGCAGGTTGAGCATGAGCTTCACATCGTCGGCGATGAACTGGCCGACCTCGTCGACGAAGAAGTTCAGCCGGAATCCTGGCTCCTGCTTGTCGATCCACGCCTTCACGGACTCGGCGAAGCCCTCAATTGAGACGGCATAGGATTTCTGGTACTTGCCAATGATATCGGGGTTCGATTCACCGTTGACTTGGGTGAACGCCTTGTCGATGTTGTGGCCTTCGAGAGCTGTCTGCTCGCGACCCTGAGACCAGTCGATGCCTGCGTGCTTCGCAAAGGCTTTCCTGAAGGCCTCGTATTGCCCGCGCTTGTTGAGATCCTCCTCAAAGCGGGCCACCGCTCCGTCGTTGCCGAAGTAGCCACGGCTCTCATCGAACACCTTGACGAACACCTTGAGTAGCGCATCCGTTTGGTCCTTGGCGATCAGCGTCGCCTTCTGGTCGATGTTGAACAGAAGGCTCTTGGCCGGAATGGAGGAGGCCTTTTTAAGCGAAGCCAGCAGCATCGCATCGTCGCTCTTGCCGAGAAAACTCTCACTGACCTCCTCTCGTGGGAACGCCTGACCGTCAACGTCACCGAGGAGATGCGCGAGCATCTTAAGGAGGTGCGACTTTCCTGAGCCGAAGAAGCCGGAGATCCAAACGCCGTTGGCGTTGGTGTAGTTGGTGTACTCCTCCAGCAAGGGCGCCACACCCTTTGCCGCGTCGTTGGTGAGGACGTACTCCTCGACTTCGACACTGAGGTGGTCGGTGTCGTCGGCTTTGACGACGCCCTCGATCGAGCGGGTGACGTCCTTGAGGAAGATCTCATTGAGTTTCATCGGGTCATGCTTCCTGATCGAGGATGCGCTTGGCGCGGTAGAAAGAGTCGTCCTTGAGCTGGCCGAACAGGACCAGTGCCGAGCCTTGCGTGGCCGACACCTCATACCGTCCGGGGAAGAACATCAGCATCGGCCGGTCGGAGACGACGGCTTGCAAATTGTTGAGCACCGTATGGGAACGCACAAACGGGAACGCCTCACCGACACCGGTCAGGAAGAGGATCTGGAACGAGTTGTCCGTGATGCGCTCTTTGATCGCCGGGGCTAGGTGTATGTGCGGGTCAAGCATGTTCTGGAGCATCTTGAGGAAGTCGGGCTTGTCCATCGTTGGCTCGGCGGCGAGTACGCGCTCCCACACGTTGCGCTCTTTCAGCAGCTCGACACATAGGTCGTAGAGGTGGATCTCGAAGACCTTGATGCCCAACTCGGTGTCGAGCTTGGTTTTAATGCGCTTTCTGGCTTGCGCGACGTCGAGCGCCCACGCAGGGTCGTAGTCATAAATGAAGTGGGCGACCTCGTTGCCGAGGCCCTCCATCCTCAGGAAGCGTTCGCTGCTGAGCACCTTGAACAGGTGCTCCTCCTGCTGAGCCAACGTGAGCTTGGACGGAAGAGGCATCAGGCGTCCCTCGTCGGGAAGAAGCGGATGTCGCTCGGGGTGCGCCGCGTTAGAAAATCGATTATGCGGGCGGAGAGAAGAGCGGGCTCGATGGCACCCTTAGTCGTTACAAGCCCTGCCTCGCCCATCATCTTGAAGAGCACCTGCCGGAGCTTCTTATACGAGAGCTCCGTGACCGCGCCCAGCTCGTCGTGCCACATTGCCTTAGCACGGTAGAAGGAGTCGTAGTCGTCGTATGAGACCGTACCAGCCAAGGTGAGGAAACGCTCACGGAGCACCTCCTCGGCGAACTCGCCTATTAGCTCGTAGCGTCGACAGGCGGCTGCCCAAATAAGGTGACCCCGCTCAGACGCGGTGATTTCGGCGAGGATCGCAATCTCACGGTCAGAAAGCGCTGACATCCGCTTGATCGTCTCTCGCACGCGGCGGACACCAGTGCTTTGGGTTCGCGCCTGAAGAAGGTTTTCCTCAACGGCGACACCCCGGACCTTCGCCCAGTCGCGATGCTCGACGTACACAGGTGCCAAGACTGCGGCCTCCCGGGCAAGGAGGCCGCCGCTAGTAAACGACAATGAGTAGCGTTCATATGTGCCGTGTGGCATTGGGCCTCCTTTCTGGAATGGACAATAAATCAGAATACGTAATGCCGCCGACATCGCTCTAGCAAGGGCCGTATCGTTCAGCGCATTGGTGATGAGTCAGTTGCCGCCGCGCCCCCGCGGCGAACCCAGCCGTCAACCTCGCTCGCTTTGAATCTCCAAAGACGTCCAACCTTAGGTGCGGGCATACCTTTCTATGCAACCAAGGTATACGCGGTGTCTATGGTGACGCCAAGATGCGAGGCGATTTCGTCGACAGACAGACACGGCTGGGCCACTGCGGTTCTCCTTCTCCCGCACAGACCGACGTCCCCGATGGTATCGGAGTGACGATGGGTTCAGCGGAGTTTTTACTCCTGTAGCTGGCCCGAGGATACGGGAATAATGAGGTTCAGACTGACAAGTGGCTCGATAGCCAAGAGCTGCTGGTATTCGCCACCGGACAGGGCCGAATTTCACGCCATAGTGTGATTGAAGCGTCCCAAGTTGGGCCTGACGCACCGATAGGTGACAGATTCACGTGCTCTCAAGTGGTTCCGCATCATGATTGAACCCTACGTCCGAGAAGTCGGAGATGTGCCGATGACTCGATCCGACAGCAACCCTAACGAAAATTATTGACTATCGATAGATAATCGCCGACGATCAACACATGACAGGTCAACGTTGGGTTGTTGCCACCCTCAAGGCATCACTGGTCCTGCTCTTCGGGCTCCTATTCCTCTTTCAGACCATGTCTCTCCCAGGGCAGTTCGCCTATATGGCGCAGGAATCTCCCGACTTGGCGGTCCTTCGCTGGCCCGCCACGCTGATCACGATCTTCTGGGTGCTGTGCGTCCAGGTGGTCATCATCTGCATCTGGCATCTGCTCACCCTGGTCCAAAAAGACCGCATCTTCAGCTCCACCTCGATGCGCTGGGTCAACCTCGTACTGGGTGCGATCGGCGCCGCATGGCTGGTCCTGGTCGGAGTCTTTCTCTACATCGGGATCAGCGCCAGCGATCCGGGGATCCCTCTGGTGCTCGCGCTGATGGTGGCGGTGGGTGCCGTCGTCGGCCTGGTGATCGTGGTGATGCGGGCGCTGCTGAAGCAAGCGAACACGCTGCGCACCGACATGGAAGCCGTGATCTGATGCCGATCATCGTGCGGATCGATGTGGAGCTGGCCAAACGGAAGATGAGCGTCGGGGAGTTCGCTGAGCGGGTCGGGATCACCCCGGCGAATGTGGCGGTGCTCAAGAACGGACGCGCCAAGGCGATCCGGTTCAGCACGCTGGAGGCCATGTGCGAGGTCCTGCAGTGCCAGCCCGGAGACCTGATCGAGTGGGTGGAGGAATGAGCGGCCCGGTGCTGCAGACGGATGTGCTCGTCGTCGGGGCCGGACTGGCGGGACTGCGCGTGGCGACCCTGTTGGCGGAGCGCGGGCACTCGGTGGTGGTCATCGATCGGCGCCGGGACCTGACCACCTCCATCAGGACCACCGGGATCTTCGTGCGGCGCACCCTGGATGACTACGACCTGCCCGAGCACCTCCTGGGTCCAGCCATCCGCCGGGTGGTGCTGTACCCGCCGAGCCTGCGGGATCCGGTGGAGCTGGTCAGCGAGCGCGATGAGTACCGCGTCGGCGAGATGGGCCCGCTCTACGCCGCGGGCGCTAGGGCCGCAGTCCGCGCCGGAGCTGAACTGATGCTAGGCACCCGCTACCTGGGTGCTTCTGATGGCCGATACCAGGTGACCGGGCCTGGCGGACCCACCACGGTGCACGCCCGCTTCGTGGTCGGCGCAGACGGCGCGCGGTCGCGGGTGGCTCGCGATCTGGGACTGGACCGCAACACGCACCTGCTGGTCGGCGCGGAGGACGTCTTCACCGTCTCCGAGCCGGTGGACTCCCCCGCCTTCCACTGTGCGCTGGACCCCCGGCTGGCCCCCGGATACATCGGGTGGGTGATCAACGATGGAACCCACGCCCATGTGGGAACGGCCGGGTACTCCCGGCGCTTCACCGGCGGAGTGCGCAGCACGCTGGACGAATTCGCAACGCGAGCTCCAGGGTTGGCCGAGGCCGACCGCTCCCCCGCCCAGGTGGAGCGCCGCGGCGGACCCATCCCGGTCGGCGGGCTGCTGCGACGAATCAGCTCACCCGACGGACTGCTCGTCGGTGACGCCGCCGGTGCGGTGTCACCGCTGACCGCCGGCGGACTGGATCCCTGTCTGCGGCTCTCCGACTACGCGGCCTCCGCGCTGGACGAGGCACTGCGGACCGGCCGGCGAGAGGCACTGCAGGCCTACGATGGCGGCGCGCTGCGCCGGAAGTTCACCGGACGATTGATGATGCGCCACGCCCTGGCTCAGGTGACAAACCCGCTGATGGCCAGCGCCGGGTTCGAGGTGCTGCGGACGCCTTTCGGCAGAGCCGCGGCACGGAAGGTGCTCTTCGGAGACCGTTCCTTCCCCGACCCACCCGCGCCGGCGACCCCACTGGCGGCTCAGCGGCTGAGCGGCGTGTGAGCGGTCAGCATCTGCAGCGAACCCAACAACTCCTGGGTATACGGATGCGCCGGTGCGTGGAAGATCTGCTCGGCGTTCCCGGACTCCACGGCCTCCCCGTCCTTCATCACCAGGATGTGATCACTCATATGGTGGATCACGCCCAGGTCGTGAGAGATGAAGACGTAGGTGGTGCCCAGCGTCCCCTGCAGCTCGGTGAGCAGATCCAACACCTGCGCCTGCACCGAGACGTCCAGGGCTGACACGGCCTCATCCAGCACCACCACGTCGGGCTCCGGAGCCAAGGCTCGGGCGATGGCGAGCCGTTGGCGCTGCCCGCCGGAGAGCTGCAGGGGATGCTTGGCCAGGTGCTGTGGATCAAGCCCCACCAGGCGCACCAGTTCCTCGGCGCATTCTCGCAACTGCGCGCGTTGCCTGCGCCGTGCGCCGAACGCGATGCCATCGGTGGCGGGTTCCAGGGCGTCGGTGAGGATCTGTTCGGCGGTCCACCGCGGATCGAAGGAACTCAGCGGGTCCTGGTACACCACGGTGACCTCGCGCCGTCGGCTCCGCCGCCCCGAGGCGGCGAGGTTGCTCCACGGCTGCCCATTCAGCAGCACCGTCCCGGCATCGGGCTTCAGGAAACCCAGCGCCATCGAGGCGGTCGTAGATTTCCCTGAGCCGGACTCCCCCACGATCCCCAAGGTCTGACCCGCACGAACCTCGAAGGAGACGTCCTTCACCACGGTGCGGGTGACCCCGTCGGGACCGCGGAAGGACTTGGTCAGACCAGTCACTTCCAACACTGGGGGCGCGTCCGCTGACTCCGTGCCCCGTACCGGGGAGGTCTTCGGAACCTCCAGGGCCTGTGCGCGCTTCGCCGCGGTCAGGTACTCGCCCTTGGTGGTGCCGGACGGGACGGCATCGAGCAGCTGCCGGGTGTACTCATGCTGCGGGGAGTTGAGCACATCTTCGGCGGTGCCCTGTTCGACGATGTGCCCGCCCTGCATCACCAGGACCCGGTCGGCGAGCCGTCCCACCACGGAGAAGTCGTGACTGATCAGCAGCAGGGCTGCGCCGGCAGCCTTGCGCTCCGCCAACAGGTCCAGCACCTGGGCCTGGACCGTCACATCCAAGGCGGTGGTGGGCTCGTCGGCCACCAGCAGCGGCGGGTCATTGGCGATCGCCGAAGCGATCAGCGCGCGCTGGCGCAGGCCGCCGGAGAGTTCCCCGGAGCGCTGCCGCGCCCGCAGGTCGGGTTCGGGCACTCCCACGGCCTCGAGCAACTCGATCACCCGCTCGTGCCGTCGGGAGGCCTTGGTGACTCCGTGCAGCCGCAGCGACTCCCCGATCTCCGCACCGATTGTGCGCAGCGGATCCAAGGACACCAATGCGTCTTGGAGGATGAAACCGACCTGGGCACCGCGGATCCGACGCCACTGAGCGTCGGTCGTCTGTTGGATGTCGTGTCCACCGACCGTGGCGCGGGTCGCTTGCACGTGGGAGTTCGATCCGGTGAGACCGATCAGGGTGCGAGCGGTCACGGACTTGCCGGACCCGGATTCACCGATCACCGCCACGCATTCACCCGGGTTGATCCCCAGCGAGAGGTCGCGCACCACATGGTGGGCGGTGCCGGCGGCGTCGGTGAACCAGACGTTGAGATCTTCCAGCGCGACCAGGGACGTGGATGTCGCCGACGGGTCAGTTGCGGCCACGGGCCGGTCCGGGATAGCGGTGTCGAAGACGGGATTAGCGATGGTAGTCGTCATGATGGGGATCCTTCCAAGGCGGATTCGAGATGCTTGCCGAGAACCGTGGCGGTCAGCGCGGTCGCCAGCACGGCGAGGCCGGGCAGGATTTCCAGCCACCAGGCTTCGGTGATGTAGGGGCGACCGGCTTCCAGCAGGGCCCCCCATTCGGGTGAGGGTGGGGCCACGCCAAAGCCCAGGAAGGCCAAGCCGGAGGCCCACACAATCGACTGCCCGATCCCCAGGGTCAGGATCGCGAGCAGCGGGCGCAGCGCATTGGGCAGGATGTGCCGGGTCAGGATCCGCGCAGGTGAGTGCCCCAATGCTTCAGCGGCCTGCACGTATCCGGAGCGGCGCACGGCGAGGATCTGTCCACGCACCATGCGGGTATAACCGGGGGCGGTTCCCAGCCCGACCGCGAGGATCAGCGTGGGTGCCGACGGCCCGTAGACGGTGATGAAGACCATCGCCAGCAGCAGGGTCGGGAAGGCGAAGAACACGTCGAGGCCCCGCCCGATCAAGGCGTCCGCCCACCGACCGCCCAGCCCGGCCCAGGATCCGAAGATCACTGCCAGGCCGACGCCGATCCCGGTGGCGCCCAGCCCGATCAGCAGTGACTGCCCGGTGCCGTGGACCATCCGGGAGTACAGGTCCCGCCCGGATTGGTCGGTGCCGAACCAGTGTCCCCAGGTCGGCGCGGCCAAGGGAATGTCGAGCCGAAGCGCGCGGGGATCGTGGGTGGCCAGCAGCGACGGCGCCAGGCTGGCGATCAGCAGGATCAGCGCAAAGACCGCAGCGATCCAGACGGTGAGCGGGACCTGACGGAGCCGACTCTTGTGTCTGTGGGACTGCAGCGACACGTGCAACTGGGAGGCCGCCGTCGTCGGCTTCTGGGTGGTCGGTTTTGTGGCTGCCGGGCCACTAAGCGTGGTGGTCATGAGTTACTCCAACTCGGGTTCGGAAGAAATCTGACTCGCTGAGAATCTGACTCGGTGAGTCAGTTTCAGCGAGCCAGTTTCAGTCGCGGATCAACGAGGACATAGGCGGTGTCCACCACCAGGTTCGCGATGACGTAGATCAGCGCCACGAGCATCACGACGCCGCAGACCACCGGCAGGTCACGCCCGTTGACCGCGTCGACCAGGACACGTCCGAGGCCGGGCCGGGAGAAGACGTTCTCTGCGATCACCGCCGCGGAGAACAGCGAGCCGATGGCCCAGCCGGTCAGGGTGAGCCCGGGCAGCAGCGCGTGGCGCAGCACGTGCCTGATCCGCACCCCGGTGTCGCTCATGCCGCGTGCCCGCGCGGTCAGGACGAAGGGCTCGTCCAACGTGCGTTCGAAGGCGGCGCGCATGGTCTGTCCCAGGAACCCGGCCAGCGGGATGCCCAGGGTCAGTGCGGGAAGCACCAGACCCAGGAGTCCCTCTCCCCCGACCACCGGGAACAGTCCCAGACCGAGTGCGAAGACCACGAGCAGGATGATGCCCAGCCAGTACTGCGGCAGAGCGGCCGCAGCGGCTTCGAGCCCTGAGAACAACCGGGACACCCAGCCCACTCGGCGCGCGGTCAGCACCAGCAGGGCCAGGGCGATGACCCAAGCGACCACCAGGGACGCGAAGGTCAGGATCACCGTCGGGGCGATCTGGTCTCCGATGACCGTGGTGACCGGCTGCAGGAGCTGGTACGAGATGCCCAGGTCCCCGCGGAGCAGGCCGCCCAAGAAGTTCAGGTACTGCAGGAACAGCGGGTCGGAGAAGCCGAACATCTCATTGATCGGCGCCAGTTCCTCGGCGGATCGCTCCTGGACCTGGCCCGTCTGCTGATTCAGCAGCATCGTGGCCCGGTCCCCCGGAAGCAGCGCCTGCATCAGGAACGTCAAGGATGCGGCGGCCCAGACCACGAAGACCGCACCGCCGAGTTTGCGCAGGATCAGTGAGACGACGAGTCTCGGGTCGGTGCGCTGACGTGGGGAGGTCGGAGTTGGTTCCGCGGCCGCGGCCTGGCGGGGCTCTGCGGATGCGCTGAGCGTCGGGAGCGTCATGGGTCAGCCCTCTTCCTCGGTGATGAAATATGCGTCGTGGAAGACCGGCGCACCTTGCGAGGCCTCCAGCCAGACCCCGGTGAGCTCATCCGAGACTGCGATCGTGTTGGTCTGGGTGTAGAGCCCGATGGCCGGGGCGAGCTCGCTGAGCTGGCGCTGCGCGGCGGAGAAATGCTCGGTGACCTCCTCCGACGTCGGGGCCTGGAGTGCCTTCTGGATCGTGCCGAAGACGCCATGGTCCGCCAGGAACGTGGTGTTGGCCCCATTGGGCGCTTCCTCGGTGCCCGGCCGGTAGTTGATGTTAAGAATGCCCGCGTGCGGTGAGGTCCAATAACCGACCTGCGCGTCATAGGCATCGGGACCGGAGAACGCGCCGGAGAACATCTCCGAGGGGGTCAGTGGGCGCAGCTGGATGTCGAAGCCCGCGGCGCGGGCCTGTTCCTGGAAGTTCTGGATCACGGTGTTCCCGTCGGGGGTGACGATGGTGTTGAGCCCATATGTGAACAGCACCTCGAGACGTTCTCCGTTCTTGAGCCGGGTGCCGTCCTCGTCGCGTTCGGTCCACCCGGCGTCGTCGAGCAGCTGATTGGCTTGGTAGAGATCGAAGGGGTACTCGGTGGCCGCGGCGACGTCGTAGTCCGGAGTGCTCTGGGAGAGGTACCCACTGGGCTCAGACGGGACGGTGCCGAGGAAGGCTGATTCGATGTTGGCTTCGCGGTCGGTGGCGAAGCTAAGCGCCTGCCGGACCTGCTGATCTGCGAAGACACCCTTCTCGGTGTTGAGGTTGATCACCACAGGCCGGCCAGGCGTGATGAACTGCTTGAAGTTGAACCGCTCCTGGGCCTCGGCGATGTTCACCGCTGGCACCTCGCCTATCACGTCGCTCTCCTCGGAGAGCAGCGAACCGTAGCGCGAGGTGTTGTCCGGGATGAAGCTCCACCGGATGCCCTCCACATAGGCTGGCCCCTGGTGCTTCGCGTTCGCGGGCGCTGAGTTGTAGTCCTCGTTGCGCGAGAACTCGAGGTACTGGCCGCTCTCCCAGGCCTGTACGATGAAGGGCCCGGAGCCGATCGGGGCCCGGCAGTTCTCCTCAGCACTGCGGGTCTCCAACGCCGTCGGCGATTGGATCCCGAAGTAGGACTGGGAGATGGTCGAGAGGAAGGGCGAGAACGGGGCCGAGAGCCGGATCTCCACGGTATGCTCATCTATTGCCTCCGCGGCCTCATAGAACCCGCCCAGGTGGGCGGCGGCCGTTCCATTGCCGCCGTCGAGCCAGTGGTCGAAGTTGTACGCCACGGCTTCGGCGTCGACCGGTGTGCCGTCGGTGAAGGACACGTCTTCACGCAGCGACAGCGTCCAGACCAGCTGATCCTCGGAGACCTCCCAGTTGGTGGCGAGCCAGGGGACGACGTCCCCGTCTTCATCCTGGGAGACCAGCGAGTCCAGGATCTGACGCGAGGTGAAGGTCTCTTGGATCCAGCCTCCGTAGACGCACAGCGGCTCTTGGAGATGGCCGTATTCGATGATGCCGCCGGACTGAGGGTCATCCGTGGGCTGCCGGTCTGCGACCTGTTCGGTGCCGACGAAGCCCGAGCTGCTGCTGCACCCGGCCAGGACGGCCGCGCTGAGGAACGCGGTAGTGCCCAGCAGGAGCGTGTGTCGTAGCCGGTTTTTGGGTGCGTTCGGGGAGGGCGGGGTGGTCATGGGGCTCCTTCTCGGAGTGGTTCAGACAGGAAGAATCGTGGTGCGCAGGGCTCAGAGGGTGGCAGGCACCTTGGCGAAGGCTCCGCGGTAGCGGGCGCCGGGATGGGTCTCGGGCAGCCGGTCGCGGCCGAAGAGCTTCTTCCGCAGCGTGCCGGGGGCGTATTCGCTCTGGGCCAGTCCACGGTCGCGCAGGACCGGCAGCACCTTGTCGGCGAACTCCTGGAAGGAGCCGGGGATCACCCAGTTGACGACGTTGACCCCGTCCACTCCGGCGGTCTGCCACAGCTGAAGCTGATCAGCGATCTGCTCAGGGGTGCCCACGATCCGGTTGTTGCGGTTGGAGCGCCAGGCGATGTCGGCCACCAGCGGCTCGCGATCGGTGATCGTCTTCGACGCCCACTCGGTGAACCCGCGCCGGGTGTTGGTCTGAACGTCCTTCAGCGGGGTCTCGGGAGGGTAGACGCGTCCGTCAGGGTCCACCAGCGCCGCGTGCGCGAGGTATCCGTCCAGGGACACGAACTCTTCGACTTCCTTCAGCTTCCGCTGCGCTTCTTCTTCCGTGTCACCGATGATGAAGCTCAGCCCCTGGAAGAACTTGATGTCCTCTGGTGCACGTCCTGCGTCCGCGGCGCGAGCGCGGGTGTCCTCGATCTGCAGCTTGGCGACCGCTGGGTTCGGGGCGGCAAGGAAGACCGCTTCCGCGTTGCGGGCGGCGAAGTCCCGCCCGGAGACGGAGGATCCGGCCTGGAACAGGAGCGGGGTGCGCTGGGGGGAGGGTGCGGGCAGGTGCGGGCCCTCCACAGCATACCGTTCACCCTGATGGTAGATCTTGTGCACCTTGGTCGGGTCGGAGTAGCGGGAACCGGCGCGGTCCTTGATGACGGCACCTTCGTCCCAGGAGCCTTCCCAGAGCTTGTAGGTCACATCGACGTACTCGTCGGCCCAGCGGTACCGCTCGGAGTGTTCCGTGAGTCCTGGCAGGCCGTAGTTGCGTGACCCGTTGTCCTGCATCCCGGTGACGATGTTCCAGGCGATCCGACCCTTGGAGATGTGGTCCAGTGTGGAGATCTGCCGGGCGAACTGGAACGGGTGCGACTGGAAGACGTTGGAGGTGGTGGCCAGGCCGATGTTCTCAGTGACCACGGCGAGGGCGCCGAGCAGCACGGTCGGATCGTTGGACGGGATCTGCAGCCCCTCATTGAGATAGACCGAATAGTCCGCGTCAGAATCCCCGTAGTGGCCCGAGACATCGGCGAAGAACATCGCGTCGAACTTCGCATCCTCCAGGATCTTGGCCAGATCGATCCAGGTGTTCACGTCGGTGAACTCGGTCTGCTGCGCATCCTCGCGGCGCCACTGGCCGTGGTGGATGTGGCTGCTCGTGTTCATCACGAAGGCATTGAAATGCAGCGGGGTGCGTGCGGAGGTGTTGTGAGGCATGAGGTTTCCACGTCACTTTCGGACCATGGCGCCGCGCAGCTTCCCGTATTGGGGGCGGATGCGTGGGCACCGTACTTGCCCGGGACGGTGTTGACTCCGGGCCGAATCATCACCTGGAGCACCCCACTACGGTGAGAGGGTTGCTGTCCGGACAGCCAGGGCTGTCGTCCGGAACTCGTGATTCTGAGGTTCAGCGTAGATCGTACTCATTTCAAGCGCAAGACTTGATCATAAATATAGACATATATTGAAATACTACGTCGGAGCCGTGACGAGGTGGCCTTTCTGCCAGGTTGCGATGCGCTGGCGCCGCGCCATGAGGAAGTCAGTGTGGTGCCGTCTGAAGTCCGCGTAGGACTCGACGGTCACCGGCACCCCGGAGCTGTGGAAGTCGTCGAACGGTACGAAGAAACGCACTTGTGAGGTATCGGTTGCGACGAGGTCCTGCAGATGGAAGAACTCGACGTAGCCCTGGAAACTCTCAAACAGATCGAAGAAGTCAGCGTAACGGCCGAGCGTCTCCGAAAGTGGACTCCGCTCCCCCGCGTAGTGACGCCGGACGGCCTCGAGAGTCAGGTCGATTCGGTCAGCGATCCTGCTGTTCAAACCACGGGCCGCGTTGATGGTCTGCTTTCGGCCGATCTGATTGCCAGGCCACACGATGACCCCGGTCACCGAGTTCGCCAGCGCCCTGTAGTCCTCGTTCTCAGCCTCCGAGAAATTGGCAGCGAAAGCCTGAAGCCGCCCACCCCACCCCGCGAGCCCCTGCGCGATCCGGTCACTCGAAAGGAAGAACTCGCCAAGCTCCGACCTGTGATGCAGATAACAGTTCCGCCTGGTCTCGCTCAGGCTGAACATGCCGCCGCCGGGAAGCGGCTTGCTCCAGAGCAAGCGGTGGCAGGTCCGAAGCGTCGGGCTGTGACTGTCGGGGTCGCGCCCGGGCGGGGTGTCCGAACGGAAGTCGAACGTCACGTCTATCAGCGTCCCAGAAGGCCGACCAATACTCGGAATCACGTACTCAGTCTGCGCTCTCTACTGGCACAGGGAGTCCGTGATTGAGGCGCTCATAGGCAGCCCCCATCTCCAGCGAAATATCCCACCCAAGTCCTTCGACTTTTCGAAGTGTCGGCTGCCTCCCGTTGATGTGCGGAACAAGACGGACGTGCTCGTGAATATCGTTCGCCGTAACTTCATAGGCTTCGACCAGGTCAAACAGCACGTTCTCGAAGACCAAGAAGACGGCTGTGTCGAAGTCAAGACTCCGGAAGGGACTGAACTTTGCTGAGCGACCGCTCTTGCGAACGGTCATCGCCTTGACCTGGATTCGTTGACCTCCGGACGTGGTGATGTCATGCGATTTCGTCGAGTTGGGTTCCAACACTCCGCCCCGCGCGAGCCAGACAACCTGCTCCGCGATATCTCCCAGAGGCTTGTTGATGGTCCGAACCAGGTCGCGATGACGCAGTTCTCTCACGATCCCAGACTCCAGCTGGAGCAGATCCTTCACGCTGAGAGCCGAAAGGTCGAAGGCATCGATAGCTTGCATTTCAGAGGCTCGTTCTGCCGTCTCTCCCAGTTCAGTCATGAACACTTTCCCTCTCGGTTGAGTCCGGCGCGGACGCTTGCCGGCCAAGGCCTTTGATCCCACCGTTCAGCGTCCCTGGGGGGCTCAGGTCCACCTTCATCCAGGCAAGCTCTTCATACCGGTCCGCGACCACGCTGATGAAGTCGTCCTGACGGGGCTGTCCGAACGCCAGGCGGTACACCCCGACCGTCCTGGTGAGCCGACGCTGGTGACCGACCTCGCGGCTGTAGGGGATCACTGGGATGTACCGCTCGATCGTCGCACCTCCGAACCTGGTGTGCAGCCAGTACGGCACCAGCTCGGAGACCCCCTGCTGACGGGACTGCCTCACGGCGGCATCGAACGCCCCTTGCCAAGGGTCTGCATACTCCCCGAGCACCGCCTGGTCGCCATAGTCCGCGGCGATGTTCTTGCGGACCGCGTGGCCCTTATACCGATGGACTCGCCCCTCGCGCTGCTCCATGTCCACTGGGTTCGAGGGAAGGTTCCAGTGCACCACCGCGTGACTGTATGGATGGAAGTCCAACCCTTCCTGCCCGACGGAGGTCGAGGCGAGCACAAAGGGCCGGAAGGGCGAGTTGAAGGCTCTGCGCACGGAGGACTCACGGTGGACGGTCTGATCATCCGCAGCTCTGCGACCTCCATAGCGTGCCGCGAAGTGCGTACTCATGCGGTGCTGGTGTGAGTGAATCCGGGACCCCTGGACCTCGAAGGTCTCGACCTCGTTGACGGCGCTGCGAAGACCCAGAGCCTCGACCACCGCGGCGGCCACCCCTGCCACTCGCTCCCCGGGTTCCTTTCCTGCCAGTCCTTCCGACTCCACCAGGACATGAACGAACTCATCTAAGACTGCCTGCAGGCCGCCATCAAGGGCATGCTGCACGGCGTCGCGCCAATAGGCCCTGCCTTCCGAGGACCGCACGACAGGCACAACCTCTGGGCGATTGAACAGCAGTCTCAGGGTTCGGGCGATGCTGAACGCCGCCACCCGCAGATCCTTTGTCTCAACCTCATCCGGCTCTCCTGCAACACGCTTCAAGGCGCGCGACGCGCTGGTTCCGAATCCCCCCACGCCGAGCTCCGCCATTCGTCTTGGCAGGTCGGCGGGTGGACGTCCCAGGTTGTCCGGCAATCTCTGCGTCTGATCAAGGTGACGCCGAGCCGCACGGGAATTTCCGCCCTGTCCCGACTGTCCCTCTGGCTCGACCGAATCGGTGGGCAGTCCCCACAGGAATCTGCGCATCGCTCGGGCAAGCGCGTCAGCTGCCGCGGCGTCTCGACGCCGGTCCAGCAGCATCGGGGCCGCCCAGTACCAGCGGGGATCCTCAGCGCCAGAGCCGTCCGCAGCCGTGAGTGCCTCCGGCAGCACTTCTGCGAGAAGACCGCGCACTCCTTTCTCCGCGACATCAAGCACTTCGTTCTGACTGAGGTCTCGACGCCGCATCTGGCGCGCAATGGCCAACGGGTCGGTGACACGAGTCAACTCCTCAAATGGGTACGTCAATGCCCAGGTCGCCATGGTCATGGGACGGTTCTCGGTGAGCTTCAAAGTCAGTGGCGCGACGGGACGGAGCTGGTCGTCGTACCTTCGCGGTGCCCCCTCTGCGGCCGAAGCCGCAACCGCCGCGAGCTCGCGCTCATGGCTTCTACGGTCGGCCTCGTAGCTGAGCAGCGTCGCAATGGCCTTCGGCACCACCGTCCAGGCAGAGAAGACCAGCCGCTTGGTGAAGGGTCCAAGTTCAGCGTGTGAGAAAGGCCCGCTGAGTCGGTAGTAGGACATCGACGGCGGCAGCCAGAGCACGCTTGCCGCGCCCGAGCGGAACACATCTTCCTCCAACGACCTCAGCTTGGCATTGCCCGGGTCGAGCTTCTGATAGTCCCTGATCACCTGCCAGTCCAACAGCCCGTCGGAAGTTTCCAATGCTCGAGCAAGCGTCGAGTCGCCGAGCTCCACGCGGGCGTGGAAGTCTTTACGAATCTGGTAGGAATTCCGTTCCATGAGGTTCAGCGGATACGGGGTGGAGCGCCAGTATTCGAACGTGTCGCGTGAACCGAGCTGCTCGGCGACACGATCCAAAGTCCTCCAAGAACGCAGGTCCTGGGCCGTGACCTGCGAAGCAGGCAAGTGACGGAGATTCACCATGGCATCGGCGTCAGCAGTGAAGGCAGTCCGCTCCGTGCGACACATGACACGCCGCAGTTCAGATTCCACTGCATCCTTGGCTCGCGCCGCCTGCGACGTATCAGCCTGTGTGGTTTCCGAGGGGTCAGCTGCCAAGGTCTCCATCGCTCGGCCCATCGTCTTCAGATAGGACTCCACCCGCTCCGCTCGTGGCTGCCCAGCCAGGAATTCCACCGTCTTGATGAAGTCACGGTAGTGGTCGTCGCCACCCTCGTCGTCGTGCAATGTGTACATCTTGTAAGGGGTGGCAGAGAGCATCAGAATCTTGGCCTTGTCCTGATTGAACATGCGGTGGGCAAGCCGCGCCCCGGAGACCCCTGACTCAGCGGGGGCGTCCAACAGGTCCTTGAAGCGCTGAAATTCGTCGAGGATGACCAGGTCTGGTGACAGCAGATCCAGGGCGATCTCCGCCACGGCTGCACGCAGTCGAGCGACGATGCTCATGCGACGTTCATGCAGTGCCGCATCGGGATCAGCGCCATCAATCCTGACGAAGTCCTCCGCGCATTGGGTGAGCTCCTCCAGCAGGGATCGATTCCCGTGGTCCCGGCGCACCCGGCACCCCTGGACGAAGGTGTGACAGATCTCCTCATCCAGTCCCTCGGTGTCAAAGGCGCGAAACTCGTTGTCGAAGTTCTTTCGGCTCTTGCCACCGCGGAACATTTCCCGCCAACCGGGGCTTTCATGGGCCGCCTCCACGCCGCCGAGGGCGATCATCTTCAGGAGCAGAAGCCGCTCATCGGCGCGTCCTAATCGATCTCCCTGGGTGAATGAGGTGCCGGTGGTGAGCGCAATGAAGTTCACCTTATTGCTGTTGAGATGGCCGGTGACCCTGGGCAACAGGGACAGTCTGTCTGCATGCCTCACCTGATTCGCCCCCACTGAATTCAGACGAGCCAGATTCTGGGCGGCGATCTGCGCGTTCGTGCAGATGTAGACGACGTCGATCCGGGATTTCTTGTCCCAGAGGTGATCGACGGTTCGAGCCACGACACCGCGGGCGACCATGGTCTTCCCCAGCCCCGTCTCATCCGCGACCAGGAATCGCTGAACCGGGTCATGCTCACCCCAAAGGCGGCTGAAGGTGTATTCCACCGTGTTCCGCTGGAAGTCCTTGAGCCCACTCAACGAGTTTGAAAAGTTGGGACGCTCCATCAGGAGACCTCCGCGTGGACGGCCCACACGGTGGACCAGAGCTCTTCCAACCCGGCTGGGACGAGGTCTTCGGCATCCGGCGAGTCACGCAGCTGTTCCATCAGATTGCCGACGCGCACAAGCGTCTCAGGATCACGCCCGATAGCGCGGACCAGAGGTTCAAAAAGTGCGAAGTCCTCGTAGATGCGACCCTGGTCCCCGGCGGCGAGCGCGGTGCCGGAGGAGTCAACCAGGTCCATCTGCGCAAGGAGGTCAGCGTAGGAAGCTTCATTGAGCAGCAGCATCAGGTAGCGCAACACATCCGATCTGTCTTTGATGATCTCGCGGAACGCGTCGTGTTTCCGGCCGTCGATGTCACCTGCAAGCTCAGCGAAGATGACGCGGCGTCGGGTCACCCGCGTCTCACCTGACCCCAGGGTCGTCTCTACTGCTAGGAACGGTGTGACGTTGAGCGCGGAGAGCCGTGACCACTGGACCTGAGGACCAAGAAGTCTGGCGTGTTGCGGCAGCGAGATGGGCCAGACAGTGGTGACTCCGATCTCCCCCGCCGGCAGTTCAAGGCTCAACGTGGCTTCGACAGTGGCCTCCCCGGTGGTGCGCACAGCCAATATCGGACGGGCACTGGCAAGCTCTATGTGCCACAGTTCGATCTTCCGCTCAGCCTCGTACTCCTGCTGTGCAGCAGTCTCCTCCGCGGCAGGTGTATACGGCTCCCACACATCCTCCAGCCCCGGCTTACCCACGGATGTGCCGAGCATGGCTTCCACTCCGCACTCGCGCGTGTTTCCAAACAGCAGGGCGTTGAACTCCACGCTGCGGCCCCAGGATGGACGGCCGGTCAGGTTGGCGCTTCCCGTCACGGTGAGTGAACGTCTCTCGGGCAGGTCGACCACCACCGTCTTGGCGTGGAGCCCACTGGCGGTCTCCAGATCCAGATGGGACCGTCCGTTCTCGGACTCCTCGACCTCGTGATCAGCGGTTGGAGTTGTCGGCAGCACGCGGAGCTGCCATCCCTTCGCCGCCTCAGCACCCAGCATGTCGAGAGCGACCGGGGAGGAGAGCAACAGCCGCTTATCCGACGAGACTCCAGGCGTCACCTCCTTGAGCGCAGTGACGGCCTTGGGTGAGAGGAACGGGCTGATCGCCAGGATTCGTCTGGCTTTCGTCCCTGCGAACGGCCAAGTCTCCGAGCCGTCGAGTCCGATCGACAGCAGCTCTCCGTCAGTGAACGGTTCAGGGAGCATCAAGCGAACTCGGCTGAAGGTGGCGGCCAGATCCTCGACTTGCCTTGCTCGTCCTGGGTCAAGATCACGAGTGGCGAGGCGGGGCAGTCTCCGCAGAAAATCCGATGCAGGAGCCGCGTCCATGGAAGGCTGATCCTCGGCGCCTGAATCCGGCATCTCATCGAGGACCAGTGCGGTGTCCCAGGCCTGATCCTGGGTGATGTTGCGGCTCAGGACGATGAGCCGGTGACGGAGAGCCCCGTCGTCGTCGGCGAAGCGCAGCGCCCAGATCTTCGGATGGAAGATGCCGTCGGGATTCGGTGCGACCACTTCGTGAATGCTGTCCTCGATGAAGGTCAGGACGCTGCGGTACTTGGACGGCACATAGATGCCGCCGGCCTGGGTGAAGATGAGCATCTTCTCGGCGCAGCGTTGGACGGCCTCGAGCAGCTGCACTGGATCGCTGTGCTCCCCCGAGACCTCGGCGGCATCAGGGGAGGCGAAGGACAAGGAGGCTGCCAGGAGGGAGACCAGGTCCAGCGAATACGTGGTGCCTATGGCGAGATCGACTCGGTATCCAGGAGGTGGCTGCAGGGAGTCCTGCAGCAAGATCCGGTTCTGCGGATTCAGCGTCATGCATCAGCTCCTGCCGCGTAGAGGTCTTCCAGGTGCTGCCGCACCACGGACCAGCGAAAAGTGAGCCGTCCAGTGCCGCTGGCGCCTGACCACTGATCCAGGGCGGCCGGGTTGTAGAGGCGGGCGCGTTTGCCCTTCATTCGGCGCTCACGGTTACTGATCAGCTGGCGGACCTCCGGAGCTCTGAACAGCGCCTCCGCCGAGCGGGTATTTTCCACGTGTTCTGTCCATTGAGCGAGGAATCCTCGGGATGACTCGACCCTCCTCACCATCGATTCGGGGAGTACGCGCAGCAATTCCCTCGGCTGGAAGGAAGGAAGTGGGGCTTCGGCCTCGCGGTCACTGAACCAGGCGCTGAGCGCGGATTCATAGTGATCGGCCCGTTCCTCATCTTCACTCTTCTCCGCCAGGGCGAGGTTGTAGAGCAGTGAAGCTCCGAGGATGCTGAAGGAGATGCCCCGAGCCGTATTCACCAATTCGTGCAGAGGCTCAGGCAGTTCCACCTCCGAGGTGATGTCCCAGGGCGCATCGACCCGCTCGAGAACCACCGGCTCGTGATCCGCCAACCAGGCGAAGAGCGATTCCCGATGGGACCGGCGGATTCGCTCCCGAAGATACTCGGATTCCTCCGGGCGCAGCGCGAAGCTGGCTTGCCTGAGCAGTCCTTGCGGCGCGGCAGGGAGATTCGGGTCAAGGCCTGAGCCGAGTGAATTCTGTGGACCGAGCTCCCCCGCCCACGGGTTCTGGTCTCTGGAGCGCAGGTGGCAGAGCTGGAAGTAGGCGCCGATGGTGGAGGGCGTCCGAATCCCCCAGCTTTTCAACGCTGAGGAGTAGATGCTGCTGGGCATCCGTTGTAACGTCTTCTGGGCACGGCTTCCGATGACGCCCTGCTCCTCTCCCCCTTTCTGGAGGCTCGCGAGCGTGCGCCACTCGTACTGTCGCAGCTCGCCCCACATCTCATCCACGTTCGGCTGCTCTCCTGCCTGACGGAGGCCCCAAGCGACCATGAGCACGTAGCGCAGCCGGGTGTGCAGCACGGACGTGCCGGGGAACATCGTGTCAGCGAGCGCGTCTCGGATGGTGCCGATCCCCAGGTCATCCACGGTGGTCTTATCCGCGAAGCTGTCCAGGACCTCGAGCATCTGCCGACGGCGTTCATGGCCAGCGTCGAGCCAGCCGAACGAGGAACGGGTCGTCAGTGTCATGGAGTTCCGAGGAAGGTGGTCATGGTCAACGAGTCACTCACGACTCCAGCAGCCGCGTCCGTTCCGTCTCCACGTCATAGTCCGCTGCGGGCCAGCGCAGCTTCAGGTCAGAGAGCGCGGCGATGAGCAGCTCCTGGACCGCAAGTCGGGAGTACCACTTCCGGTCCGCGCCGATCACATGCCAGGGCGCGTGGTCGGCGTCGGTGGCTTCCATAAGGCGAGAGTAGACCTCCTGGTAGAGGTCAAACTCGGCCCGGGCATCGGCGTCGGAGGGGTCGTACTTCCAGTGCTTCTCCTTCCGGTCCAACCGGGAGACCAGCCGGTCCAGCTGCTCCTCCTGGGAGATGGTGAGCTTGACCTTGATGATCACGAAGCCCAGCCGGACCAGTTCGCGTTCAAAGAGCATCAGCGCCTCGGTGCGGCGCTCGAGCTCCTCCGCGCTCTCGCTGCCAAGGATGGTGGGCACCAGCACGTCTTCGTAGTGGGAGCGGTCGAAGACTCCCACATGCCCGGGGCGTGGGAGCCTGCGGATGATGCGCTCCAGGTAGTGCTCGCGACTCTCCGCTGCGGTGGGCTTGCCGAACCCGGCCACGTCCACACCCATCGGGTCCATGGAGGTCACGACCTGCTTGACCACCCCGCCCTTGCCGGAGGCGTCCATGCCCTGCAGCACCAACAAGATCCTGGGCCCCCGCGCCAGGTTGCTGAGCGCCTTCTCCACCTCGGGTGAGAACAGCTCCTCCCGACGGGCCTTCTCCGCAGGTGTTCGCCGAGGCACTCGGCCGGCGATGGCCTTGGCCACCTCGCGCTGGTCCTCTTCAGACGCTGAGACGACATGTGCCCACATCAGCTCCTGCAGGTCGGCCAGCATCTCGGCGCGTTCATCGAGCGCGTCCTCACCGTCGTCCTTCTTGCCCTTGAACCCGACCTTCTCGCGGGTGGGGGCATCTGCAAGTGAGAACGGGGACGGGTATTGGTTCACCCGCCAGAGCTTGCGGGGGTCGCCCTCGAACGGGGTCTTCTTCGCGCCCTTGGGTCCGCGGACGCCGTCCAGGGGGACATCGAGCCGGTGGGCATTCTTCTCATTCTTGGACACGGTGTCTCCTTGTGGCAGATGCAGCGGCGGTTTCAGGGGGCAGGAAGGTCACTCGGTTGTGCGCGGTGAGCGGCGGATGAAGTCATCGGCGATGTCATTGAACTGCGCCCACTTCACGCCTTCGTGGGAGTTGATGTGTTCGATCAGCCGCTCCAGCATCAGCAGCACCTGCGGGCGTCCGGAGACGTCGGGGTGGATGGTGATGGTGAAGACCGCGTAGTCGCTCTCCCTGTAGACCCAGTCGAACTGGTCGCGCCACATCTCTTCGAGCTGACGTGGGTTCACGAAGCCGTGGCTGTTGGGGCTGGACTTGATGAACATCATCGGCGGCAGGTCATCGAGGTACCAGGAGGCGGGAATCTCTACCAGGTCGGTCTCCTCGCCGCGGATCAGGGGCTTCATCCAGGAGCTGGCGGGCTTGTCGTAGTCGATCTTCGAGTGCTCCCAGCTGTCCCCGACGCGCACGTAGTAGGGCTCGAAGTCCCGGTGCATCAGCGAGTGGTCATACTTGATGCCCTGCTCCAGCAGGAGCTCGTTGGTGACGGTGGAGAACTCCCACCAGGGCGCCACATAGCCGGTGGGGCGGCGGCCGGCGCGCTTCTCGATCAGGTCGATGCAGTAGGTCAGGATCTCGGTCTCCTGCTCCCGGGTCATCGCGATCGGGTTCTCGTGGCTGTAGCCGTGGACTCCGATCTCGTGTCCTGCGGCGACCACCTGATCGAACTGCTCGGGGAAGGTCTCGATGGAGTGCCCGGGCCAGAACCAGGTGGAGGGCAGGTCGTATTTGGCCAACAGGTTGTTCAGCCGGGGCACCCCGACCTCCCCGGCGAACATGCCGCGGGAGATGTCTCCCGGGGAGTCCTCGCCGCCATAGGAGCCGAGCCAGCCGCCGACCGCGTCGACGTCGATGCCCAGTGCTACGTAGATCTCTTTGGCCATGATGTGGGTACCTCTTCCGTGTCTGGTGCAGTGCGTCTGAAGTGTTCTAGGTCTGCGGGTTCAGCCGTGCCTTCAGCTGGTCTCTGGCTTGGGTGGGTGAATGGGCGCTCAGCAGCAGCGCCATCAGGATCCGGGCCTGGGTGGCGGGCAGGTCTGAAAGCGGGATGGCTCCGGCGGCGACGGCGTCCACGGCTCCCCCGCCTCCGTAGATCACCGCGACGGGCCCGGCCCCGGTGCGGGTGCCCAGACCCACCAGGACGCCCTGAGCGGTGGCCTGCGCGATGGCATCGGTGAGCGGAACACCGGGGTTGCCTGCCCCTGCGCCGAGCACGACGACGCCGGTGGCCCCGGCCTCGAGAGCTGCGTGCATCAGCGCGGCGTCGGCCCCGGGATAGCCCAGGACCATGTCCACCCGCTGATCTTCGAATGCCGCGTTGGGCAGCGGGAGCGGCTCGGGTGTCAGCGCCTGGGCGAAGTAGCTGGTGCCGGAGCCGACGACGGCGCCCAGCGCGCCAGCGCTGCGGTGGCCGAAGGGCTGCGGTGCCAGGGTGTGGTTCTTGCTCAGACCCAGTGCGCTGTGGATCTCCCCGCCGAAGACCAGCAGAACGCCTTGGTCGCGGGAAGCTGGCGAGGCCGCGGTGTGGATGGCGTCGTGGAGGTTGCGTGGGCCGTCGCTGTCGGGGTGATCGGGGCTGCACTGGGCTCCGGTGAGCACCACCGGCCGCGGATCATCATGGGTGAAGCCCAGCAGCGCGAGGGTCTCTTCCATGGTGTCGGTGCCATGGGTGACGACGACGCCGTCCACGTCCTCCCGGCGCAGGATCCGCGCGACTGCGTGGGCGATCCGGGAGAGGTCGGCTAGAGAAAAGTTGAAGGAGTTCTGCACCGCAACGTCCTCGGACTCGAGTTCGACGCCGGCTCCGAAGTCGTCGAGTCCGTGCGTGCTCAGGGCGCTGATCAGGTCTGCGGCGCTGTCCTTAGCGCGGGACCCGCCTGCCGAGCTCTGACGGGAGGAGATGGTTCCTCCGGTGGCCAGCACGACGATGCGGGTCATGTCAGCCTCGATTCTTGTGGTGGCCACTGTCTTCCTTGAGTCCATCACAGACCAGCGGTGAGGACAACGACGTTCACTGTAGTTACGCTCGAGGTGACGCCTCACGCTGATCTCTCCCGATATGGGCCTGGCTCTGCGCAGGGAGACTGAAGGAGAACCGCACATGTCATCCCCCGACACACCCTTGCGCTTGATGCTGATCGCGGATCCGGGAGTAGCCACCCGACGGATCCAGGCGATCACCGAACGTTTCACCACCGAGGTGAGGCAGGTGCTGACGAAAGATGTCGAGGTGGAGGTCGAGACCCGAAGCGTGCGCATCGACACCGACGGCGCGCTCGACATCGCGGCCATCGGCGAACTCGACGCCGAGCACCTCGACGCTGATGCAGTGCTGGTGCTCACCGAAGTACCTCGCTACGAAGAAGGACAAGCCCTGGTCGCGGAGATCTTCTCCGACAAGCGAACCGCGATCATCTCTTTCCCCACTCTGGGCGTGTGGGACACGAAGCGCAGGATCCGCGAGATCTTCATGAACTGTCTTCTCAAGCTGCTGCCAGACGAGCACGGCCCGGTGGAGAAGAAATACTCCCAGCGATGGGCTCGCTGGAGGTCCACGGAACCAGGCGACCAACACCGCTTGTTTGCGCACACCGTGACCGGAGATCCGCGAACAATTCTAGGCATGACCGTCGCCAACGAGCCGATGCGAACCGCCCCCAAACTTTCAGGGGCACTCGCAGCAGCCTCAGCTGTTGGCGCGTTCGGCATCTTCTACTACTCGATCTGGCAGATGGCCGACGCACTGAGCACCGTGCGCCTGCTCTCCATCGGAGTCGCGGTGATCCTCAGCATGGTGGCATGGCTCATCTTCACCAACCGGCTGTGGGACAAACCCATCAATAAGCACGTGGGCCGAGTGGTCATGCTCTACAACGGCTCTACGATCCTGACGCTGCTGGTCGCCGTGACCATGCTCTACCTGGCACTTGTGGTGGCGATCTTCTTCGGCGCCCTCGTGGTCATCGACCCGGACTTCCTCGCTGATCTCATCGGCAGTGACGTAAGCCTGTTGAACTACCTCGACATCGCCTGGCTCAGCGCGGCGATGGGCGTCGTCGCCGGCGCCATAGGGTCCACTTTCGACTCCAGCATGGACATCCGCCGCGTGACGCACGGCCAGCGCGAGTTCCAGCGCCGATATACCGAAGATGATCCTCGGTAGTTGTTGTATCTGTTCGGCTCGGATTCATGTCCATGGTCGCACCTAAGGTGATTTTTACTGACGCAGAAAATGTTTTGTTCTCCGCGTCGGCGCACTGGATCTCCCAGTGAATGACCCGAGGGAAAGGAACACCATGAATCACTCGCACCAGGACCAGCACCCCACCGAGCAGTACCCCAACACTCAGCACTCCAACACTCAGTACTCCAATGAGCAGCACCAGCCTTACCCGCCGGCGGCAGGCGGAGCGGACTCATCGGAGCACCCGAAGCAGCGACGCCGCTGGCCATGGATCGCAGGCATCATCGTCGCGCTGGTCGCGGGGATCGGTATCGGCAGCAGCGGAGAGCCCGAACCTGAGATCGTCACCGAGACCGAGACGGAGACCATCACCGAAGAGGTCGAGGTGGAAGTCGAAGTGGAACCGGCAGACCTCGAGGAGCGCCGCGAGGTCATCGCCGAAGACGAGGAATCCCTCGAGACCCGGGCCTCCGAGCTCGATGACCGTGAAGATGCCCTGGACGCACGGGAGGAGGAGCTGGCATTGCAGGCCGAGGAGGAAGCCGAAACGGAAGCGGCCGAGCAGTCCGCACAGGAAGAGACATCAGCCTCGGATTCCGGATCCATCCCGGGCTCAGGAACGTTCCTGGTCGGCGAGGAGATCCAGCCGGGCACCTATCGCACCGAGAGCACCTCAGGGTTCTGTTACTGGGCCCGACTCTCAGGACTCAGCGGTGAGTTCGACGACATCATCACCAATGGACTCCCCGAGGGACAGGGATTTGTCACCATCGCCGAGACGGATGTCGCCTTCGAGACCAGCGACTGCGGCGAATGGACTGCACAGTAGAGATCCCGTCGACATGACCGGGTGAGTCCGGGTGCCCGGACTCACCCGGTTCCACGCTCAGAATCAGCTCTCGATGCCTGACTCAGGTCGTTGTCGCACTTCACCGCGACAGATGTGAAGGTCGACTTTTTCGCACACGACACTTGAATTGAGCTGTGCGGCAGATCACTATGGAGATAGGCAAAATTGCCGTGCAGTCTTCCCCCTCCCGAGAGGTCACCACATGTCCACCACCTCCACGCTTGACACGACCACGCTCCTCGACGACGCCCACTGGGACAGCAAGGTCTTCACCGGCCAATGGCAGACCGGCGGGGGTGAGCTGATCCCGATCACCGAGCCCGCCACCGGCGACAGCCTCGGCACCGCCGGCGGCGCCTCCGTCGCCGACGTCGAGCGCTCCGCCACCGCGGCGGCCGCCGCGCAGAAGAAGTGGGCCGCGATGAAGCCCTCCGAGCGCGCCGCAGTGCTGCGCCGCGCCGGAACCCTCTTCGAGGAGCACGCCAAGGAGATCGAGACCTGGATCATCCGTGAGACCGGCGGAGTCCCGGCCAAGGCCGCACTGGAATCCCACGTCGCCGCGGCCGAGTGCTTCGAGGCCGCCGCACTGCCCTCCGCTCCCGCCGGTGAGGTGCTGACCACCGAGCAGCCGCGCTGGTCCTTCGCGCGGCGCCGCCCCGCCGGCGTCGTCTCGGTGATCTCCCCGTTCAACTTCCCGCTGATCCTCTCCATCCGCTCCGTCGCCCCCGCACTCGCGCTGGGCAATGCGGTGCTGCTGAAGCCGGATCCACGCACCACCGTCTCCGGCGGCGTGACCATCGCCCGGATCTTCGAAGAAGCCGGCCTGCCCGCCGGCGTGCTGCACCTGCTGCCCGGTGGCGGCGAGGTCGGCAAGGCGCTCACCGAGGCACCCGAGGTACGCATCATCTCCTTCACCGGCTCCACCGCGGCCGGACGAATGGTCGGTGAGACCGCGGGCAAGCTGCTCAAGCGCGCCCACCTGGAGCTCGGCGGAAACAACGCCCTGGTGATCCTGCCCGGTGCCGACCTGGACAAGGCAGCCTCGGCCGGTGCCTTCGGCTCCTTCCTGCACCAGGGTCAGGTCTGCATGACCACCGGACGCCACCTGGTGCACGAGTCGCTGAAGGACGAGTACATCGCAAAGCTGAGCCAGAAGGCGAAGAACCTTCCGGTGGGCAACCCGGCGGAGGACGGCATCGCCATCGGCCCCATCATCGACGCCAAGCAGCTCGACCGGATCCACTCGATCGTGGAATCCTCCACCGCAGACGGCGGCACGGTCGAGGCCGGCGGCGTTTTCACCGACCTCTTCTACTCCCCCACCGTGATCTCCGGGATCACTCCTAAGAACCCGGCCTGGACCGAGGAGATCTTCGGCCCCGTGGCTCCGGTCATCTCCTTCTCCACCATCGAGGAGGCCGTGGAGATCATCAACAGCAGCGAATACGGGCTCTCGGTGGGCGTGCTCGGCGATGTCGGCCTGGCCATGAAGATCGCCGACCAGGTCGACTCCGGCAAGGTCCACATCAACGAACAGACCGTGGGCGACGAAGCGAACGCGCCCTTCGGCGGGGTCGGCGATTCCGGCACCGGCTCCCGGCTCGGCGGCGCGAGCGCGAACATCGAGTCCTTCACCGAGACCCAGTGGCTGACTGTGCGCTCGGAGATTGCGTCCTACCCGTTCTAGATTCAGCCCTCGCTGATGCTGACCTGGGCCTTCTCCTCGCGGCCGAAGGCCCAGAGCAGCAGCTCCTCGGGCGCGCCCTGAATCTCCTGCAGCGGGGCGGAGGACGGTCCGCTCGTCGTCGCGCCGTAGCCGGGGCTGATGAACGTGATGCGCCGCTTCGCCTTGCGCGCGGCCATCGCGAACATCGCGGTGGAGCCCTGCTTCCAGAGTCGCCTGCGCAGCTTCTCGGAGATGCGGCGCGGGCTCTTCGGATCGAAGTCCGACTGCGCGCGCAGCACGTCCTCGGTGTGGATGTAGAACTCCGCGGTGTTCATCAGATCGTTGAGCGGTGGGAGGCTCTGCGGGAAGTAGAGAGGCGGCCCGGCCTCCGCCCGGTTGACCAGTGACTCATACCCGGTGGCGCGCAGCTTATCCAGGGTCCTGCGCGCCGCGTCGCCCACCAGCGGCAGCGCCGGACCGATGATCAGGTCCGGGCGGGAGTCGCGGATCACGATGTGCAGAGCCAGGTCCTCGGCGGCCCACCCTTCGCAGAGCGTCGGGGCGTCGGCGGGGACACTGCGCAGTGCAGTGACCAGGGCTTGGCGTTGCTCAGAAGCTGTAGAGGTCATAGGCCCAAGTGTATGGTCGGGGCATCACTCGGGTACGGAAGGACCGTGAGATGACTCCGCAGGCACGCACCGAAACTTGGCTCGATCCACATGGCACCCCGGACTCCACGGTGAAGCAGCTCATCGCGCTCATCCTCTTCGTCGGGATCCCGCAGGCAGTGGGGTTCCTGGGCAACATTCTCACCGCCGATGAGACCGACGGTTGGTACGCCGACGCGGACAAGGCCGCCTGGACACCGCCGGATGCGGTCTTCGGTCCGGTCTGGACCGTGCTGTATCTGCTGATGGGCGTGGGCGCCTGGCTGGTCTGGCGCCGTCGGCACAGCGTCAACGCCACCCCTGCACTGGCGCTGTTCGTGGGGCAGCTGGTGCTCAACAGCATCTGGTCCCCGCTGTTCTTCGGCGGCTATCCGCTCTTCGGCACCGCAGCTCTTTGGGCCGCGATGGTGCTCATCGTGGTGTTGATCGTCGCGATCGGGCTGACCATCTGGCGGTTCTGGCCGATCTCCCGGGTGGGGGCATACTTGCTGCTCCCGTACTTGGCGTGGACTCTGTATGCCTCGACGCTGAACTTCTACATCGCGCTGATGAACTGAGCGTCCAGGGCTTGCGCGGGACTCGATTACCCGAACCCGGTGCCCAGCAGCGTGCCGATGATGAACGTGGCCGCGAGCGCGATCGCTCCGCCGATCACCACCCGCATGGTGGGCCGCAGCATCGGACTGCCGCCGAGCCGAGCACCTAGCGCCCCGGTCAGCGCCAGGGTCAGCAGCACCAGCGCGAAGGTCGCCGCGATCCGGATATCAGGCGGCAGCAGGATCGCGGCGAAGGGAATGATCCCGCCGACGGTGAAGGCCGCGGCCGAGGCGAACGCCGCCTGCCACGGGCTGATCAGGTCCTCCTGATCGATGTTGAGCTCGACGGAGAGGTGCGCCGCCAGCGCGTCATCCGCGGTGAGCTCCTCGGCGACCTTGCGCGCGGTCTCGGCGGAGAGCCCCCGCGCTTGGTAGAGGCCCGTGAGCTCGTCGAGCTCCTGCTCCGGCATCTGTGCGAGCTCTCCGCGCTCCTTCTCGATCAGCGCCTTCTCACTGTCGCTCTGGCTGCTGACCGAGACGTACTCGCCCAGCGCCATGGAGATCGCGCCGCCGACCAGGGCGGCGGTGCCTGCGGTCACGATGGGCGCGAGCTGGTTGGTGGCTCCAGCCACGCCGACGACGATGGCCGCGACGGAGATGATCCCGTCGTTCGCGCCGAGCACCCCGGCGCGCAACCAGTTCAGCCGTCCCGCGATGCCTGCGGTGTGCGGCTCTCCGGCGTGGACTGGCATGTTCATCCGGCGTCCCTCAGGATTCGGCAGCTGGTCGGGCAGATCTGCTGCGCCCATTGGACCGTAGATCTGAGGCTCAGCTCAATAGGTCGCGCCCAGCTCCCGCAGCTTGGCCTCGACATCGGCGTTGGAGGGCTCCACCTGGTGTGAGCCGTCGGGGTAGACGACCACGGGAATCTGCTTGCGTCCGGAGATCTCCTCGGCCACCTTCGCGGCGGCGACGTCGTGCTCCAGATCGATGTAGTCATAGTCCAGCTCGAGCGCGTCGAGCTGGGCCTTGGTCCGCCGGCAGTCCCCGCACCACTGGGCGCCGAACATCCGGATCTTGGTGTCTTCTGTCATTGAGCAGTCTTCCTTCTCTGGACCAGGGTCAGCTGTCTGACGGTGTCAGCTGCCGAGCACGTGTTCGAGGGCCTCTTGCAGGGTGTGGTGGCGGAACGCGTATCCCAGGGACTGGGCCTTCACCGAGGTGACCTGCTGATCCGCGCCGACGATCTCCTTGGCACCCTGCTCACCGAGGACCAGCTTCGGACCGAAGGCCGGCACCGGGATCGCCGAGGGGCGGCGCATGACCGCGGCCAGGGTCTTGGAGTACTGCTTGGCGGTGACCGGCTCAGGCCCGACACCGTTGACCGGGCCTTCGGCGTGCGGGTTCAGCGCCAGGTGCACGATCAATGAGGCGATGTCATCGATGCTGATCCAGCTCTGCCACTCCTTATCACCCAGCGGTCCGCCAGCACCGAGGGTGTAGAGCGGCAGCAGCTGAGAAAGCGCGCCGCCGGCGGGGGTCTGCACGATCCCGGTGCGGACGATCCCGACCCTGACCCCGGCCTTCTTCGCCGGCGCGGTGCTCTCTTCCCACTTCTTGCAGACGTCAGCGAGGAAGTCAGTGCCCGCAGGTGAGTCCTCGGTCAGGATGGCGCTGCGGCTGGAGCGATCGGCCGGCGTCGCACCGTAGTAACCGATGGCGGAGCTGCTGATCAGCACGCGGCCGCGCTGATCGACTTCTTCCAGGTGCGCGAGGGTGGTGGCGATCAGCGAGGTCCCCTCTACGCGGGAGTCGAGGACCTTCTTCTTGTGCTCATCGGTGAAGCGGGCGGCCAGCGGGTGTCCGGCGAGGTGGATGACGGCGTCCACGTCGCGCAGCGCCTCCGGGTCGAGGGTTCCGGCCTCGGGATCCCAGATGATCTCTCCGGCCTTTCCGCCAGAGGAGTCCCCGTGGCCGCGGACCATCCGGCGGACCTCGATGCCGGCACCGCCGAGCAGCGCGCAGACCTGGCGTCCGATCAGCCCGGACGCGCCGCTCACGGCGACCACCTTGATCGGGGCGACCTCGGGCACGTGGTGGGGGTCCTGGTTCAGCTGTGAAGCCAGGCGGCCGTGGGACTGGTGGAAGGCCAGGTCATCGCTGCTCTGTCGGCCGCGGTAGGCGAAGATCCGGTTCAGTTCGGCCTCGAACTGGCGAGCGACCACCTTCTGCACCGCAGCGGGGAGCTTGTCCACCAGGGGCAGCTCGTAGGTGACCTTTTCACGCAGGACCATCCCGGCGCCGTCGTCCTCGAAGCTGCGGTCATGCCGCCAGGACTTCGCGGGACCCGAGATCATCTCATCGGAGAAGCCATGTCCAGGCTTGAAATTGGTGTGCCGCGAGCGCCATTTGGTGTACCCGCGCATCGGCAGCGAGCTGGCTGAGCCGGCCATATCGGCGAGGGAGGAGAGGGTGGTGCCGAAGAAGCTGGGCATGTTGATCCCGAGCACCGACTCCGACCCGTCCTGCAGACCATTGGTGGGCTCCTCGATCACTCGACCCGCGAAGGGCGGATGCAGCCGCACCAGCGCACCCGGGCGGGCGTACCAGTCGAAGACGTCTTCACGGGAGAAAGGCAGGTGGGTCTCGTACTCGAAGATCGGCATAATGCCTCCTGGTAGACCTGGCGCGACAGCTTAGCCGGAACGCTACCAGGCCTCACTGCCCGGTGTCTGGGAGGCGCCTTCCTTGGCAAGCTGACTGGTCGGATCTAGCCTCTACCTATGAGAGGGCTACCCAGTGAACCCCCACCGAGACACGACCTGACGATGGCGCTTGGCCAATTGCAGCGCCACATACTCTTCGACTCGGCCCTGGTGATTCACCAGCCGGGGAGCGGTGACTCTCGGGTGGTCACCCGGCTCGGGTACAGCAACGGAACGGCCTGGGCGCTGCAGAACCTCTTCCCGCTGAACTACGAGATAGGTTTCACCGACCGCCTCGATCCAGTCGATCACCTGCCCCCTTCGATCAGTGACATCGGGGCGGACCTGCGTGAGCAGTTCGTCCGGACACCTCTGTTCCGCCGCTATCTGAGCACCGAGGGGTATCGCGACGGAATGAGCCTCGAGCTGTTCGACGAGTCCGAGTATCTTGGGCTCGTACACTTCTCCGCGAGACAGTCCGGCACGTTTCAACCCGCCCAGCGGGCTTTGGCACAGAGCTTGTCGGGTCTCCTTGCTCTGGGGCTGCGCAGTCATGCCGCTCGTCAGTCCACCGCAGAGACTGTGCATCTGCGGTGGACTGCGGGAACACCGTGCCCGTCGACGCAGGAGAGCGTCCCGCTGTTGAAGGATCCGAACTTCATCATGGTGGTGGCTGAGTTCTTGGAGAGTCCCCTCGACACTCTCCGATACATCTGGCATTTCGACGGCAGCTGGGTCCGCGTGACCTTGTCCCGGCGCTCAGAGAACGACGACCTCGCGGTGACCGCTCAGAAGGTCACGCGGGAAGATCTCTGGCAGCTGCGCCTGCAGGAGCTGCGCGTCCTGAGCGGCCTGGTCATCGGTCGGACCGACACAGAGATCGCGACGGCGCTCACGCTCAGCAAACGGACGATCAACACCCATATGGCCAACATTCGGCGGAAGATGGGTGTCGGGAGAAGAGCGGAGGCCGCCGCAAGAGCTGCGACGGCCTCGATCTTCATTCCAGGTGCTTCCACTGCGCCTATCAGGGACCTTGCGCGGGTCTTCAACAGAGTGCGCTAGTGGATGTCTGAGACCAGCACGCCTGCCAGATCGACCGCCTCGCGTTCGTGGTCGAGAAGTTCATCGCCGCCCATGGCACCAAGGATCGGCGTGTAGGCATCCGACGTTCCTGTGTGTACGCCCGCCAGCTCTTCGATCACCGCGAGTCCACAGAACGGAACGTACATGGGGCTGTATCCACCCTCCTGCAGACAGACGAGTCTGCCCTCGGACACCTCGGCGGAGAGATCCACCAGCTTTCGCGCCAGACTTCGGAACCCATCACTGCGCATCATCATGCGCGCCAGCGGATCCATGATGGACGCATCGAAACCGCTGGCGACGATGATCAGCTCGGGCTGATAGGCCCTCACGGCGGGCAGAACGACAGTATCGAATGCGTACTCGTAGGCACCGCTTCCTCCGCCCGGAGGCAGTGGCACATTGAGCGTGTAGCCGAATCCTTCCCCCTCACCTCGCTCATCGCGAAAACCAGAATCAGAGGGGAAACAACGGTCTTGGTGCACCGAGATGTTCAGGACTTCGGCAGACTCGCGAAAGATGTCCTGAGCTCCATTGCCATGGTGGACATCCCAGTCCACGATGGCAACTCGCTTCAGACCCAGCACCTCGAGGGCGTATGCGGCGGCGATGGCTCCATTATTGAAGGTGCAGAAGCCCCTGCCGGTGCTGCGTTCGGCGTGATGCCCGGGAGGGTTGATGAGCGCGTAGGCGTTGCTGACCTGACCCTCGACAACCGCGCGGACTGCCTCGATGGCCCCTCCGGCGGCCAGGAGCGCGATCCGGTGCCCCCCATTGCCGAACGGCGAGACCCCGTCACCGGCGTCGCCACCCTTGGGAAGGGCGCTTTCGGCGAGGATTCGGTCGTAGTGCGCCTTGTCATGGACCCGCAGGATGTCAGCTTCTGTCGCCTGTTGGGCGTCGATCTGTTCCAGGGAATCAATGAGCCCCGAGGCTGAGATCAGCTCATGCAGACGACGTTTGGTATCCGGGTGTGCCACATGATGTCCGATCGGCTGAGTCAGGGAATCGACGCTCGACGGCAACAGTCCGCCGCTTCCCGTGTCAGTCCAGCCGTAGAGCGTGTTCCATATATAGCCGGTGGTCGAGGTCATGAGGCCGTTCCTCTCGGGTAGTTTAGGGGCCGGTGTCCGGCTGATCTCAGCATCAGCCAGGACAGCCCCGAAGACATCAGCAGTTCTACCGAGATGAGTGATCTCTTTCACATGAAAACTCGTCAGAGTGCTGTGACAGCAGAACGCCACCCGCACTCACTGTTCGATGCCTGGGAGTGGTTCTCGTCATCAGTCTGCGACCGGTTACCTAGTGATTCGACCGGATCATCGCGACCCTAAGGACGTGCCGGCTTCGGCGCTCAAGATTGCGATCCTCGGTGCGTGTGGCACCCGGAGGACGGCCTCCGCAGTGCTAATCTCGGGCCATGCCGGTTCGTAACACTCGCCGCGTCCGCGCCGCGCGCCGGCGGACCAGACGCGTCGCCGCCTCGGGAAGCGACCTGACGAAGGACCAGTGGTTCCGCATCCTCCAGGCGTGGGCGCGCTGCGCCTACTGCGGCGCCGAAGGTGCTCCTCTCCAGAAGGACTGCGTATCCCCGATCTCCCGGGGTGGGCGCTACACGATCGACAACGTGGTGCCTGCCTGCCGTTCCTGCAACGCGAGCAAGTGCAACGACGAGGTCACCTCCTGGATGCGACGACGGCGCCTCGACGAGCCGGCGTTCCTGCGCCGCTGGGTCGAGATCACTCGGACCCTCCGCGCGGAGGATGCAGCGGTGGAAGATGCAGCGGTGGAAGATGCAGCAATGGATGATGAAACGGCGTTGAGCTGATCACATCTCGTCCCGGAAGCCGTGTCATAGGGCTGTGACAGAGTGGTCACGTGAGCATCCCCAGCACGAACACAGCCAGCCCTGACTCCTCCGCCGCCGAGCGCGATCCGGCCTTCTACACCGAGGCCCGCGAGCGCCTGGCCGCGCTGGCCGGAGCCGAGGTGGACTTCCGTGACGGCCAGTTCGAGGCGATCTCCGCGCTGGTGCAGGAACGACGCCGGGTGCTGGTGGTGCAGAAGACCGGCTGGGGAAAGTCTGCGGTCTACTTCCTGGCCGCTCATCTGCTGCGCAGCCGCGGACGCGGGGTCAGCCTGATCGTCTCCCCGCTGATCGCGCTGATGCGCGACCAGATCGCCGCCGCCACCCGCGCCGGGGTGCGCGCCCAGGCGGTCAGCTCCGCCAACGCCCACGAATGGGACTCCATCATGGAATCCCTGCGCAATGACGAGCTCGACGTGCTGCTGATCTCCCCCGAACGTCTGGCCAACCCGCGCTTCCGCGACGAGGTCCTGCCCGGGCTGCTGCAGCGCATGGGCATGCTGGTGGTCGATGAGGCTCACTGCATCTCCGACTGGGGTCATGATTTCCGGCCCGACTACCGCCGCATCGGGGAGATCGTGCGCAACCTCCCCGCCGAGGTCCCGGTCCTGGCCACCACCGCCACCGCGAACTCACGGGTGGTCGATGACATCGCCGCCCAGCTCACCCCTGCCGGGGAAGCTGCCGGACTTCAGGGGGCTGACAAAGAGGTCCTGGTGCTGCGCGGCACGCTCAGCCGTGAATCCCTGCGCCTGGGCGTCCTCTCGCTGCCCGACTCCGAACAGCGCATCGCCTGGCTCACCCAACATCTGAAGGACCTCACCGGCAGCGGGATCGTCTACGCGCTGACCATCTCCCAGGCCACCGACCTCGCCGCGCACCTGAATTCCCACGGCTACAAGGTCGCCGCCTACACCGGGCAGACCGACCCGGATGAGCGCCAGCAGCTGGAGCAGGCGCTCAAGGACAACACGGTGAAGGCGTTGATCGCGACGAGCGCGCTGGGCATGGGCTTCGACAAGCCGGACCTCGGGTTCGTGGTCCACCTCGGCGCCCCTTCCTCCCCGGTCTCCTACTACCAGCAGATCGGCCGTGCAGGACGCGCGGTGGACAGCGCCGACGTGCTGCTGCTTCCCGGCAAGGAGGACATCCGCATCTGGGAGTACTTCGCCCAGGCCTCCATGCCGACCCAGGAACGCGCCGATGCCGTGCTGGGCGCCCTCTCCCCCGAGACCACGCTCTCGGTGGCCAAGCTCGAGGCCATGGTGGAGATCCGCCGCTCCCCGTTGGAGCTGCTGCTCAAGGTCCTGGAGGTCGACGGCAGCGTCCGCCGGGTCTCCGGCGGCTGGCTCTCCACAGGCAGACCGTGGACCTATGACGCCGAGCGTTATGACACCATCCTGGCGATGCGCCGGGCCGAGCAGCAGCTGATGCTCGACTACGAGCGGCTCCCCGCCGGGGTCTGTCGAATGGTCTTCCTGGCCCACGCCCTCGACGACGAGGAAGCCCAGCCCTGCGGTCGCTGTGACACCTGCGCAGAGACCTGGTTCCCGCATGATGTCTCCCAGTCGGCCCTCGCCGAGGCCAAAGACAGCCTGGACCGCGTCGGTCTGGAGATCGCCCCGCGCAAGCAGTGGCCCACCGGGCTGGACGCACTCGGGATCAACCTCAAGGGAAAGCTCCCGGCCGAGGCACAGTCCCAGCCGGGACGAGCACTCGCCCGGCTGAGCGACCTCGGCTGGGGCACCCCTGTCCGCGAGGCGCTCCAGGGCGCCGACGCGGAGGTCTCCGAACAGCTGGTGCGTGGAGCGATCCGGGTCCTGGCCGAATGGGGCTGGGCGCGTCGACCCGACGTCGTCGTCTCGATGCCCTCCCGGAAGCATCCGGTGCTGGTGGACTCCATCGCCCGGGCGCTGGCCCAGGTCGGTCGGCTGCCCTACGCCGGAGCACTGGAGTGGGTCGACGGCGGTCCCACCAGCACCCCGGACACCAACAGCGCCTTCCGGCTGGCCGGGCTCTTGGGGAAGTTCGCGGTGCCGAAGGAACTCGCCGAGAAGATCAACGGCGCCTCGGTGCTGCTGGTCGACGACGAGGTCGTCTCGCGCTGGACGCTCACCGTGGCAGCCCGGGAGCTGCGCGGGGCGGGTGCGGCAGAGGTGCTCCCCTTCGCGCTGGGCATGCGCGGCTGATCCCGACTCCCTGCAGGTGATTCGGGCGGGATGAACAGGCGGAGGGTACGGGCGTGAATGCTGGATACTCCCAGCTCCAGCCACCAGGATGAGGACCATCGCCGGGACTCCGCTCCCGGCCACCGGCAGCAGCCTGAGGAAGGACGACCTGTGAACGCACAGAGCCCGCACACCGCCTATGAGCCCTCGAACACCCACCGCTCGGTCTGGCTGGACACCTACTCCCCGGAGTCCATCCCCAGCGACTCCTTCACCGAGGGCGCGCACTATGACACCGTCGTCGCCGGAGCGGGCCTGACCGGTCTGACCACGGCGGTGCTGCTGGCCCGGGCAGGGCATAAGGTGGCGGTGCTGGAAGCCCGAGCAGTCGGGGTTGTCGCCACCGGCAACACCACCGCGAAGCTCTCTCTGCTGCAGGGCACCACGCTCTCCAGCATCCGCAGGCACCACTCCGCTGAGGTGCTGCAGGCGTATGTGGACGGCAACGATGAGGGCGTCTCCTGGCTGGTCCGCTATATGCAGGAACACGGGGTGCCCTATCAGCATCGCACCGCCTACACCTACGCCACCACAGAATCCGGACTCTCCTCGGTGCAGGAGGAGTTCGCCGCCTGCCAGGAGGCTGGGTTGCCGGTGACCTGGACCGATCAGACCGATCTGCCGTTCGAGGTCAGCGGCGCCGTGGCACTGGCGAAGCAGACTCAGTTCCACCCCATGGAGGTCCTCGCCGCCCTGGCCGAGGAGCTCCGTCAACGCGGCGGGGAACTCATCGAAGGGGTCAGGGTCACCGGGGCGACCTCCAACGGCTCCGCGGCTGGTGACGCATCCGACACTGCCGGGGGCGCCGGTGCGAAATCCCGTACGGGAACTCCCCGGGCCTCGGTGGAGGACGACACCGAAGGCTCCCCTCTGGACCCGGCAGTGGATGAGGCGCCGCTGACCGTGGAGACCTCCCAGGGTCAGGTGACCGCGGCGCGGCTGATGCTCGCCACCGGGGTCCCGGTCCTGGATCGCGGCGGCTATTTCGCCAAGCTCAAACCCAACCGCTCCTACGCGATGACCTATCGGGTGCCCGGCGCTCCGGTCAGCATCCCGAAGGGCATGTATCTCAGTGCCGACACCCCTGGCCGAACCCTGCGCACGGTCCCGGTGAACGGTGAGGAGCTGCTGCTGATCGGCGGCAACGATCACGGAGTGGGCCGTTCACCCTCCGAGCGCGCCGCCGTGGATGATCTCGAGGCCTGGGCGCAGGCCCATTTCCCCGGCGCGAGGCGCACCCACGTGTGGTCCGCCCAGGACTACCGCACCGCGCAATACGTCCCGTTCTTCGGCGCGCTGCCCCGCGGCGGCGGAAGGATCTATCTGGCCACCGGGTACAACAAATGGGGCATGAGCAACGCGGTGGCCGCGGCGCTGGCCATCTCGGCGCAGATCCTCGGCGGGCACATGGCCTGGGCCGAGACGCTGAGCAAACGGATGGTCACGCCTTCGGACGTGTTCACCGGGATCAAGGACAACCTGGAGGTGGGCGGGACCCTGGTGGCCGGCTGGGTGGGCGCCGAGCTGCGCTCGCTGCCCGAGGACACCCCCGAGGAGGGCGAGGGCAATGTGGGTCGCGACCATGGGAAACCTGTCGGGGTCTCCACCGTGGACGGTCAGACGTGCAAGGTCTCCGCGATCTGCCCCCACCTGGGTGGGGTGCTGAAGTGGAACGACGCGGCCCTGTCCTGGGACTGCCCGCTGCACGGCTCACGCTTCGCCGCCGACGGGGAGCTTCTGGAAGGGCCCGCGGTCACGAATCTGTCGCCATTGTGAAGTCCCGCGGGTAGGAGGCCTGGGCGCCGAGCCGGGTAGTCGTGGCGGCGGCGAACCTCGAGGCGATGGTCGCCGCCGTCTTCAGACTGTCTCCGCAGGTCAGCCGTCCGAGCAGGGCGCCGGCGAAGGCGTCCCCGGCGCCGCTGGTGTCGACTGCCTGCACCTGGACGCTGGGCACATGCACCGGTTCCAAGCCAGCTTCATGGATGCTCGCCCCGGCTGCTCCGCGCGTGACGATGAGGGTCTCGATGCCCAGCGCGCCGGTCGGGTCTTCGGGTGTCGGGTCCTGCGAGTGACGGTGGGCAGCGCCGGCATCCGCCAGCAGATGGTCGGCCTCACCTTCATTGACGATCACCAGGTCCACGTGGCGGAGATCCAACGTCTGCTCAGACAGCGGTGAGGCGTTCAGCGCCACCCTGGTCCCTGCCGCGCGGGCGCGGGCAGCCACCTCCAGGACGGTGTCCAGCGGGACCTCCAGGCTGAGCAGGATCCAGTCGGCCTGGTCCAGCAGCGCTTCCGGGCAGTCCTGGGCTTGGAGTTCCGCGTTGGCCCCGGGGACCACCACGATGGTGTTCTCCCCGTCAGCGCGCACGGTGATGAAGGCCATCCCCTGGGCGCCGCGGCCCGGAGCCACGGCGTCGACGTGAACCCCTGCCTCGCGCAGCGCGTTCACCGCTTCGGCCCCGGCGGCGTCGGACCCGCAGCGAGCGATCAGCTGCGCCTCGGCGCCGACCAGCGCTGCGGCCACTGCCTGGTTCGCGCTCTTGCCCCCGGTGGCGGTCTGCGACGCGGTGGCCAGCAGGGTCTCCCCGGGCTGTGGGAACTCAGGCAGCCGCGCGGTGATGTCGCGGTTCACCGCTCCCATGACCAGCAATGTCATATGTGTCCTCTCCTGTGCAGGGCAGCTGAGTCCCATGATGCCAGCGATGCACAGGGGCCTGCCGCCAGAGATGAGCACGGCTCGGAGCGGATGCGCGGCAGCGTCTGGAATTCTGCCGCGGCGGCGAAGCACCCGATGCGAACGATCACGCGCGAAAGGCCCAGCCGATGTGCGGCTGGGCCTTTCGAATGTATGCACGGCGGTGAGCACGTCCGGCGTCATGCAGCCGGGAGCACCTCGGTGGCGCTGCCCTGACCCGCAGCCCCGGCCTGCTCAGCTCAGGAGAGCGAGAGGAAGAGCTTCTCGAGCTCCTCCACGGTCAGCCCGTCCTCGGTCTCCGCCGCCCGCTCAGGGTCGGTGACGCAGAACTGCATCGCCGAGGAGACCACGCTGAACCCGGCGCGGTCCAGGGCGGTGGACACCGCCGCGAGCTGGGTGACCACGTCGCGGCAGCTGCCGCCGTTCTCCACGGCGTTGATCACCGAGTCCAGCTGGCCGCGGGCCCGCTTCAGGCGGTTCACGATCTTGCGCTGTGTCTCCGGATCGGCTTCTCTCATGATTCTCTCCCTGTTTCTCGCACTGATTCGTCTCTATGTTGCCAGCTGATCTCCGCGCCGGCGGTACAGCAGGGTCCCGAGCAGCACCACGATGGCCGCTGCGGCGCCCAGGCCGTAGGCCAGCGGCAGCTCCTGGAGGAACACCACCACGCCCATGGCCAACACCAGATATCCGAAGGCCTTCTTCAGCGCCTTCTCTGGGACGTGCTTGCCGAACGCGGTGCCGATCAGCGCGCCGATCACCGTGATCACGGTGATGATCAGCACCGGGACCCAGTCGATGCTCACCGAGGTCAGATACCCGGCGAGCCCGGTGAAGGACTTCATCGAGATGATCAGCAGCGAGGTGCCCACCGCGGCGGGCATCGAGAGCCCGCCGAGCAGCACCAGCGCCGGAACCACCAGGAACCCGCCACCGGCACCGACCATGCCGGTCACCAGACCGACCACGAGTCCTTCGATCAGGATCTTGGCCAGCGGAAGCTTCTTCCTAGGCTGACCAGAGGCTTTGGCGCGACGGTCCAGGATCATCGCCAACGCCGTGGCGACCATCATGATGCCGAAGGCCACCATCAGCACGACGCTGGGCAGTCGGCTCCCCAGCAGTCCGCCGCCGAAGGCTCCCACCATGGCCGCGGCGCCGAAGATGAACCCGGTTCGCCACTGCACGTTCCCGCGCTTGGCATGGGCGACCACGCTGACCGCGGAGGTGACCCCGATGATGAACATCGAGGCGGCGATCGCCTCCTTCGGCGGCATTCCCGCCACGTAGGTCAGAAGCGGAACCGCAAGGATCGTACCCCCGCCGCCGAGCAGGCCCAGCGAGATCCCGATGATGACGGAAAGGATCATCGCCAGGATGAGACCGGTACTCACCCCCGCGACGCCGGAGTCTGGATCTGCGTGGAGCGAGGAATCTGCGCCAGGAATGCCTCCACGGTCGGGTCAGCCTCCACCTTGTTCCACGGCATCTTGTTCAGCGCCGCGGCCATCGCACAGGAATCGGTCGCCGCGGAGAAGGTCAGCCCCGCACCGATCGCGCCGGCGACGTAGCCGACCTTCGGGGAGATCAGCTTGCCGCCGAGGAACCCGGCGAGCACCAGCGATCCGGCGACCATCCGGACCTGGCGATCCATGGCCCAACGCTGCTGGCCACGGTGCGTGTGCTGGCTGTGCTGCGCTTCCATGGCGACGACGCCGCCCTCGAGCACCCGTGCCGTGTCCACTCCTGCAGCGCGCAGGTGCTGCAGGGCCTGGTTGGCGCGGTTGCCGGTCTGGCAGATCAGCACGATATCGCCGTTGAACTGCTCGGCCAGGGTCTCCTTGTTCTTCTGCAGCAGATCCAGCGGGACGTTGTGGGACCCGGGGACCCGCAGCGACTCGTGCTCCGCAGGGGTGCGCACGTCGACGAGCAGCGGGGCGTTCTGTGAGCGGAGCTTCTCGACGAGTTCGGTGGGGCTCATCGGGGATGCGGCCGCCGTCGTCGTCGGGTTCAGGGTGCTCGTGGTGGTGTTAGCCATAGGGCTGGTGTTTCCTCTCGAAAAGTGTGTGGTGCTGCTGAGACCAGAACAGTCTGATCAGTGTGATTTGTTCCAGTCTGACCAGCCGGCATAGCTGCCGACGAGTTCGCGGACGTCATGGCCCTGCCGGCGCAGCGCGCTGGCGGCCACCGAGTTCCGGACCCCGGACTGGCAGTAGGTGACGATCGGGCCGGAAGCAGGAAGCTGATCCTGGTTCCACAGCACGCGGCCGGCGCTGAGCTGCTTGGAGCCGGGGACGTGGCCGTCGGCGTGTTCGGACTTGTTGCGCACATCCAGCAGCAGAGCCGGCTCGAAGTTCTCCAGCTCGGCAGGGGTGATGGTGGCCGGCTGAGTCTGCGGCAGGTCGGCGATGCTGACCGTGTAGCCCTTGACCGCATCGATGCCCACTCGCATCAGGTGATTCCGCATGTCCTCGGCCTGGTCCTGATCCGCGGCCAGGAGGATCAGCGGCTGCTGCTCCTTCTCCGGGTCGTAGGCCCAGGCGCCGTAGCTGGCGAACTTGCCGCCGGCGGGGATGTTCAGCGCAGCGAGGACGGTGCCCTGCTTGACCTCGTCGTTGGTGCGGGTGTCCACGAAGATCGCACGGTCCTCTTCCAGGGCGCTGCGCACCTGGTCCGAGGTGAAGGCCTCGAGGGGGCTCAGCGGGCCGAGCACTGCGGGGCCTTCCTTGTTCTCGCGCTTCATCCGACCGAAGTAGGCGTGCGCGTCTGGCTGGCCGTCGAGCAGCTCATCGATGAAGCCCTGTTCATCGTCATTGGCCAGGTGCTTGGACCACCAGGCGTTGATCCGCTCGTAGCCGACCGTGGTGGCGGGAAGCGCGCCGAGTGCCTTGCCGCAGGCGCTGCCGGAGCCGTGGCCGGGGTAGACCAGCACATGATCGGGCAGCGTGAGGAACTGCTCTTTGAGGCTGGTGAAGAGCTGCTTGGCTCCCACGAAGCGGGTGTCCACTCCCCCGGCGGCTTCATCGAGGAGGTCGGGGCGGCCGAGGTCTCCGGCGAAGACGAAGTCTCCGGAGATCATGTAGCCGGGGTCGTTGCTGAAGGCGCCGTCGGTCACCAGGAACACCAGGTGCTCAGGTGTGTGGCCGGGGGTGTGGCGGGCCTCAATGGTGATGTTGCCCAGCTTGATGGTGTCCCCGTGGGTCAGCCGGGTGGCGTCGAAGCCGTACTGCCAGTCATCGCCGCCCTCGCCGGAGACGTAGGCCTCCGCGTTCGCGGCGGCAGCGAGCTCGCGGGTGCCGGAGAGGTAATCGGCGTGGATGTGGGTCTCGGCCACGGCGGTGATGCGCATGCCGTGGCGGGCGGCCAGTTCGAAGTATTCGCTGTTGTCGCGGCGGGCATCGATGACGATGGCCTCGCCCTTGGACTGGCAGCCGATGAAGTAGCTGGCCTGAGCCAGGTCCTCGTCGTAGATCCGTTCAAGAAGCATGAGATCCCTTCCTTTGAAAGTCAATGGATACCCCAGGGGGTATGTCACTACTCTCGCACATACCCCCTGGGGTATACAAATCTAGCCAAGTCGCCCGGGCTCCATAGCGCTCTGGACCTTGCCGATGCGAGCTGGGAGAGGACGTCCTCACTGGTCATGCAGGCGTGCAGCCACTCCGGAGGCCACCAAGCCAGGGCCTGTGTCTACAGGCAGCTCGGTCAGGCGCCACTCCAGCATGCCCTCATGCAGCCGCCAGGCAGTCCGGCCGGCGGCACGCAGGAGATCCACCGCTTCGTACGCGAGCACGCAGTAGGCACCACGGCAGTATGCAACGACGTCCTGACCGGACGGCAGCTCGTTGATCCGCCGAGGAAGCTCCTCCACCGGGATGGACACGGCACCTGGGATATGGGCGGCCACATACTCCTCGACAGGACGTACATCAAGCACCGTGACCTCGCCCGCGGCAACCCTGGCCAGAAGCTCGTCCCGGCCAACCTCGTCCTGCTCACCCGGGGCCCCGGCAGCCCGACCGCTGGCCAGATAGTCCTCCCGGGCGCGACCCACATCGGAGACTCGTTCACCGGCCACATTTCGAAGCTGCTCATAGAGCCGGATCACATCCAGGCCCGCCAAGCCGTAGTGCACCCGGGTACCGTCCCGGCGAGTGGTCACCAACCCAGCCTGCTTGAGCACCTGCAGATGAGCCGAGGTGGTGCTCAGCCCCAGCTGAGCTGCAGCCGCCAGGTGCTCGACGCTTCGCTCGCCCTGGGCAAGCAAATCCAGCAGCTCCAGGCGCTTGCCGCTGCCCAGCGCCTTCCCCACTCGAGCCAGCTGCTCGAACAGCACGGTCTTCTTCTGCCGATCACCCAATTGATCCTCCAGACTTCTTTGGACTATCATAACAACCAGTATTCTAGTTTTCTTTGGAATACGAGATCAGCCCGACTCCTCGGGCAGCGCCGGCCTAGGAAGGGCGAGCCTCATGAAGGGTTCGGGATGCACTCACATTCGCAGGAACGCTGGGGCCGCCGTCGAGCGGACCCAGCGCTTCACGGCGAGCCCGCAGGTGGAGACATGAGCGCGCGTCGGTCCCCCGCAGGGCCACCGACGCTGGGACTGCGCGCCAACATCTCCCAGTTCACCCTCCTCGTCGCGGTGAACGCCCTGGTGGGAGGCATGGTCGGCCAACAGCAGACGGTGCTCCCGCTGCTCGCGGAATCCGAGTTCCAGCTCACGGGCTATACGTTCATCTTCACCTACGTCGCCGCCTTCGGCGTCACCAAGGCCATCGCCAACTACTTCGCCGGGACCCTGTCGGACAGGTACGGCCGCAAGCCGGTGCTTCTCATCGGCTGGCTCTTCGCCGTGCCCGTTCCGCTGATGTTGATCCTCGCGCCGGGCTGGGGCTGGATCATCGCCGCAAATGTCCTGCTGGGCATCAACCAGGGGCTCACCTGGTCCACCACAGTAGTGATGAAGATCGACCTCGTGGGGCCCACCAAGCGCGGCTTGGCCATGGGGCTGAACGAAGCCGCAGGGTATGGCGCTGTAGCCGTGACCTCCCTGCTGGCGGGATACCTGGCGGAGCAGTTCGGGCTGCGCCCGGCACCGTTCCTGTTGGGCCTCGCCTACACCGCCCTGGCGCTGCTGCTCTCAGGTGCGTTCGTGCGCGAGACTATCGGGCACGCCCACTTGGAGGCGGCCGAGCATGTGGCCCGTGCCGACGGCACCCACGATCACCTGCACGCAGACCTCACCAGCCGGCAGGTCGCAGTCCAGACGAGCTTCCGGGAACCGGCCCTCTCTTCGGCCAGCCAGGCTGGGCTGGTCAATAATCTCAACTTCGGTCTCTCCTGGGGTCTCTTTCCCCTGCTCTTCGCCACGGCCGACCTCTCGGTAGGCGAGGTCGGGCTACTCTTCGCGCTGTACCCAGGCGTGTGGGGAGCGGGGCAGCTGGTCACCGGCGCGCTCTCGGATCGGATCGGGCGCAAACATCTGATCACCGCAGGGATGTCCACGCAAGCCGTGGCTCTGATGCTGATCGCCTCGGGTGATGACTTCAGCAGCTGGGCCGCGGGCACGGCTCTGCTCGGGGCCGGCACTGCGATGGTCTACCCGACGCTGCTCGCCGTGGTCGGCGACGTCGCCCACCCGGCCTGGCGCGGTCGTGCGGTAGGCGTCTACAGGGTCTGGCGCGATCTCGGCTACGCAGCCGGGGCTGTGCTGGGCGGGATCGTGGCCGACCTGATGGGACTCTCTGCCGCGGTGTGGGTGGCTGCCGCCGTCAGCGCAGTCTCGGCCGCGATAGTGGCGGCACGGATGTACGAGACCCACCAGAGGCCCTCGATGAGCAGACATTGAACTGCACACAATTCAGTTTCGACCCTCGACCCATAGCCCAGGAGGCCACAATGCAGGAAGTCTCACCTTCAATGACGTTCAAACGGATGGAGACGGCTCAGATCGTTGACGTGCGAGAAGATGAAGAAGTCAGCGCTGGCATGATCCCGGGAGCCCTCCATATACCCCTGGGACAGCTGCAGACACGGCTGCCGGAACTCGACTCCGCACGGCCGACGATCACAGTGTGCCGCAGCGGTCGGAGAAGTCTGACGGCGGCGCAGACCCTGAGCGACGCAGGATTCACCGTCGAGAGCATGGAGGGCGGAATGACTCTATGGGCCAAAGAGGGTCATCCGACGGCACTCCCCTGAGAAGCCTCTGCAAGTCCTTGAACTCAGCACCTCCTCACCGGCACCCCTGGCGCCCCTGGACACGAGGCTGATGTCCACCGGTGGCCCTCTCTTCAGACAGCCCAGGCGCCGAGGAAGCCCTCCGGCGCGCGACGCGTTGAGCGCCGGAGGCAGGAAGTGCAGATGGCGCCAGCTGAAGGACAGCCGGTACGCTGAGAACTCTGCCCTCCCCCGGCCCGGTCCAGCTGCGGCCGCATCGCGGGAGCGCTGACATTTCGTGTATCTACCTGTCTCGGCGGCGGCCTCGCTGTGGAGTCAAGGCGGCACTGAGCACGCGAGAGCCGACTCCCGGAGGATCCACCACCATGCCCGCGCACCAGTCCGACGCCGTGCAGCCGCGACCAGCTGCTGAGCCAGGCACTCGTCCCGCACCCAGCTTCCCCGGCTCCGACCCGCGGCAGACCCTGCGCGGCGCCGTGGGTCCCGCCTATTTCCCGGTGGCCCTGCTGGCGCGCTTCCCCTACGCGATGATGGTGGTCGGGGTGCTGACCCTGGTGGTGGCCGCGCGGGATTCCATCAGCCTGGGCGGACTGACATCGGCCATGGTCGGTCTGGGCACCGCGATCTTCGGCCCGCTCATCGGAGCTGCGGCGGACCGCTGGGGCCAGCGCCGGGTGCTGCTGATCGCCGGCTCCGCCAGCAGCCTCTCGCTGCTCGCCATGGCCTGGGTGGTCTATAGCCCCTTCGGCACCTGGGCCGTGCTGACCTCGGCCTTCTTCGTGGGAGCCACCGCTCCGCAGGTCCCGCCGATGTCGCGCAGCCGACTGGTGAGCGTGATCTTCCGCGAGCTGCCCCCGGCACGGCAGCAGAAGACGATGAACTCCACGATGGCGTATGAGTCCGCCGCCGACGAGATCACCTTCGTCTTCGGTCCGGTCATCGTGGGCCTGCTCGCCGCCACGCTCGGCGGAGCGGCACCGATGATCGGCGCCGCGATCCTGACCCTGTGCTTCCTGATCACCTTCGCGCTGCACCGCACCGCGGACGTAGTGCCCAAGAACGCCGCCACCCACCAGGAGCCCGCACCGGTGCGGTCACTGTTCGCGCCGCGGCTGCTGGTGCTGATGGCCGGCGCGCTGGGCATCGGGCTGATCTTCGGCTCCACATTGACCACGCTGACCTCCTTCATGGCCGACCTCGGCTACGCCGAACGCGCCGGGCTGGTCTACGGCGCGATGGGCATCGGCTCGGCGGTCTTCGCCCTCGCCGCGGCCCTGTTCCCGGCGAGCTTCAGCCTTCAGGCGCGCTGGCTGAGCTTCGGCGGCGTGCTGCTGCTGGGCACCATCGGACTGCAGTTCGCCTCGGCCCTGCCGGTGCTGCTGCTGGTGCTGCTGGTGATGGGGGTGGGGATCGGCCCGACCCTGGTCACCCAGTTCAGCCTGGTGGCCGAGCGGAGCCCGCGCGGGCGCTCCACCACGGTGATGTCGCTGCTGACCACGGCGATCGTGATCGGTCAGTCGTCCTCCTCGGCGATCACCGGGTATCTGGCTGAGGGCTTCGGGACCCAGGTCGCGGCGCTGGTGCCGCTGGTCGCCGCGCTGCTGATCATCCTCGCCGCGGTGGCCAATGCGCTGGGTGTGAGCAACGCGCGGGACTACTCCCGGGACTGACCCTCAGCCTGGTCGTGGTGCTGATCCTCCGCCTCGTTGCGGCGCTCCGCTCCCCCCGGCACGTCTTCGGGATGCTCTCCGGCGCGCGCGTCGAGGGTCGGCCAGACCCCGGCCGTGCCTGTTCTCAGCACCGGGCGCAGCACTGATTCCTGCAGCGAGGATCCGCGGCGTCGTCGTCGGAGGGCCAGCACCAGGCGGACCACCACCGCCCCGCCGAGCACGACCCAGAAGGCGAGGAACAGCCATCCCACCACATGGTCCATGGGACCCACCTTGTCATGGTCCATCGAGCCGCTGAACCCCCGCCGCCTCACTGGGTGGGATACAGCTGCGTCCGGGCAGGCTGGAACCCCGACAGCCTTCATCTACTGGGCGATTTGGGCGCTTTTTCGGCCCTTTCGGGGCCCAGAGATCCCTCAAATCGCCCACTCGATGCGCGACAGAGCAGCTGGAGAGGGCACTGGTCCTGGGACCCCCGTGACACGAAGACGGCCGGTGAGGTCCCCGTCAGGGGAGCCTCACCGGCCGTCTCAGTGGCTCAGCTTCTCAGCTGGAGCCGTTGACGCAGAAGCTGATCACGCGTCGTCGTTGTCCGACTCCGAGGAGCCGTCACCTTCGACGACGGGTGCCAGGCTGAGCTTTCCGCGGTCATCGACCTTGGAGATCTCGACCTGGATGCGCTGGCCGACGTTGACGACGTCTTCGACGTCATCCACGCGCTTGCCCTCGTTGAGCTTGCGCAGCTCGGAGATGTGCAGCAGGCCATCCTTGCCCGGGGTCAGCGAGATGAACGCGCCGAACGTGGTCAGCTTGACCACGGTGCCCAGGTACCGCTCGCCGATCTCGGGGACCTGCGGGTTGGCGATCGCGTTGACCGCGGCGCGGGCTGCCTCAGCAGCTTCGCCGTTGGTCGCGCCGATCAGCACGGTGCCGTCATCCTCGATCGAGATGTCGGTGCCGGTGTCCTCCTGGATCTGGTTGATCATCTTGCCCTTCGGGCCGATGACCTCACCGATCTTGTCCACGGGGACCATCACCGAGATGATGCGCGGTGCGAACTCGGACATCTCATCCGGGGTGTCGATGGCGGCGGCCATGACGCTCAGGATGTGCAGGCGAGCTTCGCGGGCCTGCTTCAGCGCTGCGGAGAGCACCGAAGCGGGGATGCCGTCGAGCTTGGTGTCCAGCTGGATGGCTGTGACGAACTCGGAGGTGCCGGCGACCTTGAAGTCCATGTCGCCGAAAGCATCTTCGGCGCCGAGGATGTCGGTCAGGGCGGCGTAGCGGGTCTCACCGTCGACCTGGTCGGAGACCAGGCCCATGGCGATGCCTGCGACCGGAGCCTTCAGCGGCACACCGGCGTTGAGCATGGACAGCGTCGAGGCGCAGACCGAACCCATCGAGGTGGAGCCGTTGGAGCCCAGGGCCTCAGAGACCTGGCGGATCGCGTAGGGGAACTCCTCGCGGGACGGCAGCACCGGGGTGATGGCGCGCTCAGCAAGAGCACCATGTCCGATCTCGCGGCGCTTGGGTGAACCCACGCGGCCGGTCTCACCGACCGAATACGGCGGGAAGTTGTAGTTGTGCATGTAGCGCTTGGTCTTCACCGGCGACAGCGAGTCGATGTTCTGCTCGAGCTTGAGCATGTTCAGCGTGGTGACACCCATGATCTGGGTCTCGCCGCGCTCGAAGATGGCCGAGCCGTGCACGCGGGGAAGGACCTCGACCTCGGCGGTGAGCTGGCGGATGTCCGTCAGGCCGCGTCCGTCGATGCGGACCTGGTCGCGCAGGATCCGCTGGCGGATGACCTGCTTGGTCACCGCGCCGAATGCCTTGGCGACTTCGCCGCCGCGACCCTCGAACTCCTTGCCCTCGCCGGCGAGGTCCTCGCGGACCTCGGCCTTCAGCTCGGAGTCGGCAGCGTCGCGCTCCTGCTTGTCAGCGATCTGGTAGACCGCGCTCAGACGCTCCGAAGCGGAGGACTCCACCGCGGCCAGCACGTCGGACTCGTAGTCCACGAAGGTCGGGATGTCGATGGCGGGCTTGGCGGCGCGAGCTGCCAGGTCTGCCTGTGCGTCGCAGAGGACCTTGATGAACGGCTTTGCAGCCTCGAGGCCCTCGGACACGATGTCCTCGGTGGGCGCGGTGCGGCCCTGCTCCTTGATGAGCTTCCAGGAGTCATCGGTGGCTTCGGCCTCGACCATCAGCACGGCGATGTCGTCGTTGACGACTCGACCGGCGACGACCATGTTGAACACGGCGTCCTTGAGCTGGGAGTGCTTCGGGAAGGCGACCCACTGGGCGCCTGAGCCGGTGTCCACGAGGGCCACGCGCACTGCACCGATCGGGCCGGAGAACGGCAGACCGGAGAGCTGGGTGGACATCGAGGCGGCGTTGATGGCGACCACGTCGTAGAGGTCATCCGGGTTGATCGAGAGGATGGTCTCGACGACCTGGACCTCGTTGCGGATGCCCTTCTTGAAGGCGGGGCGCAGCGGGCGGTCGATCAGGCGGCAGGCCAGGATCGCGTCGACGGAGGGGCGACCCTCGCGGCGGAAGAAGCTGCCGGGGATGCGACCTGCGGCGTACATGCGCTCTTCGACGTCGACCGTCAGCGGGAAGAAGTCGAAGCCCTCGCGGGGTGACTTGCCCACCGTGGTGGCCGAGAGCAGCGTGGTGTCCTCGTCCATGGTGACCAGGACGGAACCGGCGGCCTGCTTGGCGAGGCGGCCGGTCTCGAAGGAAATCGTGCGTGTACCGAATGATCCGTTGTCGATCACGGCTTCGGTGTAGTGAATCTCGGGACCCTGCATTACAGGTGTCTCCTCTCAGTAGCGTGCATTGCTGGCGAGCCAGTGAGAGGAAAGGATCTGCGTACATACGGTCGGTCATCGATCGAAGCCCACGGGCCTGGCACGTGTCGTGCCTCCCGGAGGCTACTACCGAGGACCGGAACATATGAGTTCGATCCCTCTCACTGGCGGGTGCGCCACCCACTATCCTCGCATACAAAGCAGGCGGCTCCTACGGTCATGAAGACCGTTTCAGGAGCCGCCTGTTTCGTTGCTTGGTGATCAGCGTTTGACGCTGAAGCTCATCGGCGGATACCGAGACGCTTGATCAGCGAACGGTAGCGCTCGATGTCCGTAGCAGCAAGGTACTTCAGCAGACGACGACGGCGACCCACCAGGATCATCAGACCGCGACGGGTGTGGTGATCATGCTTGTGCACCTTCAGGTGCTCGGTGAGGTCGGAGATCCGACGCGTCAGAACCGCAACCTGAACCTCGGGTGAACCAGTGTCACCCTCGGAAGTTGCGTACTCCTTGATGATCTCCTGTTTGACAACGGGATCTAAAGCCATGGAAGAGCTCCTTCATTGTTGTACCGCGAACAGGACCGGGCTTTGCCGGTGAGGGCCAGGGACCAGTGTCAGCCACCGCGGACTGCAGCATGACGACGTCGCCGAAGCGACCTTTCTACGATACAGGAGCGCCTGGCACACGGGAAACGCTGGTGTGCAGCACGGTCAGGTACGGCAGCGCGACCGGCTCCCCCGGGGTGAGCTCCAGGTGCTCGTCGAGGTACCAGTCCAGGTTGGCCCGGCGGCGGGCTCGGGCGGGCTCTTCGGCGGAGAGCCAGGAGCTCAGCGTGGTGGAGAGCTCCCGGATCTGTTCAGGTGTGATCTTCCGCTCCCACCGGGTCTGCGTGGTGTCCCAGGCGGTGAAGCGTGCCGGGTCCACCGGCGGGGTCCAGCCCGGCCGGTAGACATCTCCGGCGCGCATGATCCGGGTCAGCCGGTGCACCCAGGGCACCGAGGTGTCCAGATAGTTCGCGACCACCCCCAGCACTCCCTGCGGCCGCAGGATCCGGCGCACCTCGTCCTGCACCAGGGCGTCATCGAACCAGTGCCAGGCCTGGGCCGCGACGACGACGTCGCAGCTCTCCTGCTCCAGCCCTGTCGCCTCCGCCGTGGTGCGGTGCACCTTGAGGCGGTGCGGCGGGCGGGTCTGTCCGGGACTCTGCTCCGGATTCTGCTCCGGATTCTGCTCGACGCTGCGGGCGCACATGACCTCGGTCATGGCCGCAGAGGGCTCGACCGCGTGGACGCTGGCACCTCGGGCCAGCAACGCCCGGGTCAGGATCCCGGTGCCGGCGCCGAGGTCTGCGACCACCGGCGGCCCGACGGAAGCGCAGGATCCAGCCGCGCGCAGCAGCTGGTCCACCATCTCGTCGGGGTAGCGGGGACGGACCGCGTCGTAGCGCCGGGCCTCCTCGAGCGAGGTGTCATCGGCGAAGGAGGCGCCCAGGCGACGTCGTCGTTCTGGGTCGGAGATCAGCGCCTGCTGGGCGGGCCGTGGCTTGGGACGGGAGGGCACGTGCCGAATCCGGTCTACTCGACGGAGAGGCGGGCGAGGACCTGGCGGGTCTGATCCACGTCCTGGTACATCTGCTCGACCAGCTTCTCCACGCCTTCATAGGCGACCATGCCGCGCAGGTGCTCGACGAACTCCACCCGCACGTGCTGGCCGTAGAGGTCGAAGTCCTCCACCGCCTCGGTGGGCCGGTCGATCACGTGGGATTCCACCACCCGCTCGACCCCGTGGAAGGTCGGATTCGAGCCCACCGAGATCGCCGCGGGCCAGCGGGCGCCGGCGGCGTCGACCAGCCAGCCGGCGTAGACGCCGTCGGCGGGGATCATGCCCTCGGAGTCGCGGCCCAGGTTCGCGGTCGGGAAGCCCAGGTCGCGTCCGCGGGCGGCCCCGTGGACCACCTCGCCGAGCACCGCGTGCGGGCGTCCGAGCACCTCGGCCGCCGCGGCGACGTCGCCGGCCTCCAGGGCCTCACGCACCCAGGTCGAGGAGCAGCGCCGCTCGGTCTCGGCCACCGAATGCCCGATCAGCGCGAAATCATCCACGCCGAGCACGCTGAAGCCGTAGCGTCGGCCCAGCTCGACCATGGTCTCGAAGTTCCCGGAGTTCCCGCGGCCGAAGCGCACGTCGTGGCCGATGACGACCACGGAGGCGTTCAGCGTGTCCACGAAATAGGTCTTGACGAACTCCTCGGGGGTGAGCCCGGCGAGGTCGAGGTTGTAGTGCAGCACCAGCAGCGCGTCGATGCCGGTCTCGGCCAGGCGCTGGACCTTCTCCGCGGTGCCGGTGAGCATCTCCGGGGACTCTTCGGGGCGGTGGACCTGCAGCGGGTGCGGATCGAAGGTGATCGCCACGGCCTGGGCGCGCGGAGAAGCGTCCACTGCGGCACCATCGGCCGGCCCGTGGGCGGCGGCGACCAGACGGGTCAGGACCTCCTGGTGACCCAGGTGGACGCCGTCGAAGTTGCCGATGGTCACGGCGGTGGGTCCGAGCCCGCGGGGGACTTCTTCAAGACCATTCCAGAACTGCACGCCGATCAGCCTATCGCTCATCACTGGGTGTCCCGCGCGGCCTCGGTGCCCGGCCGGTGCCGCAGCAGCCAGAACAGGCCGATGAACGGCAGCAGCAGCGGCACGAACCCGTAGCCGGCACCGAAGTGGGACCACACGGTGGCCTCGTTGAAGAGCTCCGGATCCAGGTAGGTCCACAAGCCGACGCCGAGCACCCCGGTCAGCTCCACCAGCACCGCGATCAGAGCCACCAGCCAGGCGCGGGGGCCGATCCGAGCCAGGGCAAGGGTGGCGACGATGTAGACGGCGGCGGCGAAGGCGCTGAGCGAGTAGGACACCGGGGAGGCGTCGAAGTCGGTGAGGATCTGATACAGCGCTCGGGCGAAGGAGGAGACGGCAAAGATGCCGTAGGCGGTGATGATCAGCATGCCGACTCCGCGGTTGCGCGGAGTGGGCGAGGCGTTGGCCGGCACGTCCGGCGACGGCCGGGTCATAGCGCGCTTCCCCACCAGATCTCCTCCAAGCGGTAGACCATCACGAACACGACAAGTCCGACGAAGCTCATCACCAGGTTGGACCAGCGGGTCTTGTCGATCATGGCCCAGATGAACACTCCGACCGGAAGCAGAAGTGCAGTCAGGATATAGCCCCAGAACTCCCACGCCTCGCCGGCCACCGGAGCCCCGGCGATCTGCCGGATCCCGGCGTAGATGCCGTAGGCGATGAGGTAGAGCTCGATCGCGGCCAGCGAGATGATCGAGGAGTCCGCGGGGTGATCGCGGGCCGCGGTCATCACCCAGCAGACCAGCACGGAGAGCCCACAGACGATGGCGCCTATGAGGAACATCACCGTCATTCGGAGGCTCCGGGCGGCTGTGTGACTCCGGTTCCGGCGGGCCGAGCCCCGGTTCCGGCAGTCTGCGACCCTGAATCCGCCGATGCTGAATCGGCCGAGCCGGGTCCGGTGCTGATCGCGAAGACCAGCTCGGGCTTGGCCTGGTAGTCGATGGAGTCGGAGTCCGCGGCATGGGCGGCGTCCGGTGAGGCCGAGGCGCCCTTCTTGGCGGGCACATCGATGAGCAGCGCGACCAGCTCCCCGTCGGGGTCGAAGGCCGCCGTGAGCTGCGGGTCCTCGCCGGTGCCCGAGGCGGTGATCCGCCGGCCGTAGCCGAGGTTCTCGGTCTCCTCGGCGGTGAGCTGACGCGCCGGGAAGAGGTGCTCGGCGGCTTCGGCGAGGCCGATGTAGCCGAAGTCCTCGCCCAGCTGGTCCAGGGTCAGGGTCTGGTCGATGCTGTAGGAGCCCACCGCGGTGCGGCGCAGCGCGGTGAGGTGACCGCCGACCTCGAGCGCCTCGCCCAGATCCCGGGCCAGGGCGCGCACGTAGGTGCCGGAGGAGACCCGGACCTCGATGTCGACGTCGACGAGCTTGCCGCCGTCGATCCGGCGGATCTCGAAGACCTCGAAGTCATGGACCGTGACGTCGCGGGACTTCAGCGCGACCTCTTCGCCGGCGCGGGCCCGGGCGTGGGCGCGCTGGCCGTCCACCTTGATCGCGGAGACCGTGGCGGGGACCTGTTGGATCGCGCCGGTGAGCTTCGCGATCTCGGCCGCGATGGCCTCCGGGGTCACCGCATTGGCGAACCGGGTCTGCAGGACCTCGCCCTCGGCGTCGTCGGTGGAGGTGGACTGACCCAGCCGCACGGTGGCGGTGTAGGTCTTGTCCACTCCGACGATATGGGTCAGCAGCCTGGTGGCGCGGTTGATCCCGACCACCAGGACGCCTGTGGCCATCGGATCCAGAGTGCCGGCATGGCCCACCTTGCGGGTCCCGGCGAGCTTGCGGATCCGTCCGACCACGTCATGGCTGGTCAGGCCGGCCGGCTTGTCCACCAGGACAAGTCCGGAGCCGACCTCCAGCTCTTCAGGCTTCTGCTTCTTCCCCATGCGTATCCAGCCTCAGCTTCCGTGCGCTCAGCGATCCGCGGAGCTGGAGCGGCCGGCGTCGTCGTCGGATGCGGCGTCGTCCTGCGATGCGACCGGCTCCTCCTCGACCTGCCAGCGGTAGGGCTTCTCCTCCGAGGCGGGCTGGGCGTCCTTGCGCAGGGCGGCGACCTGCTCGTCCTGTTCGCGGGCCTTGCGCAGGAGGTCCTCCATGTGCGCGGCCGTCTCCGGGATCTCGTCGGCGACGAACTCCAGAGTCGGGGTCAGCCGGATGTTCAGCTGCCGACCGAGCTCGTAGCGCAGGGTGCCCTGGTTCGCGGCCAGGACGGCCTCGGCCCCTGCCCGGGACTCCTCGTCCGGGGCCATGACGGTGTAGTACACCGTGGAGTGCTGGAGATCATTGGTCACCCGGGCGTCGGTGACGGTGATCAGTTCTGCGCGCTCATCCTTGACCCGGCGGCGCAGCGCCTCGGCCACGATCACCTTGATGCGCTGCGCCAATCGGGCGGCGCGTGCTGGATCTGCCATGATGCGCTCCTTTCAGAAGACTTGTGTGTCCCTGGCCTGGATCCGCGCTTGATGCGGGGCCAGGTGGGTATGGTCTGCGGACAGGTCCGGGGACCCCGCCTGTGGCAGGGTCCCCGGAGCTGTCACCGGTGAAACCGGCGGGCCTGGTCAGGAGCGCGGAATTTCGCGCATCTCCCAGGTCTCGATGCTGTCACCTTCGCGGATGTCGTTGAACGATCCGAGGCCGATGCCGCACTCGAAGCCGTCGCGGACCTCGGTGGCGTCGTCCTTGAAGCGCTTGAGCGACTCGATGGTGAGGTTGTCTGCCACCACGTTGCCATCGCGCACCAGGCGCGCCTTGGCATTGCGGCGGATGAGGCCGGAGCGGACGATCGAACCGGCGATGCTGCCGAACTTCGAGGAGCGGAAGACCTCGCGGACCTCCGCGCTGCCCAGTGAAGCCTCTTCGTACTCTGGCTTCAGCATGCCCTTCAGGGCTGCCTCGATGTCATCGATCGCGGCGTAGATGACCGAGTAGAAGCGCATGTCCACGCCTTCACGCTCGGCCAGGTCGTTGACGCGCTCCGCAGGTCGGACGTTGAAGCCGATGATCACTGCGTTGTCCACAGTGGCCAGGTTCACGTCGTTCTGCGTGATCGCACCGACGCCGCGGTGGATGACGCGCAGCTGCACATCGGCACCCACATCGATCTTGAGCAGCGCATCTTCCAGGGCCTCCACGGCACCGGAGACGTCGCCCTTGAGGATGAGGTTGAGCGTGTCGATCTTGCCGTCGGCCACAGCCTGGTCGAAGTCTTCCAGGCTGATGCGCTTGCGGCGCTTGGCCAGCTGAGCGTTGCGCTCCACGGCTTCACGCTTCTCAGCGATCTGCCGAGCAGTGCGGTCATCGGAGGTGGACAGGAAGGTGTCACCGGCGCGAGGCACCGAAGACAGACCCAGCACCTGCACCGGACGGGAGGGCAGGGCCTCCTTGACGGTCTCGCCGTGCTCATCGAACATGGCGCGGACGCGGCCGTGAGCCGTGCCGGCGACCATGTTGTCGCCCACCCGCAGCGTGCCCGACTGGACCAGCACAGTGGCCACGGCGCCGCGACCCTTGTCCAGGTTCGCTTCGATGGCCACGCCGCGAGCTGCCTTGTTCGGGTTCGCGGTGAGCTCCAGGGCTGCGTCTGCGGTGAGCAGCACGGCCTCGAGGAGCTCGTCGATGTGCAGGTGCTTCAGCGCGGAGACGTTGACGAACATGGTGTCGCCGCCGTACTCCTCGGGCACCAGACCGTATTCGGCCAGCTGACCACGGACCTTGTCCGGGGAGGCGCCTTCCTTGTCCATCTTGTTGACCGCGACGACGACCGGCACGTTGGCGGCCTTCGCGTGGTTCAGCGCTTCGATGGTCTGGGGCATGACGCCGTCATCGGCGGCCACGACCAGCACCGCGATGTCGGTGACCTTCGCACCACGAGCACGCATGGCGGTGAACGCCTCGTGACCGGGAGTATCGATGAAGGTCAGGCCGCGCTCGACGCCCTCGTGCTCGACGTGGACCTGGTAGGCACCGATGTGCTGGGTGATGCCGCCGGCTTCGCCTTCGGTCACCTTCGCGCTGCGGATGGAGTCCAGGAGTCGGGTCTTGCCGTGGTCGACGTGACCCATGACGGTCACGACGGCGGCACGGGCGGAGAGCTCGTCGGAGCCCTCGGCTGCCAGCTCATCTTCGATGTTGATGTCGAAGGTGTTCAGCAGCTCGCGGTCCTCGTCCTCCGGGGAGACGATCTGGACCGGATAGCCCAGCTCATCGCCCAGCAGGTGGAAGGTCTCTTCGTCGAGGGACTGGTTGGCTGTGGCCATCTCACCGAGCTTCATCAGCACGGTGACCATGGCTGCCGGCTCGGCATTGATCTTCTCGGCGAAATCGCCCAGCGAGGAGCCGCGGCGCAGCCGCACGACGGTGGTGCCGTCTCCCTTGGGAACGCGCACGCCGCCGATCTCGCGGGACTGACGCTGCTCCATCTCCTGGCGCTTTGCGCGCTTCGACTTGCGAGCCTTGGCCTTGGAGCCGCCGCGACCGAAGGCACCTGCTGCGCCGCCACGGCGAGGACCGCCGCCGCGACCGCCGCGTGGCGGGCCACCGGCGGGGGCGCCGGGACGACCACCGGCAGGAGCCGGGGTCTGGCTGGGCATCATCGACGGCTTGGGACCGCCCGGACGTGGTGCGGCTGCGGGGCGGGCTGCGCCGCCCGCTGCCGGTGCGCCGGGACGTGAGGCGCCGGCCGGGCGAGGTGCACCCGGACGCGGAGCGCCGGCTGGTGCACCCTGACCGCCGCGGGGACGGGGTCCACCGCTGCGCTCATTGCGCATGCCCTGCTGGGGTGCGAACGGGTTGTTGCCCGGACGGGGTCCAGCCGGTTTGGGACCGGGGCGGGGGCCGCCGGTTCCACCGGGACGCGGGGCCTGGCGCTCGGCGCCCATGCCCTGGCTCGGCGCGTAGGGGTTGTTGCCCGGGCGGGGACCGCCGGGCTTGGCGCCTGATGCGGCGGGCTTGGAGGCGGGCTTCTCAGCCGGAGCCTCCGTGCTCGCAGCGGGCTTCTCGGCAGCCTTGGGGGCTTCAGCCTGGGGAGCTTCGGCCTCAGGAGCCGGGGTCTCGGCCTTCGGGGCCGACGCCTTGGGGGCAGCAGCTGCGGGGGCTTCGGGTTCGGGCGCTGCAGCAGGCTTCGGGCCGGGCCGGGGGCCGGGCTTGAAACCGCCGGGCCGTGGCGCGGAGGATCCTGATGCGGCGGGCTGTGCCGGGCCTGAGCTGTCAGCGGCGGGCGCGGAGGCACCGTCGGACTTCTTCGGACCTGGGCGGGCAGCGCCGTTGGACGCGGGGGCGTCGGCGGCGGGCTTGGCGTCAGGGAATGCCTGACGCAGCTTCTTCGCCACCGGGGGCTCCACGGTGGAGGAGGGCGACTTCACAAATTCGCCCATGCCCTGCAGTTTTGCGAGGGCTTCTTTCGAGGTGATGCCGAGCTCTTTGGCGAGCTCGTGTACGCGGGCCTTGGCCACATTTCTCCTTGTCTGGCCCACGCTTCCCCGCTGGCACCAGCGGGGCTGATGTCAGCGGTTCATCGGCGAAGGCCGTTTGAACTGTTCTGAAACCGTGACGGAGTTGCTGTGATGGGTCATCGCTGCGAACTCATGCGTCGGTCTTCATCGGGGATCCATCTCTCTGAACCCGCTTTCTGGTCTCTTCCGACTGTCCGCTGCATTGCTGCAGCCCCAGGCGGCGTCAACCGTTGGTGCCAATAATGTCGTGCAGGTCGAGCGTCCTCGGGTCCACGGTCCGGCGGAAGGCCCGGTTGAAGGCCTTGCGCTTGACGGCGGTCTCGAAGCACTCACGCTGCGGGTGCAGCCAGGCGCCTCGTCCGGGCAGGGCCCGATCGGTGTCCCACACCACCAGCGGCGGTGCAGGATCGGCGTTCTGGGCTGCGCTGAGTGCGAGCCTTATTGCCTTGTCCTGAGCGACCTCACGGCGACAGCCGATACAGGTACGCACTGGAACCATGACAGTCTACCCCTTCCGGCGGCGTCGAGCAGAAACGTGGGAGTGGGCGGCCGGTCAGGGTGCGGCGAGCGTGGCGTCGGAGACGATGTCGATCCGCCACCCGGTGAGCTTCGCGGCGAGGCGGGCGTTCTGACCCTCCTTGCCGATGGCCAGGGAGAGCTGATAGTCCGGGACGACCACGCGGGCGCTGCGGGTGGCCTCGTCCAGGATGGTGACCGATTTCACCTTCGAGGGTGAGAGTGCGTGGGCGATGAACTCGGCGGCGTCGTCGGAGTGATCGATGATGTCGATCTTCTCGTCGTTGAGCTCGTTCATGACCGCCCGGACGCGGGAGCCCATGGAGCCGATGCAGGCACCCTTGGCGTTGATCCCCGACTGGTGGGCGCGCACCGCGATCTTGGTGCGGTGCCCGGCCTCACGCGCGATGGCCGTGATCTCCACGGAGCCGTCGGCGATCTCGGGGACCTCATGCTCGAAGAGCTTCTTCACCAGGCCCGGGTGTGAGCGCGAGAGCGTGATGGAGGGTCCGCGCATGCCGCGGTGGACGTCGACGACGAAGGCGCGGATCCGATGACCGTGGACGTATTCCTCGCCGGGGACATGCTCCTGCGGGGGCAGCAGCGCCTCGACGCTGCCCAGGTCCACCTGGACCATGTTGGGGTTGCGGCCCTGCTGGATGGTGCCGGAGATCAGCTCGCCCTCGCGGCCCTTGAACTGGCCCAGGACCTGATCGTCCTCGGCGTCGCGGATCCGCTGCATGATGACCTGGCGGGCGGTGGAGGCGGCGACCCGTCCGAAGTCCCGGGGGGTGTCGTCGAACTCCCCGATGAAGGTGCCGTTCTCGTCCTGCTCCTTGGCCCACACCGTGACGTGGCCAGTGGACTGATCGATCTCAGCCCGGGCGTGCTGCAGCGCTCCGGGCGATTTGTGGTAAGCCAGCACCAGCGCCTGTTCGATGGCGGGGATCAGCCGCTGCAGCGGGATCTCTCGCTCTTTGACAAGCATGCGCAGTGCGCTCATATCGATATCCACTTGTGCCTCCGGTTAAGCCAGTATCTACTGCGTGTGGGAAAACTCTACCTGCACTCGTGCGTGGGTGATCGCCGCGAGACTGATCTCCGCGGGATCTCCGTACTTCACCGGCATCCCCTTCTTGGGGGTCGGCTTCTGCTCGACCACGGTGATGGAGCCGTCGCTGACCGCCTGCAGCCGGGCCAGGATCGGGCTGTGCCCGGCCTGGGTGATCTCCAGCATCCGGCCCAGGTTGCGCTCGAAGTGCCGCGGTGTGGTCAGCGGGCGGGTCGCGCCGGGGGTGGAGACCTCGAGGTCATAGCTGTCGAGTTCGGGCAGGACGTCGTCCTCGTCGAAGCGGGCGGAGATGGCCTGGGACAGTTCGGCGATGGTGTCCAGATCCACCTGGTCGGTGCCGGTGAGCAGATCCACCGAGACCTTCAGCGTGGTGGTGGGCCCGTTTGCGGCGAGCTCGATCTCCTCGAGGTACAGCCCCTGCGCGGTGATCGCAGGCGTGATCAGCTCGGCGATCTTCGCGGCGCGGGCATCCTGGAAGCGCTGCTCACCGGTGGGGCGGGGGGCGGTGGCCATGACGGTCCTATCGGTGGTGGTCTGCGGTGCGTCTCTATTGTGCCTGAGACTCGCCGCACCTCCTACCGGGCCCTGTGGGTGCGCCCTGCTCAGCCCCGGCCCGCTGGCGGACCGAGTCTCCGGGAACGTCGGGGGTGATCGCTCGGCGGCGGCGCAGCGGCGGCTCAGCGGAGGAGCTTGCCCTTCGCGGCCGCGAACTCCTCCTCGCTGAGCAGACCCGATCGTCTCAGCTCGGCCAGCCGCTGCAGGTCATCCATGAAGCTCGTGCCGCTGGGAACTGCCAGCGGCACAGGTGCGAGCGGGGCCGGAGGAGCGGCATGGGCGATCGCCGCCAGCGCGGCTGCCTCGATGCGCGCCTGCTGATGGGCGGCGGCGTAGTGCTCCTGGTCGTCGCGGTCCTGTGCCCGACGCTGCTGATAGACGTCCCCCTCCCCGGTCAAGGCCTGGGTGGCGCCGAGCAGCACAGACGTTCGGGCAGCCAGTCCGATCAGCCCCGGGCGTCCGACACGTTCGATCGTCACGGCGGTCCTCCCTCCACGGGGTCATACAGGTCGATGAGTGCGTTGACGACCGGGGCCGGTACTCGCGTGGTGCGCAGGACCTCCGCCTCCCCCTGGGCCAGCCGGTCTGCGAGCATCAGCTCGAACCTGAGCTCCAGGGCCAGCACCACCGCCGAAGACCCGCAGGCCAGCGGCGCGGCGAGCTCGATGAGGTCCTCCTCGCCGATCAGCCCCTCGGTCACCGGGTCCGGCCCCACGCTCAGTCCCAGCCGGTCGCGTCCCGCCAGGTCGAGCATGGCCGCTCGTCCGGCCTCGTCCTTGCTCACCGCGACCAGGTCAAGGAGTCTCACCGCGCCGGTGGAGAGCACATCTGCCAGAGCGGTCAGGGCACCGGGGGCCGGCTCTTGTCCCTCGAAGGCGAGCAGATAGATCTCCACGGGGCCGTATCGAAAGTCAGGCATGGTCTTTTCCCTCTCCGGTGATCTCCGCGATCCGGCAGAGCCCTGCAGCACAGGGGGTGTCTGGTCCGATGCTCGCAGAGCCGACCGCGCGGCGGCGTTCTGCTCACCCGGAACGGGTGATTTTCAGTCCACCCGCCGCGGGGTCTGTGTGACGCTCAAGGTGTCAACTCCTCGACGGCGGCAGCGTGCACAGAAGGGCAATGTCATGGAATTCTGGGAATCGTTCTGGTCCATCATCTGGTGGTTCGTATGGGCCTTCGTGTTTGTGGCCTATCTGATGGTCATGTTCAGCATCATCGGAGACATATTTCGGGACAGGAAGCTCGGCGGGTTCTCCAAAGCGGTCTGGGTGTTCTTCTTGGTGTTCCTGCCCTTCCTCACCGCATTGATCTATCTCATCGCTCGTGGCGGCGGGATGGCTGAGCGCGGCGCCGCAGCTGATCAGAGAAGCCATGAGGCGATGCTCGCGCGGCTGCGGGAGGTGGGCGTGACCAGTCCCAGCGTCGAGATCGAGAAGGCGGCCCTGATGCGCGATTCGGGCACCATCACCGAGGAGGAGTTCAGGTCGCTCAAGGCCAGGGCCCTCGCCTGAGGCTCCAGGTTCAGGGCGCGAGCTGCTGAGCCTCGCGGCGGGTCCGGACCCCCAGCTTCCGGTGGATCGCTCGCTGGTGGGTCTTGACCGTGTTCACCGAGACCATCAGCGCGTCCGCGATCTCCTGGATCGTCTTGGAGGTCTGGAGCAGGCGGTACACCTCGACCTCCCGGCCGGAGAGGGCCGCGAGGACCCCGCGGCGGCTCTGTTCAGCCGTCAGGGCGCTGGCGATGAAGGCCTCATGGGATGTGCGTCGGGTCAGATGGTCCGTGAGCAGCAGGCGAAGATTCAGGTCACCGTCGCAGAAGGGCTGGCGGATGTCTTCGCGCTCCGCGATGTCCAGGGCGTACTCACAGTATTCGTGGGCGACGTCCGGTTCCCCGCGCATCCGGTGGACCAGGGCAGCTGAGATTCGTGCGGAGATCGCCACGTAGGAGATTCCCAGGAATGCTCGATGCCGGGACAGCAGGCGGAATGCGCGAGCGGGATCCCCGGCTCGCCGCAGAATGCCGGCCAGCACGACCCCGATCATCGGAAGGTCTGCCGCATCAGGGTGTCGCTCCACCAGCGCCAGGGCCCTCGGCCGGTGCCCCGCGACCTCCTCCAGCACGGCCTGCGCCGCATCCCGGAAGATCGGCCACTGCACCCCCTGGGCCTCCTCCCGTGACACAGCCTCCAGCTCGAGGGCAGCCCTTCGACACAGGGCCGGATCCCGGGCACCCGCAGCGCTGAAGGCCAGGAACGTCCGCACCGCGCCGCCGAGAGGAACAGGGGCGTCCCCCGCCTCGATGACGCGACCGAACCATTCGGTGGCGCTCTCGAAGTCTGCAGACCAGTACGCCAGCAGTCCCATCGCGGTGCCGAGCGCACTGCCCTCGTAGTGTGTCGATATCGAGGTCGATGCCTGAAGCGGAGCATCGACCTCGCTCAGGATGCGACGGGCGCGGGCGTTCCTGCCATCCCACAGATCGACCATGGCGAGACTGCCCAGTGCGCTCCGCTCAAGCTGGGCCTCCCCCATCGCTCCCCACTCGCGGGCGGCGGCAGACATGATCTCGGGGGCAGACTCAGGGTGCAGGCGGAGCCGCAGCTCGGTCCAGGCCAGCAGGAACAGCACCCCGACCCGCTCCCGTCCCTCGAACTCCCCCGAGACAGAGAGCCGCGCATGGACGTCCCGCGCCGCCGTCAGCGCCGCTCTGGGGTCGTCGGTGAGAAACAGTCGCGCGACCCGGAGCGCGGACTCCACACCCTCGTCCGTGGTGTCATCGGGCAGCGAGTCCAACACCTTGCTGAATCGGGTGCGTGACACCTGATGCTCGCCCAGGACATCTTCGGCGCAGGCGAGGATGAGCTGTGTCGTGGCCGCGCCGGATAAGCGCTGCGGAAGGCCCGCGCAGAAGGTGGCGACCTGTCGGGCGTGGTCCCCGATGATCAGCTCCAGCCAGTTCGCGACCAGCACCTGATGGGCACGATCATGATCCTGAGCCGCCTGGAAGTGGCGCAGTGCTCTCAGGGGGTTGGTGGACGACAGATGCTCGCCTGCCCTGAGGTGGAGCAGGTTCAGCGCCGTCGGGTCCTGACGGCGCAGGATCTGGGTGCACTGCCGCGCGAAGATCGGATGCCACCGGTAGGTCGGGGTCTCGCCCGATTCGCAATGCCGACTCAGGAAGATGCCGCGGTCGACCAGCTCATCCAGCACCGCGGCAGCGTCGTCTCGACCGGACAGTGCGGTGGCGAGCTCGGCCGTCAGCTCCGTGCAGGCAGTCGTGGTGAGGATGAACACCGCCAGCGATTCACCCAGCCCGTCAAGGATCTGGGTCTGCACATAGCTCCTCAACAGGTCCTCGAGGCTGTCTCCCGCTCCGGGAGGCCGTTGGCTGGCCAGCGCGGCCGTCTGCACGGCGATAGGCCATCCCTGCGTGCTCTCGAGCACCTCGCGCGAGTCCAGGCTGTTTCCGAATCGCTTCAGCAGGCCCTCGGTCTCTGACCGGTCGAAGGCCAGATCCGCTGCGGAGAGATGGGCGGCGGAGTCCTCCAGGATCTGTTTCGCCAGCCAGGCCTCGATCGGGGTGGTTCCCAGGAACACCAGCCGCAGGTGTTCGGGGGCGTCGTCGACGAGCATGCCCAGCAAGCCGGCCCTCAACTGACCTGCGGCTCGCTGGGCGTCGTCGATCACCAGCACGGAGACAGACGCAGGCCGCTCGAAGGTCCGGCAGACCTGGTCGTAGAGCGTGTTCGCGTCGGAGCCCGGATCCAGCTCACCCAGCGCCTCGCGCAGATCGTCGTCGGCGTGGAGCAGTCCGCGCAGGGCAGTGATGACACCCGACGTGAGCGCCGCCGGTTCATCGTCGGCCGGACCCAGGCAGAGCCAGGCGACCGGACGCGGCTGATGCCTCGCCCATTCGGCGGCGGCCCGAGTCTTGCCGTGACCGCTGGGGGCGCTGATGACGGTCATCCGGTGTCCTGTGACCGCGCGCTCGATGGCCGCGGTCGCGCGGGGACGCGGCAACAGGTCCGGCCGACTCGCCGGAATGCGATAACGGGCCCATGGCACTGTCGGATGCGCTGGCCTCGAGGCGGCCACGCTGGGAGTATATCCACGCTGCGCGACGGCGCGGGAGGGCTGGTCGACGACGCGTGGGAGCTCATCTGCGAGCGCCCCTTAGACTTGGGCCGGTAGAAGATCCCTCACCGGAAACGAGTTCACCTGTGCCGCTCCGCCTGTCTCACCTGTTCCTCCGCACGCTGCGCGACAACCCGGCCGACGCCGAGGTCGCCAGCCACCAGCTGCTGGTCCGCGCCGGCTACATCCGCCGCGCCGCCCCGGGCGTCTACAGCTGGCTGCCGCTGGGGCTGACCGTGCTGCGGAAGATCGAGGCGATCGTCCGTGAGGAGATGAACCGGATCGGCGCCCAGGAGGTGCACTTCCCGGCACTGCTGCCCAAGGAGCCCTATGAGGCGACCGGCCGCTGGGACGACTACGGCGACGGGATCTTCCGGCTCAAGGACCGCAAGGACGCGGACTACCTGCTGGCACCCACCCACGAGGAGGTCTTCACCCTGCTGGTGAAGGACCTCTACAGCTCCTATAAGGACCTGCCGCTCTCGATCTATCAGATCCAGACGAAGTACCGCGATGAAGCCCGCCCCCGGGCAGGCCTGCTCCGCGGCCGCGAGTTCATCATGAAGGACTCCTATTCCTTCGCGCTGACCGAAGCGGACCAGAGCGCGGCCTATGCGGCCCACCGCGAGGCCTACCTGCGGATCTTCGACCGGCTCGGCCTGCCCGTGGTCCCGGTCAACGCACAGTCCGGCGCGATGGGCGGCTCGGCGTCCGAGGAGTTCCTCTTCCCCTGTGACGTCGGCGAAGACACCTTCGTGGAGTCCGAGGGCGGCTTCCGCGCCAACGTCGAGGCGGTGACCACTCCGGCTCCCGAGCCGCTGGACTTCTCCGGACTGCCGGAGGCCCAGGTCCACCACACCCCCGGCACCGACACCATCGCCACCCTGGTCGACGCCGCGAACACCCACCAGCCCCGGGCCGACCGCGAATGGACTGCGGCGGACACGCTGAAGAACGTCGTCGTCGCGGCCGTGCTGCCTGACGGCACCCGCCGGATCGTGGTGCTCGGCGTGCCGGGCAGCCGCGAGGTGGACCTCAAGCGCGCCGAAGCCACCATCGGCGGCCTCCTCGGCGTCGGCGGCGAGGTCGCATTGGAGGCCGCGAACGAGGCGGACCTGAAGAAGCACCCCGGACTCGTCCGCGGCTACATCGGCCCCGGACTCTCCCTGGACGCCCCGGTCCTGGGCGAGGAGTCCAGCACCGGCATCAGCTACCTGGTGGATCCCCGCGTGGTGTCGGGCACCAGCTGGATCACCGGTGCCAACGCATCTGACCAGCACGTGTTCGGCCTGGTCGCCGGGCGCGACTTCGGCTGGGACGGCATCATCGAGTCTGTGGTCGTGGAATCCGGTGACCCGGCCCCGGACGGCTCCGGTCCGCTGCGCACCCGCCGCGGCATCGAGATGGGCCACATCTTCCACCTCGGCACCCGCTACGCCGAGGCGCTCGGCCTGCAGGTCCTCGACGTCAACGGAAAGCTCGCCACCGTGACCATGGGCTCCTACGGCTTCGGCGTGACCCGCGCGCTGGCCGCCATCGCCGAGGCCACCCACGACGACAAGGGCCTGATCTGGCCCGCCGCGATCGCTCCGGCCGATGTGCATCTGGTCGCCACCGGCAAGGGCGAGGAGGTCTACGCGGCCGCCGAGGCGCTGATCAGCGAGCTCGAAGCCGCCGGCCTGACCGCGATCTACGATGATCGGCCCAAGGTCTCCCCCGGCGTGAAGTTCGGCGACGCCGAGCTGCTCGGGGTCCCGATGCTGGTCACCGTGGGCCGCGGCCTGAAGAACGGCACCATCGAGCTCAAGGACCGCCGCTCCGGTGAATCCCACGAGGTCCCGGTGGCCGAAGCCGCGGCGGCGGTGCTCGAACACGTCAAGGGTCTGCGCTGACCGAGACCCTCGAGGCCGCCACTGATCTCGTGATCGGTGGCGGCCTCGAGATCACCTGGGTGACCCTGCTGCTGCTGGTCATGGCCGGCTTCGCGGCCGGGTGGGTGGACGCCGTCGTCGGCGGGGGCGGGCTGCTGCAGCTGCCGGCGCTGCTGATGGTCCCGGGGATCACCCCGGTCCAGGCGCTGGCCACCAACAAGCTCGGGTCGATCTTCGGGACGACGACGTCGGCGATCACCTACGCGCGACGGGTCAGGCCCTCGATGACCACGGCGCTGCCGATGGCCGCGGCGGCGCTGCTGGCCAGCTACGGCGGCGCGGCGGTCGCCGCCTCGCTCCCGGAGCGGATCATCCTGCCGCTGATCCTGCTCGCGCTGATCGGCGTGGGCGTGTTCACCGCAGTGAAACCCCACGTCGGGCAGCTGGAGAAGCTGCGGCACGCGGGGATGGGCCACCTGGCGCGCGCGGTGACGATCGGGCTGATCGTCGGCTTCTACGACGGTGTGCTCGGCCCAGGCACCGGCACCTTCCTGGTCATCGCCCTGGTCACCGTGCTGGGCTACAACTTCCTGAACTCCTCGGCGCAGGCGAAGGTGGTCAACGTGGCCACGAACCTCGGCGCGCTGCTGTATTTCTTCCCCGCCGGACACGTGTTCATCGGTCTCGGGCTGGTGCTGGGTGCCGCGAACATGGCCGGGGGCTACCTCGGCGCGCGGATGGCGATCGCCAAGGGATCCAAGTTCATCCGGGCGGTGTTCCTGGTGGTGGTCTTCGCGCTGGTGATCAAGCTGGGCTACGACGTGGCCATGGACCTCTTCGGCTGATCCTCGACGGCGCGGCCTCCGTCGGCGGCGGCCAGGTCCGCACCGTCTCGATCGACGTCGGCTAGACCGACGCCGGCCTGATGTTGTGGTTCAGCCGGAACAGGTTGGTCGGATCGTAGCGAGTCTTGATCTCGATCAGCCGTCGGGTCTTGTGCCCGCCGTAGACCTCCTGAACGGCCCCCGTCGGATCGGTCTCATGCTCGGCGCCGAGGAAGTTCACATACTGGCCGTCGTCGGCGTGGGGTTCTACGGCGGCGTGCGCCCGCCGAGCAAACGCCGTCAGGCGAGAGTCCTCGGACGGGTCCTGCCAGAATCCGTAGATGTTGAGCCAATAGCGGGCCGAGCGGTTGGGAAAAGCGGTGGCATTCTCGGCCACCCGGCCGAAGGCGCCGTCCATATGATGGATGTCGAAGCCCGTACCGATCCAGGTGAGCTCCCCGGCGATCTCCAGCAGCGCGTCGATGACCTCGTCATCGAGACGCGAGAAGGAGGCGTTCTTCCAATAGCCGCGCGCGCCCTTGGGGAAGAGCCCGTCCATTGCGGACTGCCATGCAAGCCATTGGACCGGCTCGATCTCCTCGGCGTCGGGCGGGGCATGCTCGCGCAGCCGGTCCACCAGTCGCGAACCCTCATCCAGGTCTGCTCCGACCCAGGCGACCCCGATGACCAGCACCGGCTCCTCGCCGACCCCGTACTCCGAGGGCAGCCGAATGATCGAGAGGATGCTGGTCATCTCGTCGGGCAGGTCCTCGGTCCACCGGGCGAACGCCTGCAGCGCCTGCCGCCAGTGGGGCCGGCCGTAGACCAGGTTTCCACCCAGGACCTGTTCCGGCAGTCGCTGTGCCCGGTAGACGAAGGAGGTCACCAGTCCGAAGTTCCCGCCCCCTCCGCGGAGCGCCCAGAACAGGTCTGGGCTGTTCTGCGCATCTGCATGCACGTGCTCCAGGTTGCTGGTGATCACCTCCGCGGAGATCAGGTTGTCCAGCGTCAGGCCGCAGGCCCGGGTCAGCCAGCCGACCCCGCCGCCCAGGGTCAGTCCAGCGACCCCGGTGGCGCTGATCACCCCGAGCGGGACCGCGAGGCCGTGCGGGACCGTGGCCGCGTCCACATCGGCGAGGGTCGCGCCGGGCTCGACCGTCACGATCTGAGTCTCAGCATTCACGTCGACGCCGCGCAGCAGGCTGAGGTCCAGGACCAGCCCTGCCTCGACGGTGCCGTGCCCGGCCACATTATGTCCTCCGCCGCGGACCGCGAGCGGCGTTCCAGTGCGTTGTGCGAGGTCGAGCACGGGCTCGACATCGGCGATGCTGCCGGCTCGGACCACGGCGCGGGGATGAACGTCCACCATGCCGTTCCATACCCGGCGCGCGTCTTCGTAGAGCGGATGGTCCGGTTCGATCACCACACCCGACAACGAGGATCTGAGTTCCTGCAAGGACTGGTCGAGGTCTCGATCTGTGTCCATGTCTGCGCCCTCCATGTGGAGGTTGTCTCTTGACGCCGGGCGCCCGATCGCCGGAGCGCTTCAATGCGGCGTGGTGGGGAATGACTTAATTCTGAGCAGGCCCGCGCAGCGCTGTCAACGGTGCATGAACGCTGAGCTGAATCGCCTGTGACGGGGGCTTTCATCGACCGCCTGCGGCTGACCGATTCCTGTTTCGAGCAGGAGGTCAGTCGAGGCTCTCGAGGAGGTCGGCGGCTTCGGCCTGGAGCTCTTCGACGGCGACCTCGGCCTCCTCCTCGGAGAGCGCGTCTTCCAGCGGGACCGCCACCGTGACGATGTGCGAGCCGCCGCGCAGGGTGATGGCGGCATTGTGCTCGGTCTCGCCCTCAGCGCTGATCCGCCGGGTGGTGCCCAGTGCGGCGTCGGCGGTGGAGGAGACGTCGACGGTGTCCACCGAGGTGGAGGTCTCTGCGGAGTCCTCTCCGCCGCGGCTGGCCGTGTAGGAGTCGCAGGAGTCCAGTCCGTCCTCTTCCGCGGCGAGGTATGCATCCGCGGCGCGCCAATCGCGGAAGGTATAGATCACGGCCTGGCGCGCTCCGGGCAGGTCCACGGTGACGGGCTCGGGCTCGGGCTCTTCCTCGTCCTCGGAGCCGCCGTTCTCTGAGTCACCGGAGTCGTCGGAGTCTCCGTTCCCTGGATCACCGGATGCGCCGTCGCCCTCAGGGTCGGCATCTTCTCCTGACTCGGATTCATCTGCAGAGTCATCTCCGGACTCGTCGTCCTCGGTGCTGGCGAGCTGGAAGCGCGCCCGGTCACCGAACGTACCGGCTTCGGGGTCGCCCTGGGCATCTTCGGGCTCCTCGGGCTGCTCATCGCTCCGGTCCTCAGCAGACTCGGTCGTCTCGTCCGCGTAGGCCACCAGCGCGCCGGCAGGAACCGGCACCGCCGAACGCACCACGAACTGCTTGCACTCGGGCGGGTCGACCACCAGCCGCTGCAGCTCGGTCTCGATGTCGCGCAGTCCCGCCCAGTACTCCGAGGTGTCGCTCAGCGCGGCATCCGGGTAGCGGGACTCCAGCTGCTCACGCATCTCCTCGTGGGAGAGCTGGTTGCCGGAGGGTTCAGGGACCTGCTGCTGGACTCCCCCGGTGCTGGTGTCCGGCTCGGCCGCCGGCGTCCCGGCCTGCTCCGCGGGGGAGCTCTCACAGCCGGTGAGCAGGAGCACACCGAGGAGCCCGAGCGCTGCGCCGACGGTGGGGCGGCGGCGGCGCTGCGCGGCGCGAGTGGAGGGGAAGAAAGTCATCTAGAACAGTATGGTCGCGAACGTCCCCACCTGGGTGAATCCAACACGCTCGTAGGCGCGAATCGCCGCAGTGTTGTAGCTGTTCACATACAGGCTCACGGTGGGCGCCAGCTTGAGTCCGTGCTCGACCACGGCGGCCATCCCCGGCCCGGCCAGGCCACGTCCGCGGTGGCTGGGCCGCACCCAGACGCCCTGCACCTGGACCACCTCGGGGCTGACCGCGCCGAACTCGGCCTTGAACACGATCTCGGAGGTCTCGGGATCCACCGCGATGATCGAGTGTCCGGCGTTGATGAGTCCGCGCACGCGCTCCCGGTACTGGCTCGCGCCCTGGGCGTAGGGGGAGAATCCCAGCTCTTCGGTGAACATCGCCGCACTGGCCGTCTCCACCCGGGGGAAGTCCCCCGACTGGGACAGCCGTGCCCCCGCGAGCGGCTCCACTTCAGACACCTCGGTGATCGACATCAGCGGCTGGTCCGGCCGGACGTCGCGTGCGCCGGTCCAACCGGTGGCCTCGAAGAGGTGCAGGGCAGCATCGGCGCCCCCGTAGATCGAGGCCACTCGTCGGCGCATCGCACCGACGGCCACCCCTAGGAGTTCTCCCTGGGCGGCGGTTGCCGCCACGGGGATGATGTTGCTGCCCGTCCAGCAGGCGGCGAGCAGCCCGTTCTCGCCGTCGATGCCGAGCACCACGGCGCCGTTGCGGCCCTTGCCGGGCGCGGCAGAGCGGCGGGCACGCACGGTCGCGGTGACCGAGACATTGGCCACCGGATCGGTGGCGAGCAGCTGCTCGAGCGCAGGGGTGTCCCCGTGTCCGAGCACACGGACCTCTCCGCGGGTGGCGCGGTGCACGCGTGCGGCTGCGGCGTCAGCTGACGGAGACCACAGGGGCACTCGCTGCCTGAGCATCTCCATCGGATTCGCGTTCCATCTCCTCGGCCAGCCGGTTGGCTTCTTCGATCAGGGTCTCCACGATCTGGTCCTCGGGCACGGTCTTGATGACTTCGCCCTTGACGAAGATCTGTCCCTTGCCGTTGCCCGAGGCCACGCCGAGGTCCGCGTCGCGGGCCTCGCCTGGTCCGTTGACCACGCAGCCCATGACGGCCACGCGCAGCGGCACGGTCATGCCCTCAAGGCCGGCGGTGACGTCATCGGCCAGGGTGTAGACGTCGACCTGGGCGCGTCCGCAGGAGGGGCAGGAGACGATCTCGAGCTTGCGCGGGCGCAGGTTCAGCGATTCCAGCAGCTGGTTGCCCACCTTGACCTCTTCGGCCGGCGGGGCGGAGAGCGAGACGCGGATGGTGTCGCCGATGCCCTGGGAGAGCAGCGCGCCGAAGGCCACGGAGGACTTGATGGTGCCCTGGAAGGCCGGTCCGGCCTCGGTGACGCCCAGGTGGAGGGGCCAATCCCCGCGCTCGGCGAGCATCTGGTAGGCCTGGACCATGATCACCGGGTCGTTGTGCTTGACCGAGATCTTGAAGTCGTGGAAGCCGTGCTCCTCGAACAGCGAGGCCTCCCAGACGGCGGATTCGACCAGCGCCTCGGGCGTGGCCTTGCCGTACTTGTCCATGACCCGCTTGTCCAGGGACCCGGCATTGACGCCGATGCGGATGGAGACGCCGGCGTCGCTGGCGGCCCTGGCGATCTCGCCGACCTTGTCATCGAACTGTCGGATGTTGCCGGGGTTCACGCGCACGGCCCCGCAGCCGGCCTCGATGGCGGCGAACACGTACTTGGGCTGGAAGTGGATGTCGGCGATCACCGGGATCTGCGACTTCATCGCAATGATCTTCAGCGCCTCGGCGTCCTTGTCCGTGGGGCATGCCACCCGGACGATGTCGCAGCCAGAGGCGGTGAGCTCGGCGATCTGCTGCAGAGTGCCGTTGATGTCATGGGTCTTGGTGGTCGTCATCGACTGCACCGAGACGCGGTGATCACTGCCCACACCTACTGACCCGACCTGGAAGTTGCGCGTCTTCCGGCGCGGCGCCAGCACTGGCGGCGGCGCGGAGGGCATTCCGAGATTGATCGCGGGCACAGACTCTCCTGATGGATCTTGAGTGTTGACGTCGGTCAGACGTCAGATTCTTGGGGCATCGGCGAGGGTCACCCGCCTCTCCCATGGTACCGCCCGGTGTGGACGCGGCTAGTCGAAGAGGCGGATCGGGTTCACGATGTCCGCATAGATCAACAACACGCCCATGACCAGCAGCATTCCAACGACCACATAGGTCAGCGGCAGCAGCTTGGAGATGTCGAAGGGTCCCGGATCCGGGCGGCCCAGCAGCTTGGCGAGTCGACGGCGCAGGCTCTCATACAGCGCCCCGGCGACGTGGCCGCCGTCGAGCGGCAGCAGCGGGATCAGGTTGAACACCATCAGCGCCACGTTGACCCCTGCCACCAGGGAGATCAGCGAGGCGAAGCGGGACTCCAGCGGGATCTCCTCCTGAGCGGAGAGCTCCCCGGCGATCCGCCCCACACCCACCACCGAGAGCGGCCCGTCGGGGTCCCGCTCGGCGGAGGTGAAGGTGGACACGGCCACGTCGTAGAGGCGCACCGGCAGGTTCGCGACGACGGCACCGACCGCCTTGGACTGCTCCCACACCACCGGCCCGGCCTCCCAGAACGGCTGCTGGACCAGCTCCTGGTCAGCACCCATTCCGATGAAGCCCACCGGTTCGGTGATGAGCGCGCCGTCGTCGTCACGCTGGGCCCGGCCCAGCCCGTCGCTGATCGGTCGCTCGGTGAGGATCGGGGTCAGCGTGGTGGTCGTCTCCTCCCCGGCCCGGACGTAGGTGACCTCGCTGGACTCGTCGGCCGACTCGCGGATCAGCTCGGTGAGCTCGTCCCAGGTGTCCACCGACTGACCGTTGAAGGCGAGGATCTGATCGCCCGGGCGCAGACCCGCCTCATAGGCCGGTCCGGCGGGGTCGTCGGCGGTGCACTCGCTCTGCCCGGCGTCGGCGGCATCGGCGGAGACCACGCATTCGAAGACCTCGCGGACCGTGGTGTTCGGTTCGGCGGTGCCGTGGAAGGAGATGATCCCGGCGGTCAGCGACAGCGCGATCAGCCCGTTCATGGCCGGGCCGCCGAGCATGATGATGATCCGCTTCCAGGTGGGCAGCCGGTAGAACATCCGGTCCTCGTCCCCGGGCTGCAGATCCTCGGCCGCGACCTCGCGGGCGTCGGCGGAGAGCTGCTGGAAGATCCCGGTGGACTGCGAGCGGACGGTCTTGGTCGTCGTGCCGGGCCCGCTGCCGGCTCCGCCGCCGTCAGCACCTGCACTCGACGACGACGCGGCGGGGGCGCCGTACTGGGCGCCGACCTCGCGCAGATAGGGGTCCCGCGGGGCGGTATCTTCGCCCACGGCGGCCTCGGCCGATTCGTGGTCCTCCTCGGCGGGGTGGTTCATCGTCCCGGTCTCATCCGGGGGCGGGTACATCCCGATCATCGCGACGTAGCCGCCCAGCGGGATCGCTTTGACCCCGTATTCGGTCTCGCCGCGGCGGCGGGACCACAGGGTGGGGCCGAAGCCGACCATGTACTGGGTGACGCGGACCTTGAAGAGCTTGGCGGGCAGCAGATGCCCGATCTCATGCAGCGCGATGGACAGCGCGATCCCGAGGGCGACGATCACGATGCCGGCGATCATCAGCAGCGCGATCATGCGCGCACCTGGACTGATCCGGCGGCGATGCGCTCATCGGCGGCGGCCCGGGCCCAGTGCTCCGCGCCCAGGACCTCCTGGAGCGAGGGTGCGGCGCGGCTGCTCGCGGGGTGGTAGCGCTCAAGCACGGCTTCGACCGTGGCGACGATGCCCGGGAAGCTGAGCCGGCCGGCGTGGAAGGCCTCTACGGCTTGTTCGTTGGCGGCGTTGTAGACGGCCATGTGGGTGGGTGAGGCGGCGCAGGCGCTCTTGGCCAGGGCGACGGCGGGGAAGGCCTGCTCATCGAGCGGCTCGAAGTCCCACTGCATGGCCTGGGTCCAGTCGATGGGCGCATCGATCTGTTCGAGGCGTTCGGGCCAGGAGAGTCCCAGCGCGATCGGGATCAGCATCCGTGGGTGGCCCGCCTGGGCGATGGTGGAGCCGTCCTGGAACTGGACCATCGAGTGGATCCACTGCTGCGGATGCACCACGGTCTGGATGTCCGCCAGCTCGATGTCGAAGAGCAGATGCGCCTCGATCACCTCCAGCGCCTTGTTCACCATGGTCGCGGAGTTGGTGGTGACCACCCTGCCCATCGCGTAGTTCGGGTGTTTCAGCGCCTGGGCGGGGGTGACCTCGGCGAGCGCGGCGGCGTCCCAGCCGCGGAAGGGCCCGCCGGAGGCGGTGACCACCAGGCCGGAGACCTCCGAGGCGCCGCTGAGCTGGGAGTTCTCGTGTGCGGGGACGGAGCAGAGTCCACGCTCATGTCGACCGGAGCTCAGCGCCTGCGCCAGCGCGGAGTGCTCGGAGTCCACCGGGACCAGCTGTCCCGGGCGCTGCAGCGCCTCGGCGACCAGCGCGCCGCCGACCACCAGTGACTCCTTGTTCGCCAGCGCCAGGGTGGCGCCGGAGCGCAGCGCGGCGAGGGTGGGGCGCAGACCGATGGAGCCGGTCATCCCGTTGAGCACGACGTCGGCGCCGGACTCTCCGGCGATCTGCACGGCCGCTTCCTCACCGGTGAGGATCTCGGGGCGGCGCCCGGCCGTGCCGACCGCCGGGGACGAACCCGGCGATCCAGCTGACAGCGCGCGCTGAAGCTCGCCGGCCGCGCCGTCGTCGGCGATCCCGACCAGGTCGGCGCCGGTTGCGGCGACCTGCTCGGCCAGCAGTGCGGCATTGGACCCCGCGGCCAGAGCCACGACCTCGAATCGGTCCGGGTGTGCGGCGATGACCTGCAGCGCCTGGGTTCCGATGGAACCGGTGGAACCGAGGATCGCCACGCGGCGCTTGGGGGAAGCCATAGCCACCATTATGGCGCACCGAGGTCGCCCGTGATGGGCGTGCACAGTACGCTGGGAGCACAGCAGTTGCAGACCCATGCGGCCACAAGCCGATGAAGGAGCCTCACCGATGATCACACTGCGTGCAGTGGAGACCGAGGACCTGGAGCAGTTCTTCGTGTTCCAGCAGGATGCCGACGCCGCACATATGGCCGCATTCGCCTCGACCAACCCCAAGGACCGCAGCGTCTTCGACCACCATTGGGGCGAGCTGCTGAACTCCGATGACATCATCGTGCGCACCATCGATCGCGACGGCCAGCCTGTCGGCTCGATCGCCGCGTTCGAGGATGAGGACAGTCGGGAGATCACGTTCTGGATCGAGAAGCGCTTCTGGGGCCAGGGCATCACCACCGAGGCCGTGCAGAAGTTCCTCACCGAGTTCCCCGAACGCCCCGTCACCGCCCGCGTGGTGGTGGACAACCTCGGCACCCTGAAGATCCTGGAGTCCCTGGGCTTCACCGAGACCGGTGAAGAGTCCAGCTTCTCCAACGTCCGCGCCAAGGTGGTGCAGGAGAAGATCCTGCAGCTGGGCTGAGCGGCCCGGCGACTCCGCCGGCACCCTTGCCGCGCCTGCACCCTTGCTGCGCCTGCCGCGCTGAACAGTGTCAAATCGCGAAACACTCATGACATTGTTCTGACCTGGGCCTAGTATGTGTTCAATGCCACTGACGGTGACGTCTTGAACCTAAGGGGGTCCGCGCGTGAACGCCACAGCCGCCAGGGTCGCGATGGGTCGAGACCCGGAGCGCGCGAAGGTGCTGCGCGCGATCTACAGCACTCTTGCCGGACGGAGTGCCGTCTGCTTCCTCGAGGGCACCATCGGTTCTGGGAAGTCCACTCTCGCGGGCGAGGCGCGGGCCTGGGCGGCCTCCGCCGGACTGACCGTCATGGCCGTCTCCGACCTGACACCAGACGCAGAAGTGGGCGAGGCGCTGCAGCAGCACGGCCCGGGCCCGTACTGCCTGGTGGCCGATGACCTGCACCGTGTCGAGCCCGGGATCCAGGCGTCCCTGGAGCAGCTGATCGATCATGGCGCGCTGACGCTCAATGCTGGTCCTCCGGTGCTGATCATCGCGACTGCCTCCCCCACCACCGATCCACTCACCCGTCGGCTCGCGAAGATGGCCGCGCAGACCGGGACCCGGATCACCCTGCGTGGCATCACACAGCACGAGCTCGACAAGCTGCTGCGCCAGCACGGCCATCGCCTCGCCGAAAAGTCGCTCGCTGTGGTGCACGCCCGTGCGGCCGGAAACCGTGGCATCGCGCTGCGCCTCGCCGGCGCCGGACTGACCTCCGACGCCATGGCCCGCTCAGCGATTCCACAGTCATTCCTGCAGCCCGAACTCGAGCAGATGGCACCATGTCTGCGCACCTTCCTCGAGGTCCTCGCCCTCGACGGCGGCGACTCGTCGACCGGGCAGACCGCGGAGGTCGCCGCACTCGCCCTCGAAGCGGCCACCCGCACGGTGACGGCCGCGTTGGACGTCGATTCTCTGGTCGATGCGCTCAACCCCATCCTGACCGGCAATGGTCGAGAAGTGCGTCTGCACGATCAAGCCTGGCGCGAGGCGACGGTCGCGCTGATCGAACCTGCCAGGCGTCGGCAGCTGCATGATCTCCTCGCCCGGCGCACGAGCGGTCTCGCACAGGCCAGACATCTCAGCGCGGCCTCCCCAGACGGGGACCCCGAGCTCGGCGACACCCTCGAAAGCGAAGGGATCCGAGCGCTGGAAGCGGGAGACTATTCCTCCAGTGCGGAGTACCTGGCGCTGGCCATGGGTGTCAGCCGTGGGCCCGAACGGAACCGGCGGATGGTCTCCTCCTGTCTCACCGTGGGCATCGCGGAGAACCCGGGCGGCATGGCCTCCCTCTTCACGGAGGTCGGGCTGCTCGAAGACCCCGCCCTGGCCGCGTTCTTCCACGCCGGACTGGCTTTCTTCACCGGTCGGCTCGCCGAGGCCCGCCGCCTGCTGCTGACCCAGCTGCGCAATCCATGGTCGAACAAGTCCTTGGACGATCTCACTCATTGGCGCATGCTGATCCTGCTGTGCTCTGTGGAGATCGCCGCGGCCGATGCGCGTGCCGCACAGGCCGCCGTCGCGGCGGCACAAAGCCTTGAGGTCGAGCCCGCCACCCCCATCGACAGGGCCCTGAGCCGAGTGCTGGTCATGCACGAGGTCTACGCGCTGTGGAACTCCGGAGCAGTCGAGGAGTCCATCACTCGTCTGAACGCCTTCCTGATCGAAGCCGCCGATACCGCCGAACACACCGATGCGCTCTACTTCCGCGCACGCGCGCACTTCTACGCCGGCCATACGACTGCCGCACTGGATGATCTGGAGCGCGCCGAGGAGGGCCGGCATCGCCGGGTGGTCCCTGCGGCGGCCCAGCGCGGAATGGCTGAACAGGCCATGATGGAGTTCCAGCTGGGACGCTGGACCGACGCGATCCTGCGCGCGGAGCGGGTGATCGCGATGGCTCGCACCACGCACGACTGGCGTGGTCTCGCAAGCTCCCATGCGGTCCTGGCGATGGCCGCCGTCGCCCATGCCGATGAGACCGCCGCTGCCGAACATGCTGACTGGCTGAGTCATCATGTGACCACCTCCAGCGCACTGCCCCTCTATAACGTCATGACCGCGATGGCCTGGACGGCGAGGATGGCTGGGGACCAGGAGCGGGCCCTCTGCGTGATCGCCGATTTTCGGGGCAGCAAGCTGAGCACCTGGACCGAGCGCGTGGGCCTCATCGGGTGGCGGGCGCTGGAGATCGAAGCGCTGCTGGACCTCGAGGATCCAACCCGAGCGCGGCTTGCAGAGGCCGAGCGACTCCTGGCGACGTTCTCGCAGAAGGTGGCCGCGCACCCCGCGCTGCCGCTGCCCTATGGCCACCCGCAGGCGCTGCGGGCCAAGCTCGCCGCGCAGCGCGGAGATCTCATGACTGCCGTGGCGGACTACCGGTCCGCCATCTGGCTCACCGCAGATTTTCCGCACACCAAGGCCCGACTCCACCACAGCCTCGGCGTCGTCCATCGCGAACGCGGAGAGCACACAGAGGCTGACGATCAGCTCGAGGCGGCGCGGGACATCTTCGCCCAGCTCGGCGCGGCTCCGGAGCTGACCGCGGTCAAGGGCAGACTTCTCTCCGTGGCTGGCCGCTATGCCTCGCTCACTCCGCGGGAACGGGACATCGCTCACCTGATCTCTCAGGGCCGGACCAATCGTCAGATCTCCGAGAGCCTGTTCGTCTCGCAGAAGACCGTGGAGTATCACGTGGCGAACCTGCTGCCGAAGCTGAGGATGGACTCCCGGCGTGAACTCTGGACCGCGGCGGCGGTGACCTCGCAGCGCACCAGCCCCCCGGAGCAGACGCCGGGATTCGCACCCGGCGTCCGCGCCTGAGCCGGGACCAACCAGCTCAGTCGTAGGCTCGCGCGACATCATCGGCCCCTCCGGCCGCGAAGGCATCTCCCTCCTCGCGCGCATGCCCTCCCAGGGCCGTCCGCAATGATCTCAGCCCGTAATACATCCGCGTCCGCAAGGTCGCGACCGGAACCCCCGTCTGGGCCGAAAGCTCCGAATAGCCGACGCCGTTCAGCTGAACAGCGGCGATCACCTGGCGGTGCTCGTAGGTGAGTGTGGCCAGGGCCTCATAGAGGACCAGCCGCTCCACAATGAGGATGTCCTCCGTCACCTGCTCGCTCGGCCACTGCATCTTCTCCGGATCCGACGGCGCCGGGCGCCGGGCGCGGGCGCGCAGGGAATCGATGATCAGGTTCCGCGTGATGGCGAACAGCCATGTCCGCACCGAACCCCGTTCGCTGCGGTAGAGGTCTCTGTTTCGCCAGGCGCGGATGAAGGCCTCCTGAACACAGTCCTCTGCCTCGGCTCGGTCACCCAGGGCCTTGCGCGCGAAGGAGAAGAGAGCCCCTCCGTGCGCGGCAAAGGCGTCACGGACGTCCAACTCTGTGTCATCTTCTGCCTGCATCGGAGGCACCCCCTCGTGTGGCGGTGGAGCGCTCCTGGCGGCTGCGGGTCGAGAACTGGTCTTGCCTGGAAGGGAGTGGGCTGAGGGCAGGCGGCGGGGCAGTCACGGTGGAGCTGGGAGGAACAGGCATAGCGAAGCATCCCGGAGATCTGGCAGGAAGTCCTGCAGGGGTGGATCCACCGGCGAAGGGGCCGGCGGGCCCTGGTTCACTCTAGAGACTAAAGTCCACACCCCCCGGGGTGCCCTGGGGTGCCACCCTAGGGTTTTGCCGCTGCGCAGACCATTGTCCGAACCAGCAGCCTGAGGAAAACTCCTGCTCGGTGTATTCTCAGGCCCATGACTGTGAGCCACGCAACGCCGGCGTTTCCGGAAGATTCTCCCCTCGACTCCGCTCGCTCCGCCGAGACACAGGTCGAGACACACCCCGCGGCCCCCGCTCCACGCCCGGGTTCACTGCGCTGGGGCATCCTCGCCACCGGGTTCATCGCCGGGCAGTTCACCTCCGATGCGCTGACCGCCGGCCTCGACGTGCGCGCCGTAGGCTCCCGCTCTGCGGAGTCCGCGCAGCGCTTCGCAACCACCTATGGGATCCCCCGCGCCCACGACTCCTATGAGGCGCTCGTGGCGGACCCCGAGGTCGACATCGTCTACGTGGCCACCCCGCATCCGATGCACCGCGAGACCGCCGGGATGGCGCTCGAAGCGGGCAAGCATGTGCTCGTGGAGAAGCCGTTCACGCTCAACCGCGCCGAAGCCGTGGAGCTGCGCGACCTCGCCGCGCGCCGGGGACTGCTGGTCATGGAGGCCATGTGGACCCGATACCTGCCGCATATGCGCCGGATTCGCGAGATCATCGCCGCCGGCGGAATCGGCGAGGTCCGCACCGTCTTCGCCGATCACACCCAGTCCCTGCCCACCGACCCGGAGCACCGGATCAACGCGCTGACCCTCGGCGGCGGCGCCCTGCTGGACCTCGGCATCTACCCGATATCCTTCGCCTGGGACATCCTCGGCGAACCGATCAGCATCCAGGCCGCCGCACATTTCGGTGCCACCGGCGCGGACACCGAGGTCGCCACCGTGATGACCCACCTCTCAGGGGCACTCTCGACGACGACGACCTCCTCGCGCGCGAAGGGCCCCAACACCGCCCATATCGTGGGCACCGAAGGGCGGATCGACATCGACGGGGTCTGGTACACCTCGACGGACTTCAGCCATCGCGCCGCCGACGGCACGCTGCTGGAGCGCTACGAGTCTGCCCGCAACGGTGTGGGCATGCAGCATCAGGCCCTCGCGGCCGAGGACTACGTGGCCCGCGGGGTGCTCGGAGGCGAGCGGCTCAGCGTGGACGATTCGGTGCGGATCATGGGCACCCTGGATGAGATCCGCGCCCAGATCGGACTGCGCTACCCGGGCGAGCCACGGCTGCGCTGAAGTTCAGCTGCACCTGAACTTCAGGTGCACCGAACTTCAGGTGCCCTGCGTCTCGGGCCGGCTGCGCGTCAGCGGCCCGGCCGCAGCGCGGCGAGCTCAGGCGTGTGCAGCCGTTCCATGACCGCATCGGTGTGACTCGGCGGCTGTTGACGACCGAACCTGCTCACCAGCACCGTCACCGCGAAGGCCAGCGGGACGCACCACAGCGCCGGGGAGACCAGCAGCTGCATCGCTCCGTCCTGCACCGGGCCCTCCCCCAGGGCCAGACCCAGCACCTGCGCGGTCAGCGAGCTCACCGCGCCCACCGTCATGCCCCAGAACGCGCCCTGCGCGGTGAGCCCGCGCCACCACACCCCGAGCAGCATCACCGGGGCCAGCGCGGAGGCGGTGAAGGTGAAGACCATCGCCACCGCACCGGCGAGCGCCAACTCGGAGGTCGCCGATCCCACCACCAGCGGGACCGTGATCGCCAGCAGCGCACCGAGCCGGAATCCGCGCACGGTGCCGGAGAAGAACTCCTGCGAGAGCACTCCAGACACCGAGACCACCAGCCCGGAGGTGGTGGAGAGGAACGCGGCGAAGGCTCCCCCGGCGATCAGCGCGGTGAGCAGGTCGCTGGCCAGACCGTCGAAGACCGCGGCAGGCAGCCGCAGGATCGCGGTGTCGTGGCTCAGACCACCGGTGCCCGCCAGCGCACCGGCCCCCGTCGTCGTGCCCCAGACCATCCGGGCGATGACCCCGAGCAGCACCGGCAGCAGGTAGAACAGCACGAGCAGGCCCAGCAGGAAGGTGGTGGTGCGGCGGGCGGCGCCGCCGTCAGGGTTGGTGTAGAAGCGGACCAGGACGTGGGGCAGCCCGAGGGTGCCCATCATCAGGGCCACCATCACGGAGAGGCTGCGGGAGAACTCCCCCCACGGGTCCCCGGAGTCGCTCAGCGAGGCCAGCCCGGCGGACCAGGCGCCATTGAACTCCGGCAGCTCCAGCCGCTCCCAGAATCCGACCTGGAGCAGGATGAACACCGTGGGCACCAGCAGCGCGGTGAGCTTGACCCAGTATTGGACCGCCTGGGCGAGGGTCACCGAACGCATCCCGCCGGTGAGCACCACGAAGAGCACCACGAGGGCGACCAGCAGCGGCCCCACCCAGCCGGGCGCCCCTCCGGTGGCCGAGAGCGCGATCGAGGCGCCATGGAGCTGCGGGACGATGTAGAGCCAGCCGGCGGCGACCACGACGATGACCGTCATCCTGCGCATCATCGCGGAGCGGAAGCGCAGCACCACGAAGTCCGGGATCGTATAGGCCCCGGATCGGCGCAGCGGGGCGGCCATGAACAGCAGCACGATCAGGAAGCCTGCGGTGTAGCCGACCGGGAACCACAGCCCGTAGGTCCCGTGGGCCAGGATCAGCCCGGCCACGCCCAGGAAGCTCGCTGCGGAGAGGAACTCCCCGGCGATCGCCGAGGCGTTCATCCAGGGCGGGACCCGGCGTGAGGCCACGAAGAAGTCCCCGGTGCTGCGCGAGAGGCCCGGGCCGCCGAGCAGCAGGGTCACCGCGCACACCAGGGCGACGGCGCCCAGGACGGCGATCTGCTCACCGGTCACCGCGGGTCCTCGGCGGTCGGGGCGGTCTGGGCGTTCGGGGCGGTCTGGGCGGTCTGGGCGGGTGAGGCTACGGCTGCTGTGCGGGGCCTGGTGCCGGGGCTCTGCAGGCTGAGTCCGAGCACCTCGGCCCACAGCTGCTCATTGGCCTCTGAGCGCCGGCGGAAGTACCAGGCCAGGCCCAGCAGCACCGGGAAGAAGCCGACGCCGGGGACGGCCCAGGTCAGCGGCACGCCCCAGAGCGTGAGCGATCCGAGCCCGGTGGTGACCAACAGCAGGCTGGTCACCACCACGGTGCAGAAGAATCCGACGCCGAGGATCAGCGCGAGCCGCAGCTGGGCGCGGATCAGCCCACGCACCGCCTGGGCGCGCTGATCGGAGTCTGCTCCGGCGGTACGGGCGTGGTCGGCGGCCTGGCTGCGGGTCAGCAGCGCCTCGCGCACGGTGGGCACCGCCTCGGGGCCGCGCACCGCGATCCGCAGGGCGGCGGGGCCTGTTGGGCCGGTGGGACCTGTATCGGAGTCGCTCATCAGCGGCCGGTCTCCAGGCGCTCGCGCACCTGGGGCATCAGCCGTCGGCTGACCTCAAGCTCGGCACCGGGCACTTCGATGAGCATCCGTCCCTGTCGGCGGGTCACCCGCTGCACGTGGATGAGGTTGACCAGGGAGGACCGGTGGGTGCGGATGAACCCGTGCTCCTCCCAGGCCTCGGCAAGCTCCGCGAGCGGGGTGCGCAGCAGGTAGGTCCCGGCCTGGGTGTGGAGCCGGGCGTAGTCTCCATGGGCCTGGACCCAGCGGATGTCCTGCAGGTTCACCAGCACCGTGGAGTCTCCCTGCAGCACCGCGACCCTGACCGGCTCGGGCCGATCCTGCGCGGCGGTCTCCCGGGCCGCCGCCGCCCGACGCAGCGCCTCGGTCAGCCGCTCGGCGCGCACCGGTTTGAGCAGATAGTCCCGGGCTTCGAGCTCGAAGGCCTCCACCGCCGGATGGGCATCGGCGGTCACGAAGACCACCTGCGGTCCGGCCTCAGCCTGGGGCTCGACCGCCGGGAGGTCCCGCAGCCGGCGCGCCAGCGCCAGACCGCTCATCCCGGGCATATGGATGTCCAGCAGCACCACATCGATCCGTCGCTGCTGCAGCACCTGTTCCGCGCTGCGCGCGTCCGCTGCGGTGAACACCTCGCCCGCCTGGGGTTCGGCGGCGAGCAGCCACTTCATCTGAGACAGCGCCAGCGGTTCGTCGTCGACCACCAGGACGGTCAGGCCCTGCGGATTCACACTCGCTTCCATCAGGATCCTCCCTGGGGCTCATGACGCTGGACTGGCTGCTGCTCTGGGCGGTCTGGGTGGTGCTTCTCGGGCTGGAACGGATCGGGCTGGAACGGATCGGGCTGAAACTTCGGGACCCGCATGGAGACCTTCATCCCGGCCCCGAGTGCGGTCTCCACCACCAGCCCGGCGTCGGCGCCGTAGGCCTGGCGCAGCCGCAGATCCACATTGCGCACCCCGATGTGGGCGTTGCCGGCCTCCCCGTGGAGCACCTGGTGCATCGCTTCGGGATCTGCGCCGTGTCCGTCGTCCTCCACGCTGATCTCGGCATGGGTGGCGGTGTCCGCGGCCCGCAGCCAGACCGTGCCGGATCCGGAGTCCGAATCCATTCCGTGGCGAACCGCATTCTCCACCAGAGGCTGCACCGCAAGGAAGGGGATGCGCACGCCGAGCACCTCCGGGGCGATCTGCAGCTTCACCTGGATGCGGTCGCCGAAGCGCGCCTTCTCCAGCAGCACATAGCTTTCGACCGCGGCCAGCTCCTCGCGCAGCGTGGTGAACTCCCCCTCGGCGCGCAGGCTGTACCGGGTGAAGTCTGCGAAGTCCAGCACGAGCTCACGCGCCCTGACCGGGTCGGTGGGAATCGTCGCGGCGATGGCGTTGAGGCTGTTGTAGATGAAGTGCGGGGAGATCTGCGCGCGCAGCGAGCGCAGCTCTGCCTCGACGAGCTGACGCCGCAGCTGCTCCTCCACCGGCGCCTCGCTCAGCTGTGCCCGGATTTCCGGGCTGATCACCGCATCCCGGGTCGAGGCGGGGCCGGCGTCGTCGTCGTGGGTGCGGTAGAGCAGGACGGCAGCCAGGATCACCCCGACCACCAGGGCCAGGGCGAGCACCAGGGGGGCGAGCTCTGCCAGGAAATTCATCGTGCTCATCCTATGAGGGCGCGGGTCGATCTGTTGCACAGCTCATGATCCGACCGCCAGGCGTTGCCCGATGACCACTCATCGCTAATCCAGTGCCGCTCATCGCACAACATCGCGCTGAGGCCGATCGTGACCCGGGTCACACTGCACTCTGGAGGTACACACATGTGACCGAGGCCCGCTTCCGCGTGCCGACGCTACTTTTTAAGGAGCCGCAATGACACAAGTCAATGCCCCCGACGCGGGGCCCGTTGACTACCAGGAGGTGCAGGCGCGCGAAGACTTCCAGGAGCTTCGCCGGACGCACCGGAGCTTCGTCTTCCCGATGACGGCGTTCTTCCTCATCTGGTACATCGCGTTCGTGATCGTCGCCGCGTTCTTCCCGGACGTGATGGCGATCCCGGTCTGGGGAAACATCAACCTCGGCCTGGTGCTCGGACTCGCGCAGTTCGTCACCACATTCGTGATCACCGGACTCTATGTCTGGTTCAGCAACTCGAAGATGGACCCGAAATCCTCGGCGATCCGCATCGAGCTCGAAGCCCGAGGCGCGGGCCTTCCTGAGGAGGACAAGCACTGATGAACTCCCTGATCAACGCATCGATCACAGATGCCGGACTGACGCCGCTCGCGACCGCGGCCGCGGAAGCGGGCTCCGACGTCGGCAGCCCGCTGGCGAACATCTCCATCTTCCTCGTCTTCGTGGGCGTCACGCTGTTCTTCGTGATCCGCGCGTCGAAGAACACCAGCACCGCCGCCGACTACTACGCAGGCGGACGCTCCTTCTCCGGCACGCAGAACGGCACCGCCATCGCCGGCGACTACCTCTCGGCGGCGTCCTTCCTGGGCATCGTGGGCGCCATCGCGATCTACGGCTACGACGGCTTCCTCTACTCCATCGGCTTCCTGGTGGCATGGCTGATCGCCCTGCTGCTGGTCGCCGAACTGATGCGCAACACCGGCAAGTTCACCATGGCCGACGTGCTCAGCTTCCGTCTGCGTCAGCAGCCGGTCCGCATCGCCGCAGCCATCTCGACCCTTGCGGTCTGCCTGTTCTACCTGCTCGCACAGATGGCGGGCGCCGGCGCGCTGGTCGCGCTGCTGCTCGGCATCGAGAGCGGGATCGGTCAGTCACTGATCATCGCTGTGGTCGGCTCGCTGATGATCTTCTACGTCTTCATCGGCGGAATGAAGGGCACCACCTGGGTGCAGATCATCAAGGCCACCCTGCTGATCGCCGGCTCTGCCGTCATGACCGTCTGGGTCCTGGCGCTCTACGGCTTCAACTTCTCCGAGCTGCTCGGCGCAGCGGTGGACAACACCGGTGAAGAGGCTCTCCTCGAGCCCGGCCTGCAGTACGGCGCGGATCTCTTCACCAAGCTGGACTTCATGTCCCTGGGCATCGCACTGGTTCTGGGCACCGCCGCCCTGCCGCACGTGTTGATCCGCTTCTACACGGTTCCCACCGCCAAGGACGCACGCAAGTCCGTCGTGGTGGCCATCGCCCTGATCGGCGCGTTCTACCTGTTCACCCTGGTGCTGGGCTACGGCGCAGCGGCACTGCTGGACACCGAGACGATCCTGGCAGCACCCGGCGGGCAGAACTCCGCGGCACCGCTGCTGGCCTACGAGCTCGGCGGGACGTTCCTGCTGGGCTTCATCGCCGCCGTCGCCTTCGCCACCATCCTCGCGGTGGTCGCGGGTCTGACGATCACGGCCTCGGCCTCCTTCGCCCACGACGTCTACGCCCAGGTCATCAAGAAGGGCAAGATCGACTCCGCCGGCGAGGTCAAGGCTGCCAAGATGACCGTGATCGTGGTCGGCATCCTCGCGATCCTCGGCGGCATCGGTGCACAGGGGCAGAACGTCGCCTTCCTGGTGGCGCTGGCCTTCGCGGTCGCCGCCTCGGCGAACCTGCCGACGATCCTGTTCTCGCTGTTCTGGAAGCGCTTCACCACCCGTGGCGCGCTGTGGTCCATGTACGGCGGACTCGGCTCGGCGCTGCTGCTGATCGCCTTCTCGCCCGTGGTCTGGGGCCGCGACACCTCGTTCTTCCCGGAGATCGACCTGGCGCTGTACCCGCTGACCAACCCGGGTCTGATCTCGATCCCGCTGGCCTTCCTGCTGGGTTGGATCGGTTCGCTGACCTCGAAGGTGGCGGAGGATCCGGCCAAGCAGGCCGAGATGGAGATCCGCTCGCTGACCGGTGTCGGCGCCGAGAAGGCCGCCGACCACTAGGCCTTCTTCACCCCCATTCGTTGAGGGGCGGATTCTACGAGTACTTCATGCCGGAAACGGCAGAGGCTGCTCGGAGAATCCGCCCCTCAACTGTGTGTGGTGGGATTTTCGGGACGCCAGCCTTGCTGGACCAGGACACACTGGATGCGTTGGATCCCGCGGCGCCCCTGATCCCCCATGTGGTCCGCGGTGATCCTGACCTCGAGCCAGCCCAGCTGCTCGGTGATCTCGCTGCGGCGCACATCTTTACGGACGCTGCCCGGTGTGGAGTGGAGCTCCTCCCCCTCCTACTGGATCGAGACGCGGAACTCCGGGATCGCCAGGTCAGGCTCGAACCACGGGTGCCCGCTGGGATGCCGGATCACCGGATTCACCCGCGGTTCAGGCAAGCCTGCGAGGTCGACGATGAACCGCTCAGGCACCGTGATCCGGTGCCCCACAACCAAGTCAGGCCGCTGCACGCGGGAACCTCCTGCGGGGCTGCTGATATGGAACGGCGGCGCGGCATGCCGGAGGCCAGGAGACGCGCCCGTCGTCGTCCTGTCGCCGGCACGAACAGCGCGCGTCGGCGGCGACCATCCCGGGGCAGGTCCAGTGACTCCACGGTATTCAGTGCACACCCGGGCAACGCGCCAGGGGCGGCCGAGGCCTCGGCTGTGGAGCCGGAGCAGCTGATCCGGTCCTGGGGAAAACTCCGCGGAGCCGGGTCCCAGGACCCTCATCGAGAAGAGAGAGAAAGGAAAGGGTCAGCCGACGGAGGCCATGATCTCGGTCATCTTGTCCAGGAAGGCGTCCACCTGGGCCTCGTCGTAGCCGTTGTGGCCGTGGGCGCCGCTGAAGGTGATGGTGCGGACCTCGTCGACGCTCATCGGGTTCTCACCGTCGAGGTACTGCTCAAGCTGGCGGCAGAGCTCGTCGACCTGCTCCTTGCGGTAACCGTTGGAGGCCGAGTGCGCGGGCTCGCGGAAGCGTCTGCCGTCCGGGCGGGAGAGCCGTCCGCGCAGCGGCTCGGCGCGCTCGGCGAGCATCTCGTACCAGGCGTCCTCGCCGTGGGCATCGATGTATTTGTCCCGCTCGGCGCTGGCGAAGGCGTCCTCAAGCCGGTCCAGCGCGCCGTCCACCTCAGCAGGGTCATAGCCGCCGCCGGTCATGGAGAAGCTGACGTCACGGATCTCGGACAGGGCCATGCCCTCGCCGGAGTCATAGGCCACGCGGGCCCGAGCCATGAATTCGTCAACCTCGTCGCGGTTGTACCCCTGCTCCTGGTCGCTCAGAAGCGTGAACAGTGCAATCTCGTTCGCCATGGTCATAATCCTAGTGGCACTCCGCCGGCATCCGCGTTAAGCGCCACGATCACGAAGAACGCGGTGGGCATCGCGAAGACCAGCGAGTCCAGCCGATCCATCACTCCGCCGTGACCTGGGAGGAGTCGAGACATGTCCTTGATGCCGAGCTCGCGTTTGACCATCGACTCGGAGAAGTCGCCCGCGGTGGAGGCGATGACCACGGCGACAGCGAGCACCGCGCCGATGTAGACCGGCTCGTCGAAGATCAGCCAGGAGGCCAGCACCCCGACGCCGGTGGCACCGAGCAGCGAGCCGCCGAAGCCCTCCCAGGACTTCTTCGGACTGATCTTCGGCGCCATCGGGTGCTTGCCGAGGAACACCCCGAAGATGTAGCCGAAGGTGTCGTTCGAGACCACCAGCAGCACGACGACGACGAGGCGCCAGTCACCCTGGTCGAGGTTGAGCAGCAGCACGGCGAAGGACATCATGAACGGCACCCAGCTGGCCACGAAGATCGAGGACAGGATGGAGCGCCCCGGATCCCGGACCTTCCAGAGGGCTGCCGCGACGACGATGGCCAGTCCGGTGGCGATCAGCGCCAGCGTCAGCGCCTCCACCCCGCCGAAGTAGGCGGCGGTGGGCATCGCGACGGCACCGAGGAACAGCGGAATCTTGGGGAGCCGAAGCTGGTGTCCGTTGGGGGTCACGCGCGTCTCGAGCGCGCGGGCCACCTCCCAGACACCCATCGAGAGCAGGATCGTCCAGACCAAGATCAGCATCAGCTCGAAGAAGAAGATCCCGAGCAGTGCGGGCACCAGCAGGACGACGCCGGTGATGATGGCTGCGGGCAGATTCCTCCCAGCTTTGCCCGACATCAGACCTCGAGCAGCTCAGCTTCTTTGCGCTTGCTCATCTCGTCGATCTTCTCGACGTAGGTCTTGGTGAGGCTCTCGAGCTCCTTGGTGCCCCGCTCGCCGTCGTCCTTGCCGACCTCGCCGTCCTTGATGGCCTTCTCGATGATCTCCTTGGACTTGCGCCGGGTGTTGCGCACCGAGACCTTGTGGTCCTCGCCCTTGGACTTGATCAGCTTCACGTACTCCTTGCGGCGCTCCTCGGTGAGGTCCGGGATCGTGATCCGGATCTGTTTGCCGTCGTTCGAGGGGTTGGCGCCGACCTCGGAATCGGAGAGCGCCCGCTCGATGTCGCGCATCGCGGAGACGTCGAAGGGGGTGATCAGGATGGTCTTGGCATCCGGGGTGGCGAAGGAAGCCAGCTGCTGCAGCGGTGTGGCGGAGCCGTAGTAGTCCACCAGCACGCGGGAGTAGATCGCCGGATTGGCTCGGCCGGTGCGCACGGTGCTGAAGTCGACCGAGGTGGCCTCGATGGCTCGTTCGAACTGCTCCTTGGCATCTGCCAGGGTCTCATCAATCACGGGGGTCTCCTTAGGGGATGACGTTGAGGATGGAATTGAGGTTCAGTCTAGTCGGGGCCACCAGGTCAGGGGGTGACCAGCGTGCCGATCTCCTCGCCGAGCAGGGCACGGGTCACGTTGCCCTCCCCCTCCATGCCGAACACGCGCATGTTGAGGTCGTTGTCATTGCACATGGTCATCGCGGTCTGGTCCATGACCCGGATGTTCTTGCGCAGCGCATCGGTGTAGGTCAGGTGATCCAGCTTCTGCGCGTCGGGGGTGGTCTTCGGGTCCGCGGTGTAGACCCCGTCGACCCCGGACTTGGCCATGAGCACCATGTCGGAGTGGGTCTCCAGGGCGCGCTGGGCGCAGACGGTGTCGGTGGAGAAGTAGGGCATGCCCGCGCCGGCGCCGAAGACGACCACCCGGTCCTTCTCCATGTGGCGCACGGCGCGCAGCGGGATGTAGGACTCGGCGACCTGGCCCATGGTGATGGCGGTCTGCACGCGGGTGGGCTGGCCGGCCTGCTCCAGGAAGTCCTGCAGCGCCAGCGCGTTCATCACGGTGCCCAGCATGCCGATGTAGTCGGCGCGGGCCCGGTCCATGCCGGCCCGGGAAAGCTCGGCGCCGCGGAAGAAGTTGCCGCCGCCGACGACGACGGAGACCTCCACCTTGCCCTTGACCGCGGCGATCTGCTCAGCGATCCCGCGGACCGTGGCCGGATCGACTCCCACTGCGCCTCCGCCGAAGACCTCTCCGGAGAGCTTCAGGAGCACTCGGCGGCGGTGTGTCGGTGTCTCTGCGGTCATGGGTGTCCTCCAGGGGATCGTGGGGCGTCGGTGGTGCGGTCTTCCGGGCTGCTGGGACCCGGTGAGGCCGGTGTGGGCACAGAAAAGGGGGTGACCACCTCGTGTGAAGTGGTCACCCCCTTGACGTCTGAACTGTTGAGCTGCGACCAGTCTAGTGGTCAGCCGCCCTCCACTTCAGCTGCGTTGAGTATCAGGCTCCGACGCGGAAGCGAGCCAGACCCTTGGCAGACGTGCCGGCGGACTCGAGGACCTGGGTGACGGTCTTCTTCGGGTCCTTGGCGAACGGCTGGTCGACCAGCACGTTGTCCTTGAAGTACGCGTTGGTGCGACCTTCGATGATCTTGGTCATCGCCTGCTCGGGCTTGTTCTCGGCCCGGGCGGTCTCCTCGGCGATGCGGCGCTCGTCTGCCACGGTCGCTGCGGGGACCTCGTCGCGGGTCAGGAACTGCGGGGACAGCGCGGCGGCGTGCACCGCGATGTCGTGAGCAGCCTCTTTGGCCTGATCCGAGTCGGCGTCGACGGCGAAGAGCACGCCGACCTGAGCCGGAAGGTCCTTGGAGGTCTTGTGCAGGTAGGCGTCCACGAAGGCACCCTCTACCGTGGCAAGACGACGCACGACGACCTTCTCGCCGAGGATCGCACCCTCTTCGGTGACGAAGTCGACGAGCTTCTTGCCCTCGACGTCGGCCTCCAGGAGTGCCTCCACGGTGGTCACGTCGTGGGCGACAGCGGTCTCGAGGACCTTGTCGGCCAGCGCGACGAACTTCGCGGACTTGGCCACGAAGTCGGTCTCGGCGTTGATCTCGACCAGGAAGCCCTTGGTGCCGTTGACGACCTTGGCGGTGACCAGGCCCTCAGCGGCGGAACGGCCTTCGCGCTTGGCGGCACCCTTGAGTCCGCGGATACGGATGGCCTCGAGGGCCTTCTCGGTATCGCCGTCGGTCTCGTCGAGAGCCTTCTTCACGTCCATCATGCCGGCGCCGGTGCGCTCACGCAGGGCCTTGATGTCTGCAGCGGTGTAGTTCGCCATAGAAAAGCAGTTCCTCTCTTTACTTGGCTTCTTCAGCCGGAGCTTCGGTGGACTCGGTGGACTCGGCAGCGGGCGCCTCTGCGGCCGGCTCGGACTGCTCAGCCTTGGCGGGCTCGGCGGCCTCGTCTGACTGCTCGGTCTTGGCTGGCTCTTCGGTCTTGCCGGACTTCTCAGTCTCGGCGGACTTCTCAGTGGCGTGCTGCTCGAGCAGCTCGCGCTCCCACTCGGCCATCGGCTCTGCAGCCGTGCCGGAGCCGCCGCCGCGCTTGGATTCGCGAGCCATGAGGCCATCGGCCACGGCGTCGGCGATCACGCGGGTCAGCAGGTCCACGGACCGGATGGCGTCGTCGTTGCCCGGGATCGGGTAGTGGACGTCATCGGGATCGCAGTTGGTGTCGAGGATGGCGATCACGGGGATGCCGAGCTTCTTGGCCTCATCGACGGCCAGGTGCTCTTTGTTGGTGTCGACGATCCAGACCGCGGAGGGGGTCTTGGTGAGGTTGCGGATACCACCGAGGTTGGACTGCAGCTTGGTGAGCTCGCGGCGCATCAGCAGCAGTTCCTTCTTGGTGTGACCGGAGCCTGCGACGTCGTCGAAGTCGATCTCCTCGAGCTCCTTCATGCGCTGGACGCGCTTGGAGACCGTGGCGAAGTTGGTCAGCATGCCGCCGAGCCAACGGTGGTTGACGTAGGGCTGACCGACGCGGGTGGCCTGCTCGGCGATGGCTTCCTGGCCCTGCTTCTTGGTGCCGACGAAGAGGACGGAGCCGCCGTGGGCGACGGTCTGCTTGACGAACTCGTAGGCAGTGTCGATGTAGGAGAGGGACTGCTGGAGGTCAACGATGTAGATACCGTTGCGCTCGGTGAAGATGAAGCGCTTCATCTTCGGGTTCCAGCGGCGAGTCTGGTGACCGAAGTGGACACCGGAGTCGAGCAGCTGGCGCATGGTGACGACAGGCATGGTATTTCCTTTCAATGCCGGGCTTGGAACATGGAGGACATGCCTCATGCAGCTCCGGCTGGGTTTCTCGGTTGGACAGTGGCCCGGTTCTCTCGGGCTCCTGGCAGAAGAGGGAGGGGACTCGCGTTCTCTCCGCACGGCTGTCCCAGAGTAGAGAACAGCTGTCATGCGGACCGATGAGAAACGCCCCGATCGCTCGGGCAACCTCTGCGCGTAGTCAGCTGATTCAGGCATGCCGAGGCACGAAGAAGTCAACTGCTGGGGTTCAGCTTAGCGGCTCGACGCCGTTTTCCCCAACCGCCACAGGGATCCGCCAGCGCCCTGGATGCTCCACACATCCGCGGACTCGCGGGGATCGGAGTTCGGGGTGGTCGAGGCTGGGTGCATGGGCAGGCGGGGGCGAGGATTCACGGAGGCGAAGGTCGCTGCGCTGAGTGTCGCGCTGCTGATTGTTCTGGGTGGGCTGACGCCGGCCTCGGCGGGGTCATCGGCGGTGGAGCCCTTCTCGGCGGGGCGCTCTTCGCCAACGATGGCACAGGCGCCCTGGCGGCTGCCCGTGGCCGCGGATGAGCTGCGGCCCTTCGCCAGGCCCCCCTCCCCCTGGGGTCCAGGGCACCGCGGGGTTGACCTGGGGCCGTTGAGCGTCGGGGCGACCATCAGGGCTCCGACGGACGGTGAGGTCAGCTTCACGGGCGTGGTGGTGGATCGTCCGGTGCTCTCCATCCGACACGGGAAGGGGTACCTCAGCTCCTTCGAGCCGGTGGAGACCACTCTGGAGGTCGGCGATCGGGTCAGCGCCGGGGATCCGGCGGGGACGCTCGCTGCCAGCTCAGGCCATTGCGATGCACCCTGCCTGCACTGGGGCGTGCGGCTCTATGGGGAGTACATCAACCCGCTGCTGCTCACCGGCGACGTCGAAGCTTCGGTGCTGCTGCCGCTGGGCGACGAGTGATGGTGCCGGTGGAGGGCATCGAACCAGATCTAGTAGGCTCTTGTCCCCCGATCGCCGACCAAGACCCCGAGGAGCACGCGTGGCCCGACGTTCCCAGGAGGAGACGACGAACCGCAGCCACCAGGACGCGAAGAACACCCCTGGGCGCAGCCCGGCATCTGAAGGGGATGCCAGGAAGATCCGACACCTGGTGCAGCGGCCGGAGTTCCTCACCGATCTGCTGCAGATCCTCAAGACCGTGATCGCAGGCACCGGTGCCTGGTGGGTCTCCACCTCGGTGCTGGAATCCGAGCTGGCGTTCCTCGCGCCGTGGACCGCGCTTCTCACCGTCCACGCCACGGTCCATCGTTCGCTCTCCCGCGGCATCCAGACCACCATCGCATCGAGCCTCGGCGTCGGTCTCTCCTTCCTGATCGGCTACTTCCTCGGCGTCAGCCTGTGGACCTTCGCCCTGGCCCTGCTGGTCGGGGTGGTCGCGGCTCGGATCTCCTGGATCCGCGATGAGGGGATCGCGATCGCCACCACCGCGATCTTCGTGCTCGGCAGCGGCTTCGATGATCAAGCGGGGCTCCTCGATGACCGGATCCTCGAAGTCGCCGTCGGTGTGGCCGCCGGCCTGCTGGTCAACCTGCTGATCGTGCCGCCGCTGCGAGACAAGCAGGCCAGCCGCTACGTGGACAGCATCAATGAGCGCATGGGCAGCGTGCTGGTCAGCATCTCCCAGGAGTTCTCCGATTCATGGGACACCGATCAGGCTGAAGCATGGTTCCGGGAGACCGAATCGATGACCGAGGAGCTGAACTCGGCCTGGACCGTGGTGCGCTTCGCCCGTGAATCTCGCCGGGCCAACCCCCGCGCGCGGCAGGGCATTCAGAGCTTCGAGGTCAGCAGCTGGAACTCCGAGCAGGCAAGCTACGAGGAGATCCTCGAACGCGTCGACGAGGGGATCTCCCATCTGCGGCACCTGGCTCGCACCCTGCGAGAGGCGACCTACACCGACGGGGAATGGGACCATCGCTTCCGCGAACAGTGGGCACAGATCGTCGGAGACGCGGGCCGGGCGATCGCAGATCCCGATGCCGAGGTCGCATCCATGCACGACAACCTCAGCTCCCTCTCCACCGAGATGTCAGAGGGCGAGGGACTGCCCGGAGACTCCTGGCCGCTCTACGGCTCCCTGATCTCCAGCGTGCGCCACATCGTCGTCGTCGTCGACGACGTCGCCTCGGCGCGCCAGGCGCGTGAAGCGACATCCGAGAACCCGACCGTCTCGCACTGATCCGCGCGAGACACCCTCCGGGGTCAGCACGAGACAGTCCACCTGGGTCAGCGCCGGGCCGCCCGCCCGTGCCCGGCGAGGCGCTCCCCCAGCGCGACCAGCGCTGAAGCCGAGTCCGCCCAGGAGAACTCCTGGCTTCGCGCCCGGGCCGCGATCGAGGCGCGGGCGAAGGTGGCAGGGTCCTGAAGTCGGCGCACCGCCTGGGCTAGGGCTTCAGCATCCTGCCCGGGGACCACCTGGGTGCCGGCCTCCGCCATCGCCGCTCCCCCGATCTCGCGGAAGATCGGCAGGTCGGAGACCACGCAGGGCGTGCCATGGGCCATCGCCTCCACCACGGGCAGACCGTAGCCCTCCGCCTGGGAGAGCGTCACCAATGCGCTGGCCCGCCGCAGCAGGGTGCGATAGTCGGCGTCGGAGATCCCGTGGTGGAAGACCAGCTGTTCAGGGTCGGCCGCAAGGGTGCGGAGCTGCGCCTCGCGGGCGGCCTGGATCGGGCTGCACAGGTGCAGGGTGTATCCGGGCAGCCGGTTCAGGCCCGCGATGACGGATTCGACGTTCTTGTACCCCATGAAGGACCCCATATAGATGAGCTCCTTCGTCGGCGCCGCGCCCGGTTCGCGGGGGCACTCGACCGCGGGCGGAGCATTGGAGATCAGCTCCACCGGCCTGCGGGTGAGCCGGTGCCGGCGGATCAGCCCGCGGGTGGTCTCGGAGACGGTCGCAACGGCGTCGGCCTGGTTCAGCACCAGCCGCTGAGGCAGATAGGAGAGGTGGTAGGCCCGCCAGCCGAGGCGCACCAGTGCGGGCAGATCCCGCGGCGGGGTGCGGTGTGCGTAGTAGATCAGGTCGTGCAGGGTGAGGATCAGCGGGTAGTTCCGGCCCCGTCCCCCCATGGTCTGCATCGGGGAGAACACCACGTCTGGGCGGTGCGGATTGATCTGCCGGGCGACCCAGGGCTCCCGAGCCGAGGTCGGCGAGGAGATCTGCAGATGAGGAAGGGCTGGGAGCAGGTTCAGCTGCTGCGGATCGCTGATCAGCATGGTGACATCGGCCTGTTCGGCGGCCGCCTCCACCAGGGAGGCGGTGAACCTGGAGATGCCGTCGTGGACCTGGGTCCGGGTGTACCGGCAGTCGAAGAAGAGCTTCAGCACATGCCGATTCTGGCACAGCCGTCGACGGGGCGACGGAGTGGACGGCTCTGGCATGATGAGTGTCATGAGCGAGTTGCGTTTCACCGGTGTCAGCGCGGATGTCCAGGGCCACGGCCAGACTCCCGAAACCTCTCGCCAATATTGGACGGAGTCCGCCGACACAGGGGCGCTGCGCGATGTCCCACTCCCGTCGCCCCGCCCCGGCGAGCTGCTGATCGAGACCCTGCACAGCGGCATCTCCCGCGGCACCGAGTCGCTGGTCCACCGCGGCGAGGTGCCCGCGAACATCACCGAAGTCATGCAGGCCCCCTTCCAGCTCGGCGAGCTGCCCTTCCCGGTCTCGCACGGCTATCTCAACGTCGGGGTGGTCCGGCAGGGCAGCGAAGCGCTGATCGGGCGGACGGTCTTCACCCTGGCCGGGCACCGCGAACATGTCGTCGTCCCCGAGTCCGCCGCCCACGTGCTCCCCGAAGACTGCCCCCCGCAGCGGGCGCTGCTCGCCGGGATCGGCGAGGTGGGACTCAACGGCCTCTGGGAGGGGCCCGTGATGGTCGGCGACCGGGTCGCCGTCGTCGGCGGCGGTCTGATCGGGCTGACCACGGCGCTGCTGGCCTCGAAGACGGCGCTGCAGCGTCTGCAGGTCGTGGAGATCGACGCCGAGCGGCGAGCCTTCATCGAATCCCTGGGCCTGGACGCCGTCACCCCCGAGGAGGCTGGACTCGACAACGATGTGGTCCTGCACAGCTCGGCCAGCTCTTCAGGGCTCGCCACCGCACTGCGTCTGGCCGGTGACGACGCCGTGGTCGTGGAACAGTCCTGGTACGGCACCGGAGATCAGCAGATCCCGCTGGGTGCCGACTTCCATGCCCGCCGGCTTCGCATCGTCGCGACCCAGGTCGGTCAGGTGTCCGGCCCACGGCGGATGCGCCGCACCCGCGGCCAGCGTCTCGCCACGGCCTTAGGCCTGCTCGACTCCCGCTTCGACATGCTGATCAGCGGGCGCTCGCCGCTGGCCGAGCTGCCTGCCGTGATGCAGGACGTCGCCACCGGTGCGCCCTGGACCCGGGAGCAGATCCTGCACGTGATCGATCACCCGCTCGCCGCGCACTACGCCTTCGGGTGAGGCTCGCGCAGCGACGATTCCCATCCACCACCACCTAGGAGAGCCATGAGCCGATTCCGCCTGACCGTCGATGACCACATCATGATCGCGCACAGCCTGAAGGACCCGTTCTTCGGACCAGCGCAGAACCTCCATGGCGCCACGCTGAGCATCGAGGCCAGCTTCTTCCGCGAGAGCCTCAACGAGTACGGCGTGGTCCTGGACATCGGGGCCGCCACCGAGCTGCTCGCCGCCACGCTGGAGCCGCTGCGCTATAAGAACCTCGACGAGGTGACCGAGCTCGCCGAGAAGTTCACCACCACCGAGGTGATCATCGAGCACATCGCCGAGAAGCTGGTCGCGGGACTCCCCGCCGACCATGGGCTCACGGCGCTGGAGGTGCAGGCCGAGGAGCACCCCCGGGCCCGCGCGTCGGTCAGGGTTCAGCTCTGAGCGGGCAGGCTCGGTAGTATGTCGGAGTGTCCTCGCGACTCGACTCTTCATCGTGCGCGCGGACCCGAGGGGCGTTAGCTCAGTTGGTTAGAGCAGAGGACTCATAATCCTTTTGTCCTGGGTTCAAGTCCCAGACGCCCTACCGTCGAAAGTCAGGTTCAGGCGGGCTACGTCTGCTGACGAGCCACCGTGACCTCTGTCATACGTTCCGGCCGGGCACACGCTTGAACTAGGGTCGGGTCATGGGACGTCTACCTGCGATATCTGCCGGAATCCTCACCTCTCTGCTGCTCGTCAGCTGCGCCGAACCCTCCACGGAGCAAGCCGGCGACGGTGCTGAGACCGGCACTGACGCGGCAGACTCTCAATCCACAGACCCCGAATCACCAGACGCCGCATCACCAGACGCCGAATCACCGAACTCTGAAGCACCCGACGCGGACCCGAGCCCCGACCCTGACGCTGCGCCGTTCAGCATCGAAGAGCAGGGCAGCTATGACGCCCCCTGGGCGCTGGAGTTCCTGCCCGGGACCGAGCAGATGCTCATCACCAGCAGATACGGCGAGCTGTTCCTGCGCAGCGCGGACGGCTCTGCCGCGCCGGAGGACTCTGCGGACGCCGATGACATCAGCGTGAGCGGCCTGCCCGAGGACATCGTCGTCGAGGGTCAGGGCGGCCTGGGCGACGTCGTCGCCGCCCCCGACTTCGACGACAGTCAGCGCGTCTACCTGAGCTGGATCAACGCCTCGGAGGCGGGCACCGGTGCCGTCGTCGGACACGCGCAGCTGGTGGACTCCGGGGACACTGCGACGCTGGAGGACCTCACGGTGATCTGGGAGCAGGACCCCAAGACCTCCGGCGCAGGGCATTTCTCGCACCGCCTCGCGTTCAGCCCGGACGGAGAGCACCTCTTCGTCACCTCCGGGGACCGTCAGCAGCTCGACCCGGCGCAGGATCTCTCCAGCGGCCTGGGCAAGGTGATGCGTCTGACCCCCGAGGGCGAACCGGCTCCGGAGAACCCCTTCACCGAGGACGGGGACGTCACCGAGGAGATCTGGACCTATGGTCACCGCAATCCGCTGGGCATCGACTTCGACGCCGACGGGGAGCTCTGGATCTCCGAGATGGGCCCCGAGGGCGGCGACGAGCTGAACCTGCTAGAGGCGGGCGAGAACTACGGGTGGCCCGAGGCTTCCAACGGCTCCCAGTACGGCGGCGCAGAGATCCCTGACCACACCGAGGGTGACGGCTTCGCGGCCCCCGCCGCCTGGTGGACCCCCTCCATCTCCCCCGGCAGCCTGATGATCTACCAGGGTGAGATGTTCCAGGACTGGACCGGCAGCGCCTTCATGGGGGCGCTCTCGGGTGAAGCCCTGGTCCGGGTGGAGCTCGACGGCGATCAGGCCGGGGAGGAAGAGATCTGGGACATGGGGGCCAGGATCCGCGACGTGGAGCAGGCCCCCGACGGGAGCATCTGGATCATCGAAGACGGCGACGGCGCCGAACTGCTGCGCCTGACCCCGGCGGAGTGACCCCGGCACAGTGACCTCGCCAGCGGACGCGACGGCAGAGACGCAACGGCAGAGACGCCGGCCTCCGCTACTGCGGGTGCTTGTTCTCGATCCAGTCCGCGCCGCGGTAGAGCTTCTCGAAGGCGTTCATCGTGGTGTCGAGGCTGTGCCGGCCCGCCCGCTCCCGACTGCGCTCCCCCATCGCGGTGCGCTGTTCCGGGCTCATCGTGAACAGCTGCTCCAACCGTGCCGCCAGATGTGCGGAGTTCCCGGGCTCGAAGAGGTAGCCGTTGACCCCCTCCTGCACCAGGTGCGGCAGCGCCAGGGCGTCGGCGAGCACCACGGGAAGCCCGGCTGACATGGCTTCCAGGGAGACCAGCGACTGCAGCTCAGCGGTCCCGGGCTGGCAGAAGACGTCGGCTTCGAGGTAGGCGCGGCGCAGCGCGTCCTCGTCGACATGGCCGCGCATCCGCACTCGATCGTCCAGGCCCAGCTCCTGGATCTGTGCGGCGAGACGATCGCGCTGCTCGCCGTCGCCGACGATGTCCAGTCCGATCCCCAGCCCCGGATCGGTCTTGCCGATCGCGTCTATGAGCACATCCACGTTCTTCTCCACGGCCAGACGGCCCACGAAGAGCACCGTGGGCCTCTCGGGCGGGGTCAGCACCTCACCGGGACGCAGCCGGTAGTTCTCGACGTCGATCCCGTTGGAGAGCGGGAGCACCTTCTTGAATCCTGCCCGCTCCATCATGGTCCGCGCCGCCAGCGGGGTCGGGGTGGTCACCACGGCGGCCTTGCCCATCAGCTTGCCCATGTCCCGCCAGGAGTTCTTCGCCACGATCCGGCGGAACCAGGCAGGGAAGGGCAGGAACGGGTCGAGGTTCTCGGGCATGAAGTGATTGGTCGCGATGGTGCGCAGACCGCGTTCGGCGGCGGCATCGATCGCAGCCTTGCCGATCATGTAGTGGCACTGGACATGGACGACGTCGGGCTGCAGCTCGTCCATCAGCCGCCCCATGGCGGGCTCCACCAGCCAGGGCAGGCAGAGCCGGATGTACTCGTGGGTCGGGGCCTTGAATGACCGGAACCGGTGCACGGTGGCCTCGTCGGTGTGTTCGACCATGTCAGGGCCGCGGCTGGTCCTAGCGGCAGCGATGTGGACCTCATGACCGCGGGCCGCCATGTTCTTCGCCAGCCGGTGGCTGAAGACCGCCGCGCCGTTGACGTCGGGCGGGTACGTGTCGGCGGCGATCAGGATCCTGAGCTTCCCACCGGGGTGCTCAGCGGGGTTCACCTCAGGCATCTCCGCGGGCTTCTCTTCGGGCTTCTCTTCGGGCTCCCCGGCAGGCTTCTCCCCCGGCTCATCACGGCGAGCATCGGCGGGCACGTGGTTCATCATCAGGCGGTCGAATCCTCCTCGGTGTCCGGGCGGGCCTGTTCGCCGCGCAGCCGCGCCGCCTCGCGGCGGGCCTTGATGAAGTAGTCGATTGAAGCAATGATATGCATCGCCGCGCCGAGCGCCAGCAGCACGAAGGCGATGTCAGGAATGAGGCCCTCGCGCAGCATCCCGGTGGAACCCAGCAGGGCCAGCGGCAGCCCGATCAGCAGGCACGCGGTGCGCAGCTTGCCCAGCAGGGTGACCTTCAGCGGAGGTGGTCCTTTGAAGAGCAGATAGGTGTTGACCGAGAGGATCAGGTCGGGGATGACCACGGCGAGCACGACCCAGATCGGCACGATGCCGAAGGTGGCCAGGGTGGCGCTGACGGTGATCAGTGCGAGCCGGTCCGCCAACGGATCCAGCCACTGGCCCACCGTGGACATCTGATCGAAGCGTCGGGCGATGTACCCGTCGATCCAGTCAGTGCTGGAGAGGACGACCAGCACCCAGAACGCAGCCATGTACTGGTCCTGCGCCACGAGCCAGACGAACACGGGGATCAGCAGGGCCCGCAGCACGGTCACGATGTTGGGCGCGGTCCAGAACGTCTCACGCATGGTGTACTCGAAACCATCCTGGGTTCCGGCACCGATCAGTCTCACCGGGGCAGTTTATTTCTTCACAAGCTCGCGGAGGAAGACTGCACCTGCAGCAGCAGAACCGGCGACGACGGCGAGCGGCTTCCACCGCGCAGCCACGAACTCTCCGGCAGCGTGTGCGCCCGACTCCTGGCCTGCGGCGGCGGGGACGCCCTCGATCTTGGGCTCGGCGGCGGGTGGGACGCGTACCGGCTCACCGGCGGCACCGAGGGTCTTCGGCTTGGGTCCGACCCGGTCGGAGGAGCCGCGGTCGGCCTTGGGCTTCGGCTTGGAACCGCCGCGGGCCTTGGAGCCGATGCTCTCGGCCTTGTCCTTGACGTTCTCAGCCCGGTCCTTGACGCTCTCGGCGATGGTTCGGGTGCTGGAGGTGATCTGGTCCTGAAGCGAGGCCAGGTGATCGCGGCGCAGGCCGGTGCGGCGAAGCAGCTCGCTGTAGGTGGGAGGTGTCGGGGAACCGGCGCCGGGAGTCTTCGCGTCCTTCTTCGCCTGTTCGGCCGCCTGACGCTTGGACTCTTCCTTCTGCCGACGCTTCTCGGAATCCGCCTGATCCAGGCTCTGCGGATCGAAGCGGGTGCCTTCGCGGGCCACTCCGAGATCAAGGCGGAAGCCGCGGATGGCGTCTTCGGGCAGCAGCGGCAGCGTCTTGCGGAACTTGAGCAGCCCGATGAGCGCGAAGATCAGCGCGATCAGCAAGAAGATGCCGGCCACGATGAGCGCGGCGGCCCAGAGTTCAAAGATCAGCGCGAACGCGGCCACGGCGGCGACGATGAGCGCCACCACGAGGAAGGTGAGAAAGACGACGCCGACGACCATGAGGGCCACGGCGATGCCCGCGGCCACACCTTTGGTCTTCATCTGGCCGATGGCCAGCTGGATCTCGTCGTTGATCTGCTTGGGGCCGAGTCGCAGTACGACCTTGATCACATCGAGCAGCGACGTACGGGGCGCCGTGCCCTTTGTGCGGCCGGTTCCGGGCTGAGACAAGACTGCGCCTCCATAAGAGAGATGGTGCTCGAGGGTGGGTGTTCAGTTCACTACAAACTACCACCTATACGATTGAGAACATGGTTGACCAGTACGATTTCGAAGAGCTCTATGCCAACACCTACACCGAGGCTGACCAGCGGGCGTACGAGAGCCAGCCCACCTCGGAGAAACGTTTTGTGATCGCCTGGCTCCTGACACTTCTCATGGGGCCCGCAGGGGCGCATCGGTGGTATCTGAACCGCCCGGTGACGGCGTCGCTGATGGTGCTGGTGAGCATCGCCGCCGTCGCGCTGATGGTCTCAGGATTCGCGAATCTCGGGCTGCTCTGCATCACGATCATCTTCACCTGGACGCTGATCGACCTGATCATGCTGCTCGCCGGGTCCATGCGTGACCGTGCGGACCTGCGACTGGCCGGGCACCGCGAGCGGGCTGGCGTGTGCTCGGCGATCACGATGCTGCTGCTGGCGGTCGGCCTGGTCTTCGCCCTGGTGGTCGGCACCAGCTCAGGGGTGGCGGGCTGAGTCGACGCGGGATGGGCGGAGTCGTCGTTCCTGGCCTCCCTGGCTCGCTGCTCCGCTCTGCGGAACCCGCTCAGTCCTCGATCCGCCCCACCGGGGTGCGCTTCTCGGCCTGGAACTGGTCCTCGATCCGGCCGTTCGCCCAGTATGCGGAAAGTGACATCGCCTTGCGCTCCAGCCCCTTCTGATCCACCAGCATGCGGCGGATCCGCTTCATCTGGGCCCGTTCGCCGTGCACGAAGACCTGCACATCACCTTCCGGGATGGCCAGCTCCTCCAGGTACTCCGCGAGCATCGTGGTCTCCGGGCTGAAGTCGGCCTCGCGGTGCAGCCAGACCAGGTCCATCCCTGCGGGGACATCCAGCGGCTGGCGCTCGGCCGCGTCACGGACCTCGACGACGGCGACCCCGCGCGCGTCCTCAGCCATCGATTCAAGCGCCGAGGCGATCGCGGGCAGCGCGGCCTCGTCACCGGCCAGCAGGTGCCATTCAGCCTCCCCGCGCGGAGCGTAGCCGCTCCCGGGCCCGAAGAAGCTGATCTGCTCCCCGATCTGCGCGTTCTTCGCCCAGACTCCGGCGCGGCCCTCCTCGCCGTGGACCACGAAATCCACCCAGATCTGCGAGTTCTCATGGTCGACGTGGCGGATGGTGTAGGTCCGGGTCGCCGGCATCTGTTCGGTGCGCAGCTGTTCGCGCAGCGCGTCCATGTCGTAGGGGCGGCTGAGGTCCAGACCCTCGGGCAGCTGCGCGGCCTCCGCGGCGCTCTGCGGAAGGAAGAGCAGCTTGATGTACTGGTCCGTGGCAGGCGACTCCCCCACGGACTTGAACTCGATCGCCTCGAACCCGGGTCCGCCCAGGACCAGCCGGATCATGTGCGGACTGAGCTGCTTCTTGGCCTCGACGGCCAGGACGTGCTGGATGCGCGTTTTCTTTGACTTGGACACCCCGGCACTCTAATCGAACCGGGTGGCCCGGCGGAGGTGAGCCTCAGCTGCGGGGGCCTGTATTGCGACAGAAGCCCGTGCTCGAATCGTTGTCCAATCCGTCGAAAAAGTTGAGTGCATCATGCTCAACTTGGGAATATACTGGGTGTGGGTTCCACAGGAACCGACGCCGCAAGGCACTGACCCAGTCCTATAGAGCGATGAGCATAAGGAGCTGATTGCCGTTATGAACAACTCTCTGACCCGTCTGGACCCCTTCGCCCTGATCGACGATGTCTTCCGCAGCATGCGGACTCCCTCGATGGATGCGGCCCAGCGCCAGGCCGGCTTCGTGCCCGCCGTGGATGCCCATCGCGAGGGTGAGGACCTGGTCCTGCGCGCCGACCTCCCCGGCATCGACCCGGACAAGGACGTCGCGGTCGAACTGACCGGACGCACGCTGACCGTGTCCGGGGAGCGTCGCAGCGAGACCGAGGCCGAGGGTCTGCGCGAGGTGCGCTACGGGTCCTTCTCCCGCACCATCACCCTGCCGGGCGAGGTCTCCAGTGACGCGATCTCTGCGACCTACGAGTCAGGCGTGCTCACGGTCCGCGTGACCGGGGTCTACGCCACCGAGGAGCCGCGCAAGATCCAGGTCACCTCCACCGAGCGCGAGAAGAACCTCGAATCCTGATCCCTCCCTCTTCTCGCTGAGAGGCGGATCCTCCGGCCAGTCTGGGCTTCCCGGCCCGTCAGGCACCCGGAGAATCCGCCCCTCGACGGAGGAGAAGAGCTAGAAGACGATCGTGGTGCTGCCGTTGCGGATGACCCGGTCTTCGCAGTGCCACTTCACCGCGCGGGAGAGCACGGCGCGTTCGACGTCGGCGCCGAAGCGGGTGAGCTGGGCCACGTCGTCGCTGTGCGAGACCCGGATGACGTCCTGCTCGATGATCGGACCCTCGTCGAGGTCCTTGGTCACGTAATGGGCAGTGGCGCCGATGAGCTTCACTCCGCGGTCAGCGGCCTTCTGGTACGGGCCGGCGCCGATGAAGGCGGGCAGGAAGCTGTGGTGGATGTTGATCACCGGAGCCCCGACATGTTCGAGGAAGTCCTCGGAGATGATCTGCATGTACCGGGCGAGCACGATCATGTCGACGTTGCCCTTCAGCAGCTCCAGGTGCCGGGCCTCGGCCGCAGCCTTGTCCCCGTTGATCACCGGCACGTGGAAATACGGGATCCCGAAGGGCCGCACATCTTCGGCGAGGTCGGCGTGGTTGGAGATGACCATGACGATGTCCATCGGGATCTCACCGCGGCGGTGCCGCCAGAGCAGATCCAGCAGGCAGTGGTCGGTCTTGGACGCGAAGATCGCCACCCGCTTGGGCTGATCTGCCGCTGCCAGCGAATAGTCCATGGAGAAGCGATCAGCAAGCTTCGTCTGGATGGCCTGCTCCACCGCGGGCTTCGCCGCGGCGAGTCCGGGCAGGTGGAACACGGTGCGTTGGAAGAATCGGCCGTCCTCCACGCCGGTGGAGTACTGGTCCAGGCTGATGATGTTGCCGCCGACCTCGGCGATCAGCTCCGAGACCGCCGCCACGATCCCTGGCTGGTCCGGGCAGGAGATGATCAGCCGGGCGATGTCGTGGGTCTTCGTCTCAGGGGCGCTCATCAAGTCTCCGAATCAGGTTCACCAGGTCAGGGCGGCGGGACAGCCTTGCATCATCGAAGCGGCCCCGTCACGGACAGCGTCGCACGAAGCACACTATGACATGAAAAACGCCCCCGCCCGTGAGGGCGAGGGCGAATCTGCTCCCCCAGTTGGATTCGAACCAACAACCGCTCGATTAACAGTCGAGTGCTCTGCCGTTGAGCTATGGAGGATTGCGACTACGAAAGTCTAACAGGGGTTCCTGGTCGCTGTGAAATCGCTGTGGAATCATAGATCCGTGACGCCTGTATCTCTCGACACCCCAGCGACTGCCCCTGCCCCGCGGTTCAATGCTCTCACGGTCTTCACCGGTTCCGCCTCCGGAGCTGATCTCGACTACACCGAAGAGGTCCGCCGGCTCGGCACCGCGCTGGCCGGGGCCGGCATCGGCGTGGTCTACGGCGGCGGGAAGGTCGGCCTGATGGGGCAGATCGCCGATGCGGCCCTGGAGGCCGGCGGCGAGGTCCACGGGATCATCCCCGAGGTGCTGATCGGACGCGAGGTGGGACATCATGGGCTGACCTCGTTGGAGATCGTGCCCGACATGCATACCCGGAAGTCCCGGATGGTGGACCTCGGTGATGGCTTCATCGCGCTGCCCGGCGGCATGGGAACGCTGGAGGAGTTCTTCGAGGTGTGGACCTGGCAGTACCTGGGTCTGCACGCCAAGCCGGTGGGGCTCTACAACGTCAAGGGATTCTGGGATCCGCTGTTGGCCATGGTGGACCATATGGTCGATGAGGGCTTCATGTCCGCCTGGCGCCGCGCGGCACTGGTGATCAGCACCGATCCGCAGGACCTGATCGCGAAGCTGCGAGCCTGGACGCCTCCCGCCGGACGCTGAGGCTCAGCCGTCGGGCAGCCGGGCGTCAATCCAGCTCGGTGTCCAGCCAGCGGCCCAGCACCACGGTGTCCTGGTCGGTGTAGCCCAGCGCCCGGTAGAAGTCCTGGACGCCTGCGTTCTCCTGCCGGACCATGAGCATCAGCTTGGGCACCCCGCGCCCGCGCAGCCAGTCCTCGGCCCCGGCCAGGAGCGCCTTGCCGAGCCCCTGGTCCTGATGCCTTTGGTCGACGGCGAGATAGTAGATCCAGCCGCGGTGACCGTCCTGGCCGACCATCACCGTGCCGGCCAGCTCCCCCGCGGCGTCGAGCGCTGCGAGCACCGTGGACTCTTCTCCGGTGAGGGCCCGCCGGCAGTCCTCAAGCGGGTCGTTCCAGGGCCGGGTGAGCCCGGCCTGCTGCCAGAGCCCGACGGCGGCATCGAGCAGTTCTTCGGGGAGCTCGGTGACGCGCAGGTCGGTCACGTCTTCCCTGCTATCTCTGCACCGGGCGGATGGAGATGCTCTCCACCATGGAGGCGTCCTCCATGTCCACCACGGTGCGCGCCGCCTCGGCGATCGCCTGCGGGGAGATGTAGATGCCCCCGTCGTAGTCCTCGTTGCCCATGGACTCCTGCAGGGCGACCTGCATGTCGGTGTCCACCCGGCCTGGGTGGATCGAGGTGACCCTGACCCGGCCCCGCTCCTCCTCGCGCAGCGCGTCGGTGAGCGCACGCAGCGCGAACTTGGTCCCGGAGTAGAGCGAGCTTCCGGGTCCGGCGGTGAATCCTGCCCCGGAGTTGATGCTCAGCACCTGTCCGGTGGATTCGCGCAGCAGCGGCAGCGCGGCGCGGGTCAGCTCCGCGACGGCGAAGACGTTGACGGTGAACATCTCCTGGAACTGCGTCGGAGAGGTCTCCGCGACCGGGTTCATCCAGGCGAGTCCGGCCGAGTGGACGAGCACGTCGAGTCGGGCGAGCCCGGCGGCCTGCAGCGCGGGGGCGATCGCGTCGAGGTCGGTCAGGTCCAGCAGGAACGGTTCGGCGCTGGGCAGGGTCTGCACCACGGCGTCCACGGTCTCGGGGTTCGTCCCGCCGACCAGGATGTGGTGGTCCCGGCCGAGCTCGGCGGCGATGGCCTTGCCGATCCCGCGGGAAGCCCCGGTGATCAGGGCGACTGGACGAGTGCTGGCGGTCTGCTGTTGGGTCATGAAATCAGCTTAGAGGATCCGCTCCGAGGGCTGCCGTGGCGGCGCAGCAGCTCAGCCGTCCAGCAGCCAGCGGTGCAGCGCGGTGTGGCAGTCGCGCAGCGCCTGCGCGGTGACGTGTTCATCGTCGGAATGTGCCAGCAGCGGGTCTCCGGGGCCGAAGTTCACCGCCGGGACTCCCCTGGCCGAGAACCGTGCCACATCGGTCCAGCCGTACTTGGGCATCGGCTCTCCGCCCACGGCGTCGATGAACGCCTTGGCCGCGGGATGGTCCAGCCCTGGCCGCGCGGCCGCGGAGCTGTCGGTCACCTTCTGCTGAGCCGCGCCTATTCCGGCCTCGGCGAGGACCTCACGGACATGGGTGTGGGCCTGCTCCTCGGTCTTGTCCGGGGCGAACCGGTAGTTGATCTCCACCACGGTGGAGTCCGGGATGACGTTTCCGGCCACCCCGCCGCGGATCCGCACCGCGTTGAGCCCCTCGCGGTAGTCCAGGCCCTCCACCGTGATGGTCTGTGGCGCGTACTCGCTCAAGACCCGGAGCAGCCCGGCGGTGCCGTGGATCGCGTTCTCCCCCATCCAGGCCCGCCCGGAGTGCGCGGCGACCCCGGGGATGGTCACCTCGAAGCGGCAGGTGCCGTTGCAGCCACCCTCGACCACGCCGTGGGTGGGTTCCAGCAGCACCGCGAAATCGCCGTCCAGCAGCTCCGGCACGCGGTTCAGCACCCGTCCGAGACCGGACTTGCTGGCCTCGACCTCTTCGTGGTCGTAGAAGACCCAGGTGATGTCGCGGTCCAGGGAGCCTCCCGCGGCCAGGCGCGCCGCGACGTCGTCGGCGAGCTTCAGCTGCACCGCCACACCGCCCTTCATGTCTGTGGCGCCGCGGCCGTAGAGCACGTCTACACCCTCGGTCTGCTCCCAGCGCGGCGGGACGGTGCCGCGGGAGCCCGGAGTGGTCGGCAGCGGCACGGTGTCCAGGTGCCCGGCGAGGATGATCCGCTGCGCCGCTCCGGTCTCGGTGCGCGCGATGATCGTGTCGCCGTCGCGATGCACGCGCAAGCCCGGCAGGTCTTGAAGCGCGGCCTCTACGGCGTCGGCCAGGGCCGTCTCGTCGCCGGAGACGGATTCGCAGCCGATGATCGCCTCGGTGAGCGCGGCGACGTCGCCGGAGAGCAGTCCACGGATATCCATCCGCCCAGCCTAGGCGAACGCCCCCGCGCATGGGACCCGCAACAGGACGCTCCTGGGCTCCAGCGCCGGAAAAAGTAGGATGGTGCCATGAGCACTGACATTCGAACTGCATCCGGCCATGGCCTCGCCACGGTGACCACCGACGGCACCGTCCTGGACACCTGGTTCCCGCGCCCTGTGATGGCCCCCCTGTCCGAGAACGACGACGCCGAGCTGATCGCCGCCCTGCAGGCCGCGACCGGCGAGGATCCTGACCGCGGGGTCACCACCCAGGTGGTCTCCGTGGAGTCCGCCCTCGACTCCGAGGCGAGCTCCGCCTCCGACGTGTGGCTGCGCCTGCACCTGCTCTCCCACCGGCTGGTCAAACCGCGCACCATCAACCTCGACGGCATCTTCGGTCACCTGAGCAACGTGGTCTGGACCAACTTCGGGCCCTGCGCGGTCGCCGACTTCGAGACCACCCGGCTGAAGCTGCGCTCCCGCGGACACGTCAGCGTGCACTCGATCGACAAGTTCCCCCGCCTGGTGGACTACGTGACCCCCTCCGGTGTGCGCATCGGCGACGCGGACCGGGTGCGCCTGGGCGCGCACCTGGCCGAGGGCACCACCGTGATGCACGAGGGCTTCGTGAACTTCAACGCCGGCACGCTGGGCACCTCCATGGTGGAGGGCCGCATCTCCGCCGGGGTCGTGGTCGGCGACGGCACCGACATCGGCGGCGGCGCGTCCATCATGGGCACCCTCTCCGGGGGCGGCAGGGAGAAGATCACCCTGGGTGAGCGCGTGCTGCTGGGCGCGAACTCCGGTGTGGGCATCTCGGTCGGCGATGACTGCGTCATCGAGGCCGGGCTCTACGTCACCGCCGGCACCAAGATCTCGGTGCTCGCCGATGACCGCACCGTCATGGACACGGTGAAGGCCTCGGCACTCTCAGGCGTGCCGAACCTGCTCTTCCGCCGCGACTCCGTCACCGGCGCGGTCCAGGCAGTGCCTCGCAAGGGCCAGAAGGTCGAGCTCAACGCTGCCCTGCACCGCAACTGAGCCGACACCGGGTCGACGCCGAGTCGACCCAGAGCTGAAAGGTCTGGATGAGTCCCCGCGCTGATCGCCCCATCACCGTCACCCGCACCGTGCACCGACGCCGTCGTCGGGTCAAGGCCGTCGCGGCCATCACCGTGGTCGCGGCCGCCGTCGGCGCGACCGGCTACGGGGCCTGGCAGCTGATCGAGGAGAACGAGTATCTCCTCGATGAACGCTGCTCCGTGACGGTCGGCGAGATGGAGCACCGGCTCACCCCGGCGCAGACCTACTCGGCTGCGCAGCTCGCCGCCGCGGCCGCGGAGCTGGAGCTGCCGGTTCAGGCCGCCACCGACGCGATCGCGATCTCGCTGCAGGAGACGAACCTGGACAACCGGGCAGACCCTGTGGAGGAAGACGCCGAGGAGGCGGAGAACGGCGACGAGGCGGAGGCTGCTGATTCCGAGCAGGGGCAGGCTCCGCCGTCGCCGGTGCTCTTCGCCGACGGCGGCCCGCAGTGGGACGCGGTGAAAGCCACCAGCTCCACCCCGATCACCTCCGAAGACTTCTACGCCCGGCTGATCGACAGCCGCGACGGCGAGGGCGAGGGTGAGGGTGCATGGTCGCCCGACCTGGGACTCGAGGAGGTCGCCGAGGCGCTGGGCCGACCGCAGAACCCGACGTTCTACCCGCAGCACGAGGAGCTGGCCCGGGCCTTCGCCCGACCGCTGACCGGCCTGCAGCCCATGGTGATGACGTGTCAGCTGAGCCAGCTCGACGTCCCCGGTCCGGACGCCGAGGGGCTGCGCGGTGAGCTCCAGGGCTCGCTTTCCGGGATGCTCGGCGCCGAGGCGGCGGCCGTGGAAGGCTCCGGCGAATCAGCCGTGGTGCGGATCTCGGTCAGCGCTGTCGAAGACGAGGCCGGGGCCACCGAAGATGATGCAGACGGCGCTGCCGAGGACCCAGCGACCGAGCACAGCGAGCCGGAATGGCTGGTGGCGCAGTGGGCCGTGGCCTCCGCGGAGACCTACGGGGTCCAGTCGGTGCACGCCGGCGCCTACGAGTGGCACCGCGATTCGGGCCGCTGGGAGCGCGCGGAGACGGTCAGCGAGGACGCCGTGGTCATCGGCTTCTCCCGCCGCTGACCCCTTAACCGCGTTGAGCGGCGGATTCTCCGACCGGTTGAGGCCGAAAAGGCGCTCAGATGGTCGGAGAATCCGCCGCTCGACGACGGGAGGGAGGGTCAGACTCCGGGGTAGTGGCGCTCGGGCTCGCCGATGTAGATCTGGCGGGGCCGTCCGATCTTGGTGGACGGATCCTCGATCATCTCGCGCCACTGGGCGATCCAGCCGGGAAGCCGGCCCAGCGCGAAGAGCACGGTGAACATCTTCTCCGGGAAGCCCATCGCCTTGTAGATCAGGCCGGTGTAGAAGTCCACGTTCGGGTAGAGCTTGCGCTCGATGAAGTAGTCATCCTCCAGCGCCTTCTGCTCCAGGCGCTGGGCGATGTCGAAGAGCTCGTCGTCGCCGCCGAGCTTGGCCAGCAGATCATCGGCGATGCCCTTGACCACGCGGGCGCGCGGGTCGTAGTTCTTGTAGACCCGGTGGCCGAAGCCCATGAGCCGGACGCCGTCTTCCTTGTTCTTGACCTTCTCCATGAAGGCCTCGGGGCTGACGTCGCCGGACTGGATCTGGCGCAGCATGCCCAGCACGGCCTCGTTGGCGCCGCCGTGGGCGGGGCCGTAGAGGGCGTTGATGCCGGCGGAGACCGAGGCGAAGAGGTTCGCCTGCGAGGAGCCGACCAGGCGCACGGTGGAGGTGGAGCAGTTCTGCTCGTGGTCCGCGTGCAGGATCAACAGCGTGTCCAGGGCCTTGACGATGGTGGGGTCCAGCTCGAACTGCTCGGCAGGCACGCCGAAGCAGCCGCGAAGCAGGTTCTCGACCAGGGTCAGGTTGTTGTCCGGGTAGAGCATCGGCTGGCCGATGGACTTCTTGTAGGCGTAGGCCGCGATGGTGGGGACCTTCGCGAGCATCCGGTAGGTGGAGCGCTCCACGTGATCCTTGTTGAAGGGATCCAGCGAGTCCGGGTAATAGGTGGACAGCGCCGAGACCGCGGAGGAGAGCACCGGCATCGGATGCGCGTCACGGGGGAAGCCGCCGAAGAAGTCGCGCAGCTCCTCGTGCAGCAGGGTGTGCCGACGGGTGACGGTGTCGAAATCGGTGAGCTGCTGCTGGGTGGGCAGCTCGCCGTAGATCAGCAGGTAGGAGACCTCGAGGAAGCTGGACTTCTCGGCCAGCTGCTCGATGGGGTAGCCGCGGTAGCGCAGGATCCCTTCATCGCCATCGATGTAGGTGATCGCAGACTGCGCGTTCGCAGTGTTCATGAAGCCGGGGTCATAGGTGACAGCGCCGGTGGTCTTCAGCAGCGGTGCGATACCGAGACCGACATTGCCCTCCACGGACGAATGCACGGGTAGTTCCAGATCTCCCCCCTGATAATTCAGGCGGGCAGAAGACTGCTCAGTCATGGGTCTCCTTATCAGACACACTAGGGGGACATCATGACAAACCTACCGCTTGGTCACGGTCGGTTGCCAGTTGTGTCATGGTTCACGCCTCGGGGTGTGCCTTTCGCGGGCCCGGGCCCGCGAGCCCGGCTCAGCCCGTGAGCCGGTTCGCCGCGGCGGCGATGCGCTCATCCGTGGCTGTCAGCGCCACCCGGATGTACCCGTTGCCCTGTTCGCCGTAGAACACCCCGGGGCCGACGACGATCCCGCGCTGCGCCATCTGATCCACCAGCGCCCAGGTGTGCTCCGCCGTGGCGGCGGAGGGGTCTGACTCCGCCGCGCGGCACCACAGGTACAGACCGGCGACGGATTCTTCGATCTGCAGGCCGGAGGCCTGCAGCGCCGGCACCATCAGCGCACGACGCCGGCGGTAGAGCTCGCGCTGGGCCTGCACGTGGGCGTCGTCGTTCAGCGCCACGGCAAGTGCGGCCTGGATCGGGGCGGGCACGATCATTCCGGCGTGCTTGCGAGTGTTGATCAGCCCACTGATCAGCTCCGGGCAGCCCGCGGCGAAGGCGGCGCGGTAGCCGGCGAGGTTGGACTGCTTCGACGCCGAGTAGACCGCGAGCAGTCCCCGGTGGTCGGCCCTGCCGGTCTCCGGATCGGTCCCGCAGACCCGCGGGTCCAGGACCGAGGGGACGTCGTCGTCCTCGACCTCCCAGGGGAGTTCGGCGTAGCACTCGTCAGAGGCGACCACTGCACCGATGCGGCGGGCGAGCTGGACCACCTCGCGCATCCAGTCGACTCCGGCGACCGCTCCGGTGGGGTTCGAGGGTGAGTTGATCCAGATCAGCTTGACCCGCTGCAGGGTCTCCTCGTCGAGGCTGAGCGGATCATCGGTGGCCAGCGGGGTGGCTCCGGCGATCTGCGCGCCGATGTCATAGGTCGGGTAGGCCACCAGCGGGCGGAGCACGACGTCGGCGGCTCCGGCTCCCGCGCGGGCACCGAGTCCCAGCAGGGTGGGCAGCCAGGCCACGAGCTCCTTGGAGCCCACCGTGGGAAGGATGTTCTCCGGGTCCAGCCCGGTGACCCCCCGGCGGCGCGCGAACCAGCCGGAGATCGCCTCGCGCAGCGCGAACGTGCCATGGGTCGTGGGGTACCCGGGGGCGTCGGCGGCCGCGGTGAGCGCCGCCTGGATCACCGCAGGGGTGGGATCCACGGGGGTGCCGATGGAGAGGTTGACGACTCCCTCGGGGTGCTGCCGCGCCTGTTCCAGGTAGGGAGCCATCGCATCCCAGGGGTACTCAGGAAGGGTGAGCATGGAGGCCTCCGCTGGGGTGAGTGGTCAGGGCTGCTGGGTCACTGCTGCTGCGGGGGCAGGGCCGCGACGATCTCGTGGTCTTTGGGGATCAGCCCGACCTTCGCCGCGCCGCCGGGGGAACCGACCTCGTCGAAGAACTCCACATTGGCGCGGTAGTACTCCGACCACTGCGACGGGGTGTCGTCCTCGTAATAGATGGCCTCCACCGGGCAGACCGGCTCGCAGGCGCCGCAGTCCACGCATTCATCGGGGTGGATGTAAAGCATCCGGTCCCCCTCATAGATGCAGTCCACCGGACATTCATCGATGCAGGCCTTGTCCTTCAGATCCACGCAAGGAAGGGCAATGATGTACGTCATGGACTCCTCTGTCTTTCTACGAGTGCGTAAGTAGAGTCTACCGAGATGCGGCGCGGTCCCGCACAATGATCCACTTGACGAGGACCATGCTGATAAGGGTCACCGCCGCGGTGCCCAGCCACCAGATCACCGAGGCCAGCGTGGGTCCGGGAAGCAGCGCCATGGCCTCGGGGCTGTAGGGCACCACGAGCTGGTCGGGTCCGGGCCAGAGGTAGGCGATCGAGGCCACGGTGAAGGTGGTCACGCCCATCAGCATCGGCTCCAGCAGCGAGCCGCTCTTCAGCCCGGCCCACAGCTGCGCCAGCAGGCACATCAGCAGGGCCAGCGCCGCGCCCCAGGGCAGCACGGTCCCGGTCTCGGTGGGCCCGAGCATCAGGATGTTGCCGTGGAGCACGGTGCCCAGGATCCCGAGGACCACCCCTGCGGAGAAGCAGACGCCCAGCAGCGCTGGTCGCAGCGAGCTTCTCCGCGAGGGTGTCGCGGTGTCCTGCGGTGCGGTCATTACTGTGAAGCGCTCTTCTTCTTGCGTGTGTCACGCATGCGCTCGGAGGAGTTCAAGATGACCTTGCGGATGCGGATCGAATGCGGGGTGACCTCCACGCACTCGTCCTCATTGGCGAACTCGAGGGACTCCTCGAGGGTCAGCTTGGTCGGCGGGGTCAGGCCCTCGAAGGAGTCGGCAGCCGCTGCACGCATGTTGGTGAGCTTCTTCTCCTTCGTGATGTTGACCTCCATGTCGTCGTGGCGAGCGTTCTCGCCGACGACCATGCCCTCGTAGACCTCTTCCTGCGGGTCCACGAAGAAGGTGCCGCGCTCCTGCAGGTTGATCATGGCGAACGGGGTCGCCGTGCCGGTGCGGTCGGAGATCAGCGAACCGGAGGTGCGGTACTCGATCAGGCCCTTCCACGGCTCGTAGCCTGCGGCGTAGGAGGAGGCGATGCCGGCGCCGCGGGTGTCGGTGAGGAACTTGGTGCGGAAGCCGATGAGGCCGCGGGCGGGCACCATGAACTCCATGCGGATCCAGCCGGTGCCGTTGTTGGTCATCGTGGTCATGGTGCCCTTGCGGGACGCCATGAGCTGGGTGATCGCACCCATGAACTCCTCGGGAGAGTCCACGATCATGTTCTCCATGGGCTCGTGGAGCTTGCCGTCGATCTCGCGGGTGACGACCTGGGGCTTGCCCACGGTCAGCTCGAAGCCTTCACGGCGCATCTGCTCGACCAGGATGGCCAGCGCGAGCTCGCCGCGGCCCTGGACCTCCCAGGTGTCGGGGCGCTCGGTGGGGAACACCTTGAGCGAGACGTTGCCGATGAGCTCCTTGTCCAGGCGGTCCTTGACCTGGCGGGCGGTGACCTTCGCGCCCTTGACCCGGCCGGCCATCGGCGAGGTGTTGATGCCGATGGTCATGGAGATCGCGGGGTCGTCCACGGTGATGGTCGGCAGCGGCTTGGGGTTCTCCAGGTCGGTGAGGGTCTCACCGATCATGATGTCGGAGATGCCGGCGACGGCGACGATCTCACCCGGTCCGGCGGACTCGGCGGAGACGCGCTCCAGACCCTTGGTGGCGAGAAGCTCGGTGATCTTCACCGTCTTCATGGTGCCGTCCTTGCGGGCCCAGGCGACCTGCTGGTTCTTCTTCAGCGTGCCGTTGAAGATGCGCAGCAGGGCGAGGCGGCCGAGGAAGGGTGAGGCGTCGAGGTTGGTGACGTGGGCCTGAAGGACCTCTTCGGCGTCGTACTTCGGGGCCGGGACGTGCTCGAGGATGGTGTCGAACAGCGCTTCGAGATCTTCGGCGTCGGGCAGTCCGCCGTCTTCGGGCTGGTTCTTCGAGGCGCGGCCGGCCTTGCCGGAGGCGAAGACCACAGGGACGTCCAGCACGGAGTCCAGGTCCAGGTCGGGGTTCTCCTCGGCGACGTCGGAGGCCAGGCCGAGCAGCAGGTCCATGGTGTCGGAGACGACGCCGTCGATGCGCGCATCGGGGCGGTCGGTCTTGTTGACGACCAGGATCACCGGAAGCTGGGCGTTCAGTGCCTTGCGCAGCACGAAGCGGGTCTGGGGCAGCGGGCCCTCAGAGGCGTCCACCAGGAGCACCACGCCGTCGACCATGGAGAGGCCGCGCTCGACCTCACCGCCGAAGTCGGCGTGACCGGGGGTGTCGATCACGTTGATGGTGACCTTGTCCATGCCGGCGTGCTTGGTGGCGGCCGGGCCGGAATAGAACACGGTGGTGTTCTTGGCCAGGATCGTGATGCCCTTCTCCTTCTCGAGCTCACCGGAGTCCATGACCCGGTCCTCGAGATCGCCGTGGCCACCGACAGACTTGGTCTGGGTGAGCATGGCATCGACCAGAGTGGTCTTGCCGTGGTCGACGTGAGCGACGATGGCGACGTTGCGCAGATCCTGGCGCTCGTCAGTGCCTGCAAGTGTACGAGCGGCAGCAGTGGTCATAAGAGGGGCAACGCCTTCCATAGAGGAGAGTGTGACGTGTCTGGTCGGTCGATGTCATGCCTCGACTCGTCCATGTCACTTCGTGGTTCAACAGTGTGGATTCGGGTGGGTCAGAGCGCACAGCGACACGGCCGTGTCGCGACCACACCTTTCCAGTGTACGGCCTCGAACGGCGAGACCGGCAATGATTGTGGTCACCGGCGCTTGAGCTGAGCCTGGGAGGCCGGCTTCGCGAGGCCTGTGCCGCAGGCGTCACCACGCCTGCGACCCAGGCGCGGGCTAGCCGTGGGAGGGGATGACCTTCTCGTTCTGCTGGGCGTGATGGCAGGCGGTCAGCTGGGTGATCTGACCGCGCGAGATCAGCTCCGGCTCCTGCGTGGCGCAGATCTCGGTGGCCTTCCAGCAGCGGGTGCGGAAGCGGCAGCCCGAGGGCGGGTTCGCCGGGTTCGGAGGGTCGCCCTGGAGCACGATCTGCTCGCGCGCCCCGCGCAGGGTGGGGTCCGGCAGCGGCACCGCGGAGAGCAGCGCCTGGGTGTAGGGGTGTGCCGGACCGGTGTAAATCTCGTCCTGGGTGCCCAGCTCGGCGAGCTTGCCCAGGTACATGACACCGACCCGGTCCGAGATGTGCCGGACGACCGAGAGGTCGTGGGCGATGAAGATGTAGCTGAGCCCGAACTCCTTCTGCAGGTCGTCGAGCAGGTTCATCACCTGCGCCTGGACCGAGACGTCCAGCGCCGAGACGGGCTCGTCGCAGATGATGACATCGGGGTTCAGCGCCAGCCCGCGGGCGATGCCGATCCGCTGGCGCTGACCGCCGGAGAACTGGTGCGGGTACCGGTTGATGTGCTCGGGGTTCAGCCCGACCAGGTCCAGCAGCTCCTTGACCCGATTGCGGATCCCCTGCTTCGGCTTCTCCTCCGGGTGCAGCTTGAACGGCTCGGCGATGATGTCGCCCACGGACATGCGGGGGTTCAGCGAGGTGTAGGGGTCTTGGAAGATGATCTGGATCTTGCGCCGCAGCCGGCGCAGCTCATCGCCCTTGACCGAGAGGAAGTCCTTGCCGCGGAACTTCACGGTGCCGGCGTCGGGCTCCTCCAGGCGCATCAGCAGCTTCGCCAGGGTGGACTTGCCGCAGCCGGACTCTCCCACGATGCCCAGGGTCTCGCCCTCGCGCAGGTTGAAGCTCACCCCGTCCACGGCCTTGACGGCGCCGACCTTGCGCTGGAAGACGATGCCCTGGGTGATCGGGAAGTGCTTGACCAGGCCGTCGACCTCGAGGACCGACGGCTTGTCGGCGAAGGGGTCCGCGGCCGCGGCGGGAACAGACAGGCTCATTCTGGTGCCTCCTCAGAGACGTCGATCATGCCGGCGCCGGTGGGTGACGGGCGCCGTGTGCGGGTGGCGGTGCCGGCGTAGACGTCCTCGGCGTAGTGGCACGCCGAGAGGTGTCCCTCGGCGACCAGCCGCAGTTCCGGACGTTCGGTCCGGCAGCGGTCGGTGGCGAACTCGCAGCGCGGGTTGAACGGGCAGCCCGGCGGCATGTCGGTCAGCGAGGGCGGCAGCCCCGATATCGCGCGCAGGCGTCCGCCCTCGTCGTCGATCCGCGGGATCGAGGCCAGCAGGCCCTGGGTGTAGGGGTGACCGGGCTTGGCGTAGGTCTCGTAGACGTCGGCGGCCTCCATGACGCGTCCCGAGTACATCACCGCGATCTTGTCCGCGACGTCGGCGACCACGCCGAGATCGTGGGTGATCAGGATCAGCCCCATGTTGAACTCGGTCTGCAGGTCCTTGAGCAGCCGCATCACCTGGGCCTGGACGGTCACGTCCAGCGCGGTGGTGGGCTCATCGGCGATCAGCACGTCGGGGTCCAGGGCGATGGCCATGGCGATCATGATCCGCTGGCGCATGCCGCCGGAGAACTGGTGCGGGAAGTCGCCCGCCCGCTCTTCGGCGCCGGGGATCCCGACGCGCTGCATCATCTCCACGGCCTTTGCCCTGGCCTCTTTGCGCTTCATCCCGCGGTGGACGCGGAACATCTCGGCGATCTGCCAGCCGACCGGCAGCACCGGGTTCAGCGAGGACAATGCGTCCTGGAAGATCATCGCGATCTTCCCGCCGCGCAGCTTCCGGCGCGACTCCTCGTTCATGGTGAGCAGGTCATCGCCGCGGTAGCGGATCTCGCCGCCGGCGATCCGCCCCGGGGGCATGTCCAGGATGCCCATGATGGTCTGCGCGGTCACGGACTTGCCCGAGCCGGACTCGCCCAGGATCGCGAGGGTCTCCCCCGCGTGCAGGGTGAAGTTCAGCCCGTTGATGGCCCTGGCGACGCCGGCCTTGGTGCGGAACTCCACCTGGAGGTCCTTGACCTCCAGCAGCGGGGCGTCGCCGGGACTGGTGCCGGGGGTGAACCCGGTCGAGGTCTGGGATTCAGTCATGAGATCCAGCCCTTCACTTCTTGGATTTGGGGTCAAGGGCGTCGCGGATGGCGTCGCCCATGGTCATGAATGCGAACACCGTGAGTCCCACGAAGATCACCGGGAACAGCAGCAGGTGCGGGACGGTCTGCAGGAACGGCTGCGCATCCGAGAGTTGCAGCCCCCAGGAGATGGCTGGCAGCTGCAGGCCCACGCCGAGGAAGGTCAGCGTCGCCTCGGCGCCGATGATGATGCCGGTGAACACCGTGGCGTAGCCGATCACCGGTCCCAGCGAGTTGGGCAGGATGTGCCGGCGCATGATGGTGATCGGTCCGGCGCCCAGGGCGCGGGCGGCCAGCACGAACTCGGAGTTCACCACCGAGATGACCGAGCCGCGCATCAGACGCGTCATGGTCGGCCACATGAAGATGATCAGCACGAAGGCCACTTCGCGCACCCCGCGGGACTCCAGCACGTTGAGGAACACCAGCGCACCCAGAATGTAGGGCACGGCGAAGACCATGTCGGTGATGCGTGAGATCACGGCGTCGACCCAGGAGCCGAAGTATCCGGCGACCAGGCCGAGGACCACGGCGATGATGAAGGTGCCGATGGCGACGATGAATCCGACGGCGATGGAGTTCCGGGCGCCGTGGATGACTCGGCTGTAGTAGTCGCAGCCCTGCACATCGGTGCCGAACCAGTGCTCGGCCGAGGGCGACTGCCGGCTGCGTCCGAGCAGGCACTCGCGCGGATCGGTGTTGGTGAACAGCTGCGGGAAGATCGCCATGCCCAGGAAGAGCACCAGCAGGACCGCGGAGATGATGAACCAGGGGTTCTTCCGCAGCGAGCGCCAGGCATCGGCGAGCAGGCTGGCCTCCTCGACCTTCTTGGTCGATTCTCCGGCGGGTGTGATGGTCGAGTCGATCGGCTCCCCGCGCGCTTCGGGGCGGTGTGTCTCACTCATAACGGATCCTTGGGTCGAGAAGGCCATAGAGGAGATCAACGATCAGGTTGATCACCACGAAGAAGAGCACGAAGAGGGTCACGATGCCGACGACGACGGTGCCCTCCTGCCCCTGGATGGAGTTGAAGACCTGCTGGCCCAGTCCGGGGAGGTTGAAGATCGTCTCCACGATGATGGAGCCGCCGAGCATGCTCGCGAGGTCGGCGCCGATGAAGGTGACGGCGGGGATCAGCGAGTTGCGCAGACCGTGGCGGGTGATCACCCGGGTGCGCTTCATCCCCTTGGCGGTGGCGGTGCGGACATAGTCGGACTTCAGCGAGTCCAGCAGCTCGCTGCGCACCAGCCGGGCCAGGATGCCGGTGGAGACCGCAGCCATGGTCAGGGCGGGAAGGATGTAGCTGGTGATGCCGTTGTTGATCCCGGCGATGGGGAACCAGCCCAGGTTGAGTCCGAAGATCAGCTGGAGCAGGAAGCCGATCACCAGGGTGGGCAGCGCCACCATGGCCACGGTGGAGACCTGGACGAAGCGGTCGAAGAAGCGGTCGCGGTACAGGGCGGCGAGGATGCCGGCGATGACGCCCATGATGGTCTGGATCACGAGGGTCACCAGGGCCAGCGTCGCGGTGACCGGCAGGCGCTGTTCGATGATGTCGGTGACCGGGCGGCCGTTGAAGGTCGAACCGAAGTCCAGGGCGGTGACGATGCCCCAGATGTATTTGAAGTACTGGACCAGGAACGGGTCATCCAGGTTGTACTGCTCGCGCAGGGTCTCCCTGACGGCGTCGCTCATCGGCCGGTCCCCGGCGAGGGCTCGGATGGGGTCACCGGGAATGGCGAAGACCAGTGCATAGACGATCAGCGTGGAGATCAGGATGACCGGGATGAACTGGAGCAGACGCCGAATGATATAGCGGGTCATTGCTGTCCTTGTGGGTGCGGGTGGTGGCGCGGGTGCGCCGAGCATCTGTCTCGTCAGAGAGGTCTTCTCTGTGTCGAGGGCGACGCCGCGATCAATGATAGGGACTTGGACCCGGTTTTCCGGAATCCTTGCGCGTCGACATGCCAGAGGCGGGGGGGGGGGGGGGGGGGGGGGGCCGCGCGCCGAGAAAGGGTTTTGTTTAGAAAAGAGGGCCACCAAACACCCA
>NZ_JAJOYW010000001.1:802347-1257455 GCF_022565835.1 Nesterenkonia sp. DZ6
CCCTTACTCGGGGGGGTCCCACTTGCGGGGGGGGGGGCGGGGGCTTCCCGGCGCCGCCCGCGCCTCTGAAGGGTTGAGGATTACTCCTCGGTCACCACGACCTGCTCGAGGCGGGTGAAGGTGGCCTGATCCATGAAGAGGGACTCTCCATCGATCCGGTCGCTGTGCACCGTGAGGTAGTTGGTGAACCACATCGGGATCACCGGCATGTCCTCGAGGAGGACGGCCTCGGCGTCGGTGTAGAGCTCGGCCGCCGCGTCGGGATCGGTCTCGGCATTGGCTTCGCCGATCAGCTGGTCGAACTCGTCGGAAGAGTAGTCGGCGTAGTTCGAGGAGGCGCCGGTGGAGTAGATGGGCTCCATCGCGTACTGCGCGCTGGGGTAGGACAGGGTCCAGCCCAGACGGTACGGCCCGCTGATCGCCTGCTCGTCGTGGAGACCGAGGTACTGGGCGAACTCGAGGGACTCGAAGGTGATGTCTTCGATGCCCAGGTGCTCGCGCCACTGGTTGGAGACGGCCTCGACCCAGTCTTCGTGACCTGCACCGGAGTTGAAGTAGACGGTCAGCTCTTCAGGTCCGCCGGCCTCTTCGTAGAGGTCTGCGGCAGCCTCGGGATCGAACTGGCAGAACTCACAGGTGTTCTCGTTGGACTCGATCAGGTCCGGCGGGATGATGTTCTCGGCCGGGGTCTGCGCGCCGTCGTAGATGTTGTCGATGATCAGTTCACGATCGATCGCCATGGAGAGCGCGTGGCGCACATCGACGTCCTGGAATTCCTCCTGGTACAGCGGGAAGCCCAGGTAGGTGAAGGCAGAGGTGTCGAAGTCCTGGTAGTTCTCGCCGAAGTCGGCCTCCACCGTGGTGCGGCGGTTCGGCGGGGCGGCATCGAGGATGTCGAGGTTGCCGGCCTGGACGTCCAGGTAGGCGGTGTCGACCTCGGAGTAGATGCGCCATTCGATCCGCTCGGGAAGGCCGGGGTTCTCGCCGGCCCAGTCCTCGTAGCGGTTCACGGCGATCTGCTCGTCGTGCTGCCACTCGCCGTCCATCTGGTAGCGACCGTTGCCGACCGGCGCCTCCTCGAAGGCGTCGATGTCGTCGAAGGCGACCGAGGGCATCGGGTAGAACGCCGTGTAGGTCAGCATGTCGGGCAGCGGGGAGAAGGGCTCGGTGAGCTCGATCTCGAGGGTGTACTCATCGACTGCGCGGACGCCTTCCAGCTCCTCGGCGACACCGTCGACGACCTCCTGGTAGCCCAGGAAGTTGTCGAAGAAGTTGGCGCTCTGCTGGGCGTTGTCAGGGTCGACGGCCCAGTTATAGGTCTCCACGAAGGTCTGTGCGGTGATCTCTTCGCCGTCGTGGAAGGTCCAGTCCTCACCCAGGGTGAAGGTCCAGGTGACGTTGTCCTCGGTGTCCCAGGACTCGGCCACGCCCGCGGTGGGCTCGTAGGTGTCGAAGTCGGTCTGGGTCAGGCCGGTGAACAGGGAGCCGAGGACCCACGAGCCGCAGACCTCGGTGGAGTTCGCGGGGACCAGGAACTGCGGTTCGCAGTTGTAGGCCGAGACGGTGCCGCCGCCGTCGACGCCTTCGGCGGTTTCGCCGTTGTCTCCGCCGTTGTCGCCACCGCCGCCGCAGGCCGACAGCACCAGGGCTGCGGCTGCGGTCACCGCGACGGCACCCGTCGCGCCATGGCGACGGGATGTCTTGTTGACGTGCATATTCGATTACTCCTCGAGAAGATGCGAGCTTTATGGGCATACGGTGATCTACGCGCGAGTGTTGCGTGGGTCACCTGTGGGAGCGAGTTTAGCAGGGCAGTTTTTCAGCTGCGTTACAGGTTCCGTACATGTGACCGTGTTTCACGCGCAGGCGCGCAGAGCGTCCTGCAGGATCTCCTCAGGCGAGCGCGGCGAGCAGACGCTGCCGTTCGGTGCGTCGTCGAGCTTGGATCTCAGGGTCGGGAACCGGGGCGGCTGCCAGCAGCTGCTGGGTGTAGGACTCCTTCGCGTGGCGCAGCACCTGGTCGGTGGTCCCCTGTTCCACGGTGCGCCCGTTCTGCATGACCATCACCTTGTGTGCCAGAGCATCGACCACGGCGAGGTCGTGGCTGACGAAGAGGCAGGCGAAGCCGTAGTGCTGCTGCAGCTCGGAGAACAGGTCCAGCACCGCCGCCTGCACGGAGACGTCCAGCGCGGAGGTGGGTTCATCGGCGATCAGCAGCGTCGGGTTCAGGGTGAGTGCGCGGGCGATGCTGATGCGCTGCCGCTGGCCTCCGGAGAGCTCGTGCGGGTACCGGTTGAGCACGCTGGAGGGGAGCCTGACGGCGTCGAGCAGCTCCCTGGCCCGCGCCATCCGTGAGTTCTTGTCTCCCTCCTTGTGCACGACCATGGGCTCGGTGATGATGTCGCCGATCGGGAATCGGGGATCAAGCGACGCGGCCGGGTCCTGGAAGACCACGCCGATCTCTCGCTTGAGCGTCTTCCTCTCCTTCGACGGCAGCGCCGGCATGTTCATTCCGCGCACGCGCAGCTCACCTTCGGCGACGTCGAGCAGACCCAGCACCGCCTTGGCAACGGTGGACTTGCCGGAACCGGACTCCCCCACCAGACCCATGATCTCCCCGGGCTGGACGGTGAAGTTGAGGTCATGCACCACCCGGGTCGCCCTGCGGCGGAACTTGTACTCCAGCGCGACGTCCTTGGCCTGAAGCGCCGGCGGCGCGACGCTGGCGGCGCCGTCGTCTCCGTCGCCGGAGAAGCCGTTGGTCGTGCCGTTGGGCGCGAGGCCGTCAGCTGAGGCATCGGCACGCTCGGTGACGCTCACGCGCTCCGGCTCCAAGGATGGGTCTCCCGCCGCGCGCAGCAGCGGCATCGCCGCGAGCAGACGCCTGGTGTAAGGGTGCTCGGGGTGGCTGAGGATCTTGGTGACCGGGCCGGTCTCCACCACCTCCCCGTTGAGCATGACCACCACGCGGTCCGCCATATCTGCGACCACACCCATGTTGTGGGTGATCAGCAGGATGCCGGTGTTGAGCTCCTCCTTGAGTTCGCGCAGCAGGTCCAGGATCTCGGCCTGGACCGTGACGTCCAGTGCGGTGGTCGGCTCATCGGCGATGATGACCTTGGGCCCGCAGGCGATGGCCATGGCGATCACGATGCGCTGCCGCTGCCCACCGGAGAACTGATGTGGATACTGCCGGATCCGGGTCCGCGCGTCGGGGATGCCCACTCGCTCGAGCAGCTCGATGGACCTCTCCAGCGCCTCTGCGCCGAAGGCGACGTCGTGGACCTGCAGGGCCTCGATCAGCTGATCGGAGACGCGCAGCACCGGGTTCAGCGCCGTCATCGGCTCCTGGAACACCATGCTGATGTCCGCACCCCGCAGCCGGCGCCGCTCGGCGGTGGACATGTTGAGCACGCTGCGACCTTCAAGCAGGACCTCACCGTGGACAGTCGCGTTCTCGGGCAGCAGCCCCATGGCCGTGGAGGAGGTCACGGACTTTCCGGAGCCTGATTCGCCGACGACGGCGACGACTTCGCCGGGCATGACGTCGAAGGAGACGCCCTTGACCGCATCCACATCGCCGAACTCGGTGGCGAAGCTGACCCGGATGTCCTTGTAGCTCAGTACTGGCTCGCGCATCAGGAGTCCCTCTTCTCGTCGGTCGGATCGTGGCCGAAGTCTGGACCGTGATCGCTCATTCCTGCGGGCATCTGCAGCTGGGAGGGACCTCCGGAGAGCTCCTTGACCTGCGTGCCGGCCCGCTCCTCTGCGGTGGCCCGGCCCAGCAGGCCGAAGGCGGTCCGCCAGCCGGGACGGCTCGAACCGGTGCGCTTCTGCCGCGGGTCGATGGCATCGCGGAGTCCATCGCCGATGAAGTTCACGCTCAGCGCGATGGCGATGATGAAGAGTCCGGGGAACCAGAAGAGCCAGGGTCGGGTGGTGAAGGCGTTCTGATTGTTCTGGATCAGCGAGCCCAACGAGGTCTCTGGGGGCTGCACGCCGAATCCGAGGTAGGACAGCGTGGTCTCCAGCAGGATGGCCGCGGCGATGGCGAAGGTCGCGTTGACCACGATCACCCCGATGCTGTTGGGCAACATGTGCTTGAGGATGATTCGAGCCGGGTGGGCGCCCATCGCGACCGCCGCCGAGACATAGTCCTTCTCGCGCAGGGAGAGGATCTCAGCGCGGACGAGTCGGGCGGTGCCGGTCCAGGTGGCCAGTCCGATGAACAGCGCCAGCGTCAGCGTCCCCCCGGGCAGGTTCTGCGCATAGGCGCCGAACACCGCGGCGAGGGCGAGCAGCGGGACCACGATCACCACATCGGTGACGCGCATCAGCACCGCCTCGATCCACCCGCGGAAGTACCCGGCAAGAGCACCGACCAGCACTCCGAGGAAGGTGGAGGCGAAGGCCACGCCGATCGCGACCACGAGCGACTGCTGGATCCCGCGCATGACCATGGCGAAGTAGTCCCGGCCGATGCTGTCCTGGCCGAAGGGGTGGTCTCCGAGGAAGCCGTCGTTGAACATGGTGGGGCGGCCGCCGTCGACCGTGATGCCGGTGGCCAGGAAGCTCTTCGACCACCAGCCGGTCCCCTGGCCGGAGAAACCGATGGAGGTCACCGAGATGATGATAATGAAGACCAGCACGGCCATGGAGACCACGGCCGGCTTGTGCGCGAAGAATCTCCGCCGGACCAGCTGGCCCTGTGAGTAGGAGCGATGCGCGCTGGCGAGTTTCGCATCTTCGGCCTCGGCGGCGCTGAGCACGTCCTCGGGCGGGATGGGGGGTGTCTGTGAGCTCATACTCTAATCCTCGGATCCAGGACCGCATACGTGAGGTCCGCAATCAGGTTGAACAGCACCGCTGCGGCGCCGGTGATGAGGGTGAACGCCATGACGGGCGCGGGGTCGGCGTTGCTCAGGCCGGTCACGAACATGTTTCCCATGCCGGACCAGCCGAAGACCTGCTCGACGACGACGGCGCCGCCGATCAGCCCGGCGAAGTCGAAGGCCACGATCGTGGTCAGCGGGATCATCGAGTTGCGGAAGGCGTGTTTGAAGACGACGGTGCGCTCGTTGACGCCCTTGGCGCGTGCGGTGCGGATGTAGTCCTGGTTGACGGCCTCCAGCATGGAGCTGCGGGTGTACCGGGTGTAGGTGGCCACCGAGACCAGCATCAGGATCGTGGTGGGCAGGATCAGCTGAGTGCCCTGGTCCAGGGAGACCTGCCAGAAGTCCCCGCTGAAGTTCGGCGAGGATGAGCCGATCGTGGCGATCGGACGCGGCTTCATGCCCAGGAATTCGGGCCAGGCCCGCATGAAGTGGTCCAGCAGCACCATGACTGCGAAGAGCGAGGCGGTGATCACGCTGACCGCCACAGCCTGCCCCTTCGCGTGGCCGCCCATGGTTCGACCCACGAGCACGGCGACGGCGATGGTGACCACGAAGAGGCCGACGATGCTCAGCCAGCCGCCCGGAGGGTCGATCAGCAGCCAGAAGGTGGCGTAGTAGGAGACCAGGCCGAGCCCGACCACGGTGAGCGCCGAGTACAGCACGCTGCGGTTCCTCAGTCCGGAGAGCAGGGCGGTCAGACCGAAGGCGAGTCCGATGCCCAGAAGCGTGATCAGCGCGGGGCCGAGCCGGGGCTCGCGGGCGTAGTTCAACGAGTCCAGCAGCGGCATGGCGATCATCACGAAGCCGAACATCACCGCACCGGTGAGCAGCCGCCGCCGGGCGGAGCCGCCGATGATCAGCGGCACCAGGATCGCGGCGACCGCCGCGACCATGAAGATCTGCGTCCAGCTGAAGTGCGGTTCACGCAGCCAGTTGTTGTAGGTGATGCCCATCCAGTCCTTGGCCAGCACCGCGGCCCAGAATACCGGGAGCGAGAAGAAGAGGAAGACGAAGAACGAGACCGCGTAGTCCAGGGAGGAGTACTGCCGGATCGCGGTGACGATGCCGGTGAGGATGCCGATGATGATCGAGAGGATGGTGGCCAGGAAGACCAGGCGCAGCGTGGAGGACGCCGAGTTCGCCACCATGGCGCCGACATCCTGTCCGCTCATATTGGTGCCGAAGTCGCAGGCGCCGACGGCGCAGCCGGCGATCCCGGAGAGCCAGATCCAGTACCTGGAGTACCAGGGCTGATCCAGGTTCATGAAGTCGATGCGCTGCTGGATCAGGAATTCGACGTTGTCGGCATTGGACTCGCGCAGCTCCAGGAGCGGATCACCGGAGTTGATCACCAGGACGAAGACGAGCAGGGAGGCGCCGAAGAGCACCGCGATGGCGCTGAGGAGTCGTTTCAGAACATAGCTGTACACGGGGTGGTTGTACCTTCCACGAGCTGTGGGGGAAGCATCAGTGGGGTTCGATCCGGAGTTCTTCCGGATCGAACCCCACTGATGTCGATGGTCCTGATCAGCTGAGGTGCTCAGCGGAGAGGGACCTGCGGACTGCTGAGATCACTCGGCGCGCTGCCACTGCTCGGCGTTCCACATGATCTGGTCCTGCGACGCGGTGTCGCGGACGTTGCTGATCGTGATGTCCGAGCCGGAGAGCTGCGGGTGCACGTAGAGCGGGATCCCGAACAGGTCGCCCCAGAGCTCCTGCTCGATTCCGATGATGATCTCCTGCTGCTCGTCGGCATCCTCAGTCGTCGCGAGCTGGTTGAACAGGTCGTCCACGGTCTCGTTGGAGTAGCCGCCGTAGTTCTGCGGGCGATCGGTGGAGTAGATGTTCTGCCCCGAGACGACCTGGCCCGAACCGGCCCAGGCGAAGAGCGCAACCTCGTAGTCACCGGTCTCCAGGGCACCGCCCGGAGCGAAGAAGTCCTCGCTTCCCTCGTCGACGATCTCGAAGCCTGCTTCATCACAGGAGGCCTGGATCTCGGCGACGGTGTCCGTGCGACGCGGGTTCGGTCCGGCGTAGCCGATGCGCACCTCGGTGCCGACGGCGTCCTCAGCCTCGAGGATCTCGCGGGCGCCTTCGACATCGACCTCGTCGTAGGTGCCCTCATAGCTCTCGGAGACGATCTCCTCGTAGTTCTCCTCGAAGCTCAGCGACTCGCGGGCGTTGAGCACCGAGGCCTCGGGGTTGACCGGCTCGATCAGGTTGCTGACGATCTGCTGGCGGGGCACGCACATCGCGAAGGCCTCCCGCAGTTCGAGGCTGTCGCTGAAGGCACCGTCGTTGAAGTTGAAGTCAAGGTGCTCCCAGGTGGCGGCCTCACCCTCGTGCAGCACGAAGTCATCTTCGAGACGCTCGAGCTGGCCGCGGGTGTCGACGGTGGCCTGCGGACGGGCGATGTTGAGGTCGCCGTTCTCCAGGGCCTGGACGTGCTGGCCGTCGTTGACGAAGCGGTAGACGATGCGCTCGGTGCCCGGCGCGCTGCCCCAGTACTCCTCGTTCGCAGTGATGGTCAGTGACTCCCCGGCCTGCCAGTTGTCCAGCTTGTAGGGGCCCGTCACGGGAATGAGCTCCTCATCGGGGAACTCACCTGGGTCGGTGAACCAGCCGTCGTTCCAGAACTCAGCTGCCGGTTCCAGCGCCTCGGTGTCAGCCTCGCGCACCGCGGTGACCAGCTCATCGAGCTCCATGTCACTCTGCTCTGCGACGACATGAGCCGGCAGCGCCGAGCCCACCAGGATCTCCCAGTCGGCAAAGGGCTCGGTGTACTCGATGGTGAAGGTCTTGCCCTCGGGGTCACCCTGGGGGCCTTCGAGCACGCGTTCGCCGTAGGTCTGGGAGATGCCGTTGAAGAGCGGCTCATCATCGGAGTTGGTGAGCTCGGCGTTCTGATACGCCCAGTCGAGCACGTAGTCCGCGACGGTCACCGGTGTGCCGTCTGACCAGCTGACATCCTCTCCGATGGTGTATTCCACGGTGAAGGGATCCTCGCTGGTGACCTCGTAGGAGCCGAAGTCCTCATTGGGGTACCAGACGTTGTCGGTGCCCCAGTAGCCGAAGCCGTCGAAGAGTCGGTTGACCACGACGGAGTTGTACGTGCTGTAGGTCTCCGGGGTGAACCCCTGGTAGCTGATGAACTCGGTCTCACCGATGGAGACCGAGATCTCGTCATCCATGGTCTCCAGGTCACTGGTGTCTGCCTTGCCGGTGTCCTCCGGCTCGGTGGTGAACTGCTGCCCCTCCGCGGTGATCGCGTCGGTGTTGCCGCCATTTTCGCCGTTGGACGTTTCTTCAGCCTCGGCGTCGTCGTTGTCGCCTCCGGGGGTGCAGCCGGAGAGCACGAGTGCGCCGGTGGCCAGAATGGCCGTCGCCGCAGAGAGTTTCCTCAGTTTCACAGTTGCTCCTCATCCTTCAATGCGATGTGACCGGCGCGATTTCTTCCCCTCATCCCTCGAGAAGGTGACCCATCTAACACCGGTTCAATGTGCGAACCAGACTACGGTCGGCACGACCGGCCGGTTGGCCATTTCAACTCGTGTGATGGAATCGTTACCCGACTCAACCGACTGAGATATGACCCAGATCACGGCTCGATTCTGCGTCCGATCAACCCGCGAAAACATGTGTGAAACATGCAACGGCCACCTGGAGAAAGAGAAACTCCCGTGCGATTCCGCCCAGGGAATCGCACGGGAGTTACCAGGCGGTCACATGTCCGCACGTTGTGTGAGGAGCGCCACTTTGCCGCTTGAAACACGTAAGCAACATTCGGATCAGACTTCTGCTACTCATTGGTAACGGGGGCTGACCTGCGAATAAGTCAGAGTGTTACGTCGCTGTGCCGGGTGTGGTGCTCAGCGCCGCCAGGAGGCCTCGGGATCGGAGGTCTCACCCTGAGTCATGCGCAGCGCCTGGCCCTGCGCCACGAGGTCCTCATACTTCTTGGACTTCTTCTCTGCGGTGCCCATGTCCCGGGGTGGAAGCATGATGGTGCGCTCGGCCTCGATGCCGCTCTGCAGCTGGCGTCCGCGTTCCAGTTCGGAGTCGAACTCGGCGCCCAGCAGCAGCACCAGGTTCATGATGTAGACCCAGATCAGGAAGATGATGACGCCTGCCAGCGCGCCGTAGGTGGCCTCGTAGTTCCCGAAGTTCGACACATAGAAGAACACCGCAGCAGTCGCGAGCACCATGACCAAGATGGCCAGCACGGCGCCGGCGGAGATCCAGCGGACCCCGGGCTGACGCAGATTCGGCGTGACGTGATAGAGCATCGCGATGCAGATCACAGCCACGATCAGCAGCGCGGGATAGGTGGCCCAGTTGAAGATCGTCACGGCGGTCTCGCCGAGCCCCACGGTGTCCCCCACCGCCCGGGCGATGGGCCCCGAGATCAGGAGCAGGAAGACCGCGGTGGCCACCAGCACGAGAAGCCCCGCGGTGACCAGGTAGAAGATCGGACGCAGCTTCAGCAGCGAGCGGCCCTCTTCCACCTCGTAGACCCGGTTCATCGACCGGGAGAAGGCGTTGACGTAGTTCGAGGCGGTCCACAGCGCGGTGAGCAGGCCGAGCGCCAGCCCGATACCTGCACCCTCCACGCTCGTGATGGCTTCGATGGCCGGTCTGATCTGCTCCATGGTGTCGGACTCGAGCATCTGCGCGGCGGTGGAGAGCAGGAATTCCTGGGTCCGTTCGCCCTCGCCGACGAATGACATCAGCGAGACCAGCGCGATCAGCGCCGGAAAGACCGAGAGCACCGTGTAGTAGGTCAGCCCTGCGGCAAGATCCGTGCAGCTGTCGCGACCGAACTCCGTGAGGGTCCGCTTGGCGCTGTACTTCCAGGTGGTGCCGGTCAGCTTCACCGGGGAGGACGTCTTGTGGTCCTCGCTGTCCCCGGAGATGGACTCCTCGAAGTCCTCACGCTGGCGGTTCTTGACCATGAACGGCTGGTCCGCCGCCGCGGAGAGGGTGCCGACGCGCAGCTGGTCACCCTGGTGCACGGTGGCACCGGAGCGGCCCCCGTCCTCGATCTGGTGCCGGGGTGCACGATGGGCCTTCAGGGCACCAGCGGCGCGGCCTGCCGGGTTGGAATTCTTGGGGTGACCCTGCGGGTCGGAATGAGCGCTCATGGACTCAAACTATCGGCATGTGACCTCAGGACCAACTGTTCAACGACCCCCTGACACCTCACGTCTGGTCATAGCCAGCTCGTCGATATGTGTGATCGGAGCGGGCAGGGCGTTGTTGAGGTATCCAGCCCTGGCGATGGCCATGGATCCCACTGCCGAGGTGAGCAGCTGAGCGACGATCGCGATGATCGCTTTGACCAGGTTCAGTCCGCTGAAATCCATCAGCAGCGCGCCGAAGACGATGGACGCCACCCCCAGTCCCGCGGAGGTGCCCACCGCCGAGGCGCGCAGGTAGAGATCGGGCAGCTTGAACAGCCCGATCGCGGAGATGACGATCGTGGCGATTCCCACGAAGATGAACACCAGGCCGAAGATGTCGGCGATGTGATCCGGTTCCATCAGCGGCGACCTCCTGATCCGAGTCGTGCCATCGACAGCGCCGCCATGAAGCCCAGCAGCGTGGCGATGAGGATGATGTCGAAGAGCGCCTCGATATTGGTGCGCAGTCCGATCAGGGCGACGAAGCCGATGGTCGCGAAGAAGATCAGGTCTGCGGCCACGGCCCGGTCCATGGTGCGTGGGCCGATCAGCCCGCGCACGGCGGCGATGACCATGCCGATGGCCAGCAGGATCAGCGCGACCTCGAGAGTCCATTCGGAGATCATCGGCTCTCACCTGCCTCATCCAGCGGACGGACCACCGGAAGCTGGGTCGGACGGCTCAGGTCCCCGGGGACCCGCCGCATCGCGCGCAGCAGCCGGTCCTCCATCTCCTGGATCTCGGCCACCAGCTGCTCGCGGCTCTCCACGAACATCCCGTGCACGTAGAGGATGCCGTGCTCCTTGGAGATGGTGATGGTCAGCGTGCCCGGGGTCAGCGTGATCAGCGAGGAGATCATCGTCCACTCGCTGTCGCTGCGCGAAGCGGCCGGCACCGCGAGGATCGCGGGCCGCATCTTGGAACGTCCGCGCAGACGCAGCACCTCGGCGGTCACCGTGTAGTTCGAGATGATGAACTCCTTGGCGTACCAGAAGAGGAATCCGATGATCCGAAATGACCAGCTCATCATGCGCCGCTCACCGCCCTCACATAGTCCAATGGGTTGAGCAGGTTCTCTGCCGCGGTCTCCGACCAGCCCATCAGCAGCTCTGCCCCGAGTCCGAAGAACAGGGTGATCGCGGCCAGCAGGATCGCCGGGAAGATCAGCTTGAAGGGGACCTTGACGGCCTGCTTGCCGGCGAGCACCGCGGTGGTGGTCGCCGTCGGCGGTCCGATGGTCAGCGTGGGGGTCTCGGCCTGCGCCTGCACCCGCAGGTAGCGCTTGCCGTGCATGCGCTGCTGATAGGTCAGCGCGCGCTCCTGCAGGTCGTCGGGCTCTGACCCCATGAACACGCCGGTCCAGATCTTCAGCATCGAGAGCAGCGTGAAGATCGAGACCACCACCGCCACGGCGGCCACCCAGTAGTGGGATTCGGCCAGGGTGGCCTGGATGATCGCGAACTTCGCGACGAACCCGGAGAAGGGCGGCAGCCCGGCCAGCGAGAGCGCGGCCACCATGAAGGTCACCGCGATCAGCGGCTCACGTTTGAGCATGCCGCCGAGCTTGTCGATCTCTCCGGTGCCATAGGTCTCTTCGATCGCGCCGGTGGAGAGGAAGAGCGAGGCCTTCACGATCATGTGGTGGAGCAGATAGAAGATCGCGGCGGTGAGCCCCAGCAGGGTGAACAGTCCGACGCCGATCAGGATGTAGCCGATCTGGCTGATCATGTGGAAGACCAGGATGGACCGGGTGGTCTTCTCCCCCACCGCGCCGAGGACGCCGATGAGCATGGTGGCTGAGGTGATCACCAGAGCCACCCAGAGGAAGCGCTCGTCGCCGTCGAAGAGCAGCGAGTAGATCCGGTAGATCACGTAGATCGCGACCTTGGTATGGATCCCGGAGAACAGCGCGGTGACCGCCGGGGAGGTCATCGCATAGGTGCGGGTCAGCCAGCCGTGGACCGGCACCACCGCAGCCTTGATCGCGACGGCGGTCAGCACCACGCCACCGGCGAGGGCGACGGCGGGGTCATCCTTGCCCGCCCCATGCAGCTCCGCCAGGTTCACGGTGCCCGCGGTCGCGTAGACCAGGGCGATGCCCACCAGAAGCAGCGTGGAGGCCAGCAGGTTCACCGAGACATAGATCCGCGCCCCGTGGGCGCCGAGCTTGGCGCCCATCATGGCCAGCAGGCCATAGGACGGAAGCAGCATGACCTCGATGAACACGAAGAGGTTGAAGATGTCTCCGGTCATCAGCGCCCCGGAGACGCCGGCCATGAGCACCAGCACGAAGGGGTGGAAGAACCGAGCCCGGGCCTCGTGGGTGGCCATGGCGAAGAGCACGCTGGCGAAGGCCAGCACCGACATGATCATCAGCACCAGCGCGGAGAGCGCGTCGACCACGAACGGGATCGAGACCCCGTAATCCCAGAGCCCGACCTGGTGGACCAGCACGGTCCCGTCGCCGGTGGCGATCACCAGCAGCACCGCGAAGATGAAGAGCGCGGCCAGGGTGCCCAGGCTGATCATGTGGCGGGCCAGACGCTTCTTGCGCAGCATGACGCCGACGGCGGCGAGCAGCAGCGGTATGCCGACCGCCAGCGGAAGCAGCGGAGGAAGTATCTCGGTCATCGGGCGTCTCCCTCCTGGGTCTCGGTGTGCGCCGTCGCCTGAGGCGCTGTCGCCCCGGGCTCGGCGGAGGAGGCGGTCCCCGGCGTCTTCTCCGGCCAGGGGTCTCCGGTCTCGTCCTCTCCGCGCTCCACCACGATGTCGCCGGACTCCGTGGTCAGACCGAAGAAGCCGGCGTCGTTGGTGTCGCCGCGGTCAGCGGCGAGCAGCAGGGCCGGCGAGACCTCGACGTCCTCGGTGTCGTCGTCGGTGGTGGTGGTGATCGCCAGGGTCACCATGAACATGGTGATGGAGAATGCGATCACGATGGCGGTCAGCACGAAGGCCTGCGGCAGCGGGTCGGCCTGTTCGCCGAGCTCGCCGGAGCCGATATAGGGCACGCCGCGGTAGGCGGTGTTGCCTGCCGCGAAGAACATCAGGTTCGCGGCGTGGCTGGCCAGGACGAAGCCCAGCACGATCCGCACCATTCCGCGCTGCATGAACAGATAGACGGCCGCGGCGGTGAGCAGCCCGACGGCGATGGCGATGCTCATCGGTCGTTCACCCCTTTCGGTTCGATGTCCGGGTGAACCCCGGGCCAGGACTCATCCGCCTGCACTTCGAACGGAAGGTCGCCGGGGTCGGCGTGATAGCCGGCGGGGACCTTCAGCGTGGAGAGCTCCGATTCGCTGGTGCCGCGCGCGCGGCGGTGTGCCTTGAGCAGCTCCGCAGGGTAGCGCTGCGCCTGACCGAGCCGGTCCAGCGCGACCAGCACCGCGCCGATCACGGCGAGATAGATGCCGACGTCGAAGATCAGCGCCGTGGTGAGTGAGAACCCTGCGTCGGAGCCCCACGGCATCGGGAGTCCCTCCACGATCACGATCGGGCGCAGATAGGAGCCCTCGAGGAAGCCGGCGAAGCCGATGGCCGCGCCGGTGATGATGCCGCCGACGATGACCAGCGCATAGTCGAAGCGCAGCTTCACCGAGGTGTCGGAGGGGGCGACCAGGTAGCGCAGCGCGAAGAAGCCGCCGGCGACCAGCGCGGCGATGAACCCGCCGCCGGACTCGTAGTGGCCGCGCAGCAGCAGGATCAGCGAGAGCAGCACGATGAACGGCGCCATCCAGTTGAAGACGCTGCGCATGGCGGTGGTGTTGTCCCCGGCATGATCCAGCGGGGTCCCGGACCATTGCCGCGAGGCGGGCGGCTCGTTGTCCGAGGTGGCGAAGGAGGAGTTCAGCAGCGCCAGGATCGCGAAGCCTGCAACGCCGAGCACGGTGAGCTCTCCGAAGGTGTCCAGCGCGCGGAAGTCCACCAGGATGGAGTTCACCGCGTTGAGCGCGCCGGTCTCCTCGTAGGTGTTGAGCAGGTACCACTCGGCGACCGGGGACTGTCCGCGCCGGCCGGTGAGTGCGAAGGTGGCGGCGAAGGCCATCACGCCGAAGGACAGGGCCACCGCGATGGCGACGCTGCGCCGGGTGCGGGTGACCTTGTGGAAGCGCTTGGGCAGCTTGCGCAGCACCAGGACCAGCACCACCACGGTGAGGATCTCCACGAGCAGCTGGGTCATGCCCACATCCACCGCGCCGAGCGCGAAGTACCAGGCGGCGACCACGAACCCGGCGCCGCCGGCGAGGACGACCGCGGCGGCGCGGTTCTCGGCGATGACCGTGCCGGCCAGGAAGAAGACCAGCAGCCCGATCAGCACCCAGTCGGTCATCCGGGTGTTGCCGGGATCGAACTCTCCGACCACCGGCGCGGCGACCAGGCCGGCGATGAACACGCCGGCAAGCAGGATGCCCGGAGGGGCGAGGTGCACCGCGTGCACGTCGCTGCGCGTGATGTCTCCGACCCGGCGGCCGAAGTTGATGGCCCCCAGTCGCATGGACTCGGCCAGTTCGACGCCGGTGAACGGCAGGATCCTGCGCGGAATCAGGTTGTCCAGGCGGGCTCGCATCGCGACGACGAGCAGGCCGCCGCCGACGATCACCGCGGAGAGCATCAGCTCGGTGTTGAAGCCGTGCCAGAGCGCGAACTCCGCCGTATAGGTCCCGGTCTGAGCATCCTCGCCGGCCCGGGTGATCAGCCCGTCGAAGACGAAGGGGGTGAAGCCGAGCACCAGGCCCGCGGCGGCGGGCAGCAGCGCCGGCAGGTAGAAGCTGGCGGGCGCCTCATGGGGCGTGGTGGGGTCGATGGGCTCGTGGTATTCGTCCTTGGACCCGGTGCCGGTGTAGCTGGTGAACGCGCCGAGCACGATCCGGCCGCAGTAGGCGAAGGTGCCGATGGCGGCGAGAACGGCCATGCACGTCAGCGTCCAGGTCAGCGCGGCGGGCATGTCCGCGGAGAGGAACCCGGCGAGCAGGTGCTCCTTGGAGACGAAGCCCAGCAGCGGCGGGACCCCGGCCATGGAGAGTGAGGAGATCAGGGTGATGACCAGCGAGATGCGCATGGTCCTGCTCAGTCCGTTGAGCCGTCGGATGTCTCGCGAATGCGCCTCGTGCTCGATGATGCCCACCATCATGAACAGCGCGGACTTGAACAATGCGTGGGCGACCACGTGGATCGTGGCGGCCACCAGCGCGGTGGGGGTGCCGATGCCGATGACGGCGACCAGGAAGCCCAGCTGCGAGACCGTGGAGTAGGCCATGATCTCTTTGATGTCGTGGCGCTGCAGGGCGAAGAGGGCGCCCATCAGTGCGGTGGTCAGACCACAGCTGATCAGGAGCACCTGCCACAGCGTGGACTCTTCGAAGACCGGAGAGAAGCGCAGCAGCAGGTAGATGCCGGCCTTGACCATGGCCGCGGCGTGGAGGTAGGCCGAGACCGGCGCGGGGGCGACCATCGCATCGGGAAGCCACAGGTGGAAGGGGAACTGCGCGGACTTGGTGAAGGCGGCGAAGGCGATGAGCACCGCGACCACCGAGGTGAAGGTGGTGTTGTCCTGCCAGGCGCTGTGCGTGAGCGCCTCGGACATGGACGTGGTGCCGGTCTCCACGATGATCAGCAGCACCGCGGTGAGCAGGCCCAGCCCGCCTGCGGCGGTGATCAGCAGCGTGCGCTGGGCCGGGGCCGGGGCCTTGTCTCCGGAGCGGTTGATCAGGAAGAAGGAGCACAGCGTGGTGAACTCCCAGAACACGAAGAGCAGGATCAGGTCATCGGCGATGACCATCCCGCTCATCGCGAAGACGAACATCAGCATCCACAGGTAATAGTCCGAGGTCTTCTTCTTGACCGAGAAGTAGCGGGCCGAATAGGCCATCACCAGGGCGCCGATGAAGAGGATCAGCAGCAGGAAGACCATCCCGAGCCCGTCCAGGCGCAGGCTGAGGCCGACGTCGACCGTGGGGATCCAGGGAAGGTGCTCCTCGATCACTCCCCCATCCAGCAAGGTGCTCAGCCACGGCAGCGTGGCCACCCCGATGCCGGTCAGCGCCACGGCGGCGAAGAAGCCGGTGTCGCGACCGAGGGCGCGGTGGACCAGGGCGGCGATCGGGACCAGGGCCAGAGTCAGCATCAGGAGCACCATGAGCGTCATCGGCGGACCACCGCCGGCGCGCATGAGCGCATGGAAGGTCTTCGCGAGTGCATGGTGCCTCCAGTCGGTGCGGGTGAAACGGCGCGGTGAAGCTCATCGCCGACCAGTCTTCCCGGCACACCAGTGTTCGACTATATCTATGGGGCTGATCTCTCAGCAATCGAGTCGTGCTCATGGAGTGCGGACCATGCTCCGGTGTGATCCGTGCTACGGCAAGTGTGTCCTACTGCTCCTCGACGACGCCGCAGGCCACGCGGCTCCCGGAGTCTCCACTGGTCAGGGTCTCGGCGTCGGGGCCGAAATTGCGCTCGGGGACGTTGCCATGGTTGTCCGCCTGGGCGTGGATGATCACGGAGCTGCCTTCTGCGCTGAGCAGGTCCTCCGGCGCGAGTCGATCGCTGACCAGGCTCAGCCAGCCGGTCCGGTCCTGGTTCACCAGCAGGTTCGGCAGATCTCCGGCATGGCCGGGGTGGGTCACTGCTTCGGGCTCTGCGGGCGGGACCTCCTCGGTGAGGTCATTCAGGTCGGTCTCCGGAGCTTCCTCCTGCGGAGCCTCTTCGCCCTCCACGATGCCCATGTCTTCCTCCATGGTCCCTACCAGGTGACCGCCGGAGGACTCGAAGTCTCCGAACACGCCGTCCTCCGAGCTGGACACCGGCTCGCACACGCCGCGTTCGTGGATGGTGATGCCCCGGAAGCCTGCGTCGACGTCGTGGACCTCGGCCTCGACGAGCACGCCGTTCTCGACCTCGGAGAAGCTCACCGTGCCGATGTCGTTGCCCGCCACGTCAGCGATCTCTGCGGAGGCGAATGGCTCCTCGGAGCCGTCCGGACCGGCGCCGCCCGCCTCGCCGTCCTCGTCCTCGTCCTCGGCCTCGGCGAGCTGAGCGTCCCCGGCGTCCGCGTCGTCGTCGGCGAGCGCGGGATCGCTCTGCTCAGCATCTGCATCGCCGCAGCCCGCCAGGGCCAGCGCCGCTGCCAGCGCGATCCCGGCCAGCGGAGCGCCGCGGAACCAGGGGGAGGCGGATCTGTGCGGTGGAATGCTCATGACCGCACAGCCTACCGGGCGCCCGCTCAGGCATGTGCACAGGGGTGGTCGAGGGCGCTGCTCAGGCGTGGGTGTGGGTCTCACCGGCGGCGATGCTGCGCGGCTCGAGCTGGAAGGTGGAGTGTTCCACCGCCACGTCGAAGTGTTCGGCCACGCAGGTCTTCAGCCGGCTCAGCGTCTCCGGCACGCAGCCTTCGCGGAAGCAGGCGTCATCGAGGACCACATGGGCGGAGATCACCGGCAGCCCGGTCGCGACCGTGGAGGCGTGTAGGTCGTGGACCTCCTGGACATGGTCCTGGGCCAGCATGTGCGCCCTGACCTGCTCCAGGTCAAGCCCGCGAGGGGCGAACTCCAGCAGCACTCGCGCGGTCTCGCGCAGCAGCAGCAGCGCACGCGGAATGATCAGTGCGGCGATGGCCAGCGCGGCCACGGCGTCGGCCTGCTGCCAGCCGGTGGTCCAGATCACGACGGCTGCCACCATCACCGCTAGCGATCCCAGCGCATCGGCGGTGACCTCGAGGAACGCGGCACGCATGTTGAAGTTGGCCTTCCGGCCCGAGGCGAGCACCAGCAGCGAGATCACGTTGCCGGTCAGACCGACTGCCCCGAAGATCAGCAGCTCGATGTGCAGAATTGCGGGCGGTGCGCTGAGCCTGCCGATCCCCTCCACCGCGGCGTAGATGCCCACGCCCAGCAGCAGCGTCGCCTGCAGCAGCCCCGCCAGGATCTCCACGCGTCGGAAGCCCCAGGTGCGCTGGGATGTGGCGGCCCGGTGCATCAGTCCCGCCGCGACCAGGGCGACACCGAGGCCGATGCTGTCGGTGAGTGAATGCACGGCATCGGTGAGCAGCGCCAGCGAACCGGTGACCCAGGCCCCGATGGCCTGCGCCAGGACGACACCCACGGTGATGGCGCAGGCGATCGCCAGCCGACGGCGGTGTGAGCGCGTGCGTGCGGCAGTCTCGGAGGAGGCAGGGTCGTCGGCGCGGGCGCCGTGATCATGGTGGTGCATCGTGGCACCATTCTCCTGCGTTCCGCCGAGATCTCCCAAGCTGCGAGCCGGACGCAGAAGCGTTCTCAGCAAGGCGAGTGCGCTAGAGTCCCCACATGGTTGCTCAGAGAAACTATGTCATCAGCAATGCGCACATCCTGCCCATCAGCGGTGAGCCCTTCGACGGCTCCCTGGTGGTCACTGAGGGCCGGATCGCGGCCCTGGGGCCCGCTGTGGACCATCCTGCCGAGCATGAGGTCATCGATGCCGCCGGCGGCTGGGTGCTGCCGGGACTCATCGATGCCCACGTGCACCTGGGGGTCCATGAGGAGGGCGAGGGCTGGGCCGGCGCCGATGTCAACGAGACCACCGATCCGGTGACCGCGGCCGTGCGCGCCCTGGATGCGATCAACCCGGCGGAGATCGGCTTCGCCGACGCCCGGGCCGCGGGCATCACCACCGTGAACGTGAATCCGGGGTCGGCCAATCCGATCGGCGGGCTCGCTGTGGCGCTGAAGACCCAGGGGCGGATCGTGGACGAGATGGTGCTGCGCTCCCCCTCGGGCCTGAAGTCAGCCCTGGGTGAGAACCCCAAGCGGATCTATGGGGAGCGCAAGCAGACCCCGAACACCCGGCTCGGGGTCGCGATGACCATCCGCAAGGCCTTCACCGAGGCCAGGAACTGGCAGGCCAAGGACCCGGCGGACCGGCCCGGGGATCTCGTCTCCGAGGCGCTGGCGCTGGTGCTCGACCGCAAGATCCCCTGGCGCCAGCACTGCCACCGCGCCGATGACATCGCCACCGCGCTGCGCCTGGCCGATGAGTTCGGCTATGAGCTGGTCCTGGATCACGGCACCGAGTCCTATAAGCTCGCCGACGTCATCGCCGATCGCGGCATTCCGGTGCTCTACGGGCCGATGATCGTCTCGCGCTCCAAGGTGGAGGTCCGCGACCGCAGCCCCAGGGCCCCGGGGATCCTCGCCCGCGCCGGGGTGAAGGTCTCGATCATCACCGATCATCCCGTGGTGCCCATCGAGTTCCTGATCCATCAGGCGGCCCTCGCGGTGCGCGAGGGCATGGACCCGGTCGAGGCGCTTCGGGCGATCACGATCAACCCGGCCGAGGTGCTCAGGGTGTCAGATCGAGTGGGGACCTTGGAGCCGGGCAAGGACGCGGACCTCGCGCTCTGGTCCGGAGATCCGCTGGACACCAGGAACCGGGTGCTGCACACCTGGATCGACGGAGCGCTGGTGTTCTCGCACGAGCCCGCCGAAGCCTCGGCCTGAGCCTCCGCGCCGGCCTGAGTCTGCGCGCCGCGGCGAATCCCGTCTCGAGCCACCTGCGGGCGCCTCCCACCGCGCCCGCAGACGGGCGGGACCTGGTGGCTGGACCCTGAGGGTGTTTGACTGGGCGCATGACTGAACCCCTCTCACCTCCCGATTCCGAACAGCCCCTCGCTCCCTCGGGATGCACCACCGGAACCCACGCGCAGATCACCGGTCGGGTGCAGGGGGTGACCTTTCGCGCATCGACGAAGGCCGAGGCCGATGACCTGGGACTGATCGGATGGGTCAGAAACACCGCCGACGGCGCGGTGGAGCTCCTGGTCGGCGGCGACGGTCCAGCGGTGGACGCGCTGCTGCGCTGGGCCGGGAAGGGACCCGAGTCCGCCGAGGTGACCGAGGTGCAGCAGCGTGAGGCGACCGAGGCGGATCTCGCCTCGCTGCCGCAGGCAGGCTTCGAGATCCGTCGCTGACACCAGCACCTCCCTCCCAAGGCGCATCGCTGTGCGACGGATTCCCCGACAGCCCTCAGGAAGCGACGGATGCGGCTGCGCGTCCCGCGGGAGACCCCAGATGCCCGCGGACGGGCTGCTGGTCCGCAGCCGGCGCGGTGAGTCCCAGCTCCTCCGGCAGCGCGGCCGCTTCGCCCAGCAGATGCTCGGCGAGGAAGCCCGAGACCACCTGGTACCAGATCTTCGCGTGCGCAGGGCTGAGCACCCAGTGGTTCTCGTCGGGGAAGTAGAGGAACCGGTGTGCGCTGTGTCCGTCCTCATCCGCCGGCAGCCCCGATTTCGCGAGCAGCTCGTACCAGAGCCGCAGCCCCTCCCCGATCGGCACCCGGTAGTCCTTGTCGCCATGGATGACCAGCATCGGGGTCACGATCTTCTCCACATGCAGATGCGGTGAGTGCTCCGCGGCCATCCGCTCATCGAGCTCGTTGCGCCAGTACGAGGCCAAGTCCGTGGTGGAGCCGAACTGATCCAGCGCCCACAGCGAGGCATGGGTGACGATCGCGGAGAATCGGTCGGTCTGCCCGGCGATCCAGTTCGCCATGTACCCGCCGAAGGAGCCGCCCATCGCGGCGGTGCGCGTCGGGTCGATGTCCTTCCGCGCCTCGGTGGCGTCGGTGATCGCCATCAGATCGGTGAAGGGATGTCCTCCCCAGGAGTTCCAGCCGCGCTGGATGAAGTTCTGCCCATAACCGGTGGACAGCGCCGGGTCGGGCAGCAGCACCGCGTAGCCCTGCTCCACCATCAGCCAGGGGTTCCACCGCCAGGTCCAGGCGTTCCAGGAGTTCAGCGGCCCGCCGTGGATCCAGAGCAGCAGCGGTGCCGGCTGCTCCGTCGAGGCGGAGGCGGGAAGCGCAAGCCAGGCCCGCACCGGCGCACCGTCGGCCCCGGTGGTGGTGACCTCGGTCAGCGTGCCGGGCAGCTCCGGACGCACATGGGGATTCTGCAGCCGCGCGGCCTCCCCCGTGCTCAGGTCGATCGAGACCACCTCCTCAGGGAAGGCGTAGCTGGAGCGCACCCCGTAGGCGGTGTGACCGTCAGGGGCCACGACGACGGCGGAGTAGGTGGCGTCCTCGGTGGTGACCTGCTCCACCGCACCGCTGGTGGCGTCCACGCGGAAGACCGGACCGCGTCCGCCCTGGTCGGCCAGCGCGAGCAGTCCTGAGCCGTCCGGCAGCCAGGCCGCGGGGGTGAGCCACAGGTCAGCGTCCTCGGCGAGCCGGGTCAGCGCGCCGGTGTGCAGGTCCAGAAGGTGCAGCTGCGGCTGCGGGGCTCGCTGCGGCGTCGGCTGGGCAGAGCGCACGACGGCGGCGCTAAGCCCATCGGGGCTGATCCCCCCGGCGCTGAAGGTGTACCCGGGTTCGTCCGCGATGATCCGACGCTCACCGGTGGCGGTGTCCACCACCGCCAGAGCGGTGCGCTGACCGGCCCGGACTTCGGGCACGACGACGCTGATCAGCGCGACGGTGCCATCCGGGCTGACCTTCACGTCTCCGCCGAAGCGAGCTCCGAGACCCTCGGTGAGGTGGCGAAGGCTGGCCTGCTCGGAATCCGTGGGGAGGGCCGCGGCGTCGGCCGTGGACTCCAGGGCGAACAGGCTCGGGCGGGCCGGGCCGAGATCGTGGTCCCAGAAGCGGATCGGGTATCCGGTGTGCAGGATCGCCTTGACCGAGGCCTCTTCGCGCTGCCGGTGCAGCTGCTCGTGCGCCTCCTCGGAGCCGGCCCCGGGGAGCAGCGGCGCGGTGAGCAGGATGGTGGACCCCTGCTGGGCGCAGTGCGGCTGACTCACGCCACCGGCGCGTCGACTGACCAGCACCGATTCACCTCCGTCCGCGGGGAGCCTGTACAGGGCGGAGCTCTTCTCCTCGGGCTTCTCCCCCGGGCGGTCCGAGGTGAAGTAGAGATCACCTGTGGCAGAGAACCCCGGAGCACCCTCGCCCTTGGGGCTGCGGGTGAGCCGGCGGGCGGGACGGGCGCCGCTGGGGTCGATCTCCCAGAGCGCACCGGTGTAGCCATCACCTGCGGTGTTGACCGTGGAGACGGTGGTGACCAGCCGGGACCCGTCGGGGCTCAGCGTGAGACCGCCGAGGCGGGGATGGGTGACGAAGTGGTCCAGGTCGGAGAAGATGCTCGAGCTGTGCTGTGTCATGGTGCTGTTCTACCAGCGACCGCCAGCATATGGTTGCATTGTACAACTACCGGCGTGGTGGACAGCGCTACCCTGGTGCTGTGACTTCTGACGCGACCCCCGAGACGACTCCTGCGACGACCTCTGCGATGACCTCCGGACCCGCGATCGGCCCCGACGGTCTGCCCCGCACACCCTGGGCGCTCGGCAGCGAGATGATGCTGCGCTACTACGACACCGAATGGGGGATGCCGATCCGTGCCGAGCACGGCCTCTTCGAACGGCTGAGCCTGGAGGGGTTTCAGGCCGGCCTCTCCTGGTCCACCATCCTGGTCAAGCGGGAGAACTTCCGTGCCGCCTTCGCCGGGTTCGATCCCGAGGTGGTCGCGGACTACGCCGAGGAGGACATCCTGCGGCTGCTCGACGACGCCGGGATCATCCGTCACCGCGGGAAGATCACCGCGACCATCGGCAATGCCCGGGCCACCCTGGCGCTGCGTGACCGCGGTGGCCTGTCCGCGCTGATCTGGTCCTACAAGCCCGAGCAGACCCCCGTGCCGCAGACGATGGAGCAGGTGCCCACCCGGTCAGAGGAGTCAGAAGCCCTGGCCAGGCGGCTCAAGGCGGAAGGGTTCCGGTTCGTCGGACCCACCACCGCGTTCGCCCTGATGGAGGCCATCGGGATGGTGGACACCCACCTGGTGGGCTCGCACCGCCGGGGCGCCTCAGGGATCGCCTTCACCAACCAGCCCGGCTGAACCGGACGGCGCCGACCAAGAGGGATGATGCAGCACTGAGTCAATGCGGGCGCTGGAGCTCGATGACCCGGTCCATGTCATCATCCGGTGCGAGCCGGTTCCGATCCACCTGTCCGCACCGGGTGCAGCGGTGGAGCAGCAGGAAGCCCTTCTTGCCGGTGTGGTCCACCCCGATGGGTTCCATCGCCGCCCCACAGTCGGCGGCGCGATCGCCCGGGGTGATGTCCACATGCCGGGAGTACAGGCAGCGCGGGCAGTGGTTCCGGTAGCTGCCGCCGAGCTGTCTGGGAATCGGCTGCCCGCAGTGGATGCAGTCGAAGCCGGTGTTCTCGGCCTCCCTGCTCATGCCGTGGGCGCGCTCTCTCCGGCGTCGGAAGTGGCCTCGGCCGAGAGCGCGTGCTGAGCCATCGCGGTGGAGTACATGCAGACCGTGGCCGCGGTGGCCACGTTCAATGATTCGGCAGCTCCGAAGAGCGGGATCGCCACGCGGTGATCGGCGAGCTCGCGCTCAGCGTGGGTCAGTCCGTGGGCCTCGTGGCCGAACAGCCACAGGGTGGGGGCTGCAGGGTTGGCCAGCTCGGCGAGCTGGGTCTCACCCCGGCCATCGGCGGCGAGCACCTGGAAGCCCTTGGCGCGGGCCGCCTCGGTCAGGTCGGCCGGTTCGACCCCGGTGAAGATCGGCACGTGGAAGTGTGAGCCCGCGGCGGAGCGGACGACCTTGGGGCTCCACGGATCCACGGTCCCCGCCGAGAGCACGACGGCGCCGGCGCCGGCGGCATCCGCGGTGCGGATGATCGTGCCGGCGTTGCCCGGGTCCTGCAGCCGAAGCATGGCCGCGACCTGCCCGGCACCCTGGGCGATCTGCTCGAGCTGGGCGTCCAGAGCTTCTCGCTGGGTGGAGACAGCGGGGATGCGGCAGACCGCAAGCATGCCCTGGGAGGTCTCGGCGTCGCCCATTGCGCGCAGCGCCTCCGGAGTGGCTTCGCGCAGAAAGACCCGGGCGTTCGAGGGCAGCTGGGTCTCGGGGTTGAAGAGCACCCCGCGCATCCGGTCCAGCAGCGCGAGCACATCGGGGTGGCGCTCCAGGGCTGCGGGATCGAAGAAGAGAGCGTCCAGTTCGGGGAAGGGCTGCGGGCCCTGTTCCTGCTCCCACTGGCGCAGCCAGATCGTCAGCGCCTCGCGGACCGGCTGGGGCCCCTCGGCCAGGAAGAGTCCCTGCTTGTGGCGCGCGGACCGCCCGGCAAGAGCCGCCACGCGGCGGACGCGGTCAGACTTCGGGTTGTCGACGAGCTCGGGGTCGATGTGCTGGGACATGATTCTCTCTTCTCCTGCTGAATGGACTGCTCATGCATCTCGGGGTGCTCATAGGTTCAGCACGGTGGAGCAGGTGCTGCGTGAATGGTGCTTCGCCAGCGGTGCTGGCACACAGAAGGCGCCGCCCCCGGTGAGGAGACGGCGCCTTCTGTCACACTGCGTCGAGTCAGACTCGAGCGGCGTTGACGTCCTGCGGGAGCGCCTTGCGGGCGGTCTCGACCAGAACGCCGAATGAGTTGGCGTCGTAGACGGCCAGCTCAGCAAGCATGCGACGATCAACCTCGACTCCAGCGGCCTTCAGGCCCTGGATGAAGCGGTTGTAGGTCATCCCGTGCGAGCGGGCAGCGGCATTGATGCGCTGGATCCACAGGCGGCGGAAGTCACCCTTGCGCTTCTTGCGGTGCTGGTAGTTATAGACGTACGAGTGCAGCAGCTGCTCTTTTGCCTTGCGGTAGAGGCGTGAGCGCTGTCCGCGGTAGCCGGAGGCCCTGTCTAGGACCTTGCGGCGCTTCTTATGGCCATTGACGGCCCTCTTTACACGTGCCACGTGATATCTCCTTGAGTCTTAAAGTCTTCGGTGATGAAAGTGCTGAGGCTCAGATGCCCAGCATCCGCTTGATGCGCTTCTCGTCAGCCTTGGTGACCAGTTGGTCCCCGGCCAGGCGGCGCTTCAGGCGTGAAGACTTGTGCTCCAGGTAGTGGCGACGGTTGGCCTGCTGGCGCTTGAGCTTGCCAGAACCGGTCAGCTTGAACCGCTTCTTGGCCCCGCTGTGGGTCTTCATCTTCGGCATGGTGCCGTTCTCCTTATGTCGTTCGGACCTGCAACGCCTGTGCTCTCCAGCGACGAGCCGAAGCTCATCTGCTGACGCGGCGGCGCAGAGGTGGGTCATCGACGCGCGGCCGAGGCTGCTCTCGCAGCGACGGAGATCCACGCATCAGACCCCTTTTGGGTGGTGGCGACAGCACCTTGCAGCGCTGCCACACAAACCAGCGCACCAGTCTACGTCATGAGAATGGTGCGCGGGTTCACCGTGAGGAGAGAAGGCCTCTAGAGGTTCTTCAGCTCATCCGGCAGATAATCGGCCATGGAGTTCGAGAGCGGGGTCGCGTCCTTCTTCTCCGTGGGCAGGCGCTCCGCGTTCTTCCGCGAGCGGCGCTCGTTCTTCACCTTGGGAGCCTCGGCCTCGGCGTCAGCCTCGGTCGGCTCCTCCTTCTTGGCCTGGTTCTTCGCCATGGCCTTGGCCTCGGCCTTGGTCTTGAGCGGACCGACGACCATCACCATGTGGCGGCCGTCCTGGCGCGGGGAGGATTCCACGGCGCCGAGGTCGGCGACGTCCTGGGAGAAGCGCTGCAGGAGCCGAACACCCATCTCGGGGCGCTGCTGCTCACGACCGCGGAACTGGATCATGGCCTTGACCTTGTCGCCGGCATCGAGGAAGCGACGGGCGTGACCGACCTTGGTGTTGTAGTCGTGGTCATCGATCTTCAGCCGGAAACGGACCTCCTTGAGCACCGTGGTGCTCTGGTTCTTCCGTGATTCACGAGCCTTGACCGCTGCCTCGTATTTGTACTTGCCGAAATCCATCAGCTTGCAGACGGGAGGTTTGGCCTGGGGCGCAACCTCTACCAGATCCAGATCGGACTCAGTGGCGAGACGCAGGGCGTCTTCGATGCGCACGACGCCCACCTGCTCCCCCTGGGGGCCGACAAGGCGGACTTCTGGTACGCGGATGCGTTCGTTGATGCGTGGTTCGCTGATCTGTCTAGCTCCTGTTGTGAGGAATTCGGTGAATGGGGAGTCACCGGCCAGTGCGCCCAATGAGCTCAACTGGGAGGTGATCGCCGTGTTGAGTGCGTTTAGCGCGGCCGATGAGACTGTGACAAGCTTACCAGCATGCAGAGTGAGCAGAATAACCACGCCGAGAATCCCGATCTCGCCCAGGCGGTCAACCAGCGGTCCCGCGACATCTCCGAGGTGCCCGCGGTGGAGCTGATCAACACCGTCGCCGTGCACCTGATGAGTGCCGCCGCGGTCAAGACCGGCCTCGCCGATGACCCCAAGGCGGAGGAGCTCAAGGACCTCGATGAGGCCCGCAAGCTGATCACCGCCCTTGCAGGTCTGATCACCGCCGCCGCCCCCGAGGTCGGCTCGACCCACGCCGCGCCGCTGCGCGACGGGCTGCGCTCGCTCCAGCTCGCCTTCCGCGAAGAGTCCACCGTCCCGGATGCACCCGGGAAGGGTCCCGGCGAGAAGTGGACCGGCCCGGTCAACTGACCCTTTCATGAGAACCAGATGAGATCAGGATGAGAGAACTCGGAAGAGACTCTCATCCTGGTCTCATCGTTGCTTCACCTGCGGTGACCAGAGTGGTCTTCCATGAGCATCACCGCAGTCCTCTATTCACACGACTCAGTCGGACTGGGCCACGCCCGCCGCAACCGGGCCCTCGCCCACGCCCTCGCCGCAGACCTCCCGCGGCTGACCGATCAGCCGGTGCGCGGACTGCTGATCGCAGGGCATCCGGACGCGACCGCAGACTCGCTGCCCCAGGGCTGGGACTGGCTGGTCCTCCCCGGGTTCACCCGCACCGCTGAGGGCTACGCCTCCAGGAACCTCGATGTGAGCAATGAGCGGCTCTCCTCGCTGCGCCGCTCCACCGCTGCCGCCGCCATCAAGGCCTTGTCCCCGGATCTGTTCATCGCAGATCGGCACCCGTTCGGGGTCGACGGGGAGCTGCTGGACTCGCTGGCCTGGCTGCGTGCCCAGGGCACCCGCTGCGTGCTCGGCATGCGCGAAGTGCTGGACTCCCCCGCTGCCGCTCGCACCGAATGGGCCCGGATCGGCGGAGCATCTGCCGCCGCGAAGTTCTATCACGCGGTCTGGGTCTACGGGGATCCCCTGATCTACAACCCGATCACCAGCGGTGAGATCCCTCAGCCGCTGGCAACCCGGACCCGGTTCACCGGCTACCTCAGCCACGGGCGCCCCACCGACGAGCTCTCCGACTCCAGCGTCCGTGCTCGTGAGCCCTATGTGCTCTCCATGGTCGGCGGAGGCTCCGACGGCGGTCGGCTTGCCCTGGCGGCCGCGCAGGCTCGGGTCCCGGCCGGGCATCGACACATCATCCTCACCGGACCACAGATGCCCCTGGGTGACCACACCAGCGTGGAGCGCGCCGTCGCTGCCTCCCCAGACTCCGCCAACATCCAGGTCACCCGGCTGGCACCGCATGTCCCTGCGCTGGTGCGCGAGGCCGCCGCCGTCGTCTCCATGGCGGGGTACAACTCCACGGCCGAGATCATGGCCACCACCACCCCAGCGCTGCTGGTGCCTCGGGCCACCCATCGGGCGGAGCAGCCTCGCCGAGCTCGGGCGCTGGCCGCCGTGGGCGCCGTCGACACCCTGGCCGCCGGGGAGCTCAGCGCAGCCGCGCTGAGCCGGTGGCTCGGCGACGCGGTGACCCGGCGCAGCGACCGCGGCGCGGTGGACCTTGACGGGCTGACCCGGATCGGAGCGCTGGCGGTCGCGGAGCTGGCGCTCGGACCCGCGGCGGTGCGACGCGCGGCTGCCGGTCACACCCAGCAGCCCGCACCCGTGACTTCTCCCGCGAGCGCTGCAGCCGCTGCTCGTGCCCACGCGCCGTCCCCGGCGCCCTGCGCCGCCACACCCCTGACTCCCCAAACTGCCGAAGCGAGGTCCGATTCTCATGTCCGTTGAGCACACCGTCGAGACAACCCCCGCACCGACCCATGACCCGTGCAACGGCACGCCCGCGGTCCCGCGCGATCACGTGGTCGGGTATGTGCTGAAGATGTATCCGCGCTTCTCGGAGACCTTCATCGTCTCGGAGATCCTGGCCAGGGAAGCCGCCGGTGAGCAGATCGTGATCTTCTCGCTGCGGCCGAGCACCGACGCCCGCTTCCATCCGGAGCTGGCCCGGGTCAAGGCTCCGGTGATCCAAGTGCCGCGCAGCTCCACCTCCTCGAAGCTGTGGGCCCAGCTGGCCCTGGCCGCTGCGTCCCCCGCCTTGGCCCCCGGGCTGCAGCGCAGCCTTCCGGAGCTGCTGGCCGCCGGACACGACGACGCACAGCAGGCCGTCGGTCTGGCCCATGCCGCCCACCAGGCGGGAGTCACTCACCTCCACGCGCACTTCGCCTCGATCGCCACGACGGTGGCGCGGCTGGCCGGCCGGATCAGTGGTCTGCCGTATTCGTTCACCGCCCATGCCAAGGACATCTTCCATGAGGACGTGGACCAGCATGAGCTCCAGGCGAAGCTGGCGGAGGCTCATCACGCGATCACGATCTCCGGCTACAACCTCGACGACTTGCGCACCCGATTCCCTGCGGCGGCCCAGCGGCTGCATCTGGTGCGCAACGGCCTGGAGCTCTCTCGCTTCCCCTTCACACCGAATCTCGGAACTCAGCCTGCCCCAGACCCCAGCCTCGAGAGCCCACCGCGTCCTGCCCGACTGCTGGGCATCGGCCGGCTGGTCGAGAAGAAGGGGTTTCATCTGCTCATCGAGGCGGTGGCCAGGCTGCGCGACGAGGGCCTGGACGTGCAGGCCGACATCGCGGGGGACGGGCCCCTGGCGAATCATCTGCAGCAACAGATCGACGACGCCGGGCTGAGATCCTCGGTGCGCCTGCTGGGGCCCTGCACCCAGCAGGAGGTGGCTGAGCTGCTGGGCTCTCATGACGTCTTCGTGGCCCCGTTCGTCATCGGGGCCGATGGGAACGCCGACGGCCTGCCCACCGTGCTGCTCGAAGCCATGGCGCGCGGCATCCGCTGCGTGGCCGCCGAGGTGACAGCCGTGGGCGAGGTGGTCCGCCCCGGTGAGACCGGGTGGCTGGTCCCCGCCGGGGATGTCACTGCCCTCACCGCCGCGGTGGCCGAGGCGATCACGACCGACCCGGGGCATCTGCGCATGCTCGAGGCCGGGCGCACCCTGATCGAGCAGAACTTCGACTCCGCCGCTCAGTCACGCCGGCTGCAGGCCCTGGTCAGCGATCCCGCGTCCCCTGCGGCGCAGAACCGGCTCGCCGCAGTGCAGGAGCCGGTATGAGGATCGGCTACCTGCTCGCTGACCCCGGCATCGGTCTCTTCGGCTCCAAGGGCGCGAGCGTGCACGCCCAGGAGATGATCCGCGCGTTCAGGACACTGGGTCACGAGGTCACCGTCTTCTGCACCAAGCGCGGCGATAAGCACGATGACCCCACCACCGTTTCGGTCCCCGCGGATCTCGCGGACCTGCCGGTCTTCGTGGTCCCGATCTCCGGGAGCGAGGGTGCTGCCGCCCGGGAGGTCGCCGTCGGCCGCACCGCCGCCAGAATGGCCGACCTCGCTGTCGAGGGCGACTTCGATCTGCTCTACGAGCGGTACTCCCTGTTCTCAACCGCCGGCGTCGAGGCCCGAGGGCGCAGCACGGCCCGGCTGGTGGTCGAGGTCAATGCTCCATTGCTCACCGAGCAGCAGCGGCACCGCAGCCTCCACGATGTGGCATCCGCAGAACGGTCCACCCGGGAGACGTTCGCCCAGGCTGACCTGCTCTCCTGCGTCTCCGCGCCGGTGGCGGACTGGGCGCGGGGGATGCTCTCCGCGGAGCCCCACGAAGGGGCTCCGCCGGTGCGGGTGACCCCGAATGGAGTGGATCCGGCACGGTTCTCCGCACGGCGCCCTGACCTGCGACGCACAGATGCAGGGACGACTCAGCAGGACACCGTGACCATCGGGTTCCTCGGCACCCTGAAACCCTGGCACGGCACCGACCTGCTGCTGCGCGCGTTCGCCCAGGTCCTGGAGCGCAGACGTTCCCAGGCTCTCGGCGCGGATGCGCCCCAGCCGGATCTGCGGCTGCAGATCATCGGCGGCGGACCCGAACGAGAGCGCCTGGAGTCCCTCTGCGCCGAGCTGGGCATCGGCGAGCGCGTGGAGTTCAGCGGATCGGTGGCCCCGGCACGGGTGCCGCGGCTGCTGTCCGGCCTGGACATCGCGACCGCTCCATACCCCGCCACCAGCACGCGGGACGAGCACTACTTCTCCCCGTTGAAGGTCTACGAGTACCTGGCCGCCGGGGTGCCGGTGATCGCCTCCGCGCTCGGTGAGCTGACGCGGCTGCTCGAGGGCGGCTCGGCGGGAGCGTGCGGGGAGACGGTTCCGCCCGGTGACCCTGACGGACTCGCGCAGGCGCTGATCCGGTTGGTCGAAGACCCCGCGCGGCGTGCCCGGATGGGGACCGCCGGGCGCAGCCTCGTGGAGCACGAGCACAGCTGGGTGCAGCGCGCACAGGACCTGCTCGCGGAGCTCCCTGCCCTGGAGGTGACCAAGCGATGAGTCGACGATCCGACGCCAGGTCCTCCCGCACGCTGCACCGCCGCGGGGTCATGCGCACCTTGCGCATGGTGCTGCCGCACCTGGGAGAGCACAAGCTCCTGATCGCCCTTGGACTGCTGGCACTGATGGGCGACGTCGCGTTCCGCGTGCTCGAACCGTGGCCGGTGAAGTTCGCCGTGGACGCAGTCTCCGAGGCGCTGGGGGCCCGGGTCGAGGAGACCATCGACTCCAGCCACAACGTGGAGGGGATGATCATCTTCTGGGCGTTCGCGCTGGCGCTGATCGTCGGCGGCCGGGCGATCTGCAACTACGCCTCGACCATCGCCTTCGCCAAGACCGGGGTGAAGGTCGCCGCGAGACTGCGCAGCAGGGTCTTCGACCACATCCAGTCGCTCTCGCTGCGGTATCACTCCAAGGCCTCCATCGGTGACACCTCCCAGCGACTCGTCGGGGACATGGGCCGGCTCCAGGAGGTCGCCGTGACCGCGGGTCTTCCCATGGTGGGAAATCTGCTCACCCTGGTGACCCTGCTGATCGTGGTGCTGATCCTGAACCCGCTGCTCGCGCTGATCGTGATCCTCACCGGCGTCGGATACCTGCTGGCGAGCAGGGTGCTGAGCCCGAAGATCACCTCGGCCTCCCGCTCCACCCGCAAGGGTGAGGGCCAGCTGGTCGGTGATGCCGCCGAGGCGCTGGGCGCCATCCGCGTGGTGCAGTCCTACGGCCTGGAGAAGACGGTGGCCTCCGGCTTCGCCGCCGGCAACGCCAAGGCGCTCAAGGCCGGTATCCGGGCACGGAAGCTCGCCGCCCGGCTGGAGCGCTCCACCGATCTGCTGGTCGGCATCGCGACCGCTGTGGTGCTGGGCTTCGGCGGTTGGCAGGTGCTCCAGGGGTTCATGACCCCCGGGGACATGGTGCTGTTCCTGCTCTACCTCAAGATCGCGATGAAGCCGCTGCGCGATATGGCGAAGTACACCGGCAGGATCGCCCGCGCCACAGCCTCCGGTGAGCGCATCGCGGATCTCCTCGACGAAGAGATCGAGATCCAGGACCCCGAGGATCCGCTGCCGCTGGGACGCGCCTCTGGAGAGCTGACCTTCTGGAACATCAGCGCGAACGACCATCGCGGCACGCCGTTGTTCGAGACGCTCAACCTGAGCATCCCGGCGGGTCAGCGCGTGGGGCTGCTGGGGCCCTCCGGCGCGGGGAAGTCCACCCTGGCCGGGTTCCTCCTCCGCCTCGCCGATCCGGAGGCCGGCTCGGTGCTGGTGGACGGGTACTCCGCGCGCAACGTCACCCGAGCCGACCTGCGGCGCAACATCGCGATCCTGCTCCAAGAATCGGTGCTCTTCAGCACGTCAGTGCGAGAGAACATCCGCTACGGCCGGCAGGACGCCACCGACGTCGACGTCGAGGAGGCGGCCCGGCGGGCCGGTGCCCATGACTTCATCATGGCGCTGCCCGAGGGGTATGAGACCGAGCTCGGAAACCGCGGGGACACGCTCTCCGGCGGGCAGCGTCAACGCGTGGCGATCGCCCGGGCGCTGGTCCGCGACGCGCCGATCATCCTGCTGGACGAACCCACCACCGGCCTGGATCCCGCCTCACGGGGAGTGGTGGAGAACTCGATCCGCGAACTGACCCGCGGACGCACCACGGTGGCGATCACCCATGACCTCAGCATGATCCAGGATCTGGACCGGGTGCTCTGGCTCGAGGCCGGACGCATCCACGAGGACGGCACCCCCACGGAGCTGCTCGCCGATGCACACTCGCGGCTGGCGCAGTGGGCGGCCACCCAGCGCAGCGCCGCAGACTCCGGGGCCGGGACAGCGGAACAGCTAAATCCACCGGATCCGACCGCGGCTGCGGGTGGGACTGAGTCAGCAGAGCAGACGGTGCCGACGGACAGGACAGCGCAGGTGAGTCGATGAGCCAGCCTCACACAGAATGGACCGCCGCCGATGAGGCTGCCGCTCAGGCGTCGCGCATCCCGGGGGCCCGCACGTTGCTGGACCCCCACGCGCTCTCGGAGCTGCTGGACCAGCCGGCCACCATCACCCGGGTCAGGATCAAGACCGGACATTCGGTGGTCGCCGCCTTCACCACCGACGACGCCGAACCCGGGTGGGCGATGCTCACCGTCCACGAGGACAAGCTCAACAAGGCCCGACAACGGGCAGCCGATGCTGATGGGCTGGCGCGGTTCTGCGTGCACTCGGAGCACCCGCCGCATCTCTTCAGCGGGAGCCTGTGGGCAGACCCCGTGCTGGGCAAGGACCTCACCGAGGCGCGCCAGGCGTTGAACGGTGCGACGGCTGCCGAGGCGCCCTGGAAGATCCTGCGATACAACCCTCGTCGACGGGTCGTGGCCGCGGTGCCGCCCACCGGTCCCGGGCACGGCGAGAAGATCCTGCGGGTCGCCGCCAGGGGCACCGCCCCTGCGTTGTCGACGGCTCAGCGCTGGCGAGAGCTGGGCCTGCCGCTGGTGCGCAGCACCCCGGTGGGCGGGCGCGGCACCGCCACGAGTGCGCCGCTCTGGGGTTGGGCCGACCTGAGCAGCAGCGCGTATGCTCCGGCCGCGACCACGGCGGGGGCGGCTCTGGGCCGGCTGCACCGGCACACCGCCGGATCGCGGCGAGACCGTCTTCCGATCCAGCCGAGCGGTTCTGCGAGCGCCGTCGCCGCCATCGCGCCGTGGCTTGCGGATGCCGCCTGGGGCCTGGCGGACCGGGTTCGCGCCGCAGTCGACGCGCTGCCCCCGGGCCCGGACTCGGAGCTGCACGGGGATCTCTCCCCCGATCAAGTGGTGATGGCCACGCCTGAGAGTCACAAGATCAGACTGATCGACTTCGACCGCTCCGGCGTCGGTGATCCGATGCGCGATGTGGGCAGCTGGGCCGCCTCCTGCCGCCGGCTGCGGCTGGAACCGCTGATCAGCTCTTTCCTGGAGGGCTACTGCGCGGACGAGGCTCCTGACCTGCGGCGGATCGCTGTCTGGGAGGCCTACGCCCAGCTGAGCTCCGTCACAGATCCGTTCCGGCACCGTGAGCCCGAATGGGCTGACCGGATGCAGACCACGCTGAGCCTGGGCGAGGAGGCGCTGAAACGATGACCAGACTCCCGATGACGAACTTCCAGCTGCCCCCCACCGTTCTCACCGACCAGGGCCGGCCGATGCGTGTGACCCGGGCCTGGCCGCGCCCAGAGCAGGCAAGGCTCTCCTTGGAATGCGAGGACGCAGGCCAGCGCCGCGCCGGTATCTGGGACGGTGCCAGCGCAAGCCTGCAGCCGCTGGGCGCCGATGCTCGGCTGGCCGACCTCGAGGAGTTGGCCCGCGGCGGCGTCGTCGTCTCTCACCGACCCGGAAAACGGGCGGTGGTGCGGCGCGAGGACCAGTTCATCAAGGTGGTTCGGCGCGGCCGCACCCGAACCATCCTGGACGGGATCGAGCGGGCGGACGCGTTCACCGAGTACTTCCGCACCCCCGCGGTGCTGGCGCACACCCGGTCCACGGTGACCTTCGGCGCGCTGGAGGGATCCAGCCTGCACGAGCCGAGAAGGCTGGGTCCGCAGCGGTGGGAACGAGCCTGGGCCGAAGTGCTCAGCGCCTGGTCCCGGTCGGTCTCCTCCTCCGCCGCCGAGGCTTCCAGCAACGGGGGTTCCGACCTCCCCGGCATCCCGGAGCACTCGGCGGATCAGGAGATCGTGGTGCTGGCGCACTGGGCCCGGCTCGTCGAACCCTTTGTCCATCCCGCAGACCAGATGTGGCGCAGCGTCGAACGCATCAGCGAAGACCTCGCGCAGCTGCCTCAGGGGCAGCTGCGCCCGGCCCACCGCGACCTGCACGACAAGCAGCTGCTCTGGAGCCCGCAGAACGGACCGGGACTGCTCGATGTGGACACCGCCTGTCTGGCAGATCCGGCCCTGGACCTGGGCAACCTGCGAGCCCATGCTCGACTGCGGATGCTCCAGGGCATCTGGGAGCGGCACGCAGCCAGGACGGTGGTCAGCGCGGTCGACGCGACGGCGGCGCGGCTGAAGGTGCCGGGCAGGTCCTTGGCCGTCTATGAGCGTGCCGCGGTGCTGCGTCTGGGATGCGTCTATGCCGTGCGGCCGGCCTACGTCGAGGTCGCAGCCGCGATGCGGGCCCACGTGGCGCTGCCATAGCGAGCCGCACCCAGTCGCAGCGCTGAGGGAAGATGAGAATCTTCTCATCCTGGTCTCACGCCTCGCTCACCATGCAACACGATCATGGAAGATGAGATGAGGAGCCGCTGGTCGGCGTCGAGCAGAGAGGACCTGCGCATCATGAACAGGCAGACAGGCTGGATCATCACCGGGGCCCTGAGCATCGCGGCGCTCGGCGGCACGGTGGCCGTGGCTGAGCTCAGCGGTCCCGACCAGACACAGGATCTCGGCGACGCCTTGGAGGTGACCGGTGAGAGCGAGTCCGCCTCCTCCACCGATCGGTCTACCGATTCCTCCGCCGGCGAGCCGGCTCGCGCCGGCTCAGCACCCTCCGCCACGTCGCCGACCTCAGCACCCTCGGCGGCATCGGCCGAGGAGTCCGCTTCCCGGAGCCCCGCCGCCGTCACCCCGGCACCGCCTTCGACCTACCAGCAGCCACCGCTGGAATCAGCATCCTCTTGGTCCCCGGTCAGTCCGCTCTCCCCGGAGAGCTGGTCCCCGGTGACCCCGGTCAGCTGGTCCCCGGTCTCGGCCGTCAGCTGGTCAGCCGCGTCAGCGGCCAGCTGGTCCCCACCCTCGGCCCCGAGCTGAGTCAGTCTCTCCCCGCCTCAGTGCGGCCGGCCGCGTCAGACGTCGAGCCGATAGCCGACTCCGCGCACGGTCTGGATCGCCCCGGCACCGATCTTCGCACGCAGGTATCTGACGTAGACGTCCACCAGGTTCGATCCCGGATCGAAGCTGTAGCCCCAGACCCGTTCAAGCAGCTGCTCGCGGGAGAGCACCTGTCCGGGGTGGCGCATGAAGGTCTCGGCCAGGGCGAACTCCCGGGATGAGAGGTCATGCTGCTTCTGCGCCACGGCGATCCGCCGCCCATGCAGATCCAGCACCAGCGCGCCTACGGTCAGCTTGGTCGGCTCCTCCGCCGAGCCTCCGCGCAGCCGCAGCCGGATCCTCGCGAGGAGCTCATCGATGCTGAACGGCTTCGGCATGTAGTCATCGGCCCCTGACTCGAGTCCGGCCACGGTGTCGGCCGGGGTGCTGCGGGCTGTCAGGATGATCACCGGCGCTCCGAAGCCCTGACCGCGCAGTCGTCCCAGCAGGCGCAGCCCATCCTCATCGGGCAGCCCGAGATCGAGGACCGCGAGGTCCACCGAGTTGTTCAGCGCGTATTCGAACCCCTCCGACGCCGAGGCGCCGCGCAGCACGGCGTAGCCGGCCGCGCGCAGTCCCTTCTCGACGAAGGACGCGATCCGGTCCTCATCCTCGATGAGCAGAATCTGGGTCATCCATGGCTCCTTGTATCGATCGGCAGCGGCGCGGTGGCGTCGTCGTCGGGGGTCTGTTCGGCGTCCTGGCTCGGCTCCCGGATGTCAGCGGCGCCGCTGTCGCGCGGGATGACCACGGTGAAGCGTGCGCCGACGCCGGGCGCGGACTGGAGGTCCACGCGCCCACCGTGCGCCTGCGCGATCGCGGCCACGATCGGAAGCCCAAGGCCAGATCCAGGTCTGGAGGTGTCGGTGCGCCCGAAACGGTGGAAGATCCGCTCCTGGTCCTCCGCAGCGATTCCCGGTCCCTGATCGCGGACGAAGATCCGGATCTCTGTGGCGGTGAGCTCCGACCCCAGCGCGATCACCGAGCCGGGAGCGGAGAACTTCACCGCGTTGGCCGCCAGCTGCAGCCAGGCCTGGGTCAGCCGCTCGCGGTCCACCCAGGCGGCGCCCTCGACGCGTGACTCCACGATCCAGCGGTGCCGGCCCAGGGCGAGCGCCTTGTCATAGACCTCGTCGGTCAGCGTCCCGATATCGGTGGGCGCGCGCTGCACGAAGCCCGGGCGACCGGCCTGGGCGAGCGTGGTGAGGTCATCGATCACACGGTTCATCCGGGTCAGCTCGTCCAGGGTCAGCTCGCGGGTGGAGGTCACGTCCTGCCGGTCACCGGCGTCGAGGACCTCCAGGTGTCCACGCACGATGGTCAGCGGGGTGCGCAGCTCATGGCTGACGTCGTGGATGAGCTGGTCCTGGGCCTGGAACGACTCCTCGAGCCGGTCGAGCATCTCATTGACAGATTTGGTCATCTCGGTCAGGTCGTCCCTGCCGGTGACCGGGATCCGTTCGGAGAGGTCTTCGCGGCCGATATGCCGGGCGGCGGAGGCCAGCACTCCCACCGGGTGCAGCAGTCGTCCGGCGATCGCGCCGCCCACGATGGCCACCACGCCCAGGGAGAGCAGCGCCACGGCGGCATAGATGAGAAAGCCCTCGGCGAAGACCCTCTTCTCTGCGGTGATGTCATAGGCCATGACCAACGCGCCCACCTGCGGCTCCTCCGCGGTCTCGGTCGACTCGTCAGCGGCGGGATCTGGTGCGTCGGGGTCCGGGGCGTCTGCTGCGACGTTCCCCTGTACCGGGACGATCGCCGTGCGGTAACTGGTGGTCGCAGTCTCGATGGTGACCACGGTGGCCCGTTCGCTGAGCGCATGGGACTCCAGGGCGCGCAGCAGCTGCTCGTCCTCCTCCAGCCGCACCGGGGTGACCGGCGAGGTGAAGGCCACCTCCCCATCCACCAGTCCCACGATCCCTTCATTGCGGGTCGGGATGATCCGCTCCATCGCGGTGCGCACCAGCTCCGCCGGGGAGCTGAACGGCTCACCGGTGCCGGGGTCCACGCCGACCTCATGCAGGACCCGGAACTGTTCGGCGTCGGCCGCCAGCTCGGCGTCGATGCGCCCTTCAACCTGCGCCTGCTGGATCGCGAACGCGGTGTAGCCCGAGACTGCCAGCGCCAGCGCCGCGAGTCCGACGACCGCGGCGAGGATCCGCGCCCGCACGTTCAGCGGGCCCGATCGCCATCCGCGGGGCACACTGCGCCGTGGGCCCGGGACCTCGGCGGACTCCGGACCTGAGTCAGCATCAGGCTGGCGTGAGTGGCTCATCGTGTTCAGTTTCTCATTCAGATCGCCTTGAAGAGGCCCTTCATCGATGAGAGTTCTTTCATCTGTGTGCGAGAGGATGGCGCCATGGCTGAGCATCAGGTGCGCGGGGATCTGCTGGGCGTGCTGCGCGGGCCCGAGGCCGAGACGCTGCTGCGGCAGTCCCTGGACACCTCCGGCATGGAGATGCGCAGCTGGGAGCTGGAGCAGATCTACGCCCGGCCCGGTGCCGAGATCTCGGCCCGGTACCGAGTCCAGTGTGCCGCTCCCGGCGCCGAGGCCCCGACCGGGCCGACCGCGGCCGCCGAGCGCAGGGAGCTGACCGTGGTGGCCAGCACCGTGGCGCTGACCCCGCAGCAGCGCCGCAGCATGGGCGCAGTCCGGGCCGACTCCCTCCAGGGCACCGTGCACCTGTGGGTGCACCCGGTGGACCCGGAGCTGCCGGGGCTGTTCGTGGTGGAGCACCCCGCCGCCTCCCCCGGGGGTGGTCTGGGCAGCCGCGAGCTTCCGGGCGATGCCGAGCTGGAGTCACGGCTGAGCATGGTTCTCGGAGAACAATGCAGGCTCAAGGGTCTGCAGATGCTGGTGCTTCGTCCCCTGCGCCGGGCCGTCTACCGGGCGTTGGTCTCCTCGGCCCGGGGTCAGCGCGTGGTCTACCTGAAGGTGGTCAGACCCGCGCGGGTGCAGCAGCTGCTCGAACGTCACGGCTGCTCTGTGCTGATCCCGGCCATCGCCGACGCCGGGGACGGCATCCTGGTGATCGACCAGGCGCCCGGGCTGGCTCTGACCCATCACCTCTACCGCCCCACCTCCCAGGCCGACTCCCCGGTCGACATCGTCCTGCCCGACCCGCAGGTGCTGATCAGGGCGCTGGAGACGCTGCGACCAGAGACTCTGAGAATGTCGCCCCGGGTGCCCGCGGCGCAGCGGCTCGACGGTCTCGCGGAGTCTGCCACCGCGGCGGGGGCTGATCCGCACCGGGTGCAGCGGCTGCGCGAGCGCATCGGCTCAGCCCTGCGCGAGACGCCTGGCCCGGTCGTGCCCACGCACGGGGACTTCCACCCGGCCAACCTGTTCCTGGATGAGGCGGCGCAGCACCCGATGGGTCTCATCGATGCGGACACCGTGGGACCGGGCTACCGGGCCGACGACCTCGCCACCATGCTGGGGCACCTGCTGGTGCTGCCGAGCATCGACGCGGAGGGGTACGCCGCAGTGCCGGAGTTCGCGCAGCGCTTCCACTCGCGCTGCCTGATCGACACAGACCGCATGGATCTCGGCGCACGCACAGCGGCGGTGCTGCTCTCCCTGCTGCCGGGGGCGCGCAGCCCTGAGCAGCGCGAGCATCACCTGCACTGCGCGGAGACGCTGCTGCGGCCGCTCAGTCCTGCGGGTCAGCCTCGCTGAGCCAGACCTGCGTGGGACGGATGAAGAGCAGCACCAGCGCCACAGCTGCCGGCGCCAGGACGGCCAGGCCGATGAGGCTGGCGCCTCCGGAGAAGAAGCTGAAGGAGAGCACCACGATCAGCAGCTGGAGCACCATGGCCGGAGTGCGGGCACCCTGGGCACCGAGGAAGATCCTGAAGCCCAGCACCACCATGATCAGCCCGAAGAGCACATAGAGCACCACCAGGGCGATCTGACCGGCGGTGTCCAGCACCTGCGGCGGTGAGGCCACGGCGCCGGCGATGGCGTTGAAGGCCACCGTGAGGCCCTGGACGAAGAGGATCAGGAAGATCACCCACACAGCCAGCGGTCGGGGCCGCGCCTGGACGAAGCGCCGCGGCGGCCGCGGGGCGTTGAAATCCGGCTGGACGGAGTCATCTGAGGCCATATCTCCATTGAACCACCCGCGGACCGCGCGCAGGGCCGCCGCACTCCCGCGCACCGGGCCCTAAAGAGGACCCTCTGACGTGGAGCTTCTCTGCAGCCTGGGAATCCTGTGACAAAGTACACACTGTTTCGGGGTCATTTCAGTAGTGCGAAGTCTTGTTTGCCAGCCGTTAACATGCCAACGTTGATTGCGTACTTATTCGGGATGGCAGAACACCTCACCCGAGGTCTGGAGCCGTACAGCAGTCCAGGCACTGCGGATCATCTGGACCGTGGAACATTCTGTCGCCTGGAAGCGGATGTGACTCCCTGGAGACTCATGCTCGAGCACCTCACCATGAGGCTCGGTCGAGGAATCGCCGCTGAACACCCAATGACCCGAACATCGGCGCCCTCGAGGCGCCCTAGGAGTAGTGATCCCATGGATTGGCGCAGCCGAGCAGCCTGCCTGGACAAGGACCCGGAGCTTTTCTTCCCCGTCGGCAACACCGGACCGGCCCTGCTGCAGATTGAAGAGGCCAAGAGCGTCTGCCGCCGGTGTCCAGTGATGGACACCTGCCTGCAGTGGGCGCTGGAGACCGGTCAGGACTCCGGAGTCTGGGGCGGCATGAGCGAGGACGAGCGCCGGGCGCTCAAGCGCCGGGCCGCACGCGCCCGCCGCGCCTCCTGAGTCTCACCCACCACTCTTCAACGACGCGGCGAGTATCGGCGCACGGAGCTTCACCCGTGTCCCGGTCCTCGCCGTTTCTGTGCCCGCCTGAGGTTCCGAGCCGACGGCGGTGCCGCCGTCGGACGCGTCGCTTGCGGTCTCCCATTCGATGGATCCGGAGAGCTCCCCGCGGACCAGGGTGCGCACGATCTGCAGCCCCAGCCCAGGTTCCCATTGCTGCTCCGGCAGTCCCACACCGTCGTCGGTGAGCTCCAGCTCCAGGCGCTGACGCCCGGCGGCGTCGGCATGGCGCTGCACGCTCATGCTCACGTGCAGCTCCCGGTGCGCCGGATCCGGGCCGAATCCGTGCTCCACCGCGTTGGCGACGATCTCGGTGATCACCAGCGCCAGCGGGGTGACCATATCGGGGGGCAGCTGCCCGAAGCTGCCTTCCAGCGCGGTGATCACCTGCCGGTCTGACTGGGCCATCTCGGCCGCCAGGTGCAGCTGGCGGCGCATCAGCTCATCGACGTCCACCGTCTCTTCCAGGCCCTTCGAGAGCGAGTCATGGACCATCGCGATGGTCTCCACCCGCCTCATGGCCCGGCGCAGACCCTCCCGGCCCTCCTGGGAGTCCATCCGCCTCGACTGCATCCGCAGCAGCGCCGAGACGGTCTGCAGGTTGTTCTTCACCCGATGGTGGATCTCCTTGATCGTGGCGTCCTTGCTCATCAGCTGCTTGTCGCGGCGACGCAGCTCGGTCACGTCGCGGCAGAGCACCAGCGCCGCAAAATGCTCGCCGCCACGAACCTCGCGGGCGCCGTTGCCTGACGAAGCGGCCGACGTCGCGCCGGAGCCGGGCGCCGGGCGGGAGGCCCGGTAGAGCGGGATCGAGCGCAGCGTCACCGCGGCGCCGTGGGCCTCCAGCTCGGCGCGCATCGCACGTCGGCCGGTGAGCATCATCGGCTGGGACTCATCGACCACCACTCCGGTGGCCCGCTGCAGCTCGGACCCGATGCCGGCCAGCGAGCGTCCCTCCAGGGTGTCGGAGACGCCCAGGCGCAGCAGCGCCGAGACCGCATTGGGCGAGGCGAAGGTGATCCGGCCCTCGGCGTCCAGTCGCAGCAGCCCGTCGCCCACCCGCGGGGCGCCGCCGTAGCCGGTGAACTCCTGGCTCGCATCGGGCCAGCGGCCCTCCGCCGCCATGACCAGCAGATCCTCGGCGCAGCGCCGATAAGTCAGCTCCAGCCGGGAGGGGCTGCGCATCGCGGCCACGGCGAAGTGCAGCGTGATCACCCCGACCGTGCGGCCGCGGTGCAGCAGCGGGATGGCCTGGACCCGCATCCGCGCCGGTGATGGCTGGCCCTGATCCGAGGAGTTCGTCTCCACCTGAGAGGTCCAGGCCCGCTCCACCATCGGCTTCAGGTCCGCGCGGATCCGATCCCCGACCACATCGCGGTGGATCAGGGTCTGCGTGGTCGAGGGCCGGGCCTGGGCCAGCGCGATGAAGGAGCGCTCCGCGGCGGAGAGGAACCCCTCCTCGGTGTGCGGGAACCACAGCACCACATCGGAGAACGCCAGATCCGAGATCAGCTGCCAGTCCCCCACCAGCGCGTGCAGCCACTCCACATCATCCTGGGAGAGGTGACGGTGTCCGACGAGCGGATCCTGGAAGACAGCCATATCAGGGCTCCTCGGTGCAGGCGGTGGTGGGAGAGACCAGACGACGACGGCTCACGAGTCGACCAGACCCCGCAGGTGCCGCAGCAGCACGGTCAGCGAGGCGATGTTGTCATCGGCCAGCGCGTCCACCTCGGCCACAAGCTTCTCGGCCCGCGCCAGCTTGGCGCCGTTGTCCTGCTTCCACTCCTCGAGCCGCTGTTCCGGCTCGGCCTCGGCGGAGGTGGCGCGCAGCACCGACGAGGCGATGTCCGCCATCGCGCCGTAGAGCTCGTCGCGCTGAGCTCCGCGGGCCAGGGCCTGCCACTTGTCCTGCCGGGGCAGGTTGGTGATCCGGTTCAGCAGCGAATCGGCGCTGAAGTCGGCATAGACCGCGTAGTAGACCCCGGCGACCTCGCGGGAGTCCAGCTCGAGGTCTCGGGCGAGGGTCGCGATGTCCAGCAGCGAGAAGGCCTCGAAGAGCTGGGAGACCCAGGTCGCCAGCTGCTCGGGCATCCCGGCCTCCAGCGCCTCGGCGTGGAGCCGCTCGACCCGTTCACGGTCGTCGCCGCGCAGGTAGCTGGTGAGCTCGCCGTAGAGCGGGGTGATGTGTTCGGAGTAGGTCTTCACGTCCTCGCGGACCGAGGTGCCGCGGCTGACGTGGTTGATGAACCAGCGCACCGCGCGGTCCAACAGCCGGCGCATGTCCCGGTAGGTGTTGGCCCAGGCGTCCCGGTCGAAGCTGACCGGCAGCTCCCGCATGGCTGCGTCGAAGTCCTCCAGCGCGAACAGCTCACGCACCGCCACGAAGGAGCGCACCACCTGCTCCTCGGCGGCGAAGGTCTCCTCGATGGCACGAAAGACGAACGCGGCTCCGCCGACGTCGATCACATCATTGGCCACCACATTCGCGATGATCTCGCGGTGCAGCGGGTGGCGGACGAGGTGATCGGGGAAGCGCTCGCGCAGCGGGGCCGGGAAGTACTGCTCCAGGGTGACTCCGAACCAGTCGTCATCGGGGACCGAGTTCTCCACCAGAGCGGCCTTGAGCTGGATCTTCGCGTAGGCGGCCAGCACCGAGAGCTCCGGAGAAGTCAGGATCCGCTGTCCCGCCGCGGCGCGCTCGGCGAAGACCTCATCGGTGGGCAGCACCTCGAGCTCCCGGTCCAGGCCCACGGTGTCCTCCAGCCAGCTGATCAGCCGCTGAAAGCTCGGCGACCACTCCCCCACCCGGTGTCGGTCGGTCATCAGCAGCACGTTCTGGTCCCGGTTGGTCTCCAGAACATGGGCGGCCACGTCTTCGGTCATCGAGCTGAGCAGCTCGCTGCGCTCGTCCGCGTCGAGGTGACCCGACGCCACCAGCTGGTCGATCAGGATCTTGATGTTGACCTCATGGTCAGAGCAGTCCACCCCGGCGGAGTTGTCGATGGCGTCGGTGTTCAGCAGCACCCCGTTCTGGGCCGCCTCGATCCGGCCTGCCTGGGTGAACCCCAGGTTGCCGCCCTCGCCGACCACTCGTGCGCGCAGCGACCCGCCGTCGACCCTGATGGCGTTGTTGGCGCGGTCGCCGACCTGATCGTGGGTCTCGGTGGAGGCCTTCACGTAGGTCCCGATCCCGCCGTTGTAGACGAGGTCCACCGGCGCCTTCAGCAGCGCGTTGATCAGCTCCGGGGGCGTGAGCTGCGTCTGCCCCTCGGGCAGGTCGAAGCGGCGGCGCATCGGCTCGGTGACCTCGATGGTCTTCGCGGTCCGCGAGAAGACCCCGCCGCCCGCGGAGATCAACTCCAGGTTGTACTCCCCCCAGCCGGAACGCTGGGCCGCGAAGAGCCGCTTACGCTCGGCGAAGCTGTCCGCGGCGTCGGGGTCCGGGTCGATGAAGATATGCAGGTGGTTGAACGCCGCGACGAGCCGGATGTGCTCGGAGAGCAGCATCCCGTTGCCGAAGACGTCACCCCCCATATCGCCGATGCCCATGACGGTGAACTCCTCGCGCTGGGTGTCCAGGCCGAGCTCGGAGAAGTGCGACTTCACCGATTCCCAGGCGCCCCGGGCGGTGATGCCCATGGCCTTGTGGTCATAGCCCACCGAACCGCCTGAGGCGAAGGCATCGCCGAGCCAGTGTCCGTACTCCTTGCTGATCGCGTTTGCGGTGTCGGAGAAGGTCGCCGTGCCCTTGTCGGCGGCGACGACGAGGTAGGCGTCGTCCCCGTCATGGCGGATGACCCGCTCGGGGTGGGTGATGACCATCTGCCCGTCGACTTCGCTCTGGTTGTCCGTGATGTCCAACAGGGCGCGGATGAAGATCTTGTAGGCCGCCTGGCCTGCCTCGGCCCACGCCGAACGGTCGACGCTGGGGTCCGGGAGCTGCTTGGGAAAGAAGCCTCCCTTGGCCCCGGAGGGCACGATCACCGCGTTCTTCGCCATCTGCGCCTTCACCAGACCCAGCACCTCGGTGCGGAAGTCCTCCCGCCGATCGGACCAGCGCAGACCGCCGCGGGCGACCTTGGCGAAGCGCAGGTGCACGCCTTCCACCTGGGGCGAGTAGACCCAGATCTCGTGGGCCGGGCGAGGTGCCGGTGCGGCGTCGATGGTCGCCGGGGTCAGCTTCAGCGAGAGCCAGTCGCGACCCTGGTAGAGGTTGGTGCGCTGGGTGGAGTCGATGAGGTTCAACAGGGCGCTGAGCACCCGGTCCGCGTCCAGCGTGCGGACCTGCTCCAGCGCCTCGACGACCCGCTCGCGCGCCGTCGCGCTCTGGGCCTCCCGGTCGCCTTCGAGATCGGGATCGAACCGGGCCTTGAAGTAGTCCACCAGTGCGGTGGCCATCTCGGGGTTCTGCAGCAGCGAGTCGGCCACGAAGCTGTAGGAGTTGGTGCTGCCGAGCTGGCGGTAGTACTTGGCATAGGCGCGCAGCACGGTGACGCTGCGGATGCTCAGGCCAAGCCGCAGCACCAGCTGGGAGAAGATGTCCGACTCTGCCCGACCCATCAGCACCTGCTGATAGGCCTCCTGCAGCAACCCGATGGTCGCGTCCACGTCGACCGACTCGGGATAGAACAGCCCCAGGTCGTAGAGGTGGAAGGTGGCACCGTCGGGACAGTCGAGCGTATAGGAGCGCTCGTCGAGCACCTCGAGCCCGAAGTCATCGATCACCGGCAGGGTGTCCGTCAGCGTCTTGGGCTCGGTGAGGTAGAGCTTCAGCCGCATGTCTGCCACACCGCTCTCCCCAGAGTGGTAGAAGCTCATCCGCGGCACAGCCTGACCTTCGGCGGCGGCGGACTCCAGGGCCTCGAACTGGGCGGCGTCGGCGAGCGCATCCTCGACCTCGTAGAGCACCCGGTAGTCGTCCGGGAACGCCTCGCCCCACCGTGCGGCGACGGCCTCGGCATGGGAGGAGGAGTATCGGCTCCGCGCCTCGGCGGCGATCCCCTCAGACCAGGAGCGCACCGCCCGAGCCAGCCGCTGCTCCAGCTCCTGCTGGGTGCCGGTGGGCTCAGCGGCGTCGTCGGCCAGGCGAAGCCGGAAGAAGACCCGGGCCAGCACCGAATCGGTGAGCCGGACGTTGAAGTCGATGGACTCCGCGTCGACATGCGCCAGCAGCTCCTGTTCGATGCGGAGGCGCACGGCCGTGTTGTACCGGTCCCTGGGGAGGTAGACCAGAGCCGTCATGAATCGGCCGTAGTGGTCCCGGCGCAGGAAGAGCTTGACCCGGCGACGCTCCTGAAGCTGCATGATCTGCCAGGCGGCCTCCTCGATCTCTTCGATCTCCATCTGCAGCAGCTCATTGCGCGGATAGGTCTCCAGGATCTGCATCAGGTCGTTGCCGGAATGCGAGTCCGGGGCGAAGCCGGAGCGGCGCAGCAGCTGTTCGGCGCGGGAGCGCAGCAGCGGGATGTTCACGATCGATTCGCTGTAGGCGCGCTCGCTGAACAGCCCGATGAACCGGCGCTCGCCCTTGACGGTGCCGTCCGCGTGGAAGGTCTTGACGGCCACGTAGTCCATGTAGGTGCGACGGCGCACGGTGGAGCGCGAGTTGGCCTTGGTGATGACCAGGGCGCGGCGCTGCCCGGCGCGCTGCCGACCGGCGGCGGAGAGTTCGGTGGAGCGCCGGGTGATCGGCTTGCCGTTCTTGTCGGCGAGGATCCCGAGGCCGGTCCCGGTGACCGGATCCAGGTGCACCGACCCGTCGGGATAGTCGGCGAGCTCGTATTCTCGATAGCCCAGGAAGAGGAAGTTCCCGGCGCCCATCCACTCGAGCAGATCGGCCGACTCCTGGGACTCTGGGAGGTCGCTGGCCTCGCGCAGCGAACGACCGGCGGCCTGAGCCTGGGCGACCATCCGGTTCTGATCCCGGTGGCTGGCTTTGACGTCGATCAGGATCTTCTGCAGTCCGGCGACCAGGGTCTCCGCGTCCTCGGCAGAGATCACCCGATCGAGCTCGATGGTGATCCAGGATTCGATCTTGACCAGGTGCTGCTCATCGAAGACCGCGGTGAGGTTGGGCAGGGTCTGGGTGTCGCCTGAGGAGACCCCGCGGTGCTCGGACGGCAGGGACTTCACCGAGACCAGCTGGCCGGTGTCGGTGCTGCGGCTGCTCAGCAGGATCGGGTGGACCACCAACGAGATGCCGTGGCCGTGGCGGGTGACCTCTGCGGTGACCGAGTCCACCAGATAGGGCATGTCATCGGTGACGACCTGGACGAGGCTCTTGTCCCCGACGCGGGCCACCTGGACGACCGGGGAGGAGCCGGTCCGGGTCTCGGCGAGGTGCAGGTGTTCGCGCACCCGCTGATGCTGGCGGTCGGCGCTGACCTGGTGGCGATCCTCACTGGCGATGTGGGCGTAATACGCATCGGTCAATGTCTCAAGATCGGCGTCATTGCTGGTCCAAAGAATTGTCTCGGCGGGCATGTGTACTCTCACTCTTTCTGCAGATTTGGAGTACGCGTGGTCCCCCGCTCCGGAGCCGGAGACCGCGCGTTGCCTGTGCCGCTCAGCCTACCGTCTGCCCCGCCGGAACAGGCCTCGACGGCGCACCGAGAGATCGACGCCGGCGAGGCGGGCGATGCTGCGCCGCAGCGGTGAATTCGGGGCGGCCTCGGCGAGGACCTGCCCGGCCAGCAGGGAGGCATCACAGCCCGCCGCGTCCCAGGGCAGGAACGCGTGGATCTGGGCGGCGGGGCCGAGCCGGATCCAGGTCTGGCTGAGCTGATCCCGTGGTGAGCGTCCGATCACCTCGCTGCGCACCTTGTTGATCACCACCTCGGGCTCGGCCAGCGTCGAGGACTCGACGGCGAGTTCCAGAGCCTCCACCGCCTTGACCAGTCGCGGGAACCCCACCGGGTCAGCGGCCCCGACGGCGAGGATCCTGTCCGCGAGTCCCAGGCAGGTCAGGGTCGCGGCGTTGCGCTGCGGGGCGGTGGTGTCGAAGCTGAGCTCCTCGTCCTCCTCGACCGGGGCGGCGACGTCGATGATCACATGCCCGTAGTGGTTGCGCACCAGTTCCAGCACCGCGGTGAGGCTGCGTTCGCGCAGCTCCGGCCAGCGCTGGGCCCGCGGCAGTCCGGAGAGCAGGCTGAGCCGTGCGCCGCTGATCTGCACGGAGATCGTCGCCGCCTCGAGCGCGGCAGAATCGAGCCTGCCCAGGTCAGCGGCCCGGCAGACCCTGGCCAGTCCGGCGGTCTCCTCCATCAGTCCCAGCTGCGCCACCAGCGAGGCGGCGATGGTGTCGGCGTCGATCAGCAGCACCGAGGCGCCCTGGATCGCGAGCTCGGCCGCGAGGTTGACCGCCACGGTGCTGCGACCGGGGCTGCCCGGGGCGCCCCAGACCACGGTGATTCCGGGTGGCGCATGGCCCAACGTGGAGGGCGGCCCGCCGTCGTCGTGGTCTGTCGGGTCGTCTGTCTCCACGCCGCCGGGATGGACTCCAGCACCGTCGGCGGTCTGGAGCGTGCTGGGGCTCGCATCGGCAACGGCGGAGGGGCAGCCGCTGGTCGGCCCCAGACCGGCGGCGGCGAACCCTGTGACGGTTCCGTCGCTGAGCTCTCGACCCTGCAGGGCCTGCGCCAACGCCGCCGGGCCGACCTCGTCGGTGAAGGTGGGCACCCCGAGCCGCTGCAGCCGGCTCCGTTCCTCCGCGACGTGTGAGACGACCACGACGTGCCTGCCGCCGGCCTGGAGCTCACCGAGCACCGTGGCGGTGAGCTGGTGGGTCTCCCCGATGACCAGCGCGGCATCGGCCCGACCGGCCCGGCAGACGGCGATCAGCTCTGGAAGGTCCGCGCAGCGTCGCTCGATCGTGACGGGACCGTGGAGGCCTTCGACGGCGGCGATGTGGTCCACGCTCAGCCGACCCATGGTCACCACGGCCCACCGACTCATCTAGGCCTCGTCCTCTGGCTCTGGCTCAGGACCTGTCTCTTGCTCCTGCTCCTGCTCTTGCTCGGCATCTGCCTCGGCTCCGGCCCCGGCCGGGACCACGGACAGGGTGGAGGCCGAACTGGTGGCGCCCAGCAGCGCGGGCAGCTCCTCCGGCTCCACCAGCAGCTCCACGATGACGCGCTCCTGGGCGCCGAAGGTGCTGCTGGACTCGGTGATCACCGAGACCTGGGCCGCGGCGGCGATCTGCTCCACCCGGACCTCCTGCTGGGCACCGGGCGCTCCGGCGTCGGCGGCCCAGACGTCGACGAGGCGTCCCGGCTCCACGCCGCGGGCGAGCGTGTGCTCCACCGCGATCGTCATCGCCTGCCGTCCCTGGGGGTCTTCCTCGGCAAGCGCGCGACGCGGGATCAGCTCGCCCTCATCTACCATGGCGATGAACTCGGCACCGTCCGGCAGGCCCCCGCTGACCGTCAGGTATGCCTCGGGAAGCTCGTCGATCTGCACCTGGACCACGCGCAGATCCTCGGTGGCCAGCCGGTCACCCACGGTGAGCAGCCGGTCCGCGGCGTAGACCTCGGTGGTGTGATTCTGCGTGGTCATCAGCGCGATCACTCCGGAGACCGAGAGGGCCACGATGAGCACGCCTGCGAGGAGCCGGGGATCTCTCCAGCTGGGCCGGCGCAGGCGCTGCCCGGCGGGCACGGATCTGGACGCCCCGGGCGTCTGCGGACGCGTCCGGGAGTCTGCGCTCGGCGGCGAATGGGGCTCAGGCATGGTGTCTCCCTGGCTGACGGCCCGCCAGCGCGGGCGCACAGGCTCAGCGTAGATACAGGCTCCTCAGAAGACAACGGGTGAAGCAGAACCTGTGCAGAAGGTTTGTGCCGCTGCCGCGTGGGAGAACTCGGATTCCGCCGCCATTGCATGGGAGAATGACGTGAAACGACATCAAACGACATGCGGAATCACGGAGGCTCATGATGCGACGGTTCTTGACCCTCCCCGATGTGGCTGAGGCGCTGAACATCTCGATGTCGCAGACTCGGGCCCTGATCAAGACCGGCGACCTGGAGGGAATCCAGATCGGAGGTCGCGGTCAGTGGCGGGTCGAGGAGGCGAAGCTCGATGAGTACATCGAGCGCCAGTACGCGGCCCAGCGCGCGGCCCGATCGGCTGAAGCCCCCGAGACTCCGGGCGCTTCAGCGATCCAGGACCGGTCGGGCTCAGCTCAGTCCTGAACGGGGCGAGAGCTGCTCGACGTCGGCGCTCTCGCTGCGGAACCAGGCCACCGCGTGAAGCGGGATGACGCGCGCTGATCGCGCTCCCCCGCCCTGACTGCCCCGGGGCAGCAGATCATCCCGCCGCGTCGGAGCGATCTCCACGAAATCCCGGCCTGCCGCGGCGATGAGGCCTGAGGCCAGCAGTCCCTGCGTCCCGAAGACGCTGACCAGTTCGCGGTCTCGAGCCAGTCGCCGCAGCGGCGCCGTGATGCTCAGTCGCCTTCGCGAGGCGCTGGGCTCGCTACGAGCAGCCGCGCGGGCCATGCCATCGACGGCCAGGATGCTGGTCAGCGGCACCAGGACGCTGTGCGGGAGCACAGCGCCGGCCAGCCAGTCCGCACCGACTGCGCCGACGCGCACCACGAGGCGCTGACCGCCCGAGATCTGCAGACCCAGCTCCCGCTCGCGGTGCGCCCGCAGGCGTTCGGCGAACTCGAGCCGAGAGGCTTCCAGCCTGGAGGCGTCCGCGGCCGCGGCAGTGAGCTCGGCGGTCTGCGCGGCCTCCAACTGGGTCTCGAGATCCTCGAACAGTGCATCCCAGCGCATATCGGTCCCATCTCCACGACCTGCTGTCTGGCCCTGAGAGTACACGATCCGCCGTCACCTCTATTGCAGAGCTGATGAGACTGTGTACACTCAAAAAATATCAAACAGTACTAAATAGCACTCATCACTGACCAGGATGGGCACCATGAGCATTCGCAGCCGAGATCTCGCCTCACCATCCTCGGTGAGGGCAGCCCCCGATGGCAGACTTCAGGATCTGCTGCTGAGCGCGGCGTTCATCGCCAGCGGCCCGGTCCTGTGGTGGTGCGGCGCCGCGATCCTCAGACATCAGCCCGATCTCTGGATGCAGTCCGCCCAGCTCCGAGGTCTCCACGGCATCGAGGCGGCGGAGGCCCTGTTGGGACTGCTCGCTGCGGCATCGGGACTGCTCATCAGCCTCGGCGCGAGCATCGCAGTGCTGGCCGTGCTCACCCAGCAGATCGCCCGCCGGTGCGGCGCCTGGCGGATGGAACGGGTCCTCGCGCAGTTCAGCCCTGGATTCCTGCGGCGCAGCGCGGCGCTGACCCTGGGCGCCGGGCTGGCTCTGACCACTGTGGCGGCGGATTCCTGGCCCCGGGCGACGACGACCGAGGCCGTCTCGGTGCTGGACGGCGGGGCGGCGGGTGACGCGGCGGGCGGGGATCCAGACTCCGCCCTGTTCGACACCACCGCACCACACGATGGTCCCAGCCCCGAACCTGACCGCGGCGCTCCATCACACCCGGAGGCACCCGACTCAGGACTGTTCGTCCCCGAGGCGCCGATCCACGATCGACTTCAGGGCCGGTCGCAGCGCCAGGAGTCGGAGCCCGAGCAGGTCGTGGTCCGGCTGGGGGATTCGCTGTGGGGCATCGCCGCGGAGCACCTGGGACCTGACGCCACGGATTGGGAGATCGCCGCGAGCTGGCCCGAATGGTATGCGGTGAACCGGGACCGCATCGGCCCCGACCCGGGCATCATCCTTCCGGGAACGATCCTGGACGTGCCGGACTCGTAGCCCCCGGACCAGCCGCACCGCAGATCAGACGATCCGAGAACCAGCGACCGACGCACCAGCGACCCAAGAACCGACGACCCATACGGGAGAGATCATGTCAGTGAGCCCAGCCGGTCAAGAGCCCTCCTCTCAGCCAGGCCCCCGGGGCCCTGCGCGGGAGGATCCCATGGAGGCGCTGCGCGCCTTCCTCGACGCGGATCCGCAGCTTCGCGGGCGCACCACCGTCATCCCGGCCCCGGGATCTCCGCGGCACGACCCGGGACCGGTCGCGACGGCGGGCTATCGGCTCATTCGAGAAGATGAGGTCCCGGCGCTCATGCGGCGACTCCGCGGGGAGCGGGAGCCTGCGGGGAATCGTCGACCCCCGGGTGAGTCGCCCACCTCGCTTGCCACCTATCGGGAGGAGCGCCGGCAGATCTGCGCCATCTCCCGCATCGTCTGCCAGGTCACCACTGAGGTGCTTCAGGGCCTGCGCCCGGCCAGCCAGCTGCAGCGGTGGCTCGATCTCGAGGTGCAGCAGAAGGTGGTCGAACGCGCCGCGCTGCTCGCGGAGACCCGCCGGTCCTCGCGCCGTGAAGCGGCAGGCCGAGGAGACCGAGGCGCAGCCGGCTCCGCGGAGACGATCCCGCGACCCCAGCCGTTGACCTTCGGGCACCTGCGTGCGGAACGCATCACCCGGGGCGCATGGGAGGTCGCAGTGGTGTTCGCCGACGGCAAGCGCATCCGAGCCTGCGCCCTGCGGCTGGAGGCCCACCGGCGTCGATGGCGCGTAGTCGCCATGGAACTGGGCTGAGGTGGTCTCCGACCGCAGCCGGGGACGACCTCAGTCCAGGATTCAGCTCAAGGGATCCGCGCGGGGCTCAGCCCTGGGTCGCGGTGGTGTCCTGCAGACCGGGCACGCGCAGCCGCTTGCCGGCGGCGAACATCCGCCCGTCCTTGACCCCGGGAAGGTTCGGTGCGGCGGTCTCGGGAGCCTTCGCGGTGACTTCCGCGCTGAAGAGCAGCCGCACCGAGTCCTCGCGGACGCTGTCGGCCATGGTCTGGAAGAGCAGGAAGCCTTCACGCTGATATTCGACCAGCGGATCACGCTGGGCCATCGAGCGCAGTCCGATGCCTGACTTCAGGTAGTCCATCTCGTAGAGATGCTCCTGCCACTTCTCGTCGATCACGGTGAGCAGCACCCGACGCTCGAGCTGCCGGATCGCTGCCTCCCCGACCTCCTCAGCCTTGTTCTCGTAGGCGACCTTGGCGTCGGAGATGAGCTCACGCTTGAGCATCTTGACGTTGAGCTGATCGATGCCCCCGGCCTCTTCGACCAGGTCCTCGATGCTCAGCGACACCGGGTAGAGCGACTTCAGCTCTTCCCAGAGAGCCTCCAGGTCCCAATCCTCCGAGGAGGAGGAGGTGGTCTTCTCCTCGATCATCAGGCTCACCGCGTCTTCGATGAAGTGCTGGACCTTCTCGTGGACGTCGTCGCCCTCGAGGATGCGGCGGCGGTCGGAGTAGATGGCCTGGCGCTGACGGTTCATGACGTCGTCGTACTTGAGCACGTTCTTGCGGGTCTCGGTGTTCTGACCCTCGCGCTGCTGCTGGGCGTTGGCGATCGCGGAGGACACGAATTTGTGCTCCACCGGGATCTCATCGTCCATGGCCTTGGAGTTCATGATGCGCGCGGCGGCGGCCTGGTTGAAGAGCCGCATCAGGTCATCGGTCAGGGAGATGTAGAACCGGGATTCGCCGGGGTCACCCTGACGTCCGGAGCGTCCGCGCAGCTGGTTGTCGATGCGTCGGGACTGGTGCCGCTCGGTGCCCAGCACGTAGAGCCCGCCCAGTTCGCGGACCTTGTCGCCGTCGGCCTTGGTCTCGGCCTTGGCGCGGTCGAAGACCTCGTCCCATTTCGCCTCGTAGGCCTCGGCGTCCTTCACCGGATCCAGGCCGAGCTTCTCCATCTCGCGGACGGCGTTGAACTCGGCGTTGCCGCCGAGCATGATGTCGGTGCCTCGACCGGCCATGTTCGTGGCCACGGTGACCGAACCCTTGCGGCCCGCCTGGGCGACGATGGTGGCCTCGTGCTCGTGGTTCTTCGCGTTGAGGACCTCATGGCGGATGCCGGCCTGGGCCAGCTTCTTGGAGAGGTACTCGGACTTCTCCACGGACTCGCTGCCCACCAGGATCGGCTGGCCCTTTTCGTGGCGTTCGACGATGTCTTTGATCACCGCGTCGAACTTCACCACCTCGTTCTTGTAGACGAGGTCGTTGTGGTCGGTGCGCTGGCGCTCACGGTTCGAGGGGATCGGGACGACGCCGAGCTTATAGGTCGACATGAACTCGCCGGCCTCGGTCTCGGCGGTGCCGGTCATGCCCGAGATCTTGTCGTAGCTGCGGAAGTAGTTCTGCAGCGTCACGGTGGCCCGGGTCTGGTTCTCCGGTTTGATCCGGACCTGCTCCTTGGCCTCGATGGCCTGGTGCAGGCCCTCGTTGTAGCGCCGGCCCTTGAGGATGCGTCCGGTGTGCTCATCGACGATGTGCACCTCGCCCTGGGAGACCACATAATCGGTGTCCTGGCGGTAGAGCTCCTTGGCCCGGATGGCGTTGTTGAGGTACTGGATCAGCGTGGTGTTCTGGGTCTCATAGAGGTTCTCGATCCCGAGGTAGTCCTCGACCTTGTCGATGCCGGACTCCAGGACGCCGACAGTGCGCTTCTTCTCATCGACCTCGTAGTCCTCGTCGATGTGCAGCTTCTTCACCAGCGTGGCGAAGTCGCTGTACCAGCGCGAGACGTCGCCGGAGGCGGCTCCGGAGATGATCAGCGGGGTGCGCGCCTCATCGATGAGGATCGAGTCGATCTCATCGATGATGGCGTAGTGGTGCTCACGCTGGACCAGGTCATCCAGGGACTGCGCCATGTTGTCGCGCAGGAAGTCGAAGCCGAACTCGTTGTTCGTGCCGTAGGTGATGTCTGCGGCGTAGGCCTCGCGGCGCGCGGCCGGCTTCAGGTCATTGGTGATGGTGCCGACGTTGAGCCCGAGGAAGCGGTAGACGCGTCCCATCAGGTCCGCCTGGTACTTGGCCAGGTAGTCATTGACGGTGACCACGTGGACGCCCTTGCCGGTGAGCGCGTTGAGGTACGCCGGGGCGGTGGCGACCAGGGTCTTGCCCTCACCGGTGCCCATCTCGGCGATCTCACCCAGATGCAGCGCCGCTCCGCCCATCAGCTGCACGTCGTAGTGGCGCTGACCCAGCGTGCGGTCGGCCGCCTCGCGGACAGTGGCGAAGGCCTCGGGGAGCAGCGAGTTCAGTGACTCGCCGTCACGCAGGCGCTCCCGGAAGCGTTCGGTCTCGGCGCGCAGCTCGGCGTCGCTGAGCTCCTTGAACTCGTCCTCCAGGAGGTTCACCGCATCCGCGTAGGAGCGCAGAGTCCTGAGGATCTTCTTGTCCCCGGTCTTGAGGATTCGTTCAAGCAGAGTGGGCACAGCCAGTTCTCCATCGGTGTCTACTGGTTCGGCGGAGACTCACGATAGGCATGAATCACCATCTGTCATTCTACGCGCTCCCCCCAGCAGCACCCGAACCCATGGCCCCAGGCTCCTCCCCCACACGGTTGAGGGGCGGATTCCGACGAGCATCTCAGCCCGTCTGGGCCAGGAACACTCGGAGAATCCGCCCCTCAACGCAGAAGGAGCCCCTCACGGAGGGGTGATGGGTGGGTGGTGCTGGTGGTGCGGGTCAGGAGGCCTGGTAGGCCAGTTCCTCGACCACCGGTTCACGCTGATCGCCGCCGTTCGGATCCAGCGAGATCACGCCATAGGTCCAGCCCCGGCGGCGGTAGACCGCGGAAGGCTGACCCGTCGCGGCGTCCACGAAGAGGTAGAAGTCATGCCCGACCAGTTCCATCGCATCCACGGCTGCGTCAACGCTGACCGGCTTGGCCGGGAAGACCTTGCGCCGGATCTTGATGCTGGACTCAGCCTCATCCTCGGTGGGCGGCACATCATCAGCCGCCTCCGCATCGAGGACCTGTTCGTAGAGCGGACGGTCGGTGGCTGCCGGCGGGACGCTCGCCATCGCGGCGGCGACGTCGGGGGCCCCGTTGTGGGAGGCGTGGGCGCGGGACTTCTTCTTGTCCAGGGTGCGTCGCAGCCGTTCGGTGAGCTTGTTCAGTGCGATCTCGAAGGCGGCGAACTTGTCCCCGGCCTGCGCTTCGGAACGAATGACCTTGCCACGGCCGATGACGGTCAGCTCGACGGTCATGCTGGTGTCGGCTCGGCGGTGGGAGTTTTCGCTGGAGACCTTGATCTCCAGGCGATGCCCCTTGTCGGTGAGCTGCTCGATCTTCTCGAGCTTCCCTTCGACGTGCTCCTTGAAGGCGGAGGGGATCGCGATATTTCGGCCAGTGAAGTTGACCTGCAGAGTCATTCTGTCCTCCTCGTATCCGATATCAGGCACAGCGGAGACGAGAACGTTCTTCCCCTCGCCGCTGCGATGGGACTGTGAGAAGTACCCATACCTCAGACTAGTTCCCCGGGGCGACCCACGTCACCATTTACGCCTCGGGCGAAGCTCTCACCAGCGGAGATCCCACTTCAGCCCCAGGTCCAGGGGTTGCCGCCAAGACTGCCGCACCGTGGATCCGGGCGCCGGCGGAGGTGAGCACCCGGTGCAGCTCCGCCAGCGTGGATCCGCTGGTGAGCACGTCGTCGACAAGCAGGACATCCGCCCCGGGGAGCAGGCGTCGACCTCGCGGGGTCAGCTCGAGGCTTCCCACCGAGCGACGGCGGCGGGCGCGCGCCCCGCGGGTCTTCTGCCGGCCCTGCCGGGGGCTCAGCGACCGCAGCGCCGCCGCCCGCGATTGGCACAGCAGCCCCGGAACCCGATGCGGTCGCAGCCCGGCCTGGCGCAGCTCCCGCGCGGAGACCGCGAGGGCACGGTCGAGCAGCACCTGCACCGGATCGAACCCGCGGGTCAGCTGGGAGCGCAACGACGACGGCGGGCTCACCAGCAGCCAGGGCCGTGACCCGGGCACCCCGGCCGCGGACTCCGGCGGCACACGCGCCGCCGCCAGGCGCAGAGCGCGTGCGAGCCCCGGTCCCAGCGCGGCACCCAGGCCGATGGCCCCGTGGTCCTTGAACGCGAGCACCGCTCGGGCCACCAGACCCGCGTAGTGACCTGCGGCGCTGACCGGCAGCACGGTGATCGCAGCCGCGTCCATCAGCAGCGGCAGGGCCATCGCCTGCTCCTCGGCCGCGAACGGCGCACGCGTCATCAGGCGGAGATCCTCGGCACAGAGCGCGCAGAGCACCAGGTCCTGCTCCGCGCAGCCGATGCACCACACCGGAGTGACGATCCCTGCCGCCGAGCTCAGCGCGGCCCTGACCGAAGCTCCGGTCGGACCGAACCAGACCCGATCCACGGTGCGAGCGAACTGCCCTGTGCGTTGACGCGTGGGATCCATCCTTCGATCATCTCGGCACAGCGGCCCGCGGAGTCCGCGTCAGCCCAGCTGGGGAGAACCGCCTCACCGCGGCAGCGGTGCCCGGCGCTGGGGAGAATCGGCGGCCCAGCACACCAGCAGCCCAGCGGCCCAGCGCACCAGCAGATCAGCGACCCAGCAGATCAGAGACCCGGGGCCTCAGCCCGGGAACGCCAGATCCCGGACCTCGATCTCCTCCAGCGCCACCCAGGTGTCGCCGGAGAGATTCTGGAAGGGCACGTCCACGGTCTCGGCGAAGACCTTCTGCTGGCCCTCCCCCACGGAGATGTTCAACAGCCCCAGCAGCGGGCTGTCCGCCCGGTTCGCGCCGGTCAGCGTGACCCGCTCCGGGGTCATGGTCTCCTCGTCGGAGCCTGCCCAGACGTAGAGCGCGTCGGGTCCCTGCCAGCGGACCTCCTCGAGCTCCACCGAGGTCTCCAGCCGCATCGGCTGCCCGAGTCCTCGCGGGATGCCGGTGGAATCGCGGATCACACCGGCCACGTAGAGGTCCCGTTCGCCGTCGTCGTCGAGGATCACCGCGGCCCTGGCCCCGTCCTGAGCGATGCGCAGCGAGGTGATCGTGCGGTTCTCCAGCCAGTCGGCGCTGACCTCCGCGCTGGAGGGCTCCAGGGACTCGTCATAGGCCAGGGCGTGGACCGTGGCGTCGTCGCCCTCCGCGGACGCGGTCCAGGTCCAGCCGTAGTTGTCCATCGAGGGGCGGGTGAGGTTGGGGGCCTCGAGCACCGGGTCCTCGGCCCGCTCGGGGCGCAGGTGGTAGAGCTGATCGCCCTCGCCGTTGAGGAACGCGAAGACCTCCTCGGAGGAGGATCCCGGGACCGCCGGTGCCTGCGGGTCCAGGTCAGCGATGTCTGGCAGGCTTCCGATGGAGAGCGTGACCTGGTCGTTCTGTCGGCGCAGCGTGTCGTTCTCGATGCCCACCTGGGTGGAGTCCACCTCTGGGGAGACCTCGATGCGCAGCCGATCCTCCTCCGGCAGGTCCGCCTGCACCGGGATCTCCAGCTCGCGCTGGGCCACGGTGATCTCGACATCGTTGATCCGGGTGAGCGAGGTCAGCGCAAGGTCCAGCTGCTGCTGCATCAGGACCCGTTCGGCGGGATCGGCGTCCTCGACGCCGTCCGGGGAGAGGTCCACCGCGGCGGTGCTGTCATCGACCGGCACCGAGGCGCGCTCCAGCGTGACGTCGTCGCCGAAGGCTGAGATCACGGCGGGTTCCAGGTAGGGCGCCGGTCCGGCGAACAGCGCGCTGACGATCTCTGAGGAGATGCCCGGCCGGTTGAGGAACCAGCGCTGATCCGGCACCGCGTAGCGCAGCTGTGGGTCGAAGTAGTAGAGGGTGTGGGCCTGGAAGGCCTGCTGGAACGAGCCGTCGATGAGCATGGTGCCGTCGGGGGCTTCGGTGATCCGCCACTCCCCCTCGACCTCCTCCACGGTGAAGTCCATGACTTCGGTGGAGTCCTCGGGCAGCCGGGTCAGGATCCCGGCCCCGTCCACCACGGAGTCCACCTGGAACGGGGCGCTCCAGGTGTCCTCTCCGGAGGCCAGCACCGGTGGTTCGGAGGAGTAGACGACGGTCCGCGCATCAGGTCGCCAGTCCCTGGCCGCCGCCGGAGACATGAACTGCCGTGCGATGGCGTAGTCGTCCTGGGCGCCGGCTCCGGCGCGGATGAATCCCGCGACGATCTGTTCTGCGGTCGCGCCGGTCTGCGGCGGCTGCGCCTGCGGGGCGTAGGTGAGGTCTTCGCCTGATTCCGGGGCGGAGGTCCCCACCGGCCCGTCGGTGGGCAGCAGCGGCGAGCAGGCGCTGAGCAAGAGCATCAGCGTGAGCAGCCCTGTGATCAGCGCGAGCAGTCGACGGCGGATCATGACTCACCCTTCCTCGCCTGGTAGAGCGCCTGTTCGTTGATCCGGTCATGCTGCGGCTCTTCTTCGGAGAGATCCTGGATGTTCTCGATGCGGTACCTGTCGGTGGCCCGGTAGACCGGAGGCAGCGCCATCGGCGAGGCGCGGTAGGGCACCGACTGTCGGCGCGGCAGCACCAGCCGGAAGCAGGAGCCCTGACCCTTCTGACCCCACGCGTCCAGGGCACCCTGGTGCAGCCGGGTGTCCTCGGTGGCGATCGAGAGGCCGAGCCCGGAGCCTCCGGTGGTGCGCGCCCGGGCCGGGTCGGCGCGCCAGAAGCGGTCAAAGACGTGGGCGACCTCGGAGGGGCTCATGCCGATCCCATGGTCGCGCACCGCGATGCCGACCGCGGTGGGGCTGGAGCAGACGATCACATCGACCGGGCGTGCCTCGGCGTGTTCGATCGCGTTGTTGATCAGGTTGCGCAGGATCCGGCTGATCCGTCGGGCGTCGACCTCGGCGAGGAAGTTCTCTCCCTGGACCACCAGGCCCAGCGGGGTGTTCGAGCTCTCCGCCAGCGGCTTGGAGCTGATCAGCACCTCCCGGACGAGGGCCAGGAGGTCGACCTCAGCAGTGGCCAGCTCGGCGGCGCCGGCGTCGAACCGCGACATCTCCAGCAGGTCCGAGAGCAGCGCCTGGAACCGTTCCACCTGGTGGTGGAGCAGCTCGGTGGAGCGTCGGTTGATCGGATCGAAGTCATCGCGCGACTCGTGCAGCACCTCGGCGGCCATGCGTACCGTGGTCAGCGGGGTGCGCAGCTCGTGGGAGACATCGGAGACGAAGCGCTGCTGCATCTTGGAGAGGTTCGCCAGCTGCGTGATCTGCTCCTGCAGGTTCGAGGCCATCCGGTTGAAGGACAGGCCCAGTCGGGCGATCTCGTCCTCCCCGCGCACGGCCAGGCGCTGGTCCAGCTGACCGTCGGCGATCCGTTCCGAGACCTCGGCGGCCTGCGAGACCGGACGCACCACCGAGCGGGCGACCCAGGCGGCGATGGCCATGTTGATCAGCAGGATCGCGGCACCGGCGACGAGCATGGTGCGGAAGACGAAGGCGACGTTCTCCTGGACCGGGGAGAAGTCGTAGACGAAGTAGAGCGCATAGGGGTTGCCCTGCACGTCGACCTGAGTGCCGAACGCGATTCCGGGCGAATCATTGGTCCGGTTGGCGTTGAGCTGGACCGCCTGCCAGTACTGGCCGGTGCCCCCGGCGACGGCAGCGTTGAGCTCATCCGAGATCAGGCCCGGTGGGAGGCCCCCGGAGGTGATGCCGTCGACGTAGAGATTCTCTCCGCCCTCCAGCGGCAGCAGGATGACCTCGCGCTGGATCTGCGCGGTGGAGTCGTCCACGTCGTTGAGGATCGACTGGATGTCCTGCTGGGCCTCGGTCCGGCTGCTGGTGCTCAGTGCCGCGAAGCTGCTCCGGATCGCGTCCAGGCCATCGGCGGCCTCCAGCTCGGCCTGATCGAAGCGCTCCTGGAAGAGTCCGGAGGTGACCTGCTGCACCAGGAAGGCCGCCACGGCCATGGTGCTGATCATGGTGAGCAGGCCGGTGAAGAAGACCGCGCGGATCAGCAGCGAGCGCGCCCACAGCCGAGGCAGCCCGCTGATCTTCCGGGCGGTTCCGCCGAAGGTCCGCTTCTCGACGGCAACCTGCTCGCCGTCGGCGGCCTCGGTCGCCTTCGCGGCCGCGTCGATCTCCTCCTGCGGGTCCCGGACACGGTCCCGGACCACCGGGACGCTGCCGGTCGAGGTCGCCGAGGACCGTGAGGCAGCCTGATCTGCGGAGGGCTCAGCTTCACCAGGAATGACTACCCCTGCCCTCCGGCCTTGTAACCGACGCCGCGCACGGTCTGCACGATCTCGGGGTTCTCCGGATCCTTCTCGATCTTTGAACGAAGTCGCTGCACGTGGACATTGACCAGTCGGGTGTCGGCCTGGTGGCGGTAGCCCCAGACCTCCTCCAGCAGCATCTCGCGGTTCCAGACCTGCCAGGGCTTCTTCGCCAGCGCGGTGAGCAGGTCGAACTCCAGCGGGGTCAGCGAGATCCGGTGCTCGCCGCGGCGGACCTCGTGACCGGCGACGTCGATGCTCAGGTCCCCGATGGTGAGGTTCTCTCCGTCCGGGCGCGCATTGTGGTCAGCCGGACGCAGTCGAGCCCGCACCCGGGCGACCAGCTCGGCGGGCTTGAAGGGCTTCGGCACGTAGTCATCGGCGCCGGCCTCGAGTCCGCGCACCACATCGGCGGTGTCGGACTTGGCGGTCAGCATGATCACCGGAGTGTCGGCCTCCTCGCGGATCTCGCGGCAGACCTCGATGCCGTCCTTGCCGGGCAGCATCAGATCGAGCAGGACCACGTCCGGCTTGGAGCTGTGGAAGGTCTCCAGGGCGTCTTCGCCGTTGAAGCAGAAGGTGGGCTCGAATCCCTCGTTGCGCAGCACAATGCCGATCATCTCCGCGAGCGCTTCGTCGTCGTCGACGACCAGGATTCTGGCTTTCATCTGCTCTCCATCCATAGGGGTCCTGCGGCGCAGAGCGTCTCGCGCGCGCAGATTTGGGCCCAGTTTCCAGGCGGCACCGCATTCAGGATATATGAGAGCGGTAGGCTGGGCGCAGAGGGCACTCGCGCAGACGCGCTTGAGGAGGGGCGATGATCCGGACAGCGGAGACACACCGTGATGCTCGGCCGCGGCCGGGCCTCGGTTCTGCGCCCTCGCGCGCCACGCAGGAGCCCCCGCTGACCCCGGGCTCGGTCTTCCCGCTGCGCCGGATGGTCGCAGATGAGCTCTTCAGCGCCGCCGTGGCCGTGATCCGTCGATCTCCGAAGGCCGTGCTGGGCGTCCCCTTCCTCGCCGGGCTGGTGAACTTCGGGCTGACCCTGGTGATGATGCTGGTGCTGCCCTCGTCCTCCTATATGCGCATGCTCACCGACCCGGACGCCTTCGAGGACCCGGACCTGGCGCTGGGCGTGGCCACCGATGCCGCGTTCCTCTGGGTGACCTTTGCGAGCTCCGCGGTGACGTTCCTGGTCATCGCGGTGGCCACTGCCTATATGGTGCTGCCCACGCTGCGTGCCGCCTACGGCCTGCATACCGGGATGGGCCAGACCGTCCGGCTGCGGCTGGGCCGACTCGGTCCGACCGTGGTCAACCTGCTGGTGCTGGGGCTGATCCTCACCGTGGTGGCGCTGCCGGTGTTCTTCGTCGCGGTGCTGCTGCTGGTGATCACCCTGTTCTTCGGGGCCGTGGTGGTCCTGCCCGGGCTCTTTCTGGCGCTGTGCTGGGTCACTGCGGCGGTGATGTACGCCCCGCTGACCGTGGTGGTGGAGCGCATGGGTCCCTTCGCGGCCCTCGGACGGTCCTGGCGGCTGAACCGTGGACGCTGGTGGCGCAACATCGGGCTGGTCGCGCTGCTCTACGTGATCCTCGGACTGGTCTTCACGATCGCCTCGATGCCGCTGATCCTCGCCGTGGCCGCCTCGGAGCTGATCGAGAACAGCCTGACCACAGGCGGGGAGTGGGCCGGCTTCGCGGTTTTCGCGCTGACCGAGCTCTACGGCACGGTGCTCTCCACGCTGTTCATCGGGGTGGTGGGCACGGTGATCTCGTTGATGTACCTCAATGCCAGGATCCGGCAGGAGGCCCTGGACGTGACGCTGCTGGCTGCGGCCGATCCGGTGCGAGGCCCGCTGGCTCCGGCCGACCCGCATCAGGTGGGGCTGCCGGGGCAGGCGCAGCCGGCGGGGCCGGCGGAGCCTGCCCGGACCGGCGCCGATCGTCTGGTCCCCGGGTCGATCGAGCACCTCCAGGAACACTTCGCGGAGGTGAGCCTCGGTGCAGCCCGAACCCGATGAGGCCCGGCGGCTCCTCGAGCAGGAGCTCAGCGATCCGCGCTATCAGCGCGACGCGACCGGTCCGCTGCGCGAGGCCGCAGACCGCTTCTTCGGCTGGCTGGACCAGCTGAGCCTGAACCTGGGTCCGCTGAACCTGCCCCTGGGACCGGTGCTGCTGCTGGTGCTGCTGCTCGCCGCGGTGGTCCTGTGCATCGTGCTGGTGCGGCCCCGGCTGCAGCGCGGCACCGACTCTGCGGAGCTGCTCACCAGCCCCGCCGGCGTCACCGCGGAGCAGCTGCGCCGGCGCGCCGAGTCCCACGCCCAGGCCGGACGCTTCGACGAGGCCTGCCGGGAGCTCTTCCGTGCCGTGATCCGGGCCGCGGAGGAGTGCCAGGAGCTCACCGAGCAGGCAGGTCGCACCGCCACCGAGGCAGGCGCGGCGCTGGCGCGGGCGCACCCCGTCCAGGCGCAGCAGGCGATCCACGCGGCAGAGCTGTTCAACTATTCCCGCTACGGCGGCGGTGCGCTGCAGCGTACCGACTACGACTCCCTGCTCACCCTCCAGGAGCGGCTGCGGTCCTCTCCGGCCGAAACTCAGCAGCCTGAGCGCCTGCAGACTCAGGGGGCGCGGCGATGACGACGACGGCGACGCTCGGCTCCACCCTGCGCAGCGGGTTCCAGCGCTGGCAGTTCTGGCTGCTCCTGCTGGTCCTGGGCGTCCTCGCGGTGGCACTCGTCCGGTCGGTCAGCGACGAGGACCTGGATCGCTTCGGCCTGGGGAACACCTCGCTGGACGGGTACGCCGCGCTTTCCGAGGTGCTCGAGGACCGCGAGGTTCAGATCCACCCGGCCCCCTCCGCGGAGATCGCCCGCGAGCTGCTGACCGAGCATCCCGGGGCCCCGCTGGTGGTCCTCTCCACCGGCGACGTCCCCGACGACGCCTTCGTCGAGGGCCTGCGCGCACGCGGGGACCGCCCCGTGGTGCTGCTCAGCGAGGGCTCCGAGCTGCTCAGCGCGCTGCACCCTGAGGGTCCGGAGCTCTACGCCGGAGCGCACCCGGGCGGTGGATCCGGCTCAGCCCTGGAGGCCGGCGCCCAGTGCCCGCTGGACGCCGCGGTGAACGCCGCCACGGTGCAGGCCCCGGGCGCGCTGTTCTACAGCGATGAACCGGGCTGCTTCACCGGATTCTCCGATGACGCCGGTGACGCGCAGATGCTGATCGAGACCGAAGCCGGTGTGTTCTTCGGGGCGCCGGCGGCGTTCACCAACCAGAACATCACCGACGCCGGGCACGCGGCGCTGGCGCTGTGGCTCTTCGGCGCCGAGGACGACCTGATCTGGTACACCCCGATGGGCCTGGACACCCTCGATGACCAGCAGTGGGCCTCCCCCATGGACTTCCTCCCCGACTGGGTCACCCCGCTGGCCTGGTGGCTGCTGCTCTGCGTGCTGGTGATGATGCTCGTGCTCGGGCGGCGTCCCGGCCCGGTGGTGGGCGAACCGCTGCCGGTCCAGGTCCCCGCGGCCGAGACCGCCGAGGGGCGCGGCCGGATGTATCAGAGCGCCAACGCAGTGACCGCCTCGGCACAGACGCTGCGCAGCGCCCACCTGATCCGGCTGGCCCGGCTGCTCAGGCTCGGGGCCGCCCCGCGGGAGGCGAGCATCATCGACGCCGCCGCCCGGCAGGTCCGCCGCGACCCCGCCCAGCTGGGCGCGCTGCTCGCCCGGCAGCCGCGACGCAACTCAGACCTGGTCGCCTACGCCCAGGCGCTGGCGCAGCTGGAGGACGAGGTCCAGCGCGCCGCGCTGAGTCACCACCCCAGCGGTCGCCACACCAACGGTCAGCAGGACACCGGTCGCGGATCCGGGCCGCGCAACGAACAAGACCCCACACACCTGAACCACCAGCAAGGGAAGAACACCAGCAATGACTGAACCGCATATCGCCGCCACGCAGAACCATCAGGCCCCGCACCAGCTCGGAGACCAGGCGGCGCACCAGCTGCGCGACAAGTTCCAACAGGTCCGCGGCGAGGTGGCCAAGGCGGTGGTCGGTCAGGACGCCGCCGTCACCAGCGTGCTGATCGGGCTGCTGGTCCGCGGCCATGTGCTCCTCGAAGGTGTGCCCGGGGTGGCCAAGACGCTGCTGGTCCGCGCGATCTCCGCCTCGCTGAGCCTGGACACCTCGCGGGTGCAGTTCACCCCGGACCTGATGCCCGGCGACGTCACCGGCTCGCTCGTCTATGACTCCAAGACCGGGGACTTCAGCTTCCGCGAGGGCCCGGTCTTCACCAACCTGCTGCTCGCCGATGAGATCAACCGCACCCCGCCCAAGACTCAGGCCTCGCTGCTCGAGGCCATGGAGGAACGCCAGGTCTCGGTGGACGGGATCAGCCGGGCGCTGCCCGATCCGTTCCTGGTCGCCGCCACCCAGAACCCGGTGGAGTATGAGGGCACCTACCCGCTGCCGGAGGCCCAGCTGGACCGGTTCCTGCTCAAGGTGCACCTGGACCTCCCCCACCGCGGAGAGGAGATCGAGGTCATCCGCCGCCACGCCGCCGGGTTCAACCCCTCCGACCTCGCCGGCGCCGGAGTCCGCGCCGTGGCCGGCGCCGAGGACGTCCTCGCCGCCCGCGCCCAGGTCCGCCAGGTCGCCATCGCCGGTGAGGTGCTCGCCTATATCGTCGACCTCGCCCGCGCCACCCGGGAGACCCCGAGCTTCCAGCTGGGCGTCTCCCCCCGTGGCGCCACCGCCCTGATGAACGCCGCCCGTGCCTGGGCCTGGCTCTCCGGACGCGACTTCATCACCCCCGACGACGTCAAGGCGCTGGCCCCGGCCTGTCTGCGGCACCGCGTCTCGCTGCGCCCGGAGGCGGCGATGGACGGGGTCAGCATCGACGACGTGCTGCAGTCCATCCTGGCCACCGTCCCGGTCCCGCGCTGAACGGCGGCCCGGACACGTGACCACCCCTGAGATGGCCGCTGAGTCGGCAGCTGAGTCGGCAGCTGAGATGGACGCTGCGATGAACTCCGCGATGAACTCCGCAGAGGGAGCCGCCCGATGGTCCTGACCCGACGCTTCCTCTACCTGGCGCTGGTGCTGAGCGCCGTCGTCGTCGTGTTCCCGGCCCCGGCCACGCTGCTCGGCTGCGCGCTGCTGCTGGTGCTGCTCGCCGCGCTCGACATGGTCCTCGCCGGCTCCCCGCGCAGCGTGCGGGTGGAGCGCGTGCCCACCACCGACGTGCGGCTGGGCCAGCCGACGACGGCGAGCACCACCGTGCATCACCACGGGTCGCGACGGCTGCGCGGTCAGGTCAAGGACGGCTGGCAGCCCTCCGCCGGCGCGCGCCAGCAGGTCAGTCCGATCCGGCTGGGTCCCGGGTCGAGCTCCCGGATCGAGACGGCGCGGATCGAGACGGCGCTGCGGCCCACCCGCCGCGGAGACCTGCACAGCGAACACCTGAGCCTGCGCTCGATCGGTCCGCTGGGTCTTGCCGGACGCCAGGTGACCCACCAGGTCAGGCACACCCTGCGGGTGCTGCCGCCGTTCCACTCGCGCCGGCATCTGCCCTCGAAGCTGCAGCGGCTGCGCGAGCTCGACGGCGCCACCGCGGTCCAGATACGCGGGGCCGGGCACGAGTTCGATTCGCTGCGCGACTATGTGCGCGGCGACGATGTGCGCTCCATCGACTGGCGCGCCACGGCCCGGCGGCAGTCCTCCCAGGGCCAGCACCTGGTGGTGCGCACCTGGCGGCCTGAACGTGACCGGCGGGTGATCCTGGCGCTGGACTCCTCCCGCACCTCCGCGGTGCGGATCGAGGACGAGCCGCGGCTGGACTCCGGGATGGAGGCGACCCTGCTGCTCGGTGCGCTCGCCGCCGGCGCCGGGGATCGGGTGGACTACTTCTCCTTCGACCGCGGGGTCAGCTCCCAGGCCCGCTCCGGGATGCGCGGAGATCTGCTGCACCAGATGGCCGAGGCGATGTCCACGGTGGAGCCCCGCCTGGTGGAGGCCGACTTCTCCCAGCTGCCGGGCCAGATCCGCATGATCAGCTCCCAGCGCAGCCTGCTGGTGGTGCTCACCTCGCTGGACTCGGGGTCCCTGGAGGAGGGCCTGCTCCCGGTGCTGCCGGCGCTGAGCCAGCGCCACCTCGTGGTGCTCGCCGCGGTGCGCGACCCCGAGCTGGACCGGCGAGCGCGAGCCCGGGAGACCACCGGGGAGGTCTACCGTGCGGCCGCCGCCGAGCGGGCGCTGATCGAGAAGGAGGCGCTGCGCCGCCAGCTGGCCTCGCTCGGGGTCGAGGTCGTCGAGGCCACCCCGCACCAGCTGCCCCCGCAGCTCGCCGACACCTATATCCGGCTCAAGGCCTCGGGCCGGCTCTAGCGCCGGCGGCTGACGAGGCACCGCTGGCAGTCGGATGAGCGGCCGCTGACCGGCGGGAATGCACCGACCCCCGGGATTGCTGAATACTGGGCATCAGCATCTCCACTTCCACGGAGCGCATCATCGTCGATCGGAAAGTCATCTCATGAAGGTATTGGCAGCCATGTCCGGCGGAGTGGACTCCGCGGTGGCCGCGGCCCGCGCCGTCGACGCCGGCCACGAGGTCGTCGGGGTCCACCTGGCGCTGAGCCGGATGCCCGGCACGCTGCGCACCGGATCCCGCGGCTGCTGCACCATCGAGGACTCCTCCGACGCCTGGCGCGCCTGCGAGAAGCTCGGCATCCCCTTCTACGTCTGGGACTTCTCCGAACGCTTCAAGGCCGACGTGGTCGATGACTTCATCAGCGAATACGCCGCCGGCCGCACCCCGAACCCCTGCATGCGCTGCAACGAGAAGATCAAGTTCGAGGCGCTGCTGGACAAGGCGATCGCGCTGGGCTTCGACGCGGTGGCCACCGGCCACTACGCCAAGGTCTTCCGCGACGCCGAGGGCAGCCCGGAGCTGCACCGGGCAGCGACCTGGACCAAGGATCAGTCCTATGTGCTCGGCGTGCTCACCACCGAGCAGCTCGAGCACTGCATCTTCCCGCTGGGCGAGACCCCCTCGAAGGACCTGGTCCGCGCCGAGGCGGAAGAACGCGGACTCTCGGTGGCGAAGAAGCCCGATTCCCATGACATCTGCTTCATCCCCGACGGCGACACCCGCGGCTGGCTCGCCGAGCAGATCGAGCTGCGCAACGGCCCGATCCTTGATGCCGAGGGCGAGCAGATCGGCGAGCATGAGGGCTCCGAGGCCTACACCGTGGGCCAGCGCCGCGGGCTGAAGCTCGGCCACCCCGCACCGGACGGCAAGCCCCGCTTCGTGCTGGAGATCCGACCGAAGGACAACACCGTGGTCGCCGGGCCGCGTGAGCTGCTCGAGATCGACCGGCTCACCGGGATCCGGCTCTCCTGGGCCGGAAGTCCGGTGCCCGAGGCCGCCACCGGTGGGTGGTTCTCCCTGGACCTGCAGATCCGCGCCCACGCCGACCCCGTCCCGGCCCGCGCCCGGGTCGAGGCCGAGCACCCGGAGACCTCCACCGGTGCCCCGAGGCTGATGGTGGAGCTCGACGAGGCGCTCCAGGGAGTGGCCCCCGGACAGACCGCGGTGATGTACCAGGGCACCCGGGTGCTGGGGCAGGCCACCATCGACACCGCCCGTTCGAAGAACTACCAGCCGGTGAGCTCGGCCGCCCGGTAGGCAGGGCGCACCAGTAGGCTGGGTGCATGAGCACAGATCCCCGCGCCGGCGAGGCCGCCGCCCAGGTAGAACCCGAGATCCTCGATGAGCTGCTCTCGATGCGGGCGAGCATCGACAACATCGACGCGACCCTCGTCTACCTGTTGGCCGAGCGGTTCAAGGCCACCCAGCGCGTCGGGGTGCTCAAGGCCAAGCACCAGCTCCCTGCGGCGGATCCGGCCCGGGAGAAGAACCAGATCGCCCGGCTCAAGCGGCTGGCCAATGAGGCCCAGCTCGACCCTGAGTTCGCCGAGAAGTTCCTGAACTTCATCATCGAAGAGGTCATCCGCCACCACGAGGCGATCTCCGCCTCCTCCGGCGCGACCGGCGGCCCGGGGCCGTCCCCGACTGACCCGGCATCGTCGGGAGCCGTCACCGAACCCGCACCCGCCGCCGCTCCCGCCGACGATTCGGCCCGGCGCTGATGCCCCTGCGCTCCACCGCGGCCGGCGTGATGCCGGGGACGAATCTTCTGCGCAGCGCCGAGCTCCAGGCAGCGGAGCTGCCGGCACCGCACCTGCCCGGACTGCCCGAGCTTCCCGGGCGCGGGCTGCACTCCCAGCTGCTGGGCCGCAGCCTCGCCCAGCTCTCCGAGCTCGCCACCGAACTGACCTCCTACGGCTGGCGGCTCACCCAGCGTCCCGGCGCCGATGATCAGCGCGCGCGCGGCTGGCTGCGCTCCGATGTGGACACCTTGGCCGATGTCCGCGGGCAGCGCCGCGAGGCCGGACTGGACACCCCCGACGACGGTGGGTTCGCCGCTCCCCTGGTGCTCGAGCTGCTGGGACCGATCAGTCTCATGGCGGGGCTCGCGCTGCACTCCGGGGAGAAGGTGCTCACCGACCACGGGGCGCGTCGGGACCTGGCCGCCTCCCTCGCCACGGGGGTCGCCGAACACCTGACCCATGTGCGGCGGGCCTGCGCGCCGTCGTCGTTGACGGTGATCATCACCGAACCCGACTACACCCGCGCTCGCGGCGGGCTGATCCCCACGGTCAGCGGCTACCGGAGCATCCGCGCCCTGGACCGTGAAGAGGCACGCGGCCACCTCGGCCTCATGATCGAGACCCTCCGAGGCACGGGGGTGGAGGAGATCGTGCTGGACCTCGGCGGCAGCGTGGAGCCTGAACACATGCAGGACTTCCGGGCGGCTCAGGGCCCGCGAGCGAGCGGCTTCAGCGTCGATCTCACCGTGATGCAGGCACCCGGCTGGGAACGCACCGCCGAACTGGTGGAATCCGGTGCCACCATGCTCGCCTCCACGCTGACCGGCGCCGAGACCGCCGCGGCCGCGCGTCCTGCCTCACGGGACGCCGCACGCCGCGGTGAGACCCAGCTCCCCCCGGTCAGCGACATCGCGCGGCGGCTGCGCGGACCCTGGGACCGGCTCGGGATGCCGCTGAACAGCCTGGAGAGCTTCATCCTGGTGGGCTCCGCGGACCGCCACCAGGGGGAACCTGCCCGCTCACAGTTCGCCGCGCTGACCGAGCCCGCCGCGATGCGGGTGCTCACCCGGGTGCGCGACACCGCCGAGGCGCTGCGCGACCAGATCCGCGAGGCCTGAGCGGCTCATCCCCGCCCGGTCCAAGCGCCCCTTCCCTCGCGTGGGCACTCTGCGGTGGAATGGCCCCGTACGCGGACCCGCTTGCCGCCGCAAGCCGCCCACGCAAAGGGCACAGCACCTGAGAGAGGCCCCGATGGAGCAGCGACTCTCCCTGATCACCCTCGCTGTGAGCGATCTGCCCGCAACCCGGCGCTTCTACGTCGACGGTCTCGGCTGGGCGCCCAGCGTGGAGGCCCCGGGGGTGCTGATGCTGCGCGCTGGGGCGCACCTGCTGCTCTCGCTCTGGGATCGCGGCGAGTTCGAGGCCGAGGTGGGCCCGATCATGACCGGCGACGGGGTCGCGCCGCTGACCCTGGCGCATAATGTGGCCACCCGTCAGCAGGTCGACGCGGTCCTGGACCAGGCACGCGACGCCGGCGCGACGGCGATCCAGCCGGCCGAGCGCCGCGAATGGGGCGGCTACAGCGGGTACTTCGCCGATCCGGACGGGTTCCGCTGGGAGATCGCCTGCGCGCCGGGCGAGGTCAACGACATCGTGCTGCCCTGAGCTGAGCCCTCGACCGCATCCCCGTTCGCTGGGCGCTGGGCGCTCTGCGGGGGATCAGACGCCGCCGGGGCCCGCATTCCGTCGCAGACCGCCCCGCGCAGTGCGCTTCTTGCTCCCCGGTTCAGCGCCGGGCGGCGGCCATTCCGGCGCTGCGCGCCTGGGCGATCACCGCGGGCAGCGCGGCGGCCAGCGCGGCGACGTCGCGCTCCGTCGTCGTCCAGCCCAGGGTGAAGCGCTGGGCGCCGCGGGACTGTTCCTCGCTGAGGCCCATCGCCAGCAGCACGTGGGAGGGACGCGGGACCCCTGCGGTGCAGGCCGAGCCGGTGGCGGTGTCGAAGCCGGCCATGTCCAGCATGAACAGCAGCGAATCACCCTCGGCGTCGTCCACGGTGATGTGCAGGTTGTTCGGCAGCCGCAGCTCCGGGTGAGTCCGCGGGTCCGGTCCGCGCAGCGTCACCCCGTCGAGTTCGACGACGGCGGCCAGCAGCTGATCGCGCAGCCGCGCCAGCCGCTGGGACTCCTGCGGCTGGGAGGCGACCAGCTCCTCGGCCACGGCGGCGAAGGAGCAGATCCCGGCGACGTCGAGGGTGCCGGAACGGATGTCGCGCTCCTGGCCTCCGCCGTGCAGCACCGGGGTCAGCACCACGTCCCGGCGGACCAGCAGCGCGCCGATCCCCACCGGGGCGCCGATCTTGTGTCCGCTGATCGCCAGGGTCGCCGCACCGGAGTCGCGGAAGCTCAGCGGGGCCACACCGGCCGGCAGCGAGCCGAACGCCTGGACCGCATCAGTGTGCAGCGGCACCCCGAAACGTGCGCAGAGCTCCCCGATCTGCGCCACCGGCTGGATCGCGCCGGTCTCATTATTGGCCCACATCACGGTGACCAGCGCGACGGACTCCGCCGAGGCCGCGAGGGTCGCCTCGAGTGCGCGCAGGTCCACGATCCCGTGGGCGTCGATGGCGATGATCCCGAGCTCGGCACCTTCGTGGGCCTCGAGCCATTCGGCGGTCTCGAGCACCGCGTGATGTTCGATCCCGGGCAGCAGGATCCGACGCCGGGCCGGCTCCTGCGCGCGGCGCTGCCAGTAGAGCCCCTTGACCGCGAGGTTGTCCGCCTCGGTGCCTCCTGAGGTGAAGATCACCTCGGACGGGTCGGCTCCGAGAGCGCGGGCGAGCTGCTCACGGGCGGAGTCCACCGCCAGGCGGGCGCGGCGGCCGGATCCGTGGAGCGAGGAGGGGTTCGACAGGGCGGGCATCACCTCGGTGAGCACACGCATCGCGGTGGGCTTGATCGGGGTGGTGGCGGCGTGGTCGAAGTAGGATCCGCCGGGCGGGGCGTCGGGTGCAGATGACATCGTGTCCACGATTCTACGCTTTTGGGGCTATCGTGAATCTTCGATGAGCAGTCACCCCGGAGATCTCTACAGCGTGCTGGGCATCGGCCCCGACGCCGACGCCCAGGCTGTTCGCGCGGCCTATCGGAAGCAGGCTCGGCGGGCCCATCCCGACGCCGGCGGCACGGCCGAGGAGTTCCATGAGGTCCAGTCCGCCTGGGAGGTCCTCGGCGATGAATCCGCCCGGGCCGCCTATGACCGCAGGCTGCGCCAGCCGCAGCGCGCGGAGGCCGATGAGGATGCTGAGACCGACGGGCCCACCTACGGCCGTGGCCCCGGGTTCGGCGGCACCGGCTTCGGCGGATCCGGTGCGGCGTTTCGGACCACCGCCTCGGGCAGCACCTCGGCGCGCTCGTCCAGCGCGGACTCTGCCCGCACGCCGTCGGGGACCGCCCACCTGGCCCCGGTCTACATCCCGGACCTCTCCCGGCCTGAGCCGCTCTCGCTGCCGCTGACCAGCCAGCGCACCCATGGCCGCTTCGCCTCCCGCGGGATCTTCGGCGGAGGGCGTGCCCGCCGGGCCGAACGGATGGGCGCCCTGCTGGAGAAGCACGTCCTGACCGAGCTGCCCACCGCACGGCTGTTCAACGCGGTGGCGCTGGAACCGGCGGGGAAGGATCGCCGCGGAGCCAGCCGGCCCCCGCGCGGACCAGCCGTCGATCACGTCCTGGTCTGCGGCGACACCCTGGTGGTGGTCTCCTCCCTCGAGGTGCCCGCCGCAGCCGCATCCTGGGATGGCCGCAGGCTTCACGCCGCCGGCCGCTCGCTGGCCCTGCCTGACCTCACCGGGGAGTCCCGGCTCCTGCGGGCCACGCTGGAGGCGGCGATGCGCGAGACCGGCCGTGAGACCAGCCTGAACCTGGGTCAGCAGATCGTGCTTCACTCCCCCGACGGCGGCATGCAGAGCCCAGTCGTGGAGTCACGCGGCACCGGAGCCGGACGGGCCCCGCTGGCGCCGGCGCGCGCCTTCCGCAGCATCCGCGAACAGCTCGCCGCCTCCGCGCAGGCCAACGTCATCGACCGGCACCTGCTCGCCGCGCTGCGCAGGCAGCTGCAGCACCCGCAGGAATAGCGGACCCGCCGGCGTCGTCGCCCCTCCCTGCGCCGGCGCCCGGCCGGAGCCCCACCGCACCCGGCCGCGCCCGGCGCCGGTAGGATGACCGGCGTGAACACTCCGATTCGTGTGCTGGTGGACCAGCCTGAGATCCCCGGCAACACCGGCAACCTGATCCGGCTGGCCGCGGTCACCGGGGTGGAGCTGCATCTGGCCGAGCCGATCGGCTTCGACTTCGCCGACGCCAAGCTGCGCCGAGCCGGACTCGATTACCACGATCTGGCGGTGATGACCGTGCACCCGAGCCTGGAGGCCGCGTATGCGGCGCTGGCCCCGGAGCGCATCTTCGCCTTCACCGGCGAGGGCAGCGTCACGCACACCTCGGTCACCTACCGCAGCGGCGATGTGCTGCTCTTCGGCCGAGAATCCACCGGGCTCGATGATGCGGTCAAGGCCGATCCCCGGATCACCGAGCGGGTGCGGATCCCGATGCTCGCCTCCCGCCGGTCGCTGAACCTGGCGAACTCGGTCTCGATCGCCGTCTACGAAGCATGGCGTCAGGACGGTTTCACCGGGGCCGTCTGAGGCTCATCAGGGTGTTGGTGACGCTGGAAGCCGCTGAGGATCGATACACTCACCAACCATGGACACCGCCTCTGACCGCCCTGCCTCGGACCGCCCCGACGACCGTCCCGACGGCGGCCGGACCCGCGCAGAAGTTGACCGCGGATCCGCACATGAGACCTCTGGTCTCGAGGACTCCGGAAGCCGTGAGACCTCCCCCGAAGACGCGCAGCTCGACGCGGCTGAACGCACCGAGGCCGGGTACACCGAGGATGGGCACACCGCGGCGGAGCATGACGGTCCCGAGTACGACGACGTCGACCAGCCCGACTCCGCCGATCCGCACCGCGACCCGACGCTGAGCGAACTCCTCGCCGCTTCAGCCCGCGGATACCAGCCCTCCTTCGCCACCTTCTACGAGGCCACCTCCGACGTGGTCTACGGCTTGGCGCTGCTCATGCACGAGGACCCCGAGGGGGCGCAGAGGTCCACGCTGGCGGTCTATCAGCAGCTCTGGGACCAGGCCGATGAGCGCGCCCAGGATCTCCGGCTGCAGTCCCAGGCCTCGGAGCTGCTCACCGATGAGCATGCCGCCGACGAACAGGCCCCCGACGACGCCTACCGGCCCACCGAGTACGAGCTGGTCCTGGAATGGCTGGTGCCGCTGGCGCATCGGATCATCGTGGAGCGCTTCCGAGACGGCCTGGCCACACCGATCCAGCTCTCCGTGGTCCCGGCCGAGGAGGGCGGTGGCATCGCGGGTCTTCCCGAGGAGATCATCGATGACATCAGTGTGCTCTCGGACTCCCAGTCCCAGGCGCTGGCGCTGAGCTATCTTGCCGGCTACACGCACCAAGAGGTGGCCGCGACGGTGCGGGCCGCCGTTCCGGCGGTGAAGTCACGTCTGCGTGACGGCATGACCCGGATGCACGCCCGGCGCACCAACCGTGAGGCGGAGCTGGATCCGATCCTGCGCGCAGCGGTGACGAAGAAGGACGTGCAACGCTCCGGCGCGGTCAACCGGAACTTCACCGAGGACATCGCCGCCGACGTGGAGCACGGGCTGCTCGTGGAGCTCGCCGAGATCCACGCCCTGGACGCCATCGACAACCGGGAACGCGCCGTGCTGGATGCGGCCGCAGTGACCGCGGACGAAGCCACCGCGCGCGCCTGGGACACCCGGGTGCTCTCCGCCCGACGCACCCTCGCCGAGGTCTTCACCGCCTACCCGGTCGTCCCGCCTGGGCAGCTGCTCGATGAGGTGCTGCACAACCTCTCCGATCAAGACGTCGGGATGGGGATGGTGGAGTCCATCTCCAGCCACACCGAGGTTGCGCCGAAGCGGGAGCCTCTGGTGAAGCGCTGGATGATCGTGACCGGACTCGCCGTCGTGGTGCTTGCCGCGATCCTGCTCATCTGGAGCTTGACCGTGGGTCAGGACGTGCAGGCCACTGCCGACGGGGACCCCGAGGCGCGGGTCGTCGACGGCATCGAGCTCGCCGAGGGGGGCACCGCACGGGCGGTGATCTCCGCGGCCGAGAACGTCGGCTACGTGGACTTCTCCGAGGTCGGCGAGCTCGAGGGCGACGCCACCTACCAGCTCTGGCTGATGCCGCGCGACGACGGCCAGCCCAGTTCGCTGGGCAACTTCACCGCCGCCGAGCTCGAGGAGGAGGTCGTCACCCTGCGCAGCGTCGAGTCGAACCGGGCGCTGCAGATCACCGTCGAGCAGATCCGCGGCGAGGAACGCCCGACAGGCGAGACGGTCGGAGAGATCGAGATGCGCGAACGAGTCACCGATGGCCCGCAGTACGGCGGGTCCGCCGACGAGGATGAGGAAGAGGACTGATGAGCGCAGAATCCGTGCCCACCCCCAGCACCGACCCTGAGCCTGCTGCAGGCCCTGAGCCCACCGGCTCTGACTTCGCGACCTGCGACCTCTACGACGCCGATGAGTCTCTGCAGTCGCTCTCGCTGCAGCTGCTGAACCTCGGCGGCCGCGCCCGCTTCACCGGCCCGATCCGGACCATCAGCTGCCACCGGGACAACGGCCTGGTCAAAGAGCTGCTGAACTCCCCCGGCGCCGGCGCTGTGCTCGTCGTCGACGGTGCAGGCTCGCTCGACTCGGCTCTGCTCGGGGATATGATCGCCGCCTCGGCGATCGAGAACGGCTGGGCCGGAGTAGTCATCCACGGCGCCGTCAGGGACCGTGAGCAGCTGGCCGAGATGGATCTCGGGGTGCGCGCGCTGGGCTCTAACCCACGGAAGTCGGTCAAGGACGGGCTGGGCGAGGTCGACGTGCCGGTCCAGTTCGGCGGCGTCACCTTCGTGCCGGGAGCCACCCTGTGGTCCGACGCCGACGGCGTGCTGGTCACCCCCGCCTGAGCCGCAGAACTCGGCTGGGCCTCAGAACCCGCTGATCGTGTCCGGCGCGTTGACCGTGACCCAGTGGAACTCCTCGGCGAAGCCGCCGGCACCGTGGATCTCGCGCATCTGCTCCAGCACGAAGTCCTCCATCCGCACGGCGTCGGGATGCTGACTGAAGTGTGCCCGCAGCGCGGTCATCTTCGCTGACTCCTGGCCGGTGACGTCGAGGCGGAGGTTCACCCGCTCCTGCGGGGCGGTGGTCAGCAGCAGATGCCGGATCTTGAACGCCTCGAGGCCCGCGGCGGCGAGCTCCGGGTAGGCGAAGGGGTTCTCCACATACGGGTAGGAGGCACGAACCACCGCCTCACCACAGGCCAGATGATCAGGGTGGGCCTTCTGCAGCCGGTCCCAGGCGCGCTCCGGATGCGGTGAGATGACCACTTCGGGCCTGACCTGACGCATGATCCGCACGATCTTCCCGACCAGCTCGGCAGTGGGCGCGACGAAGCCGTCCCGCTCGTCGAGCAGGATCACCTCGTCCACCCCGAGCGCCGCGGCCGCCTGGCGCTGTTCAGCCTCACGCACCCGGGCCATCTCGGCCCCGTCACGCCCGGGCTCGAAGCCGCCGGCATCGCCTGCGGTGAGCAGGCACAGGGTCACCTGCACGCCCGCCGCGGTGAAGGCTGCGATGCTGCCCGCCGCGCCGAAGTCGATGTCATCGGGATGGGCGCCGAAGGCCAGCACCCGGCTGATGTCGTGCTCGGCAGCGAGCTGAGCGGGGGTCGTCAGCGCCGAGCCAGAGGCTCTGGCTGCGAGAACGTCAGACTCAGGTCGCGCCAAGGGTCACCTCTGCCTCTTCCTGCTGCCCGTCCCGCACGAAGCTGATCGTCACGCTCTCACCGGCCGGGTATTCACGGATCGTGGCGGTCAGCGCGAGGGAGTCTTCGATCCGCCGGTCGTTGACCGCGGTGATGATGTCACCGGTCTCCAGGCCGGCCTCGGCGGCCGGGGTGTTGCCAGGAACATCATCGATCAGCGCGCCGACGGTGAAGCCGGGCATCACCGGAGCGAGTCCTGGCTCGGCCTCCTCCGGAACCTCCTGGGAACCGGCGGCGGCGACCGTGACCCCGAGCAGCCCGTGCGAGACCTCGCCGGTGTCGATCAGCTCCTGCGCGACTCGCTGCGCATAGTCGATCGGCACGGCGAAGCCCACGCCGATGGATCCGGCGTCGGTCTCTGCCGCCCCGCCCGAGGAGGCGATGGCGACGTTGACTCCGATCACCCGGCCCTCCCCGTCGACCAGGGCGCCGCCGGAGTTGCCGCGGTTGATCGCGGCGTCGGTCTGGATCACGTTGAGATGGATCGAGCCCTGGGTGGGGGACCCTTCCATGTCCGGGAAGTAGAACTCGAAGCCGTCCTCCTCGACACCCTCCTCAGGGGCCTCCGGGGCATCGGCACCCTCGTCCTCCACCGCGGAGGAGGCGACCGAGATGGTGCGGTTCAGGGTGGAGACGATGCCGTCGGTGACCGTGCCGGAGAGGCCGAGCGGGGCGCCGATGGCGATCGACTGGTCCCCGACGTTGAGGTCACCGGAGGAGCCCAGCTCGGCGGGCTGGATCCCCTCGATGTCCTCCAGCTGGACGACGGCGAGGTCGCTCAGCGGGTCGGTGCCCACCAGCGTGGCGTCGGACACCGAGCCGTCGCTCATCCGGACTTGGATGTCGGGGTCGGGAGCGGCTCCGCCGAGGGTCACCACGTGGGTGTTGGTCAGCACATGGCCTTCCTCATCGAGGATGATGCCCGAGCCCGATCCGCCCTGTCCGCCTTCGCTGACCGCCAACGTCACCACCGAAGGAGAGGCCTTCGCCGCCGCGGCGGTGACCACGGTGGCAGAGTCGGGGTTGTTGATCTCGATCCCGCCGGTCGAAGAGGTGCTGATCCCCCCATCGGCGAGCACCGCCTGGCTGCCTGCCACCACACCGCCGCCGAGCAGTCCGGCGAGCAGCACCGCGAGCGCCAGGCCGCCGACGCCCACCGTGCGCTTGGGGCGCGGCTGCTGGCTGGGATCAACGAAGGCAGCCCCGGAGCCGTACCCGCCATAGGCGTCATAGCCCTGCCCGGCATAGGAGGGGTCCTGGTCGTACTGGGCCTGGCCGTACTGGGCCTGGCCGTACGGACCCTGCTGATACGCGCTCTGGCTGTACTGCTCTTGGCCGTACGGGCCCTGGCTGTGCCCGCCCTGACCGTAGCCGCCCTCCCCGGAGGGGGACTGCTGGGCTCCCGGCGCGCCTGAGGGAGAGGCTGGCCATCCGGCGGAATAGGACTCCACCCCGGCCGGTCCCCCCGAACCCGCGTCCGAACCCGTCTGCGGGCCGGGCGCAGTCTGCTCCGCTGAATCCCGCTCCCCTGGTCCAGCCGAAGCAGACGCAGGGAAGACAGGATCGATCCGCGCGGTGGCATCCTCCGGAGGGTCGACGTCGTCCCGGCGAGGGCCGTTGTGCGGATCTGAACTCATGGTGGAACCTGCCTTTGTGGTCTTGCGGTGCAATAGTGTGGCGGCCGGAGCGTGACACGCATGCTCTCGCTGGCTCGACTGCTATTGTCAGCGCTCATCCTGTATCGATGACGATAACGGCCTGGGCGCCTCCTGGACGATTCCCGGAGACGCCGAGTGCCTGACGTGCGGCGGAAAGGACTTTCGAGGTGACCCGCACCCGGAAGCCCGCGATCCGCACGCCGCACCCCCGCCGGCCCGCCCACCTCCGCCCTCTGGGACGCCAGGACGCCGGGATTCGGGCCTGCGGACCCCGCCTCCTACGCTCACAGACGAGCTGACCGTTCCCCGATAGACGATGTCTGAGGCCACTTATAGACTCGGCCCATGGTGCCCGACGTACTCCTCAATCCGCCCATCACCCTCGGGATGTTCGTCATCGGCCCGCTGCTGATCGGTGCAGTCATCCTTGGCCTGATCGGTCTCGGTGCAGTGTGGCTCTCCGGCGGCAAGAAGCAGGACCGCCGGCTCCAGGGCTTCGCGAACAACCAGCAGCTCTCCGGCGGCCAGAACTCTCGAGCCGGCTCCGCGGAGGAGCGTCGGCTGGCCAAGATGAGCCTCGAGGAGCTCCGCCGCGAAGCCGGTTCCCTGCTGATCGCAGCGGACAACGCGGTGAACTCCTCCGAGCAGGAGATCCTCTTCGCCAGCGCCGCCTACGGCGATGAGCAGGTCGCCCCGTTCCAGAAGGACGTGGACGAGGCGCGGGAGCACCTTCAGGAGTCCTTCCGGATGCAGCACACGGTCGACCGCGACCCGCCGGAGGACGAGGAGCAGGCGCGCGAGCTGCTGCGCAAGGTCATCGCCAACTGCCAGCGGGTCAACGAGACCCTCGAGTCGCACCGCCAGGACTTCGAGTCCCTGCGCAGCCTCGAACTCGACCCGCGCCCGGCTCTGGACCAGCTGCGCACCCGGATCGGTGAGTTCCGCAGCCGCCGTGAGCAGGCCGCGAAGCGCCTGCCCGACCTGCAGTCCAGATACGACGACGACGCGCTCACCTCCTTCACCGAAGCCCTGACACACTCCGCTCGCAGCCTCCAGCACGCTGACACCTCGGCCGATGACGCCGAGAAGGCGCTCACCGGCTCAGCGGCGTCGGACGCGGTCGTCGCGATCCACGCTGGAGAAGAAGCCGCCGGGGAGGCCGGAAAGCTGATCGACTCCCTCGAGGAGACCCAGCTGCGGCTGCGCAGCGCCGAACAGAATCTCGGCATCGGACTGGACCAGACCGAGCAGGACATCGCCCAGGCCCGCGCCACCATGCAGGCGGGCCAGTCGGCAGAGCTGGCCGGACCCATCGCCGCCGCCGAGGCAGCGGTCAAGCAGGTCCGGCGCGCCCTGGACTCCGGGGAGAAGACCAACCCGCTGGAGCTGCTGAACTCGCTGGAGATCGCCCACCGGGAGCTCGACGAGCCGCTGAACGCTGTCCGCGACCAGCAGGCCAGGGACCGGCGAGCCCGCGAAGTGCTGCAGACCGAGATCCTCACCGCCCGGCACCAGGTGCAGTCCTCCCGGGACTACCTGCGCTCCAAGCGCAGCGGCGCCACCTCAAGGACCCGGATGGCCGAGGCCGAACGCACCCTCGCCGAAGCCGAATCCATCGGAGACGGCCAGCCTGCCAAGGCCCTGGAGCTGGCCACCCAGGCCAAGACGCTGGCCGTGCAGGCAGCCCAGATCGCCCGACAGGAATCGGCCGAGGATGCACTCAGCGGCGGCGGAGGCTACGGCGGCGGGTTCGGCGGATTCGGCATGCCGGGCGGCTACGGCTACCCCGGCGGCCGCAGGCCCATGGGCGGGGGCGGCTTCGGGCGCCGTCGGCGGATGTTCTGACGCAGAAATATCGAGCAGCTGGGTCTTCACCGGAGCCGCGCCATGGCCGTGACCAGCACCCGTGACTAGTATCGACAACGTGAGCAATCGATAGACATTGATACACAAGGAAAGGTGAACACTGTGAGCAAGCAGTCCATTTTAGGTCGCATGTCCCAGCTGGTACGCGCGAACGTCAACGCCATGCTGGATCGCTCCGAGGACCCGGAGAAGATGCTCGACCAGATGGTCCGAGACTTCACCAACAACATCGCAGAGGCCGAAGAGGCGATCGCCCAGACCATCGGCAACCTGCGCATGATGGAGGACGACTACAGCGAGGATCTCGAGAACTCACGGTCCTGGGGCCAGAAGGCACTCGCCGCGTCCCGCAAGGCCGACGAGTTCCGCGACGGCGGCAACACCGAGAACGCGCAGAAGTTCGACAACCTGGCCAAGGTCGCCATCCAGCGTCAGATGGAGGCGGAGTCCTCGGCGAAGTCCGCCGAGCCGACCATCACCTCCCAGCGCGAGATCGTGGACCGGCTCAAGACCGGCCTCGAGCAGATGAAGACCAAGCGTCAGCAGCTGGTGAGCAAGCGTGACGAGCTGATCGCCCGTTCCCGCGCCGCGCACGCCCAGTCCCAGGTCCACGACGCGGTGAAGACCATCGACGTGATGGACCCGACCTCCGAGGTGGGACGCTTCGAGGAGAAGATCCGCCGCGAAGAGGCCAAGGTGCGCGGGCAGAACGAGCTGGCCGCCTCCTCGCTGGACGCGCAGTTCGAATCCCTGGAGGACCTCGGCGAACAGGCCGAGGTCGACGCCCGGCTCGCGGCGCTGAAGTCCGGCAGCTCCGCGCCGGCAGCCCTGGGCGCCGGGTCCTCAGATGGCCAGGCCACCGAGGACTACACCGCGCAGCTCGAAGCTGAGGAACGCGACCGCGCCTGAGCGCAGTATGACGTCGGTTCGGCGGTCCCGCTGAAGTGATGAAACAATGGGGAGTGAACGCGATGTTCACTCCCCATTGTCATCGCAGCAACCCAACCTTCAGGAGACCTCCGTGACCACTGAGTCCACTTCACACACTGCTGCCGCCACCGGCGCGACCGCGGTGAACACCGGACTGGCCCAGATGCTCAAGGGCGGCGTGATCATGGACGTGGTCACCCGCGAGCAGGCCCGCATCGCCGAAGACGCCGGTGCCGTCGCCGTCATGGCCCTCGAGCGTGTGCCCGCCGACATCCGCGCCACCGGCGGTGTCGCCCGGATGTCAGACCCCGACCTGATCACCGGCATCATCGACGAGGTCTCCATCCCCGTGATGGCCAAGGCCCGGATCGGTCACTTCGTCGAGGCGCAGATCCTCGAGCACCTCAAGGTCGACTACATCGACGAGTCCGAGGTGCTCTCGCCTGCGGACTTCACCCACCACATCGACAAGTCCAAGTTCAAGGTGCCCTTCGTCTGCGGCGCCACCAACCTCGGTGAGGCGCTGCGCCGGATCACCGAGGGCGCCTCGATGATCCGCTCCAAGGGCGAGGCCGGCACCGGCGACGTCTCCGAGGCGATGAAGCACATCCGCACCATCAACGGAGAGATCGCCCGGCTGACCTCCCTGGCCGAGGACGAGCTCTACCTGGCCGCGAAGGAGCTGCAGGCGCCCTACGCGCTGGTCAAGCAGATCGCTCGCGAAGGACGCCTCCCCGTGGTCCTCTTCGTCGCCGGCGGCGTGGCCACTCCCGCCGATGCCGCGATGATGATGCAGATGGGCGCCGACGGCGTGTTCGTGGGCTCGGGCATCTTCAAGTCCGGCAACCCCGCCGAGCGTGCGGCCGCCATCGTCAAGGCCACCACCTACTACGACGACGCGGGCGTGGTCGCCGAGGCCTCCAAGGGTCTGGGCGAAGCCATGGTCGGAATCAACGTCGCCGACCTCCCGGCACCTCACCGGCTGGCCGAGCGCGGCTGGTGAGCACACCCCGCATAGGGGTCCTGGCGCTGCAGGGAGCCGTGGCCGAGCATGCCCGCGCCCTGCGCGCCGCCGGGGCCGAGGTCTCCACCGTGCGCCGTCCCTCCGAGCTTCAGGGCTTGGACGGGCTGATCGTGCCCGGTGGTGAATCCACCACCATGGCCCGGCTTGCCGCCCCGGTGCGACTCATGGAGTCCATCCGGGAGCGGCACGCCGAGGGTATGGCGATGTTCGGGACCTGCGCCGGCATGATCCTGATGGCCGATCAGATCCTCGACGCCGAGGCGCTCAACGGTTTCGAGCGCATCGGCGGCCTGGACGTCGTGGTGCGGCGCAACGGCTACGGCAGCCAGCTGGAATCCTTCATCGGTCCGCTTCAGGTGCCCGGGCTCCCCGGAGATGACCCGACCCCGTTGGAGGCCGTGTTCATCCGGGCCCCGGTCATCGAGTCCCTGGGCGTCGACGTGGAGGTCATCGCCTCCTGGCAGGACCGTCCGGTGGCGGTTCGGCAGGGACGGATCCTGGCCGCGAGCTTCCATCCGGAACTGACTCCGGATCACCGCCTGCACCAGTATTTCGTCGAGATCAGTGCGGAGCAGACCGTCAGCTGACCTGAAAAGTGGCCCCGGTTCAGGCATGATGTCCCAGAGATGCCGCACGCGGACCTTCGACTCTGGAGAACACATGACTGACGGACCACACCACGGGCAGAGCCCCACCGGGCCGGCCGCGCGGGCGGCCGATCCGAACACGCCCCAGGTCCAGCTGCAGATGCTCGCCGGTGACCATCCCGAGCTGCGTCCGCTGATCGCGGAGAACCCCAACACCTACCCCGAGCTGCTTCAGTGGCTGGGTGCGCTGGGCGACCCAGCGGTCGACGCCGCCCTGGTGCGACGATCCGCCGGGGCCGATGAGTTCTCCGCCGTGCGCGAGGATCACCCCCAGAGCTACGACCAGAGCAACGACCAGGGTCATGCCCGGAGTCACGCCCAGGCGCAGCCGCGTCCTGGCTACTACCCCGCCGCCCCCACCGGCCCAGCGCCCTGGGAGGCGTCGGCCGCGCCGCTGTCGTACGCTGACCACGAGCCGGAGCCGCGACGTCGTGGCGGCGGCACCTGCGCGATCATCTTGCTGATCCTCCTGGTCGCTGCCGCCGCTGTGGTCGCCGCCTACTTCCTGATCTTCAACGGGGTCTTCAGCGGCGACGAGGACCCGGCCGACGAGACCTCGATCTCCGAGGAACAGACCGACCAGGGCCCGGACACGGGCGAAGAGGGGGCCCAGGACTCGGACGAGGGCACCCAGGACGACGACGCTGAAGCCGACGGCACCGAGGACGACGACGCTGCGGACGACGACGCCCAGGCCGCACGGCCAGCACCCGAAGGTGCCCAGGACATTCCCGCGTTCACCGCACCCTCGGGCAACATCAACTGCGCCATCGGCGAGGACGAGCTTGAATGCAACATCCTGGACTACAGCTTCGACACCCCCCAGGGCTGTGACGGACCCGCGCGGCTCTCCGTCGGGTCCGAGGACCCACAGCTGGACTGTGGCAGCACCGAGGGCGCCAACTCGGCGACCCTGCAGTATGGCCAGTCCGCCAGCAACGGCAGGTTCGCCTGCGTCTCCTCCGAAGCAGCTTTCGAGTGTTGGAACACCGAGACCGGCAATGGATTCACCCTGTCCCGCGAGGGCTACCAGCTGCAGAACTGACCCGTCGATCAGCCCCCGCGGCGCTTGATGAGGGCGAAGACTCCCCAACCGAGGTACTCACGTTGATAGCGGGTATATCGAACAGGCTCCCTGGTGAGTTCGTCCCGAACCTCAGCGGCCAGTTCGTCTGCGGGGTTCTCATCGAGCCAGCGGCGCAGGTTGAGCCACTGGGCAGCCTGATATCGGTCCCAACTGTCCTGATCCGCCAACACCATCTCTACGACGTCATAGCCGAGATCCCCGAACTGTCCGAGAAGATCGGGCAGCAGCAGGAAGTCCTCCGAGCCCGAGGCGCCGCACCCTGCGGCGGTGTCATGGTCCGGAACCTCGCGACGCCAGTAGGGCTCCCCGATGAGCACCATGCCTCCTGGACGGAGGCTGCGCTCGAGCAGCTCGATGGTTCCGGCCACGCCGCCTCCTATCCAGGTCGCACCCACGCACGCGGCTACGTCTACGGCTTCGGCAGAGACGTAGCCGGTGGCGTCATCGTGTTCAAAGACGACTGAGCCTTCGACGCCGAGTGCGACTGCGCGGGCGCGGGCACCAGCGGTGAAGGCCGTGCTGATGTCTACCCCGACCCCCGTGACCCCGTGGTCACGCGCCCAGGTGCACAGCATCTCCCCTGACCCGCTGGCGAGATCGAGAATGCGGGTCCCGGTCTCCAGACGGAGAGCCTCTCCGAGGGCTTCGAGCTTGCGCGGCGTGAACGGGTTGTGGATGCGGTGGCTGCTCTCGCGAATGGCGAAGATACGTGGAAGGTCCACGATGGATTCTCCTGACGTCTGATGGGACTATGCCGCGCGCAGAGGGCCGCCGGCCTGAATCGACAGCCGCTGCCCGGACCGGCATGGCTGCTGCAGGTATGAACGCTTGGAATCGCACCCGCGGGGTACATCTTCACCTGCGGGGACCGTCTCTGTCTGGGTGTGGGGGCCGATCGAGGTGCCTGGCACGGAAGATCGACGCCGTCGTCGGGGTCGAGTTCTGGGGCCGTACCCCACTGCACCAACAGTGACCGGACTCTGTCAGTCTCGACGGCGAAGGTAAACTTCGGTCGAACCGCATTGTTCACGCTGCACGGCTGGCCTGGTTCGCCGCCGTCGGGACCGAAAAGGAACGTATGGCTTCGAACGATCACGAGCTCGGTGGCATCGCCGCCGATCCCCGCACGGATTGGGAAACGCTGCACTGGATCGCAGAGAACCACCCGTCCCTGCGCGCGACCGTTGCGGAGAATCCCGCCACCTACCCGGAGCTGCTCGAAGCGTTGGCCTCGATCGGGGACCCCGAGATCGACGCGGCCCTGTCCCGTCGGGAGGACGCTCTGGCGACCTCCGCGGACAACACAAGCCCGCCCCCTCCCCCGGCACCTTCAGCACCATCGGCCCGCACCCCGTCCGATCCAGCGCCCACGGTGCGCGACCTGGATGACACGGGCGACCCGGACGGCGAAGACCCCCCAGGCGACGTCGAGGCCACGGGCGAGCTGGACGCCGTGCCCGCAGATGAACCCCAGAAGACCACCGGGGACGACTGGTTCGCGACCGGTTCCTTCGACGCCGGGGCAGCTGGCACCGGCTACTCCACGATCGCCTCGCCCGCTCGGTATGCGGCGACACGGCCTGCTGCGCCACCCAGGAGGCGCGGGTCCAGGGCGCCGAAGTTCGTGCTGGCCGTGCTGCTGCCGGTTCTGGTGCTGGTGGCGCTGAGCGCCCTGGCGCTGTCTCTGCTGGACCGAGACTCCCCCGAGGACACCACGGCGGCCGAGACATCCGCGACGGAGCAGCCCTCGGATGAGGGCGAGGAAGACTCCGCGGAGGAGCCCGCGCCGAGCCCCACGCCGGAGCCTCCGACCCCGGAGGAGCTGCGCGCCGAAGTGGCGGCGCTGCCGGAAGAGTCCAGCTGTGAATCCCCCGCCGAGGACCGCGAGGTCCTCGCCGCGCTCGCGTCGGCGGCCTCCGAGGACGGCAGCTGGATCGAGTCGTCGGACGGGACCCTGGTGCAGGAGGCGCTGATCGGGCTGCAGGAGAGCTGCGGCAACACTCACGCAGCGGCGCTCTTCCTGGACCTGCGCGAGTCTGAGGAGACCGCCAACGCTCTGCGCGGCACGGCCCAGGACATGGGCTCCGCCTGGATCCAGGCGTCCTTCCCTGCACAGGGCCAGCAGCTGAGCTCCTTCGTCTCCCCCGATGGCAATGTGCTCTGCGAACTCTCGGACACGCTGCGCTGCCGGGTGCTGCAGCACAGCTTCACCGCCCCCGAGGGCTGCACCGAGGGTGTCACCTACGCCATCCGCGTGGACCGCACCGCGGAGCCGGACTGCGAGAACCCGGTCGCCCAACAGGGTCAGCCCGTGCTGGGCTACGGCCAGACCGCGTCGAACGAGTTCTTCGCCTGCACGTCCTTCCAGTCACAGATGTCGTGCTGGAACCAGCTCACCGGCGAGGGCATCAACCTCTCGGCGAGCCGGAACTGGACCTACTGAGCGGGTTCCGGCTGCGCCGGGTCAGACAACCTCGGGGTTGAGCGCCCGAGCGCGCGCGATGAGGCTGCGGAACTCTGCATGATCCAGATGCTCCAGCGTCGTGAAGGTCAGCGCAGCGGCGCCGACCTTCACCCGGCCGAGCCGATCGGCTCGCTCTTGGATCAGGTGATTGCCGTCCTCGGCCGCGTTGACGTAGACGGAGAGGTGCTTGGTCTGCTCCGCGAGCCCGATCAGGAACCAGTCCACAGCGGCGCCGCGCGGCTTAGGCTGACGCAGCCTGCCGTATCCGATGATCGTCTGCTCCGTGCCGCCCCACATGCGTCCGCGCCAGAGCACCCGGCTGATTCCCGGCAGCTCGGCGGTGATCCAGCCGTCCAACACGGTCATCTCTGCAGAGCGCCCTGCGGCCATGAGGTAGTCCTCGACGCTGTCTGTGACCGGTTCCATGGCCTGAGCCTACCGGGCGGTGCAGGACGCCTCACCCGATGCTTCGTGGCCCCCACGGCGCTGACGGTCGGACGTCGGGAAAGAGCACGCGGGGAACGAACCAGAGGCAGAAGATCATGCCGAAGAGTTCGACGAGGGACTGCATGACCACCACGATCGCGGCGGTCTCCCAGCCCGCGGGAAGGGCAAGCGCGAAGGGCAGCACGATGAAGGAGTTCCGGGTGCCCATCGAGAATGCCAGGGTGCGCCCCTGGGCGACGTTGAGCCGGGCGACACTCGCCAAGACCCTGGACAACACCAGACTGATGGCCAGGAACAGGCTCACCACCATCAGCACCACGGGCAGCAGGTGAGCATCGTGGACGACGGAGCCGACGTTCGCGACGGCGATGAGCAGCACCACCACCGCCAGCAGCGGCACCGGCCACCACCCGAGACGAACGACCACGGCTGCTCCCGCCGGACGGCCTCCAGCCCAGACCTCGGTCAATGCGGCCAGCCCCAGTGGCAGCAGCACCACCAGGAAGGCGGGCCAGATCTCCGCGGGCGCAAGCACCACGCGTAGGTCAGCATCTGACATCAGCCACAGGTAGAGCGGCAGAAGCAGCAGCTGGAGCACCAGCAGCACCGGGGTCAACGCAGTGGCCCGGGTGGCGTCGCCTCGCCCGAGCTGACTGAAGGTGATGAACCAATCGGTGCATGGCACCAGCAGCACCAGCAGCAGTCCCAGCTGCAGCGCCTGGTTCTCGGGCACGAACTGGATCAGCACCCAGACCACCGCCGGCAGCAGCACGAAGTTTCCGAGAAGCGCGGCCGCCATGAATCGCCCCTCGGTGAAGGCCGCAGGCACCGCTGCCATCGGCACCTGGGTGAACGTCGCGTAGAGCAGCAGACCCAGCGTCGGCCAGATCAGCACATCGGCGGTGACGCCCAGCTGTGGGGCGAGCGTGCCGAGGCCGAGGCCGCACGTCACGGCGGCGAGGTAGAACCACACCTGGTGGCGTTCCAGGGTCTCTCGCCTCACGGGCACCTCCTGCAGATTCCTCGACCAATTCCTGTCACAGGTCCGTGACCGCGATCTACTCACCCCGCCCAAGCCGCGAGCGGCGTGAGCGCCTCGGCGGTGACGTGCGATTCGCACGGTACCGCCCCGTTGCTTTGACCACCTCGACCAACAGGAAGCTTGCGAGGGCGTAACCGAACGCGGTCACCCATTGAGCTGGGGAAAGTGGGACGGATCCGAACCATACCTGGAGGGGTGGCAGATAGGTATACGCAGTCTGCAGCACGGCAAGTACGGCGATGGAGATCCACACTGCGCGATTCCCCGTGAGGACACGGCGGGTGATGCTCGAGCGACGCAGCAGGCGCACATTGAACAGAACGGCGATCTGAGAGACCACCAGCACCGCCACCGCGGCAGCGCGTGCGGCATCCAGGTCGGCGCCGGAAGCGAGTGCGGCGAAGAACGCTGTGGTCGTCACGGCGGCCACCACGATACCCGTTCCCGCCAACGCCAAGAGGCTGCCTGCGAGGATCGAGTCTTCGGGCGGTCGCGGTGGTCGCGTCATCGTTCCAGGTTCGACGGGCTCGTAGGCGAATGCGAGCGACAGAGTGACGGCGGTGACGAGGTTCACCCAGAGAATCTGGGTGGGCTGCAGCGGATCCGGATAGCCGACCGCGACTGCGGTGAAGACGACGAGCGCCTGTCCGAGGGTCGTCGCCAGGATGAACACCACGGACTTCTGCAGGTTGTCGTACACGCGCCGACCCTCACGCACGGCTCGCTCGATGGTAGCGAAGTTGTCGTCGGCAAGGACGACGTCGGAAGCATCCTTCGCGGCCTCTGTGCCCTTCATGCCCATGGCGACGCCGACGTCGGCGCGGGTCAGCGCGGGAGCGTCGTTGACTCCGTCGCCCGTCATCGCGACCACCCCGCCGAGGGACTGCAGAGCCGCAATGATGCGCATCTTGTGTTCAGGACTGGTTCGCGCGAACACATCGACGTCGCCGACCCTGGCCCGCAGCTGTTCGTCGTCCATGTGGTCGATGTCCGCCCCGGTCAGCGTGGTCGCGGCGGTATCGGCGAGTCCCATCTCCGTGGCGATCGCGTGGGCGGTGAGTGCGTGGTCACCGGTGATCATCTTCACCCGGACGCCTGCGTCCTGGCACTCGCCGATCGCGGCTGTCGCTTCTGGCCGCGGCGGGTCGGCGATGGCGACGATTCCCAGCATCACCAGGCCTCGAAGCTCAGCATGTTCGACGGTCACCGCATCCGATGGCATATCACGGCGCGCGGCTGCGAGGACCCTCATGCCTTGGGCGGTGTATGCATCGATCAGTGCATGCCACCGAGCGGGCTCTATCGGATCCTGCCCTCCGTCGGCCCGACGCTGAAACTCGCAGAAGGTGAGAAGACGGTCGGGTGCGCCCTTCACTGAGACGAACTGTTCTCCCGATTCGGACTGATCAAGGGTGGCCATGTACTTCACCTCGGCGTCGAACGGGAGCTCATCTCGGCGCCCGTATCCAGCCAGGTCGACGCCCGCTTTGCGGCCGAAACTCATCAGCGCACCTTCGGTGGGATCGCCCACGACTCGCCACTCGCCGGCAGCCGTGTGATCGAGGCGCGCGTCGTTGCACAGCGCCATGACGAGCGCCAGTTCAAGAAGGTCAGCACAGGACGAATCAACCACCGCACCATCTCGCAGCACCGACCCATCAGGGTTGTATCCCTCGCCCGTGACCGTGAACTGGGAAACAGCTGTCGCGGCAGCCCGCACGGTCATCTCGTTCTTGGTCAGGGTTCCGGTCTTGTCCGAGCAGATGACGGTGACCGAACCGAGGGTCTCTACTGCGGCGAGTCGACGGATGATCGCTCGTTGTGCGGCCATCTGCTGCACGCCCAGTGCGAGGGTGATCGTCACGACGGCGGGCAGACCTTCCGGCACCGCAGCTACCGCGAAAGCGATGGCCGAGGGCACCAGCTCTTCGAACGAGTCACCGTGCAACACGAACCCGAGGGCCACCATGACGGACATCAGCACGAGCGCGGTGGCAGTGATCTGGCGCCCGAGCCGGTTGATCGAACGGATCAGTGGGGTGTCGGTGCGCTCCACGTCGCGCACCAGCTTCTGTATGCGCCCGAGTTCTGTGCGGGTTCCCGTGGCGGTGACGACCGCCTCGGCACGTCCCGCTACTACGACCGACCCGGCGTGGAGCATGTTGCGCCGGTCACCGAGGAGCGCTTCGTGTTCGACTGGCCTGGTGTGCTTCGCTGCGGGCACCGCCTCGCCCGTCAGCGCCGCCTCATCGGCCCTGACGTCACGTGCTTCGACCAGCCTCGCGTCGACCGCGGCGCGGTCACCGGCATGGACGCGAATGATGTCCCCTGGTACAAGCGTGGTTGCTTGGATGTCGTGCCATCCGCCATCGCGTCTCACCGTCGCGCGCGGAGAGAGCATTCGGCGGATCCCACGCAGCGCCTTTTCGGCCTGTCCCTCCTGGATGAATCCGATCATGGCGTTGATCAGGGCGACCGCGAAGATCACGGACGCGTCGATGTAGTCGCGCGAAACGAGCTTGATCACCGCTGCCACGAGGAGGACGTAGATGATGGCGTTGTTGAACTGCGCCAGGAAGCGCAGTACCGGGTGGGTGCGCGAAGGCTCGGGGAGACTGTTCGGCCCGAAGTGCGTATGGCGCCGGTGCACCTCGTCCGACTCAAGTCCAGAGCGAGTGGTGGCGAGGCCCTCGAGCACGCGAGCGGCGGAATGGGCGTGAGGCTTGTTCGGTGAACCCGAAGCGGCGGCCGGGTGGTGGGTGAGGTCGGCCGGCGAACGTTGCCGTCGCTCACCTCGCGGGTGCGACTCCCCCAGATTCACAGCGGACATCGCGCCCTCCACTCGTTACCCTCGATCGTTGAGATCTGGGGGCACCCACTCGCATCGCGACGTCGATAGCCCTCGCCAGTGTCTCCCGAGCCGTCCCGGCGCTCTCTCCTACCGTGCCGGGCGGGACACTCATCGAATAGGGCCGATGGTCCTGCCTGTGGGACTTCCGGCCCTGCTCGAGGCGCGCGCCCCACTGGATGGTGAAGGCGGCGGAGGGCGATGAACGTCCGCGGCCGAGCGATGTGGTGCTCTTCTCCGAGGGGGCGCCGCCGCGCAGAGGACCAGCTCGCGTCGATCCCGGTGGTGGCGATGGCGGGCCGACGTACCTTGTTCGCGCCCATGTCCGGGAGCATGCTGGTGCGAATCCGAGGCGTTCTCCGAAGCCTCCCTCCAGATCGAGAGGCGCGGTGCACATGGGTGTCGCTGAAACCCGGGACCAGGAGATTGCAAGGCTGTCGGCGGAGGTCGCCCGGCTGCAGTCGAAGCTGCGGACCGAGCCGGTGGAGACGCCACCGCCCGCCCCCACGCGCCGGACCGGACGTGGACGCGCGTTCCTCGCCGCGCTGCTGCTCGCGCTCGGGGTGTTCCTCGCCCCGCTCGCCGTCGTCGCAGCATGGACGAAGACCGAAGTCACCAACACCGACCAGTTCGTCGCCACCGTGTCGCCGATCCTCGAGGACCCGGCCTTCCAGGCCTTCCTGGTCGACGAGATCACCGCGGCCATCAATGAGGAGATCGACATCGAGACGATCACGTCCGACCTCTTCGACGGAATCGCGACCCTCGACCTCCCGCCCGGGGCCGCCGCCGCGCTCCAGCTCCTCGAGCAGCCCGCGGCGGAGGGCGCCCAGTCGCAGATCCGCTCCACGACCGAGCGGCTCATCGCCTCGGACGAGTTCGAGCAGGTGTGGGACCAGTCGCTCCGGATCAGCCATGCCCGGCTGACCGCCGTCCTCAGCGGGGACGCCTCCGGCGCCGTCGTGATCAGCGACACGGGCGAAGTGGGCATCCAGATCGGACCCATCATCGCCTCCGTCAAGGAGCAGCTGACCGCGCAGGGGTTCGCGCTGGCCGACCGCATCCCCGACGTCGACCGGACGGTCGACGTCGCCCAGTCCGATGAGCTCGTCCAGGCACGCACGGCCTACCAGGCGCTCGACGTGCTCGGCTTCGTGCTCCCCTGGGTGAGCATCGGCCTGCTCGCGGGCGGAGTCCTCGTCGCGAGGAGGAAGGCGAGGGCGTTGATCTGGGCCGGCGTCGGCCTGACGTTCGCGATGGCGTTCCTCGCGCTCGGCGTGGCCGTCGGACGCATCGCCACGGTCGCCTCGATCTCGCCGCAGCACCTGCCGTCGAGTGCCGCCGAGGCGGTCTACGACGCCCTGGTGCCCCTGCTCTGCTCGACGGTGCTCGCCGTCGGGGTGGCTGGCGTGACCACCGCCGTCGTCGCCTACCTCGCCGGGCCATTCCGTGGCGCCATCGCGGTCCGCCGCCTGACCGTCGACACGGCCAGGCGAACACGTGCTGCGGCGGAGAGCGCCGGGGCGACGACCGGCCGGTTCGGCGCGTTCCTCTACCGCGCCCGCCGGTACATCCGGATCGCGATCGCCGTCATCGGCGCGGCGATCGTGCTGCTCGTGAGGCCGCTGACGCCGGAGGTGACCCTCTGGACCGCGATCGGCGCGCTCATCGCCATCCTGCTGCTCGAACTGCTGCAACGGCCACCCTCCGTTGAGGTCGACGGCGAGGCCGTCCCTGAGGCAGCACGGCGAAACCCCATCCCTTGAACACGGGGGATTCTCCCGCCAGCCGGCAGGGAGAATCCCCCGTGTCCAGCTCCGCCTACTGAGCCGGAATCGTGCCTGCGTAGTCAGTCAGGTATCCAGTCGTCGGCTGATGAGGGATCTCATCCCACCGCTCCGGATCCTCCTGCTGGATCTCTCCCGTCGCCATTCCGATCAGAAGCTCCTCCAGTGCCAGCACATTCTGCCGGACCGACTTGCCACGGGCTTTCTGGCCCAGGCTCCCATCGGAGGTGTTTCCACTCGTCTCAAGGAAGACGACCGGGTTGCTGTGACCTTCCGGATTCAGTCCCTGGTAGTCCAGGCCCAGCATCATCGCTGAGACGACGCCACCCTTGATATCGATCTCCAGGCCGTTGCCCACCTGGTAGCGATCGATATTGATGGAGCCGTACTTCGAGAGTTCGTCGAAGACATGGACCATCATCTGCCGGGTCAGAACGTCGTAGGTACCATCTGCAAGACCCGGCAGAGTAGGTCCACCCGGGGCCAGGGAAATTCCGAGGGACAACGTGACGTCATCACCTGTTCCCCATTGCTGCTTCAAGCCTTGGTGGTGGATGTCCACACCGAAGTCAGGTTTCACCATGGTCCAGTATTCGTAGAACGCCAAGGACTCTTTGGCCGCGAACCCTGCTTCGGTCCAGTCACGGTTGAGGTCTACTCGCCGTTCACTGCCGTTCTCATTGAGTTCGGGGGAACCGGTCAAGTCGTTCCAGAGGATCGTCTGACGGATATTCGCCTCGGAACCGTCCGGGTTGTACATCGGGATGATGTGGAAGGTGTACTTCTCACGCAGCAGGTTGTAATCCGCCGAGCCGTTCGTGCCCAGGTCCTTGAGCAGAGTCAGCAGGGACTCGGTGCCGTAGGGCTCATTCCCGTGAATGCGTCCCTGGAGCCAGACCTCTTCCGGGCCCGTCCCCACGGTGGCGACATAGAGGTCACGGCCCTGTTCGGAGGTGTTCACTGAGGTGCCGGCCTCGGCCAGGGTGAAGACATCGACGTTGAAGCGGGAGGTCTTCTCGAGTTTCTGCAGCTCCTTCTGCACATCCGCGTAGGTCAGGATGCTGGAGATGTTGGTCTGGCCATTCGGCGAGGGGAAGTTGGCCCCTGCCATGGCGGGCGCAACACCGGCTGGTGCTGCGAGCATGAGTGACGCGGCGGTCACGACGGCCGCGAGGCGGCGGCGACGACGACTTGTCGGCTTAGTGGGTTGCATTGCTCTCCTAGAGGTGCTGCTGATGCCACCGCGCTATACGAGCTGGCGGCAGCCCCGACCGTCGGTGCCCGGGGCCAACCATGAGGGTATATGTGATTTACATCACTGCTGGGCAGCGACACAAACACGGGACGCCTGCGGCCTTTCACGCTTGACGCGACTCTCTGCTTGGCAGTCCGCCCGGGCATCCCCTGAGGGCTTCCGGCGCTCCCCTCCTGCCCTGTCCATCAGGACACTCATCCCAGCAGGGCCGATGGACTTGCCGAGGGGACCTCCGGCCCTACTCGAGGCGCACGCGCCACTGGATGGTGAAGGCAGCGGAGGGCGATGAACGTCCGCCGCCGATCGATGTTGGGCTTGTCTCCGGGCGGTGCCGCGCACCGAATCGTTGCCCGTCTTCTTGGGCTTGTGTGGTCGAGGAAAGGCAGAGAACCAATGCACTCACCGATCGTGACGCTGACGATGAATCCCGCCCTCGACGTGTCGAGCTCGGTGGATCGGGTGCGCGCCGAGCACAAGCTGCGCTGCGGACCGGCTCGCGTCGATCCCGGTGGCGGCGGGGTGAATGTGTCCCGCGCGATACGCAACCTGAACGGCAGCTCCACGCCGATATACCCACTCGGCGGTCCCACTGGCGCGAAGTACCGGAGGTTCGCCGCGGATGAAGGGATCGACGGCACGGTGATCGCGATCGCGGGTGACACTCGGGAGAGCTTCACCGTCGACGAGACGTCGACGGGCGATCAGTACCGGTTCGTCCTGCCGGGGCCGGCCCTGAGCGAAGCGGAGTGGCACGACTGCCTCTCAACCGTCACCGCCCATCTCCCGCACGGTGGATACCTTGTTGCCAGCGGAAGTCTCCCACCCGGGGTGCCCGAAGACTTCTACGCCATACTTGCCCGCTCCGTGGCCGAACAGGGCGTTCACCTCGTGGTCGACGCTGCAGGCAGCCCGCTCCACGCGGCCCTGGCCGAAGGAGTGTTCCTGATCAAACCGAGCCGGGACGAGCTCGCCGAACTTGTCGGGGCTGACCACGAATTGAGTCCTGAAGAGCAGCTCGACGCTGTTCGTGACCTCATCGACCACGATCGCGCGGAAGTCATCGCGCTCACCATGGGATCGGCGGGCGCCCTGCTCGTCTCCGCGGCGGGGGCGCTGCGCCTGCCGACGCCGAAGGTGCAGGTGGCGAGCCCGGTCGGAGCCGGTGATGCCTTCCTCGGCGGTCTCGTGCTGCGCCTGGCCGAGGGCAGACCCCTCGCTGAGGCCTTCCGGACGGCCGTCGCGGCAGGAAGCGCGACCGCGATGTTGCCCGGAACCGAGCTCTGCCGCGCCGAAGACGTCACGCGGTTCGAAGCTGAACTGCCCACCGTGTGACTCGTCTTCGACCTCTGCCAGGTGTTGGGAGGTTCGACCTCAGGTCAGCGCGTGAAGGCAAAGGCCAGGAGACCTCCGAGCGCGACGTAGAGCATGGCGATGGGGAACGTGGAGCGCAGCACCTTTCCCTCTTTCCCGGTGAGGCCCACGGTGGCGACGGCGGCCACGATATTGTGCGGGCAGACGATATTGCCTACCGCGGCTCCGAATCCCTGTGCCCCGAGGAGGGGCAGCGCCGGAAGGTCTGCAGCGTGGGCGGCAGTGGTCTGGAGTTCCGTGAAAAGCACGTTGGACGCGGTGGCGGAGCCGGTGACGAACGTCCCGAACGCTCCGACGGCTGGGGACAGCAGAGGCCACGCTATCCCGATGCCGGCCGCCGCGTAGGCCAGCTCGTCGGTCATCCCGGCATAGGACATGGTGCGGGCGATAGAGATCATCGCGATCAGCGCCACCAGCACCGGGCCGAGCTGCCTGGTCGCAGTGATGAATGCCCCACGGACATCGCGTCGCGAGGCCCGTTGCAGGACCGCTCCGGAGACAAAGGCCACGGTCAGCAATGCCGCCGGGTGGAACAGCGGCTGGACGCTGCCGGTGAACCCGGTACCGGTCACCCACTCGATCGTGACGCCCTCAAGCTGGTCTCGGACCGGAGTAATCAGGCGAGTCGCGAGGACGAGAAGCACCAGGACCAGGTACGGGGCTGCTGCGCGCAGCAGCCCTCCTGGGTCATCGGCCTCCGCAGGTCCACCGCCGGAGATGGCGTTCTCCAGGCGCCGCCGTCGTACAAGGAGGGCGGCGAAGATGGCGACACCGGCGATGGCACCTCCTAGCGTGGGCAGCTCAGGACCGACAAAAGCGGCGATCAGGCCATAGGGCACCAGGAAGGAGACGGCGGCCAGGACACCCCAGGTCCATAACCTCCTGGTACCGGGCATAGCGCGGTCGATGGTCAGGACGACTGCGGCTGTCAGGATCCCGCCGAGGATGACGTGGTAAGGAGCCGTGGCCCTTGCCAGCTCCGTCCCTGAGAAATCCACCAGCGCACTCTGCGCCAGCACCGGCGTGCCGATGGCACCGAAGGAGACTCCGGCGGCGTGGCCCATGAGGGCCGCCGCCACGGCACGCACCGGCGGGAGACCTGCGGCAACCAGGAAGGGTGCGGCCAGCGCCACCGGCGTACCGAACCCAGCGGCGCCCTCAAGGAACAGCGCAAAGAACCAAGCCACCAGGAGCGCCCCCATCCGGGGGTCCGGGTGGAGGCGGGCCAAGCCGGCGTGCAGCCGCTCGGCAGCGCCGGTGCGTTGCTGGAGGTAGTGGATCCCCAACGCGGGACCGATGATTCCCGCCACCGTCGCGGCGATGAATGAAGCCTCGGCCACCACGCCGGCCGTGCCCGAGACCACGCTGAACGGATCCGCCGGACCCCCGAAGCCGAAGGCCGCCACGGCCAGCACCAGGGTGAGCGCGGCCGTCACCAGCCCTGCCCTGGCTGCCGACCAGTTGGCGACAGTCATGAGCACCAGGACCAACAGGACCGGTACAGCTGCCAGGAATGCCAGCATCTCCTGCCCCGCTACTCTGCGAGGTCGTCAACGGTGATCTGGTTCAGGACTTCGCCGCGCGCCGCCGCCGTGAGATTCTCCATCGTGGTGGTCACGATGTGCGTCATCGCGTCACGGGTGAAGAACGCCTGATGGCCGGTGATCAGCACGTTGGGGAAGGTGAGCAGTCGCGAGAACTCGTCATCGTGCAGGACCTCGTCCGAAAGGTCTTCGAAGAACAGATCTTCCTCTTCTTCGTACACGTCCAGACCCAGGTAACCGATCTTCCCCTGTTTGAGGGCATCGATCACCGCGCTCGTGTCGATCAGCGCACCTCGGCTGGTATTGATGAGCATGACACCGTCACGCATGCTGGCAAGACGTTCAGCCTGAATGAAATGGTGGGTCTGCGGTGTCAGCGGCAGGTGCAGCGAGACGATGTCACTGTGTGCCAGCACTTCTTCCAGAGGCAGGTACTCCACTCCCATCCTCCGGCACTCCTCGCTGGGGTGGGGATCACTCACTACCACCCGGCAGCCGAAGCCGAGCATGATCCGCGCGAAACAGGTCCCGATCCGGCCAGCGCCCACGACTCCCACCGTCCTGCCGTGGAGATCGAATCCCATCAGACCGTTCAACGCGAAGTTGCCTTCCCGGACCCGGTTGTAGGCCCGGTGGATCTGGCGATTCAACGACATCACCAGGGCCACGCAGTGCTCCGCCACGGCGTGCGGGGAGTATCCCGGGACGCGGGAGACCGAGATTCCGAGCTTCGCTGCCGCCTTCAGATCCACATTGTTGAAACCCGCAGACCGCAGCATCACGTTGCGGACACCTAGCCGGCTGAGGCCATCGAGCACGGGCCCGCCCACGTCGTCGTTGACGAAGACACATACCGCCTGAGCGCCTGCAGCCAGCGGAAGGGTCTCAGGCGACAAACGGGTCTCCAGGAAGGAGAGCTCATGCCCATGGGCGACATTGGCGGCCGTCAGGAACTGCTCGTCATACGGCTTTGCACTGTAAACGGCCACCCGCATGCCCTGCCTCCGCCTGTTTTCGCCGATCCCATCCCCGGTCTCCCGAGCCCGAATCCACTATGTGGTCCGGAAACGACGGCAGATAGGGCCGTTGGTCCCACTAGCTGGACTGACCAGGGACGTTGGTCAAGTCAATGTGATCCGCTGATCTGAACCCTGGCGCAAGGAAAGCCTCCTGCGGTCCCGTCGACCTGGTGACCTCTGATCACAGCCGCTGCATCGTCAGGCGCGTGGAAGAACAGAGGTGGGAGCGCGATCAGGATGATCTCCCTCCACGGCCGAGCAGACGCGAGCGCCCCTGCGGATGCAACGTGGATGCAACTCGAATGTGACTAGAGTCACGCTAAGAGGCCGCGTGAACAACAGCCCGCTCCGTGGAGTCGGCATGGTCCAGACGCAGACCCGACTGGTACTTGGACGTTGGTCCGGGAACAGGCGTCAGCAGGCGGCCTCCATCTCGACCCGGACCTCAAAGAGAAGACCCGCCACGATCAAGGAGCCATCATGAGCAATGTCACCGCTTCCTCCACTAGTACGGACTCGGACACCCAACAGGCCCACCAAGGCACGATGAGGGCAGCAGTCGTTGAGGCCTTCGGGCAGGACCTCGTCATCAAAGAGGTCGCCATTCCCGAGCCAGGGCCGGGCCAGGCCCTGGTCAAGCTCATCTCCTCCGGCGTCTGCCACACCGACCTGCATGCCGCCGAGGGCGACTGGCCGGTCAAGCCCAGTCCGCCGTTCATCCCCGGCCACGAAGGCGTGGGGACCGTGGAGAAGCTGGGGGAAGGCGTCACCGAGCTTTCCGTGGGCCAGCTGGTGGGCAATGCCTGGCTTTGGAGTGCCTGCGGAACCTGCGAATACTGCCGTACCGGATGGGAAACTCTGTGCGAGTCTCAGAACAACGGTGGCTATAGCGTGAACGGATCGTTCGGCGAATACATGATCGTGGACGCCAAGTACGCCCCCCTCATCCCTGATGGTTCAGACCCCTACGAGGTCGGACCGGTACTCTGCGCCGGTGTGACCGTCTACAAGGGGCTGAAGCAGACGGAGGTCCGCCCGGGCCAGTGGGTGGTCATCTCTGGCATCGGCGGGCTGGGCCACATCGCTGTCCAATACGCAGTGGCCATGGGCATGCGGGTCGTGGCGGTTGACGTCGCCGACGACAAGCTGGCCCTGGCCAAGCAGCACGGTGCCGAGATCGTGGTCAACGCCATGATGACGGATCCGGCCATCGAGATACAGGAGAAGACCGGCGGGACCCACGGCGTCCTGGTCACCGCCGTGCACCCCAAGGCCTTCGGTCAGGCCATCGCCATGACCCGCCGCGGCGGCACCATCGTGTTCAACGGCCTGCCTCCGGGAGACTTTCCCGCCCCGATCTTCGACATCGTGCTGAAGGGGCTGACCATCCGCGGATCGATCGTTGGCACCCGCCAGGACATGGTGGAAGCCCTGGAATTCTACGCCCAGGGGAAGATCCGTCCCACCTGCAGTCGCCGTCCACTCGAGGACATCAACGCGATCCTCGACGAGATGCAGCACGCCAAGATCGAGGGGCGTGTGGTGGTGGACTACAGCGCTGCCCCGCAGCGCTGACCGAGTCGCGCACGAAGCGCGGAACGGAAGACGCCACACACGTCGCCAGTCGAAGATCCCGTGGATGAACACTGCATACAAAAATAGAAACGTGGAAGAGCAATAATATGATGCATTACGACTCGTCTGACGTAAAACACATGCAGACTATAAAGGAGGGATCCCCGAAAGGATTCGAGGCTTTCGCGGCGTTTGATGGCGCCGTATTCTCCGAAAACGATCATGTGTTGTCCAAGAAACTCCGCGAACTCATTGCGATCGCAGTAGCGACCACAACGCAGTGCCCACATTGCGTCGAGATTCACTCCAGGGGTGCGTATAAGGCTGGTGCGTCCGAAGAGGAAGTGTCCGAAGCCGTGATGGTCTCCGCAGCACTTCGGGCAGGTGGCGCTGTGACGCATGGTTGGATGGCAATGAAGTTCTTCCAGGATGAGGCGAACAGTGAGTGACGCGCGTTCCTGGTCGACTCTCGTTCGTTCAGGCCCCGCCCACTGGTGAGGCTCGAGGGCGGGCCGAACGTCGTCGAAGCGCGAAGAACCGCCGTCGTGAGAGTCACCGGAGCCCAGCCTCGGCTGGACTCCAGTGACCGAGTGCCCTCCGGGGTCTGCGGCCCTACGAGCAGCAGCTGAGGGTCCGATCCGCTCACGGACCGGGAGCACCCCATGGCGGCCCTCCGCGGGACCTTGGCTTCTGCGGTCTTGACCGGCACAGATGTCCAGCGATATCCGATGGGGTTGCTCGACCGCCGAGGAGAGCCTGGTCCGCGGAATCTGGCACCCTGACGAACCTGCCGCACTGCCCCAGGTCGACGGCGTCCCGCTTTTTCTCAGCGGGGGCTCCGCGGCACGGCAGGCAGGCTCATCCAATGACTCGGCCAGAACGAAGGAATCTCAAAGTCAGAGCGGAGTTGAGACTCCCCCAGGGCAAGCAAAAGGCCCCGGACCTGGTGTTCCCCAGGTCCGGGACCTTATCTCGTTGCGGGGGCAAGATTTGAACTTGCGACCTCCGGGTTATGAGCCCGGCGAGCTACCGAACTGCTCCACCCCGCGTTGCGACTTGTTTAGTCTACGCACACATTTCCTGAGTGCAAAATCGAAATGAACTGTTCGGAGTGTGATCTCCGACACCCGCCTCCCCGTCCGGGCCACAAGGGTCCGGACGGGGAGATTCTGCGGGTCTCAGATCAGCTCCGAGTGATCACTCGTCCAGGTCAGCCTCGGCCTGCAGGGCATCATCGATGGCCTGCTGCAGCTGCTCCTGGGCTTCGCCGTAGGCGGCGAAGTCACCTTCGGCGAGTGCCGCCTCTGAATCCTGGAGCGCCTGGCCTGCGCGATCCAGGGCGTCGTTCAGACGCTCCTGAGCGGGACCGGACGGCGCGGTGGGACCGTCGGTCTCATCGGCGTCGGTCTCGTCCTCGGTGGTGGCCTCTTCCTCAGCAGGCGCCTCATCCTCGGTGGTGGCATCGTCCTCAGCGGGGACGTCACCCTCGGGGACATCGAGCTCGGAGTCCACAGCGTCGCCGGTGACGCCTGCACCATCAGCCACTGCGGCTCCGGAGTCGCCGCCGAAGACCTGGTCGAGAGCCTCGTCGAGGGTGTCAGCGAAGCCGACCTCCTCGCCGTAGGCCACCAGCACCTTGCGCAGCGCCGGGTAGGCGGCCGCAGTACCGGTGGACTGCACGTAGACCGGCTGGACATAGAGGATGCCCCCACCGGCGGGAAGGGTGATCATGTTGCCGTTGATCACTTCGGAAGCGCCCTGACGCAGCAGGTTCAGCTCCTGCGAGATCTGCGAGTTCGAGTCGAAGTTCGCCTGGGTCTGGCCGGGGCCAGGCACGGCGGTGTCACGCGGAAGCTCCAGCAGCCTCAGCTGGCCGTAGTCCTCCGCCTTCACCCCGTCCTCACCCGTGCCGGCGTCACCGGCGGCGGCGAGGAAGCCGTAGAGCACGTTGCGCTGCTGTGCACCTTCAGCGATCTGTGGGATGAACGTACCGGTCAGCGAGAAGGAAGGCTCCTCCTGGTCGGGCATCTGCAGCGTCATGTAGTACGGCGGCTGCGCCACGGAGTTCTCGTCGTCGGCGGTCGGATCCGCAGGAACGGACCAGGCGTCGTTGTTCTCGTAGAACGTGCCGGGATCGGTCACGTGGTAGCGACCGAGCAGCTCGCGCTGGACCCGGAACATGTCCTCGGGGTAGCGGACGTGATCCAGCAGCTCCGCCGACATGTTCTCGTAGGGCTGGAGCGCGTCGGGGAACACCTCCTGCCAGGCGCGCAGGATCGGATCCTCGGTGTCCCAGGCGTAGAGGTCCACCGAGCCGTCATAGGCATCGACGGTGGCCTTCACCGAGTTGCGGATGTAGTTGACCTGTCCGGTGAGCATGGGGGCTCCCTGGGTCAGCGCATCCGTGGTGGCCTGCTCCAGCTGCTGCTGGGCCGAGTAGGGGAAGTCGTTGGAGGTGGTGTAGCCCTCCACGATCCACTTCACCCGGCCGTCGACGATCGCCGGATAGATGTTCTGATCGACGTCGAGGAACGGTGCGACTTGCTGCACACGTTCACGCGGCTCGCGGTCGTAGAGGATCTGCGACTCTTCGTTCATATCCCCGGAGAGCAGGATCTCAGGGGACTGGAACTGGATGGCGTAGACGAGCCGGTTGAACAGGCCGCCGACGGCGGGGCCACCCTCACCTTCGAAGGTGTAGACGGTCTCGGTCTCGGAGTCTGCTGCCGCCGGACGGTCGAGCTCCAGCGGATCGGCACCCTCGGGCGCACCGACGATCGAGTACTGCGGCGAGTTCTCACCGAAGTAGATGCGCGGCTCATAGTCCTCATCCGAGGCCAGCTCGCCGCGGGTGGGGATGCCCTGCAGCGTGAAGCTGGGGCGTCCTTCGGGGGTCACGGTGTTGGCGTTGGCCGCGACCAGGCCGTAGCCGTGGGTGTAGATCAGGTGACGGTTGACCCAGGAGGCGTCGGTGGGCACGTTGAGCTCGCGGGCGGCGATCACCGTGTCGCGGCGTTCGCCGTCGATCTCGTAGCGGTCGAAGCTCAGCGTGTCGGGGAAGGAGTAGTACTGGCGGAACTGCTGGAACTGACCGAACGCGGCGGAGACCAGGTTCGGGTCCAGCAGGCGGATGTTCTGCGTGTTGGCCGCATCCTCCGCGAGTGCGCCCGGGGTGGCCGAGGCGTCGGCCTCGTAGCTCTCCTGCTCGATCTCATGAAGGCCGTAGGCGTAGCGGGTCAGCTCCATGTTGCGCTCGATATAAGGCGTCTCCAGGGTCCGCTCCGAGGGCTGGACCTGGTACTCCTGGACGAAGAACGGGACCAGGCCGCCACCGATGATCGCGGTGATCAGCAGCATCGCAGAACCGATGATGGAGAAGCGCCAGCGGGCGGTCACGGCGGTGATGATGAAGATGCCGGCCACCACCACCGCGGCGACGGCGAGGATCGCCTGCGCCGGGATGACGGCGTTGACGTCGGTGTAGAGCGCGCCGGCCCAGGTTCCGCTCTGGTTCTGCAGGGTGGCGTAGCGATCGAGCCACCAGTTGGCACCTTGGAGCAGCAGGAACAGAGCCGCGGTCACGGCGATGTGCCAGCGGGCTGCCTTCTCGACCACGAACTTGCCGTTGGCCTCGATGCGGATGCCGCCGAAGAGGTAGTGGGTCAGGATGCCGGCGATGCCGGCGACCAGCACGGCCGAGATCAGGAAGCCGTTGATGAATCCGAGGAACGGCAGGGTGAAGACGAAGAAGGCGAAGTCCATCCCGAATTCGGGATCGGTCATGCCGAAGGGCTGCTGGTTGAGGAACAGCATCACGTTTTCCCAGCTGCCCTGGGCCGCGGTGCCTGCGAAGAGGCCCATCAGCACGGGCAGGCCGATCATGAACAGGCGACGCATCGAGTTCAGTGTGCGCTGGTAGCGGATCACCGATTCGTTCATCTGGCTCTGCACCGAACTGGGGCGGGTGCGGAAGGCCAGGAACAGGCTGAGCCAGACCAGGCCTGCCATCACCAGGAACGCGATCAGGAAGATCACACCGCGCGCGATGCGCTCGGTCCAGAAGACATCCTCATACCCCAGCTGGTTGAACCAGAGGATCTCGGCGTAGAAGCCGGAAGATGCCACGAAAATGCCGATCAGCGCGGCGATGATGACGATCGTCAGCACCAGTGCTGACGGCCGCCGCGGCCCGGAACTCCTAGCTGGCCGGTCGGAACCGGACCCGCCGGAGTTGTCGCCGTCGTCCCCGCCCGAACCGGAGCCGAACAGGCCTCCGCCGAACGGGTTCGCGGACCCGAATCCCTGAGAGAAACTCACGGATAAACCCTCGTCTCTATATATGTGCTTGGATACATCGGTGTTGCTGGTGGGTCAGGCAGCTGACCCGGCTGGACCGGCGCACCGGTTCAGCTTCCGCAGGGCTCGAGCCCCGCGAGGAAGTCTTCGTCTGCGTCGCGGACCGCCTCGACGATCGCGCGACCTTCGGACACGTCATCGACCGCGTAGGTCGACAGCCCGTCGGGCACCCGCCCGTCGAGTTCGGCGCAGTTCGCTGCCGGGACGAGGAAGTTCTCGATCCCCTGGGAGCGTGCACCGACGACCTTCTGGGCGATCCCGCCGATGGGCCCGACCGTGCCGTCCGGGTCCACCGTGCCCGTGCCGGCCCAGTTCTCCCCGCCGGTCATGGACTCTTCCGTCATGGAATCCACGAGGCCGAGGGTGAACATCAGCCCCGCGCTGGGACCGCCGACACCGTCGAGCTGGATGTCGACCTCCACCGGGAACGCGAACTCGTTCTCGAGCATGATTCCCACGTAGTAGTCGCCATCCGCTTCTTGGTAGGTGGGGACCTCGTAGTCGAGCTCCTCACCATCGCGAAGCACTGTCAATGCTACCGGCTGACCTGCGGCGGTGTTGACTGCGTCACGCAGCCCCTCGAGTCCGGTGATGGAGCTCCCGGCCGCCGCGGTGACCCGGTCCCCGGGCTGGAGCTGCTCGTTGGTGCCGACCTGGACCGCCTCGGCGGTGAAGTCGATGACGGAGAGCTCCTGGTCATACCCGATGCCGAGCTCCTCCAGGGCCGCAGCCACCGCAAGATCCTGGGAGCTGGTCATCGCGGCGGTGTTCTGCTGCTGGACCTGCTCGGCGGTGGTGCCGGAGGGGTAGATCAGCTCGTGCGGCTGGATGTCGGTTCCGGGGCTGAGCCAGCCGGTGACGGCCTCCGGGACGCGCACCGTGGAGGTGGGTGCCCCGGCGACGAACACGGTGGTCAGGTTCAGCGAACCCTCGGTCGGGTAGGTCGGTTCTCCGTTGACGGAGATGACGGCCTGGTCCTCGATCTCGCCGATGGTGTTGAACATCGGGCCAGGGCTCTCCACCAGGTAGGGGCTGGGAAGCAGCAGGCTGAGCAGTCCGATGATGAGCGCTGACGTGCCGGCCGCCGCCTGCAGGCTTCTCCGCAGACTCAGCCTCTTCGGTTTCGGGGTGTGCTCAGTCATGATGATCGTCACTCATCATCTCATCTGTGACCAGCCGCACCGGAAGATGACGTCAGGCCCCCGGCGACTTGCCGTCGTATCCGCCGTCGAGAAGCTTCTGCAGCTCCTCGTCGATCTTGGCGGTCTCTTCCTGACGTTCCGCGCGGCGCTGCTGGAATCCGGTCGGATCGTCGAGGTCCTGCTCGTCGGGCTGGACATCGGGGTGGCCCCAGACGTCATCGCGTCCGGACATCCCCTCGGTCTCGCGCAGGTGCGCCCAGAGGGCGGCGGCGTCGCGGAGCCGGCGGGGACGCAGCTCCAGTCCCACCAGTGCGGCGAAGGTGTCCTCGGCCGGTCCCCCGGAGGCCCGACGGCGGTTCATCGTCTCGCGCAGCCGGGACAGCGATTCCAGGTGCTCGGCGGCCTGGGTGACGACGTCGTCCACCCAGCCCTCGACCAGCGCCAGGGTGGTCTCGATGCGCTTCAGCGCGGCCTCCTGCATGGGGGTGCGCTCCTCCGGGAAGAGGCCCTCACCGAGGATGGAGTTCATCGCCTCGGGGTTGTTCGGGTCCATCTGGCTGGCGGCCTCTTCGATCCGGTCCATGTCGATGTGGATCCCGGCGGCGTACTGGCCGACGGCGTTGAAGAGGTCCTGCTCGAGCCAGGGGGCGTTGTTGAACAGGCGCATCCGGGCGGCTTCACGCAGCGCCAGGTAGAGCAGCACCTCGCGCTTGTCCACGCTGAGGCCCTTGCTGAACTCGCGGACGTTCTTGGGCAGCAGCGCGGTGGTGTTGCCGGCCAGCGGCAGTCCGGTGTCCGAGGAGGAGACGACCTCCTTGGCGAGTGCGCCCACGGCCTGGCCGAGCTGCATGCCGAAGGCCATGCCGCCCATGGACTCGATCATGCCGGTGATCTGCTGTGCGCCGGCTCCGCCCATCATGGACTCGAGCTCCGGGGGAAGGCCTGAGCCTTCCTCGCCGAGCTGGTCCTTGATGGCGCTGCCGAGGGCCTTGGAGACCGATTCGGCGACCGGTTCGGTCAGCCGCTTCCAAGAGTCGAAGGTCTCCTCGACCCACTGGGCGCGGGACCAGGCCTGGCCGATCTGCCCGGCGGTCTCGAAGGTGGTGGCCCCGTCGAGCCACATGTCCGCCAGGCGCAGGGCGTCGTCGATCTCCTTGCGCTCGGCGGCCGAGACGCTGGGGTCATCGCCGGCGGCGGCCTGGCGTGCGGCCTGCCGCGCCATGGACCAGTTGACCGGGCCCTTGTCCTCGTCGGCAGGGTTCTGCATGGCGGAGAACATGGACTGGACCTGTCCCATGATCTGCTGCATCATCTGCGGGTTCATATCGGCCATGCCGGGGATCTGCGAGGGGTCGAATCCGGGAGGGAGGCCGGGGATTCCGCCCTGATCACCGGCGCCTGCACCGCCACCTGCGCCGGGGGTGCCGGTGAAGCCGATGCTGGGGCCGCGCTTGGCGGCGTCGTCCTTGTCGGCGTCATCACCGGGGGTCTGCCCGGGCATCTGCCCGCCGAAGAGCTGTTTGAAGAACTCCTCCATGGGGTCACGTGGGTCTTCCCCGTTGCCCTGGTCGTTGCTGCCGGAGTTGTTCTGGCTCATCGGACGCTCCCTGTGGTGATCCTGGTTCGGCCTGAGAGACTCCAGCGTATCCAGCGCGGCTCGGTGATGTCTGTATGGGCGCGGTCAGTTCGCCACAGGATGAAGTCGGGCTGTGATGTTGACGGTGGGGCTGCCGCTTCTCAGCTGTCCTGCTCGCCTGTTCTGATCCCTGCCCTCATCACCCGGAGACGGGGGTGTTCAGCCGGCAGGCGCATTCCGGGTGTGGGCTCACCTGCTCCAGGCTGAGCTTCCCGGTCGAGGCGGAGAGACCGATCATCCGCGAGGCGGTCTGCGGCGTGACCTCGCCATCGATGGCGAGCTGGACCTCGCGGGCGAGCAGGCTCGCCACCACCGTCGCAGACTGCGGGTCCTCCTGATCCAGGGGCGGATTCGCGGTCGGATGCTGTCCTGCGAGCGCGGTCTGCACGGTGTCCCAGTGCGGGTCTGCTGCGGCGCCGTGCAGCTGCAGGCACTGCGGGCAGGGGCCGTGGTCGCGGCTGAGCAGCGGACCGATCTGCCACTGGTCGGGGCCCGTGCCCAGCGGGTGCCGAACCACCGGCAGCACCAGCTGGGCCCGGGTGGCTGCAGCGGAGAGTCGCGCCGGGGCGACGGCGCGCCAGGCGAAGATCACCTGGATGTCCACCGGCTCCTGCGGCAGCGCGGGCGGGATGTGCGGGATCGGGAGCGAGGTGTTCGCGGCGGACGCCGAGGTCTGCAGGGCGGGCGCCGAGCAGGTGATGACTGCTGCTTCGGGGTCCTGCCGCAGGCAGGACCGGCGCACCGCGACGGCGCGGGTGAGGCCCACCGCGGCCGCGGGATACCCGGCCGCCACGTCGGCCCGGTCGACGAGATGATCGTCGCGCAGCAGCAGCAGGCCCAGGGGCAGGCGGGTCAGCTGCTCGGCGAGAAGCGCAGCCGGGCGGGGCAGCCCATCGATCAGCACCGCCGCCAGCTGGCGTCGCGCCTGCACCCGGATCGCCGCTGCGGCGGTGGGCGGGCAGCCCTCGGCGGGGCGCGGGCAGCCCTGCTCGGGACAGGAGTCTCCGTCGTCGGCAGCTTCTTGGCCGCGGGTGACGCTGACCGGTTCCTGCAGGCGTTTCAGGGTCTGCCGGGCAGGGCCGATGATCCGCACGGCGCGGTCACCGGCGCCGAGCTGGATGGTGCGCGCATCGAGCACGAAGACGTCTTTCCATTCCGCGGGCAGTGTCCCAGGATCCATCTCCCTATCGTGCCAAGGCCGGGATGGTCGGGCTGAGTTTTCCACAGTCTTGGGCCGGGCTAGGCTCCTTCTCATGGCGTCGAGGCAGCTTCAGCAGCAGATCACGGTGGACGGCCAGCAGGTGCTGGTGGTCCGCTCGGCTCGGCGCACCCGGACCATCTCGGCTGATCAGGTGGCGGGGACTCTGCGCCTCCGGGTTCCCGTGCGGCTGAGTCAGCGCGAGATCGAAGACCACGCCCGAGCCTTTCAGAAGAAGCTCAGCCGCCGCGCGGCACGGCGACCGCGCAGCGATGAGGAGCTGCTGGCACGGGCATCCGCGCTCTCGGCCCGCTATCTGGACGGCGTCCCGCAGCCGGAGGCGGTGAGCTGGTCCACCCAGCAGCACCAGCGCTGGGGCTCCACGACATCGACCACCGGGACCATCCGACTCTCCTCGCGGCTGCGTGAGATGCCGGTCTGGGTGCAGGACTCGGTGCTGGTCCACGAGCTGGCGCATCTGATCGAGCCCGGGCACGGGCCGAGCTTCAAGGCACTGGTCGCGAAGTATCCGCGCACCGGCGAGGCCGATGCGTTCCTTGCCGGCGTCAGCTGGGCCGACCACCACGCCGACTGAGCCCTGATCAGACCTCTTTGAGGATCTCGCGGAGCCGGTCGCCGTGCTTCTCGAGCTTGCGCTCGCCGATGCCGGGGACCTTCAGCAGCTCCGCGTCCGAGGTGGGCTTCAGCTCGGCGATGACCTCCAGGGTGGCGTCGGTGAAGATCACGAAGGCGGGCACCTCGAGCTCCTTGGCGTAGTCGCTGCGCCAGGCGCGCAGCTTCTCGAAGAGCGCCTCGTCGTAGCGGGCGGGGCAGCTCTCGCAGCGGCGCCGCTTGACCTCGGTGGCCACCGTGAGGATCTTCCCGCAGGTCGAGCAGGTGGAGGCCTTCTTCTTGCGCGCCGCGGCGTTGGGGCTCAGCCCGCCCGCCGAGGGGATGATCTTCCGGCCCGGCTCCTCGATGCCCATCTCCTTGCGCAGCGGGCGCAGGAAGCGCGAGGGGGTGCGGCGGCCGCGGCCGCCGGTGTGCCGGGAGGCCGCGGAGGAGAGGAAGAGGAACTTCCGTGCGCGGGTGATGCCCACGTAGAGCAGCCGGCGCTCCTCGTCGACCTCCTTCTGGGTCTTGGCGAAGGTGATCGGCATCAGCCCTTCGGAGAGTCCGGCGAGGAACACCGCCTCCCATTCCAGGCCCTTGGCCGAGTGCAGCGAGGCCAGCGTGACGCCCTCCACTGTGGGAGCATGCTGCGCGGCGGAGCGCTCCTCGAGCTCGGTGATGAAGCTGCGCATGGTGAAGTCTTCGCGCTCGGTGGAGAGCTGGTCCGCGAGCCCCACCAGAGCCGCCATGGACTCCCAGCGTTCGCGGACCGCGCCGGTGGCCTCGGGGGCCTTCGCGGAGTAGCCGTGGGAGGAGAGGATGTCGCGCACGCTCTTGGACACCGTGTCCCCGGCGTCGTCGACCAGTGAGGAGGTGCGCAGGGCGGCGAGCGCCTCGCGGACCTCCCGGCGGGAGAAGAACCGCTCGGAGCCGCGCAGCTGGTACGAGATCCCGGCAGTGGCCAGGCTCTGCTCGAAGGCCTGGGACTGTCCGTTGGTGCGGTAGAGGATGGCCACCTCGGAGAGCGGCACCCCTTGTTCCTGCAGCGCCTTAATCTCGGAGGCGATCCACCCGGCCTCGGTGTCGTCATCGGCGTGCTGGATCAGCTTCGGGACCGGGCCGCGCTCGCGCTGCGAGATCAGCTGCAGCGGCTCGGGCCAGGGCGCCGGATCGGTGAGGCGAACCGTCTCTCGGGTGCGGTCGGCCAGCAGCGAGTTCGCCAGCTTCACCACCTCGGGGGTGGAGCGGTAGTCACGGACCAGCTTGACCAGGTTCGCCTCGGGGTGGCGGCGCTTGAAGCCGAGCAGGTAGTCCGGGGTGGCGCCGGTGAAGGAGTAGATAGTCTGGGCGGCGTCGCCGACCACGCAGATCTCGTCGCGTCCACCGAGCCAGAGGTCGAGCATCCGCTGCTGCAGCGGGGAGACGTCCTGGTACTCGTCGACCACGAAGTGGCGGTACTGCTGGCGCACCTGGGCGGCCACCCGCTCATCGTCCTCCAGGATGCCGACGTTGAGCAGCAGCACGTCCTCGAAGTCGATCAGGTGCTTGTCCAGCTTCACGTCCTCATAGGACTGATACAGCTTGGCGAAGGTGCGGTGGTCCACTCCCCCGGGCGCGGGCCGGCCAGCGCCCTCGGCGGTGGCGACCTCCAGGTAGGACTCCGGGGTCAGCGTGGAGACCTTCGCCCATTCGATCTCGCTGGCGAGGTCGCGCAGCGCGGCACGGTCGGTGGTCACGTGCAGCCGGCGCGCGGCCTCGGCGAGCAGCCGGACCTTGTGGTCGAGGATCTGCGGCATGGTCCCGCCGATGGCGACCGGCCAGAAGTACTGCAGCTGGCGCAGCGCGGCGGCGTGGAAGGTGCGCGCCTGGACCCCGGGGGCGCCCAGCGCGCTGAGCCTCGAGCGCATCTCGGCGGCGGCGCGGGCGGTGAAGGTCACGGCGAGCAGCCGGTGCGGGTCATAGACCCCGGCGCGGACGCCGTAGGCGATCCGGTGCGTGATCGCGCGGGTCTTGCCGGTGCCGGCCCCGGCGAGGATGCACAGCGGACCCTTCAGCGTGGAGGCGGCCAGGCGCTGTTCCTCGTCGAGTCCGTCGAGGATCGCTTCGGGCGGTGCGGCGGCCAGCTGGGTGGCGGAGAGCGTGTGTCCGGTGGAGGAGCTGGAGGAGAAGGCGGGCTGACTCATCGGGGCTGCTGTCCTCGCTGACCGGGCCGGCCGTTTGTGCTGCCAGTATTCGCGCGGCTGGGGGCCGGGCGCGGCTGGGCATCGGAGACCGCGTTGATCAATGTTCCGTGCCAGCGTTCGATCAGCGCCCGGGAGATCGAGGAGCGGGTCGGCAGGGTGACCTCCCCGGCCTCGGCCGCCTCGGTGAGCTCTGCGCGGGTGAACCAGCGGACGTCACGGATCTCGTCGCCGTCGGGCCGGGCCACGGAGGGATCACAGGCCACGGCGAAATGCCCGAGCATCAGCGAGCGCGGGAAGGGCCAGGACTGTGACCCCATATAGCGGATATCGGAGACGACGACGCCGGCCTCCTCCTCGATCTCACGGGCCAGTGCCGCTTCCACCGACTCCCCGGCCTCGACGAACCCGGCGAAGGTCGAATAGCGGCAAGTGTCCCAGCGGTGGGCCGAGCCCAGCAGGATCCGGTCATCAGAGTCCAGCACTGCGGTGATCACGGCGGGGTCGGTGCGCGGGAAGGTCTGCGCCCCACAGTGGGGGCACACCCGGCGCCAGCCCGAGACCTCCACCTCGGTGGCGGTTCCGCAGGAGGCGCAGAAGCGGGTGCCGACATGCCAGGCGGTGATCGCCAGCGCCTGGGTGAGCAGGGCGGCGTCGAGCGGGGTCAGCTGAGATCCGGCGAAGGCAAGGTCAGCCCAGGTGGTCCCGGTGGTCCCGGCGGCGACGTGCTCATCGGCGGGCTTGGGGTGCGCCACCGTGACCACGTGAACGAGCGCGGCCGCGCCACCGCGGCTGCCGGAGACACCGTTGCTGGCAGCTCCGTCGGGCAGCTCGGCGGGATCCACGGCACCGAGCGCCACAGCACCCTCGGGCAGCGGGCCGGTCGCCTCTTCGTAGTCCAGCCGGTTCCCACTGAGCCGGGCGCGACGGCCGTATAGGCGCAGCACCCGGGTGCCGGGGGTGGCCCAGACTTCGCTGAGCCATTCGGGGCGTTTGCGCTGGGCGTCGAGGCGGTCGATCCGGGCCCCGTCCTGGGGCAGGACGAGCAGGCCTTCACCAGGGTCCCGGAGGTGCATATGCATATCCTCCACCGTACCGGGCCCGAGACCGCGGGGAGCACCCGCAGGACCTATGTGGACAGTGAGGATCGCCGCACCGAGAGGACCGCATGAGTGCCAATCCCGTGTGATTTCATCAATTCAGCGTGGCCCGGCCGCGCGTATGGGGTCTGACCCCATACGCTGGTCCTCGTGCGATGGACATCGATGGAACTTGCGGCCCTGGCGACCGCGGCAGTGCCGGGCCTTTCCCCGACCGGCGTGGCCGCGGCGGCCGACGACGCCCGCGACTTCACGTCCGCCGTCGTCATCGACTCTGAAGGTCACCGCTGGAGGATCCGCTCTCCGCAGCACCAGGAAGCGGCGATGCGCCTGGAGACCGAGCTGCAGGTGCTGCGCGGCTTCTCCACCGGCATCCGCGCCGAGCTGCCCTTCCGGGTCCCCTCCGTCGCCGGCGCCGTGCGCCGCGGGGAGATGCGCACCTTCGTCTACAACCACCTGCCCGGCACCTCGCTGGAGCTCAGCGAGCTCTCCATGCAGCCGCAGGCCGTCATCGAGGACATCGGGCGCACCATCGCCGCGATCCATGACCTCGACGAGGCCGTGGTGGACAACGCCGACCTGCCCCGATACTCCGCCGAGCGATACCGCCAGCGTCGACTCAACGAACTGGACCAGGCTGCCACCACCGGGGAGATCCCGGCCCTGCTGCTGCGCCGCTGGGAGCACGCCATGGAGGACCGCGAGCTCTGGGGCTTCACCCCCGCCGTCACCCACGGGGACCTGCACGAGGATTCACTGCTGATCGAGGGCAAGCGCGTCATGGCCGTCACCGGCTGGACCGACCTGCACAGCGGCGATCCGGCGGATGACTTCGCCTGGCTCACCGCTGCCGGGGATGCCGAGTTCACCGAGAAGGTCCTCGCCGCCTACCGCCGCCACCGCACCGGCGAGGTCGACGAGCACCTGATGCGCCGCGCCGCCCTGACCGCGGAGTTCGCGCTGGCCCAGTGGCTGGTCCGCGGGCACGCCAGTGAGAACCCGGAGATGATCGCGGAGGCGAGGGGTCTCCTGGAACAGCTCAAGACAGACATCGAGACCTACGGCGGACAGCCGATCGCATTGACCCCGGTGGCGGGCGATGAACCCGCCGCGCCCGCCGAGGAACAGGACTCCCGTCCTGTGGCCCGCGCTGGTGCCGCGGCGACCGTGGCCGACACCGGCGAGTGGGCGGACTCCGGCGAGGACGACGACGAGCCCGCCGTCATCACCGACGCCGGCGCCACCCAGACCAGCCACCACCAAGACCTCACCGAGGACGCCGGCGCCACCGGCGAGGTCCCGGCGTTCGCGCCCCGCCCGCTGCCCGGGGATGAGCCCACCGGCTCCATTCCGGTCATCGCGAACGAGCCCCCTGCCGAGGAGCCCATTCCCGACGTGATCTTCGATGAGGAGGACGAGGGCGACCTCCCGATCCACCCCGATGAGGCCTCGGAGCGTCGGGCGAAGGATAAGCACTTCTTCCCCGCGGTCGCCTCGGCGACTTCGGCGGCCTCCACGGGGTCTGCATCTTCGGCCCAGTCGGCACGTTCCGCCGAGTCTGCCCAGTCCGCCGCCTCGGCACAGTCGACATCCTCTGCGCAGTCTGTGCCGGCTGCGCAGCCGATGCCCCCCGTGCAGCCGGCAACAGCAACCTCCTCGGAGCAAGGCGAATCTCCCGATTCACCTGAGTCCCCGGACTCACCACAGTCTGCCGACTCCGCCCCTTCCCCGGAAGAGTCCGAGGGCGGGAACGAGTCGATCTATCAGCGGCACCCGGGCCTGCGCCCACCGACCGCCTGATTCTCCTGGTTCGGCCTCCTCACCGCCGAGGAGAGGCCTGTCCAGGACCCCTGCACGTCAGGCCCTCAACGTCGAGGTGCGGCGCCGCCCCGGGAATGATCCCCGCCGTGGCGCAGTTGTCGGATGAGTGTCTTCTCCCGGCTTCTCGGATTTGGCAGGCTCCACGCGCGCTCTGACAGGTGCACCCCACCATTGACCGGCTGCAGCACAGGATGACGATATGACCACGGCGGAACAGACCTCAGCAGGCACGACCTCTCCGAGCGCGACCCCCGCGAAGCCCAAGTACACCCGCAGACAGGTGGCGCTGGCGATCGTGGCACTGTCCATCGGCGGGTTCGCCGTGGGTGTCACCGAGTTCGCGATCATGGGGCTCCAGCTTGAGGCCGTCGCCGATCTCGGCATCACCATCCCGCAGGCCGGCATGTTGATCAGCGCCTACGCCATAGGTGTGGTCATCGGCGCGCCCATACTTTCCATCCTGGGCGCCAAACGGGAGCGGAAGGCCTATGCCCTGCTGCTGCTGGGCGTCTTCGTGTTCGGCCATGTGCTGAGCTTCTTCGCACCGAACTACGAGATCATGTTGATCGCCCGGTTCCTCTCCGGACTCCCCCACGGCGCATACTTCGCCGTGGCTGCGCTGATGGCGGCCGAAATGGCGGGCCCTGCCAAGCGCAGCCGTGCGATCGCCGTCGTCCTGGGTGGTCTGGCGATCTCCAACGTGCTCGGCGTACCCGTGGTGACCGCGCTGGGTCAGCAGTTCGGCTGGCGCTGGATGTTCATCTCGGTGATCGTGCTCGCGCTGATCACCATGGTCGCGGTGGCCCGCTACGCGCCGCGGCAGATGCCTCCGGCGAAGGCCACGATGCGTTCCGAGATCAAGGGCCTGAAGAACAAGCGTCTCTGGGTGGGCATCATGCTCGCCGTGGTCGGCTTCTCCGGGATGTTCGCGCTCTATTCCTACATCGCCCCGGTCAGCACCGAGGTCACCGGCTTCCCAGAGAGCGCGCTGCCCTGGGTGGTGGGGCTCTTCGGTGCCGGCATGGTGGTCGGCAACTTCGTAGGCGGCTGGGCGGCGGACAAGTCCGTGCTGGGCACCGTGGTGGTCGCAATGGCCCTGGTGGCGGTGTTCATGGTGCTCTTCGCCTACACCGCGCACATCCCGGTGCTGATGCTGATCTTCCTGTTCCTGGTCGGCCTCTCGGCCAGCGCGCTGGGCCCGTCGATGCAGACCCACCTGATAGACACCGCCCCGGATGCACCGCAGCTCGCAGCCTCGCTGCACCACTCCGCGTTCAACGCCGCCAACGCGCTCGGCGCCCTGGTGGGCGGCCAGGTGATCGCCGCCGAGATGGGCTTCCGCGCCCCGAGCTATGTCGGCGCCGGAGCCGCCGTGCTGGGTGTCATCGTGGCGCTCTACGCGATCCACCTGACCCGGAAGATGAAGACCCCGCGCGTCGCGATCTGAGCGCTTGCTGCTCCTCAGCCCACTGCGTGAGGCCCGTAGGCTGAGTCCATGAGCTCCCCCACCACGTTCTCCACGACCGCCGACGTCGCCGCGGACAGCTTCGCAGGACAGCTGCGGCTGGCCACGGCTGAGCACTGGGATGCCTCGGTGCATCATCGGTTCATCGACGAGCTGTTCGCCGGGATGCTCAGCGATGAGGTGTTGGCTCGATACCTGGTGCAGGACTATCAGTTCTTCGACGCCTTCGTAGCGATGCTGGGCGCCTGCGTGGCCACCACTGATTCCAAGCCGGCCCGTCTGCGCTTCGCCGCGCAGCTCGGCATGCTCGCCGCCGATGAGGACGGGTACTTCCAGCAGAGCTTCGCCGAGCTCGGAGTGCCCGCGTCAGATGTCGACAGTCCGGAGCTTGCCGCTCCCACGGCGGAGTTCATCGCGCAGATGTGGGAGGTGGCACGGTCCCGGGACTACGCGGACCTGCTGGTGGTGCTGGTGATCGCGGAGTGGCTGTATCTGGACTGGGGCCAGCGCGATCTGCCGCTGCCTGAGGAGGCGAAGCACCGGGGTTGGATCGACCTGCACCGGGGCGAGGATTTCCGGGCGTGGACCCAATTCCTGATCGATGAGCTCAACAGGGTGGCCCCGCCGCTGGAGTCCGACGACGGCGCGCGATTGGTCGCACGGTGGAAGCGGATTGTCGCGATCGAACGGGCTTTCTTCGATGCGGCGTACTCGTCCTAGGCGGGGTCTAAGCGGTCAGTGTGGGGTGGAAGTAGTCGTAGAGGCTGCGTGGCACCGGTTCACTGAAGCGCAACATCATCCGGACGACGGGCAGTTGGTTCCCTCGCTTGTCCGCCATGGTTTTTTCTTCGGCATCTTCTGATGTCGCTTGACCAAGGTAAAAGAACTCAATCCCATCGGCATTATCCCTCTTCACGAAGACGTGCAGTTCCACAGAATTCTCGACTATGGGACGCACCTCTCCGCTGGCCAGAGTGAGTTGACGACGGGTGAACCACCGCATGACACTAGGGTCGATCAACTCGTCCTCGTAGGCAATGCTTTCCTCAACTTCGTCATCCTTGTGCAAAGTCACAAAGATGGGGCAGTGACCAGAATTCACATTCGTGCGGTAGCCATACATTGTCGATGCGTTTGTCCGGTCCCAGCCCAGCAAGCGGGCCACGTCTCGACGCGAGTACCTCATGCCGGGTGTGAAGGGACGATCCCTCGAGTAATCCTGGTTGACGTGTATCGCCGTCTCCAGAACATCGTCCACGTAGTCACTGAAGCGGGAATCACCTCCGTACGCCTGAGCTACCGTCGGAAGAAGTCGTACGACCCCGTCGGATGTGCGTTCCGCGAGTGGCGCGTCGTAGCGTTTCCGATCTCCCTGGTTGTAGCCCTCGAGCGTGAACGTCGCCTGGACGCTGTCGAGCAGGGCAGGCTCCGACGAGAGTCCCTGATCGGCGAATAGCTGGCGCAGTTCGTCTTCCGTTACCTCGCGTCTAATCAGGAGCTCGCGCAGCAGGAGAGCCTCATGCAATCGCTTGGCTGGCAGGACCTCATGGGACAGCAGACTCAGGGCACGCGACTCAGCCGGAGTAAGTCCTGGAGCAATCTTGAGCGTCTTCGCCATGAGTGCCGGAAAGTGCTCAAGACGAGTGGCAAGCACAACCGGATCCACGGAGCGATTCTCAACGAAGTCCCAGAGCCGGGGTGTCCGACCCAGTCGCTGTTGGAGCAACTCGATTTCTTCCCGTAGACGACGCAGATGGTCCATCTTGGCGTCGGCGATTGACCGAAGCACTCGCTCCCGTGCAATTTCGTCAAACCGAACACTCGACATCCCAGGCAGGACGCCACCCTCCTCGGCGGCATTGAGGTTTTTTCGCAGAGACTCTTTATTCATGGACTTGTCCCCGAAAAGAGCGATGGGAATAAGGTAATTATTCGCATAATTTCCGATGAAGTCGATGACAGTTAGGTAATCTTTATCTGGAGCTTTTCTTAAACCTCTGCCGAGTTGTTGAACGAATACAATTGCTGACTGCGTCTGTCGCAGCATGATGACTTGGTTGATGGACGGAATATCAACTCCCTCGTTGAAGATGTCGACAGTGAGTAGATAGTCGAGCTTCCCCAGTTCCAACTGCCTCACAGCGTTCTCGCGCGTCTCGATCGAGTCCTCGCCGGTCAACGCGGCAGTTCGCAAGTAGTGACCGCTGATGGAACGCAGGTTCAACTCTGCCGAGAGAGCATGGGCCTCATCCTTCCGGCTACAGAACATGAGACCACGGGTTGGAACGCCTTGCTGGGAGTACTTATTGATGGCATCAATAATGTGCAATGCCCGCTCTGCTCCAGAGAGTCGGTGCAACTCAGTGCGGTCAGACACTGTTGAGCCGTCGTGGAAGACGGCGTCAGGAACACCGAAGTAGTGAAAAGGACTGAGCATGTCTGCCTCTAGTGCATCATCGAGTCGAATCTCGTAGGCAACGTTGTAATTGAAGAGCTCGTAAACGTCCGTCCCATCGTTGCGCTCCGGGGTTGCGGTCATACCGAGCGCGAACTCTGGGTTGAGGTAATCGAGGACGCGGCGATATGACGCCGCCCCGGCGCGATGCACTTCGTCGATGAGCAGGTAGTCGAAGTCGGTGGGCGACAGCTGTCGCAGGGCGTCTGGTTTGGCGAGCGACTGGACGGTGGCGAACACGTACCGCCTGTCGAGTTGCTTGACGTTGCCGGCGAGCTTGCCGTAGTCATCGCTGGGTCCACCCAGAACGCGTTTGTATTCGTCGATCGCCTTGTCAAGGATTTGTTCACGGTGCGCGACGAACAGCAGCCTTCGGGGAGAAGCGGCCCGTACATCCAAGGCGGACAAGATGGTCTTGCCCGTCCCTGTCGCCGAGATGACGAGTGCTCGATCATGCCCGGCCACTCTCATGGCTTCAATGGCCTCCAGCGCCTTAGTTTGCATAGCGTTGGGCTGAACCTCCGTGCGACCAGCGTCGGTGGTTTCAGAATCCGTTGGTTCCTCGTCTGCACGAGGGTCGATCCGAGAGGTGGATCGCGCCTGCACTTTTTTTGCGTCGAACGTCTTGCGGTATACCTCGATCCAGGCGGAACTGAGGGGACTCGTAGAAGCGAACTCGTTGGCCACAAGGGTGGAAAGCTGGGCGGCCAGCTCACTGTTCGGGCCTGCAGAAACCTTCATGTTCCACTCGTGGTTTCGAGTCAACGCGGATTCTGTGAGATTCGCACTTCCTACAAGGGCCGTCACGCTCTTGTGATGCTGAAACACGTACCCCTTGGGATGGAATGCCCGGGACCTGTGGAGCCCCACTTCCACGTCGATCCCAAGCTCCTTCAAGTGCAGGAGGTCCTCGAAAGTGTTGGGAGCGTTGAAGTTCAGGTAATTGGAGGTGACGATCCGTCCATGGCCGTCAAAGTCGAGCAAATCTTGTTTTAGCATCGCCAACGCGCCAGGGGTAACAAAGGCAACTGAGAAGAAGAACGAACGACTCAGGCGGAGTTGCTCCCGAATGGTCCGCAGGACAGTGCTTCCTCTTTGACGATCATTCAGAACCAGTTCCGGAGAGTATCTCCCCAACACTGTGCCGTCCGCGCTAATGAACCCTCGATTGATGTCGCGCGCTAGTTGATTCTCCGCGTAGAACAGATCGGGGCGAGCGCTCATGAGGTGAGGGCTCCTCGGATGATCTCGATCGCTGGGATGTCAGCGGGCGCCCACCTGAGGACTCCGAGGTCACTCGGGCTGAGCCAAATCACGTCAGCGTGTTCTGTCAGCCGCGGTGTTCCCGACGTGAGCTCACAAAAGAAAGTCGTCAGGGTGACGACACCAAAGTCATACTCATAGGTCGTGGTGGTGACCTCATCGCCCACCTCGACAGTGCACTCAAGTTCTTCGCTGATTTCACGCTGAAGGGCTTCACGTGGAGTTTCGCTAGACTCGATCTTCCCGCCTGGAAACTCCCACATGTCAGGCAAGCTACCGTTTGGACCCCGCTGGGCGCAGAGTATCTTCCCGTCATCGACGATCACTGCGCCTACAACGCTGATTTCCCTTTTCACGCAACCCCACTAATTACCATCCACAGTAGTCTGATCATCCTATTGAAATTTTCCGTTCATCCCCCGAAGTGTTGCCGAGCCGCGTAGATGTACTGCCTCAGCGCTTCCTCCTCCGGAAGATCCGTCCCAGGCACCGTCACGCCATGCTCCACGTAGAAGAAGGATGCTCCGATCTTTTCCAGCGACACCCCATAGAGCCGGTGGAAGGCCAACCGGTAGACCGCCAGCTGGATCTGCTTCTCGCGAAGGTCCTTGCCGGTGGGCACCATGCCGGTCTTCCAGTCGACCAGGTCCCAGCTGCACTGCTGCATCTGAGCATTCCGGTCCTCCGCTGACTTCAGCTCCCAGCGCTCGAAGTCAGCAGCGGTAAGGTCCTGGCCGGCGTCGTCCTTCCCAAAGATGGCGTCGATCCGGCCGCGGACCACGACACCGTCCAGGGATGTCTCGACCGGGATCTCCGCTGCGTATAGGCGTCGCTGCGCCCATTCGGTCTGGGTGAACCGTTCCTTGACCGTGGAGAGGTCGAAGGTGTCGTCCAGGTCCTCATCGCCGCGGTGCGGCTCTTCGATCCCGGGCAGCCTGCTCCGGGTCTCGTAGAACTCTTCGATCCATTCGTGCATGACGGTGCCGCGGCGTGCAGCCTGTGAGGGCTTCACCGGCACGGGACGCCGGGCGAACTCGGCCATAGACTCGGCGTTGCGGGCCATGCCCACCACGCTGGAGACGCTGATGTGCGCCGGGAAATGAGGTTTTCCGGTGCCGCGCTGCTGCTCGCGCGCACGGTCCACGACCCATTCGGCCTCTTGTTCCCACGGAGTCAGCGGCAGCGCCGCCGCACCAGCTTCTGCCGACGTCGCGCGAGACTGCGCGCGGTCGGTGATGGCTTGTTCCACCAGCTGGGCGGCCCGGGTCAGCGCGGCCCGGCGACCGGGCTGCACCTTCGGTGACTCCACCGTGTTGATCTGGGGCAGCGTGGTCTGCTCGCCCTCTGCGACCTGTCGCCGGTAGCGCCCCATCGGCAGCGGAGCCAGCGGGTCATAGGGCCACTGGGCGCCGAAGAGGTCATTGCCCACCGGGTTGTTCTTCATATCGATGACCTCTGCCCACTCCAACGCAGCCGAGGCGTCGCCGAAGCCATCGGCCACCTCGCGGATCTCCTCGAGAAACTCCGAGGGCTCCTTGCCGGCGGAGGTGCCGTAGAAGCAGGCGCCGGTACACAGCAGCAGCTTCTTCGCCCGCGTCACCGCGACGTACGCCAGCCGCCGTTCTTCCTCTCGGCTGAAGTCCTTCACGTCATCGGTGAAGACCCGGTTGTCTTCGGCGAACTGCTTCCAGCCGCCCACCCCGGCCGACACTGCCCAGGAGCGCAGATCAGGCTGTTCGGACTCCCACTGCGGGATGCTGCGGCGATCTCCGCGCAGTCGGGCCGGGAGCATGCCGTTGCTGCCGGTCCAGCGGTCGGCCTTCGCGCTGGGGAACTTGTCCTCGCGCAGACCGGCCACGGCGACCACGTCCCATTCGAGTCCCTTGGACGCATGGATGGTCATCAGCTGGATCGCGCCGGGGGTCGGTTCGACATCGGCCTGTTCCAGGCCGCGTTCCTTCTCCTCGGCGGCGTCCAGCCAGTCCAGGAAGCTGCGCAGGTCCGGAGTGGTCTCGGTGGCCGCGTAGCTCTCGGCCTGGTCGATCAGCGCGTCGAGCTGGCGGGCGGCGTAGTGCTGCTCCTCCCACGGCCGGGCCGCAACTTCGATGTCGAGGCCGGTGTCGCTGACGATGCGCTGGATCAGCACGCCCAGGTCCAGGGTGGCCCACTGGCGCAGCCGGCGGATCTGTTCCTTGGCCAGCAGCAGCCGGCGGTGCCCCTCGGCGGACAGGCCGAGCTGCTCGGCATGGTCCGGGGAGTCCTTGAGCCGTTCCAACGCTTCGACCAGTGAGGCGCGTTCGTCCATCTCGAGTTCGGTGGACTCGTACCGGTCCTCGGCGTCGGTCACCCCCTCCCCCGACTGTGCGCTGCCCTCGTGACGCTCGGAGATCGGCGCGCGCAGCCGCAGCCCCTCGAGGTCGCGGGCTGAGCGCTGCAGCTGCAGCAGGTCGCGGGGCCCGATCCGGTAGCGGGCTCCGGCGAGGATCCGGATCAGCGCGTCGGAGCGGCCGGGGTCGGCGATGACCCGCAGGTAGGCGAGTACTTCGGCCACCTCCGAGGTGCTCAGCAGCCCGGAGAGTCCGACCAGCTCGTAGTCCAGTCCTGCGAGGCGCAGCTGTTCGGCGATGGTCTCCAGCTGGGCCCGGGTCCGGGCCAGCACGGCACAGCTCGGGGCCTCCCGATGCGGGTCGCGCTGCGGGTCGGGCTGAAGCGCGGCGCTGAGCTGTTCGGTGATCGCCTGGGACTCCTCGATGTCTGAGGTGTACCAGCCGTAGCGCACGGTGGCTGTGTGGGCGCCGTCAGGTGGGCTCAGCGGTTTGAGCTGCCCGCGCAGGTGCGCGTTGTGCGCGCGCCACGGCTTGTCCAGGGAGTCTGCAGCGTCTGGGGCGAAGGGAGTCACCAGCCGGTTGGCGACATCGAGGATCCGCTCTCCGTTGCGCCAGGCGATGGTGAGCTGCAGCAGTGCTGCGGGCCGGCGCTGGCCTGAGGCAGGGTCCACCGCGGGGAAGGACTGGGGGAAGTCGAAGAGCTGACCGGCGGAGGCGCCGCGGAACCCGTAGATGGACTGGTTGGGGTCTCCCACGGCGGTGACCGCGTGGCCCATCCCGCCGCCGGAGCCGCTGGCGCCGTAGAGGCTGCTGAAGAGCGCGAGCTGCGCGTAGGAGGTGTCCTGGAACTCATCGAGGAGCACCACCTTGTACTTCTCCCGCTCGGACTCCCCTGCACTGGGGACGTCCTGGGCGATCTGCGCGGCGAAGCGCAGCAGGTCCCCGTAGTCCATGAGCCCCTCGGTGAGCTTCTTCTCCTGGTAGCGGCGGACCAGCTCGGCCATCTCGCGGCGCACCCGCAGCGCGCGGACCAATGAGGTCTGGTCCTTGCTCAAGGCCGCGCCGGCTTCCTGCCAGGCGTCCACCCGGGCCAGTTCGACGTCGAGGTGCGCTTCCACCGCGTCCGGGGACTGCAGATGCTCGGCGCAGTCCCCCGCCAGACGCATCACATATCCGGCGAGGCTCCCGGCCGACTGTTCGGCCTCCACCAGCACCTCGGCGCGGTCATAGGCGCTGACCAGCCGGTGCACCAGCTGCCAGGCCTTGGCCTCCCCGATGAGCTGGGTCTCCGGTTCCAGTCCGATCTGCAGACCGTATTCGGTCACCAGCGTGTTCGCATAGGAGTGATAGGTGGAGACCGCCGGGGCGAGCAGCTCGGAGATGTCCGCGTGTTCCACGGTGTCGGAGACCTCCACGGGCACCACATCGGCCGGGGAGATCAGCTCCGCCTCGAGCAGCTGCTCGAGCTTCCGTGTGATCCGCTCGCGCAGCTCCCCGGCGGCCTTCTTGGTGAAGGTCACGCCGAGGATCTGGTCCGGGCGCACGATACCGTTGGCGACCAGCCAGACGACCCGGTCCGCCATGGTGGCGGTCTTGCCAGAGCCGGCGCCTGCGACGACGAGCATGGGGTCCAAACCGGATTCGATGACGGCCTGCTGTTCGGCGGTGGGGTAATGCCGGTCCTGGGCGGGGGTGTCTCGCTGGAGCGCGTCGGCGATGTCTCGGGCGCTGTAGCGCATGGTCTCCAGGGTCATCATGGCTGGGTCACCTGTTTCGTGTTCTCGCAGAGCGGGCAGAGCGATCCGACCAGGCAGCGCTGTTGATTCGGGGAGTGGTAGGCGGAGAACACGCGGCCGCTCATCACTTGGGCGGCCTGGGTCAGCTGTTCCAGCGGCCAGGTGTCCTCCGGTCCGAGCGGGGGCTGTTCTTGAAGGTCGGTCTTCGACACGGTGGTCCCGACATGCAGCAGCGCGGCACCTCTGCCCGGTGACGGCGCGGGGTTGGGCTGAACGGCTTCCACGTCGGCATCGGGGTCGGGGCGCTTCTCGTCGGCCGTCTCTGGAGTTGGCCCTTCCTCCGCGTCCTGCAGGGCGCGGTCCACCGCCCCAAGCGCGACCAGCAGCTGATAGGAACCGAGCTGCCCGTGGGTGGGGATCTCGATCTGAGCGGGTTTGTGCCGGCCGGTCTTGAGGTCGATGACGAAGAGCTCGCCGGCCTCGGTGCGTTCCACGCGGTCGATCACGCCGCGGATCAGCACGGATCGAGTCTGCACCGGACCACCGGTTTCTTCCGGCGGCAGTGGGATCTCCAGGCTGGCTTCGACCTGCAGCTCGCGGGCGATGACCTGGCGGCCTTGGCCTTCGACGTGGCCGAAGTAGCCCGCGAGCTTCTTGAGCATGACCCGGGCACGGGAGCGGTCCTTCTCGGTCTCCCAGCCCTCCTCGCGTCCCAGGCTGTCCCAGCGTGCGTCGAGCTCGGCCGTGAGCACCTCGCGGTCGGTCTCGGCCGGGTGGTGCTCGGCGATCTCGTGGATCAGGGATCCGAGCATCCGGCTGAAATCGGTGGCCTCGACGCCTCCGGCGGCGCCGGTGAACCATTGCAGCGGTGAATCGATGGCGCTCTGCACCGAGGACGGGGAGACCCTCACGGTGTCCTCAGCCTCGAGCAGCGGTGCGGTGGTGCTGAGCTCGGGCAGCCCCCACCAGGTGTTCGGCTCCGCGCCGATGAGTCCGCCCTCAGCGAGGACCGCGAGCGCCCGGGCCGCTGCCCGGCGCTGAGTCTCAGTGGTCTCATCGATGCTGGGCTCGGTGAGAAGGGCGGCATCGTCACTGTGTTTGGGGGAATCCGCGGGGTCGTCGTCGAGCTCGGCCTGGATGCTGATCTCCAGGTGCCGGCGCAGCTCGGCGATCAGCCGGTGGGCGGTGATCGGGCGAGGGATGGCGCCGCTGCGGGCTTCGCGCTCCCCTGGAGGCACCACGAGGTCCAGGAGCATTGAGGGGCTCTCCTCCTGGGCGTGCACGGCCACCGCGTAGAGACGGTTCTTGGCTCGGGAGACCGCGGAGGCGAAGAGCCGGTACTCGTCCTGGAGCACGTTCATCCGTTTGACCAGCAGCGACTGGGCGGAGGCGTCGGCGCGACCTTCGACGACGTCCACCAGGTGACCGCTGCCCAGCAGCTGTCCGCGTGGGTTGAGGTTCGGCCAGGCCCCTTCCTGGAGCCCGGTCAGGATGACGGTGTCAAACTCCCGACCTGCCGCGCTGGCCGGGGTCAGGACTTCGATCGCCGCATCGACGGCGGAGGTCTTGGCCAGGGTGTCCATGGGGAGTTCGAGGCGTTCGATGTGGTCCACGAACGCGATCGCGGAGGCCCCGGGGTTCTGGTCGGAGAAACGTTCGGCAGCCTGGAAGAGCGCCATGACCGCATCGAGATCATGGTCGGCGCGGCGTCCCTCGGCGCTGGACCAGCGGGTCAGCCCGGCCCAGTGGCGGCTGACGTCGGCGGCGTTCCAGATCTCCCAGAGCAGCTCCTCGGGTCCGCTGGAGGGCCCGGCGGCGGCGTGCCCGGCGGCGAGCATGGCGGCCACCCGCTCCAGTCCGCGGGTCAGGTGTTGGAAGCGCGACTGAGTGCGGACCGCCTCAAAGACCGGGTCGGCCGCATTGTTCGCGGCGGCGACAAGCAGCTCGTCGGAGCTGCGCGGTTCGGCGGGGTCTGCGTCTGCACGCAGCCGGCGGCGCTCCTGGCTGCGCAGCACCTGGCGCAGGCTGCGCAGCGTCATCGAATCGGTCTCGCCATAGCGGCTGGTCAGCAGTGCGAGCACCTCGGGCAGCGCGACGGTGTCCGTCGGAACGGGCAGCGGGTCGGGAGCCTGCTCCGGATCTTGCGCAGGACTGGACTGGACGGTGACCAGGCGCAGCACCCGCAGCAGCGGGGCCACCGCGGACTCCTGGTTGAGGATGACATCGCTCATGGATTGGCGCACCGGGACGCCCTGGGTCTGGAACATCCGCACCAGCCGTTTCAGCAGCGCGCCGTTGCGCGCGATGACGGCGATCTGATCGAAGGGCACCCCATGTCGGTGGTGCCGGTCCAGGACCTCCTGCAGGACGAACTGCTCGGCCAGGTAGTCCCCGGGCACGATCTCCACCGCGCAGGATCCGGCGTCCGCCGGCGCGGGTGCGGGCTGTTCCGTCAGCGGCTGGTCGAGCGTCGGCTGTCCATTGGAGGTTTCCGCAGCGGAGGCCTGTGCAGCAGCACCCTGCGCCGCGTCGGCCCGTTCAGCGGTGGTCTCGCTGAGCAGCTGCAGCCAGCGCTGGCGAGGCTGTTGGGGTCCGGCCGGGGCGATCCGGCGCAGGGCGCGGGCGTAGGCCCGGCCCACCTCGGGGGTGATCCGGTGATTGCCCTCGAGCACCATGACGCTGGGCTCGACCCCTGGCAGACCGCCGTGGGGATCTGGGGTCATCGCCCCGGAGATGCTGCGCCGGACGATGCCCTCGATCTCGGCGTCGGTCTCGGGATTCAGGCTCAACACGCTCTGCGCGGTGACCCGGCGCGGGGCCACGGTCCAGCTGCGCAGCTTGTCCGGCCGTGCGCCGCGAAAGCCCTGGACCGCGGTCTCGGGGCTGGCGAAGGCGAGCACGTCGGCGCCGGCGCCGATCAGACGCAGCAGCCGATACACCGAGGGGGTGGCCTCCTGCAGATCATCGACGATGATGCGGCGCAGTCGCTCTCGTTCGGTCGCGAGGAACTCGGGGTTCTCCTCGAGCAGGTTGCAGGCCTCGTTGATCAATCCCGCGGGGTCGAACGCGTCGGCGTTGGCCCCGGCGTCGAGATCCTCACGGTAGCGCTGGTAGAGCTCCGCGGCGGCCGCCCACTCCGGGCGCCGGCACTGCTCGGCCAGGCCGCGAAGCTGATAGGGAGACACCCCGTACTCGGCGGCGCGGTCGAAGAGCTCACGGATCTCCTTACGGAAACCATCGGTGCCGGCGGCCTCCTCCAACGAGGTCGGCCAGATGATCGGCGGCAGACCGCTGGCGGGATCCACGGCCAACAGCTCACGGATGATGCTGTCCTGCTCGGCTCCGGAGAGCAGCCGGGGCCGACGCGCGGTGAAGCTGAGGATCTCCCGGCGCCGAGCCTCCCCGAGCAGCCAGAAGGCGTAGGACGCGAAGGATCGGGAGGGCTGCTCCGAGATCGACCCACCCCGGGAACTGGCGTCCCGGGCGGCCCAGGCAGCTTCGACCTGGTCGCGCAGCACTGCAGAGGTGGCGCGGGTGGGTGAGAGCAGCAGCAGCCGGGAGGAGTCCTGTCCGGATTCGAGATGACGCAGCGCAAGCTCCGCCGCCAGCGTCGACTTGCCGCTGCCGGGACCACCGAAACTCAGGATCGGCCCATGTCCGGGGCGTTCGGCGGCGGCGAGCACCTGATGCTGGGACTGATCGAACTCCATGGGGATCATTCAATCAGAGCCCCCGGACATGACACGGCGCAACCCAGCGCGACCACGCACCGGCGGCGCAGGGTGATGTCCGCGGTCATGTCCCACCGGCGCGCTACCGTAGTGCCATGGCCGAGACCCCCACCCTCTTCGAGATCACTCCCAGCAGCGAGTCCTGGCACACCCGCCGCCGGGTCGGCTTCGACCTGGAGACCACCTCCCGGGATCCACGTGTGGCGCGGATCGTCTCCGCGGCGCTGGTGATCTTCGACGACGCAGAGGTCAGCGCCGACACGGCAGCCGGCAGCGGCGCTGAAGCCGGTGCGGTCGAGCCCGCCGGTCCGGGCGCGCAGCGCGTGCGCACTCGGGAATGGCTGGTGGATCCCGGGGTGGAGATCCCCGCCGAGACCACCGCCATCCACGGCATCTCCACCGAATACGCCCAGGCCAACGGGCAGCCGGCGGCTGAGGCGGTCGCCCAGATCACCACCGCGCTGGCGCAGGAGTTCGCCGCCGGCAGCGCCGTGGTGGTGATGAACGCTCCCTATGACTTCACTGTCTTGCAGCAGGAGGCGCTGCGCCATGGGGTGGAGTTCACCGAGCCGGTCGGGGTCATCGACCCGCTGGTGATCGACAAGCAGGTGGACAAGTACCGTCGCGGAAAACGCACGCTGAGCCAGATGTGCCTGCACTATGAGGTCGAGCTCGACGCCGCCCACTCGGCGACCCCGGACGCCTGGGCCGCGGTAGAGGTGGCCTGCGCGCAGGCGCAGCGCTTCCCGCAGCTGCAGATCCCGGCGCCCGAGCTGCACCGGCTCCAGGCCGGATGGAAGGTCGGGCAGTCGGCGGACCTGCAGGAGTATCTGCGCCGCACCCGTCCCGACGCCGTGGTCAGTCCGGCATGGCCGGTGTGAACGCCGAGGCGACCTCCTCCGACGTCACCGATGGTGTTGTTGAGGGCGGACCTTCCTGACTCGAAGGGTGGAACGACCGGCGAAAGACTGTAGCGTTCCACCCGTCAGTGCCCAAACGGTGCAGGCACGTGACGGTGCCGGGCGCACAGGTAAGATCCATCCTCATGCGCGCAATGGTGATGGATGAGATCGCAGGGCCCCTGGACGTCCGGGACGTGCCCGACCCCGCCCCGCCCGCAGGCGGGGTCGTCGTGGAGGTCCATGCGACCGGCCTGTGTGGCAGCGACTGGCATGCCTGGGCCGGACACGAGAAGCTCACCCTCCCCCATGTGCCCGGTCATGAGCTCGCCGGGGTCATCTCCGCGGTGGACCCTGGGGTGCGGAACTGGCACGTGGGCGACCGCGTGACGGTGCCCTTCGTGTGCGGCTGCGGGGCCTGCGACTGGTGCCGCTCCGGCAACGCCCAGGTGTGTCCCGATCAGCAGCAGCCCGGCTTCACCCACGCAGGTTCCTTTGCCGAACACGTCGCTCTCCACGCCGCCGACACGAACCTGGTGGCCATCCCCGAGGGTGTCTCCTTCGAGGCCGCGGCCGCGCTGGGCTGCCGGTTCGCCACCGCCTACCGGGCGCTGACCGCCCGAGCCGGTGTGCGCGCCGGGGAATGGGTCACCGTGGTGGGCGCCGGAGGTGTGGGGCTGAGCGCGGTGATGATCGCCAAGGCGATCGGCGCCCAGGTGATCGCGGTGGACCGCAGCCCCGAGGCCTTGCAGGCGGCCCGGGACCTCGGCGCCGATCATGGGATCCTCGCCGACGGGCGCGATGTCCCGGCAGCGGTTCGCGAGATCACCGGTGAGGGCAGCGATATCTCCGTGGACGCGGTCGGCAGCGAACAGACCTGCGCGGCGGCGGTCCTGAGCCTGCGCCGCCGCGGCCGCCACGTCCAGATCGGTCTGCTGCCCACCGAGACCGGACTCTCCGCGGTCCCGATGGCCCGCGCCATCGCCTGGGAGCTCGACCTGCTGGGAAGCCACGGCATGGCCGCGACCGACTACCCCGGGATGCTGGCCCTGATCGCTGAGGGCACGCTGCGCCCGCAGGACCTCATCGAACGCGTGGTCGGGCTCGAGGAGGCGGCCACCCTGCTGCCCGCGATGCAGCGGTCCGCGACCCCGGGGATGACGATGATCAACCCCAGGCTCGCGTGATCAACGCTGGCCGCCGAGGGTCAAGGCTGACGTCTCACCCGTGACCCTCGGCCCTTGAACCTTAAGGCTGACCTCTCAGGGCTTGGCCTGCGCGGCGGCCTTCGCGGCGGAAGGCAGCGCATCCAGGATGCGGCCGATGGCGGCGTCGTCGTGGGCTGAGGACAGGAACCACGCCTCGAACACGCTCGGCGGCAGGTAGACCCCGGCGTCGAGCATCGCGTGGAAGAACGGTCCGTAGCGGAAGGTCTCCTGGGCCTGGGCGTGGGCGTAGTTGTGCACCCCGGTGGCGGAGGTGCCGAAGGCCACCGAGAACAGCGAGCCGACCTTCTGCAGGGAATGGTCCACCCCGGCGTCGTGCAGCGCAGCCGTGAGTGCGTCGGCCACGACCTGCGCCTTGGAATCCACGTGCCCGTAGACCCCGGCGGTGGCGTGCTCCAGGGTGGCCACCCCGGCGGCCATCGCGACAGGGTTCCCCGACAGCGTGCCGGCGTGATAGACCGGTCCGGTGGGCGCGAGGTGTTCCATGATCTCGCGGCGCCCGGCCAGCGCGGCGGTGGGCAGCCCGCCGCCGATGACCTTGCCGAAGGTGAACAGGTCCGGCTCCCAGCCTTCCACGCGCCCGGAGGCGCCCCAGTAGCCGGCCTCGGTGATCCGGAATCCGGTCATCACCTCGTCGAAGATCATCAGTGCCCCGTGGCGCTGGGTGATCTCCCGGATGAACGCGTTGAAGCCCTCTTCCGGGACCACCACGCCCATGTTGGCCGGGGTGGCCTCGGTGATCACCGCGGCGATGCGCTCGCCGTGTTCGGCGAAGACGGCTTCCAGTCCGGCGCGGTCGTTGTACTCCACCACGATGGTCTCCGAGGCCTGCGCCTCGGTGACCCCCGCGGATCCGGGCAGCCCGAGCGTGGCGACCCCGGAGCCGGCGGCGGCGAGCAGCCCGTCGGAGTGCCCGTGATAGCAGCCGGCGAACTTCACCACGATGTTGCGACCGGTGACCCCGCGGGCCAGCCGGATCGCGGTCATGGTGGCTTCGGTGCCGGTGGAGACCATCCGGATCATCTGCGCCCCGGGGACCCGGCCGCGGACCAGTTCGGCGAGCCGCGCCTCGGAGGGGTGGGAGGTGCCGAAGCCGAGTCCGGCGTCCACCGCGGCGTGCACGGCGGCGATCACCGCAGGATGCCTGTGCCCCAGCAGCGCCGGCCCCCAGGACCCGACGAGGTCCACGTACTCGGTGCCCTCGGCGTCGCGCAGGTAGGGCCCGTCGGCGGAGACCATGAACGCAGGGGTTCCTCCCACCGAGCCGAAGGCGCGGACCGGGGAGTTCACTCCCCCGGGCATGAGCTCGCGGGCGGTGTCGAAGAGTTCCTGGTTCGTGGTCATCGCGGAGGAGGGTCCTTTCAGCTGACCGGCGGGAAGCCGGCGTCGGTGCGGGGTTGGTCGGCAGGGCGGGTCGAGGCTGTGGGCCGACGGGGCTCGATCGGCGGGTGCGCGGGCGCGCTCGGCGGCGTCTGCGCACTGGACGCCGAGGCACTCCCGCGTGACCCGGCCAGCTCCTCGCGCAGCCATCCGGCCACCTCGGCGGCGTAGTAGGTCAGCACGTTGGTGGCGCCCGCGCGGCGGATCGCGATCAGCGATTCGGTGATCACGGTGCGCCGGTCGATCCACCCGTTGGCGGCGGCGGCCTCGATCATCGCGTACTCCCCGGAGACCTGGTAGGCCGAGACCGGGACGTCGCTGATCGCGGCGGTGTCGGAGAGGATGTCGAGGTAGGCGCTGGCAGGCTTGACCATCACCATGTCCGCGCCTTCGGCGAGATCCAGCTCGACCTCGCGCAGCGCCTCGGTGCGGTTCGGAGCGTCCATCTGGTACTGCTTGCGGTCACCCTTCAGCTGGGAGTCCACGGCCTCGCGGAACGGGCCGTAGAAGCCGGAGGCGTATTTCGCGGCGTAGGCGAGGATCGGCACGTGCTGGTGTCCGGCCTCGTCCAGGGCCTGGCGGATCACCGCGACCTGGCCGTCCATCATGCCCGAGGGTGCGACGACGTCGGCGCCCGCCTCGGCCTGGGCCACGCCCATCTCGGCGTAGACCTCCAGGGTGGCGTCGTTGTCCACCTCGCCGGCCTCGTCGACGAGCCCGCAGTGCCCGTGATCGGTGAACTCGTCCAGGCACAGGTCGCTCATCACGACCAGGTCCTCGCCGACCCGGTCCTTCACAGCGCGGATGGAGCGGTTGAGGATGCCTTGCGGGTCCAGGCCGGCGCTGCCCTGGGCGTCGCGGGTGGTGGGGATGCCGAAGAGCATGATCCCGGCCAGGCCGAGGTCGCGGGCCTCTTCGGCGGCGGTGAGCAGGGAGGCTTCGGTGTGCTGCACCACTCCCGGCATGGAGCTGATCGGCACCGGTTCGGTGAGGCCCTCGCGGACGAAGACCGGCAGGATCAGGTCGGCCGGGTGCAGCCGGGTCTCGGCCACCATCCGGCGCATGGCGGGGCTGCGGCGCAGCCGGCGGGGGCGCTGTTCGGGGAAACTCACGTTCGACTCCTGGTGATCAGGGGGATGACGGTCGGTGCGCTCGGGCTGGCGGCGCGTCACTGCGCAGCCGGTCCAGCTCAAGCGTGTCGCCGCCGGTCAGTCTAGTTCTCAGCGACCCAGGGCGGCCATCACAGCGTCGGCGCTCGGCTCAGAGAGAACACTGGCGGCGGGGATGCCGCGGCGAGAGAGGGTCTTGGCGGTGGGCCGGCCGATGGCCAGCAGCCGGACCCGCTCCGGGACCCCGAGGTCCGCGAGTCCGTCGGCGGCCGAGGAGCTGGTGACCAGCAGAACCGTGGGGTCCACGTGGGTCAGCCGGTCGCGGCGCAGGTCCGCGGCGAGCTGATCGAGGTCCAGGAGGTCTTCGCGGGCGGGCTGCGGGAGCAGCCGCCGGTCCGAGTCGCCGGGCGCGAGCGCTCCGTCGACCACCAGGCAGTCGGTCTCATAGGCGCTGACCTGGGTGACCTGCCAGCCGATGGCGCTGAGACCGTCGCGCAGCTGGGACCGGGCCTGGGCCGACTGCGGCAGCAGCAGCTCCGTGTTCGCACCCGGGGCCGGCTCGGGGATCTCCTGGATCATCCCGGCCGCACTCTTCTCCGCCTCAGGCATCCATGGGGAGGTGATGCCGGTCAGCGTGCGCAGCACCCGGGCAGTGCCGGGGCCGACGACGCCGACGCGTCCCTGTGCCGGAACGGTGCCGTCCCAGCCCAGCTTGACCAGGGCCCGGACGGTGTTGGCGCTGGTGAACAGCACCCACGCGAAGTCGCCGTGTGAGAGCCGCTCGAGCGCCGTCGTCAGCTCGGTGGTGTCGGCGGGCAGTCGCTGTTCGGTGACCGGCAGGAACTGGACCTGCAGTCCGGCGGCGCGCAGCCCTGCCTCCAGCGGGCCCGCCTGTGCGGGGTCTCGGGTCAGGGCGATGCGCATGGTGCCAGCTTCTAGGAATCCACGACGTGCTGCAACAGCCCGAAGTCCTCGGCGAGCAGCTGCTCGGCGACATGAGTGCCGAGCTGGATCGCCCGGTCCACCGAAACCCGACGATCAGCCCCGGCCTCGATCGAGATCTCGGCCCCGGCGCGCTGCACCTTGGTGCCGTCGGGCGCGCAGATCACCGAGTCCAGCCGCAGTGTGGCGCCGCCGTCGGGATTGTCGTCATAGCGGGCGAGCCCGCCGATCGGCGCCGAGCAGCCGGCGTTGAGCTTCGCCAGCAGTCCCCGTTCGGCGGAGGTCTCCAGCCGGGCCGGGATGTCGTCATAGAGCGCCAGCGCCATGCCGAGCGGCGCCGTGGGCTCGGCATCCTCGGCGCGGACCTCCACGGCCAGGGCTCCCTGTCCGGGGGCGGGGAGCATGACGTCGGTGGGGATCAGCTCGGCGATGTGGTGCTCCAGGCCGAGCCGCTTCAGCCCCGCCCCGGCGAGCACGACGGCGTCCAGGTCACCCCGGGCGGCATTCGGTGCCTGCGGTGAGGCCTCGGCCGCAGACCCATGGCCGCGGACCCGGGCCAGCCGGGTGCCGACGTTGCCGCGGATGTCCACGATCTCCAGATCAGGTCGGGCGGCGCGCAGCTGTGCGGCCCGGCGCGGGGAGCCGGTGCCGACCTTCGCGCCCTGCGGCAGCTGGGCCAGCGGGACGTCATCGGCGGAGCACAGCGCATCGCGCACGTCTTCGCGAGAAGGCACCGAGGCGATCGCAAGCCCCTCGAGATCCTTGGCCGGCAGGTCCTTGAGCGAGTGCACGGCCACATCACAGGTCTTGTCGAACAGCGCCTGGCGCAGCGCGGAGGCGAACACTCCGGTGCCGCCCATCTGCGCGAGCGGCCCGGTGAGGATGTCACCCTCGGTCTTGACCGTGATGAGCTCATATCCGGCGTCGGCGTGGGAGGCGAGCGCCTCGGCCGCCGTCGTCGTCTGGGTCAGTGCGAGCTTGCTGCCGCGGGTGCCTACGGTGAAGGTGGGCATCTAGCTCCTTGCGACATCTTTGCGGAAGCGGGTGCAGTTGCAGGGACCACAGATGCCGGACCACTTGCCGGGCACGACCTGCTCGCCGAAGCCGACGGGTTCACCGTTGACGCCCTGCAGGTACTCGCTGAGCACGTCGACCAGTCCGGAGACGAACTTCTCCTGGATGCCAGGGGTCGCGGCGCGGTGGTAGGCCAGGCCGAGCTCCGCGGCGGTGTCCTTGGCCTCGGTGTCGAGGTCCCAGAGCACCTCCATGTGATCGGAGACGAAGCCGATGGGCATCACCACCACACCGGCGACGCCGGCCTCGGCGTCTTCGGTGATGGCGTCGTTGATGTCGGGCTCCAGCCACGGGGTCTTCGGGCTGCCGGATCGGGACTGGAAGGTCAGTGAGTGCTCCAGGCCCTCGGCCTCTTCGACGCTGGCCATCAGGTGGCGCGCGACGGCGAGGTGCTCGGCCGAGTAGACGTCGGTGCCGTATTCCTCGATCACCCGGTCCGGGCCCATGGCCTCGGCGTTGCGGCTGGGGATGGAGTGGGTGACGAAGACGATCTTCGGCTTCGCCTCGGCCTTGCCGGCCTGCTCGAGCTGCGCCCGGACATCGGCGATGCCGGCGGCCAGGGCGTCCTTGAACGGGTCGATGAACGCCTTGTCCATGAAGAACTGACGAACCTTCACCACGCTCATCTCCTCGCGCAGCCCGGTCTCATCCAGGGTGAGTGAGAAGTCCTCGCGGTACTGCCCGCAGGAGGAATAGCCGTTGTACGCGGAGGTGACCAGCGCCAGGATCCGGCGGTGTCCGGCAGCGTGCATCTCGCGGAAGGTCTCGGTGAAGAAGGGGTTCCAGTTGCGGTTGCCCCAGTAGATCGGGATGTTCAGCTGCCGGGCGGCGACCTCGGCCTCCAGCGCCCCCTTGAGGTCCCGGTTCTGCTGGTTGATCGGGCTGATCCCGCCGTTGGCGCGGTAGTGCGTGGCGACCTCTTCGAGCCGCTCATCCGGGATGCCGCGACCTCGGGTGACGTTGCGCAGAAATGGGAGCACGTCATCCTGACCCTCGGGGCCGCCGAAGGAGGCGAGCAGGATCGCGTCATAGTTGCCCGGCTGGTCCTTGGTGGAACCCTCGGCATAGTCCACCGGAAGCGGAGCCGGCGCCTCGGCGGCGTCGGGGCTGGTCTCGGTGCCCGGGGTGGGCGTGGCCTGGGAGGAGTCCGCGACTGCCGAGGCGGCCTGCGCCTCGGTGGGGTGATCGGAGGTCTCGGTCGGGTGCGCCGGTCCGGCGTTCCCGGCTGAGTCGGTGTTCTCGGCCGATTCGGTGTTGTCGGGGGTGATCGTCACAGCAGAACCTCAGCGATCTCCGACGCGGCCTTCAGGCGGCGTCCGGTGTAGAAGGGAATCTCATCGCGTACGTGATAGCGGGTCTCGGACTCGCGCAGCTTGCGCATCATGTCGACCAGATCGGTGAGCTTCGGCGCCTCCAGCGCGAGCAGCCACTCCCAGTCGTTCAGCGCGAAGGCCGAGGTGGTGTTGGCCAGCACCGAGGGGAACTCCTGGCCGAGCATTCCGTGCTCGCGCAGCATCTTCCCGCGCTTGGCCGGGTCCAGCAGGTACCAGTCATAGGAGCGGTTGAACGGGTAGATGACCAGCCAGTCCTCCGGCGGCACCCCGAGGGCATAGGCCGGGACGTGGCTGCGGGCGAACTCGGCGGTGCGGTGCACGCCCATGGCGGAGAACGCGATCCGGGTCTGCGAGAACATCGCGGTGCGGCGGATGCGGCGCACCGCGGCCTGCAGGTCCTCGGCCGAGGGGCCGGTGACCCAGGTGAGGATGTCGGCCTCGTCGCGCATGGCGGAGACGTCGTAGGTGCCGCGGAAGCTGACCTCCTGCTCGGCGAACGCTCCGGCAAGCTGGTCGAACTCGACCTCCACGTCGGCGCCCTGCGGAGCGGGTCCGGTCCGCGCGAAGACGGTGTAGAGGGTGAACCAGTCTTTGCCCGAGGTGTTGACCTCTTCGGGCGTGCGCTGGGCGTTGCTGCCGTAGCTCACAGATGCCTCCATCAGCATTGATCGTCCGTGCGGGACCTCAGGTGACGATGTCCCGCATCCAGCTTATCGCCCGGACTTCCACGGTTTTCTACATGACGTCGAAAAAAGTGACGGACGGCTCAGGAGCGGACGCTGAGGATCGCTGCGGCCGCCGCGCGGGCGTCGGGCACCACCCGGGCCAGTCCGGTGCCGGCGAACCAGGCGCCGATCATATGGAGCCCCGGCTGCTCCCCCGCTGCCGCCCCGCCGGAGGCATCAGCCAGCCGCTCGCGCAGCGCGGCGATCCGTTCGGCGTGCCCGGCGGAGCTCTGCGGAAGCGCCTTGCGCCAGCGGATCACGCTGGCCTCGAGTATCTGCTCGGGTTCGATCGGCAGCCCGAAGAGCGCACCGACGTCGACGGCGGCGGCCTGCAGCAGCGCCTCGTCGCTGGACTCAGCGCCGAGCGCGTCCTGGTGGGTCTGCCCCACCCGTCCATAGGAGAGGCGCACCACGTGGTGACCGGGTCCGTGGGCGTGGGTGACGGCGGTGTCCGCCCATTCCCATTTGGAGCTGATGTGCGTCATCGCCTTGGCGGCGATGTCCCTCACCTGCGGCGCCACCAGCACCCCGGTGCCGCGCGGGTGGTCGTCGAGCTCGGGGGCGTCGAGGATCATCGAGACCAGGGCGACGCCGCGGCCCGGGTCCGGCGCGCCGGCGGCCTGAGTGCCGTCATCTGGACCTCCGGCCGGGGTCAGTCCGGTCAGGTCCAGTCCGCTCAGGTCCACCACTGAAGAGATCAGCTGCACAGCGGCAGGGGCGTCCAGGGCGAGGATCACGTGGTCCGGTCGTGTCCCTCCACTCGCTTCAGTCCCGGCGGCCAGGGCGGCCAGGTCGGTGACCTCCGTGTTGAGCCGGATCTCCGCGCCGAGCTGGAGCAGCTGCGCCTCGAGCGCGCCGACGAGGCGGTTGAGTCCCCCGTGCAGCGAGTTCACCGCCGAGCCGGGAGGGGCCTTGGACTTCACCAGCGCCACCGCGCGGGCCAGCGAGCCCTCGCGCAGCATCGCCTCGAAGAGTCCGGGGGCGGCGTTGTTCATGTCCAGGTCGTCGGGGTCAGCCGAATGCACCCCCGACACGATCGGGGTGACCAGCCGATCCAGCGCGGCCTGGCCCATCCGGTCCCGGACCACCTCGCCGAGGGTGATCTGCCCGGCCCGAGCCTCATGGGCCTCGGCCCAGTTCTCCATGGAAGCAGTGAGATCCTCGGCGGCGCGGCGAGCTTCGGCCTCTCCGAGGATGGCCACCACGTCCGGGGACAGCGGATCGGCCGGGATTCCGAGGATTCCGGTGGCCGGCAGCGGAGCGGCAAGATCAGGCAGCTGCAGCCACGCCGCGGAATGCTGCGGGGCGACCACCTGCTCGTCCAGGCCGAGCTCCTTGAGCAGCCGGGGCACCACGGGTGAGCGGGTCGCGAAGGCCTCAGCTCCGGCGTCGTAGGCGACGCCCCCCATGACGTGGGCGCCGATCGCCCCGCCCAGCCGGTCATCGGCCTCGAAGATCTCCACCGTGGCGCCGGCGCGGGCCAGATCCCAGGCGGCGATCAGCCCGGCGATGCCCCCGCCGACCACGGCGACATGGGGCGGCGAGGCCGGGGCGCTCGACCGTTCGCTCACCGGGGCGCTGACCTGTGCGTTGACGGGTTCACTCAACGAAGCGTTGATCTGGGCGTTCATTCAGGCGGAGCTCAGTCCTCGTAGCCGATCTCGTGGATCAGGCTGACCACGCGGGTGAGCACCTCCGGGTCGGTCTCCGGGGGCACCCCGTGACCCAGGTTGAGCACGTGCCCGGCGGCGCCGGAGCCGGCCGCGATGACCGCGCGCACGTGCTTCTCCAGCACGGGCCAGTCGGCGGGCAGCAGCGCCGGGTCGATGTTGCCCTGCAGCGGCGTCTCCGCACCCACCCGACGGGTGGCCTCGGCGAGGTTCAGCCGGTAGTCGACTCCGACGACGTCGGCGCCGGCCACGCGCAGCAGGTCCAGGATCTCCCCGGTGCCGGTGCCGAAGTGGATCAGCGGGGCGGTGACCCGGTGACCCGCAGGCGTGGTGCCGCCGAGGTCCTGGACATGGGTGAAGGCTTCGGCGGAGTGGCTCAGCACGTGGCGGGCATAGTCCTCGCGGCCCAGTGATCCGGCCCAGGAGTCGAAGAGCTGCGCGGCGGAGGCGCCGGCCATCAGCTGGGCGCGCATGAACCGGCCGGAGACCTCTGCGGCCCAGGCGGCGAGGGCGTTCCAGGTGTCGGGGTCAGCGTGCATCATGGTGCGCGGTCCCAGGTGGTCCCGGGAGGGCTTGCCCTCCACCATGTAGGCGGCCAGGGTGAACGGGGCACCGGCGAAGCCGATCAGCGGGGTGGAGCCGAGCTCGGCCACGGTGCGCCTCACGGCCTCGGTGATCGGCGCGAAGGCGGCGTCGTCGAGCGTGGGCAGCGCCTCGACGTCGGCGCGGGTGCGCACCGGGGAGCCCAGCACCGGGCCCACACCGGGCTGGATCTCGACGTCGATCCCGGCCAGGCGCAGCGGGATGACGATGTCGGAGAAGAAGATCGCGGCGTCGACGTCGTGCCGACGCACCGGCTGCAGCGTGATCTCCGAGGCCAGCGCGGGGTCCAGGCAGCTGTCCAGCATCGTGGTGCCCTCGCGCAGCGCCCGGTATTCGGGCAGCGAACGGCCGGCCTGCCGCATGAACCACACCGGGCGGCGGTGCGGACGTGTGATCTCCCCCGCACTGTTACGCCCGCCGCGATACTGATTCAGCAGAGCGGAGTCGGCGGTGAGCCCGGTGAGCAGCGGGTGGTCCTGCGGCAGCTGCGCGGTGGAACCCTGAGAACGAACGGCCGCCCGCGGGATCGCGGTGACGGAGCCGGTGGCCGGGGAGGACGCGGCCATGCCGGCGAAAGATCCAGAAGTCATATGCCACATTCTCCACTTTTCCGCGCCACACTTCGACCCGCTGTAGAATCAATGACGTCGTGGTACTTATTTCACTCGTTGCCACCCACTCGGAGCTGGACCTCGAGACGGTGGGCACTCTCAGCTCAGGAGCGGCCGAACTGGCCGGTTCCGTACACATGCCTGCCGTGACGCTGGCGACGTGCAACCGCATGGAGATCTACGCCGAGTCCACCGGCGGCTCCCATGATGACGTGCAGACGACCCGCGAACAGCTGCTCGACGCTGTCGCAGAGACCTCCGGCCTGGACCGCGAGCTGGTCGGCCGCTCGTTCCGCACCCTGGTGGAGGACGACGCCGTCTCTCACCTCTTCGAAGTCGGCGCCGGTCTGGACTCCGCCGTGATCGGGGAGCGCGAGATCGCCGGCCAGGTGCGCAAATCCCTGGCCGACGCCCAGCACGCCGGGACCATCTCCGGAAGCCTCACCAAGCTCTTCGAGACCGCGTCGCGGACCGCCAAGGATGTCGGCACCCGCACCGCGCTGGGCTCCCGCGGACGTTCCATCGTCTCGGTGGCCCTGGACATCGCCGGGGACATGCGCGGCGACGGCTCCACGTTCTACCCCGGCGCCAAGATCGTGCTGATCGGCACCGGCGCCTACTCCGGGACATCGCTGGCCCAGCTGGTCGAGCGCGGGGTCACCGACATCGGGGTCTTCTCCGGCTCCGGCCGCGCCGAGGACTTCGTGGCCGAGCGTGTCGGCGGCGCCCGGGCGCTGCAGATGCAGGAACTGCCCGGGGCCTTCCGCAACGCCGATGTGATCATCGGCTGCTCCGGCGGCAACCGGCGGATCACCGCCAAAGAGGTCGAGAACCTGGCCGGACTCTCCGGAGACACCCGGCGGGAGAAGCCGCTGACCGTCATCGATCTCGCACTGTCCCATGACTTCGATCCCGATGTCGCCGAGCTCGACGGAGTGGACCTGATCACCCTGGAATCGGTGAAGATGGCCGCCCCCGGGGAGACCGAGGACTCGGTTCAGGAGGCGCGCGACGTCGTGCGCTCGGCGGTGAACCAGTACCTCACCGAGCGTCGCGAACGCACCGCCGACGACGCCATCGTGGCGCTGCGCCGGCACACCCAGTCGCTGCTGGACGAAGAGATGGACAGAGTCCGCAAGCAGCACGGCTGCACCGGAGCCACCGAAGAGGTGGAGTTCGCGGTGCGCCGGATCGTGCGCAAGATGCTGCACGCACCCACCGTGCGAGCCCGCGAGATGGCCGCCGAGGGGCGCACCGAAGACTATGTGCGCGCGCTCCAGGACCTGCACGGCATCGAGGTCACGGTCCGCCAGGAGACCACGCGCGCCACCCCGGCGAAGCGCCGCCGGGCCGAGGACTTCTCCGCCGCGGAGCTCGCCCAGATGGCCAGCTACCTCACGAAGGTCCCCGTCGGCGGGTTCTGCCAGCACCATCGCCCCGGCGAGTTCGAGATCGAACGCATCGACGCCGTGCGCCACATCCACATCCGCCGCGCCAGCTGAGCCGCCTCTCCCCCGCGGCGAAGCTTGACCTCGCTGAGGAACTGCGGGCAGAGCAGCTCGTCCACGCCGCGGAGGTCGACCCGGTCGCGGCGCTCCAGTCTGCAGACGGTCTTGACGTGGAAGTGTTCTCACTCCGTGCAGCAGGTCGCATGCGCGTGGTGGTCGGGAGAAGAGATCGTAGACCTGAGGGTCTGTCGCAGGGCTTCAGCCCCACGGTTCGCCACAGGTCTACGATCTCTTCACCCCAGGGAGGGGCTTCCCGATGGTTCAGATCAGTCGAGGCCCTGTTCACTGAGCCAGTCGGCGGCGACGTCGGCGGGATCGGCCTGGTCATCGACGCTCTGGCTGTTCAGTGAGATCAGCTCCTCGCTGGTCAGCGCGGCGTTGACCTCGTCGAGCACCGCGGCGGCGGCCTCGTCGACCCGTTCGGAGACCACCGGGATCAGGTTCTGCGGCAGCACCAGCTCCTCGGGGTCCTCGAGCACCACGAGGTTCTCCGACTTGATGATCGGATCGGCGCTGTAGATGTCGGCGACCTCCACGTCCCCGCTCAGCAGCGCGTCCACGGTCAGCGGCCCGCCGGAGTCCTGGACCGTGACCACGCTGATCTCCACGCCGTAGACGTCCTGGAGCCCCTCGGGTCCGTAGGGCCTGGTCTCGAACTCGGAGTTCGCCGCGATGCGCAGATCCTCGATCCCGGCCAGGTCGGACACCTCGGTGAGGTCATTCTCCTGCGCGAACTCGGAGGTGACCACGAAGCTGTCCTGGTCGGTGGCCTCGGCCGGCTCGAGCACGCGCAGACCCTCGGGCAGCGCCTCCCCGAGCGCGGCGGTGATCTCCTCGAGGGTCGCCGCTTCGGCTGCCTCGTCGTAGTACTGCAGGAAGTTGCCCGCATACTCGGGGAAGACGTCGATGGCGCCGGATTCGATCTCCGAGACATAGACCTCCCGCTGACCGATCTCGAACTCGCGCTCGACCTCGATGCCCTCGGCTTCCAGCGCCTGCGCGTAGAGCTCGGCGATGATGGTGTTGGAGTAGTACTGCTGGGATCCGATCACCAGGGCCTCGCCCTGTTCGGCCTCGCCCTCACCATCCTCGGCGAGCGGGTCTCCGCCGCCGCAGCCGGTCAGCGCCAGAGCGGCGATCGTTCCTGTGACCCAAAATCCGGTGGTCCTCATCTGTCGTCCTCTTTCTCTCGGCAGCTCCCACTTCAGCGGCAACTTGTCCTAGGCGAAATCTTCGCAGAAACACCAGCTCACCGGCAGAGGGTGCTCAGTGCGCAGTCACATTCGCGCGATTCTGGTGCGGTGCTTCAGGATTCGAGGCCTCCGGGCGCCCGTTTGCGCGCCGACTCCGGGGGTCTCGGCGGGAGCCGGAGACGCGCTGCGGTCCGGCGAGCCCCGGGACCCGGCGGAGCAGCCGCTGGGTGACACCGAAGGCCGCGTCCACCAGGATGGCGAGCAGGATCACCACCAGTGAGGCGCCGAGCATCACGGAGTAATCGTAGGTCTGCAGCCCCAGGAACAGCTGACGTCCGAGCCCGCCGGCCCCGACATAGGCCGCGAGCGTCGCGGTGGCGATGATCTGCAGCGCGGCGAGCCGCAGCCCGCTCAGGATCAGCGGCAGGCCCAGCGGGATCTCCACCCGGGTGAGGATCTGCCAGCCGCTCATCCCCTGGGCGCGCGCGGCGTCCACGGTGGCCTGGTTCACCGATTCCACCCCGGCGTAGGCGCCGGCCAGCACCGAGGGCGCGGCGAGGATCACCAGCGCCACCATGGGGGCGGTCAGCCCGATCCCGGTGAACAGCGCCACCAGGGTGAGCAGCCCCAGCGTGGGCAGCGCGCGGGCGGCCCCGGTGGCCACGATCGCGAGTCCGCGACCCTTGCGGGTGTGTCCGATCGCCAGGCCCAGCGGCAGCGCGATCACCGCGGAGATTCCCAGCGCAAGCAGGGTGTAGCCGAGGTGCTCGAGGGAACGCGCCCAGAGCCCGCCGGGCCCGGCCCAGGCCTCGGCGGTGAGCAGCCAGTCCAGGGCTTCGAGGATGTTGGTCATGCGGAGACCTCACGAGCCCGGGCCGGCAGCGGACGACGACGGCGGCTCGGCTGCTGCCACGGCATCAGCATGCGCCCGGCCAGGACCAGCAGCAGGTCGCAGATCAGCGCGAGCACCACGGTCATCAGGATCCCGGCCACGATGGAACCGATGATGTTGCGGGCGAATCCGTCGGTGAACAGCGAGCCCAGCGAGCTGACCCCGAGCACGGCGCTGACCGAGACCAGGCTGATCGAGCTCACGCAGACCACACGCACCCCGGCGAGCAGGGCGGGGCCGGCGAGCGGGAGCTCCACGGTGAAGAATCGTCCGACTCCGGAGAACCCGATGGCGGTGGCGGAGGTGCGCACGTCGTCGGTGACCGCGTCCAGCGCCTCCGCGGCGGAGCGCACCATCAGGGCCAGTCCGAAGATGGACAGGGCGATGACCACGTTGAGCGGGTCACGCACCGAGGTGCCGATCAGCGCGGGCAGCAGGATGAACAAGGGCAGCGAGGGCACCGCGTAGAGCAGCCCGGTGCCGGTGAGCACCGGCTCGCGCAGCACCCGCACCCGGTTCGCACCCCAGGCCAGCGGGATCGAGAGCACGAAGGCGATGATCACGGCGGGCAGGCTCAGCGCCAGATGCGCCAGCGTGAGCTCCCCGATGCGGGGGAGGTTGTCCAGGACCCAGGTCATGGGTGCTGGACGGGATCGGCTCGGACACCGTCGGGCTGGGCGCCGTTGGGATGGGCCCCGTCGGGCTGGGCGCCGCCGGGCTGGCCGCCCCCGGGCTGAACACCATCCGGCTGGGAGTCCACCACACCCAGGGGTCGGCCCTGGGCGTCGGAGATGAGCCAGCCGCCGTCGTCGGCCGTGGCGGCGGTCAGCGATCGCCGGCCCGAGTCCAGGCCCAGGAAGCGCGAGACGAAATCGTCCTGCTGGTTCTGCACCAGCTCCGCTGGGGTGCCTGCGGCGGCGACCTCGCCACCGGCCTTGAGCACCACGATCTGGTCGCCGAGGGTCAGCGCCTCGTCGATGTCGTGGGTGACGAAGATGATGGTCTTCTTCAGGTCCGCCTGGACCCGGGAGAGCTCGCGCTGCAGCTCGACGCGCACCAGCGGGTCCACGGCGCCGAAGGGCTCGTCCATGAGCAGGATGTTGGGGTCGGCGGCGAGTCCGCGGGCCACCCCGACGCGCTGCTGCTGGCCGCCTGAGAGCTGGCCGGGGTAGCGGGTGCCCAGGGAGGCGTCGAGACCGACGATCTCCATCAGCTCGTAGCCGCGTGCCCGAGAATCGGCCCGGGAGGCGCCGTTGAGCCGCGGCACGGTGGCGATGTTGTCGATGACCCGGCGGTGCGGCAGCAGCCCGGAGTGCTGCATCACGTAGCCGATGCGGCGACGCAGGGCGACCGGCTCGGCGTCGGCCACATCTTCATCGTCGATGAGCACGGCCCCGGAGCTGGGGTCCACCATCCGGTTGACCATGCGCAGCAGCGTGGTCTTCCCGCAGCCGGAGGAGCCCAGCAGCACGGTGGTGGTGTGCGAGGGCACGATGAGGCTGAAGTCCTGGACCGCGGGGGTCCCGTCCGGGTAGGTCTTGGTGACCTGCCGAAATTCGATCATGACGCCTCCATCAATGCCTGTCGGTGGACCTGCGCATGCTCACCCAGACGATTCTCCATCACATCCAGGGCCTGCGGGGAGGAGTCGATGCAGATGAAGCGGCGCCCGGTCTCCACGGCCACCGCACCCAGGGTTCCAGAGCCGGCGAAGAAGTCGAGCACCCAGTCCCCCGGGTTCGAGGAGGCCTGGACCATCCGGCGGATGAGTCCGACCGGCTTCTGCGTGGGATACCCGGTCTTCTCCCTCCCGGTGGGCGAGACGATGGTGTGCCACCAGACGTCGGTGGGCAGCTTGCCCAGCGCGACCTTCTCCGCGGTGACCAGCCCGGGGGCCATATAGGGCTCGCGGTCCACGGCCTCGGCGTTGAAGATGTAGCCCGAGGGGTTCTTCACGTAGACCAGGATGGTGTCGTGCTTGGTGGGCCAGCGCTTCTTGGTCCGCCCACCGTAGTCATAGGCCCAGATGATCTCGTTGAGGAAGGACTCCCGCCCGAAGATCGCATCGCAGAGGACCTTCGCGTAGTGGACCTCGCGGTAGTCCAGGTGCAGGTAGAGCGTGCCCTCATCGGCGAGCAGCCGCCAGGCATGGAGCAGCCGGGGCTCGAGGAACTCCCAGTAATCGGTGAAGGAGTCGTCGTACTCGGCCAGCGCGCGGCGGACCGTGTCATAGCTGCGCCCGGCGAAGCCCACCCGGTTGCCCTCGCCGTCGGGGCGCCGGGTGTTGGTGGTCTTGGTGGCCCGCTGGGCCCGCCCCGTGTTGAAGGGCGGGTCCAGGTAGATCACCGTGAAGGCACCGTCAGGCAGGTCCGGCAGGAGCTCGAGGTTCTCGCCCTCGAGCACCTGGGATCCACCGCTGGGGTCGAAGCTGCCGCTGCTCGCCGCAGCCTTCTCCCCGATACTCACATCGGGGCCGTTCAGCTCTCGCTGGAGGTGGTGTCGCCGCCTGAGCCGGAGCCACCACGACGACGCCGCCGACGCCTTGGCTGCGTGGCCGAGTCTGAGCCCTCAGCCGACGCCGCGGACTCAGCTGGCTGACCCTGCTGGGTCTGCGCGGCTGAGCCGGAGTCCTCGCCGCCGCGGGTGCGGCGACGGTTGCGGCTGCGCGGGGCAGCTGCGCCCTCGGCCGCCGGAGCGGAGTCCGTGGAGGAGCCCCGGTTCGAATCTTCCGTGCGGCTGCCACCGCGGCCGGAGTCCCGGCCGCCGGAGCGTCCGCCGCGTGAAGAGTCGCGATCGCCGGAACGACCGCCGCGACCGCCGTCACGGTCGCCGGAACGACCGCCGCGACCGCCGTCACGGTCGCCGGAGCGTCCGCCGCGACCGGCATCGCGGTCACCGCGTCCGCCGCTGGACCTGCGCTTCTCGGGGCCGCCGAGGTCTTCGAGCTCCTCGGCGTCCAGGCCGGCCTTGGAGCGCTTATGCCGCGGCAGGCGCCCCTTGGTGCCCTTGGGGATGTCGAGGTCCTCGTAGAGGTGCGGCGAGGAGGAGTAGGTCTCGATGGGTTCCGGGATGCCCAGGCCGAGGGCCTTGTCGATGAGCTTCCACTTGGGCATGTCCTCCCAGTCCACGAAGGTCACGGCGATGCCGGTCTTGCCGGCGCGGCCGGTGCGGCCCACGCGGTGCAGGTAGGCCTTCTCGTCATCGGGGGCGGTGAGGTTGATGACGTGGGTGATGTCGGTGACGTCGATCCCGCGGGCGGCGACGTCGGTGGCGACCAGCACGTCGATCTTCTCGTTGCGGAAGGCGCGCAGGGCCTGCTCGCGGGCGCCCTGGCCGAGGTCGCCGTGGATGGCGCCGGCGGCAAAGCCGCGGGACTGCAGCTCCGCGGAGAGCCGGTCGGCCTGGCGCTTGGTCCGGGTGAAGACGATGGTGCGGCCGCGGCCCTCAGCCTGGAGCAGACGGGCGATGACCTCGTCCTTGTCCAGGTGGTGCGCGCGGTAGACCAGCTGCCGGATGTCCTTCTTGGTGATGCCCTCATCCAGCGGATCTGCGGCCGAGATGTGGGTGGGCTTGGTCATGTAGCGGCGGGCCATGGCGACCACGGGGCCGGGCATGGTCGCGGAGAAGAGCATGGTCTGGCGACCGATCTCCGGGACGGCCGAGAGCAGGGTCTCCACGTCGGGGAGGAAGCCGAGGTCCAGCATCTCGTCGGCCTCGTCGAGGACCACGATGTTGACGTTCTTCAGCTTCAGGTGGCGCTGCCGGTGCAGGTCGATCAGTCGGCCGGGGGTGCCGACGACGATCTCGACGCCGCGATCCAGCTCTTCGATCTGCGGCTCGTAGGCGCGGCCGCCGTAGATGGTGGCCACGCGGATGCCGCGGCGGGCGGCGGCGACCTTGATGTCGGAGGCCACCTGCACGGCGAGCTCGCGCGTCGGAGCCACGATCAGCGCCTGGGGCGCTCCGGGGGCCGGAAGGTCGTCATAGCCGGCGTCGTCGGGGCTGGTCACGCGCTGGATGGCGGGGATGCCGAAGCCCAGCGTCTTGCCGGTGCCGGTCTTGGCCTGACCGATGATGTCATAGCCGCCCAGCGCGATCGGCAGGGTCTCCGCCTGGATCGGGAAGGGGGTGGTGATCCCCTTGGCGGCGAGGGCCTCGACGATCTCGGGGCGCACATTGAAGTCTGCGAAGGTGAGGCTGGAGGCTTCGACGGCCTCGACGAGCTCGGGGTCAACGGCGGAGATGGTGGCGTCAATCTCGGCGGCTGAGGACTCGGTGGTCTGTTCAGTCATGGGTACTTTCATTAGGCGACTGCGGCTGCGAAGCCCACGGTCTGTTTGGTGTCGGAGCCGATCTCCACATAGCCGATGGACGCGACGGGCACGACGATCTTCTTGCCGCGGCGGTCCTCCAGGCTGAGCAGCGGCTGCGCGCCTTCGATGGCGGCGGCCACGGCCTGCTCGATCTCTTCGGGCTTGGCGTCGGTCTCGATGACGATCTCGCGAGAGACGTGCTGAATGCCGATACGTACTTCCATGCCAACTCCTTGAATCTATGGGCTGCGCCCACTTCGAAGAGTTCCGCAGGTGCCCGTATGCGGGCGCGTGCAGAGAAGCGGGCGGGTTTACCTGCCCCCGAGTCTACCTACCTTGTGCTTTCTGTGCTTTCAGACTCTTTCGGGAAGCCGGAGATTCCGCGCCAAGCCAAACGCGCGGTCAGCTCGGCCGAGACCTCGCGGTCCGGGCGCTCGGAGAGTCGGCTCCAGTGCCGGGCCGCGGAGAGGGCCATGCCGATCAGACCGTGACCGAGCATCGTGGCCTCGGCCATCGGCTGGCCGGTGTCATCGGCGATGACCTCGGCGATCGCGCCGGCCATGCCGTCGTGGAAGCGCTCGAGCCGGTCCTCGACCTCTTCGTCGTTGTCCATCCCCGAGGTGAAGACCAGCCGGTAGGCCTCGTCCTTGCGGGAGATGAACTCGTAGAAGGCCCCCATCGTGGCCTGCACCCGGTCCTTGTTGTTCTCAGCCGTCGACAGCGCCTGGGTGAGCTCATGCTCCAGGGCGCCCAGGTGGGTGTCCAGCAGCCCGAGGAACAGCTCGTGCTTGCCGGGGAAGTGCTGATAGAGCACCGGCTTGGAGACCTGGGCGCTCTCGGCGATGTCATCCATCGAAGCCCCGTGATATCCCTTGGCCACGAAGACCTGCAGCGCGCACTCCAGCAGCTGGGTGCGGCGCTGCTCCCGGGGCAGCCGCTTGGCCCGCACGATGCCGGCGGGGTCTCTGATGCTCTGGCTCATGGGGACAGTCTATTCAGGGGTCGCGCAGAGGCCACCGGCGCCCGGGCCGGGACCCGGGGCTTGCATGCCGTGGGGCGCTCAGCCCTTCTCCGCTCCCGCGTTCGCCCCCTGGGTGAAGTAGCGCTGGAACACGATGAACACCAGCGCCGTCGGGATCGTCATCAGCAGCGCCGCCGCCATGGCGACCGGATACTGGTTGCCGGAGCCCAGCCCACCCGTGGTGAAGCCTGCGACGCCGCGCGTCAGCGTGTACAGGTCCGGGTTGTTGGTGGCCACGATGAAATGCCCCAGCTCGTTCCACGATCCCTGGAAGGACAGGATCGTCAGCGTGATCAGCGCCGGCTTGGCCATCGGCAGCACCACCGACCAGAAGGTCCTGAATGTCCCTGCCCCGTCGATGCGGGCCGCCTCCTCCACCGACTCGGGGATGGTCTCGAAGAACTGCTTCATGATGAAGATGCCCGCCGCGTCGATCATCAGCGGCACGATCAGCGCAGGGTAGGTGTTGTAGATCCCGACATAGTTGAGGATCAGGAACTTCGGGATCAGCAGAACGATCCCGGGCACTGCCATGACCGCGAGCAGACCGGTGAACAGCGCGATCCGACCGGTGAACTTCAGCCGGGCCAGCGCGTAGCCGGCGAGGGAGCAGAAGAACACCCGCCCGACCGTGACGCAGAGCGTGACGATCACACTGTTGGTGAACCAGGTCGGATAGTTGGAGCTGAACAGCGTCTCCCACGCTCCGGTGGTGAAGGGGTCGGGAGTCAGCGACAGGGCGTTGCCGGTCGCATCGGGATCGGTCTTGAAAGAGGTGACCAGCTGGATGATGAAGGGGTAGATGTAGAGGAGTGCGAAGAAGAGCAGCATCCCGTAGAACCAGTACTTCTTCACCCGCGAGGGCCGAGACTCCCCCACCGCTGCGAGCTCGGGAGTGACCGGGACGCCGTCGTCTTTGGGGGGTGCGCTCATGAGCTCTGGGCCTTTCGCTGGGTCTCTTCGACGATTACTCGGGTCGGGCGCCGTCGCTGCCGCCTGACGCCGCGGTCGGCCCGCTTCTGCGCGGAGGCGTCCTTGTCCCGCATGAGCCAGCGCTGGGTCGTGGTCAGGATGAAGATGATCGCGAAGAGGATGAACGCGATGGCCGCGCCCTGGCCCCAGTCGCCATTGGTGAAGGCCGCCTGGTAGGACAGATACGCCGGGGTCAGCGTGGTCTTGGCGGGCCCGCCCTGGGTCATGACATACATCTGGTCGAAGACCTGCCAGGTCCCGATGAAGCCGAGCGTCACCACCAGCAGGATGGTCGGGCGCAGATGCGGCACCGTGACGTTCATGAATCGCTGCCACTTGTTGGCGCCGTCGACCATCGCCGCCTCTTCGACCTCGACGGGCAGGTCCTGCAGGCCGGCGAGGAAGAGCAGCATGAAGGTGCCGGCGGTCGTCCAGATGACCTGCATCATGATCGCGCTCAGCGCCACCGACGGCCCCGAGAACCACTCCCAGAAGGAGAGCCCCATCACAGACGGACTCGTCATCCACGACGGCGGACTCGCGATGCTCCACAGGCCGACCGCGTCACCGAAGATATGGATCAGACCGCGAGAATCCTGGAACCAGTTGGGGCCGTTGACACCGAACCAGCCGAGCACGTTGTTGATCGCCCCGCTGCCGGCGAACAGGAAGAGGAACAGCAGCGAGATGGCGACCGAGGACACCACCGAGGGGAAGTAGAAGGCGGTGCGGAAGAACGTCCGGCCCCTGAGGAACCTGTTGTTCAGCAGCACCGCGAGGCTCAGCGCCAACATGGTCTGCAGCGGCACGACGCCCAGGACGTAGTAGAAGGTGTTGCGGAAGGAGATCATCAGGTCCTGGCGGGCCAGTCCCGGATCAGCCAGCAGGGCGTTGTAGTTCTCCGTGCCGATGAAGTTCACATCACCGGAGATCGGGCTGCCGCTGCCGCTCCAATCGCTGAGCGAGACCCACAGCGCCATACCGATCGGGGCGACCAGGAACACGCCCAGCACGATGATCGCCGGGCTGACGAAGAGCCACCCCGCGCCCTGTTGGCGCTGTGGGTCTCGAGACTTCACTGCTCCAGCACCGCCGACGCGTTGGAGTCGAAGCTCTCCATCATCTGCTGCAGGTCCGCGCTGCTGATGCCTTCAAGCTGAGAGTTCAGATCCGCCACCACCTGGGTCATGTCGGGGGCGTTGACCGGGCCGCGGCCGTAGTCGCCGCCGGCGATGAACGGGGCGTCCTCGGGGAACGCCGAGGAGTAGTCCTCGGTGGCCGCCTGGCGTGACGGCATCACGCCGAAGGCCTCGGCGAACTCCAGCTGCTGCTCAGGAGTGGAAAGGTGGTTCACCAGCTCGACCGCCTCGGCCTGCGCCTCGGAGTCGGATGCGACGCCCCAGCACTGGCTGAACAGCAGGGTTCCTGGCCCTTCTGAGCCCTCGGGGAGCTCGGCGACGGTGTAGTCGACGTCCGGGTAGTCATTGCTCATGGCGCCGCGGATCCAGTTTCCCTCGATGGTCATCGCGGCGCGCTCGGTGCCGAAGGCTTCGCCGCCCCAGCCGGCGTCGACGTCACCGGCATAGGCGAAGCTGCCCTCGGCCATGTTCTCCTTCACGTACTCCAGACCTGAGAGCACCTCTTCGCTGGCTCCGGTGGGTTCGGTGGCGTCCTCGTTGAGCCACCAGCCGCCGTTGCCGACGACGAAGGCGCCGACCCGATCGACGCCGGGGGAGAAGACCAGACCGGTGGTGTCGCCTTCAGTCAGGGTCTCGGCGACCTCGGCGAGCTCCTCGTAGGTGGTGGGGATGTCCTCATCGGTCAGACCGGCGGCCTCCCACATCTCGGTGTTGATCTGCAGCCCCAGGGTGGAGAAGTCCTTGGGCGCGCACCACTGCGTGTCCTCGTAGGTGAACGCCTCCTGCAGGGCCGGGAAGTAGTCCTCGTTGTCCTCGGCCTCATAGGCGTGGAGGTTTCCGTCCGTGGCCTGCTGCGCGACCTGGGCCGCATCGAGGTAGAAGATGTCCGGCGGGTTGCCGCCGGCGAACCCCTGGGCCAGCTCCTGGTTCATGTCCGCGGCGACGCGGACCTCAACCTCGTTGCCGGACTCCTCGGCCCACTCTGCCGCCGCCTCTTCAACGGCCGCGGTCTCCGCTTCACCCGAGGAGGCGATGAGCATCACCAGGTCGGCTGAGCCCTCGGCGGAGGTGGCCTCCTCGGCGTCGCCACCGGTCTCCTGGTCCTCGAAGCCGTCGCCGCCGCACGCGGTGAGGGCGAGGGCGCTGGCGAGCCCGACGGCGAACGGGACGGCGAAGCGGTTCTTCTGGTTCTTCATGGCGTGCCTTTCGTTGATGTGGTGACGGTGCTGGCACCAACAGTGAGGGTCGGGAGGAACAGGGTGCCCTGGGTGGGAGCGGGAGCTCCGGCGAGCTGGTCGTGGACGATCGTGAGCAGGTGTTCGGCGATGTCGTCCAGCGGCTGGACGAGGGAGGTGATGCCGTGCAGATGGGCGGTCGCTGAGCCGTCGAAGCCGGTGATGCCGAGGTCGCGTCCGGGTTTCCACCCTCGGGCCAGGGCCGCCTGCTGCACCCCGAGGGCGAGGACGTCGGAGGCGCAGACCACTGCGTCCCCGATCGCAAGACCATCCAGCAGGACCTCCGCTGCGGTGATCGCCTCGGTCAGCGACTGCGGGGCAGCTGCCTCGGGGCCGAGGACGACGTCGTGGCGCTCGACGCCGTCGAGCCAGCCGAGCCTGCGGTCGTCGCCGACCGCGGAGCCTGCCGGCCAGCCGAGAAAGCCCACGGCGCGGAAGCCGCACTCGGCCAGGTGCGCCACGGCTGTTCTGGTGCCGGCGGAACCGTCGACGTCGGCCCACCACACCCGGGATGAATCGTCATAGATCCGCCCGAAGGAGGCGTACGGGATTCCTGCCTGCTCCAGCCAGTCGGGGCGCGGGTCCGCGGGGTGGGTGTCGGTGAGCACGAATGCGTCGACGAGGCGCCGCCGAACCATGTCCTGGTAGCCGTCGAGCATCGGAAACGCCTCGCGCGAGGCGAAGGGCACCATATGGCACGCGTGGCGCGGGGCTGAGAGGGTCAGCGCGGTGAGGAAGGGCAGGGCCACATCGCTCGGGATGTCCGTGACGGCGTTCAGCTCTGTGCCCACGGCACCTGCCCGTTGGTGCCGCAGCGTGCGAGCCGCGCTCGAGGGGCGGTAGTTCAGCTCATCGACGACCTTCAGCACCCTCGCGAGGGTGTCCGGACTCACCCGCTCGGGGCTGTTGATCGCATTGCTCACGGTCTGGCGAGAGACGCCGGCCGCGCGCGCCACATCAACGATCGTGGCCCGCGCCGGTTGGTGCGAATTCAGCATCAGCTCACCTTGATTCTTGATCTTCACGTCGATGTGGGTAGCATTAGATCGTTCATTTGAACGTTCATAATGTGTCCCAAGTCATAATGGACCGGCGACGTTCGCCTGTCAAGACGATGCAAAGATCTGGAGCTCTCATGTCCGAACAGCAACCTTGGCTGCACGATCTGGAGATCGCCGTGAACGGCCCGGCGACTGCCCTGAGCGCCGGATCCGGCCGGATGGGTGAGGGGGCCACCGGCTGGATCGTCGATGACCGGCGGATCCTGCGCAGCCTGTATGTCTGCCTCTCGGACGAAGACACGGTGCCGATCGCGGCGTCGAGCTCCGGGCCCACCTCTGACTTCTGGGGCGCAGCTCGGCATCTGGGAGACCCGGGAGCCGACCCGACCGTTGATGTGCATCAGTCGACGCAGGTCGGGCTGCATGAGCTGCTCATCGAGATCACGGTCAGCTCTCGCGCATCGAGCCCGGTGAACACCGGACTGCAGGTGTCGGTGGGTTCCGACGGCATCGACCTCTCAGAGGTCAAGGGCGGTCACACCGACGGCGCGGCACCCGAGATCGTCATGGATGAGCAGATCTGGTGGAGCGATGCGCGCCACCGCACCACCCTGCACCCGAGTCCTGCACCTGCCTCGGTGGAGCGACTGGACGCCAGTCGCTTCCGGCAGACCTGGCCGCTGCAGCTCGGCCCGGGTGAGAGCCGCACCGTGAGCCTGCGCTTCGAGGCGATCCGGACCAGCCGCAGCGCCCACGATGCCGACTCCGGGGTGATGGCCTGTGACTGGGATGATCTCGAGGTCACCGGGGACGACGCCTGGCGCGACCTGGTCCGCACCAACCTCACCGATCTGAAGCACCTGCTGCAGAAGGACCCAGAGGCTCCTGAGGACATCTACGCCGCCGCCGGGACCCCCTGGTACCTGACCCTCTTCGGGCGCGACTCGGTCTGGGCGGCCCGCATGATGCTGCCCTACAGCCCCCGGCTCGCGCGCGGCACGCTCCGGACCCTGGCACGTCGGCAGGCGCGATCGGCCGACCCGGTGACGGCCGCCGAGCCCGGCAAGATGCTGCATGAGGTGCGGCGGGAGATCTATGCCCAGGGCGAGATGGAGCTCCCGACGGTCTATTACGGCACCGTCGACGCGACGCCGCTGTGGATCGTGCTGCTGCACGAGTCCTGGCAGGCGGGACTCGACCTCGGTGAGGTCCGCGAGCTGCTGCCGAATCTGCTGGCGGCTCTGGACTGGCAGGCCGGCGCGGTGGACGCGTCACCTGACGGCTTTCTGCGCTACGTCGATCACAGCGGCAAGGGTCTGAGCAACCAGGGTTGGAAGGACTCCGGTGATTCGATGCGCCGGGCCGATGGATCTATCGCTCCGGCGCCCATCGCCCTGCTGGAGGCACAGGCCTACGCGGTGCAGGCCGCCTATGGAGCAGCCGAGCTTCTGGACGCCCTGGGCGAGCCGGGGGCGCAAGGCTGGCGCGCCTGGGGTGAGTCGCTGGCGCAGCGAGTGCGCGAGAACTTCTGGGTCGACCACGACGGCGAGCGCTTCCTGGCGATGGGACTCGACGCGGAGGGAGCCCCCATCGATGGTGTGGGGAGCAACATGGGCCACGCGCTGGGCACCGGGCTTCTCACCAATCAGGAGGAGGACCTGGTCGTCGAGCGGATCACCCGACCGGACATGCTGCGCCGCTTCGGCATCGGGACGCTCTCGGCCGAGAATCCCGCCTATAACCCGACCGGTTACCACACCGGCTCCGTGTGGGTCCACGACACCGCCATCATCCTGCGCGGAATGGCTCAGGGCGGCTACACCCAGCAGGCTGACCAGGTGTTCGACGCACTGGTGCGGCTCAGTGCGCGCAGTCGGCATCGTTTCCCGGAGCTGATCGCCGGGGAGCCTGTGGGCCAGGAGCCGGTGCCCTACCCGGCCGCGTGCAGGCCGCAGGCGTGGTCGGCGGCCAGCGCCGCGGTGCTCATGCAGCACGCGCAACGGCGCTGAGACCGACGGGGGATGCGGCTGCCGGGCCGCGCTGACGCGACTGCCGCTCCAAAACCGTTGGGACCGCCTGGGCGCTAGGGGCGGATCGGCGCGATCCCGGTCGCGATCTCGCACAGCGCCTCGACCGTCCCCCAGGGGGTGGTGTTCTCCCCGATCAGATTGGCCTTGCCGGTGCCGTGATAGTCCGAGGAACCGGTGACGAGCAGGTCATGGCGCGCGGCCAGCTCGCGGAGCACCTCGCGGCCCGACTCGGCGTTGTCCCGGTGATAGACCTCCACGCCGGCGAGGCCGGCGGCCACCATCTCCTCGAGCTGCTCGGCGCTGACCGTGCGGCCGCGCGCCGAGGCCATGCCGTGGGCCAGGACCGGGACTCCCCCGGCCGCGCGCACCAGTCGGATCGCGGTCACCGGGTGCATGTTCTCCTGGCTGACGTAATAGGGGGACGCTGAGTGCAGCAGGTGATCGAAGGCCTCCTGCCGATCGGCCACGGCGCCGATCCCGACCAGGGCGTCGGCCAGGTGCGGCCGCCCGACGGTGGCGCCGGCGCTGACATGCTGCTCCACCGTCTCCCAGGTCAGCGGGAAATCCACCGAAAGCCGGTCGGCGATCCGTCGAGCACGGTGCAGCCGGCCATCGCGGGCCTTCTCCACGGCAGTGGAGAGTCCCGGGTGCAGCGGGTCGTGGAGGTAGCTGAGCAGATGGACGCTGATCCCGTTCTCGGTCAGCGTGGTGATCTCCATGCCCGGCAGCAGGGTGATCCGGTGCTCGCGCGCAGCCGCGATCGCCTCGTCCCAGCCGGAGGTGGTGTCGTGATCGGTCAGCGCGAGCCCCTGCAGTCCGGCGGCCGCCGCCGCGGCGATCACCGCGGCAGGAGATTCGGTGCCGTCGGAGACATGTGAATGGGTGTGCAGGTCCACGCTCATGCGCTCCAGCCTACCGGCCAGCACCCGTGACGCCGGGCTCGGCGGGCCCACCCGAGAAGGGGTGCCCACCTAGACTGGATCTCATGACCAGTTCAGAGAAGCACGAAGAGTTCGACGTCGTCTCCCCCGCCTCCGCCGCGGGCTTCACCCCCGGGCAGGCGCAGGATCTCGGAGACCGGGTGAACAACCGCTCACAGCGGCCCACCTCCGAGGCTTTCAAGGATTTCATGGCCTCCAGCTGGGCGCCGGCCGAGCCGGTGCAGCACGAGCGTGATGAGGTCGCCACCCACGCCGCCGCACGGCGCAGCGCGGTCTCCGCCCAGTTCCCGAATGAGCGCCTCGTGATCCCCGCGGGCCCACACAAGGTGCGCTCCAATGACACCGACTACCGGTTCCGACCACATTCGGCCTTCGCCCACCTCTCGGGCCTCGGCGTGGACCACGAACCAGGTGCGGTGCTGGTCTTTGAACCTGTGGACGAGGGCACCGGCGATCACGGCTCCCGCCATGAGGTGACGCTCTACTTCAAGCCGATGGCCGGTCGAGACACCCAGGAGTTCTACGCCGACGCACGGCACGGCGAGTTCTGGATCGGTCCCCGGCCCGGATTGGAGGAGTTCTCCCAGCGGCTCGGGCTGCGCACCGCCGACTCCGGCGCCCTGGAGGTGGCCGTGACCAAGGACGCCGGGCCGGTTGAGTTCGGCGGCACCAGGATCCGGCTTCTGCGGGAGGTCGATCTGGACGTGGACGCCCTGGTGGACACCTCACGGATCAACACCACCGTGGACCTGGAGACCTCTGACGCCTACGACGGCGAGCTCGCCGAGGCGCTCTCCGAGCTGCGACTGGTCAAGGACGCCTGGGAGATCGCGCAGATGCGGGTCTCGGTGGAGGCCACGATCGCTGGCTTCCACGACGTCGTCGCCACCCTGCCTCGCGCGGCCGACCATGCGCGCGGTGAGCGGATCGTGGAGGGAGCGTTCTTCGCCCGCGCTCGCCTGGAGGGCAACGATCTCGGTTACGACACGATCGCTGCCGCCGGAAACAACGCCACCGTGCTGCACTGGATCCGCAACCATGGTGCAGTGCGCCGTGGGGACCTGCTGCTGCTCGATGCCGGGGTGGAAGCGGACTCGCTCTACACCGCTGACATCACCCGCACGCTTCCGGTCACCGGTAAGTTCTCACCCACCCAGCGGAAGATCTATGACGCGGTCCTGGCCGCTGCCGATGCCGCCTTCGCGGTGGTCCGCCCCGGGATCAGGTTCCGTGACATCCACACCGCAGCGGTGCGCGTCCTCGCCGAACACCTCGACGACTGGGGGCTGCTGCCGGTCAGCCTGGAGGAGGCCCTGGACGAGTCGGGTCAGCATCACCGCAGGTGGATGCCGCACGGCACCAGCCACCACCTCGGCCTGGACGTCCATGACTGCGCGCAGGCCAAGCGTGAGCTCTACCTCGACGGAGTGCTGGAACCAGGAATGGTCTTCACCATCGAGCCCGGGCTCTACTTCAAGAATGAGGATCTGGCCGCGCCTGCGGAGTTCCGTGGAATCGGAATTCGGATCGAAGATGATGTGCTGGTCACCGAGGACGGCGCGGAGAGTCTCTCGGCATCACTGCCGCGCACGGCGCAGGAGATTGAAAGCTGGATGCAGGGCATCTGGAATTCGTGAAGACCGCGGTCCTGACCCATGAATAACTGTGATACAGAGGCTATAGAACTGTGATGTAGACGATCTCTGTCAGGCGCAAATGAACGCAGAGTCCTGCGTTCCAGGGTTTACTCTGGAATAAGTCGAACCTGACAGGTTCAGAATCCATAGGAGGAACATCATGGGAATTATTGCTTGGCTCGTACTGGGCCTCATCGCCGGCGCCATCGCTCGGGCCATCCTGCCCGGCAGCCAGCCCGGTGGCTGGATCGCCGCACTCATCACGGGTGTGCTCGGCGCAATGCTCGGTGGCTTCATCGCCTCCGCCGTCTTCGACGTGAACGTCAATGACTCGTTCTTCGATCTGCCCACATGGCTCTTCGCCATCGGTGGCGGCATCCTCGTCGCCTTCATCTGGCAGGCCATCACCGGTCGCCGCGGTCGCAAGACCGTCTGAACCACTTCAGCGCGGGACGCGGTTCTTGACTGAACCGACACCGCACTGTCTTGGAGGCAGCTACAGAAGCGCCCCGCACGTCCGAGCTCCACTGGAGCGTCGGATGGACGGGGCGCTTCTGTGTGTCCCGGAGAGTTCCTGGGCGGACTGAGGCGCTGAGCTCAGCTGCGCGGCGAGTCCTCCGGGCGGGTCCGGGGCGTGTCTGTCCCAGCCTGTTCAGGTGTGTGGGGCGGCGCGGGGGCATCAGTCTGCTCCGCGGGGTCTGCTGACTGCGGCTCAGCTGAGCCCGTGGGCTCCTCGGCAGGTTCTTCGGTCGCAGGCATGCGCACGCCGTAGCGGGGACGGCCATCGGGAAGGTCGTTGTACCCGGCGACCGGCTGCTGGGGAGCCGATTCGGCCGCCGTCGTCTCCTGGCCTGGAGCCTCCTGGCCTGAACCCGGTGCGTTCTGCCCTGGCGCGGGCTCTCCGGGCACCTGCCGCGCTGATCCCTGCTGCGCGAAGGCCTGCTGCGCCGGCGCCGGCGCCGGCCGGGCCGACGTGGAGGCCGACGGAGCAGGAGCCAGCCGCGCTGAGGACTGTGAGGTCGGATCGTTGTAGGCGTTGAGGCTCATCACCCCGGCTCCGGGGACCAGCTGCCGGGCCCGGTGGGCGGCAGAGAACTCGCAGACCACGTCGAAGGTGGTCGCCACCAGCTGAGAGGAGGAGGCATACTCGCGCTTGCCCTTGCGCATGGCGAAGCCGATGACCCCGATGATCATCCAGATCGCCGTGCCCAGCACCACCGCGAACGCCAGGTTGTAGATGCTGGCCTCCGGGCTGAACAGGTAGATCAGGAGTCCGATGAAGGCGCCGAACATCGCGCCCTGCGCGGCTCCCCCGAGCGCGACGCGCGGGTAGGTGAGCCGGGTGCGGATATGCTCCACCGAACGCAGGTCGTTGCCCACGATCGTCAGCGCCTTCACGTCGAAGTCCTCGGCAGCGGTGAGATGATCCACGACCTTCTGCGCATCCTCGTAGGAGCGGTAGCGTCCCAGCAGCTCCCCACGAGGCAGCCCCCCGTTGTTCATTCCGCCTGCATTGGTCCCAGCATTCATCGACATTCCCCCATCATCTCAGGTCGGCCCCTGCGGCGGAGCCCTGAGGAGACCGGCGACGCCAGGGCCAGCCCTGGCTCGTAGACTGAGGCGGTGTCTGATCCCGCCATCACCGAACGCATCCGCCAGCGCCTCAACGAGGTCATCGATCCGGAGCTGCGCCTTCCCATCACCCAGCTGGGCATGGTGGGTGAGATCAGCGTCGACGACGCCGGCGCCGCCCAGGTGGGGGTCAAGCTGACCATCGCGGCCTGCCCGATGCGCAGCCGGATCGTCGAAGACGTCACCGCCGCCGCCGTGCGCGCCGAGGGGGTCTCCACGGCCTCGGTCCAGCTGGGCGTGATGACTCCCGAGGAGCGCGCCGCCCTGAAGGACCATCTTCGCGGCGGTGAGACCGGGAAGGTCAATCGCTTCGCGCAGCCCGAGAACCTGGCCCGGGTCTACGCCGTCGCCTCCGGCAAGGGCGGGGTGGGCAAATCCTCGGTCACGGTGAACCTGGCCTGCGCGATGGCCGCGCAGGGACTCAAGGTCGGCATCGTCGACGCGGACATCCACGGGTTCAGCGTCCCGGACCTGATGGGCATCACCGACAAGCCCACCCGGCTGGATGAGATGATCCTGCCGCCGGTGGCCCATGGGGTGAAGACCATCTCGATCGGCATGTTCGTCGAGGGCAATCAGGCGGTGGCCTGGCGCGGCCCGATGCTGCACCGGGCGGTGGAGCAGTTCCTCACCGACGTGCACTTCGGCGATCTCGACGTGCTGCTGCTGGACCTGCCCCCGGGCACCGGCGACATCGCGATCTCGGTGGCGCAGCTGCTTCCCGGCTCCGAGCTGCTGGTGGTCACCACCCCCCAGGCCGCGGCGTCGAGCGTGGCCGAACGTGCCGGCGCGCTGAGCTCGCAGACCAAGCAGCGGGTGGCCGGGGTGATCGAGAACATGGGGCCGATGACCCTGCCCGACGGGTCCAGCTTCGAGCTCTTCGGCTCCGGCGGAGGTCAGCTGGTGGCCGACCGGCTCAGCGAATCCTTGGAGAGCACGGTTCCGCTGCTGGGCTCGGTCCCGCTGGACATGAATCTGCGCGAGGCCGGCGACGACGGCGAGCCGGTGGTGCTCTCGGCCCCTGACTCACCGGCCGGAGCCGCACTGCGCGCGATCGCCGCCCGGCTGGCAGTGCAGCCGCGCGGGATGAGCGGCCGCAAGCTGCCCGTCAGTCCCGCCTGACGCCTCCGCACGCGTCACCTGGGCTTAGGTGTGCTTCGGCAAGGAGGGTCGGGCCGGTCGATCGGGCAGTGCCCGGTGGAACGGAGCGGCCTCAGGTGGCTTCGGTGTCGAAGGGGGCGGCGGCGTCCAGCTGGTCTCCGGAGTCGGCATTCCGCACCGGAGGCTCGACGTTGGCCCCCCGCGTGGTCACGTCTGACGAGGGCCCCAGGTCCGACGAGGGATTCTGACTCGTCGCCGCCCCGGCCATGCCGGCGGCGATGGCGCCTGAGGCTCGCTTCGCAGCCGCGGGAGGGACTCCCCCGCTCGGCGCGCTGGGCGCCGCAGGGGTGGAGCCGTTCTTGCTGCGGAAGAGTTCGCGCGGGTCGGTGGCGGCTCGAGCCGAGTCCAGGGTCCCGGCCACCGCGGAGCGGGTCTCGCGGAAGTCCTCGCCGTATTCGTTGCTCAGCGCGTCGCGAATGATGCGGCGCGGGTCGTATTGCCGGGGGTCGTAGCGCTTCCAGTCGACGTCGTCGAAGTCGGTGCCGGTCTCGTCCTTGAACCGGCCCTTGGCATCTTCGGCCATGTCCCGGGCCTGACGCGCCCAGCGGGCCAGGTTTCGGGCGTACTGCGGCAGCCGCTCGGGTCCGAGGATGACGAGCGCGAGAACGATCAGGATCACGAACTCGTAGGCGTTGATACCAGGCACAGCTCAACCCTACCGTCAGCGTCGACTCAGTCGGTGAGCCAGGCGAGCAGCTCCTCGAAGCCGCGTTCAAGCCGCTCGGAGCCGGTGGGGACGATCGGCAGCACCTGCACCCGGGAGCGGTCGGTGGCCATCACCCAGTTCGAGATCTGCTCAGCGGTATCCGCAGGAAGATCAGAGGTGACCACGTACTGCACCCGTCCGCTCTCCATGGCGGCGGTCCATTCCTCCGCCTCTTCGGAGACGTACAGCTCACAGGCATCTCCGGTGCGCAGGGTGAGGGTCTCCCGAAGGGTCGCCGAGGTGTCGACGACACCATCGAGCTTCGACTCCAGGGCGGCGAGCTCCACCCCGGTCTCCTCCGGGCGGGTCTCCGAGATGTCCAGCCGGTGCTCACCGTCGGTGAGCCTCAGCTGGACCGTGCGGATGCCCTCGACCACCCCGGTCTCCGCGTACTCGGTGGACAGCCCGAAACCCGACAGATGCGGGACGGACCAGCCCAGGCTCTTGAGCGAGTTCAGGCTGTCCAGCGGGATCTGCTGGATCTGAGTGCTCTCGGGGGCACCCGGCAGTGTCGCGTCGGAGGCGTCCACGGGAATCAGATTCAGGTCGGTGCTGGTCAGCGGGACGCTCGCGGCGCCGTCGCCGAGAGTCTCCTCGCCATGCTGCTGGCTGGACTGTGAGCCCTGCGGCAGCAGCGACTGCACCGAATTGATCTGCGGCAGTGCGCGTCCGCCGATGACCCATGCGGTGACGAAGACTAGAACTCCGAGCAGCGCCAGCACGAACAGCGTCAGCGCCACAAGCCACCCGGCGCGCGGCCGAGTGGCTTCGTGGGCGGCCGCTCCGCGCTGCCAGCCGCGGTGTGAGCCACCGCTGCTGACTCCGCGAGCAGACGGAGTGCTGCTATCGTGCCTGGTCATCCTGACTATCATGAAGGGTAGAACTGGGCAGAAGCTGAAATTCTTCTGAACATCAATCGCCTCAGGGTGCCGAACCGCACCTCGAGATGCAGCCAACCCGCAGGTGCACGTGCACCTGAGCGCCCGGTTCATTCACTCGCACGCAGAGAAGGTCCCATGAAAGCTCAGCACCCCCAGCAGTCGGCCAAGCATTCAAGCTGGGCGTACGCGGAACAGCACGCCGAGGAGGAGCCTGCGCTGCTTCAGGCGCGACGTCGCGGCGAAAGCCTGGGCGTGCAGCCTGTCAGCCAGGGGGTGGCCTCGCTGCTGACCGTGCTCGCCGCGAGCACCAAGGCTCACGCCATGGTCGAAGTGGGCACCGGCGTCGGCGTCTCTTCACTCGCGCTGCTGCGGGGAGGAACCCCGGATGCGGTCCTGACCAGCATCGACTACGAGGCCGACCATATCCAGGCGGCCCGAGAGACCTTCCGAGACGCGCGGCTGCCCTCGGCGCGGACGCGGCTGATCACCGGAAGGGCGGAACAGGTGCTGGCACGGCTGACCACTGGCGGCTATGACCTGGTGTTCGTCGATGCGGAGGCGACGCATGCCGCGGAGTACGCCGAACAAGGCGTCAGGCTTCTGCGCCCCTCGGGTCTGCTGATCATCAACGACGCGCTGGACCATGATCGCCTGGCCCGCCCTGCGGTGCGGGATGAGTCCACGCAGCGGATGCGGGAGCTGGAGCGTCGTCTGCTCGAGGACGATCGTCTGCGCACAGCGATGCTCGGGTCCGGGACAGGACTGCTGGTGGCGGCACGGCGCTGACCAGCGGCGAAAGCGCGGGGCTCAGCTGCGGCGCGGGACGGACGATACAGTTCGGGCCGGTCGCGCTGTGCACGACCGGCCCGAACCGAAGCTCATTCTCCGACGGCCTTGATGAGGCACTGCTTGAGTGCCTGGGCCTCTTCGTTGTTGATCTCCAGCACCAGACGGCCCCCTCCGTCGATCGGCACCCGCATGATCAGGCTGCGGCCCTCCTGAGTGACCTCCATCGGACCGTCGCCAGTGCGCGGTTTCATTGCAGCCATCGAGTGCATCCCTTCCGAAGTTCTCTAGCGTGCGTGTCCATGCCTGATGCAAAGATCCAGCGCCTGAACTGAATCTATTATCTCGCATCTGCGAGGAATGTCACTCCACCCGCGGAAATTCAGGTTTCGGATCGGCCTGCGAGGGCAGCCTTAGATCCTTGTCAGGCACGGCATGAGCGCGATCCGAGGGACCCGTGTCAGGTTCTACAGTAACTTGATACCTGCTTTCCTGGGGCTTGGACGGGGCCTCGGCCGCGCTCTGCGCCTGGTGCGACTGACCTCCTTGAAGCTCCCGAAGCTGCTGCCCGAGCGCATCGAGGAGCCGGTCCACCTGATCCATCCGGTATCCACGCACCGCAGAGTCGAGACGGACCTCCTGCAGGTCATCCGCGGTGATGTGCTTCTCGGCTCTGCGCCGCAGCAGATCATCCACATCGGACTCGCCCAGATCCGTCTCCTCTCTGGGCGCCGAAGCGCCGTCCCAGCGGCCCAGCAGGGCTGCCACCACCAGCGCGAGCAGGACCACGGCGAGCAGGTATAGCCAGAGCATGGGGTCAGCCTATCCCCCGCCCCCGGCGCGCAGCGCTGCGAGTTCGACGCTCGGAGCCCGGCCTCGAATCTCAGGGCTGCTGCAGGTTCAGCTGGTCCTGATCCAGGGGCAGCTCGTCCACCGGTGGGGCGTCGCTCATGTCGGGCTGGGTGATCAGCACGAACAGCGCCAGTCCCACCACGTAGACCGCGAAGATCTTGAAGTGCCCGCGGTAGAGCAGGCGCAGCACCATCCACAGGGCGCCGGCGCCGACGACGGCGGCCACCGCGAATCCCAGCGCGTAGTCCTGCCAGCTCAGGAACAGTCCACCTTCGAAGCTGCCCGGGTCGAGCAGGCTCAGCGACTGCAGCCCGGTGGCGGCGACGATCGTGGGAATCGCCACGAAGAAGCTGAACTGCGCCGCCAGGCGCCGGTGCATGCCCAGCGCCAGCGCCGCGGCGATGGTCAGCCCCGAGCGGCTCAGCCCTGGGAACAGCGCCGCCGCCTGGGCCAGGCCGATCACGACGGCGACCAGCACCGTCATCTGGGCGGCACCGCGCCAGGTGGTCTTCACCGAGTCCGACCACCACAGCACCGCGCCGGTGATCATCAGCATCACCGCCACCGCCCAGGGGGTGGCGAAGACGTCGGTGCCGTAGGCGCGGATGAGCAGTCCCAGGACCCCGGTGATGGCAGTGGTGAGCAGGCCCAGCAGCGCGAGCCGCAGGTGGATCAGGTGCCGCAGCGTCCGGCGTCGGCGCCAGAGCCCGAGCTCCCGCCAGATGCCTTTGACCAGCCGCTTGAGCGGTCGCCACATCACCACCGTGACGGAGACCATCGTGCCCAGGTGCACCACCAGGTTGTAGAGGATCATCTCCGGGGTGTCCGGGGAGGGCAGCGGCGACCCCTCGGCCGCCAACCATTGCTGCACCAGCACCAGGTGGCTGGAGGAGCTCACCGGAATGAACATGAACAGCCCCTGGATCGCTCCCAGGAGCACCGATTCCCACAGACTCATCGAGCGCGGCGCTCCACCGTCTCGTCGGTCCCATCCGATCCGTCCATCGCGGGAAGCGCCTCGCCGGTGACCGCCTGGACGAGGACCGGCAGAAGCTTCCCCGCCGGGCCGCGCAGCCGGTGGTGCATGGCGTCGCTGAGCTCGGTGGGCTCGGGATTGATCTCGATCAGCGGGGTCCCGCGCTCCATGCCGAGCAGCGGCAGCGAGGCCGCCGGCTGGACCAGCCCGGAGGTGCCCACGACCAGGATCAGGTCCGCGGCGCGCATCGCGTCCGCAGCGGCGTCGAACGCCTCCATCGGCAGCGGCTCGCCGAACCAGACCACTCCGGGCCGGATCAGCCCCTCCTCGCAGACCTCGCACAGCGGCGGATCCACTGGCTCTGCGGGCGCGGCGGCGCCGTCGTACTGGGGGGCCGCAAGTTCGGCGGGCACATCGCATTCAGCGCAGCGGTGGGCCGTGATGCTTCCATGCAGATGCGCGAGGACCTCGGCGCCGGCACGTTCATGCAGGTCATCGACGTTCTGGGTCGCGATGCTCAGTCTGCCTCCGGCTCCGCCGAGCTGCCGCTGCCACTGCGCCAGGGCCTGATGTCCGGGGTTCGGCGAGACCTGTCGGATCAGCGCGGCGCGCCACCGGTACCAGGTGTGCACCAGGGCAGGGTCGCTCTCGAAGGCTTCCGGGGTGGCCAGGTCCTGGGCGGAGAAGCGTTCCCACAGGCCGGTCTGGACCTCGCGGAAGGTCGGCACGCCGGACTCGGCTGAGATCCCCGCGCCGCTGAAGACGGCCACGTGACGGGCGGCGCGTGCGAGGGTGAGGACGTCATCGGGAATGGGCGGAGCATCGGACTGATCACACATGTCCTCCACCGTATCGATCACAGCCGGTGAAGACTACGCTGGTCACCACGTGAGCGTTCTCGGTGAACCCCATGGCCCGGCACGCCCCGCCGACTTCGGAGGAATGATGAGTCAGCCCACCCACCCCTCAGGTGCAGATGGTGAATGGCAGCAGGGCCCCGACGGACAATGGCGCAAGGCGCCGCCGGAGCAGGACGCAGCCGGAGGTCCGGTGCCGCCGGCCCAGGCGCCTCCCGGCCAGGCTCCACCGGCCCAGACCTCCCCGGGCCAGGTTCCGCCCGGCCAGGCGCCTCCTGGCAGCGGATCGGGTGCCGCGGGCGGTCCTGCAGCTCGACCCGCTGCTCAGCCCGGGGTGCCGGTGGGTGCGGGCGAGGAGCAGGGCTGGGGCGTGGCGATGCACCTGGGCGGGGTCTTTCTCTCCTGGCTGGTGCCCCTGGTGCTGTGGCTGGTGTTCCGCGAGCGCAGCCGGATGCTCGATGATCACGGCAAGGAGGCGCTGAACTTCCAGATCACCTTGTTCATCGCCTATATCGTCGGCGCGGCCACGACGATCATCCTGATCGGCTTCCTGATCCTGTTCCTGGCCTGGGTGCTCTCCGTTGTGTTCAGCATCTTGGCCGCGGTCGCCGCCTACAATCGTCGGCCCTACCGCTACCCGCTGACGATCCGCTTCATCAAGTGAGCCTGCTCCAGGTGAGCTGACCCAGCCGGTCCCGCAGAAGCTCAGCCGGATCAGCTCTTGCGGTTGTAGAAGTACATCGAGAGCGGGCCGAAGACCCCGATCAGCACCGCGCAGTAGACCAGCACCAGGGTGACGCTGGAGAACTGTCCGACGCCGGCCATGAGCTCACGGATCGCGGTCACCACGACCGAGACCGGGTTGACCTCCACCGCACCCTGCAGCCAGCTCGGCATCGTGGCGGGGTCCACGAAGATGTTCGAGGCGAAGGTCAGCGGCATCATGATGAACATCGAGATGCCCATCGCGGCCTGTTCGGTGCGCACCAGCAGCGAGATCACCGTCCAGACCCAGGAGAGGCTGAAGCTGAAGACCAGCAGCAGCACGAAGGCCATCAGCACCCCGACCATGCCGCCCTCGGGCCGGAAGCCCATCAGGAAGCCCACGCCCAGGATGATGGTGCCGGCGAGGACATAGCGGACCTGGTCTCCCAGCAGCGCGCCCACCAGCTGAGCCGGACGCCAGGTGGGCAGCGAGCGGAACCGGTCGAAGACACCTTTGGAGATGTCGCGGTTCAGCGTCAGGCCGGTGTACATGGTGATCATGATCATCGTCTGCACGAAGATCCCGGGGATCAGCCACTGCACGTAGCCGTCCACCGATCCGGCGATCGCTCCGCCGAAGATGTAGGTGAACATCACGGTCATCATGATCGGGAAGACGGTGACGTCGAATAGCTGCTCGGGGATGTGTTTGATCTTCAGCAGCGCCCGCCACCCGTAGGTCAGCGAGGCGCTGACCGCGCCCGCCGGGGCTGGTCGTTGATCTGCCGGGACCAGGACGCTCCTGATCCGCTGGTTCTGGTCCTGCGCCGTGGTGGTCACGCCGCCTCCTCCTGTGCGTCTGCGGTCGCGCCGTCAGTCGCCTCGGGTGCTGTCTTGTGGCCGGTCAGGGCGAGGAACACCTCGTCCAGGCTGGGCTGGCCCAGCGCGAAGGTCTCCACCGCGAGCGCGGAGTCCTGCAGCGCGATGAGCGCGGCGGCCGCGCGGGACTCGTCTTCGAGTCGGACGGTGAGCGCCGCCGGGTCTGATTCGCGCAGGACCTCGGCCAGCAGGGTGCGGCCGAGGATCGCGGCGGCCTCTTCACGGCGGGCCGGGTCGGCCACCCGGACCTTCAGCGCGCCGGTGCCGACCTGGGCCTTGAGCTGCCCGGGGGTTCCTTCGGCGATCACCTTGCCGGTGTCGATGACCGCGATCCGATCAGCGAGCTGATCGGCCTCCTCCAGGTGCTGGGTGGTGAGCAGGATCGTGGTGCCGCCCGCCACCAGGGTTCGGATGATGTCCCAGACCTGGTTGCGGCTGCGCGGATCGATCCCGGTGGTGGGTTCGTCCAGGAACATCAGCTGCGGGGTCACGATGAGCGAGCCTGCGATGTCGAGGCGGCGGCGCATGCCTCCGGAGTACTTCTTGACCTGCCGGGCGGCCGCTTCGGTGAGGCCGAAGGCATCGAGCAGCGTCATTCCGCGGACCTTGGCCTGGCGGGCGTTGTAGCCGAGCAGCCGGCCCAGCAGCATCAGGTTCTCGATCCCGGTGAGATCCTCATCGAGGGAGGCGAACTGGCCGGTGAGCGCGATCTTCTCACGGATCGCCTTGGGCTCGGTGAAGACGTCGTGGCCCAGCACCCGGGCCTCCCCCGCGTCGGGGCGCAACAACGTGGCCAGCATCCGGATCGCCGTCGTCTTCCCGGCCCCGTTGGGGCCGAGCACGCCGTAGATGCCGCCCTGGGCGATGTCCAAGTCGATGCCGTCCACCGCGGCGGTGGAGCCGAACCGTTTGACCAGCCCGCGCGTTTCAATGGCTGGCACACTCATGCGCAGCGATCCCCCTGGAAATGGTGCTGAGAAGCTCGATGTGATCAGCTCGCCGCTGCACGCGGTGAAGCCCGATTTCACGGCTCCAGTCTAGTCCGCCGCCGGCGCAGGGGAACCCCTCTCAGCCCAGCTGCTGCCAGAGCCAGCGGTAGATCAGCGCATTCATCATCGCCTGCTGCGCGGGGTTCGCCGCGCCGCCGTGGCCGCCCTCGGTGTTCTCCCAATAGGTGACGTCGGCGCCGAGCTCCTCCAGGGCCGCAGTCATCTTCCGGGCGTGCCCGGGGTGCACCCGGTCATCACGGGTGGAGGTGGTCAGCAGCACCGGCGGGTAGTCCACGCCCTCGCTGACCAGGTGGTAGGGCGAGAAGCTCTGCATGAACTCCCAGTCGGCGGTCTCCGGGTCGCCGTATTCCGCGCGCCAGGAGGCCCCGGCGAGCAGCTGGGCGAACCGGCGCATGTCCAGCAGCGGCACCTGGATGACCACCGCACCGAAGAGCTCGGGATACTTCGCGAGCATGTTGCCGGTGAGCAGTCCGCCGTTGGAGCCGCCGCGGCAGGCGAGCTTCTGAACCGTGGTCACCCCGGTGCGCACCAGGTCCCGCGCGACCGCGGCGAAGTCCTCGTAGGCGCGATGCCGGTTCTCCTTCAGCGCGGCGTGGTGCCAGCCGGGACCGTATTCACCGCCGCCGCGGATATTGGCCACCGCGAAGACTCCGCCGGCCTCCAGCCAGGCCTTGCCGGCCAGCCCGAGGTAGCTCGGGGTCTGTGAGATCTGGAACCCGCCGTAGCCGTAGAGGATCGTCGGGTGCGGCTCCGGTCCGGCGATCTGGGCGGCGCCAGGAACCGTCTCGGGGTCGGCGGCCTCCACCGCCTGGACGGCGTCGGCCCGGCCGATCAGGAAGTACGGGATGCGGGTGCCGTCGGCGCTGGTGGCGAAGCTCTGCACCGAGGCGAGACCGTCGGAGTCGAAGCGTTCGGGCGCCTGTTTGATCAGCTCCAGCGACGCCGGCGCGCCGGTGCGCAGACCCTCCAGGGTGCCGCGGTAGAGGCTGGTGGGGGTGACCCAGTCGTTGCTGGTGACCCAGACCTCCTCGGACTCCTCCTCGTCCACCGCTGCCACGCCGAGGGACCCGTGGAGCTCGCCGAAGACGGCGCTGGCCCGCCATCGGCCGGCCTCGCGCCAATGCGCCTCGACCCGGTGGATCACGTCTTCCATGATCGTCACCAGGATGGTCTCACGGGTGACCGTCACGCCCAGCAGCGCGGCCGACTCGGTGGGTTCGAAGAGCACCCGCAGCTCGGGCTCCCCGGCGATGAACTGCTCGGCGTCGCCGACGATCAGGCTGCCGCCGCGGTAGGCCACGCCGTGGTGGGTGAAGTCGGTGCGCGGGCGCAGCACGATCAGGTCCCGGTGAAAGCCCACGGAGACGTCGGTGGGCACCTCGATCAGCGTCATCGCGTCCTGCGCGGAGGGATCGATCAGGTATGTCTCACGGTCGTAGAAGCCCAGCAGCCTCACCCCGAAGTGCCGCTCGAATCCGGGGGTGCTGTCGAAGCCTGCGACGGCGGTCATATGGTCCGTCTCGACGCTGAGCACCGCCTGAGCGTCGGCGAGCGGGGTGCCGCGATGCCAGCGGCGGGCCACCCGCGGGTAGCCGGAGCTGGTGACCGCATCGGCGCCGTCGTCGTGGGTGAGATAGACGGTGTCGGCGTCGATCCAGCTCAGCCCGCCCTTCCCCTGCGGACGGTGGAACCCGCCCTCGGACTCCGGGATGAAGCTCCGGGTCACCAGGTCGAATTCGCGGGTCACGTCGGCGTCGGAGCCGCCCGGAGACAGCGAGATCAGGGTGTGCCGCCACGGGTTCGTGGCAGGCTGGCCGGCGGTGTCGGCTGGCGGGCTCTGACCACCGGCGCCGCGCGGACGCAGCACCTCGGCGCCATGCCAGACCCAGGTGACCCCCTCCTCGGCGCTGAGCGCGTCCAGATCCAGCAGGACCTCCCAGTCGGGGGTCGCGCTGCGGTAGGAGTCCTCAGTGGTGCGCCGCCACAGGCCCTGCGGGTGCTCGGCGTCGGTCCAGAAGTTATAGAGGTGCTCTCCGCGCTTGGTCACCCCGGGGATCCGGTCCGAGGCGTCGAGGATCTCGCGCAGCTCGGTGCGCAGCGGATCGAACGCCTCGTCCTGGATGCGCTCCTCGGCCCGGGCGTTGCGCTGATGCACCCACGCAAGCGCCCGCTCCCCGGTGACCTCCTCGAGCCAGAGATGCGGATCGGCCTGCGCCGGATCGAGGTCGGGACTGATCAGGGGTTTCACCGAGGGGACTGTCATCCCCCAATCCTAGCCACCTGCGTCGTGCCGCGGCTCTGGCGAGATCAGCCGGTGTTCTGCAGGCCGGCGGCCACGCCCTTGAGCGTGATCAGCAGCAGGTTGCGCGGATCATCGATCTGATCATCGGCCAGCTTGCCCGAGCGCAGCACCCGCAGGGCGCGCAGCTGGATCAGCGAGAGCGCATCCACATAGGGGTTACGCAGCTGCACCGCCCGGCCGAGGACCTGGTGCTTCTCCAGCAGCCGCCGCTGGTCGGTGATCGCGAGCACCCATTTGGAGGTCAGGTCGAACTCCTCGAGCACCACCGCGGTGAGGTCCTCGCGGTCCCCCAGCGCCAGGTACCGCTCGGCGATGCGCCGGTCGGTCTTGGCCAGGGACATCTCGATGTTGTCGATCAGCGCGCGGAACAGCGGCCATTCGGCGTAGGCCTGGCGCAGCTGCGCAAGGTCCTGCACCGATTCCAGCGCGCTGCCCAGCCCGTACCAGCCGGTGAGGTTGATCCGGGCCTGGCCCCAGGCGAAGTTCCACGGGATCGCGCGCAGGTCTTCGAGGGATTCCACCGAGAGTCCGCGCTTGGCCGGGCGGGAGCCGATGGCGAGCAGCCCGACCTCGTCCTGCGGGGTCACCTCGGCGAACCAGGGCGCGAAGCCCTCGGCGTTGACCAGGCCGTGGAAGCGTTCCCGGGAGACGGCGTCCATCTTCTCGGCGAGTCCGGCGTAGCGCCGGGCGGCCTCGGCGTTGCGGCGTTCGGTCGAGGGTGCCGAGGCCATCAGCGTGGCGGCGGCGACCTGCTCGATGTGGCGCAGCGCGATCTCCGGGTTGCCGTAGCGGGCGGAGATGACCTCCCCCTGTTCGGTGACCTTGAAGCGCAGATCCACCGAGTGCGGGGGCTGCGCGAGGATCGCCCGGTTCGCAGGTCCGCCGCCGCGGCCCAGCGCGCCGCCGCGACCGTGGAACTGGGTCAGCGTGATCTCGTGCTTGATCCCCCAGGCGGAGATCTTCTCCTGCGCCTCATAGAGCGCGAGGGTGGCGGAGACCGGGCCGACGTCCTTGGCGGAGTCGGAGTAGCCCAGCATGACCTCCATGCGCCGGCCGGTCTGCTCCAGCCGGGCCTGCACGGCCGGGTTGGTCAGCATCTCCTCGAGGATCTGCGGGGCGTTGCGCAGGTCCTCATAGGTCTCGAAGAGCGGGATGACGTCGAGCACCGGGGCGTTCTCGGGTCCACCGAGCGCCTTCTCGGCGAGGGTGTAGACATCGGCGAGGTTCTGCGCGGACTGGGTGAAGGAGACGATGTAGCGCCGAGCGGCGTCGACTCCGTAGCGCTGCTGCACCGAGGCGATCGCGCGGAAGGTCTCCAGCACCTCCTCGCCCGGCACGGCCATCTTCTCCACCGAGTCGGGGTCCTCGAGCCAGGCCAGGGTCTGGGCGTGCACCTTGGAGTGCTGGCGGACCTCGAGCTCGGCGAGGTGGAAGCCGAAGGTCTGGACCTGCCAGATCAGGTCCTGCAGGTCACCGTAGGCGGCCCGGTTCGCGCCGGCCTCCACGAGGGAGTCCTGCACCACCCGCAGGTCCGCGATCAGCTCTGCGGGCACGGCGTAGGCCAGATCGGCGTTGCGCTCCCGGGTGGCCTGGATCCGTCCGGTGATGGCGAGCAGCACCTGGCGGTGCGGCTCTCCCGGGGAATGCTGGGAGGCCTGCTCGGCGAGCTCCTCGGAGAGCTGGCGCTGCCGGTTCCACAGCGCATCGAGCTTGCGGCTCGGCGGGGTGTAGCGGTCATCGAGGGTCAGCGACATCCCGGTGCGGCGGGACCGATCTTCCAAGTCGGCCAGGACCCGGTCGGCGGCCTGGGCCACGGCCTTGCGGGTGATCGTGGCGGTGACGTTGGGGTTGCCGTCCCGGTCTCCGGCGATCCACGAGCCCAGCCGGATGAAGGCCGGCGCCTTGGGCGCCTGCGCGCCGGAGTCCTCGCCCTGGAGCCAGTCGTCCATCCGGCGGTAGGCCTGGATGAACACCGAGGAGAAGGAGGAGTCGAAGATCCCCAGCGCGGTGCGCACCTCGTCCAGCGGTGAGGGGCTGGAGACGCGCAGCTGCGCGGTGCGCCACATGTTGTCGATCTCTTCGAGGAGCTCGCGCCGGTTCTTGGCCAGCTCTGTGAAGCCGATCCGCGGATCATCGCGCACGTCGAGCAGCGCTCCGATGCGGCGCACCGAGGCGGTGATCGCGTTGCGGCGGGCCTCGGTGGGGTGGGCGGTGAGCACCGGGTGGAAGCGCAGCTCCTTGAGCCGGCGCTCAGCCTCGCGCTCGCCGACCTCTTCGGCGAGGTGGGTGAACGCAGCGGCCACCGAATCTGAGGGCTGCTGCTGGGCGAGCGGCAGCTCACCGTCACGGGTGCGCAGGGTCCGCACGCGGTGCTGCTCCTCGGCGAGGTTCGCCAGCAGGAAGTAGGAGGTGAACGAGCGGGCGACCTCTTTGGCCCTTTCGGCGGAGAAGGAGGAGACCAGCTCCTCGGCGCGCTCCAGGATCTCGCCGCTGGAGTCCTCCAGTGCCGCGATGGTCAGTTCGCGCAGCGCCTCGACGTCGGCGAGCAGACCCTCGGAGCCGTATTCCTGGAGGACCTGGCCGAGCAGGCCGCCGAGCAGGCTGACGTCGCGGCGCATCGCCTCGGGCACCTCATGGGTGGCTTCGACGCGGGTGACGCTGCCGGTGGCCGGCGAGCTCGCCTGCGCGGGGACGGGTGTTTCCTGGGGCATGTGAATCTCCTTCTCGGATGCTTCACGTGACCCCATCGTCACGCTGATGAACTTGTCCTGCTGCTGCACTTCATCGAACTCTGAACTTCAGGGACTGCCGGGGCGCCCGATGTGGCGGCGCTCACTGCGTCTGGGGCAACACGTTATCAAGACTGGTGGCGGCTTCGAAGTCCGGTGCTGCCGGGCCACGGTTCACAGAACGTCAGGCTCAGCCCCATTCGGCCTCCCGCAGCGAACGACGACGACGCTCCAGCTCCATCAGCTCACGGTTCAGCGCCTGGTGCTCCTCTGGGTTGTGGGAGGCGTCCATGCGCTGGAGCCGGCCCAGCAGATTGGCCTTCTGGTGGGTGATCTTGAGCTCCACCAGCCGGTTGAGGATGGACTGGCAGTACTTCTCCAGATGCTCGTCGCTGTTGGTGGGCAGCGAGGTGACGGCCAGCTCGGAGACGAAGGACTTGATCGGCTCCGGCACCTCGTCGCGCACCGCCTGGACCCAGTTGCGCGGATCCGAGGCGGAGGCCGCGGCGATCCGCACGCCGTCGTGGATGGCCTGGTGCACCGGTGCGGTGAAGCGCACCGTGAAGATCTCCTCCCACTGCTCCGCGGTCAGATGGGTGGGGTGCTGCAGGATCACCTCCAGCGCCTGACGCTCCATGAGCACCGCCGGGTCGCGGGTGTCCGGGCGCGGATAGCCCGGCGCGCTGCGGCGCAGCTGCTCCCCGTCCGGTTCGCCCTGACGCTGATTCCCCTGCCGCTGACTGCCTGTGCCCTGGCTGTTCGCGGCGGCCTTCTCGGCCTCCTGATGGGGTGAGGGCTGGTGCTTCTGCGCGTAGGCCACCGCCCGGGCGACGTCGTCCATCTCGGCTCCCAGCCAGCCGGCCAGTTCGCGGGTGTAGGCCGGGCGCAGCGCCGGGTCCTTGATCGCGCCGACGATCGGGGCGGTGGCGCGCAGCGCGCCGACCCTGCCCTCGATGGTGTTCAGGTCGAATTCGCGCAGCTTCGCCCGGATCGCGAACTCGAAGAGCGGGGTCTTGGAGCTGATCAGCTCGCGCACCGCCTCATCGCCGCGGTGCTGACGGATGTCACAGGGGTCCATGCCTTCGGGGCCCACGGCGATGAAGGTCTTGGCGAGGAACATGTGGTCCTCCTTGAACGCCTTCAGCGCGGCCTGCTGGCCGGCCGCATCACCGTCGAAGGTGAAGATCACCTCGCCGACGCCGCCCTCGTCGGAGATCAGCCGGCGCGCGATCCTGATGTGGCCCTCGCCGAAGGCGGTGCCGCAGGTCGCGACCGCGGTCTCCACCCCTGCCACGTGACAGGCCATGACGTCGGTGTAGCCCTCCACGACCACCAGCTGGCGCTGCTTGGCGACGTGACGCTTGGCGTGTTCGATCCCGTAGAGCACCTGCGACTTCTTATAGATCGCGGTCTCGGGCGAGTTCAGGTATTTCGGGCCCTTGTCGTCCTCGTAGAGGTGGCGGCCGCCGAAGCCCACAGTGTTGCCGGTCATATTGCGGATCGGCCACATCAGCCGGCCGCGGAAGCGGTCGTAGATCCCGCGTCCGCCGGAGGAGAACATCCCGGTCTCGGTGAGCTCCTCGTCGGAGAAGCCCTTGGAGCGCAGGTGTTTGAGCAGGTTGTCCCAGCCTTTGGGGGCGTAGCCCACGGAGAACTGGGCGGCGTGTTCGCGGGTGAAGCCGCGCCCGGTGAGCATCTCGCGGGCGGTCTGCGCCTCGGGGCTCTGCAGCGCGGCCTGGAAGAACTCGTCCGCGATCTTGTGCGCGTCCAGCAGCCGCTGCCGGCGCCCGACCTCCGCCTTGTCCGGGCCCTTGCCGCCGTCCTCGTAACGCAGCTCGATGCCCATTCGTCCGGCGAGCTTCTCCACGGTCTCCTGGAAGCTGGTGTGCTCCATGCCCATCAGGAACGCGATCACGTCACCGGATTCTCCGCAGCCGAAACAGTGGAAGGTGCCGACCTGCGGTCGGATGTGGAAGCTCGGTGAGCGCTCGTCGTGGAAGGGGCAGAGGCCCTTCCAGGAGCCGATGCCGGCACCCCTGAGCGTCACGTACTGCTCGACCACCTCGCGAAGGTCTGCGCGCTCACGGACGGCGTCGATGTCTTCGCGTTTGATCAGTCCGGCCATGGCTCTAATCTACTCGGCACGGCCAAATGCCGAGCGGGTGTTCCCGGCCCTGTGGAGGGTGCCGGGGACTGGTGCTCGGGTGTGCGCAGGTGGTGGCGCGGCGGAGCGGACCAAGTCTGGCTAGGCTGGGATCATGACTGAGCTTTCCGGACGTGAGCGTGTGCAGGCCGACGCCGATTCCCGCGCGGTGACCCTTGAATTCGTCCAGCGCGGACCCTCCTCCTCGCTGGAGGAGGCCGCCGAGAACCTCGGGGTCGCGCCGCGGGAGATCGTGAAGACCCTCGTCGCCAAGGCCAAGCTCACCCAGTCCGCCACCGAGCACAGCTACGTGGTGGCGCTGATCCCCGGGGACAAGCAGGTGGACTGGGCGAAGCTGCGCAGGCTGGCCGGGATGAAGAAGATGTCGATGACCGCGCCGGACGAGGCCGTGGCGGCCACCGGGTATCACCCCGGCACCATCACCCCCTTCGGCGCCCGCACCCCCGAGGGACAGGTGTGGCCGGTCTACGCGGATGAATCGATCTCCGGGCGGATCGCCATGGGAGCCGGGGAACCAGATCTCAACCTCTTCGTGGAGGCCGCCGAGCTGTTCGAGGCCTTCGACGTCGTCGTCGGCGACATCGGGAAGTAACACCCCACCTCCCGCGTCGAGGGGCGGAGGATCAGGCGAAGAGGCGGTTGAAGACCGGGCGGCCGTGGACCAGGGTGGCGTACCACTCGAGCGCCGCACCGTCGGTGAGTGAGGCGATCTGGTCGATGATCGCGCGCTGCCGGGCAGCCTCATCGGAGGCGTCGTGGAAGTCGGCCTGGAAGGGCGGCTCGAGGAACTGGTCCCCGGTCTCGGTCAGCAGCCCGTGCAGGCCCTCGATGACCTCGCGCTGGCGGGCGTAGACCGGCTTCTGCTCGCGTGAGGCCATGATGTAGGTCGCGGCGATGCCCTTCATCAGCGAGACCTCCTCCAGCGTCTCCACCGGCACCACCAGGTCGGCCTCGTGGCGGACCAGCGGACGGTCCCCGTAGACCTCGCGGGTGGCGGTGAAGATGGCGTGGCAGAACCTGCCGATCAGCTCGCTGGTCATGTTCTTCAGCGCTGCCAGCGCCTGGCGGGAGCCGTCGGACTCCCCCACCCAGGCACCGGCGGAGGAGAGCCGCTCGAGCGCGGCCTCGATCCGCGCCGGGTCGGTCTCGGGCAGGTACCACTCGTGGGTGGTCTGGACCACGCGGCGGCGCTGCAGCGGGTCGGCGAGGAACTTCAGCTGGAACCGGCCGTTGACCACGCCGTCCTCGATGTCATGCACCGAGTAGGCGATGTCGTCCGCGGCGTCCATCACCTGGGCCTCCATGGACTGGCGTCGGCCCTCGACGCCCTGTCGGATCCAGTCGAAGACCTCGACGTCGTCCTCATAGGCACCGAACTTCTGGCTGCGGCTGCCGTCGGGCAGGGTCGGAGCCTCATGGGCGCGCCAGGGGTATTTCACCGCGGCGTCGAGGGAGGCGCGGGTGAGATTGAGCCCGGCCGAGCGGCCGTCGGGGTGGAAGCGCTTGGTCTCCAGCCGGGTCAGCAGCCGCAGCGTCTGCGCGTTGCCCTCGAACCCGCCGTGGGGTGCGGCGAGGTCGTTGAGCACGGTCTCCCCGTTGTGCCCGAAGGGCGGGTGGCCCAGGTCGTGGGAGAGGCAGGCGGCGTCGACGACGTCGGGATCACAGCCCAGCAGCCGGCCGAGGTCCCGGCCCACCTGGGCGACCTCCAGCGAGTGGGTCAGCCGGGTGCGGGAGAAGTCGTCGACGTCGGGCGAGACGACCTGGGTCTTCGCGCCGAGCCGGCGCAGCGCCGAGGAGTGCAGCAGCCTGGCCCGGTCGCGCTCGAAGCTGGAGCGGTAGACGGACTTGCCGTGTTCGGGCACCCAGCGGGCCTCGTCGGCCTCGGTGTATCCCGGTCGCAGGGCGGCGTATCCGCCCTCCACCCGCTCCACGTTCTGCGCAGTCATGGGGTCAACCCTAACCGCCGGAGATGTCGACCTCTGCGGCCTGGATCATCTCGCGCTGCGCCTCGTCGAGCTCCTGGGACTCCAGCCAGTCCTGCGGCAGGTGCACCTTCTTGGGCGAGCCGGCGCGGCCGCGCGGGCCCTCGGCGTCGGCGCCGGGGTAGCTCAGGGTCTGATCCAGCTGCCCGAGCAGGTCCTCGAGCTGGGCCATGGATTCCACCGCGACCAGCTGGGTGCGCAGGTGCGAGCCCACCGCGTAGCCCTTGAAGTACCAGGCCACATGCTTGCGGATGTCCTGCATGGCCTTGCGCTCGTCGCCGTCGAAATACGGGATCAGCATCTGCGCGTGGCGAAGCAGGGTGGCGGAGACCATGGGCAGGTCTGGGCGGTGCCGCTCCGTCCGGCCCTCGAAGGCGGCCTGGAGGTCACCGAAGAGCCAGGGCCGGCCCTGACAGCCGCGGCCGACGACGACGCCGTCCACCCCGGTCTGCTCCACCATCGCCACGGCATCCTCTGCGGACCAGATGTCACCGTTGCCGAGCACCGGGATGTCGGGCAGGGATTCGCGCAGCGCGGCGATCGCGGACCAGTCGGCCTGCCCGGAGTAGTGCTGCCGGGCGGTGCGTCCGTGCAGGGCGACCGCGGCCACCCCGGAGTCGCGGGCGATCTTGCCGGCCTCTATGTAGGTGAGGTGGTCCTCGTCGATGCCCTTGCGCATCTTCACGGTCACCGGGATGTTCGCCTTCGACGCCTCTCGCACGGCGGTGGCGACGATGGACTCGAAGAGCCGGATCTTCCAGGGCAGCGCGGATCCGCCGCCCTTGCGGGTGACCTTGGGGACCGGGCAGCCGAAGTTCATGTCGATGTGATCGGCGCGGCCTTCTTCGACCAGCATCCGCACCGCGTGGCCGGTGGTGACCGGGTCCACCGAGTACAGCTGCACCGAGCGCGGGACCTCGTCGGGCTCGTGCTTGATGATCCGCAGCGATTCGGGCCGGCGCTCCACCAGGGCGCGGGCGGTGACCATCTCGTTGACGAAGAGCCCGCCGCCGTAGTCGCGGCAGAGCCGACGGAAGGCGGTGTTGGTGATCCCAGCCATCGGGGCCAGCACCACCGGGGTCTTCACCGTGATGGGTCCCAGGGTCAGCGGCGGCAGCAGCGCGGTGCCCTGCCCGCCGGCCCTCGGTGCGCCGTTCTCGAGCGCGCCGGTGTCCAGCGCCGCGGTGTCGGTGGCCTCAGCGGTCATGGGCTGCCTGCTCAGGCTGCGTCTTTGGCGTAGATGAGCGCCTCGAAGTCGTACTCGGCCTCGCCGGCGGCGATGAGCTCATCGGTGACGGTCTTCAGCGGCACCATCGCATCGTCGACCTCGACCTTGACCGGGAAGTGCGCGGAGAGCAGCGCGAGCATGGCGCGGCAGGCGGTCTCGGCGTCGGAGTCTTCCAACCCGGTGTTCCAGCCCAGCAGCACATCGGCGGGCTCATCGGTGCGCTCGGAGGTGTAGCTGATCGCGAAGGCCAGGATGCCGTTGTTCCCGCCGGCGCTGGTGTCGCGCAGCACCACCGCACCCGAGGCGCCGGTCTCCGGTCCGAGCAGCATCTGCTGGGCCTTGCCGACGGTCATCTCGGCGCGATCCCAGGCGTGCACGGTGTTGTAGAAGTCCGCGACCAGCTGGGTCAGCTCCACCGATCCGGTGGCGAGGTCTTCGAGGTCCAGTCCCGCGCTGTCCAGGTCCGGCAGCGAGATGGCGCCCGGCTGGACGACCACCTGCCTGGAGGCTTGGATCTTGGTGAAGCCGTTGTCCTTGAGGAAGCACTGGGCGGCGGAGCGCTTGGCCACGCGGGCCTTCAGCGACTGGACCGCGCAGTTGGGGACCTCGGCCTCGAGGATCTCCAGCATCTGCGCGGCGACGCCGCGGCGGCGGTGCTCCGGGGCGACCTCGGCGTAGAAGGAGAGCCGGTCCGGGTGCAGCGAGGAGCGGAAGATCGTCGCGGCGGCCACGGGCAGGCCCGCGGCCTCGGCCACGATGCAGCGGGACCAGGGCTCGTTCGAGGAGGGCCGCAGCAGGCTGCGGTCCTGGTGGTGCATCGAGTTCTCCGGGTCGCCCCAGACCTGGAGCAGCTTCAGGTCATCGCCGTCGGCCCAGGGGCGCACGGTGAGACCGGAGTCCAGGGTCAGCCGGGCCGGGTTCATCGGGCGAGCCGCGGCGTCGTGCTCAATACTCATCACATTTCCTTAGACGAGACGGTAAGTGTCGTTCAGACCAAACAAGCCATGGTAGTCCCGCACCCGCGCCCGGACAAAGCTCACCCCTCACCCGCCCGCCATACCGGCTGTTCAGCGCCCGGACGTTCAGCCCAGGGCTGAGCGCGGCATGGTCCCAGCCACCGGACCACGCCGCAGCCGACTCAGCCGAGCAGCTTCACCGCCAGGTAGGACTGGACCTTGTCCAGCGAGACCCGCTCCTGGGTCATCTCATCACGGTCGCGGATGGTGACCGCCTGATCCTCGAGGGTGTCGAAGTCCACCGTGATACAGAACGGGGTGCCGATCTCGTCCTGGCGACGGTAGCGGCGTCCGATGGCGCCGGAGTCGTCGAAGTCGATGTTCCAGTGCTGGCGCAGCTGCTGGGCCAGGTCCTGGGAGACCCCGGCGAGCTCGGGCTTCTTCGACAGCGGCAGCACCGCGGCCTTCACCGGGGCCAGCTTCGGGTGCAGCTTGAGCACGGTGCGGGTGTCCACTCCGCCCTTGGTGTTCGGCGCCTCGTCCTCGGTGTAGGAGTCCACCAGGAAGGCCATCATCGCGCGGGTCAGGCCGAAGGACGGCTCGATCACGTACGGGGTGTAGCGGGTCCCGCTGGCCTGGTCGAAGTACTGCAGCTTCGCGCCGGAGGCCTCGGTGTGGGAGTTCAGGTCATAGTCGGTGCGGTTGGCCACGCCCATGAGCTCGCCCCAGGCAGAGCCGGCGAAGTCGAAGCGGTATTCCAGGTCGATGGTGCCGGCCGAGTAGTGCGCGCGCTCATCTTCGGGCACGTCGAACTTGCGCAGGTTCTCCGGGTTCAGACCGAGGTCGATGAACCAGTTGTAGCAGGCGTCCACCCAGTGCTTGAACCACTCATCGGCCTCATCCGGGTGGGTGAAGTACTCGATCTCCATCTGCTCGAACTCGCGGGTCCGGAAGATGAAGTTGCCCGGGGTGATCTCGTTGCGGAAGGCCTTGCCGATCTGGCCGATGCCGAAGGGCGGCTTCTTCCGGGCCGAGGTCACCACATTGTTGAAGTTCACGAAGATGCCCTGGGCGGTCTCGGGCCGCATGTAGTGCAGCCCCTCCTGGTCATCCACCGGGCCCAGGAAGGTCTTCATCAGGCCGGAGAACTGCTGCGGCTCGGTCCACTTGCCGGGCTGGCCGGTCTCGGGGTCGCGGATGTCGGCGAGGCCGTTCTCCGGCGGGTGTCCATGCTTGGCCTCATAGGCCTCGATCAGGTGATCGGCGCGGTAGCGGCGGTGCGTGTGCAGCGACTCGACCAGCGGGTCGGAGAACGTCTTGACGTGGCCCGAGGCGTGCCAGACGGCCTGCGGCAGGATGATCGCGGAGTCCAGGCCGACCATGTCGCCGCGGCCGCGGATGAAGGTCTGCCACCATTCGGCCTTGATGTTCTCCTTGAGCTCGGTGCCCAGGGGTCCGTAGTCCCAGGCAGAGCGGGTGCCGCCGTAGATCTCTCCCGACTGGAACACGAAGCCGCGGCGCTTCGCCAGGGAGATGACTTTGTCGAGTGCGGTCTCTTTGGCCATGTGGCAGATACACCTCAGGTAGAACGGGGATGAACACAGATTGCGTCAGCTTATCGCGCGCACGCACCGGGTCCGAAAGCGGGTCAGTCTCTGGACTTCGGCCGCGGGCGCCCGCGCAGGATGTCGGGCAGGGACGCGAGTATCACCGCGATCAGGGTCAGCCCGGTGCCCAGCACGGTGGCGGTGGTGACCAGCGAGCCGGGCGTGGGCAGCAGCACGTCGAGCAGCAGCGAGCCCAGCAGCTGACCGGCGATCATGCCCATCGCGGCGATCAGCACCCCGACGCGGGTGACCAGCAGCGCGCCCAGGGCGATGAAGATGATCCCCAGCGGCCCGCCCAGGTAGTGCCACCAGGTCAGCGACAGGGCCGGCTCCACCCCGCTGACCAGGGCCTTGCCCGCCCAGACCAGCAGCAGGAACAGCGTGCCGGCGAGGAAGTTGAACAGCGTCCCCGGCGCCGGGGAGGCGTAGGCCGCAGAATGGCGACCGTTGATCGCCTGCTGGGCCGCCTGCAGGAAGCCGCCGGAGAGCGGCAGCAGCACCAGCGCCAGCCAGGCCGGCCCCTGCCCGGAGGCGGCCAGCTGCGGGGAGACCGCCCACAGCACGGCCAGCACGGTCAGCGCCGCGCCGCCGACCCGGAACGGGTTCAGCCGCATCCGCCCGGCAGGCCCCAGCCCGATCCGGTCCCAGAGCAGTCCGCCCAAGGTCTGTCCGGTGACCACGGCCACGGTGAACACGGCCACGCCGATCAGCCCGATGGTCAGCGTCTGGGTGAGCACGAAGTAGGCGCCCACGCAGCCGGCCAGGAAGTACCACCAGCGAATCCGCCCCTCCCGCACCGCCGGGGCCACCCGGGCGATGGCCCGTCGGCCACGGCCTGTGCCGAAGGTCACCAGGACCAGGATGATGCTGCCCACACTGAAGCTGATGGTCGCCGCGAGCACCGGGTCCCCGATCTCGGTGGTCAGCGCGGCATTGACCCGCCCCTGGGCGGGGATCGCCGCACCCGAGGCGAGCATCAGCAGAAGAAGGAAGACCCAGACCAGCGGGGAGCGGGGGCCCGCTGCGGGCTCGGCAGAACTCATGGGCTCACCTTATCCAGACCACTCCCCCACGCTTCACCGGGCGCGCATGACAGACTTGGGCCATGAGCCGAGAAGTGTCTGAGATCCCGATCCGCGATGAGTCCATCCGTCTGGGTCAGCTGTTGAAGCTGGCCGGGGTGGTCGAGAACGGGGCGATCGCCCGCGAGGTGATCGACTCCTCCGGTGTCCGCGTCGACGGCGAGGTGGAGACCCGCCGCGGCGCTCAGATCAAGCGCGGACAGCTCGTGGAGTTCGACGGCGAGCCCTTCGGCCTGCCAGCCGCGCGACTCATGCCCGTTCAGGGCTGACGGGGCTGAATCCGCCTCCCTGAAACCGCGTGTACAGTGCCTCTATGGGCCGGGTGCGCGCGTGTGTGCCGGGCCTCACATGACATTTTCTGCGAGGTGCCTGCCGGTCTGAGATGACCGGCGCCGGGGGGCTGCGTCTCGCCCTGTGAACTAGGGGTGCGGTTGCGCATTTGCATCATCGCTTCGAGCCAGTTTCCCATTCGGGAACCCTTCGCCGGGGGGCTCGAGGCTTTTACACACACGGTGGCAAAGAAGCTCATCGGCAGAGGTCATTCGGTGACGCTGTTCGCCGCAGGCGGCAGCGACCCGGAGCTCGGCGCCCAGATGCTCCTCCCGGAGCGGCTGGAGCTGACCGCCGCTGCCCGCTCTGACGTGGGCGCGATGCCGGCGGACTGGATGCAGCAGCACCACGCCTATCTCGGCCTGATGCTGCGACTGGCGGAGTCCAAGGACTTCGACGTGGTCCACAACAACTCGCTGCACCACCTTCCGGTCGCGCTGTCATCGTTGATCCCGATGCCGGTGCTCACCACCTTGCACACTCCACCGACCCCATGGCTGGAGTCCGCGATGAACTACGCCGCGCCCTCCTCGGTGTTCACCGCCGTGAGTTCCGCCACGGCCAAGGCCTGGGCGAGCTCAGTGGTGTCCAGCGTGATCCCCAACGGCGTCGACACCGACGTGTGGCATCCCGGCCCTGGCGGCGACGGATGCGTCTGGACCGGGCGCCTGGTGCCCGAGAAGGCCCCGCATCTGGCCATCGACGCGGCGCGCGCCGCCGGTCGCAGCATCACCCTGGCGGGCCCCATCATGGACCGCAGCTACTTCGAGGGTCAGGTCGAGCCCCGGCTCGGCGACGACGCGGTGCATGTGGGGCATCTGCGCCACGCTGAGCTGGTCGAGCTCGTGGGCTCCTCCGCAGTGGCCGTGGTCAGCTCCCAGTGGGATGAGCCCTACGGCCTGGTGGCGGCTGAAGCCATGTCCTGTGGGACGCCTGTCGCGGCCTTCCCGCGCGGCGGGCTGGTAGAGATCGTCACCGAATCCTCCGGGGCCCTCGCCGCGGACGGGTCGGTGGCCGCCCTCGCCGAGGCGATCACCCGGGCCGCACGCTGCGATCGCACCCCGGTCCGCCAGCGCGCCGAGCGAGATCTCTCGCTGGAGCGGATGGTCGACGAGTACGAGCAGCTCTACACCCAGATGGCTATGGAAGCCTCCCCGCAGCCCAGCGCATCAGCGCGATGATCGGCTGGTACATCCACCATCAGGGCCGCGGACACCTTCACCGCGCCAGCGCCGTGGCTCATGCCGCCGCCGCGCGCGGGGTCCGCATCACGGGGGTCTCCTCGCTGCCCCCGCCCGCCGACTGGCCGGCGGACTGGCTCCAGCTGGACCGCGATGACGCCCCCGAGCCGGACGACGGCGGCAGGTTCCGCGAACCCACCGCCGCCGGCGCGCTGCACTGGGCCCCCCTGCACCACTCCGGGCTGCGCCGGCGCAGCGCGCAGGTCTCGGCCTGGATCGATCACGCCGCACCTGAGCTGCTCGTGGCCGATGTCTCGGTGGAGATCGCACTGCTCGCCCGGCTCCACGGGATCCCGGTGGTCACCGTGGCGCTGCCCGGCGACCGCAGCGATCCTGCGCATCGGCTGGGCTATTCGATCTCCTCGGCCGTGGTGGGCATGTGGCCCGCGCAGGCCACCGAGATCCTCGCCGAGGCACCCGACGTCCAGGCGCTGGGCGGGCTCTCCCGCTTCACCCCGGACGGGACCCCGGTTGAGAACCAGCAGCTCGAGGTCCTGGTGCTCAGCGGAGGCGGCGGCGGCGCGGTGAGCGCCGCGGCGATCGCCCAGCTGCGCCGGACCCTGCCGCAGGCGCGACTGCGCATCCTGGGCGGCGAGTCCTCCTGGGAGGCCGACCCCTGGCCGCTGCTGAAGCGCGCCGACCTGGTGCTCACTGCGGCCGGGCAGAACTCCATCGCCGAGGTCGCCGCCAGCCGCACCCCCGCGCTGGTCACCGCGCTGGACCGTCCCCACCAGGAACAGGCCCATATGCTCGCCGCACTCGAACGCGGCCCCTGGCCGGCGGTCCGCGCCCCCGCGCCCGACGACGACGCCGGCTGGGACCGGGCCGTGGCGCATACGCTCAGCCTCGACGGTGCGGACTGGACCAGCTGGTGCGACGGCGCTGCCGCGGACCGGTTCGCAGCGCTGCTTCACTCGATGCTCGCCCCCACGCGCAGGACCTCGCCGACGGCACCGAGGTGACCCGATGAGCAGGCCCAGCCCCACCGGACCACCCAGCCCCACCGGACCATCCAGCTCCCCGGGACCTTCCAGCCGACCCAGGACGACACCGCGCGCCGTCGTGGTCACCGCCGTCCATTCCCGGCACACCCATCTGCGCCGTCAGCGCACCGCGCTGGCACTCAGCGATCAGTCCCCGGTGGCGCACGTGGTGGTGGCCATGGAGGACCCGCAGATCAGCGCGCAGCTGGCAGTGGATCAGCCGACCAGCAACAGTCCGGTCAGCGACAGCACGGCCAGCGACAGCGCGGCCAGCGACAGCGCGGCCCGGGCCGACGCCGGGCTGTCCACCCAGGTGCTGGAGATTCCGCGCAGCTCAGGCCGGCTGCCGCTCGCCGCGGCCCGGAATCTGGGCGCCGCACGGGCCCTCGAGCAGCTCAGCGGACCCGATGACCTGCTGATCTTCCTGGATGTGGACTGCATCCCGGACCCCGGACTGATCAGCGCATACATCGAGGCCTCGCGGCTGCGGCCCGAGGATCTGCTCTGCGGACCGGTGGCGTATCTGCCCGAGCTCCCCGGGGAGGTGCTCGACGCGGCCACGGCAGATCAGCTCACCGAGTGGGCCGCGCCGCATCCGGCACGGCCGGCACCGGCACCCGGGGAGATCCTCACCCATGGAGAGCATGCGCTCTTCTGGTCATTGTCCTTCGCGGTGCGCCGGATCGTCTGGGAACGGATCGGCGGATTCGACGAGGCCTATACCGGCTACGGCGCCGAGGACACCGACTTCTCCTGGCGGGCCAGAGCTCGCGGAGTCGAGCTGACCTGGGTGGGAGGGGCCTGCGCCTACCACCAGCACCATCCGGTCTCCCGGCCGCCGGTGGAGCATCTCACCGACATCCTGCGCAACGGTGCCATCTTCGCGGACCGGTGGGGACACTGGCCGATGGAGGGCTGGCTGCAGGAGTTCGAACGGCTGGGGCTGGTACGGCGCGACGGTGAGGACTGGGTGCTCAGCGAGAGTTGAGCACCGTGTGGGTCAGGAACTCCCCCACGTGACTGATCTCCTGCGGCACGACGCCGTGCCCGGCCCCGGCGTAGAGCACCTTGGTCAGCTTCACCGACTTGGTCGCCCAGCCGTGGGTGTACTCCACATGCTCCGCCGGAATGATCGGATCCTCCTGGTCGCGGCCCCAGAAGAACGGCACCTTCGCGGAGGCCAGCGCCTCGTCGTCGAAGTAGTCCTCGATCCCCTCTCCTCGGGTGGGGTCCACGGCGAAGCCGGAGAGCCCGACGACGGTGGCGAACTCCTCAGGCCGGCTGCGCAGCAGCGAGGTGGCGACCGCCATCCCCATGGAGAATCCGAGCAGGCTCACCGAGCTGTGCTGGTCCTTGACCGCGGCGATCCACTCCCAGAGATCCTCCACCGCCTCGCGTGCGGCCGATGACGAATAGGCCAGCCGCTCGACATCCAGGTCGAACCAGGTGTAGCCGCCGACCTCCATCTTCACCGGCGCGCGCACGGAGGCATAGGTGAAGCCGGCGGGCAGCCCGGGGACCAGTCCCATCAGGTCCTGCTCGTGGGAGCCGTAGCCGTGGAGCAGCACCACCAGCGGGGTGCCGGCGCGGTCCTCGGGTTCGCGGGACCAGGCGACGTGCGGTGAGGCAGACATGAAATGACCTTTGCGTGACGGGAAGGGTGACTGACCCACTCTAATCAGCCCATGGGTGGATGCATGAAGAGGGGGTGGTCAGCGACAATGTCCGGGTGAACGAAACTGATGAGACCCTCGAAACACCAGACCTGCCCGCCGACGCCGAGATCGCTGAGACTCCGCGGCACCCCTGGACCCGCTACGTGGCCCTGGGGGACTCCTTCACCGAAGGCATCGGGGATCCCGATCAGACCCGACCGGGCTACCACCGCGGCTGGGCGGACCGAGTGGCTGAGGAGCTGGCCCTCGGTGCCGCCGCCGTGGAAGGTTCTCCCAAGTTCTCCTACGCCAACCTGGCGGTGCGCGGAAAGCTCATCGGTCAGATCCGAGACGAACAGCTCGCCCCGGCCCTGGAGCTGCGCCCGGACCTGATCACCCTGTGCGCCGGCGGCAATGACGTGATCCGGCCCGGCGGGGACCCCGATGAGACCGCCCGGATCCTGGACACCCTGGTGCAGATCCTGACCACCACTGGGGCCACCATCGTGCTGTTCAACGGCCCCGATGTGCGCGAGACCCCGGTGGTCGGCTCGATCCGCGGGAAGGTGGCGATCTTCAACGAGAACGTGCGCACCATCGCGGCCCGGCATGACGCCGTGGTCGCCGATATGTGGTCCCTGCGCGAGCTGACCCGCCCGGAGATGTGGGACGACGACCGGCTGCACTTCTCCGCGCTGGGCCACCACACGATCGCCCGCATGGTGTTGGAGACGATGAACGTCGAGCACGATCTCAAGCCCTCGGAGCCGCGCCCGGTTCCGGTGCGGAGCTGGCGTGCGGCCCGGGTGGATGACGCCGTCTGGGCGCGCCACCACCTCTTCCCCTGGGTGGTCCGGCGGCTCCGCGGGAGGTCCTCCGGGGATGGGATCTACGCGAAGCGACCGACCTTCGAGCCGCTCTTCGGCGGGTCCATGCCCCCGGGTGGCGGCGTCGACGACGCCTGAGCCGCCGGAGGTTCAGAGCCGCCGGAGGTTCAGAGGCGCAGGGGCGCGCGGCTCCCCAGCTGGAGAGTCTCCCGCATGGCGTCGCCGAGCTGCTCCGCGCTGGTGAGGAATCCGTCGTGGCCGATCGGAGAGTCGATCATGTGCACCTGATGGTCCCCGGGGATCGCGTCGGCGATCTCCTGGGACTGTTTCGGGAAGTACAGCCGGTCCGTGGTCACGGCCGCCAAGAATGGCGCCGCGGTGACCCCGGCGAGCGCCTGGTCCACTCCCCCGCGTCCGCGGCCGACGTCGTGGCTCATCAAGGCCTCGGCGAGGACGATGTAGGCGTTGGGGTCGAAGCGCTGGAGCAGCTTCTCGGCCTGGTGGTCCAGGTAGGACTCCACCTGGTAGCGCCCGCGCCTGCGCTGGGACCAGCCGACGGGGTCTTCCATGCCCTGGGCGGAGCGGCCGAAGCGCACCGCCAGCTCGTACTCCGCGCGGTAGGTGATGTGCGCGATCCGGCGCGCCAGTCCCAGCCCGGCCTGCGGCGCCGGGCCGCCGTAATAGTCGCCGCCGGCGAAATGGGGATCGTTCTCCACAGCCAGCACCTGGGCCTGGCCGAAGGCGATCTGCTCCGCGGTGGAGGCCGCTCCGCAGGCGAAGACGGCCACGCCTTCGACCATCTCCGGGTAGGTCACGGCCCATTCCAGCGCCCGGGCGCCTCCCATGGATCCGCCGATCACCGTGTGGAACTTCCGAATGCCCAGGGCATGAGCCAGCCGGGCTTCGAGATGCACGGAGTCGCGAATGGTCACGAAGGGGAATCGGGAGCCGTAGGGCTTCCCCTCGGGATCCAGGGAGGCGGGTCCGGTGGAGCCGTAGCAGCCACCCACCATGGCCGGGGCGATCACGAACCAGCGCTCGGTGTCGATCGGGCGGCCCGGTCCGAGCAGCCCTTCCCACCATCCGATGGAGGCATCCGCCGCGGTGGCGGCGACGTGGGAGTCACCGGTGAGGGCGTGGGCGACCAGGACGGCGTTGCTGCCGTCCTCGTTCAGCGTGCCCCAGGTCTCGTAGGCGAGGGTGACTTCGGGCAGCCGCCCGCCGGCCTCGAAGGTGTACGCGCCGACCTCAGCGGTCTTCAACGCACCGGCGGGCCTGTTCCCAAAGTCATTCAGCACCTGATCACCCTAACCTCAGACCGCCGCTGCGGTTTCTTGCTTCGTCACATTGTCCGCGCCGGCCTCCGCTGCCGCGTTCACAGCGCCCTGGGCGGCCTTCTCGAAGCCCTGGTCCAGATCGGCGATGATGTCGTCGATATGCTCCAGGCCCACCGAGAGCCGGACCAGTCCGGGCTTGACTCCGGCGGCGCGCTGCTCGGCGTCGCTGAGCTGGCTGTGCGTGGTCGAGGCGGGGTGGATCACCAGGGAGCGGACGTCGCCGACATTGGCCACCAGCGAGTGCAGCTCCAGCGCGTCCACGAAGGCCTGGCCCGCCCGGGCCTGACCTGAAGCGTCGTGGGCTGCTCCTCCGGCGAGCTCGAAGGACAGCACCGCCCCGGATCCGCGGGGCAGGTACTTCTGAGCGCGCTCGAAGCAGGGGCTCGAGGGCAGACCGGAGTAGTAGACCCGTCGCACGGCGTCATGGGCCTCCAGGTACTCGGCGACCTTCTGCGCGTTCTCGACATGGCGTTCGATCCGCAGCGAGAGGGTCTCCAGCCCCAGGTTGATCTCGAAGGCGTTGTGCGGGGACAGTGCCGGACCGAGGTCGCGCAGCAGCTGGACCCGGGCCTTGAGGATGAAGGAGAGGTTGACCCCGAAGATCCCGTCGGCGCCGAGATCCCGGCCGAAGACCAGCCCGTGGTAGCTCTCGTCCGGGGTGGAGAAGCCGGGGAAGCGCTCCGGGTGGGCGAAGTAGTCGAAGCGCCCGGAGTCCACGATCACCCCGGCGATGGCCGTGCCGTGGCCGCCGAGGAATTTGGTGGCCGAGTGCACGACGACGTCGGCGCCGAAGTCGATCGGCTTGATCAGGTATGGGGTGGTCAGCGTGGAGTCGATGATCAGCGGTGCCCCGAACTCATGCGCCACCGAGGCGACGCCTTCGATGTCCAGCACGTCCCCGCGCGGGTTCGCCACGGATTCGCCGAAGAAGGCGACCGTGTTCTCCCGGGTGGCGGCGCGCCAGGATTCCAGGTCATCGGGGTCCTCCACGAAGGAGACCTCGATGCCGAACTTCGGCAGGGTGTGCTTGAAGAGGTTCTGTGTGCCGCCGTAGAGGGTGGGTGAGGCGACGATGTGGCTGCCGGCCGAAGCGATGTTCAGCAGCGCCAGCGTGGTGGCAGCCTGTCCGGAACCGACGGCGAGCGCCCCGACTCCGCCTTCGAGGGCGGCGATCTTATCCTCCACCGCCTGGACGGTGGGATTGCCGATGCGCGAGTAGATCGGGGCGATCTCCTCGAGTCCGAAGCGGCGCGCGGCGGCGGCGGTGTCCGGGAAGACGAAGGAGGTGGTCTGCTGGATCGGCAGCGCCCGTGCTCCGGTGACCGGGTCGGGGGCGACTCCGGCATGGATCTGCTGGGTCTCGAACTGCCAGGTGTTCTCGTTGCTCAAAGGATTCTCCGTTCAATGCGGCCCAGGAACCGGGCCGGATGTGAACGTCGCTGCCGGTGGTCGAGCTTCCGGCGCTGAATCCTGTACGGCCCTGTCCTGAGGACTGGGATGTTGGGCCCGCACTGGTGTGTGGCCCGCGCTTGCTGAGTGAGTCGGTGAACTGCTTCACTGACTGTTTCAGCCAGGTCGTCACCCGGGGCACCCCACCGCGAACTGGAGGGTTGCCGGCCAGCAAACCGGGGTTTTGCGCTGGCACTCTTGACCTAGGAGCAAGTCTGCATCGCGGAATGCTTCCTTGCAAGTGCGGGCCAGGGGTCGGGTTCGCAGTTCGTCATGTTCGGCCACCCTGCCGCGAGTCACTCCGGCCCGAGGAACGCGAACGGCTCCGCGGGCTCGAAGAGATCACTGACGTCGCCGGCGTGGCCGTCGGGCGGGCCATCAGCAAGATCCATGCGGCGGACACCTGAGCCTTCTCGCAGGTCGAGTCGGTCCAGGGACACCCAGATGACGCTGGGCCGCAGCGCGGAGTCGAAGAAGTAGCGACGGTCCTTGTGGTCCGCCACGGTGCGCCACTGGGTCGAGGAGATGTTCGGCTGCCCCGGAGTGCTGATCCCATAGGGGACCGACGCGTTGCGGATCACCCCGAACACCGACGCGGTCGCGATGGTGCGGTCTTCCACCTGCGGCACCGCGTTGATGTAGAAGCTTGCCCGGACATAGCGGTCGGCGGCGCGATTGGTGCCCGGGAGCATGACGGTACCGCCGATGCCGCGCCAGTAGGTGTCGATCGCCAGCTGTTGAGCGAAGGGCGGTGAATTGGTCATGACCTGGTGGGTGCGGTCGTGGTGTATCTGCAGCGTCCCGTCCAGGTACTCACAGATGGCGCTGTCCCCGGAGGCATCCGAGATCGACAGGTGCATGGTCGCCTGGCGCGGCTGCCCTGGCACGCCGGCGGTGACCACGGCGAAGTCTTCACGGGCGAGTGATTCGACCGCCTCCGTCACGGTCGCGAAGCTGTCCAGCACGTACTGGGCCCAGGCGCCGAGGGAGAGCTTCGGCCGGGCATCGTCGAGCCCCGGGTAGCGCGACTCGACCAGCCACAGGGCATTGGCGACCAGCCCCCGCTCGTTCATCCCATCGGTGGTCGAGATGTCATAGCCGGAGGCGATCACGCTGCCATAGCGGGACGTCCAGGTCAGCGACTCCGACCCGGCTCCTCCCTCGCGCGGCAGCCCCCGGGGGAAGACCCACAGATTCGTCCCCAGGTCGGCGTTCCAGTCCATGGAACGGGCCGTCAGCACACGATCCTGCTCGCCCAGGTAGACCACACGTGTGCACATCAGACTGGCCTCTCACCGAACCTGGGCTCCAACTGGGCCTCAGTGTGTCGGAGGCCATATCCGGAGGTCAACCCTGACCTAGACTCACCTTTCATGAGTGCCTCCGACAATGACGTCCTGACAGCCCTGCGCAGCGCCTTCACGCCGGGCACCTTGACCACCGACGCCGCGGAGCTCGACGCCCACGCGGTCGACCAGGGGCCGCTGGAGCATTGGCAGGTGCACCCGCCGCTCGCCGTGGTCTTTGCTGAATCGACGCAGGACGTCCAACTGCTGGTGCGACTCTCCTGCGAGCATGGCTTCGCGCTGATCACCCGCGGGGCTGGGACTTCCGTCTCCGGCGGGGCGAACTCCACCGAGGGTTCGGTGGTGCTGAACCTGACCCGGATGAACCAGATCCTGGCGATGCGACCCGAGGATGAGGTCGCCGTCGTCGAACCGGGCGTGATCAACGCCGACCTCAACGCCGCCGCCGCAGAACACGGGCTGATGTACGCCCCGGATCCGGCGAGCTACCGCACCTCCACCATCGGCGGCAATGTCGCCACCAACGCCGGCGGGCTGCGCTGTGCGAAGTACGGGGTGACCCGCGATTCGGTGCTTGCCCTGGACGTGGTGCTCGCCGACGGCACGCTGATCCACACCGGACAGGCCACCTTCAAGGGCGTCGCCGGCTATGACCTGACCAGCCTGTTCGTCGGCTCCGAGGGGACCCTCGGCATCGTCGTCGGGGTCACCGTGCGGCTGCGCCACCTGAGTGCGCACACCGAGACCATCGCCGCGTTCTTCGACGAGCTGACCACCGCCGCCCAAGGGGTCCTGGACATCGGCAGGGCCCGGGTGCAGCCGGCGATCACGGAGCTGCTGGATCGCCGCACCATGCTCGCCCTGGATGAGGCGCAGGGCTCGGACCTGGCCCAGCGCGGAGACACGCTGCTGCTGATCCAGACCGACGGCCACGGTGCTGCCATCGAGGCCGAGATCATCCGTGAGGTGCTGCGAGCACTCGGCGCCCTGGTCAGCGACCCCGGCTCCACCGAGTCCGAGCGGCTGATCGAGCTGCGCCGGCACGCCCGCGGCGACGGAATCGTCAACGAGGTGCGCGTGGGCGAAGACGTCGCGGTCCCGCGGTCGCGGCTGGTGGACTACATCCGCGCCATCGAAGACCTCGCCGAGGAGCACCAGGTCCAGCTCAAGGTGGTCGCGCACGCCGGGGACGGCAACCTGCACCCCACCTTCAGCGTCCCCAGCTCAGAGCTCGGCCCCGACACCGGCACCGGCACCGAGACAAGACCCGACGACGACGCGGCCTCCCCCGCACAGCCCGAGGCCGCCCCCGTGACGATCGACGCCACCGAGGGCGGCCTCCCGACCTCGGCCGTCTCGCGGCTGCATGCTGCCCTGGACGGTTCGGTCCGGCTGGCACTGGAGATGGGCGGGACCATCACCGGGGAGCACGGGATCGGCACCTATAAGCTGCGCTGGCTGGACTGGGAGCAGTCCGCCGAGGTGATCGCGCTGCAGCGCCGGATCAAGGACGTGTTCGATCCGGAGCGCCGGCTCAATCCTGGGCGGGCGATCCTGTAGCCGCGCCGCCCGGACCGAAAAGGACCGCGCGGGCCGCGGCGTCGGCGTCGGCGAGGGATCGCGCGGAGGAATCGCCATCTCCGCCGGCCTCCGCGGCGATGGCGGTGCCCCATTGGACCGAGCTGAGCTGCAGGCCCAGCACGTAGATCTCTTCCGGCTCGGCGCGGTCCGCCGGGATCAGCCGATGTGGAAGTCGCGTGACGTCGAAGCCCTTGCCCGCCCGCGGCGCCCCGGAGGCGTCCACGAGTTCGCGCGGCCGGGCGAGGCCGCTGCGCAGCAGTCCCGCCACCAGGGGCGAGCGCGAGAGCTGGATCCGATTGGCGGGCATCATCGCCTCAAGCAGCCAGCGCGCCTGGTACGCCGGCGCGGCCACGGCCGGGGATTCGGCGGTGTAGAAGCCGGTCTCGCGGTCCACGTCGAAGATCGGGTCGGGTCCCAGGAACTCCACCACCCCGGCGCGGGTCAGGGCGGCGAGCTCCTCGATCCGCTGCAGCGGCGGGCCGCTGGCCAGGCCCTCCACCAGGGACTCGAACCAGCCCTCGATCTCGCTGATCTGGCTGGACTGGGAGACCCGGCCCTGGCTGATCAGCGCCTTGACCTCCATCCGGGCCAGGTGCAGCGCACCGATGGCCATCTTCACCGGGCTGCGCGCTCCGGCGGCGGAGGTGGCCGCGTCATCCTCGAGGTAGGCGCTCATGTGCTGCTGGTACTGCTCGGCGGACTCGAAGGTCAGCCCGCCGAAGGGCCTGCCCAGCGAGCGGATGTCGAACCAGAGGACATCCGGGGCGAGCTCGCGCAGCAGCCGCTGACCACGGGTCTGCAGCACCGCCTCGCCCAGGTGGGTGTCCGCGAGCAGCTCCTGAAGCGCGGCTTCGAAACCGGCGCGGAAGAGCTCCGGGGCGAGCTCCACCAGGGTCCGGTAATAGGTGCGCAGCACGTCGCGCTGGATCAGCGGCCAGAGGTGGGCTGAGAAGTCGAGCAGGTCGTGGCGCCGTTCGGCCTCGGCCACCGCCTCGGGGCTGAGGTGGTGCAGCGTGATGCCGACGGGCGCGAACCCGGGCGCCTCGGTGAGCGCGGTGGACTTGGCTCGATATGGGGTGCCGCGCCGGGACCCGGCCACCAGGTGCGGCTCGTCGCCGGTGGCGAGGTATTCCAGGCGCTGCCCGGCGGGGTGGTCGGCGTGTTCGTGGAACACTCCGCCGCGGCCCACGCTGGCCTGGATCATCAGGTCGAAGAAGTTCAGCCCCATCCCGCGGACCAGCACGTTCTCCCCGGCGGGCAGCGAGTAGTAGTCCACCTCGGTGGGGATCGCCGGCGGCTGGTAGTGCAGCCCGAGCTGCTCGGCCACCTCGGTGAAGTGTTCGCCGGACTCGTTCAGCCCGGCAGGTATGTGACCCAGCGCCAGCACCACCTGGTCGGCGCGGAGCCGATCATCCCGGGGCGGATCGGCGTCGTCGTCGGGGCGCAGCCTCAGCTCATACCCGGAGTCGGCGCGGCGCAGCTCGGCGACCTCCGCGGAGATGTGCTCGACGCTGATCCCGGGATGGCGCGCAAGTGCCGCGCAGACCTCGGTGTGCAGCCAGGTGAGGTACTGCCCGTAGGCGGCGCGGGTGGGGTAGTCGGTGTCGGTCCCGCCATGGTCGATCCCCTTCAAGACGGGCGGCTCGAAGCCGTCGGCGCGCACCGAGGTGGCGGTCTCCTCGGCCTCATGCTCGTGCCGCCACTGGGCGAAGGAGCGGGAGACCGACGACGAGGCCAGCTGGGCCTGAGTCGCGCCGACGGGCGCCGCGGTGGGGAAGCTGGCGGGGGTGTTCATCAGGTACAACGGGGACTGCTGCGGGTTCCAGACGCGGCCGGGCCCGTGTGGGGCGGGGTCTATGACCAGGACGCGCAACCGGGATGCCTGGGCGTCGGGCGTGCCGCGCTCCACCGCCGCCAGCAGTCGTTCCAGGAAGGAGGTGCCGCGGGGCCCGGCACCGATCAGCGCGACTCTGCGTTCCTCGGTCTGGCGGGGCATGGGTGGCGTGTTCTCCTGGTGCATTCCTCGGCTGTCTCGTCCCGTCCAGAGTACTGCGAGCGCACGCTTTGTCAGTTTCCCAGCCGAACCGCTAGTCTAGACGGGCGCATGAGAACGGTTCGCCGAGTTCGTGGGCACAGGAGGCGTGCCAGAGCGGCCGAATGGGCTTCACTGCTAATGAAGTGTCCGCCTCAAAGCGGACCGGGGGTTCAAATCCCCCCGCCTCCGCCATTGTGAGAAGAACCCCCGTCGGGAGAGATCCGGACGGGGGTTCTTCTGCGTCCGCCGCAGGTGCTCACTGACATCGAGACTTGTGGCCCGCGTCGATCACCGCATCCTGCGGGAAATCGCTAGGCTCGGACCATGACTGCCTCCGCCGCCCCGCTCCCCGCCGACTCACCAACTCCGCGCGCCGTGCTGGTGGGCTGCGGCGACGTCGGCACGCGGATCGGCCATCGACTTCTGGACCAGGGCTGGAACGTCTCGGGATGGCGCCGCAGCCCGGAGCGTCTGCCCGCCTCCTTCGACGGCACGGCCGTGGACCTCACCGAGGAATCCACGGTCCCGGCCCCGCCGGCCGACACCACGGCGGTGGTCTTCTCGCCCGCCGCCGGCAGCCGCGATCCGCGGCGCTATGAGCAGGTCTACCTGCGCGGGCTCGAAACGGTGCTGGACCGCATCACGCAGGCAAACCTCGCCGAGACTGTGCAGGTGCTGCTGGTGTCCTCCACCTCGGTCCTCGGCGACGCCTCGGGGCGACTGGACGAATCTGCGCCGCTGACCCCTGCCGGCCCGACGGGTGAGGTCCTTGCCCGCACCGAGCAGCTTCTGCAGAAGTGGCGGGACGCCGGCGCTGAGTCCTCGGCCCGCTCGCGCAGCGGGATCCTGCGACTCTCCGGCATCTATGGTCCGGGCCGAGATCGGCTCATCAAACAGCTGCGCTCCGGTTCCGTGGGTGAAGCCGCAGGTCAGGACGCCCATGAGGCCTGGAGAATCTCAAATCGGATCCATTCCGACGACGCCGCGCGGGCCGCCGTCGAGCTGTTGACCTCCGCGGCCCCGCCGGAACTGGTGCTGGGCGTGGACAAGCTCCCGGTGCCCCTGGGCGTGGTGCACAACTGGATGGCTGACCAGCTCGAGCTCCCCCGCCCGTGGAGCGATCCGAGGCTCGATCCCCAGGTGCTGGATTCGGTGCCGCTGAACTCGCCGGTCCGCCATCACGCGGACTCCCCGTCTGGCTCCGTCCTGACCGATTCCAGCCCGTCGGGGGAGGACCTGTTCGACTCAGCGCTGCTCGGCGCGGGCCATGGCAAGGCGCTGGACGGGTCGCTGCTGCACCGCCTGCTCGGCGAGCTGCTGCATCCCGATTTCCGTTCGGGCTACACCGCCGCGCTGCGCGAGTAGCGGACCCCGGGCGGGCGTCGAGCCGCACCCGGTCAACGGGGACCCTCCATCGCCCATGCCGGGCCAACAGGTGGACCGACCCGAGCTGTGCTTGACATCACATCCGTTCCGGTGCTTCAGTTGACTTACCGACCAATCGGTCTGGAAATGCGATGAGGAGCACCGATGACTGAGTCCACCCAACTCGCCCCCGAGGGCCTGAACTCGAGCACCGCAGGTCGCCCTCGACATCGGATGCTGGACAACGATCGAGCCTCCGAGGCTCTCGGCATCGTGGTCCTCACAGCTGACCCAGGCCACGCTCGGATCAGCATGGTGATCCGCGAAGACATGACCAACGGCTTCGACATCGCCCACGGGGGAATGCTCTTCGCCCTGGCCGACACCTGCTTCGCCATGGCCTGCAACCACCCGAGCCTCGATGAGGGCACCATCACCGTGGCCTCCGGCGTCGACATCAACTTCTTGAAACCAGCTCTGCTCGGCGAGACGATCATCGCCGAGGCGATCGGAGTGGCCAACACAGGACGCAGCGGCGTCTACGACGTGACCATCACCCGGGGAGAAGACCTCCTCGGCGTGTTCCGCGGCCGCTCGCGCACCATCGCCTCCCCCGGAAAGAAGTGACCCGATGAGCATCCTCAACACCGAAATCACCGCGATCCCCGCAACCGACCCCGGTCTGCCCGATACCGAGGAGCTGATGAGCCGCGAGGAGATCGAGGCGCTCCAGCTCACCCGGCTGCAGCAGACCCTGCGCCATGCCTACGACAACGTCGCGGCCTACCGCGAGCTCTACGACGCCCACGGCGTCGGCCCCGATGACCTGCAGACGCTCGAGGACCTCGCCAAGTTCCCCTTCACGGACAAGGAGTTCCTGCGCGCGGCCTACCCGTTCAAGGCCTTCGCCGTGCCGATGGAACAGGTCCGCCGGGTGCACGCCTCCTCCGGCACCACCGGGCGCCCGACGGTGGTCGGCTACACCGATGCGGACATCGACAGCTGGGCGACTCTGCTCGCCCGCTGCCTGCGCTACTCCGGGGTGCGCCCGGGAGACCTGGTGCACAACGCCTACGGCTACGGCCTGTTCACCGGCGGCCTGGGCGCCCACTATGGGATCGAGAAGCTCAAGGCGACCGTGATCCCGATGTCCGGGGGGCAGAGCGAGAAGCAGGTCCAGCTCATCCAGGACTTCAAGCCCCGGGTGATCCTATGCACTCCGACCTACCTGTTGGCGCTGGCAGATTCCTTCCGCGCCGCTGGCGTGGACCCCAAGGACACCTCGCTGGAGGTCGCCGTGCTCGGCGCCGAACCGTGGACGGACAGGATGCGCCACGAGATCGAGCAGACCTTCGCGTTGAAGGCCTGCGACATCTACGGACTCTCCGAGGTGATGGGCCCGGGCGTCGCCGGTGAATCAGTGGAGCGCCAGGACGGCTCGACCATCTGGGAGGACCATTTCCGCCCGGAGATCATCGATCCGATCAGCGAGGAGGTGCTGCGCACCGGCGAGCACGGCGAGCTGGTCTTCACCACGCTGACAAAGCAGGCGCTGCCGATGATCCGCTATCGCACCCACGACCTGACCCGGCTGCTGCCGGGCTCCGAACGTCCCGGGCACCGACGGATGGGCCGGATCACCGGACGCAGCGACGACATGATCATCCTGCGCGGGGTCAACCTCTTCCCGTCCCAGATCGAGGAGATCGCCCTGGAGATCAAGGAGCTCTCCCCGCACTTCCAGCTGCGTCTGGCCCGACCGGGAAAGATGGATGAGATGACCGTGCACATCGAGCGGCGCGCGGAGACCTCCGCCGAGGACGCCGAGACAGCAGGAGCTGTGCTGGCTCGGCAGATCAAGGTCAAGGTCGGCTCCAGCTGCAAGATCAGCGTGGAGGAGCCAGGGTCCCTGGGTCGCTCCTCGGGCAAGCTGCGCCGGATCTATGATCAGCGGCCCCAATAGTCACCCGACTAGGGTGGAGTCATGACCCCCACTTCGACGACGGCGTCCGCCTCCCGCCGGGGCCGCCCCGGCTATGACCGCGAGGGGCTCATCACCGTCTGTGTCGAGACCTTCAACCGCCATGGCTATGAGGCCACCTCGATGGGCGCGCTCTCCCGCGAGCTGGGCATCTCCAAGTCGGCGATCTACCACCACGTGAGCTCCAAAGAGGAGATCCTCGACATCGCGCTGAACCGATCACTCGCCGAGCTGGAGCGGGTGATCACCGAGGCTGAGGCGCTGGACGCCTCCGCGGTGGCCGAGCTGGAGATGATCCTGAGCGAATCGGTGAAGGTGCTGACCACTTCATTGCCCTATGTGACGCTGCTGCTGCGGCTGCGCGGGAACTCCGAGATGGAGGTCAAGGCGCTGCAGCGGCGCCGCGAGATCACCCTGCGCATCGCAGACCTGATCAGGCAGGCCCAGAACGACGGTGATCTGCGTCAGGACATCGACGCCCGCACCGCCTCGCGTCTGGCCATGGGCACGATCAACTCGATCGTGGACTGGTACCGCCCTGTCGGCGGCGCCCCGGACGCGGCCCTGGCCGAGACCGTGAAGCAGATCATCCTCGGGGGACTGCGCACTGCCGAGCGGCGCTGAGTCACACCAGGACATAGTGCCGCCGCCTGCGCGGCCATCGGTGAGGCGATCGCCGAGTCAAGTCACAAGGGGCCTGCCCAGAGTCAGTAGTCACAGAAGCGCGCAGCCCCGTCCATGCTTTTCGGAGCATCGACGGGGCTTTTCGCCGCCCGCCTGCGCCAGATCTCCCAGACGCCATGGATGCGGGAGACTGAGGCCATGGACGAGCCCCGCCCCGCGGCGTCAGACCGCGATATGGAGAACGCCATCCTCGACCTGCTCGCGAAGCGGGCCGAGACGGCGACGATCTGCCCCTCCGAGGCTGCGCGCGCAGTCGCCGGCGAGGACTGGCGAGACCAGATGGACGCCGCACGGGCAGCGGCTCGACGTCTCGAGGCCGTCGGCGTCGTGGAGATCACCCAACGAGGCACAGCGGTCGACCCCGCGACCGCACGTGGGCCTATCCGTATCCGCCGACGCCCGCCCGACACGGACACGCGTTGATCCAGAAGACCAGACGGCGTCGGCGCCGCGGTCCGGCGCACTCGCCCGGCTGCGGCGAGAACGCCTGTTCCAACCGCGCCGACCCCAGCCATCTCACCCTTCTCGCAGCCAAGTGTTGACCGTCACATCTCCAGTGCTATACTGAACGAACGGTCGGTAAATAATGCGACGGAATAGAGGATGACCATGTCACCCGAGAACCACCAGCACGCTCCCCTGCACCTCGCCGACGAGAGCGACGCCGCTGCGGCGCTCGCCGAGGCAGAGTCCGGGCAGAACCGCTTCGACGAGATCATCGCCGAGGACTCCCGCGTCGAACCGCGGGACTGGATGCCCGAGTCCTACCGGAAGTCACTGGTGCGCCAAGTCTCCCAGCACGCGCACTCCGAGATCATCGGCATGCAGCCTGAGGGCAACTGGATCTCCCGCGCCCCCAGCCTGAAGCGCAAGGCGATCCTGATCGCCAAGGTCCAGGACGAGGCAGGCCACGGGCTCTACCTCTACTCCGCCGCCGAGACCCTCGGCCGCCCCCGTGAAGAGATGTATGACCAGCTCTACAGCGGCAAGGCCAAGTACTCGTCGATCTTCAACTACCCGGCCCGTACCTGGGCGGACATCGGCGCGATCGGCTGGCTGGTCGACGGCGCAGCGATCGTCAACCAGGTGCCGCTCTGCCGCGCCTCCTATGGCCCCTATGGCCGCGCCATGGTGCGCATCTGCAAGGAGGAATCCTTCCATCAGCGCCAGGGCTGGGAGATCCTCTACTCGCTCTCCCACGGCACCGAGGCGCAGCACCAGATGGCCCAGGAGGCCGTGAACCGCTTCTACGGTCCGGCGCTGCAGATGTTCGGCCCCCCGGACGGGGACTCCCCGAACTCCCAGCAGTCCATGGCGTGGAAGATCAAGCGCTTCACCAACGATGAGCTGCGCCAGCGCTTCGTCGACATGCTGGTCCCCCAGGTCGAGGCACTCGGCCTCACCCTTCCGGATCCCGAGCTGAAGTGGAACGAGGAGCGCGGCCACTACGACTTCGGCGACCTGGACTGGGACGAGTTCTTCGCCGTCATCAAGGGCAACGGCCCGCTGAGCCGGCAACGCCTGGAGCACTACCGCAAGGCCCGCGACGAAGGGGCATGGGTCCGCGAAGCCGCGACCGCCTACGCCAACCGTCAGTCCCAGGACCAGGCCGCCCTCATCGGCGCCTGAGTCCCACCCGCTGCACCCCCAAGACATCACCGCTAGAAAGGCGAGGCCATGACCTCCAGCGCAGATTCAAGCTCCTGGCCCCTCTGGGAGGTCTTCATCCGGTCCTCACGCGGGCTCTCCCATGTCCACGCAGGCTCGCTGCACGCACCTGATGCCACCATGGCGATCCGCAACGCCCGGGACCTCTACACCCGGCGCAATGAGGGCACCTCGGTGTGGGTCGTGCCGGCCGCGGCGATCATGGCCTCGGACCCCGACTCCAAGGGCGCCTACTTCGAGTCCGCCCAGGGCAAGAGCTACCGCCATGCCACGTATTACACCCAGTCCGAAGGGGTGAAGCACCTGTGAGCTTCGCATCGCATGACTCCGCCACCCGCCAGTCCCAGGGCGAGGCGATCACCGCCGAGGAGATCGCCGCCTCCGACACCAAGGCCGACGACGCCACCGCCAGGTACGCCCTGCTGCTGGGCGACGACGCGCTGATCCTCTCCCAGCGCCTGGGCGCCTGGGTCTCCCGGGCACCCGAGCTTGAGGAAGATGTCGCGCTGGCGAACATCGCCCTGGACCTGCTCGGCCACGCCCGGTTCCTGCTCACCTACGCCGGCACCGCCTGGGGCAAGTCCGAGGATGACCTCGCGTACTTCCGCAGCGAGGAGGAGTTCCGCTCCTGCCGGCTGGTGGAGCAGGAGAACGGCGACTTCGGCAAGACCATCGCCCGGCAGCTGATCTTCAGCTTCTACCAGCACGAGCTCTACAGCCGACTGGTGAACTCCACGGACACCACCCTCGCGGCGATCGCCGCGAAGGCGCTCAAGGAGGTCGACTACCACCAGGATCACGCCGCCCAGTGGATCCTGCGGCTGGGCCTCGGCACCGAGGAGTCCGCCCGGCGCGTCCAGGCAGGCCTTGACTCGGTCTGGTCCTATGTCGAGGAGCTCTTCACCGACGTCGAGCCGATCACCGAGCTCGGCGACATCGCCGTGCTGCCCTCCTCGCTGCGCGAGGCCACGCTGGCCCGGCTGCACCAGGTGATCGAGCAGGCCGGGCTGAGCATCCCCGACATGTCCGGCGCCCACGGCGCCGACCGCTCCGGGCGCCATTCCGAGCAGCGCGGACTGATCCTGGCCGAGATGCAGGTGCTGGCCCGCCAGCACCCCGGGGCCACCTGGTGAGAGGAGCACTCATGGCCGTCATGGGACCCGAATCCGTGACTCTGCCCGCCGATGCCACGGTCTGGGAGATCGCCGCCAGCGTCAATGATCCAGAGATCCCGGTGCTCAGCATCGCGGACCTGGGGATCCTGCGCGAGGCACGGGTGGACGAGGACGGCACCGCCGTCGTCGTCATCACCCCGACCTACTCCGGCTGCCCGGCCATGGACACGATCAACGCCGACGTGAGTGCCGCGCTGCGCCACGCCGGGCACCAGAAGGTGCGTATCGAGACCGTGCTCCATCCGGCGTGGACCACCGACTGGATGACCGAGGAGGGCAAGGTGAAGCTGCGCGAATACGGCATCGCCCCGCCCACCGGCAAGGCAGCCGTAGGACCCATCCGCGTCGGCCTGAGCGTGAAATGCCCCCGCTGTGACTCCCCCAATACTCGTGAGATGACCCGCTTCGGCTCCACCGCATGCAAGGCGCTGTACCAGTGCCGCGACTGCCTGGAGCCCTTCGACCACTTCAAGGTGCACTGATGTCGACGACCACACGCCGCCGCGCGACCTTCTCCACCCTCACCGTCTCCGAGGTGCGCCCGCTCACCGCAGACTCCGTGGAGGTCACCTTCGCCGTGCCCCCGGAGCTGCAGGAGGACTTCGACTACGCGCCGGGCCAGTACGTGGCGCTGCGCACCGAGCTCGAGGGCCAGGAGATCCGCCGCTCCTATTCGATCTGCACCGAGCCGACCCCCGGGGAGATCCGGGTGGCGATCAAGCGCGACATCGGTGGCCTGTTCTCCAACTGGGCCAATGAGTCGCTCAAGCCCGGGGACCAGATGGAGGTGATGAACCCCTCCGGGGCGTTCGTCTCCAAGACTGCGATCACTTCGATGAACAACCCGGCCAAGCTCGCCGAGGAGGCCGTGGCGCTGCGCTCGGATGTGCACCTGGTCGCCTTCGCCGCCGGCTCCGGGATCACCCCGATCATGGCCATCGCCCGTTCGGTGCTGGCCGCCTCGAAGGACTCCACCTTCGACCTGATCTACGCCAACCGCTCCGCCGGGGACGTGATGTTCGCCGAGGAGCTCGGCGATCTCAAGGACCGCTACCCCGCCCGGCTCGCGGTGCATCATGTGCTCAGCCGCGAGCAGCGGATCAACCCGCTGCTCACCGGCCGGATCGACGATGAGAAGCTCAGCGACCTCCTGGACAAGGTCCTGCGCGTGCAGGACACCGACGAATGGTTCCTCTGCGGACCCTTCGAGCTGGTCCAGATGGCGCGCGACTCCCTGGCCGCCCGCGGGGTCGACGAGGGCGACATCCGCTTCGAGCTCTTCACCACCGGACGCCCCGACCGCCCCGAGGGCCAGCAGGGCCGCAAGGTCGAAGCCGACCCGCAGGGTGACAACGTCCAGATCGAGTTCACCCTCGACGGGCTCACCGGCCAGATCGCGTCCCCCGCTGGCTCCGGGGAGACCGTGCTCAACGCCGCGCTGCGCGCCCGGCCCGATGTGCCCTTCGCCTGCGCCGGCGGAGTCTGCGGCACCTGCCGCGCGAAGGTCGTCTCCGGCGACTTCGAGATGGAGGAGAACTTCGCGCTGGAGTCCGACGAGGTCAAGGCCGGATACATCCTGACCTGCCAGACCCGGCCCACCTCCAAGCAGCTCGTCGTCGACTACGACGCCTGAGCGCGTCCCAACCCTGGAGACCCCATGATCAGCCTCACCATCACCGACGACATCGCCGAGATCGTCCTGGACGCCCCGAAGAAGCTCAACTCCCTGGATGAGCAGGCCCTCGATGACCTCGATGCCGCCTACCGGGAGGCTGAAGCTGCGGGCGTGCGCGCCCTGCTGCTGCGTGGCGAGGGCAAGGGGTTCTGCGCCGGCCGGGACATCTCCGACGTGGTGCCCGCCACCGACGACGCGCTCGGCTACCTGCAGGACAAGGTCACCCCGCTGATGCGCCGGATGGCGGCGTTCCCCGCCCCGACCTTCGCCGCCGTGCAGGGCGCCTGCCTCGGGGTGGGACTGGGCCTGGCCGTCGCCACCGACGTGGTCTACGTGGCCGAGAACGCCAAGATCGGCTCACCCTTCGCCGCGCTCGGAGCCACTCTGGACTCCGGCGGACATGCGCTCTTCGTGGAGCGCCTCGGCGCGCACCGGACCCTGGATCTGATCTACACCGCTGACCTGATGTCAGGCGCGGAGGCCGTGACCGCGGGACTCTTCTCCCGCGCGGTGCCGGCCGAGGAGCTCCTCGACTTCACCCGGGCGAAGGTCGCGGTGGCCGCGGCCGGCGCGACCCTGGCCTTCCGCGAATCCAAGGCCCTCGTGGCCGCGGTCCGGGACCAGCGGATCGGCCTCTGGGAATCTCTGAACGAGGAGAACCACGCCCAGGGCCGGCTGTGCGATTCCGCGGACTACACCGAGGGATTCGCCGCCTTCCAGCAGAAGCGGAAGCCGGTCTTCCACGGACGCTGAGTCTCCACAGCCGCTGTTCAGCCGCCGGCGACCTCACGCCGGAACGAACCGGGCGAGACTCCGTATTCCTGCTTGAATGCCCGGCTGAAGCTCGATGCCTCCGGATACCCCCAGCGGGCGGCCACCGCGCTGATCGACCGATTCGCCTGGGAGGGGTCCCCGAGTTCCATCCGGCACCGTTCCAACCTGCGCTGACGGACCCAGTCACTGATGGTGGTGCCCTCCTGCGCGAAGATCCCCTGCAGATAACGGACTGACACGTGCAGCGCGCGCGCCACGGCGCCGACGCCGAGTTCGGGGTCCCCCAGGTGGTCGTCGATGTGCCTGACCGCCTCCAGATAGACCACGTCGCGAGTCGGCACCTCGGCGGCGGGCCGGAACCGGGAGAGCAGCGTCGCCTGGACCAGCTGCAGCACCGCCGAAGCCGCCCGCGGGTCCGGAGCCATCTCACCCTTCTGCAGCTGATCATCAAGGCTGCCCAGCAGCGAGGACGTCAGCGCACCGAGACCGGCGGACCCGGGGATCCGCTGCGCCACCACGGCGCGGGCCTGCTCGGCCGAGAGCCCCAGGTGCTCCACCGCGATCTGCACCACGAACATCCGGTACGCCCCGCCGAAGACAAGGTCATAGGGACGCCGGGTGTCGTAGACGACCAGATCGCCCGGAGACAGCAGCGCCTCCCGGCCGTCCTGCCGGGTGAGCGAGCTGCCCTGAACCTGCAGCGCAAACTTGAAGACCCCGGGATCCCCCGCGGCGATCGCCTGCCGGCTGCGCCGCACGGTGACCGCATCACCACCCACCCCGGCGACGCTGAGCGACCCCAGCGCCAACCCCGTGAGCGCGCCGTTGAACCGGCTCGGGTCCTCGGTGCTGGCATCCAGCGGCACGAACGCGGTGTTCACCGCGTGTCTCCATGCCTCGAAGCGATCCTGAGGCGGCAGCTGGGCGGGATCGAAGGACACCTGTCCCGTCGTCGTGCTCACCGGATGGGCCTCTTGTTCCTCAGCATCGCTCCAGTCTCCCACCCTGTTGTGACGCGCGCCACAACATGTGCACCTGATGCACAGGTCTGTGCGCCTGCGATCAAGGCGGCGCCGTCGTCGGTGACGATGCTGGGAACACTGCCGAAAGAACTGCGCTCCGAGACGCACTGTGATCCAAGGAGAGATGAGCATCGTGAATGAAGCCATGACCACCGACTACGTCGTCATCGGCGCCGGGTCCGCCGGTTCCGTGATCACCCGCAGACTGCTCGACGCCGGACACAGCGTCCACCTGATCGAGGCCGGCGGCCGCGACGAGGACCCCAACATCCACAGTCCCCAGGGCTGGCCGATGCTGATGCAGGGAACCTCGGACTGGGCGCTGACCACGGTGCCGCAGATCCACGCGAACCACCGCAGCATCGCCTGGCCCCGAGGGAAGGTGCTCGGCGGCTCCGGGTCGCTGAACGGCATGATCTACATCCGCGGCCACCGCTCGGACTACGACAAGTGGGCCGCGGCCGGCTGTGAGGGCTGGGGCTGGGACGACGTGCTGCCGCTGTTCAAGCGTTCCGAGGACCATGAGGACGGAGAATCCGAGTTTCACGGCGCCGGCGGGCCGCTGCACGTGGAGAAGATCATGAATCGCCACGCCAGCTCAGAGGCCTTCGTCCAGGCCGCGGGCGCTGTGGGGATCTCCGAGACCCAGGACTTCAACGGCGCACAGATGTCCGGCGCCGGATTCAACCACACCACCACCAAGGACGGGAAGCGGCACAGCCCCTGGCGCGCCTTCATGCATCCGATCCTCGGCCACGAGCGGCTCACCCTCACCACCGATGCGCTGGTGCACCGGATCACCGTGGAAGCCGGTCGCGCCACCGGCGTGGAGTACAGCACCGGGACCGGGACGCACACCGCACATGCCTCGGCGGAGATCGTGCTCTGCGGAGGGGCGATCGGCTCCCCCAGCATCCTGCAGCGCTCCGGCATCGGTGATCCCACCGACCTGCGCCAGGCCGGGATCGACGCGGTTCTTCAGCTTCCCGGAGTGGGCAAGAACCTGCACGACCATGTCCTGGCCAGCGTCATCTATGAGGCGCCGGAACCCCTGGCCGAGGGGCGGCACAATCTGCTCGAGGCCCAGCTCTTCGCACACAGTCGGCAGACCGAGGAGGAGGCGCCGGACATCCAGCCGCTCTTCATGCACTTCCCCTACCCCACCGACGGCGGTGCGGTCCCCGCCGCAGGGTTCACCGTCAACGCCGGAATCGTGCGCCCGCTCTCGCGCGGCACGCTGCGGGTGACCAGCACGGACCCTCGGCTCGCTCCGCTGCTGGACCCCAACCTGCTGGCCGAGGAGCATGACCTCGAGGCGCTCTGTGACGCCATCGAACTGTGCCGGGAGATCGGTGCCCAGGACGCGCTCGCCCCCTACCGCAGGGCGGAGTTCAATCCTTCGGCCCCGCTTGAGACCCGCGACCAGGTGCGCGCCCACGCCCGGGCGATGGCCGGCACCTATCACCACCAGGCGGGCACCTGCCGGATGGGCATCGATGACCACTCGGTGGTGGATCCGCAGCTTCGCGTGCGCGGCGTCGCCGGGCTGCGCGTGGCCGACGCCTCGATCATGCCGGCACTGCCCAGCGGCAACACCAACGCCCCCTCGATCATGATCGGCGAGAAGGCGGCTGACCTGCTGCTGGGCCGCAGAGCCGATCTGACCCCAGCACAGCTGACCACAGCCGACCACGGCTGACCTCGGCCACCCTGACGACCAGACGACCAGACGACCTGACGACCTGACGACACCACCAAGGAGAACATCATGACCACCACCACGCTGCTCGAGGAGATCACAACCTCCGAGGGCCAAGAGATCCACGACCCCGCCACCGGTGAGCTCATCGGCCATGCCCCGCTCACCTCCGCCGCAGACCTCGACGACGCCGTCGCCCGTGCCCTGCACGCCCAGGTCTCGTGGGCCGCGACCCCGGACGGGGAACGTCAGGCCGCGCTGCATGCCGCAGCGGACGCGGTGGAGGCCCACGCCGAGGAGCTCGCCCAGCTGCTCTCCCGGGAGCAGGGAAAGCCGCTGAACGGACCCAACGCCCGCTTCGAGGTCGGCGCCTGCGTGGCCTGGCTGCGCACCGCCGCGTCGATCCCGGTGGAGCCCGAGGTGCTCGTCGATGATGAGTCCGGCTATGCGGAGCTGCACTATCGTCCGCTCGGCGTCGTCGGGGCCATCGGTCCGTGGAACTGGCCGATGATGATCTCGATCTGGCAGATCGCGCCGAGCCTGCGAATGGGCAACACCGTGGTGATCAAACCCTCGGAGTACACTCCGCTGAGCGTGCTGGCCCTGGTCAAGGTGCTCAACTCCGCGCTGCCGGCCGATGTGCTGATCGCGGTCCCGGGTGACGGTTCGCTGGGCAGGCAGCTCACCGAGCATGCAGATATCGCGAAGATCATGTTCACCGGCTCGGCGACCACCGGCAAGGCGATCATCAAGACCGCCGCGGACACCATGAAGCGGATGACGATGGAGCTCGGCGGCAACGACGCAGGGATCGTGCTGGACGACGCCGACCCGCAGGCCATCGCCGAGGACCTCTTCTGGGGCGCATTCATCAACACCGGGCAGACCTGCGCGGCGCTGAAGCGGCTCTACGTGCCGGATTCCATCTACGACGAGGTCTGCCATGCGTTGACCGAGGTGGCCGCCAAGATGCCGATGGGCATCGGCCTCGAGGAGCAGAACGTGCTCGGACCGCTGCAGAACGCGAAGCAGCGCGACATCGTCGCCCGGTTGGTCGACGCTGCGAAGGACTCCGGCGCCCGCGTGCTGATCGGGGCAGATCCCGACGAAGACGCCCCGGGCTTCTTCTATCCCGCCACCCTGGTGGCCGACATCGATCCGCAGAACCCGCTGGTGATCGAGGAGCAGTTCGGTCCGGCGCTGCCGATCATCCGCTACACCGATCTGGAGCAGGCGATCGCGTGGGCGAACGGCCTCGAGGTCGGGCTGGGCTCCTCGGTCTGGTCCTCGAACCCCGAACGCGCCACCGAGGTGGCCGCCCGGATCGAGGCGGGCACCACCTGGATCAACAAGCACGGCGCCATCGATCCGCGGGTGCCCTTCGGCGGCGCCAAGCAGTCAGGCTTCGGCCTGGAGTTCGGCCTGCAGGGACTCAAGGAGGTCGCCCAGCCGCATGTGATCAGCCGCTGAGCGCACCGGCCGGGTCTTGCCGTTCGCAACCGTCACACCGGGACGCCGGGGATGCGGCCCCTGGCTGGCAGTTCCGCACCCCGAGCAAACCCGGCCCAGAGCGCCCGGACGGCCTTGCCTGCTTCATCGAGCTCCTCCCAGGACGCTCCCTGCAGCAGCTTCAGCCCTTCGGTGTTCGCCGGAGTTCCGAAGAGCAGCGCCACATCGATCCCGTGTGCCGAGCGATAGAAGTTGTCGGGCGCAGCCCAGTCGAAGATGAAGTAGTGCGATCGGCCTCCGGCACGACGGTGACGCCTGACGAAGGAGCGGATGCCCCTGACGTAGACCTGCCTGGTCGCAAGCCGGCTCAGCAGCGTCGTCGCGCCCGAACCGAGCAGCGGAATCCCGCGAAGCCATTTCACCGGATGCGCGACCGGTATGAACAGCCTCGTCTCGTCTGCGGTGTGCGTGATCATGATGTCGATGTGCGGTGCGACTGCGTCCCAGGCCTGATCGATCTGGGATTCCTCAGGCAGCGGCCAGACTCCGTACTGGGTCCCGAAGGGCATGAGTCCGCGCAGACCGAACGGGGCGGCCGCTGCCCGCGCCTTCTCCTGGACGCGCAGCACCTCCTTGACCGGGGCGTCTGCGGGCAGGGAGGAACCGGCAGCGGCCATGGCTGCCGTCATCTTGTGTCGTCCCCGTGAGATCCCCAGCGGCGGACTCTGCATGATGGCCCGGCGGAAGAGCTCTGACGCTCTCGGTGTGGCCATCAGATGAGCGATGGCGTCGCCTCCGGCGGACTGGCCGAAGAGGGTGACCCCGTCCGGGTCGCCGCCGAAGGCGCCGATGTTGCGCTGCACCCATTCCAGCGCGCTGAGCTGATCCAGCAGACCGAGGTTGGCAGGCCGACCCTCGCCGCCGAGATATCCGAAGGCTCCGAGACGGTACGTCACGGAGACGACGACGACGCGCTGTTCACTCACCAGGGCACTCGGGTCGTAGATCGGCGCGTCTCCTGCACCTGAGATATAGGACCCGCCGTGGATCCACACCATGACCGGCAGGAGCTCTCCCTGCTGCCGGTTCTCCGGTGTCGTGACCGTGAGATTCTGGCAGTGCTCGTCCTGGGGAAGCCTTCCGGTCTGGCTCCCCATCACCGGTTCCAGTTCTCTGATCCGCCACTGCGGACAGGCCGGTGCTGGATCGAGTGCGGAGTACGGCTCAGACCAGTCATCTACGGGCTGCGGCGGCTGGAATCGCTGGGCCCGTGCGTAGGGAATGCCAGATGCCTTGAGGACCGGCCCGACGCGCTGTCCGATGACCGGGCCGCACGGAGGGGTGAAACGCTGCTCGGATCTCATGCACGGCCCATCTGCTCGACGATATGTCCTCCCAGTGAACCACTGCCTTCTCGCGCTGGGCGTCGGCCTCCGGCTGGGCAGCAGCTCGACGCGGCCGGGACTCTCCTCGGTGACGACACGGACCTCATAGCTGATCTCGGTGAACTCAGGCGGGCGGCGGTCCCTGAAGATACCGCGCGGCCCAAGGCTCAGGAACGTCTGCGGGAATGCTGGGGCTCGGGAGATCGGTCCGCGCTCCATAGGGACTGCGGAACCGCGAAGACGGCGGAACGTCTCGGTTCGCGACGTCGGTGCGTCGCGCTTCCAAGAGCGGGGCGGGAAGCGCGGCATCGCGGAGTCTACGAACCTTGTAGTGCTCGGACGGTCGACTCGGCAGCAGCGCGGTGCGCACCCAGTTCCATTGCACAGCTTCATTGACCGCCACAAGGTCCGCCTTCTCAGCAATGCTGAGTGTTCCATTCTCGGTGAGCGTGTCGTCGAGCAGGGCCGCTTCCCAATCTGCGATCAACGGCGGAAAGAAGCCGGGCTCCTCTTGCACTTCCCAGGCGTCACCGGTGGAGAGCTGCTTGACCACGAATCGCACCCCGAAGGAATCGTCGAGCAGATGCGTGCCGTACCTGACCCGACCACCGGTCAGGTACGCGGCGATGTCACCCAGGCATGGGCTGTTCTTCGAGACGACCAGAAGGTCGGTGCGGTCGATGACCCCTCCTGGGAATGCGTCGAGGACCAGTGCGGCGAAGGCGTATGCACCCCGAAGCAGCCCGTCACAGGCATGGCCGTGGAAGAGGATCAGATCTGCGAGGGTGACCTTCTTGGCGCGAGATTCGATCCGACCCTGCGCGGACCTGGTATCCAGAACCTGGAACCCCGGCAGCTCGGTCGCTTCTCGCAGCCACGACGGGACTTCCCAGTGCGATTCCTCTCGCTCTTCGTGGGACGCCTCCTCACCTGCGTCATCAATCGGTGTCGTCATGTCAGAAGCTGATCACCGCCGCACCTTCGAGGGCGTAGCGGACAAAGGCGTCGCGTGCGTATTCAAGAGTCACCCCGCGCGAGATGAGCGCCTCGGCCGTACCGACGGCGTGCGCCGCGTTCAGGCAGGCATGCACTTCGACGCCGTCTCGAGTGAGTGCCTCGATCTGGTGCCGGTAGCCTGCTCGGACCGGGTCGTCGCTCTCCTCGGTCAGGGCGGCCTGCGCGGGACCGAAGCAGAAGACCTCGAGCTCCACGCCCTGGCCTGCGGCGACCTGGCGGATCCTCTCCGCTACATGGGAACCAGCCTCGAGTGAACTGTTGTCGTCATGGAACAGGAAGATCACGGTCTTTGCCATGGGGCCATCATCCTCGGTCTCACCCGTGATCGCGCCCCTTCCCGACCGGCACCCAGAAACACACCCAGACCTCATTACGCTCGACCAGCCGGGTCAGTCCCTTGTGCCGGGTCAGTCCAGTGTGCCGGGTGAGCCGGGTGTGGCGGCGTCGTCCCACGCCTCGGAGTAGAACTCCGAGGAACGCGACCTCAGCAGCTCGGAATACACCGCCGGGGACAGCGACTGCGCTGAATCCTCTGGCACCTGGGAGGAGAACGCGGACACCCCCACCCCGGCCTGACCATCGGAGAGGGTCAGCCCGGCGACCTCCAGAAGCGTGGGGTACATGCTCAGCTGGTCCACGCCCTTGCGCAGCGTGGCGTCCGCCCCTCCGCCTGGAATCCAGATCCGGTTGAAGATGCTGCGGTCCGGGTGGTCTTCGAGCTGCTCCTGGAAGGCGTCGCCGGTGTTGACCGGCTTGAGGTGGTCGCCCATGATCACCACGGCGGTGTCCTCGAGGTATCCCTGCTCCTCCATGTGTTCCACGAATCCCGCCACCTGCGCCATGGAGCAGGAGAACACTGAGGTGGCCTGGTCCTGCGTGTCCACGTCGCAGTAGTCGAACACGTGGACCGGTTCATGGGTGTCCAGGGTCAGCACTGAGAGGTTGAACGGCGCCCCGGTCCGCACGGAATCCGCATGGAGCTCATCGAGCTCGTCCTTGGCCCGGGCCATCAGGCGCTGGTCACTCAGGCCCCAGTCGCTGCGGAAGCTGCTCGCCGATTCGCCGGCGGCCCGCCAGTCGGCGAGACCCTTGATCTGCGTGTAGCCGTGGCTGGCCAGAAAGTTGTCCTTCTCGGCGAAGGAGGAGCTGGCGCCGCCCAGGAAGACATTGGTGTATCCGTGATCGTCCAAGACATCACCCAGGCAGGTCGTTCCACCCAGGTAGGCCTCATCGCCCTCGCGAAGCTCACCGAGCGCGCCGCTGCTCGCGGCAGAGGTGGCGCCCGCCAGCGGGATGCCGCACTGGGTCGAGGTGAGACCGGACATGGTCCAGCCGCCGCCCTCGTACTGCCGGAGATCTTCCACGCTCTGCCAGCCCGCGTCAGCCGTGGTCACGTCCTTGAGCGGGGCGAACGCATCCTTCTCGAAGAGCGCCTCATCTTCGAGCGTGGCCTCGCCGGCCTCAAGGTAGATCAGCACCACGTTGCGCTTCTGCTCGTCGCCGGTGATGCGCGGCTGAAGGTAGTGGTCGCTGAGGTCGTACTCGGAGTTCCCCGCATTGATGTGGTCAGCGAGGCCCACCGCTGTGGCGAAGGAGGCAGTCCCGAGGACCACTGTTGAAGCGGCCGCCGCACTCGCGACGGCGCGCATCAGCCACGGCGAGCGCCAGGCTCGGTCGTGATCCCCGCGCAACCGGCGTATGCGGCGTCGGAATCGCACCGACAGCGCGATCCCGGCGGTGATCACCAGCGGGAGGACTCCGATGCCCAGGACGCCGACCCAGACCAGGGCTCCACCTCCACCGTCGGTCTCCACGGAGACCAGGTTCAGCAGCACCTGGCCCACGGTAATCTCTCCCCAGAGGAGGCGGATCATGGCTGCGGCGATCAGCAGGGCGAGCCCGATCCAGACCAGCAGAAAGAGCGTGATTCGGCCGAGGATCGCGCCAGACCGCCGGGCCACGTGGGGAATCCGGGCGCGCGCAGGGTCATTTGGCATTGCCGCTGCCACCATGTGCGCCCCTTGCCTGACCTCGAGCCCACTCAGGGGCGATGAAAACTCAGCCCCTTACGCTACGCGCCGTTCCCGAGGAGAGCCTGGAGGTCGGACACGGCAGAGGGCGGAGCCGAGGTTCTCCCCCGGCCCCGCCCCTTCACTGCTCGAGCATGTGCCTGCGTGCGCCTGAGGTCTGCGGGCGTCAGGCGCGCGCAGCCGACGTCAGCTGACGTCAGCCGACGACGGCGTCACACCCACTCGGGCTTGTTCTGCTTCGCCACCCGGGTCAGCACGTCATAGGTCGCGACGATCTCATCGTGCTGGTTGTGCAGCACGGTGTCCCAGCGGACCTCGCCATAGTCGTCGGTCTCGCGCGGGATGATCTGCTTCGCGGTCAGCGTCACGCGGATCGAGTCGTCGTAGGTCACCGGGGTCTGGAAGGAGAGGTTCTCCAGGCCGGTGTTGGCCAGCACCGGCCCCGGAGCCGGCTCCACGAAGAGTCCGGCAGCCCAGGCCACCAGCAGGTACCCGTGGGCCACTCGGCGCGGGAAGAACGGGTTCGCCGTCGCCGCCTCCTCGTTGGTGTGGGCGTAGAAGGTGTCTCCAGTGGACTCGGCGAAGGAGGTGATGTCCTCCAACGCCACGGTGCGCAGCCCCGAGGCGAACTGGTCCCCGATGCGCAGCTCGGTCAGGGATTTGCGGAACGGGTGCACGGCGGTGCCGTCGGCCACCGTCTCAGGGGTCGCGGTGATGGCCTTGGCGCCACGGTGCCAGACCCCGGTCACCCCGGTGAGCAGGTCCGGGGAGCCCTGGACGGCGGTGCGCTGCATGTAGTGCTTGACCGCGCGGATCCCACCGAGCTCCTCGCCGCCGCCGGCCCGTCCGGGGCCGCCGTGGACCAGGTGGGGCAGCGGAGAGCCGTGACCGGTGGAGGTCTTGGCGTCGTCGCGGTCCAGGAAGAGCACGCGCCCATGGTGGGAGGCGATGCCGCGGGTGAACTCGGCGGCGATCTCCGGGTCATGGGTGCAGACGGTGGCGACGAGGGACCCGCCGCCGAGGGCGGCGAGGTCCACGGCGTCGTCGATGTCGGCGTAGCCCAGCACCGAGGTGACCGGACCGAAGGCCTCCACCGAGTGCACCTCAGGGGTGCGGGCCTCGGCGAAGGAGAGCACGGTGGCCGGGAAGTACGCGCCGAGCGCGGCATCGGCCGAGCCGGTGCCGGACTCCGGGCCCCCCACCCGCACTGCGCCGCCGGCGCTGACCAGTGTGTCCACCGCACGGGCGACCTCGTCGCGCTGATCGGTGGAGGCCAGCGGGCCCATCGTGGTGTCGGCGTCACGCGGGTCTCCCAGGACCACGCGGGAGTCCAGCCGCTTCCGCAGCGCCTCGACCACCGGGTCCACCTGGGCCGAGGGCACGATGACGCGGCGGATCGCGGTGCACTTCTGGCCGGTCTTCGCGGTCATCTCCAGGGCCACCGACTTGATGAAGGCGTCGAACTCGACCGTGTCCGGGCCGGCGTCGGGACCCAGGATGGCGGCGTTGAGCGAATCGGTCTCCGCGGTGAAGCGCACACCCTGGTTGGCCACGTTGTCATGGGAGCGCAGCAGCTGCGCGGTGTTAGCCGAGCCGGTGAAGGCCACGTGGTCGCGGTGATCCAGGTGGTCCAGCAGGTCCCGGGCGGAGCCGGAGATCAGCTGCAGCGCACCGGTGGGGATCAGCCCCGAGTCGATCATCAGCCGCACACAGGCCTGGGTGACGTAGGCGGTCTGCGAGGCGGGCTTCACGATGGTGGGCACCCCGGCGATGAAGCTCGGGGCGAACTTCTCCAGCATCCCCCAGACCGGGAAGTTGAAGGCGTTGATCTGCACGGCCACCCCGGTGAGCCGGGTGTAGATGTGCTCACCGAGGAAGGAGCCGTCGCGGGAGAGCTGCTCCACCTGCCCGTCGACGATGACGTTGGCGTTGGGCAGCTCCTTCCGACCCTTCGAGGAGAAGGTGCGGATGGTGCCGATGCCGCCGTCCACGTCGATCAGGTGGTCACGCCGGGTGGAGCCGGTGCGGTCGGAGAGCTCGTAGAGCTCCTCGCGGTGCTCGTGGAGGTAGGCCGCCAGGTGCTTCAGCCGCAGTGCGCGCTGGTGGATGGTCAGCTGCCCCAGGCTCTCCTGGCCGACCGAGCGGGCGTGGGCGACGGCGGCGGAGGTGTCCAGTCCCTCGGTGGAGACCAGGCAGACCGGCTCAGAGGTGGAGGCGTCAAGGATCTCGCTGACCTTGCTCGGGGCCTCCGGGGTCCACCAGGAGTCCTGGATGTAGCTGGGCAGGAGACGGGGAGCCGCAGATGTGTCAGTGGCAGCCATGGGGTCCTCTCAACGACAGGTAGAACTGACCGAACGGTCGGTAATTGACCCCATCCTAGCCCGGGAGGCGAGAATGTGACACCCCGCACAGAATCCGCCGCGCCACGTCCGCTGCTCCAGCTCAGCTCGCCGACTCAGCTCGCCAGGTTCACCGCTGCAGCTTCATCCCTTCACCTTCACCACCGTGCGGCCGCGGACCTGGCCGGCGAGGATCTGCTCGGCCTGCTCGAAGACCCCGTCCAGCGGGATCTCCTGGGTCATCTCATCGAGCAGCTCCAGGGGCAGGTCGCTGGCCAGTCGGGCCCACGCCTGTGAACGCAGCTCAGGCGACGCGGTCACGGAGTTGATCCCGGCGAGGGTGACCCCGCGCAGGATGAAGGGCATCACGGTGGTGGGCAGGTCGACGCCCTGGGCCAGCCCGCAGCTGGCGACGGTCCCGTCGTCGTCGGTCTGCGAGAGGATGTTCGCCAGGGTGGCCGAGCCGGCGGAGTCGATCCCACCCGCCCAGCGGCGCTTCTGCAGCGCAGACCCGGCCTCGGCGAAGTCCTGGCGGTCCAGCAGCTCGGAGGCGCCGAGGTGGCGCAGATACTCGCCCTGCTCATGGACCCGGCCGGTCACCGCGGTGACCTTATAGCCGAGCTGGTTGAGCACCGCGATCGCCACCGAGCCGACCCCTCCAGCCGCCCCGCTGACGACGACGGCGCCTGACTCGGGCCGCACTCCGCCGCGCTCCAGCGCGAGCACCGCGAGCATCGCGGTGAACCCTGCGGTTCCGATCGCCGCGGCCCGCCGTGGGCTCAGCCCCGCGGGGAGTTTGACCAGGTATTTCGCGGAGACCCGGGCTCGCTCGGCCAGGCCGCCGTGGGCCGCCTCGCCGATTCCGCCGCCGGTGAGCACCACGACGTCGCCCGGGCTGAACTGCGGATCGGCGGAGGCGGTGACCTCGCCGACCAGGTCGATGCCCGGGATCAGCGGGGAGGTCCGCGCCACCCCGGGCTTGCCGGCCAGGGCGAGGCCGTCCTTGTAGTTGATCCCGGAGTAGTGGACAGCGATGTCCACCGGAGCGTCTCCCCCGGCGCCGTCGAGGTAGTCCTCGGGAAGGTCCTGCAAGGTCGCCTGGTGATCCTGAACGCGTCCGCGCTCCAGTGTCTGTTCGATCAGGGCTGCTCGAAAGGTCATGAAGGTCTCCTTGGCATCGGGTGCTCGTATTGGGTGTGGTCGTCGAAGATCAGGGCGGTCTGGGAGGACTGTACGCAGGCCAGCGACTGGATCCGCTCGAAGACCACGCGGCGCAGCTCCTCCACGGTGCGGGTGCGCACCAGCAGCACCGCGTCGTACTGTCCGCCGACCAGCGCCAGATGCCGCACCGCGGGCTCATCGGCGAGCGCCCCGCGCAGCACCTCCCAGTCATCCTGCTTCAGGGTGAGAAAGACGTAGGCCGCCGTGGACATCCCGGCCGCCCGAGGATCGATCACCGCGGTATAGCCCTGCAGCACTCCGGCGGCGCGCAGCCGGGAGATCCGCTCATAGGCGTTGGCCCGGGACAGGTGCAGCCCGGAGGCCAGGGCGCTCACCGATTGGCGGGCATCCTGACTCAGCGCATGCAGGATTCGGTGGTCCACGGAGTCCAGCGAGATCTGACCTCTCGCCGCCTCGTCTCGTTCATCGCCCATAGCTCTGGACGATACCAGCCGTGGCGCACCCCACACGAGCAGTTCGTCCAGCCCCGGGGACCCCCGGACGGACGCCGTCTTGGATGTGTCTGCGCAGTGGTCACGCGCGGGCGAGCTGGGTGACACTCGTACCAAGAGTGTGATGCACGACACCTGCACGAGAGACTTTTTTAGGAGGACTCGCGATGACCAGCGAGACACGGGACGGGACCCCGATCCAGGGCTCCCACATCAAGGAGACGAGCAGCAGCTTCGGGATCACCCCGGAGCAGTACATGCTCCCGGCCGCCCAGCAGATCCGGATGCTCGGACCCGACGGGCAGCTGATCGCCGAGGAGGCCCAGGGCACCAGCCCCGGGCACGAATACCCGATCCCCGAGGACGACGCCCTGCTGGCCGCCTATGAGGCGCTGGTGGTGGGCCGCCGGGTCAATGACCAGAACTATGCCCTGGTCCGCCAGGGCCGGCTCGCGGTCTACCCCTCCTCCCACGGCCAGGAGGCATGCCAGGTCGGTGCCGCCCTTGCACTGGGCACCGGAGACTGGATGTTCCCCACCTACCGCGACACCGTCGCCACGATCACCCGCGGGGTGGACCCGCTGGAGGTCATGGTCTCCTTCCGCGGCGACTGGCACTGCGGCTATGACCCGCTGGACTACAAGATCTCTGCCATGTCGACGCCGCTGACCACCCAGCTGCTCCACGCCGTCGGCGTGGCCCACGCGGCGAAGCTGCGCGGCGAGGACACCGTGGTGCTCGCGATGTGCGGCGACGGCGCCACCAGCGAGGGCGACTTCCACGAGGCGCTGAACTTCGCCGCGGTCTTCGAGGTCCCGGTGGTGTTCTTCGTGCAGAACAACGGCTACGCCATCTCGGTGCCGCTCTCGGCGCAGACCGCTGCGCCTTCGCTGGCGCACAAGGCCATCGGCTACGGCATGGCCGGGGAGCAGGTGGACGGCAACGACATGGTGGCCGTGCTGGCCACGCTGCGCCGCGCCGTCGAGCTGGCCCGGAAGAACTCGATGCCGCTGCTGCTCGAAGCCATCACCTATCGGATGCAGGCCCACACCAACGCCGACGACGACTCCCGCTACCGCGAGTCCGCCGAGGTCGAGCAGTGGAAGCAGCGTGACCCGCTGCTGCGCATGCGCACCTTCCTCACCGAGCGCGGGGTCCTCGACTCCGACGCCGAGACCCGGATCAGCGGGAAGGCCGAGGAGGTCGCGGCCGCACTGCGTCTGGCCATGACCACCGAACCGGACATGGACCCGCTGGAGATCTTCGACCACGTCTATGCCGCCCCGACCGCCCAGCTGCGCGAACAGCGCGCCAAGCTGGCCGATGAGCTCGAGCGAAGCCAGGAGGGCTGACCCATGGCCACTGCCACCACCCCCGCGCCGGCCGGCGCCACCACCAAGCCCACCACCTTCGCCGCAGCGCTGAACACCGCGATGTCCGACGCCATGGAGGGCGACCGCTCGGTCTGCGTCTTCGGCGAGGACGTCGGCACACTCGGCGGAGTCTTCCGGATCACCGACGGGCTGACCCAGCGCTTCGGCGCGAACCGCTGCTTCGACACCCCGCTGGCCGAATCAGGCATCGCCGGCATGGCCATGGGCATGGCGATCAACGGGATGCGCCCGGTGATCGAGATGCAGTTCGACGCCTTCGCCTACCCGGCGCTGGAGCAGATCTTCAGCCACATCGCCAAGACCGCCAACCGGTCCCGCGGGCGGGTCCGCCTGCCCATGGTCATCCGGATCCCCTACGGCGGCGGAGTCGGCGGCGTGGAGCACCACTGCGACTCCTCCGAGGCCTACTACGCGCACACCCCGGGGCTGAAGATCTACACCCCGGCCACGGTCAGCGACGCCTACCTGATGCTGCGCGAGGCCATCGACTCCCCGGACCCGGTGATCTTCTTCGAGCCGAAGAAGCTCTACTGGACCAAGGAGGCCGTCGACCTCAGCGCACTGCGCACCCAGTACGAGGCCGCTGCGAACGATGAGTCCACACCGGCGGCCGGGGTCGGGGCTGAAGGCCGCGCCGTCGTCGTCCGTGAGGGCACCGACGTCTCATTGATCAGCTACGGGCCCAGCGTGTCCACTGCGCTGAAGGCCGCCACGGCCGCCGCCGAGGACGGGATCTCTGCGGAGGTCCTGGACCTGCGCAGCATCGTGCCCTTCGACGACGCCGCCTTGGAGGCCACGGTGACCAAGACCGGTCGCGCAGTGGTGATCGCCGAGGCGCAGGGCTTCGTCTCGGTGGCCGCCGAGATCGTGGCCCGGATCCAGGAGCGCAGCTTCCATTCACTGTCCTCCCCGGTCAAGCGGGTCACCGGGTTCGACATTCCATATCCATCGCCGAAGCTCGAGGAGCACCACCTGCCCAGCGTGGACCGCATCCTGGACGCGCTCGACGAGCTGCAGTGGGAGGACTGAGATGACCACTTTCAACCTGCCCGACCTGGGCGAAGGACTGACCGAGGCCACGCTGCTGAGCTGGTTGGTGGCCGAGGGCGAGACGATCGTGGTGGATCAGCCCATCGCCGAGGTCGAGACCGCCAAGTCCGCCATCGAGGTGCCCACCCCCTACGCCGGAGTGGTCACCAAGCTCCACGGCGCCGTGGGCGAGACCCTGATCGTGGACGAACCGCTGATCAGCGTGGGTGCCGAGGGTGAAGCCGGAAGCGGCTCCGCCGCGGATGACTCCGCCGGCGCCGGAGCAGACGGCGCCTCCAACGGCTCCTCCGCGGGAGCACTGAGCTACCGCGAGGAGGAGCGCGCCGGCACGATGCCCGCCACCGGAGCGGTCACGGCCCCCGAATCCGCCGCTGACTCCGCGGAGGATGAAGGATCGGGCAATGTCCTGATCGGCTACGGCACCTCCACCTCGAAGAGCAGCGGGCGACGCCGCCGACGCAACGGCGCCTCCCGCCCGGCAGCCGCCGGCGGTGCCGCCTCCCCGGCGAGCGACGCTCCAGCCGTCACAGCTCCAGCGCAGAAGGCCCCTCGGGTGTCCTCGCCACTGGTGCGCCGACTGGCTCGCGAGCATGCCCTCACCCTGGGCGAGCTCACGGGCACCGGTCCGGAGGGGATGATCCTGCGCGCCGACGTGCTCGCCGCGATCGACTCCTCCGCCCAGGCAGCCCCTGCCTCCGCCGAGGCGGTCAGCTCTGCGCCTGCCTCGGCATCTGCGTCCGGTCCCACACCGCCCTCCGCGGGCTCGTCGAAGACCGGCGCACCCGCAGCGGCACCGGCACCGGGTGGCCTCGAGGTCCGCGAACGCGTCCCGATGTCGGGGATGCGCAAGGCTGTGGCCACCACTCTGACCCGTTCGCGCCGAGAGATCCCGGAGGCCACAGTCTGGCAGGACGTGGACATGACCGAGGTCCTCGCGCTGCGCTCCCGACTCAAGGCGCAGGCCGCCAAGGACGGCACCACCGCGCCGTCGCTGCTGGCGCTGCTCAGCCGGTTCGTGCTGGCCGGGCTCTCCCGCTATCCGGACCTGGCCACCAGGCTCGAGGACACGGCAGACGGCGCCCAGGAGATCGTGCACTACGACGGCGTGAACCTGGGCTTCGCGGCCCAGACACCGGCAGGGCTGGTGGTTCCGGTGATCCGGCACGCCGAGCGGCTCTCCGCCCGGGCGCTGCACGGGGAGATCTCACGGCTGGTCGGTGAGGCCCGCGAGGGCAAGATCTCGGGCAAGGAGCTCACCGGAGGCACCTTCACGGTGAACAACTACGGGGTCTTCGGCTCCGACGGCGCCACCCCGATCATCAACCACCCCGAGGTCGGAATCCTCGGCATCGGCCGGATCCTCGACCGCGCCTGGGCGGTGAACGGGGAGCTCGCAGTCCGCAAGGTCGCCACCTTGACCATCGCCTTCGATCACCGGGTGTGCGACGGCGGCACCGCCGGCGGGTTCCTGAACTTCGTGGCCACCTGCTTGGAGGACCCGTCCTCCGCGCTGGCGGATCTCTGAGGATCAATAGGCTGCACCATTGAGGGATGAGCAGAACGGGCCGGGGCCGACAACAGATGTCGGCCCCGGCCTCTTCCCTAGACTGGACCCTTCCCCGCGAGAAGGAGACAGCATGACCGGAGACCTCACCAGCGGAGAACCCGCGACCGCTGACCCCGCCGTCCCAGACGCTGCGAGCGCACGGACAGCGAGGCCGCGCACCTACGATCAGCCCGCCGCGTATCAGTCGATGCCCTCAGGACCGCTGGACCCGGATCGCAGCTTCTATGACGCCGTGGCCTCCGCCGAGCGGACGCTGACCCGGGAGTTCGAGATCCCAGTCCGCTCCGGTCACGCCTGGGAGGTCAGTGCCGGGTCGATCGTGCGGATCAGCGCCATCGAGGGTCCGCAGGTCGGTGACCTGAACCTGTGGAACCTGCACAACCCGCGCGAACGGTTCTGGGCCGCCCGGACCCGGCAGCTGCAGCGCGCCTCGATGACCACCTATGACCGTTTCTGGTCCACACTCCCCCACCTGCGCCCGATGGCCACGGTGATCGGGGACTCCCTGGCCGAGCACCCCGACGCCGAGGTCATCCACGACCTGCTGGGCACCCGCTGTGACCCCTATGTCAATCGGATGCTCACCGGTGAGGACTTCGACTACCACTGCCACTCCAACCTCACCCGGGCCATCCACGGTCACGGCCTCACCGAGTACGACGTCCACGATGTGCTCAACGTGTTCCAGTTCGCAGGCCTCAATGAGAAGCGTGAGTACTTCATGGATGCCTGCCCCACCCAGCCCGGTGACTACTTCGAGTTCTTCGCCGAGATCGATCTGCTCTGCGCGCTCTCCACCTGCCCCGGGGGCGACCTCTCGGTGCACATGTGGGGACCCGATGCGGCGACCACCGAAGAGCAGCTCGAGCACTGTCACCCGCTGGGCGTGCAGGTCTTCGCCGTCGAGGAGGAGGCGCTCGGCGCCTGGAGGCCCCCGGAGACGGCGACGTACCGCGGCAGACGCGGGCGTCACGGGCTGGTGGCCACCCCACATCCCGGTCGAGGGTCCAGACTCCCCTGACACGTCGCCCTCGCTGCGGCGCCCCTCACCCGACGCACCTGACACGCAGACGGGCCCGCACCGATCTCAAGGGATCAGCACGGGCCCGTTCAGCTGCGCGCAGCTGTCTGCCGCTCGACGTCGGCTGCTTGAGTGCTACTTGACGTCCTCGTCCACCCAGTCGAACGTCCGGGTCACGGCCTTCTTCCAGAGACGCATCTGGCGATCACGCTCGGCGTCGTCCATCGACGGCAGCCAGCGCTTGTCCTCCGCCCAGTTGGTCGCCAGCTCATCGGTGTCGCTCCAGAAGCCCACCGCCAGGCCCGCCGCATAGGCCGCACCAAGCGCCGTGGTCTCGACCACCTTCGGCCGGATCACCGGGATCCCAAGGATGTCGGCCTGGAACTGCATCAGCGCATCGTTGGCCACCATCCCGCCGTCGACCCGCAGGTCCGCCATGTCGACCCCCGCGTCGGCGTTGGCCGCGTCGAGCACCTCGCGGGTCTGGAAGGCCGTGGCCTCCAGCGCGGCCCGGGCGATGTGGCCCTTGTTCACGAAGCGGGTGAGACCCACGATGACCCCGCGCGCCTCGCCCCGCCAGTAGGGAGCGAACAACCCGGAGAAGGCGGGCACCACGTAGACCCCGCCGTTGTCCTCCACCGACTTGGCCAGCTCCTCCACCTCGGGTGCCGTCTTGATGAACCCCAGGTTGTCGCGCAGCCACTGGATCAGCGATCCGGTCACGGCGATCGCGCCCTCCAGGGCGTAGACCGGCTTGGCGTCGCCCAGCTTGTAGCAGACGGTGGTGAGCAGCCCGTTCTTCGAGTGGACGATCTCCTCACCGGTGTTGACGATCAGGAAGTTGCCGGTGCCATAGGTGTTCTTCGCCCCGCCCTTCTCGAACGCGGCCTGACCGAACGTCGCGGCCTGCTGGTCACCGAGGATCCCGGCCACCGGCGTCTCGCGCAGCAGCTGAGCGGTGTGGACCGTGCCGTAGACCTCCGAGGAGGACTTGATCTCCGGCAGCATCGAGCGGGGCACCCCGAAGGCCTTCAGGAGCTCGTCATCCCATGAGAGGGTCTCAAGGTCCATGAACATGGTCCGTGAGGCGTTGGTGACATCGGTGATGTGCACGCCGCCCTCGGTGCCGCCGGTGAGGTGCCAGGTGATCCAGGAGTCGGTGTTCCCGAAGTAGAGGTCCCCGGCCTCGGCCCTGGCGCGGGCACCTTCGACGTTGTCCAGGATCCACTTCACCTTGGTGCCGGAGAAGTAGGTCGCCAGCGGCAGACCGACCTTCGTCTTGAAGCGCTCCACCCCGCCGTCGGCGGCGAGCTCGTCCACGATCGACTGGGTGCGAGTGTCCTGCCAGACGATCGCGTTGTAGACGGGCTCTCCGGTGTGCTTGTCCCACACCACCGTGGTCTCACGCTGGTTGGTGATGCCCACCGCGGCGATGTCGTGCCGGGTCAGGTTCACCTTCGAGAGTGCGTTGCCGATGACTTCCCTGGTGTTGTTCCAGATCTCCATCGGGTCGTGCTCGACCCAGCCCGCCTTGGGGAAGATCTGCTCGTGCTCCTTCTGACCCGAGGACACGATGTTCCCGCTGTGGTCAAAGATGATGGCTCGACTCGAGGTGGTGCCCTGGTCGATCGCGATGACGTACTTCGACATGTTGTTCTCCTCGTTGAGTGTGCAGTCGGTGAAAGTTCCGATTACGGGCAGCAGCCGAGCCGCCCGCGATGCTTCTGCGCTATCCGTTCACGACGGGAAGGGTGACCATCATGGCCAGCAGACCGCCCAGAGCACCGCCGATCAGGGGGCCGAGAATCGGAACCCAGGCGTAGGACCAGTCGCTTCCGCCCTTGCCCTTGATGGGCAGCAGCGCATGGACGATTCTGGGCCCAAGGTCACGAGTCGGGTTGATGGCGTAGCCCGTGGGCCCACCGAGGGAGGCGCCGATACCGACCACCAGCAGTGCCACCGCGAGGGGTCCGAGACCCGAAGGTGTACCCGCGAAGGCGATGATGACGAACACCAGCACGAAGGTGCCGATGATCTCGGTCATGAGGTTCCAGGGGGAGGACCTGATGGCTGGGCCGGTGGCGAAGACGGCCAGCTTGGCCCCTGGGTCAGGCTCCGCGTCGAAGTGCTTCTTATAAGAGAGGTAGCACAGGAAGGCTCCGATCATGGCGCCCAGCAGCTGCGCCGCGAAGTAGAGCACCACGTTGAGAGCCGACTTCTCGATGTCGGGGCCCAGCGTCTCGATGTCGCCGTTGACCAGCAGACCGACCGTGACGGCGGGGTTCAGATGCGCTCCGGAGAGCGCCGCGACGTAGACGCCGGCGAAGACGCCGAGCCCCCAGCCGAAGTTGATCATCAGAAATCCGCCGTTGTTGCCCTTGGTGCCTCGCAGGACGGCGTTGGCGACCACGCCACAACCGAGCAGCAGCAGCAGCATGGTGCCGAATGTCTCGGCGACGAAAGCTTCTAGAGACATCTTTGGCTCCTTTCGTTATTCATTTTTCAGGGGGTTCCCGTCGGGCTGCTGCCCGCCGGAGTCAGGCCACCAGATCCTTGAGCTCAACGGTGTGCCATTCACGCAGCACTCGTTGTGCGTCCTTGATCTCGGAGGCGATGGTCTCTGCGTCCCAGCCCAGCAGCGGCGCGAGGCTCTCACCCAGCTCGCTGAGCAGCTCGGCGGTGACGAGCCCGCGGAAGGCCAGGGAGGTGCGGCGGATCAGGACGTCGATCAGGTGGCCGATCTGCTCGTGCTCCACCATGTAGGCCAGCTCGCGCTGGCTCAGCTCAGGCGTCGAGTCGAGGTCCTTGTCCGCGCCGGCACGGAGGTGATCGATGACCTCCGCGGCACGGGTCCCGTACCGGGTCAGCAGCACTTCCACCCGCTCGGCGGAGAGGCCGTCTCGGGCGTGGGCCATGATCCAGGCCTTCTCTGCGGAGGGTGTCTTCGGGAAGTCGGCGCCGCCGCCGATGGCGAGCCCGGCGGTGCTGACCGTGCGGGGCTTGCCCAGGACTTCGAGCACATCATCGGTCAGGTGCTCGGAGAGCGCCCGGAAGGTGGTCCATTTCCCGCCGACCAGGCTGAGCGTGGTCACAGACTGTCCAGCGATCCGGTCCTCGCGCTTCTCGATGCGGTAGTCCCGCGAGACGAAGCCCGGCTGGGTCGCGTCGTGGCGGGGCAGCGGCCTGACGCCGGAGAAGCTGTAGACCACGTGCCCGGGCTCCACTGCGATCCGGGGGAACACCTGTCCGACCAGGTCGATGAAGTAGTCGACCTCCTCGGGGGTGCACACGGCGGGTTCGTTCACGTCGACGTCGATGTCAGTGGTGCCCACCAGCACTCGGTCCTCGATGGGGTAGATCAGCACGATGCGACCGTCGGTGTTCTCGAAGAACATCTCGCGACCCGCACAGGCGGCCAGCAGCTCGGGGTGATCGAGCACGATGTGGGAGCCCTTGGTGCCGCCCATGAAGGCGCTGGGCTCACCGAGGGACTCGTTGGTCCCATCGACCCAGGCCCCGGTGGCGTTGACGATCACGTCGGCGGTGAACGGGAACTCAGCTCCGGTGAGCTCGTCGCGGAGCAACACGGACTCCCCGCTGCGGCTCACCGCGCTGACGTAGTTCGTGGCCCGGACCTCCGGGTTGGCGTTGAGACCGTCACGCAGCACATCCAGGGTCATCCGCTCCGGGTTGTGCACCGAGGCGTCGAAGTAGGTGGCCGTGTAGCGCACGTCGGGACGCAGATCCGGGAGCTGCGCGAGGGATGCGCGGCGACCGGCGAAACGGTGCCGCGGGACCGCGCCGCCTGCGCGGGAGAACCAGTCATACATGGTCAGGCCCGCCTTGATCAGGAATGCTCCCCGTTCGCGAGGCTGCCCGTGCTGGCGGTGCGTGATGAACCGCAGCGGGGCGGCGAGGACCCCGGAGAAGGTGCTGAAGATGGGGATCGTGGTCTGAAGCGGCTTCACGTAGTGCGGGGCGGTCTTCAGCAGGCCATTGCGCTCGACCACCGATTCGCGGACCAGCCTGAACTCGCCGTTCTCCAGGTAGCGGATCCCACCGTGGATCATGTGCGAGGACGCCCCGGATGCTCCTTGGCAGTAGTCGCCGCGCTCCACGAGCGCCACGTCCACGCCCTGCAGCGCCAGGTCTCGGAAGGTGCCGACACCGTTGATTCCGCCGCCGATGATCAGCACCGAAGCCCGCGGGGTCTCTCGGAGCTGCCGAACCTCTGCTCTCTCAGCGGGGATCCGGGTGTCGCCATTGGTCGCCATTGTGTCGGCCATCACATTCTCCTCAGGGTGTCAGGTGCTACATCGGGGTCACCGTGCGTATAGGTACACTCTTGAAACTTCGGGACAAATAGTCAATGGTGGTGCACAGACGTGCAGAATCTACGGAAGGATTGATCATCAACACATCGCCAGGGGACGACAGATCTCAGCCCGCTGCACGTTCATCCACCGCCGAGTCCGCACGCTCCAGGAGCGGCGATGCCCTGCGCGCGGCGCAGATGTACTACCTTCAGGACCTGACGATGAACGCCATCGCACGGGAGCTCATGACCTCGCGGTCCACGGTCTCCCGCCTGCTCTCGATGGCGCGTGACACCGGTCTGGTCGAGATTCAGGTCAATAATCCGGCGCACCGGGCACCGTCTCTGGAGAACGAGATCCGGCGACGCTTCGGAGTGGACGCCCATGTCGTGCCGGTCTCGGATCTGGTCAGTGATTCAGAGTCGCTGGACCGGGTGGCGATCCAGGCGGCCCGGACCATAGGCCCCCTGGTCGATTCCAATGCGATCATCGGCGTGGCCTGGGGCTCCACGCTCAGCGCCGTGAGCCAGCACCTGAGCCGGAGGATCACCCACGACAGCACGATCGTGCAGCTCAACGGGGCCGGGAACACCCAGACCACGGGGATCGCCTATGCCAGTGAGATCCTGCGCCGATTCGGTCACGCCTATGGCGCCCGCGTCGAGCAGTTTCCGGTCCCGGCCTTCTTCGATCACGCCGACACCAAGACCGCGATGTGGGCCGAACGCAGCGTGCTGAGGATCCTCGAGCTCCAGCGACGCATGACCATGGCGATCTTCGGGGTCGGCTCGACCAACTCCGGGATCCCCAGCCACGTGTACTCGGGCGGGTACCTCGATGAGGCGGACCTGCGCGCGCTGGACGCGGAGCGGGTGGTCGGAGACGTGGCGACGATGTTCTTCCGCGCCGACGGCAGCCACCGTGACCTGCTGATCAATCAGCGCAGCACGGGACCGGACCTGGAGCTGCTGCGACAGGTGCCGCGGCGGATCTGCATCGTCTCGGGTGAGGCGAAGATCAGCGGCCTGCGCGGGGCCCTGGCTGCCGGGCTGCCCACTGATCTCATCCTCGATGAGGCCACGGCGCGATGGCTGGTCCAGGATGCGTCGCGCTGATCCCGCCGCTCGCGATCTGGACCTGCAGGGTCAGGACCTGAGGATCAGGCCTCGGGATAGTCGTAGAAGCCCTTGCCGGACTTCTGTCCCAGCTCGCCTCGGGCCACCATCTCGCGCATCAGCTGCGGCGGAGCGAAACGCTCGCCCAGCTGGGACTCCAGGTATTCAGCGATCCCCAGCCGCACGTCGAGGCCGACGATGTCGGTCAGCGCCAGCGGCCCGATCGGGAACTTGTAGCCGAGCACCATCGCGTTGTCGATGTCGGCCGGAGCGGCCACGCCTTCTTCGACCATCCGGATGGCTTCGAGCCCGATCGCCACTCCCAGCCGGGAGGAGGCGAAGCCGGGTGCGTCCTTGACCACCACGGGCGTCTTGCCCAGGGCCTCGACCCAGCGCGGGCTGAGCGCGGCGAGCTCTTCGCCGGTGCGCTCGGCGAGCACCACCTCCACCAGCTTCGAGGCCGGCACCGGATTGAAGAAGTGCAGCCCGCAGAACCGCTCGGGCCGCTGCAGGTGCTCCGCCAGCGCGGTGATGGACAGCGAGGAGGTGTTCGTGGCCAGCCAGGCCTCCGGGGTCAGCTGCGCCTCGGCCCGGCGCAGCGAATCGACCTTGAGCGCCATATCCTCGGGCACCGCTTCGACCACCAGGCCGCAGCGGGTGAACGCGGTGACATCGGCGGTGGCGGTGAGCCGGTCTGCCCAGCTCGCAAGCTCGCCGTCGATCTTCCCCCGGCTCAGCGAGGCCTGGAGATCCTTGGTGATCCGCGCGGCGGCGGTCTGGGCCGCTGCCTCTGAGACATCGACGACGACGACCTCTTCGGCTCCGGCGATGAGGAACGCGTGGGCGATCCCAGCCCCCATGCGGCCTCCGCCGAGCACTCCGACGGTGGCGGGGAAAGGCTGTGTCGCTGCGGTCGAGGTGCTCATCCGTGGTCTCCTGATGTCTGTGCTGGCTTGGGATCGGCCTTCGCCGCGGTCTTCTCTGCGTCCTTCGCCGCGGTCTTGGCCTCGCGGCGGTCCAGGAAGGCCTGCATGCGTTCGAACTTGGCCTCGGACTCGAACAGGATCGCCTGGGCGAGGTTGTCGACCTGCGGGTGGGCCTCGCGCGGCATGGAGAAGACCTGCTTGCTGATTCGCACCGCAAGCGGGTCCTGTCTGCCGATCCGGTCCGCCAGGGCGTGGGCGGCGTCGAGCAGCTCTGCGGCGGGGTGCACCGCGTTGAGCAGCCCGTGGTCCAGGGACTCTTGGGCGTCGAGGATGCGCCCGGCGAGCAGGATCTCCTTGGCGACGCCCTCACCGGTGAGCTCACGCAGCCGCCAGAGCGCCCCGGCGGCCGGGATGATGCCCAGCCCGGTCTCGGGCTGGCCGATCTTCACCGCAGGGGTGCCGAGCCGAAAGTCGGCGGCCCAGGCCAGTTCCGCGCCGCCGCCGAGGGCGTAGCCGTCCAGTGCGGCGATCACCGGCATGGGCAGCTTGGCCAGGCGTTCGAAGGCGGTGGAGTTGACTCCGCGCAGCGCGTCCGCGCGTCGTCGGTCTCTGAGCTGTCCGATGTCAGCCCCGGAGGCGAAGATGCCTTTGCCGCCGGACTCGGTGCCGGAGAGGATCAGCACCTTCGGGTGGTGCTCCAGGTGTGCGCAGACCGCGTGCAGCTCGGTGATCATGGTGGCGTCGATAGCGTTGCGGACCTCGGGGCGGTCCAGCTGGGCGTGCAGCCGGTCCGCGGACTCGGTGATCGTCAGCGTGCTGAAGTCCGCTGCGTCGAGCAGCGTGGGATCTGGTGCGCTCATGGGCTCAGGCCTTCTCCAGCAGCAGCGCGGCGCCCTGGCCGACGCCCACGCACATGGTGGCGAGCCCGCGGGCCACGCCTTCGTCCTCCATCCGCCGGGCCAGGGTCAGCACGATCCGGCAGCCGGAGGAGCCCAGCGGGTGGCCCAGCGCGATCGCTCCGCCGTCGGCGTTGACCATTCCGGGGTCCAGGCCGAGCCGGCGCATGCTGGCAAGGGACTGGGTGGCGAAGGCCTCGTTGAGCTCCACGGCGCCGAGGTCCGCGATCCCCCAGCCGGCGCGGTCCAGCGCCTTAGCCGTGGCCGGGACCGGGCCCATGCCCATGATCTCCGGCGCGAGTCCTGCGCTGGCACCGCCGGCGATGCGCGCCCGCGGGGTCAGCCCGTACTTCTCCACGGCGGCCTCGGAGGCGACGATCACCGCGGAGGCGCCGTCGTTGAGCGAGGAGGCGTTGCCCGCGGTGACCACGGAGCCGCCGGCGACCACGGGGCGAAGCCCGGCGAGGGTCTCGGCGGTGATCCCGCGTCGGGGGCCCTCGTCGGTGTCCACCACGGTGATCGCGCCCTTGCGTCCGGGGACCTCGACCGGGGTGATCTCCCGGGCCAGCCGGCCGGCGTCGATCGCGGCGAGCGCGCGGCGCTGGGACTCGACGGCGAAGGCGTCGGCGTCTTCACGGGTGACGCCTTCGACCCGGGCGACCTCCTCGGCGGTCTCGGGCATGGAGAAGGTGCGCTTCTCGATGGCCTGGAACTTGGGGTTGGGGAACCGCCAGCCGATGGAGGTGTCGACCACCTCTCCGGGCTTGCCGAAGGCGGTGGTGGGCTTGGCCATCACCCAGGGGGCGCGGGACATGGATTCGACTCCCCCGGCGACGACGATGTCGGCGGCTCCGGCGGCGATCATGTGCTGGGCCTGGGAGATCGCGCTCATCCCGGAGGCGCAGAGCCGGTTCACGGTGATGCCCGGAACGCTGTCCGGGAAGCCGGCGAGCAGCCACGCCATCCGCGCGACGTTGCGGTTCTCCTCCCCGGCGCCGTTGGCGTTGCCGAGGATGACCTCGTCGACGTGGGCCGGGTCGATGCCGGATTCCTCGACCACCTGGCGCACCACCAGGGCGGCGAGGTCATCGGGACGTACCGAGGACAGAGCGCCGCCGTAGCGGCCGACGGGAGTGCGGGTGCCGGAGACAAGATATACAGGGCTGATCGCCACGTCATGCGCCTTTCACAGGAATAACTGACCGATCGTTCACCTGTCACTCTTCCATGAGTGCACTGTGTGGTCAATCACAGCATGATCCCCGGCCGACCCCCACCCTGGTCCACAATGGGGAACATGAGCGAAATCATTGCAGGCATCACCATTCCCGACTCCACGATGGCGCGCGAGGCGACCGAGCTGGTCCGCGACGTGGCCGTCCCGCTGGTCTTCCACCACTCTCGCCGGGTCTACCTCTTCGGGTCGCTGCGCGGCGAGGAGCTGGGCACCAGCGCAGACCCGGAGCTGCTCTACATCGGCGCGATGTTCCACGATCTGGGGCTCACCGAGACCTACCGGCGGACCGACCAGCGATTCGAGATCGACGCCGCCGATGAGGCCCGCCGCTTCCTGCTCAGCCATGGCATCGCCGCGGAGGACGCGCAGAAGGTGTGGAACGGCATCGCGCTGCACACCACCCCGGAGATCCCGCTTCACATGGATCCGGAGGTCGCGCTGGTGACCCGTGGGGTCGAGCTCGACGTGCTGGGCCTGGGCTATGACGCGATCACCGATGAGCAGCGGGCCGCCGTCGTCGAGGCCCATCCCCGGCCGGACTTCAAGAATCAGATCCTCGCGGCGTTCACCGAGGGGCTCAAGGACCGCCCGGAGACCACCTTCGGCAACGTGAAGGCCGATGTGCTCGCCCATTTCATGCCCGGCTTCGAGCGCGGGGACTTCGTCGAGGTCATCCGCAGCTCGCCCTGGGCCGAGTGAGCGCCGGCTGATCCCAAGAAGGGGCCCGGAACGAGCACCGGGCTGAGGCTGAGCATCATCTGCCCGGCCTCAGCCCAGTGTCAGTCCCTGGTCGACCCAGTGTGCGCCTGGTCGATCCGGTGTGCGCGCCGCCCTACTGCAGCAGCGTCTTGTCGTCGACCACAGCACCCTTGAGCTTGCCGAACTCGGCGAGCAGGTCCTGCGGGGTCATCTGGGCCTTCTGCTCGGCGCCGACGTCGAGGATGATCCGGCCTTCGTGCATCATGATCAGCCGGTTGCCGACCTCGAGCGCCTGCACCATGTTGTGCGTGACCATCAGCGTGGTCAGACCTTTGTCCTCCACCACACTCCTGGTCAGCCGGGTGACGAGCTCCGCGCGCTGCGGGTCCAGGGCCGCGGTGTGCTCATCGAGCAGCAGCACGCGAGGGTCGGAGTACGTGGCCATGAGCAGGCTCAGCGCCTGGCGCTGTCCGCCGGAGAGCAGCCCGACCTTGGTCTTCAGCCGTCCTTCCAGGCCCAGCTCGAGCTGCTTCAGCGCCTCGGCGAAGCGATCGCGCTTCGACTTGGTCACCCCGCGGGAGAGCCCGCGCGGACGCCCGCGGCGGTCCGCCAGGGAGAGGTTCTCCTCGATGCTGAGGTTAGGGGCGGTGCCTGCCATCGGGTCCTGGAAGACCCGGCCGACCTGCGCGGCCCGCTGGTGCTCCTTGAGCCTGCTGACGTCGGTGCCGTCGAGGGAGACCACGCCGGTGTCCTGGTGGATGCGTCCGGCCACGGTGTTGAGCAGGGTGGACTTGCCCGCGCCGTTGGAGCCGATGACGGTGACGAAGTCACCCTCCTTGAGCTCCAGGTTCACGTCCACCAGCGCGCGGCGCTCGTTGACGGTGTTGGGGAAGAACGTCTTGGAGACTGAGGCGATGTTCAACATGTCAGGCTCCCTTCTCTGCCGAAGTCTTGGACAGGTGCGCATCTGAGGTGGTCAGCGGGGCGGCGGCGTCGGCCAGCGGCGAGGGGCCCTTGCGGCGCAGGCTCAGCTTCGAGAAGCCCTTCCACTGGGGCAGCAGCAGGGCCGCGACGACGAGCACCGCGGACATCAGCTTCATGTCGTTGGGGTTGAGTCCGACGTTGAGCGCGAGCTGGATCGCCAGGCGGTAGACCACGGCGCCGAGGATCACGGCGAGGGTGGCCTGGATGACGCTGCGGCTGCCGAAGATGGCCTGGCCGACGATCACCGAGGCCAGTCCGACCAGGATCAGACCGATGCCCATGCCGATGTCGGCGAATCCCTGGTGCTGGGCGACGACGGCGCCGGCGATGCCGACCAGCCCGTTGGAGAGCATGAGTCCGATGATCTTCTGCCGGTCGGTGCTGACCGCGAAGGAGCTGATCATCTGCTCGTTGTCACCGGTGGCGCGCAGGGCCAGCCCGTTGTCCGTCTGCAGGTACCAGTCCATGATCAGCTTGAAGATCAGCGCGACGGCGGCGAGCACGGCCACCGAGGTCCAGCCCACGCCGGTGAATCCGCGCATCATGGAGATGACGGTGTCCTGGCCCAGCAGGGGCACGTTCGCCCCGTCCATGATGCGCAGGTTGATCGAGTACAGCCCGATCATCGTGAGGATGCCTGCCAGCAGCCCGTTGATGTTGCCCTTGGTGTGCAGCAGGCCGGTGATCATCCCGGCGAGGCTGCCGACCACGAAGGCCGCGGCGGTGGCCAGGAACGGGTCCACCTCGTTGGTGATCAGGATCGCCGCCGTCGCCGCACCGGAGGTGAAGGACCCGTCGACGGTCAGGTCGGGGAAGTTAAGAATCCTGAAGGTCAGGTACACGCCCAGGGCCATGATCGCGTAGATCAGCCCGAGCTCGAATGCTGTGATCATGTGTCCTCATTTGTCGTCGCAGCCGGATCAACGGCCGTCGGCGGGTCCACGTCCACTCAGGCGACGGGCGCCGGTGCAGCCTGGTGCGGCTGTTCCGGCGCCCGGCCTGGTGGTCATCTGTCAGTCATAGCCGCCTGAGGCGGCCGTAGGGGGTCGAGTCGAGTCACCCGTGCGGGTCTACTCGTCCTCTTCCTCTTCTGTGTCCTCGTCTTCTGCGTCCTCGTCACCCTCGGCCTCGTCGGCCTCAGCGGGGTCCTCGGCTTCGACGTCCTCGCCGACGACGACGTCGGCGCGGTCAAGCAGCTCCTGGTCCAGCTCGACGCCCATGGCCTCGGCTGCCTCAGGGTTGACGATGAGCTCCAGAGTCTCCTGAGTCTCCACCGCCATGGTTGCCGGGTCCTCACCGTCTTCGAGGATCCGCAGCGCCATCTCGCCGGCCTGGCGGCCGAGGGCGGCGTAGTTGATGCCGTAGGTGGCCACCGAGCCGCGGATGACCGAGTCACCCTCGGAGGCGATCACCGGGATGCTGTTCTGCTGTCCGTACTGCAGCACGGACTCCAGCGCCGAGACGACAGCGTTGTCGGTCGGGACCCAGATCGCGTCGACGTTGAGCGACTCCACACCCTGCTGGACCTCGGAGGAGTTCGAGACGGTCGCCTCCTGGATCTCCAGGCCGAGCTCGTCGGCGGCCTCCTGGGCGAGCTCCACCTGCACGGCGGAGTTCGTCTCGCCGGAGGAGTAGACGATCCCCACGGTCTCGACGTCGGGTGCGATCTCCTGGAGCAGCTCGAACTGCTCCATCACCGGGTTCAGGTCTGAGGCGCCGGTGATGTTGCCGCCGGGCTCTTCCCAGGAATCCACCAGGCCGGCTTCTTCGGGGTCGGTGACCGCGGAGAACACGATCGGCTTGTCGGTGATCGCCTGGGCCGCGGCCTGAGAGGTCGGGGTGGCGATCGCATGGATCAGGTCCATGTCCGAAGTGGCGAAGGTGCCGGCGATGTTGCTGGCGGTGGCCTGCTCGCCCTGGGCGTTCTGCTCATCCCATTCCACCTCGGCGCCGGCGTCCTCGAAGGCCGCCTTGAAGCCGTCGCGCGCCTCGTCGAGGGACGGGTGGGCGACGATCTGGGTGATGCCGATCGAGTAGCTGCCGGCTTCTTCGCCGGCCTCGCCCTCGGTGTCTTCGCCCTCGGTGTCCCCGCCGCAGGCGGTGAGCATCAGTGCCGTGGCGGCAACCGCCGCGGAGAGCCTCATGGTTGTGCTGCGTGATCGCATAGTTGCTCCTCATCTTGGTGCGTCATTCACCGGTGGGGTTCACCGGTGTGATGCTGTGCGTGATTCAGGTGCTGCTGGTGCTGCTGGTGCTGCGAGTGATCACCGCGTCTCCGCGGTGTGGAACAGAGATTATCCGCTCCAGGTTGATAAGTCAGCAGGTCAGCGCGATCCCGGCATGACCGAGAATTCCTCGCGCTCGCTGTCGTCGTTGAGATTGATCCCCTGGAGCTTCTTCGGAACCATCGAGACGGCGATGAAGGAGATGATCGCCAGGATCGCGATGTAGAGGCCGATCAGCCAGGACTGTCCGGTGGTGTTCAGGATCGTCTGCGCGATGGTGGCCGCGAAGGCGCCGCCGATGATCGAGCCCAGGGCGTAGCCGATCGACACCCCGGAGAAGCGGATGTTGACCGGGAACATCTCGGCGTAGAGCGCCGACTGCGGACCGTAGGACGGGCCGAGACCGATGGTCAGGATGAAGATCGCCAGGGCGAAGAGCGGCAGCGATGCGGTGTCGAGCAGGAACCACATCGGGATCGCCCAGACGATGATGATGCCGTAGCCGATCTGGAAGGTCTTGACGCGTCCGATGCGGTCGGAGATCCAACCGCCGAAGAGCGTGAAGATGAACCAGCCGACGCCGCCGATCAGCGAGGCGATCAGAGTGTCGTTGCGATCCATGCCCAGCGTGTTCACGCCGTACGCGGCGAAGAAGGCGATCACCAGATAGCCCGCGGCGTTGTTCGCGGCGAAGATCAGCGCGGCAAGGAAGGTGTACTTCTTGTGCGTGGTCACCAGCTCCTTGAGCGGGGCCGAAGATTCCTTCTTGCGCTCCTTCATCTCCAGGAAGACCGGGGACTCGTCGACCTTCAGCCGGATGAGGAAGCCCACGATGATCAGCACGAAGGAGAAGAGGAACGGCACGCGCCAGCCCCACTCGAGGAACTGCTCCTCGGTGGTCATGGCGTTGAGCGCGAACATGAATCCGGTGGCCAGCAGCATGCCCAGCGGGACGCCGATCTGCGGGTATGCGCCGAAGAGTCCGCGCTTGTGCCGGGGGGCGTGTTCGACGGCGAGCAGTGCCGCGCCGCCCCATTCGCCGCCGGCCGAGAGGCCCTGCAGCACGCGAAGCACGATGAGCAGGACCGGCGCCAAGATGCCCCAGCTCGCATAGGTGGGCAGCAGACCGATGAGCACGGTGGCTCCGCCCATGCCCATCAACGTGATGACCAGGACCACCTTGCGGCCGTACCTATCACCGACCATGCCGGCAAGGATCGCGCCGAGCGGGCGGAAGAGGAAGGAGATGCCGACCGAGGCCCAGGCGACGATCTGCGCCAGCGCGGCGTTGTCCTCGCCGAGCGGCTCGAAGTACAGCACCGCCAGCACGAAGCCAGCGGCCTGCGCATAGATGAAGAAGTCGTACCACTCGATGGTGGTGCCGACGAGGGTTCCCGCAAGGACCTTCTTCTCTTCACGAGTCAGGTCATGCCCCTCGCTGCTGAGATAGGTGGTCTGGCTCATATCTGCTCCAAAGGCTGAACACGTCAGGTGACGCACGAGTGATTCCTGGGTTATGCCTGTGACTCAGGTCACTGGCATGAGCGCTAATGTACCAGAATTAATGACCGAACGGTTGGTCAGTGGGGTGATCAGTGCGAACGTCGTCCGTTACAGTGAAATCACCGTCTCCTCGCGCCAGGGTGCGGCGATGCAGCACCCGGCCCCTCACGAGAGATCCGTTCCCAGGACCATGTCCCAGCCACTGACTGACACCTCCCCTCGCATGCGGTGGATGGATCTGCTGCGCGGCGTCGCCGTGCTGCTGGTGGTGGTGCTCCACGGGTCCGACATTCCTCGGGCCAACGGGCTCGGCGTGGATCAGTGGATCCAGCTGAACCTCTACCTCGAGCCGTTCCGGATGCCGCTGCTGATGTTCCTCTCTGGAACCCTGCTGCCGCGCTCGCTGACAAAATCCTCAGCCGCCTACCTCTGGGGGAAGTTCGCCGGCATCATCTGGCCGCTGATGATCTGGCTGGTCGGATTCGGCGTGCTGATCTACCGCGGCGGGCCCGGCAGGCTGCAGTACTGGCTGACGGGTGACTATCTCTGGTTCCTGATGGCGCTGACGCTCTGCTACATCTTCGGGATGCTGCTCAAGCCGCTGGTGTCCCGGCCGCAGCTGCTGAGTGGACTGGCCGTCGTCGTGTTCGTGGTCATGGTCGTCACCCGGCATTTCACCGAGGTGGACAACTCGCTGGTCACCCGCACGCTCTATTACGGGGCCTTCTTCTTCCTCGGTGCGGCCTGCGCGCGGATCCTGCAGCGCTGGGCCACCGCACCCTGGCTGCTGATCGCGGCGCTCGGCGTGGTGATGGCCCTGCTGGCCCATCACGGGCTGGAGAGCCGGGAGTTCCGGGCGGGCAGCCTCTATGCGGCCCCCACCGCCGTGATCGGCATCGCGGTCATCCTATGGGTGGCGCCGCGAATACCCGCCGGCAAGGTCAACAGCTTTCTCCAATGGGTCGGACGCAACTCCATCGTGGTCTACGTCTGTCACTTCCCGATCATCATCCTGATCCACCGCGGACTCAGCGAGGTCGGCGTGGACCCGGTGCTCCATGTCGCGATCAGCACGGTGGGCGGGCTGCTGCTGAGCCTGGTCGTGGTGTGGCTGCGGCCATGGACCAGCTGGCTCTACATCGTCCCGGGCAATCAGCGAGTGACCGCCCGCCTCGCCGCTCGGAAGCGCGATCCCGACGCTCGCGCAGGGCTCGCTGGGGGCGGCGTGCCGGACCTCGGCTCAGATCAGGACTCCGACCGCATGCGCATGTCCTAGCAAGCAGATAAGGTTTCACACTGTGAGCACCGCCCTGTATCGCCGCTATCGTCCCGACTCCTTCGCCGAGGTGATCGGGCAGGAGCACGTCACCGAACCATTGATGACGGCCCTGGGCAAGGACGCGGTCTCCCACGCCTACCTCTTCTCCGGTCCGCGCGGCTGTGGCAAGACCACCTCCGCCCGCATCCTGGCCCGCTGCCTGAACTGTGCACAGGGCCCGACCGGGACCCCCTGCGGGACCTGCGACTCCTGTCTGGACCTCGCCACGGGCGGCTCTGGCTCCCTGGACGTCATCGAGATCGACGCCGCCAGCCATGGCGGCGTCGATGACGCCCGTGATCTGCGCGAACGCGCGACCTTCGCACCGGTGCGCGACCGCTACAAGATCTTCATCATCGATGAGGCCCATATGGTCACCGCCGCGGGCTTCAATGCGCTGCTGAAGATCGTCGAAGAGCCCCCGGAGCACATCAAGTTCATCTTCGCGACCACCGAGCCGGACAAGGTCATCGGGACCATCCGCTCGCGCACCCACCACTACCCGTTCCGACTGGTCCCGCCCGAGCCGCTGATGGAGTACCTGCACCGGCTCTGCGACCAGGAAGGTGTCACCGTCGCCCCCGGCGTGCTGCCCCTGGTGATCCGCGCCGGCGGCGGCTCGGTGCGCGACACCCTCTCCGTGCTGGACCAGCTGATCGCCGGTTCCGCCGAGCGCACCCTGGACTATGACCGGGCGACGGCGCTGCTGGGCTTCACCCACGCCACCATGCTCGACGAGGTCGTGCAGTCCGTGGCGGCGCTCGACGGTGCCACCGCCTTCTCGGTGGTGGATCGAGTCGTCCAGTCCGGACAGGACCCCCGACGCTTCGTCGAGGACCTGCTGGAACGGCTGCGCGATCTGATCGTGGTGAAGTCGGTGCCGGAGAACCCCGGCGCGATCCTGCGCGGGGTCCCCGAGGACCAGATCCGTTCGATGCAGACCCAGGCCGGCCAGCTCGGCTCCGCAGAACTCTCCCGGGCGGCCGACATCAGCGCCCAGGCGCTCACCGACATGGTCGGCGCCACCTCCCCGCGGCTGCACCTCGAACTGCTGATGGCTCGACTGCTGCTGCCCCATGCCGAGCAGGGCCACGCCTCGGTGGCCGCACGGCTCGAACGCGTCGAACGTCGGCTCGACTTCGCCGCCGGAGCCGGCGTGACGCCCGACGCCGAGGCGGACACAGCCGGCGACGACGCCGGCGACGCCCCGCGTCAGAGCGGCAGCGCCAGCTCGACCGCAGCCAGCTCGACGCCGGACGCAAGCTCAGCGCCGGAAGCCGGCTCAGGGTCGAAAGATCGTGCTGAGCCGCAGGCCCTGGCCGATCCGAAGTGGGCCGCCCCCGCGCAGAGCGCAGCGGCCTCCGATCCTCGCCCCGCAGCCGCACCCCCCGGGCGGCAGGCGGGCCCGCCTGCCGGAGACACGCGTCAGTCGGACACGCCTCAGCCGGAAGGGCCTCGGCCAGAAGCATCTCAGCCGCATGATCGCCAGCCTGCGGCCTCGCCGGCCGCGACACCGACCCCCTCGGGTGCTGGCGAACCTGCTGCGGCGTCGCCGCCCGCATCAGCTGCGGGAGGGTCCACGGACGAGATGATGCGCCGGGCGTGGCCCGACATCGTGGATTCGCTGAAGTCCCAGTCGCGCATGCTGTGGATGCTGGTCAAGGGCAATGTGAGCGTCGGCGGCTTCGACGGGCAGGCCCTGAGCCTCGATTTCGCCAATGAGGGCGCACGGACCACGTTCGCCAACCGCAACGGCGAGCAGGCGATGAACGCCGCGATCGAAGACGTGCTGGGCATGAAGGTCCGCTTCAAGCTCGTCACCGGAGGCACATCCTCGGCAGGCGGTGGTGGGGGCCCAAAAGCTGACCGCCGGCTGAGCCCGGCGGCCGCTCCACAAGAGGCCCAGCCTGGGGATGACACCCCTGCCTGGGTCCAGGAGGAGCCGCCCGAGCCCTACGACCCCGGGTTCGCCGAGGCCCCGCCGGAACAGCCGGCAGACCAGCCCTCTGAGCACCCCGCCGAATCCAACGCCTCCGCCGATCTCGCCACAGCCGCCGGGTCCAGCGACCCCGATGCGGCCGATCTTGACCCGACCGACCCCGATTCCAACGACCCCGAGGAATCGGCCGCGGCCGACTCCCGCGCAGCTGCGTCTTCCGCGGTCTCCCCCGAAGCGGCTGCGCACCTGAGCAGCGACGCGTCGGCGCTGAAGCCCGACGCCGGAGACGCCTATCGGCCCCTCGCCGAGAAGACACCGGTCCCGGCCTTCGCCCGCCGCGCCGGAACCGGCCCACGCTGGAGCGCCCCGGCGGACGTGCTCGCAGCGGGGGACGCCTCCCCTGGCACAGTCTCTTCGCGCGCCGACCCGCAGGACAGCGCAGCAGCACAGGACAGCGCGCCAGCGCAGCACACCGCCGCAGGGAGCGCCGCCGGCCCGCCCGGCGGGGGTGCGCCCAGTCGTGCGGCGGAGATCCGCCGTCGGCTGGCCCAGCGCGGCGGGGGCGGATCACCGTCGGCTCCGCCGTCCGAACCCCCTGCTGACCACCCCTCACAGCCGGCTCCACCCCCGGACCCGGCCTGGGACTCAGGCCCGCCGAGCGACTACGACCAGAGCGCGCCGCCGTCGTGGGCTCAGGCTGAGCCGGAGGATGTGGCCAGTGAGGATGATGTCCCGCTGGAGCACTCCGGCGTCTTCGGACGCAAGGCCTTCGAGAAGCACCTGGGAGCCACCCTGCTGGAGGAACGCCGACTCAACGAGTGAGCCCGGTTAGACTGAATCTCCACCCCTGAAGGAAGGCTCGTCCACACCGTGTATGAAGGCGCAGTCCAAGATCTGATCGACGAACTCGGGCGACTTCCCGGCATCGGTCCGAAGTCGGCGCAGCGCGTGGCCTTCCACATCCTCGAGGCCGACGGCGAGGACATGAAGCGCCTGGCCGATGCGATCACCACGGTCAAGGAGAAGGTCAAGTTCTGCGCGATCTGCTTCAACGTCTCCGAGGAGACCACCTGCCGGATCTGCCAGGACAGCCGACGCGATCCCAGCCTGCTCTGCGTGGTCGAAGAGTCCAAGGACGTCATGGCGATCGAACGCACCCGGTCCTTCCGCGGGAAGTATCACGTGCTGGGCGGCTCCATCAATCCGATCGCCGGGATCGGCCCCGACCAGCTGCACATCCGCGAGCTGCTCAGCAGGCTCTCCGACGACACCATCACCGAGGTCATCGTGGCCACCGACCCGAACCTCGAAGGCGAGGCGACCGCCACGTATCTCTACCGGATGCTCGGCTCCATCGGCATCAAGCTCACCCGTCTGGCCTCGGGGCTTCCGGTGGGCGGAGACCTGGAATACGCCGATGACGTCACCCTCGGGCGGGCCTTCGAAGGCCGCACCGTGATGTCCTGACCTGGGTCCGACACCCCGTATCCAGATAGTTATGCAAGCGTGATCAGGTAATACCCAGGTTTCTTCGCCGTCGTATTTCCGTTCGTTTTCGTCTGCCCTGTTGTCCTAGTCACGTCTGGGAAGCGCGGGTCATCAGCGGATCACCGTGAGGGATTCTTCCGACCATTCCACGGTCCGCTGGAAGCCGCCGAGCGTTGTCGTCTGGCAAGAAATCAGTTTCCAAATCCTCTTTACCGGTCTAGCGTATTGGGACAGGGCGGTTCTGTGCTGTTTTGCAGCATGGTGCCGGACTGACTCGCACCAGACGCACACCAGAGGATGAGGTAAGCACTGATGAGGAACAAGACTTCCATGGCAGTCCGCGCAGGCGCCGTGAGCGCCGCCGCACTGCTGGTTCTGACCGCCTGTGGGGGCGGCGATGATGAGGCCGAGAACGGCGAAGCCGAAGGCGGCGGCGAGGACGTCATCACCGTCGCCATCGCCGGCGAAGAGCCCTATTCGTATCTCAATGACGACGCGGAGCCCGAAGGCGCGACGATCGCCCTGGCCGAGGAGATCTTCGGCGAGATGGGCTACACGATCGAGGCCGAGGTCACCGACTGGGACAGCCTCATACCGGGCCTCAACGCGGATCGCTACGAGGCCGTCTCCGCGGGCATGTCCATTCTTCCCGAGCGTTGTGAAGAGGCTGCCTTCGCCGAGCCCGAGATCATGTACACCACCGCACTGCTGGTGGAAGAGGGCAACCCCTACGGCGTGGAAGATCTCAACGACGTCGCCGAGGCGATTGAATCCGGCGAGGACATCACGCTGGCCACCCTGTCCTCCGGCGTCGAAGCCGGCTACGTCGACGCCCTGGGCATCAACGCTGAAGGCGTGGGCACCGCGGACGACGGCGTGGACATGGTCACCGGTGGTCGCGCGGACGTGTTCGCCCTGACCGCGATCTCGCTGAGCGAGATGGCCGGTGAGATGGACGGCGTCGAGGTCACCGAGGGCTTCGTCCACGACATGGACGGCGTCATGCAGTACGGCGCCGGCTCCACCGTCTTCCCACAGGGCTCGGAGCTTCTCGAGGAATACAACGAGCACCTCGCAGAGCTCAAGGAGAGCGGCGAGCTGCTGGAGATCATCGGCGAATACGGCTTCACCGAGGCAGAGATCCCGCCCGCCGACCTGACCGCCGAGGCACTCTGCGAAGGCGACCTGGAAGCACTCCAGGACATCGAAGACTGAGCTGAGAGTCTCATACACCCCACGGTGGTCGCCCCTCCAACCGGCCCCACCACCGCTTCGGTGACACCATTTCGGTGACACGACCTCCAGCAGAGAGGAACCACCTCCTACCGTGGACTGGTTAGAACAACAGCAGCAGAACTTCGAGTCGCTGCAGAACTTCGGGCCCCGACTCTGGGATGGATTCCTGCTCACCGTGCAGCTCACCCTTCTCGGTGCAGCCCTTGCCTTCGTCATCGCCGTGATCCTCGGCCTGATGGGCGGCAGCCCCAAATGGTGGCTGCGCACCCCCGCCCGCATCATCATCGAGTTCTTCCGCGGCACCTCGCTGCTGGTGCAGCTGTTCTGGGTGTACTACGTGCTGCCCCTCTTCGGGCTGACCCTGGAGAGCCCCTTCACCGTCGGTGTGATCGCGCTCGGCGTGAACTACGGCGCCTACGGCGCCGAAGCGGTCCGCGCCTCGATGACCTCCGTGGCGAGCGGGCAGTGGGAGGCCACCGTGGCGCTCTCCATGTCCTGGACCCATAAGATCCGCCGGGTCATCTTCCCGCAGGCCTGGGCGCTGATGATCCCTTCACTGGCCAACCTGCTGGTGCACCTGCTGAAAGGTTCGGCCATCGTCTACATCGTCGGCCTCAATGACTTCAACTTCGAGCTGGATCAGCTGCGCCGCGTGACCAGCGCCTGGTTCTCCTACGCCTTCGTCGGTCTCATCGGATACTTCGCCTTCGCACTGGCGCTCACCCAGGGGATGCGGCTGCTTGAGATTCGCGCCAAGCATCGACTCGGCCAGGGGCTCAGCATGCGGGAGATCCTCTCCCCCGCACCCAAGGTGCCCACCTCCGGCATCCAGCCGGGAGGTGCCTCATGATCCCCGTCATGCCATTCACCGCAGACCCGGCCCCCGCCACAGGGGCCACCGGCAACGTCTGGAACTGGGACTTCGCCATCGAGATCTTTCCGGCGATCCTGCGCGCATTCATCGAGGTCACCCTCCTGGTGACCGTGGTGGGCACGGTGATCGCGGCGCTTCTGGGCCTGGTCATCGCCATCCTGCTGCGCGTGCTCCCCCGCCCGCTCGCCTTCGTCCTGCGCTGGGCGGCCAACTTCATCCGGATGACCCCGCTGGTGGTCCAGCTGCTGGTCCTCTACTACGGCTTCACCTGGATGGATCCGCTGACCATAGGCTTCATCGTGTTCGGCATCCACTACGCGACCTACATGTCGGAGGTCTACCGGGCCGGCATCGATTCGGTGCCGAAGGGTCAGTGGGAGGCCACCAAGGCGCTCTCGATGAGCGCCGGGCGGACATGGCGCCGCGTGGTCATCCCGCAGGCGCTGCGCTCCACCATCCCCTCGCTGGGCAACTACGCGATCTCGATGTTCAAGGACACTCCGTTCCTCTTCGTGATCTCGGTGGCCGAGATGGTCCGGGTCGCGCAGACCATCGGCGCCCAGACCTTCCGCTACACCGAGGCGATCACCATCGCCGGCCTGATCTTCCTCGCCGCCAGCTACCCCACTGCACTGCTGATCAACCGTCTGGAGAAGCGACTTGCCTACGCCAACTGACCCCGAGGTCCCGGTCATCGAGTTCGTCGATGTTCAGAAGAGCTTCGGGGACAACATCGTGCTCAAAGACCTGAACTTCTCGGTCCGGCGCGGAGAACGGGTGACCCTGATCGGTCCCTCCGGTTCGGGAAAGACCACCATCCTGCGCCTGGTGATGACACTCGAGGAGCTCACGGGCGGGTACATCTTCGTCGACGGCGAGCCGCTGACCCACCGGGAGAAGGACGGCAAGCGCGTCGCCGTCTCCTCCAAGGAGCAGAAGAAGCTGCGCACCCGGATCGGGATGGTGTTCCAGCAGTTCAACCTGTTCCCCAACATGACCGTGCTGGAGAACATCATCGAGGCGCCCATCTACGTGCTGGGCCAGTCCAAGGCCGAGGCCACCGCGAAGGCACATTCGCTGCTGGAACAGGTCGGCCTGCCCGACAAGGCCGATCAGCACCCGCTGAGCCTCTCGGGTGGACAGCAGCAGCGCGTCGCCATCGCCCGGGCGCTGGCCATGGACCCGGAGATCCTGCTGCTCGACGAGGTCACCTCCGCACTGGACCCCGAGGTCGTCGGAGACGTGCTCAACATCCTGCGCAACGTCGCGGACACCACCAATGTGACCATGCTGATCGTGACGCATGAGATGAGCTTCGCCCGCGACGTCTCCCATAAGGTGATGATGTTCGACGGCGGCCGCGTCATCGAAGAGGGGGCGCCGGAGAAGATCTTCTCGGACCCCAGCCACCAGCGCACCCAGCAGTTCCTCAGCGCTGTGCTCGGCGACGCCTGATCAGATTTAGAATTGACCTACCTTCCCAAACATCCCCAGGAGTGAGACAACCTGTCATGAGCCTGATCGTTCAGAAGTACGGCGGATCATCCGTTGCAGACGCCGAAAGCATCAAACGAGTGGCGAAGCGGATCGTCGAGACCAAGCGCGCCGGGCACCAGGTCGTGGTGGTCGTGTCCGCGATGGGTGACACCACCGATGACCTGCTCGACCTCGCAGGCCAGCTCACCTCGTCACCGCCGTCCCGCGAGATGGACATCCTGCTCTCCTCCGGTGAGCGCATGTCCATGGCGCTGCTGGCGATGGCGATCCACGAGCTGGGCGAGTCCGCCCAGTCCTTCACCGGCTCCCAGGCCGGCATGATCACCGACGCCATCCACGGCAAGGCCCGCATCATCGAGGTCTCCCCGCTGCGCGTGCAGGAATCCCTCGACGCCGGCCACGTCGGCATCGTCGCAGGGTTCCAGGGCATGAGCCGGGAGTCCCGAGACATCACCACGATGGGACGCGGCGGCTCCGACACCACCGCCGTCGCCCTGGCGGCCGCGCTGAAGGCCGACGCCTGCGAGATCTACACCGACGTCGACGGGGTCTTCACCGCAGATCCGCGCGTGGTCAAGACCGCCCGGAAGATCGATGAGATCTCCAGCGACGAGATGCTGGAGATGGCGGCCGCCGGCACCAAGGTGCTGCATCTGCGCTCGGTGGAGTACGCCCGCCGGTTCGGCGTGAAGCTCCACGTCCGCTCCTCGTTCAGCCAGCTCGAAGGCACCTGGGTCATCCCCGACCCCAAAGACACCGTCAAGATTCAGGAAGGCGAACCCTTGGAACAGCCGATCATCTCCGGCGTCTCTCACGACGCATCCGAAGGAAAACTCACCATCACCGGCGTCCCGGACGTCCCGGGCAAGGCGGCGGAGATCTTCAACCTCATCGCCGAGGGTGCGATCAACATCGACATGATCGTCCAGGACGTCTCCATGGCGACCAAGACCACCAACATCTCCTTCACCCTCCCCGGTGAGGACGGCGAGCGCGCCCAGGAGATGCTCAACGCGCACAAGGCCATCATCGGCTTCGAGTCCCTGGACTTCGTGCCCCAGGTCGGCAAGGTCTCGCTGATCGGCGGCGGGATGCGCAACCACCCCGGCGTCTCGGCCCGGTTCTTCACCGCCCTGCGCGACGCCGGGATCAACATCGGCCTGATCTCCACCTCCGAGATCCGCGTCTCGGTGATCACCGACGTCGAGCTGCTGGACCGTGCGGTGGCGGCGATCCACACCGCCTTCGGCCTGGACTCCGACGAAGAGGCGACGGTCTACGCCGGCACCGGCCGCTGAACCCGACCATGGGCACCGTGGTGCGCCCCGCCGTCGGGCGCTTCGATGACTTCGGTGAGGTCGTCGGGGTGAGGAAACCCGGCGGTCTGGGGTGCTGGTGCATGTCCTACCGGGACTCCCGGATCTCGGGTCCGGACCGGCCGGCCTTCATGGAGGAGCTCTGCCGCACCGAGCCCGGCCCGGGAGTCATCGCGTTCGTGGATGACACCCCGGCCGGATGGTGCTCGGTGGCGCCGCGCAGCACCTACCGGCGGCTGATGAACTCGCGGACGATCCCGTTCCTCGACGACCGAGACCCCTGGTCGGTGGTCTGCTTCGTGGTCCGCGCCGGATTCCGACGGCGCGGGCTGATGCATGATCTCCTCGACGGCGCCGTGGGGCACGCCGCCGCTCACGGGGCTGCAGTTCTCGAGGGGTATCCGATGGAGCTCGAAGAGGGCACGCGGGTCGATGTGATCAGCGGCTATGTCGGCACCACGGAGCTCTTCCAGGCCCACGGGTTCGAGGTCGCCGGGCCCACCACCGCACACAGCGGACACCGGCCGCGCTGGATCATGCGCCGAGAGCTGGGCTGAGCGGGGCTTCCCCCCGATATCGGCGCCACCAGCACACAGGCGGCAGGTGTACCCTTTACGGGTTCCCTGCCGCCTGCGCACTTGGTACGAGTGATATACCCGATGGTAACCGAAACACCAGCTCCGCTCGGGGCAACACACGGTCTGACCGTGATTCCTGAACAGGAGCACCGCCAGCGAGCTGCCGCCCACCAGGCCGTGGTCAACCGCCTCACCGAGGACTTCCTGGCACGCCGTCATGCCGGCACCAAGCACCCGGTGGAGGACTTCCTCTTCACCTACTACTCCCACTCCCCCGGCAAGCTCTCCCGCTGGCACCCGGGTGCGGGATTCGCGCTCGAGGACTCGCCGGAGACTGAGCGGACCGAATGGAAGCACTACCGCAGCACTCCCGCCGGGGTGACCCTCGACGTCGAGGGCTTCCGCACAGATCGGGCCTCCATGATCGGTTTCGCGCGGCGCCTGTTGAGCACGACGGCGGCCGCGCCGGCCCAGCTGGGATGCTTCGGGCTGCACGAGTGGGCCATGGTGTACAAGTCGGTGGAACATGGCCAGCGCCACGACCAGGTCCCGCTGCGGCTCGGCGCCGCCGGCACCGACGAGGTGGTGGAGGCCGCGAACATCCGGTGCACCCATTTCGACGCCTACCGCTTCTACACGCCCTCGGCGCGGCCGCTCAATGCGCTCGAGCCGACCCGGGAATCGCAGACCCGGATGGAGCAGCCGGGCTGCCTGCACGCCAATATGGACCTCTATAAATGGGCCTATAAGCTCATTCCCGCGGTCAGCAGCGACCTGCTCCTCGAGTGCTTCGATCTGGCCTCACGGATCCGCCGGCTGGATATGCGCGCCTCCCCCTACGACTTGAGCGACTGGGGCTACGAGCCGGTGCCGATCGAGACTCCCGCGGGGCGATCGGCCTACGCCCGGGCGCAGAAGGGCTTCGCGGAGGAGTCCCAGGTGCTGCGTGGGAAGCTGCTCGCGGTGCTGGAGGAGATTGAGCCGCCTGGCTGACCCTGTGGATCCGGTCTGACCTATTCCGGTCTGATCAGGCGGATGCAATAACGCCTGATCAGACCGCTGAGCAGCCTGCCTCAGGCGTTGGCGAGCACCCGGCTGCATTCGCTGAGCAGCTCCTGCATCCGCGCGGCGTCGTGGCGGCCGTTGAAGATCTCGGTGCCGTTCTCGAAGGCCCTGCCGGCCGCGAGCGGTCCCGCGTCCACGGCGTCGTAGCCGAGGGAGTCCACGAAGTCCTGGACCAGGGCCTTGGCTGCGGTGTCATCGGCGGCGACGGCGAGCGCCCGGCGCTGCGGGTCCCCGGCCGGGTAGGAATCGATCTCCAGATCGCCGTAGCCGATGTGGTTCAGCGTCTTGACGATCCGCGCACCGCCGAGGAACTCCGCGACGACCTCGCTGGTGCTGGTGCCGTTCTCGAACTCGTCCATGAAGCCGTCCACCGGCGCCCAGTAGTTCATGGTGTCGATCACCACCTGGTCTCGCAGCACCGAGGTGTCGATGCTGCGGTACTTGTGCAGCGGCACGGCCAGCACGATGATGTCGGCGCCGCTCAGCTGCTCGCGGTCCACGGCGGCGGCGCCGGGGACGATCACCTCGGTGAGCAGCGCGATGTCTGCAGCGGGCTTGGCGGTCGCGATCTTCACGGCATGACCGGCCCGCACGGCCTGACGGGCGACGGCGGTGCCGACCCGGCCAGCACCGAGCACTCCGATGGTCAGTGGCGTCTGCGTCATGGTGATCCCGTCCCTCGGCCAGCGGTGGACCGATTCTTCAAAAACTGTAAGATTTCGCCTGGCATAACGTGAGCGGCTGCGGTTTTGTTCCACCCGCCGGGTGACTGGCTCCCCACCGCTGAGCCCCCGGCGGCAGGACGGCTCACCTCTGCGAGAGCCACTGCTCGGCCGTCGTGGTGGTGATGACCGTGGGTGAGGGCGGGATCAGCGCCCCGCTGCCCAGCGCGGTCCCTCCCAGCGGGATCCGCACCACCCGGCGGGCCACATGATCCTGCTCGTTGATCGCCCTGGCCAGCTCCGCCATGTCGACCTGCTCTGGACCGCAGACCTCGGTGACCTCGGCAGGCTGCTGGGTCAGGGCCTGCTCCACCAGCTGTTCCGCGGCCTCTGCGACCGCGATCGGACGCGAGAGCAGGCCGGGGACGAACGCCGTGCCCGCCAGCCGCGTCTGTCTCAGGAGCTGTTCGGCCAGTTCGAACCACTGGGTCGTGCCCACGATGCTCAGCGGAAGCCCGCTTCCGCGGTAGACCCTCTCCTGGGCTGCCTTGCCGCGGTAGTGCCCGAGCCAGCGGTTGACGCGACGGTCGCCCGCATTGACGATCGAGAGGCAGACGACGCGGGCCCGCGTCCCCTCCAGGGCGGCCACCACGTTCCGCGCAGCGGGCTCGAAGAACCCTGCCGCGGCCCGCGCCGTGAAGCTCTGGTGATTCAGACAGTCCACGACGACCTCAGCCCCCACCAGCGCGCGCCGCAGCGCTGCAAGATCGCCGATGTCTACACCGAGATGCCGGCTGACGCCCACGGTCTCCACCCCACGGCTCGGCAGACGCCGCATCACCAGCGATCCGGCCAGCCCTGAGGCTCCCAGCACTGCCACTCGTGTCGCTGCCATGCCACGGTCCTCTGCCCGCTGGATCTCTTGACGTTCGCCCACTGTAGACGCTCCCGCGGATGCACGTCAGGGGTTCAGCTCACGTCACCGTCGACGTAGAGCCACTGGCCGGACTCGCGGCGGAACCGGCTCAGCTCGCGCAGCCTCCCCCCGGCGCCCTGATGATCGTGGTCCAGGTAGGTGGCCACGAACTCCACCGTCCCGGTGTCGTGGAACGGGCCGCCCGCCGTCGTGCCCAGGATGCTCAACCGGGTCCAGTCCGGGCCTGGCGCGGTGAGGTCGCTCAGCGCGGGCCGGGTCTCGGCGGCCCAGGTGCGGTGCAGATAGCCGCCGAAGCGTCCTGGATCGCGGTGAAGCAGCGCGTTCGCGCTGAAGCGGGACCGCATCAATGCTTCCGCCGTCGGAGCCGGTGCGCCCAGGTGGAAGCGCTCGCAGCAGGCGGTGTAGGCGTCGCCGGATCCGCAGGGACAGCGCGGGTCGCCATGCCGCTGCTCGGTGTCCGACGGGCCGGCGCCGGGCTGGTCGGTGTCCGGCTGCTCGGCGCCGGGCTGGGCGGATGCGTTCTCGGTCATCGCTCCAGCATCTCATCAGGCTCACCCGTCATCCCTGGCGCGGGCACCCGGTAGACTGATCCGGCAAGCTCGCGGAGCGTGCCGCCGTCGTCCCCAGCCGTGCTGATCTGGACCCGCGCGGTGCGTGAGACGGCACCTCGTAGCGGTCCCGCGGGCTCATCCACTCGCACCATCGCACAGGAGACCCTATGCCGCGCATCATCGTCGAGGTCATGCCCAAGCCAGAGATTCTCGATCCCCAGGGCAAGGCCATCGCCTCCGCGCTGCCGCACCTGGGATTCACCGACTTCTCCGGCGTACGCCAGGGCAAGCGCTTCGAGCTCACCTTCGAGGGTGTTGTCACCGAGCAGGTCTTGGAGAGCGCCCGAACCGCCGCGGCAGAGATGCTCTCGAACCCCGTGATCGAAGACGTCATCAGCGTGCGCGTCGATGATGAGGGCGCTGCATGAGCACGGAGACTCCTCTGATCGGGGACTTCCATGCGGCCCCCGCCGCGAACCCGCTGAGCGGGGCGCGCATCGGCGTCGTCACCTTCCCCGGCACCCTCGATGACCGCGACGCCGCGCGCGCCGTCCGCCTCGGCGGCGGCACCGCCGTCCCGCTCTGGCACGCCGATGAGTCGCTGCAGAATGTGGACGCCATCGTGCTCCCCGGCGGCTTCTCCTACGGGGACTACCTGCGCGCCGGCGCCATCGCCCGCTTCGCCCCGATGATGAACAAGATCATCGAGGCAGCCACCGCCAGCTCAGGCTCCCGACTCCCGGTGCTGGGCATCTGCAACGGATTCCAGATGCTCACCGAATCCCACCTGCTGCCGGGTTCGATGGTGAAGAACGATCACCTGAAGTTCCTCTGCCGTGACCAGGTGCTGCGTGTGGAGAACACCTCCACCCCGTGGACCTCACAGTTCACCCCCGAGGAGCTCATCGCGATCCCGCTGAAGAACCAGGACGGCCAGTACCTCGCCGACCCGGCCACCCTGGAGGCGCTCGAGGCCGAGGGCCGCGTGGTCTTCCGCTACGTGGGCGAGAACCCCAACGGTTCACGCAACCGCATCGCCGGCGTGACCAACGAGACTCACAACGTGGTGGGCCTGATGCCGCACCCCGAGCACGCCGTGGAAGCCGGCTACGGTCCCGATGACGCCACCGGGATGCGCAGCGGCACCGACGGACTGACCATCTTCACCTCCGTGATCGCATCTCTTGCCGGAGGTGCCCAGTGAGCGAGCCGACTGTGACAGACAAAGAATTCAACATCGACACCGTGGAGCACGCCTCCACCACCCCCGACACCGACCTGCCCTGGGCCGAGCTCGGCCTGAAGTCCGACGAGTATGACCGGATCGTCGAGATCCTGGGGCGGCGGCCGACGGCGGCCGAGCTGGCCATGTACTCGGTGATGTGGTCCGAGCACTGCTCGTACAAGTCCTCCAAGGTCCACCTGCGCCAGTTCGGCGAAAAGGTCACCGAGGAGATGAAGAAGGACCTGATGGTCGGCATCGGCGAGAACGCCGGCGTCACCGACCTCGGCGACGGCTGGGCCGTCACCTTCAAGATCGAGTCGCACAACCACCCCAGCTTCGTGGAGCCCTACCAGGGCGCTGCCACCGGTGTGGGCGGAATCGTGCGCGACATCATCTCCATGGGCGCCCGCCCGGTGGCGGTGATGGATCCGCTGCGCTTCGGCGACATCGATCACCCTGACACCTTGCGGGTGCTGCCCGGCGTGGTCTCCGGCATCGGCGGCTACGGCAACTCCCTGGGCCTGCCCAACATCGGCGGCGAAGTCGTCTTCGACTCCGTCTACCAGGACAACCCGCTGGTCAACGCGCTGGCCGTGGGCGTGATGCGCCATGAGGACCTCCGCCTGGCCAACGCCTCGGGCGTGGGCAACAAGGTGGTCCTCTTCGGTGCCCGCACCGGCGGCGACGGGATCGGCGGAGCCTCGGTGCTGGCCTCGGAGTCCTTCGACGACTCCAAGCCCTCCAAGCGTCCCGCGGTGCAGGTCGGTGACCCCTTCGCCGAGAAGGTGCTCATCGAGTGCTGCCTCGAGCTCTTCCACGCCGAACTGGTCGAGGGCATCCAGGACCTCGGTGCCGCCGGCATCTCCTGCGCCACCTCCGAGCTCGCCTCCAACGGCGAGGGCGGCATGCACGTGGAGCTCACCGACGTGCTGCTGCGCGATCCCTCGCTGACCCCGGGAGAGATCCTGATGTCAGAGTCCCAGGAACGCATGATGGCAGTGGTCACCCCGGCCAACGCAGCCGAGTTCGAGCGCGTCATGGCCAAGTGGGAGGTCGAATACTCCTGGCTGGGCGAGGTCACCGACACCGGCCGGCTGATCATCGAATGGGACGGCGAGACCATCGTCGACGTCGACCCGCGCACCGTCGCCCATGACGGCCCGGTCTACGAGCGGCCCTACCACCGACCGGACTGGCAGGACGCCCTGCAGGCCGACACCTTCCGCTCATCAGCCGCAGGCGAGAACCTGCCGCAGACCGCGCAGGAGCTCGGCGGCGCCGTCGTGGACCTGATGACCAGCCCGAACATGGCGGACGTCTCCTGGATCACCGATCAGTACGACCGCTTCGTCGGCGGCAACACCGCGCTCTCCCAGCCCGATGACTCCGGTGTGATCCGGGTGGACGAGGAGACCGGGCTCGGCGTCGCCCTCTCCACCGACGCCAACGCGCGCTACACCTATCTGGACCCCTACACCGGGGCGCAGCTGGCGCTGGCCGAGTCCTACCGCAACGTGGCCACCACCGGGGCCATCCCGATGGCGGTCTCGGACTGCCTGAACTTCGGCTCCCCGGAGGACCCGGAGGTCATGTGGCAGTTCGCCGAGGCCGTGCGCGGCCTCGCCGACGGCTGCCAGGAGCTCGGCGTGCCGGTCACCGGGGGAAACGTCTCGCTGTATAACCAGACCGCCGGCCGGGCCATCCACCCCACCCCGGTGGTGGGCGTGCTGGGCAAGTTCGACGACGTCAGCCGGCGCACCCCCTCGGGCTTCGAGCGCTGGGCCGACGGCCAGGCGATCTACCTGCTCGGGACCACCCACGATGAGCTCGACGGCTCCGAGTTCGCCCGCGGACGCGACCACCTGGGCGGGCTGCCGCCGAAGGTGGACCTTGGCGCGGAGAAGATGCTCGGCGAGATCCTGATCAACGCTTCCCGCGATGGCATGATCGACGCCGCCCACGACCTCTCCGAGGGCGGGCTCGCCGCCGGACTGGCCGAGATGGGCCTGCGCTTCGGCGTGGGCGCCCGGGTGGCCGTGGACGGGATCTGCGAGCGCGACGGCGTGGACCCGTTCACCGCGCTCTTCAGCGAGTCCCAGGCCCGCGCCCTGGTCGCGCTGCCCCGGTCGGAGGAGCTGCGCTTCACCGATATGACCACGGCGCGGGGCTTCGCGGCGCTGCGCATCGGCGTGGTGGATGCGAGCTCCGGGGACCTCGAGGTCGCCGGACCCTATGCGGGCGACAGCTTCACGCTGGGCCTGGAGGAGCTGCGCGAGGCATGGAGCGCGGTCATCCCCTCGCGCTTCGCCACCCTGGGTGAGGCCACCGAAGCGGTCCGCCAGGAGAAGTAGAGCACGGCCGCTGGAGCAGACCAGCGCCGGCCGAGACGAAGAGACCACCCTGGCGGATGCCAGGGTGGTCTCTTCGTCTCGGGTCAGATCCCCAGCGAGGCCTGCACCTGGGCCAGCGCCTGCGCGGAGTCACGCAGCGCCTGGGCCTCGTTCGCCGCGAAGGGGGTGGTCGTCACCGGCTGCACACCGCTGGCGGAGACCACGGTCGGGATGGACAGCGCCACCCCGCTGATGTCGAGGAATCCGTCGAGGACGCTGCTGACCGGAAGGATCGCGTTCTCATCGTTGAGCACCGCCTCCACGATCCGTGCCGCGGAGAGCCCGATCGCGTAGTTCGTGGCGCCCTTGCCGGCGATCACCTTGTAGGCGGCGTTGCGCACCTCATCGGAGAGGGTCTCGAGCTCCTCGGTGTCGAAGACCCGCAGCCCGTCACGCTCCCAGTCCAGCAGCGGGGTCACCCCGATGCTGGCCGCGGACCAGAGCGGGAACTCGGTGTCGCCGTGCTCCCCCACGATGTGGGCGTGCACGCTGGACTGCGCGACACCGGCGCGCTGGGCCAGCTTCCAGCGCAGTCGCGCGGTGTCCAGCACGGTCCCGGAGGAGAACACCCGACTGCTGGGCAGCCCGGTGATCTGCTGGGCGGCCACGGTCAGCACGTCGCAGGGATTGGTGACCAGCAGATACACCGCATCCGGAGCGCGCTCGAGCAGCTTCGGGAGCATGCTGCGCAGGATGTCCACATTGGTGCCGGCCAGGTCGAGTCGGGTCTGTCCGGGGTGCTGTTTGGCCCCGGCCGTGATGACGACGACGTCGGCGCCCTCCACGTGCCTGAGGTCCGCGCCGCCGTCGATGTCCGTGGCGCCGGTAAACTGGCTGCCGTGGGCAAGGTCGAGGACCTCTGCTTCGACCCGGGCGGCGTCGATGTCATAGAGGCGCACATGCCGTGCGGAGCCGCGGATCATGGCCGCATAGGCGGTGGATGTGCCGACGCTTCCCGCTCCGACGATGGCCAGGGTGGAGTTCTCGATGACGCTCATGGGCTCAGCCTGTCACAGCAGCGGACGCTCGAACAGAGGCTGTTCCCGGGACCGCGGATTCAGCTGAGCGTCAGTGCCGGCAGAGACAGGACGGGTGTCCTGCGGGGTCGGCGTAGACGTTGAAGCGCTGCGCGCCGGTGGCCATCCGCAGCACCTCGGCCCACAGCGCGACGACCTCGGTCAGCGCCCGGGCCTGATGACCGGTCAGGGGCGGCTCGGGGCAGGCCAGGGCGGCCCAGCTCCGTTCCCGCGGGGCTCAGAACGGGTTGAGCAGCCGGTGCACGAACTGCCGGGTGCGCTCCTGCGTCGGCGCGCGCAGCACGTCCTCGGCGGGGCCCTGCTCGACGACGACTCCGCCGTCCATGAAGACGACCGTGTCGGCCACCTCGCGGGCGAAGGCGAGCTCGTGGGTCACCAGGACCATGGTCCAGCCCTCCTCGGCGAGCTCCTTGATCACGGTGAGCACGTCGCCCACAAGTTCGGGATCCAGCGCAGAGGTGGGCTCGTCGAAGAGCAGCAGCGCGGGCTGCTGGGCCAGTGCCCGGACGATGCCCACCCGCTGCTGCTGTCCACCGGAGAGCTGGTGCGGATAGTCATCGCGCTTCTCGGCGAGACCGACCCGGGCCAGCAGCCGCTCGGCCTCCGCGATGGCCTCGGCCTTGGGGCGCTTCTGGACCTGGATCGGGCCCTCGGTGACGTTCTGCAGCACGGTCCTGTGCGGGAAGAGGTTGTAGCCCTGGAAGACCATCGCCGAGCGGGTCCGCAGCGACTCCTTCTCTCGGCGGGTGGTCTTCGCGGTGAAGGTCACCGCCGGGCCGCCGGAGAATTCCACGGTGCCGGCGTCGGGCTTCTCCAGGCCGTTGAGGCAGCGCAGCACGGTGGTCTTGCCGGAGCCGGAGGGCCCGACGAGGGCGAGCACCTGACCGGGCTGCACCTGCAGGTCGATGGAGCGCAGCACCTCGTTCTCACCGAAGGACTTGTTCAGTCCGGAGACGCGGAGCAGCGGGTCCTTCTGTGCGGGGTCAGTGGGCGACATAGCGATCCAATCTGCGCTCCAGGCGGTCCTGCACGGTGGAGAGCACGAGGCAGAAGACCCAGTAGATCATTGCGGCCTCCACGTAGAGCAGCATGAACTCCTGGCTGAAGGCGGCCACCTGCTGGGCCTGCCGGAACATCTCGGTGACCAGGATCAGCGAGGCCAGTGAGGTGTCCTTGACCAGGGAGATGAAGGTGTTCGAGAGCGGCGGCACCGAGACCCGGGCCGCCTGCGGCAGGATCAGCCGGCGCAGCGCCTGGTTGCGGGACATCCCGATCGTGTACCCGGCCTCCCACTGACCCTTGGGCACCGAGAGGATCGCCGCGCGGATGACCTCGGCGGCGTATCCGCCGACGTTCATCGAGAACGCGATCACCGCGCTGGGCCAGGGGTCGATGGTGACCCCGATCGAGGGCAGGCCGAAGAAGATCACGAACAGCTGCACCAGCAGCGGGGTGCCGCGGATCACCGAGATGTAGGCCCTCGCGATCCCCGAAAGCAGCCGATTCCCACTGATCCGCATCAGCGCGAGCACCAGGGCGAGCGCGAGCCCGACGGTGAAGCTGGCAAGGGTCAGCGGGATGGTCCCGGTCAGGCCCCCTCGCAGCAGCGGCCAGAACGAGTCGATCGCCAGTTCCCAGTTGATGTCCATCAGTTCCATCAGTTCCGAGCCGCCCACGGGCGCAGCGCGTCACCGATCATTCGGTGACGTCGGCGCCGAAGTACTTCTCGGAGATCTCGGTGAGCGTGCCGTCCTCGGCCAAGGCTGCCAGCGCCTCGTCCACTGCCTCGACCAGGGATTCGCTGCCCTGCCGGAAGGTCAGTGCCGCCTGCGACTGATCCTCGGTCTCGGCGGCGATCTTGATGTTCTCGTTGCCCTCGGTCTCCTGGTAGTCCAGGTAGGTGAGCTTGTCGTTGATGGTCGCGTCGACGCGTCCCTGCTCGAGCAGGGTCACCGACTGTGCCCAGCCCTCCACGGCCTCGACGTTCGCGCCGGATTCGGTGGCCAGGTCGTTCCAGTTGGAGGTCAGCGACTGCGCAGTCGTGGCGCCGTCGAGATCCTCGAAGCTGGAGATCTCCTCGTTCTCCGCCAGGGTGACGATCACGCCGTTGGACACGGTGTAGGGCGCCGAGAACAGGTAGCTCTCCTCGCGCTCCTCGGTGATCGAGACCTGGTTGGCGATCACGTCGAAGCGCTCGGACTCCAGGCCGGCGAACATCGCGTCCCACTGGGTCTCCTCGAAGTCCGCCTCCACGCCGAGCTCCTCGGCGACGGCGGTGACGATCTCGACGTCGTAGCCGGTCAGCTCTCCGGCGCCGCCCTCATGGAAGCTGAACGGACGGTAGGTCCCCTCGGTGCCCACGGTGAGCACCCCGGTCTCCTGCACCTCTTCGAGGGTGAGTCCCGCGGCCGACTCCTCGGCCGGTGCACCGTCCTCCTGCGCCTCGTCGCCTCCGCCGCAGGAGGCCAGCGTCAGGGCCGCGGCGGCAGAGATGGCGAGGGTGGAGAGCAGGCGTGTGGTCATAGGTGGTGCCCCTAGGGTGAAGCGTCGGAGAGTGCCGGCGCGCAATGGTCCGGTCATGGACAGGCACAGAACGGTAGCATCCGCGATGCCCGGGTCAGCGTGCTCTGTTACGCCAGACGTCGCGCAACCCGGTTAGCCTGGAGGGATGCGTATCTGGAGCCTGGACCCCGGCTATCTGGACCGGCAGGGGCTCGTCGCCTGCTGGCGGGAGACGCTGCTCGCCCAGGCGGTGCTGCAGGGCCGGACGAAGGGGTACATGAGTCACCCGCAGCTGGTGCGCTTTCGCGCGCAGGCTGACCCGCTGATCGCGATCGGCGCGTATCTGCAGGGCGTGCTGAGCGAGGCGAGCGCGCGCGGCTACCGCTTCGACGCGACCAAGATCAGCAGCACCGGTGAGCAGGAGCTGATGCCGGTGACGACGGGCCAGCTGCTGCTGGAATGGGATCACCTGGGCGCGAAGCTGCGAACCCGTTCCCCGCAGAAGGCGCAGCAGAACCTGCAGGCGCTGCGTGCCCTGCGTGCCTCGACCGGGGAGACGGCCGTCCCCGCCGCGCACCCGATGATGCGGGTCATCCCGGGCGGGATCGAGCCCTGGGAGCGCGCGGAGCCGGGCTGAGCCCCGAGCCTGAGCCCGGGGCCCGCCCGGCGGATCAGCCTCAGAAGGCCGGCATCAGCGTCTCGTCGTGCTCCTCGATGAGGAACTCGCGGACCTCGTCGCTGGTCATGGCGCGCTCGAGGGCCTCGATCTTCTCGGAGTCGAGGTCGCCCTCGCGGGCCACCAGCGAGATCGCGAAGCGCTCGTCGATGTTCTCCTCCACCGCGATGGCGTCCTGAGGGGTCAGCCCGAGGCTGGCGATGTAGGTCGGGTAGTTGAAGACCGCGGCGATGCCGTCCTCCTCATAGGCCGAGGTCAGGTTCAACAGGTCCACCTGGACCCACTCGAGGTCCTTCGGGTTCTCCTCGATGTCGTTGAGCGTGCCTTCGAAGCCGACGCCCTCGGCCAGGGTGATCAGCCCCTGGTCGGCGAGGATCGCCAGCGCGCGGCCCTCGTTGGACTCATCGTTGGGCAGCGCGACCTGGGCGCCGTCGGGGATCTCCTCCATGGAGTCGTAGTCCCGGGAGTAGAAGCCCACGCGGGCGTTGTAGATCGGCTGGACGACGGCGAGCTCGGCGTCGTGCTCAGCGTTGTAGGCCTCCATATACGGCTGGTGCTGCGCGAAGTTCGCGTCGACCTCGCCGTCGGCGAGCAGCCGGTTGTACTGGACGTTGTCGCTGACCTCGACGAGCTCGATGGTGTAGCCATCCTCCTCGGCGACCTCGGCGGCGGCTTCGACCACGTCGGTCATCGGCGTGGTGTGCGAGGCGACCTGGATCAGCGTGTCATCACCTTCCGCGTCGCCCGGCTCCGAGGAGCAGGCCGCGGTGGCGAAGAGTGCAAGGACGACGGCGGCCCCGCTGAGTGCGCGGACGGGACGGTTCTGCAGTTGGGCAGTCAAGATGCTCCTCGTTCGGATGGGCGGACCCGTGCCGGGCCCGATGGTTTCAACGACGTCGGCGCGCCGGTTATGCCAGGCACGCCGGTGCGGCGGAGTCAGTGGTGCGGCGGAATCAAGCGTGCGGCGTCAGCGTGACCGGTGGTCCAGCGCCATGGAGAGTCTGGTGCCGAAGGTCTGGATCAGCATCACCAGCACCACGATCACCGCGATGGTCACGTACATGATGTCGTACTCATACCGCTGGTAGCCGTAGCGGATGGCGAAGTCACCGACGCCGCCGCCGCCCACGACGCCCATGATCGTGGAGTAGGAGATCATCGAGATGGTGACCGTGGTCATCGAGAGCACGAGCCCGGAGCGTGCCTCCGGGTAGAGGAACCGGGTGACCAGCTGAAGCGTGTCGGCGCCGAGGGAGTCGGCGAGCTCCACGGTGTCGCGGGGGATGTCCACCAGGGTCTGCTCCACCCAGCGGGCGTAGAGCGCGACGGCGACGAAGGAGAGCGGGACCGCCGCGGCGGTGGTCCCGAAGGAGGTGCCCACCGCCCAGCGGGTGAACGGGATCAGCGCGACCACGAAGAGCAGGAACGGCACCGAGCGGACCACGTTGACGAAGCCGTTGAGCCCGGTGTAGACCCAGCCCCGCTCCTTGGGCCCGCCACGGCGGGCCAGATACATCCCGGTGCCCATGGGCAGCCCGACCAGCACCGCGGCGAGCAGCGACCAGCCCAGCATCGCGCCGGTCTCCACGATCGAGGTGATGATCTCGCCCCGGTATTCGCTCAGGCGTCGCGCCAGCTCGTTCACTCCTGCTCCCCCTGGAGGTATCGGCGGGCGCGCTCGGAATAGCTGTCGAACTTCTCGCGTGCCTGCAGGTGGGCGATCTCGGCGATGCCGGTCAGCCGGCCGGACTCCAGGATCGCGGCGCGGTCGCAGGCGCCGCGGATGACTTCGAGCTCATGGCTGACCAGCAGGATGGAGGTCCCCATCTCGGCGCGCACGCGCAGCAGGGTGGCCATGACCTCGTCGGTGTGCTGGCTGTCCAGCGAGGAGGTGGGCTCGTCGCAGAGCAGGATGTCGGGCTCGTTGACCAGCGCGCGCGCGATCGCCACCCGCTGCTTCTCTCCGCCGCTGAGCTGGGCGGGATGTTTCAGGGAGTGGGCTCCCATGTTCACGAAGTCGAGCATCTCGCGGGCCCGGTCCTCGGATCGGGAGACTTCGGAGCCGGATCTCGCTGATCCTGGTCCGCGCCTTCCGAGGCCGCCGCGGCGCCGGTGCAGGTTCAGCGGCAGCGCCACATTGGCCACGACGGTCTTGTTCGCGAGCAGGTTGAACTGCTGGAAGACCATGCCGATCCGGCGGCGCTGGGCGCGTCGCTCGCGTGGGCGCAGCGCGGCGAGGTTGACCCCGTTGACGGTGACGTCTCCCGAGCTGGGCATCTCCAGCGCGTTGACCATCCGCAGCAGGGTGGACTTGCCCGAGCCTGACTCGCCCACCACGCCGAAGATCTCGGACTCTCCGACGCTGAGGCTGACCTCGTGCAGCGCGTGGATCGTCTCGCCTCGGCGAACGGGTCGGGTGTAGCTCTTGGTGACCCGATCGAATTCGATCATCGGTGAAGCAGGATCAAGGGCTTGGATCAGCTCAGACCGTAGGCGATGAGTGAGCCGGCCCAGTCCTCGATCCCGGGCCAGTCGCGGAAGTCCGCGTTCTCGGGTGCCTTGACCACCTTGAGCTGAAGCTTCTCGAAGAAGCTGAGCTTCTCGGCGTCGATGGCGCCGCGGAAGTAGGTGGCCTCGCGGTGCGGGTAGCTGCGCAGCGTCTCGGCCAGCTCGGGCTTGAGGCTGGGTCCGCCGCCGGAGGCGAAGAGGAACAGCGGCTTGCCGCCCAGCTCGGTCCGGTGAGCGTCGAGGAACATCATCGCCGGGCCCCACAGCTTCTCCCGGTAGACGGGGATGCCCAGGACCACGTTGTCGGTCTCGAAGAGCCACCGGCCAGCCTCGGAGACATCCTTGACGTGGGCAGAGACGCCCCGGTTCTTCAGCGTGGAGGCGATGTGCTCGCCGATCTCCGCGGTGGACCCGTGCTTGCTCGCGACAACGACCATCGTGGTCATAGTTCATCCGCCCTCTCGCAGAAACTTATGTTCTTGGCTGAGCCTATCAACGCAGGTCGCGCTGCGGGAGCGCCGGGATCACCGAGATGCGCGATCACCGGACTCCGCGCAGGTCCAGGGTCAGCTCGCTCTGCGCGCCGACTTCAAGCGTGACCGGGATGCCCCAGTCCTGCTGGTAGAGGTGGCAGGCGGCGTGCATCGGGATCTCTTCTCCGGGTGCGCCGTCGCAGGCGGCGGCCCGGGCGGTGATGTGCAGGACTCCCTCGCTGACCTCTGGGTTCAGCTGCAGCGTCCGGCGCAGCCCCTCGGAGTTCCCGGCGCCGGTGAGCAGCAGGTTCTCCGGGGATGAAGAGACCTTCAGCTGGGTCGGATCGCCCCAGCGGTCATCGAGCTTCTGACCCGTGGGGGCCGTGAAGCCGATGGCGAGGGAGAACTCTCCCGGTGCCACCGCGGTGGACGGGCGCTGGCTCTGTGTGGCGCCCTCGTCCACGGTGAGGTATTCCTTGGGCACCGCGATGCGGACCAGCTCGTGCGCGTTGGTCTCCACCACGAGCAGGCTCGTGCCGTCGGCGTCGAGCAGCACGTCGGAGGGTTCCTTCAGCCCGCGCGCCACGGTCGAGACGCTGGCCGCCACGGTGGTGCCGTCGGCGGCGAGGTGCTCACCGCGGTAGCGGCGGATCGCACCGTTGTAGGTGTCAGCCATCAGCACCGAGCCGTCCGGAAGCGCGGTCACCCCCAGCGGGTGCTGCAGCCTGGCCTGCCCGGGTGCTCCGTCGCGGAACCCGAAGTCGAAGAGGCCCTCGCCGATGAGCGTCTCCACCACCGGGGACGGCGCTTCCGTGCCGCCTGCTCCGGCCGCCGTGGCGTCCTCGGCGCTGGCGGCACCGGTGCGGATCACGCGCAGCGCGGAGGTCTCGGAGTCAGCGATCCAGATGTCGCCTGCGGCGTCCTCGGTGAGTCCCGAGGTCTGCGCGAACCAGGCGGTCTCGGCGGAGCCGTCGAGGAGACCTTCGAGGCCGGTGCCGGCGAAGATCGACAGCTCCCCGGTGGCGGGGTCGAAGGTGAAGATCTGGTGGGTGCCGGCCATGGCGATGACCACCAGGTCCAGGGTGTTGGACCAGAGCACGTCCCAGGGGGAGGACAGCGAGACGTTCAGCGGATCGGTGCCCAGGCTGCCGGACTCCACCGCGCCGGCCCGGGCGCGCTCGGCGTCGAGGAGGCGCTGTACGCCGTTGCCGGCCACGGTGGTGACCTCTCCGGTCTCGGCGTTGATGCCGCGGAGCCGGTGGTTGACCGTGTCGGCGACCACGATGTCGTAGCCGACCTGCTGCGCCAGCTCGGCCGGGAGCACGGTCAGGCCCTGGGGCTCGTTGAACCGGGCGGCGGCGGGGTCGCCGTCGTGGTGGCCCTTCTGAAGGTCCTCTCCCCCGCCCCAGGAACGGACCACGGTAGCCAAGTCCGCGTCGAGCTCCACGATCCGGTGGTGGCCGGTGTCAGAGACCAGGAAGTGGCCCTGTGCGGCGTCGGATCCGCCGAGCTCGCGGCCGACCGGGACGGCTTTGCCGGGGAAGCGCAGCGTGCGCGAGACCGGCTCGGGTGGGACATAGGGGCCGTCGCCGCGGTGCAGCGTGCCCTTGGCCTCATGCTCGGTGACGAGCTCCTCGACCAGCGAGGTCAGTCCGGCCACGTGGCCCTCGCCGGCGAGGTTCGCGGCGATGTAGCCCTGCGGGTCGATGACCACCAGGGTCGGCCAGGCGCGGGCCGAGTAGGCCTGCCAGGTCACCAGGTTCGGGTCGTCCAGGACCGGGTGGGCGATCTCGTAGCGCTCGACGGCGGCGGCGAGCGCGTCGGGGTCAGCCTCGTGCTCGAACTTCGGGGAGTGCACGCCGACGGTGACCAGGACGTCGCTGAAGCGCTGCTCCAGCGGGCGCAGCTCGTCGAGCACATGCAGGCAGTTGATGCAGCAGAAGGTCCAGAAGTCCAGGATGACGATCTTCCCGCGCAGGTCCTCCAGTGAGACGTCCTTGCCCCCGGTGTTCAGCCAGCCTCGTCCGAGAAGCTCGGATGCGCGCACCCGCTCGGTGCGGCGAATCGTCTCAGTCTCAGTCATGCGGGGTCTCCCTTGAGTCGTGCCTGGCTATTCTGCGGTCTCCAGCGCGGCGGATGCTTCCGCGGCGATGGCCTCGGCGATGGAGGTGAACTCCGCCGAGCCTGCCGCCTCACCGCCGGTGAAGGAGACCATGATGATGTCATCGTCCACCTGCGTGAACAGGATCTGCGCGAAAGTTGTTCCTTCACCGCCGCTGCGCTCCCAGGAATAGGCCGCGGTGTTCTCCGCCTGCTCGGAGGAGACCCCGTCCTGGTCCTGCAGCGTCGGCTCCTCGATGCGCAGCTCGTAGTCGATCCCGTCCAGGGTGAACTCGGTGTCCCGGCAGGAGTCCAGCAGCGCCGCGACATTCTCCAGGTGCTCGGCGACACGCTCCTGGTCGGCCTCGCCGTCCAAGGTGGCCAGCTCGATGGAGCCGGCCCCGGAGAAGCTGTCTGCGAAGTAGTCGGCGCGCACGGTCTCCTCGCCGAGCAGCAGCGGTGAGAAGTCGACGGCGGCCAGCGGCTGCGCGCAGGCCTCGGGGCTCACCTGCGCCTCGGGGTCCTCCCCGGCCAGGGAGTTCTCCTCGAGCAGCTCGCGGTAGGAGCCGGCCACCTCGTCGGAGACGAACCCCATCTCGGTGAAGCCGAAGCTCGCCGCGCGTCCGGCGCCCTCCTGGGCGGCGGTGATCAGCCGGTCGGGGGCGCTCAGGCCTGCGGCACTCGCGCCGTCGCCCTGCGCCTCGCCGTCGCCGTCACCGTCACCGTCAGTCTCACCGTCGGCGGCAGCCTCATCCCCGTCGACCCCGGAGTGGTCGGCATCATCGGGGGCTTCGTCGGGAGCTGACCCGCAGGCGCTGAGCAGCAGCGCCGCGGCGAGGGCGGCTCCGAACACCGGAAGGGGCACTGGCTTCATCGTGGTCCGTCCCGTTCGGCCATCTCGGCGAACATGTCGTTGTAGTCGTTGAGCTCCGCGTTCTGGGTGCGGTCGGCCTCGCGGTCCAGTCGCCTGGTCTCGCGCTTGTCCTCCCGGGACCAGATGACCCCGGCCACGAAGGACATCAGGATCGCCGGGATCTCGCCCAGCGCCCACATCAGTTCACCGCCGCTGCGCTGATCCTCCAGCGCGGTGAACCCCCAGTCGTAGCCCATGTTGCCGAACCAGGAAGCCTGGATCAGCTGGTCCGAGCTGGTCATCGCCACCGCCAGAAAGGCGTGGAAGACCATGGTGGCCAGCAGGATGATCAGCCGCATCGGGTGCGCCGGCCGGGCGGGCAGCGGGTCCTGGCCGATCAGCACCAGCGCGAAGATGTACCCGGTGGCCAGGAAGTGGAAGATCATCAGCTCGTGGCCCACATGGTATTCCAGCACCAGTCCGAAGATCGGGGTGTAGTAGAAGATCAGCAGCGAGCCGGCGAAGTTCACCGCCGCGACGATCGGGTTGGTGATGATCCGCGAGAAGCGCGAGTGCACGATCCAGAGGATCCACTCCCGCGGGCCGCGGGTCCCGTCGGTGCGCACCGGCAGCGCGCGCAGCGCCAGGGTCACCGGAGAGCCCATCACCAGGAAGATCGGGGCGACCATGGTCAGCGTCATGTGCTGGATCATGTGTCCGGAGAACAGCACCATCCCGTAGACCGCCGGCCCGCCGGAGGTGACCCAGAGCAGCACCAGCAGCCCGAAGAGCCAGCTGGCCGTGCGCAGCACCGACCAGGAGTCCCCGCGCCGGCGCATCCGCACCATCGCCAGCACGTACCAGGCGGCGAGGAAGACGACGATGGCGACCCACAGCCAGTCCGGGCGCCAGAGGGTCAGCCAGAGGCTGCCGGTGGGCTCGGGGGGCAGGTCGTAGCCGGTGAGCAGCCGGGCCGGGGTGGCGTCGGGGGGAAGCTCCTCGGGCACCGGAGGGGCGGTGCGTCCCAGGATCGTGCTGACCCCGATCACCGCGGCCATGATTGCGACCTCCACGAGGATCAGCTGGAAGAGCAGCCCCGCGGGACGCGCACCGCTGCCCAGCCGCGGGATGATCCAGGACCGGTGCATCCACCCGATGACCGCCAGGGCCAGGGTGGCCAGCAGCTTGGCGGAGAGCATCAGCCCATAGCTGGTGGAGGTGAGCTGCCCCAGCGACTCGATGCGCAGGCTCGCGTTGATGATCCCGGAGGCCGCCACCGTGAGCAGCGCCAGCCCGGCCAGGGTCGAGTAGCGCCGCAGCAGCGTCTCGGTCATCCCAGGTGCCGGTTTCGCGCTGGCTGGAGCGGCGCTGGTCGACGTCGCGGCCGAGCGCTCGCGCGCCTCCGCGGCCTCCCGGCTCAGCGCGGGGCCCAGCAGTGCCAGGACCACCAGCCCGCCGAACCAGATGACGACGCCGAGCAGATGCAGTCCCAGCGAGTTGACCGCCGCGTAGTGGTCATCACCGGAGGCGGAGTGCCCGACCAGCGCCATCGGGAGGATCGCGGTGAGTCCGAGCACGGCGATGAAGAACAGTCCTGCCGGGGCGCGCACGGCGGTGACCAGGGTGGCGAAGACCGCGGCGATCAGCACCACTGCGGCCCAGGCCTGGCCGGTGGCGATGGACTGCACGTAGCCGAAGAATCCGGCGGCGAAGGAGTCCGAGGCGGAGAGCTCGAGCCCGGAGAGCGAGGAGAAGGTCAGCACCAGCACGGCCACCGCTGCCACGGTCCAGACCACCCCGGCCAGGCTGGCGATCTGCAGGGTCCGGGCGAACAGCGGATGCTCGGCGGCTGGGTCGTCGGTCGGCAGCTTCCTGCGTCGCCGCGGACCGGCCTGCGGCGGCACCGCCACGGCGGCAAGGATCACCGCGGCGATCGCGGTGGCCATGGCGAGGTGGTGGACGAACCGGGCGACCGGCAGTCCCCATCGGGTCAGCGCACCGGGGTCTGAGAGCTCGCTGGGGTCGTTGGTGCCGGTGAGCACGCCGGTGATGATCAGCGCCAGCAGCCCGGTGCAGAGCGCGGCGGCGGTCAGCGGCAGCGGTGCGGTCCAGAGCCGGGCCGGCGCCTGCCGGGCAGGCAAGGTCACAGAGCTGCTCACGCGTCGTCGTTCCTGGGCGGGTCCTGCCGGGGATCCCGCTGCGGGCCCTGCCGGGGGTTCTTCCGGGGGTCATCGCCGTCGACGTCCTCCTGGGACCGCTGCCGCCAGCGCGCGGACTCCTGCATCTTGCGTCGGGCCAGCACGATGACCAGGACCAGCACGAGCAGGCTGCCGATGCCGAAGACCAGCGGAGCCCAGTCGGGCAGGTCGGGGGCGGCAGGTGCTGCCGCGGTGAATGCGAGTGAGGCTGTCATGGCGGGGCTGCACCTTCCTTGGGTCTTTGGGGACTTCGGCGTCCAACGATTCTACGCCGTGTAGAAGAGTCGGTGTGGAAGAGCCTGCGCAGACGACGTCGGCCCCTCGCCCGTTTCTCGGGGCGAGGGGCCGACGTCGTCTGCTGGGCCGGGGCGACTCTGCTTCACAGAGTGCCGCGGCTCATCGGGCTCATTTGCCGGTGGCAGCAGCCTTCAGCTTGGAACCTGCGGAGAGCTTCACGGAGTAGCCCTCCGGGATCTGGATGGTCTCACCGGTCTGCGGGTTGCGTCCGGTGCGGGCGGCGCGCTTGGTGCGCTCCACTGCCAGCCAACCGGGAATGCTGACCTTCTCGCCCTTGGAAACCTGCTCGGTGAAGACCTCGAAGACCGAATCCAGAACGCCGTTGACGGCGGCCTGGGAGTTTCCGGACTTCTCTGCGACTGCTGCGACGAGCTCGCTGCGGTTCAGTGCCATGTGTTTGTCCTCCTGGACGTATTCGGTGGCAGTCCCCGGCATGACCTGCGCAATGCGCGCGATTGACGCGCTCTTCTGCGTCGCCGGACCGGTCATGCCGCGTGGGGCTTTCAGAACGGCAACTTACCACGCAGGCCCGGCCGAACCAGCATGGAACCGCGTGATCCTGGGCCAGAACGACGCATTTCCCGCTCCGCGAACACACCGCACGGCGGCCGGGGAGGGTGATATGAACAAAAAGCTCACGAACAAAAAGCCACCCGTGGGAGGACTGATGCTGTTCCTCCAGGGGGTGAGGAACAGGAGCCTCCGCACGGGTGGCGGTCTTTGTGGAGCTCGTTCGCCGAGGCGAGCGGGCTCTGGGTCCAATCTACAGCAGAATGTGTATTGGACAACCACCGAAGGGGCGGGCCGCCCGAAGGCGACCCACCCCTTCAGAGATGGTTCTGCTTCAGCCGCGGCTGATCACCAGGAAGACTTGGTGATACCGGGCAGCTCACCCTTGTGAGCCATATCGCGGAAGCGGATGCGCGAGATCCCGAACTTCTGGAAGGTGCCGCGGGGGCGACCATCGATGGAGTCGCGGTTGCGCACGCGGATCGGGGAAGCATCGCGGGGAAGCTTCTGCAGACCCACGCGAGCTGCTTCGCGGTCCTCGTCCGACGCGTTGGGATCAACGAGGGTCTTCTTCAGCTGCAGACGCTTCTCGGCGTAGCGCTCAACGATGACCTTGCGCTGTTCGTTCTTTGCGATCTTGGATTTCTTAGCCATGATCAGCGCTCCTCTCGGAAGTCGACATGCTTGCGAACGACCGGGTCGTACTTCTTGAGCACGATGCGGTCGGGGTTGTTGCGGCGGTTCTTACGGGTCACATAGGTGAACCCGGTGCCTGCCGTCGACTTCAGCTTGATGATGGGACGTACGTCCTTGTCCTTGGCCATTAGAGCTTCTCACCCTTCTCGATCAGCTCGGCGACGACAACGTCGATGCCGCGGACGTCGATGGTCTTGATGCCCTTGACGGACAAGGTCAGCGTCACATTGCGTCCCAATGAAGGAACCCAGTAGCGCTTCTTCTGGATGTTCGGGTCGAACCGGCGCTTGGTGCGCCGATGCGAGTGGGAGATCGAGTTGCCGAACTGCGGCCCCACTCCGGTCACCTGGCAACGTGCTGCCATGATCACTCCTCTTGCGTAAGTACGTGAATGTATACGGGCGGTCCCCGATTCTGGGTCCCGCCACCAGCTATGACACCGTTACTTGCGAGGACGGACCAGGCTGGGTGAGATCCAACCGAAGTGTCTTCTCATTCGTCCAGCGAGACGCTGAACGGACGGTGGTGCTTGATGTGGTGCTCTGGAATCCAGGCTTCACAACTGCCATGCTGCTTTCCGGCGCTGGTACCCATGACAGCCCCCGCTCCAAGAGGACACGCATGTGCACAGCGCAGCACGGCTTGCGACTGTCTATGTTAGCCCGGGCTCGGCCATTCGGCAAAGCGGGTGAGAATCGGGCTCGAGCGGCGGCGGTACAGTCATGGCGTGACTCAGAACGCCACCCGCACCCGCACAGCACTGCCGGTGGCGGCCATCATCGCCACGGTGCTCATGTGGGCCTCATCCTTCGTCCTCATCCGATGGTCGGCCGGGGAGCTCTCCCCCGGGCCGCTCGCGCTGCTGCGGCTGCTCGCCGGAGCGGTGACGCTGAGCGCGCTGCTGCTCTGGGTCCGCCGTGGGAGGCTGCACCGGCCCACCCGAGCTGCGCTCGGACTCACCGCGCTCTTCGGGGTCATCTGGTTCGCGCTCTACACCGTGGTGTTCAACCTCGCCGGGCACTACCTCGACGCCGGGACCATCGCGATGGTGGTCAATCTCGCCCCGCTGATGGTCGGGGTCGGCGCGGTGCTGTTCTTCAAGGAGTCCTTCTCCACCCGGCTCTTCATGGGGATGGTGGTCTCGCTCTGCGGCATCGGACTGATCACCGTGGCCGGATCCACCGGCCAGCTGGCCCTGATCGGGCTGGGCATCGCGCTGATCGCGGCGTTCCTCTACGCCGCCGGCATGCTGATCCAGAAGCTGGCACTGCGCCACACCGACCCGTTGACCGCCACCTGGTTGGCCTGCGCCGCGGGCACCATCGCGTTGCTGCCCTTCCTCGGCGCGACCTGGGAAGAGCTGCAGACCACCTCGACACCGGTGATCATCGGCGCCATCTACATGGGCATCGGACCCACCGCGCTGGGCTTCTGGTTCTGGGGCTACGCGATGAACCACTTCCCCACCGGCAAGGTCGCCGCCAGCACGCTGGCGGTGCCCGCCGTCGTCGTGGTGATGTCCTGGCTCACTCTCGGAGAGATCCCGCCGCTGCTGGGGATCATCGGCGGCGCGGTGACGCTGACCGGTGTGGCTATCGCACAGCTCCGTCGACCCGGGCGACCGGCGCGGCCTGTCGGGCCGGCGCCACCGTCGCACTGAACTTCTCACCGCTGGCCAGCTCATAGGCCCGGGCCGCGCGCAGCACCGAGCGGTCCCGCGTCCTGGCGGCGACGATCTGCAGCCCCACCGGCAGCCCGGCGCTGGTCAGCCCGCAGGGCACCGAGATGGCGGGCTGCTGGGTCATGTTGAACGGGATGGTGTACGGGGTCCAGCTGGTCCACAGGTCCGAGGGCCAACCGACGGGAGCCTGCCAGTTCGCGTCGAAGGCAGGGATCGGCATGGTGGGAGTGACCAGCAGATCGTATTTCTGGTGGAACGCCCCCATGCGCACCCCCAGGTTCATGCGCACCCCGGTGGCGCTGAGATAGTCCAGCGCCGAGGCATCGGCGTACTTCTCGATGCCCGCGCGCAGGCCTGGATCCACATGCTCCAGCGCGCCGGGGCCATAGGCCTCGAGCACCTTCGCCGCACCGGTGAACCAGAGCACGTGGAACGCCTCCATCAGATCCTCCAGATCGGGGTCCACCTGCTCCACCTGGGCGCCCAGCGAGACCAGCACCTGGACCGCCTCATCGACCCGCGCCTCGACCTCGGGATCATTGCTCCCGAGGCCAAGGGTGGGCGAGTAGCCGATCCGCACTCCGGCGAGCGAGCCCCCGTCGACCTCGAGCTCGGCGAGCTCTGCCGAGAAGGGGCGCGTCTGTGAGGGCAGCGCGGACCAGTCGCGGGCGTCGAAGCCGGCGATCACATCGAGCAGCAGCGCGGTGTCGGTGACGGTGCGCGCCATCGGCCCGGCATGGGCGAGGGTCCCGAAGGGGCTTGCGGGGTACATCGGCACGGTGCCGTAGGTGGCCTTGATCGCCACGGTGCCGGTGAAGGCGGCCGGGATCCTGACCGAGCCGCCACCGTCGGTGCCCACCGCCCAGGGGCCCATCCCGGCCCCGACCGCCGCGGCCGCGCCGCCGGAGGATCCGCCCGCGGTCAGCGCGGGGTTCCAGGGGTTGGTGGTGGCGCCGAACCGCAGCGAGTCGGTGGTGCCCTTCCAGGCGAACTCCGGCGTCGCGGTCTTGCCCAGCAGCACCGCCCCGGTCTCGCGCAGCCGTGCCACGCAGGGTGCGTCGAAATCCCAGGGGCCGGCCTCATCGATCAGCCTGCTGCCGCGCAGGGTCGGCCAGCCCACGGTCGGGAAGATGTCCTTGATCGAGGTGGGCACCCCGTCTCCGGGGCCCAGCGTCTCACCGGAGCTCCAGCGCCGTGCCGAGCCCCGGGCGGACTCGAGGGCGGACTCCCGGTCCACCAGCACGAAGGCGTTCAGCGCCCCGTTGTGCGCCTCGATCCGCTCCAGGGCGGCCTCTGTGGCGTCCACCGGGGTGAAGTCGCCGGTGCGGTAGCCCGCGAGAAGTTCGACGGCGGTCAGGTCAGCAAGGTGCGTCATGCGCCCCTCCTCAAGCTCTGGAGTCCGAGGACTCGTCTGGTGCAGCAGGTCGGGTGGGTGAAGCGTCGGCTGGGTCAGATTCAGTTCAATGTCGCGGGACGTATCCCTTGGCGGTGTCCACGATGTTCTTCAGCTCCGCCCCGTCGAGCCAGCGCTGCGCGTTGTCCACGAACTGCTCCGCGAGCGCCCTGCGCCAGCCGATCACGTCTCCGGACATGTGGGCGGAGATCGTCACCGACTCCATCGTCCAGAGCGGCGAGTCCACCGGCAGCGGCTCCTGAGCGAAGACGTCGAGGGTGGCGTGGGCGAGGCGGCCCGCTTCCAGCGCCTCGACCAGCGCGGGCTCGTCCACGGATTCTCCGCGACCGATGTTGATCAGGTGCGCACCGCTGCGCATGGCCGCCAGGGACTGGGCGCCGATCAGCCCGGTGGTCTGCGCGGTGAGCGGGGCGGCGTTGATGATGTGATCGAAGCCGCCGATGTGCTGGGGCAGCTGCGCGCTGTCGACCACCGTGCCGAAGTCTGGGTCCTGCTCGCGGGCAGTGCGTCCGGCTCCGGTGACCGTGATCCCGACCGCGCGCAGCAGCCGCGCCGTCTCCCGGCCGATCGCCCCGGTGCCGATGACCAGCGCGGAGGTTCCCTGCACCTGCAGCGTCTCGCGGTGCACCCACTGGCGCTGCTGCTGGTGGCGCAGGCTTGCCGCGAAGTCCTTGGCATGGGCGAAGATGGCTGCCAGCACGTATTCCGCGATCGGCCGGTCGAAGATTCCCTGCGCGTTGGTCACCGTGACCTCGGAGCTGCGCAGCTCCTCGAACATCAGCGCGTCCACTCCGGCCGCGGCGACATGGATCCATCTCAGCGCGTCCGCCTGCGGCCAGGCCTGTCGCACCGCCGGGGAGAAGAAGTCCCAGAGGAAGAGCGCCTGCGCGCCCTCGAGTGCGGCGCCGAGCCCGGCGGCGTCGGTGTACCTGACCTCGGCCAGGCGATCGATCGGCTCCAGCCCTGCGGGTCGCTGGAGCTCGGCTGAATTCTGAGCTGAATCTTGTGATGCGTCCTGTGATTCGTCCTCCGGTGCCGCCTCTGCAGTGGGACACAGCACCGTGATGATCGGTCTCGCTGGGGTCATGTTCACCTGCTCATTCCTGGCCCGTCGTATCGGCCCTGCTCGGCCCATGTCTGGTCTGCCGACCTTTCATCTTCAGTGCGGCTATGCTATGAATACCTGTGAAGATTGTCAACAATCCGGAGATATCATGAGTTCCGCGTCAGGCTTTCAGCCCGTCCCCCGTGAGTCCACCTCCTCGCTGATCACCCGCCAGCTGCGCGAGGGAATCATGAGAGGCGCCCTGCCCGCAGGCACCCAGCTCTCCGAGGTGGCCCTGGCGGCCGAGTTCGGCGTCAGTCGGGGCCCGCTGCGCGAGGCCATGCAGCGCCTGGTCCAGGAAGGCCTGGTCCGCAGCGAGCTCAATCGCGGACTCTTCGTCAAGGAGCTGGACGAGGCCGAGATCCGTGATCTCTACCTGACCCGCACCGCGATCGAGACCGCCGCGGCCCGCGCGGTGGCCCACAGCGAGGCGGTGATACCGGGCACCGAGCGCCTGCGCGCCCGAGCTGCCGCGATGGCCGCCGCCGCAGCAGCCGGGGACCTTGAGGCGCTCGCGGACGCAGACTTCGCCTTTCACGAGGAGCTGGTGAGTCTGGCCGGAAGCCCCCGGCTGCACCGGGTCCACGAGACCCTGATGGTGGAGACCAGGATGTGCATGACGGCGCTTCAGGGGACCTACTTCGATCCCGAGGACCAGGTCGCGGAGCATTCACGCATCGTCGAGGCCATCGCCTCCGGCGACGATGCCGCGCTGGTGCGGGAGATCGAGGAACACATGCAGGAAGCCCTGGACCGCCTGGTCAGAGCCTCTCGGTGAACTCCTCACGCACCCCATGGTCCTGCGCGGCCGACGGGGATAAGGTCGAAGAATGGAATTCAGATATCTCGGACATTCAGGCCTGAAAATCTCAGAGATCACCTACGGCAACTGGTTGACCCACGGCTCACAGGTCGAGAACGATGTCGCGACCGAGTGCGTCCACGCAGCGCTCGACGCCGGGATCACGACCTTCGACACCGCGGACGTCTATGCCAACACCGTGGCCGAACAGGTCCTCGGCGACGCACTGGCCGGGCAGCGCCGTGAGTCCCTGGAGATCTTCACCAAGGTCTATTTCCCGACCGGCCCCAAGGGGCACAATGACACCGGACTCTCCCGCAAACACATCATGGAGTCGATCAACGGTTCGCTGACCCGACTCGGCACCGAATACGTCGACCTCTACCAGGCGCACCGCTATGACTACGAGACTCCGCTCGAGGAGACCATGCAGGCCTTCGCCGACGTGGTCCGCTCCGGCAAGGCGCTCTACATCGGGGTCTCCGAGTGGACCGCGGATCAGCTGCGTGCGGGACACGCGCTGGCCAAGGACCTCGGCGTGCAGCTGATCAGCAACCAGCCGCAGTACAACATGCTCTGGCGGGTCATCGAGCCCGAGGTGGTGCCGGCGTCGGAGGATCTCGGCATCTCCCAGATCGTCTGGTCACCCATCGCCCAGGGCGTGCTCACCGGAAAGTATCTGCCGGGCCGGGCCGCTCCGGAGGGTTCCCGCGCCTCGGACAAGGAGGCAGGAAAGTTCATCGAGCGGTACATGGACCAGGAGATCCTCACCGCGGTGCAGAACCTGAAGCCGATCGCCGCGGACCACGGCCTGGATCTCGCGCAGCTCGCCGTGGCGTGGGTGCTGCAGAACCCGAACGTCGCCTCCGCGCTGGTCGGCGCGTCCCGTCCGGAGCAGATCTCCGGGAACGTCGCCGCCGCCGGAGTCACCCTTGACGACGCCGCGATGCACGCCATCGACGCGGTGCTCGGGGATCTGGCCGAGCAGGATCCCAGCCTGACGAAGTCCCCGGAGACGCGCATCAGCTGACCCCAGAGACCCCTCGTCTCCCCCCGGCTCGATGCGGAGCGCGCCCGGTGATGCAGCGCATCGGGCGCGCTCCGCAGTCGTCTCGGAATCCGGTCACCTTTACCGTTTCGTTATGAAAATGGTGGCCCGGAACGTACACTGGCCGCTGGACTGAAGACATGGACAGCCGCCTGAACATGGGCGCAGCTGACCACCGGCGCGGGGAGCAGGACTGGATGAAGCGAGGAGCACGGCGGGCGGTCCCGCTCAGCGGCGCAGCCCTGGTGAGCATCGCCCTGCTCGTGGGCGCAGCCCCCACCGCAGCCGTCGCGTCCCCCGATGCCCCGTCGACTTCCGCCGCTCCCACCACGGGCACCGGTGACACGGTTGACCAGCAGGTCGATGGAGACGCTTCGGAGTCGAACGATGACGTCGCGGACCCGGGTCCTGCACCTTCGCCGGAGCCCGCCCCGGAGCCGCTCGATCCCAGCGAGGATCCCGGCGAGGATCCCCTCGAGTCCCCGGCGGACCCCACCCTGCCGGCAGATCCCATGGACACGCCGGAGCCAGAGCCGGTCGATCCTGGACCGACTGACCCCGCGCCCACCGATCCTGAGCCCACCGCTCCTGGACCCACCGATCCTGGACCTACCGAGCCCGAGTCCACAGACCCCGAGCTCCCCCAGCCCGAGCCCACCGACGAGGAGTCCCCACCGGTCTTCTCGACCGATCCGGAGGAGGAGATCTCGGCGCCCGCGGAGGGCGAGCACTACCTTCGCTGCGGCTCCGCCTTCACCGCCCCGGGACAGACCGAGACCCTGCGCCTGCAGATGAGCAGCGGACTGACCGACCTCACCGTCGGCTCGAGCCTGACCGGCGCCACCATCTGGATCGACGGCGGGGTCGTCTACTATCAGGCCCCTTCACCGCTGCCGCCTGGTTCTGCACAGGATGATTTCGCGGTTCGTGGAATCTCCCCGAGCGGGGAGCGGGTCGCAGACCGATGCAACATCGGTCTGCAGTCCACATCGGAGGGTGCCGACGACGCGGTGCAGCCGACCCCACCCCAGGAGCCCGACGCGGGCGAGGACATCCCGGCGCCTGTCACACCGGAGACTCCCGAGGCGGCCGAGACCCCGAGCGCCGCGAGCACCCCCGCAGAAGCCTCCGAGACCTTCAGCGGCCCACCGATTCCTGGAATGCCCGGCTATTCGCTGCCCGGGCGGGATGCCTCCGGCACCAGCCCCTCCGCGTCGGCCGCACAGCCGACCGAAGCCTCGGAGCAGGCCGCGCCTTCGGAGCTGGCCGAGGACTCGGAGCTGGCGGCGACCGGACTGAACACCCTCCAGGCCTTCAACGCGGTCGTCTTGGCGCTGGTGGCGATCCTCGCTGGCGCCGCCGCGATGGTCGTGGCCGCTCGCCGGTCCGACTCCCCCGGCTGAGCCGCCTCACCAGGTGTTGGGAGCCGTCTTCCGGGCGGCCGGCAGCGCCGAATCGCGCCGCCAGGTCTGGAGCTCCTCACTGACAGAGAGGTCCTCCGGCACCTCGTGGCCGAGGTCGCGGATCGCGCCGAGGATCTCGACGTTGGGCACGGGGCCCGCGCTGGAGAGCAGTCGGCCGGCGACGTGGGCCCGAACGTAGATCTCACCGTCGACCACGGCTCGCTGCTCGAAGTAGAAGCACTTCTCATCGAAGCCGATCATGCGGGTGTGAATCTCGAACCGAGTCATGAACGTCACAGAGCGTCGGAAGGTGATCTGCTCGGACTGGACCACCGGTGACCATCCGCGCTTACGCATCTGTGCCCAGAGTCCGGAGCGTGCCATGAGGTCGAACCGACCGAGATCGAAGAGTGAGAAGTACTGGCCGTTGTTGATGTGGCGGGCGATGTCGACGTCGGTGGGCAGCGCGCGCATCGTGACCACCGAGGATTCCCAGGGAGTCATGGTGGGTCGACGGCGGGCCTGGAGCAGCACCAGCAGGGTGCGGAATATCACATGCATGGGCACAGTGTGCCACAAGCTACCAGTCAGTAATAAGTTGACCTGGGGCTCGACCCTCAGGGCGAGCCCGCCGAGGATGCCGACGACGGGCTGGAGGGTCCATGATCCGCCGGGCGCAGCACGTATCCGGCCCCTCTGACGGTGTGGATCATCCGGGGCATGTCGGCCTCGATCTTCTTGCGCACATAAGAGATGTAGAGCTCCACGATGTTGGCCTGTCCGGCGAACTCGTACTCCCATACCTGCTGCAGGATCTCGGCCTTGGGCAGGACCGTCCTGGCATGGCGCATCAGCAGGCGCAGCAGACGAAACTCCGTGTCGGAGAGGTCTATGTCTCGGCCGCCTCGGCGCACCGTGCGTGCCGCGGTGTCCAGCTCGAGATCACCGACCAGCAGACGTTCACCCTCGGTCCGCTCCGGGAGCCGCGCCGTGATGAGGTGGAGCCGGCGCAGCGCCTCCTGAACGGAGATTGAACCCGCCATGTGGTCATCCTGCGGGTGCACGGTCTCGAGCAGCCGTTCCAGCTCGACGTCCGCGTCGAACCAGTGCAGCACCGCAGACGGCTCGGTGCTCGCGCGCAGACCCTCCATGACCCGCTCCAGGTCACCCACTCGCCGGCTGGAGCGCGCGTCCACCACGAAGAGCTCCGGGGCGTCCACCTGCAGCGCCTGCCGGGCGGTCTCCGCGCTGGAGGCAAGCAGCACCTTCACATCGATCCCACGCAGCCGCTGACTCAGCTCCGAGGCCGCCGGGGAGGGTCCGCCGAGGATGAGCACCGGCGAGGAGATCATCAGCGCGGGCCCGAGCACCGGGTGCACGGAGGCCATCGGGAACTCATGCAGTGGCCCGGCACTGTTTCCTCCCGCCATCGCACCTCCCCGGTCTGTCTGCTGAACTGCCTGATCAGGACGTGGCAGATATCCCGGAACTCTACAGACTGTCAAGCTCTGATCCTAGGGCGAAGCCCCAGAGTCAACAACAGATCGGCCCCTCAGTCCTTCAGAACGAGCTGAGGTTTCATGAAAGACTGGCCGCGGTGACTGACATCACCCCTTGTCCGTCACCGGTTCACCCCTGCCGACCCGCCGCACCTGGCATTTACCGAGGAGAACACATGATCATCGGAGTCCCCGCCGAAGTGAAGAACAACGAGTACCGCGTGGCCCTGACACCGGCCGGAACGGTGGACCTCACCGCCCGCGGACACCGGGTGCTGATCGAGAGCGGCGCCGGCACCGGATCCGGCTTCGCCGATCAGGACTATCGTGCGGCAGGGGCTGAGATCCTCGGCGGCGCCGATGAGGTCTGGGAGCACGCCGAGATGATCCTGAAGGTCAAGGAGCCCCAGGCCGAGGAGTTCCCGCGGATGCGCGCAGGTCAGGTGCTCTTCACCTATCTCCACCTCGCGGCGGAGCCCGACTGCGCCCGCGCGCTGCAGGAGCGCGGCGTCACCGCGATCGCCTACGAGACGGTCACCGGCACCCATGGGCTGCCGCTGCTGGCCCCGATGAGCGAGGTCGCCGGACGGCTGGCTCCCCAGGTCGGCGCCTATCACCTGATGCACTCCCAGGGCGGTCCCGGCATCCTCATCGGCGGCGTTCCAGGGGCGCGGCCCGCAAAGGTCGTGGTCATCGGCGGCGGCAAGGCCGGCGAGCAGGCGGCCCTGACCGCGCAGGGCATGGGCGCCGATGTCACCGTGCTGGACCTGAACATCGAACGGCTCCGGGAGCTCTCCGCGCTCTCCGGTCGCGGTCTGACCACGCTCGCCTCGAACACGCTGACCCTCACCGAAGAGGTGGCCGCCGCGGATCTGGTGATCGGGTCGGTGCTGGTCCCCGGAGCGACCGCGCCGAAGCTGGTGACCCGCGAGATGGCCGCGGCGATGCGCCCAGGGTCGGTGCTGGTGGACATCGCCATCGACCAGGGAGGCTGCTTCGAGGGCTCCCGTCCCACCACCCATGCCGATCCCACCTTCACCATCGGGGAGCAGATCTACTACTGCGTGGCGAACATGCCCGGCGCGGTGCCGCACACCTCCACCGCAGCGTTGACGAACTCCACGCTGCGCTACATCTTCGCCCTGGCGGACAAGGGCTGGAAGCAGGCGCTGCGTGAGGACCCGCATCTGGCCAACGGGCTGAACGTGCACGCCGGTGCCGTCACCAACGCTCCGGTGGCCGAGGCCCTGGGGGCGCAGTATCGCGCGACGGCCGACGTGCTGGCCTGATCGGCAGCCTGGTCCCTTCGACGGTCCCACCCTTCGACGATCCGGGTCGCCGGCCTGCCTCAGCTCACAGGCTCTGGCGGTCGGCGAGCCGGTGCCCCGGGACAGGGGTGAAGTAGGTCTGCACCAGCTCGAGGTCCACGGCTTCGAGCGTGCCGGGGCTCCACTGCGGGGCCCGGTCCTTGTCGATGATCTGCGCGCGGATGCCTTCTCTGAAGTCTGCTGAGCGAAGCATGTGCACCGCAACGGTGAACTCCGCCTCCAGCGCCTGGGGCAGCGTGAGCTCCTGGGCGGCCAGGATGGCCCGGTGCGCGACCTTCAGCGAGACCGGAGACTTCTTCCGGAGGGACTCGGCGGCCGCCGCGGCGGCCTCCTCGGTGAGCGCCAGCTCGTCCAGGCGCTTAAGCGCCGCCTCCACATTCGGCGCGGCGTAGGCCTGGTCGATCCAGCTGCGCGAACGCGCCAACGTCGAGGCTTCCGGGGTGCGCGTGAAGCGCGGGAGCGCATCCGCCACGAGTTCGGTGCTCAGTGCCTGGGTCAGTTCAGCGAGGACGTCACTCGGGACCTCGACGTCGGCCAGGCCCAGGGTGATCGCATCGGCGGCGTCGAGGTGAGCGCCGGTGAGGCCTGCGTGCAGCCCCAGCCGACCCGGGGCGTGCCCCAGCAGCCAGGTGCCTCCGACATCAGGAGCGAATCCGATGGTGGTCTCGGGCATGCCGGCTCGGGTGCGCTCGGTGACGATCCGGTGGGATCCGTGGGCGGAGACCCCGATGCCGCCGCCGAGGACCAGACCGTCCATCAGTGCGACATAGGGCTTGGGATACTCGGCGATCGTGCGGTTGAGCGCATATTCATTCGCCAGGAACGTCTCGCTGGTGAATTCGGCCTCGTAGCCTGGGGCGCCGGCGGGGAGGACGGCGCCGCCGTCGAGCCCCTGAAGCTGGACCATCTCCTGGTACAGGCTGGAGACGTCGCCGCCGGCACAGAGCCCGCGGTCTCCGGCGCCGCGGATGAGCACCTGGCTCACCCGATCATCGACGGCCCAGTCCTGCAGCTGCACCAGGATGCACTCACACATCAGCTGGGTCAGCGCATTGACCGCATGGGGTCGATTCAGCGTGATGATGCCGAGGTGTCCGCGCAGCTCAAAGGCCACATCGCCGGTATATGTCTCCCTGCCCATGTGACAGAGGTTACACGGGGCCCTGCGGCTGACCCAACAGCGGCGCCGGGGAAGCCCTCCGGCGCCGGATCAGACGCTGGAGAGGCAGGTCAGGCGCTGGAGAGGCAGGTCAGGCGTTCCAGAGACCGTAGGAGTCCGCCAGGGAGGCGATCTTCTGCGCCCGCGCCAGGCGCGGGAGGTAGGAGCCATCACCGATGGAGCCGCCGGCCTCGTGCGCCTCGATCAGCTCGCGGGCCCAGTTCAGCTCATCCTCCGACGGCGCCAGGCCGGTGTTGATGTGCTCGACCTGGGCGCGGTTCAGCGAGAGCTTGCCGGTCATGCCCATGCTGGCAGTGACCTGGCAGGCTTCGGCCGTCTGCTGCGGGTCCGCATCCGGCGCCGTCGGGCCGTCGATGGCCCCGGGGAGACCACCCACGCGAGAGGCGATGACCAGGCGTGCCCTTGCATAGGCCAGCGCCATCGGATCGGCGGAGACGCCAACATCCTTGCGGAAGTCATTGGTGCCGAAGGCCAGCCGGAAGGTGCCCGGGGCCGACGCGATCTGGGTGGCGTTCTCCACGCCGAGCGCGGACTCCACAAGTGCGATGACCGGGGTTCCGGCGCGCAGGCGCATCGCGGTGTAGGTGACCTGCTCGGGATGCTCGGTCTCAGCCAGCATCACTCCGCGCAGCCCGTCTGCCCGCGAGAGCGCCGCCAGGTCGTCTTCCCAGTGCTCGGAGGTGGTGGGGCTGACCCGGACCCAGGCGGTCATCCCGCCGTTGAGCGCGCGCAGCACCGCCTCTCGGGCGGCGACCTTTCCGTCATCGGGGACCGACGCCTCCAGGTCGAAGATCACAGAATCGGCCTCGCTGGCCAGTCCGGGAGCGAAGTCCTGCTCCTTGGCGGCGTTGATCAGCAGCCACGAGCGGGAGAGTTTGGCGGGAAGCGCGGCCGCGCGACGGTTCCGGATGGGCATGCCTCCAGCCTACCGGAGAAGCCCGGTCCGGCAGGCGGCAGGTGCTCTGGGTCACCGGCGAACGATTGAACCAGAGGTGTTGACATCGAACCGCCTGGGCTTCAGACTGAAGTTCGGTTGCACTTCAAGTTTGAAATACCTTGCTTGGACGTCAATTCCGGACGCGGTCTCAGGATGCCCCCGTTTCTCCTGGCCGTCGTCGCCCTGTGGGGAGGAACTGCTGGCTGGGTGCATGACAAGCGCCCCCGTCTGCACCCGGTTTCCTCATCCCATTCCGCGGGCAGAAGGCCGCCCCCCGGCACAGCGCCTTCTGCCCGCGAGTGCCCCCGGAGCCTCGTCCCCCGACTCTGCGGTCACCGCCGAGCATTCCCGGCGCTCCTCAGACGGCCGCGGATTCGGTCTGCGCGGGAGCAGCTCCTATTCTGGTGCCATGACTCCGACCCACCAGCCCCGCGCTCGCGTGCTCGTCAGTGCGGGCTCCATCGGGCTCGCAGTGCTGCTCGCCGGCTGCGGCTCCTCGGATCCGGAGCCGGAGGAGCCGGAGGTGCCGAGCAACACGATCCCGCAGCCCGAGGTCGAAGCCGACGACACGGTGCGGCTTCCGCTGGCCATGGTGAGCCCTGACGGGCAGGCCCAGGCGGCTCCGCTGAGCGGGGAGGGAACCCTGGAGGACGAGCAGGCGCCCGGCAGCCCGGTGGAGGAGACTCCCGACGGCGAGCAGGCCCAGGAGATCGAGATCGCCCGGACTGCCGCCTTCGGCTGTGACGACACCGTCTCGGTGATCCGGTCCGTGCCGACGGTGACCGAGGACCCAGCTGTGGCCGCCCTGGAGTTTCTGATCGACGACGAGCTCTTCTCCCATGGCTCGCCGGCATTCTCCAACCCGCTCGCCGCCTCCGAAGAGCTCAGCGTGGACTCGGTGGAGGTTGAACAGGACATGGTGCGCGTCGCCCTGAGCGGCGAACCGGTCACCACCGGGGAATGCGAGTCCTGGCAGATCCTGACCCAGATCGAGACCACCGCCCGTGTCGCGACCGGGGCCACCTACAGCGAGGTCACCGTGGACGGCCAGCCGCTGGCCGAGCTGCTCGGGCTCCCGGCGGACCGGGAGCCGCTGCGGATCAACGAGATCGAGCGCTGAGCGCCCGACCGATCTGCAGGGCCGACCCGTCCTGCGGGCCCCGCCCGACTGCGCCGCTAGTCGATCAGCAGGCCCGGCTGCTCCATGACCGCCGCGACGTCGGAGATGAACCGCCCGGCGAGATCCCCGTCGATCAGCCGATGATCGAAGGACCCGCCGATCACCATGACATCGCGCGGCACGATCTGTCCCTCCACGACCCAGGGCTTCTTCCGCACTGCGCCCAGCGCCACGATCGAGGCCTGCCCCGGAGGCAGGATCGGAGTTCCGCTGTCGAGTCCCAGGGTGCCGATGTTGGTGATCGAGACGGTGCCGCCCTGCATCTCCCCCGGCGTGGTCCTGCCCTCGCGCGCGTCGATGGCCAGCTGGGTCAGCGCCGCGGCCAGACCACGGGTGTTGAAGGCATGGGCCTCATGGATGACCGGAACCACCAGTCCGCGCGGGGTCGCGGCCGCGACCCCGAGGTTCAGGTAGTTCTTCAAGGTGTAGTGCGTGTCATGCCACGTGGCGTTGACCTGCGGATTGCGCCGCACCGCCCAGATGATGGCCTTGGCGGCGAAGAGCATCGGTGAGACGCTCAGCCCCGCATAGGAGGGGTCCTTCTTCAACGCCTGACGCAGCTCCATGGTGCGCGTGACGTCGACCTCCTTGAACACCGAGACATGCGGCACGGTGGTCGCCGAGGCAGTCACGTTGCGCGCAGTCGCCTTGCGCACTCCACGGACCTGGATGTTCTCCTCGCGCGGCCCGTCGAAGAGCAGGCCCTCCTCGGCCGGAGTGGTCTTGCGGCGCCCCGGAGCCGGAGCCCCGGGTGCCGGCATCTGGCCGGAGGCGCGCTGTTCGCGCTTCTGCTGAGCCTGTCGCTCCACATCATCGCGCGTGATCTGTCCGTTGCGGCCAGAGCCTACGAGCTCCCAGACGGCCACACCGAGGCGCTTGGCCAGGGCCCGCACCGGAGGGCTGGCCCGCGCGACGATGTCGGCGATGTCGGTGTAGGTGCCGGACGCCGAGGCGGGGGCGGCGATCTCAAGGCCCTCCAGGTCGACCAGGTCCGGTGCCGTGGAACGGGTCCGGACGCGCCTCGAGGCGGAGTCCGCCTTGGGACCAGAGCCGACCAGGGCCTCATTCTGCGTGGGGGTATTCTGCTCGTCTCGCGCAGAGCCGACCCGCTGGGAGTTCCCACGTTCGAGATCACCCCGTTCGGAGCCTTCACGCTTCTGGGCTGCGGCCTTCTTCGCGCGCGCCGAGCGCGAGCGGCCTGGCTTCTCCTCGGCGGCGGGCTGCTCGGGACTCTCCTGCTCAGCGGGCTCAGAGGCGGCCTCCGGCGCCGAACCTGGATCGGGCACCTCCTCCCCCTCGGCGGCGATCCGAATCAGCGGAGCCCCGACCTCGAGGGTCTCGCCCTCGGCGGCGAGGAGCTCGGTGACGATGCCGGCGTAGGGCACCGGCAGCTCGACCAGTGACTTGGCGGTCTCGATCTCGACCACGATGTCGTTGACCTCGACCGTCGCCCCCACGGTGGTCCGCCAGGTGACGATCTCGGCCTCGGTCAGTCCTTCGCCGACGTCGGGAAGGTTGAAGGTCTCAGCCATGCTCAGGCACTCCTCTGGTAGCTGAAGCTGCGGTCCACGGCTTCCAGCATCCGATCGATGTCCGGAAGGTACCGATGCTCCTGGGCCGACGGTGGATACGGCATGTGGAACCCACCCACACGCAGCACCGGGGAGAGCAGCCGATGGTGGGCCCGTTCGGCCACGCGTGCGGCGATCTCTCCGCCGATGCCGCCGAAGGTCGGCGCCTCGTGCGCAACGATCAGCCGCTGGGTCTTGGCGGCGGAGCGGGCGATGGTCTCGTCGTCGAGCGGGCTGATCGAGCGGATGTCCACCACTTCGATGCTGCGGTTCTCCGCCCGGGCGGCCTCAGCCGCGGCCAGCGCCACCGGCACCAGCGGACCGTAGGTGGCGATGGTGGCGTCGGTGCCCGCACGGAGCACCTGGGCCCGGAATGCGTCCGGCGCCGGGTTCTCGAGGTCGACCTTCCCTTTGAGCCAGTACCGGCGCTTCGGCTCGAGGATGATCACCGGATCATCGCTGACGATGGCCTGGCGCGTCATCCAGTAGGCGTCCTGCGGGTTCGACGGCGCGAGGATGCGCAGCCCCGCGGTGTGCGCGAAGAGCGCCTCGGGAGATTCGGAGTGGTGCTCGATCGACCCGATGTGCCCGCCATAGGGCAGTCGGATCGTCACCGGCACCTTGATGTTCCCGTCGGTGCGGCTGTGCATCTTGGCCAGCTGGGTGGTGATCTGGTTGAACGCGGGGAAGACGAATCCGTCGAACTGGATCTCGGCCACCGGACGGTAGCCGCGCATGGCCATGCCGATGCAGGTTCCGACGATGCCGGACTCGGCCAGCGGAGAGTCGATCACGCGGTGGGTGCCGAACTCGGCCTGCAGCCCCTCGGTGACGCGGAAGACTCCGCCGAGCGCCCCGATGTCCTCACCGATCAGCAGCGTCTTCTGGTCTGCGGCGAGTTCGTCGCGCAGCGCCGCGGTGATCGCCTTGGCCATGACCATCTCTTTGATCGCGCTCATCGTGCGGTGCCCGCCTCCGTCTGATCTTCCGCGAATCCTGCTTCGTAGTCCTTCAGCCAGGCCTTCTCGGTCTCCACCTGGCGGTGCGGCTCCGAATACACGGTGTCGAATACCCGTTCGAGGTCGATGGGCTCCATGGCCAGCACGGACCTGCGCATATCGGCGGCGAGGTCCTTGTATTCGGCGTCCACCTCGGCGAAGAAGCTCTCATCGGCGTGGTCCGCGGAGCTCAGCCAGGAGCGGTAGCGCCGGATCGGGTCGCGGCCCTCCCAGAGCTCCACCTCTTCGGAGCTGCGGTACTTGGTGGGATCATCTGCGGTGGTGTGGGCGCCCATCCGGTAGGTGACCGATTCGATCAGCTTGGGCCCCTTGCCGGCACGGATCTCGTCGGAGAGCTTGGTGGCCACCGCGTAGCTGGCGAGCACGTCGTTGCCGTCCACCCGCACACCTTCGAACCCGTAGCCCTGCGCCCGGTTGACCAGGGGGCCGCGGGACTGGGTGCGGGTGGGCACCGAGATCGCCCAGTGGTTGTTCTGGATGAAGTAGAGCAGCGGCAGCTCGTAGGAGGAGGCGAAGACCATGGACTCGTGGACATCGCCCTGGCTGGTGGCGCCGTCGCCGATGCAGGCCACGACGATCTCGTCCTCGGCGCGGTCACGGGGCACGCTGCCCATCCGCAGGTCCTGGTTGATCCCCATGGCCCAGCCGGCGGCGTGCAGGGTCTGCGCGGCGAGCACCAGGGTGTAGACGTGGAAGTTGTGGTCGCGCGGGTCCCATCCGGTGTGCCGGGTGGCCCGGAACATGGTCAGCAGCTCCTCTGGGGAGATTCCCCGGTAGAGCGCCATGGCATGTTCGCGGTAGGTGGGAAACACCATGTCGGAGGACTTGATCGCCGCGATGGTGCCCACCTGGGCGGCCTCCTGGCCCAGCGCCGGCGCCCAGAGCGCGAGCTGGCCCTGGCGCTGCAGCGAGGTGGCCTCGGCGTCGAGCCGGCGCTCCATGGCCATGTAGCGGTAGAGCTCGCGCAGCTTCTCCGCGCTCAGCTCGGCGATGAACGGGCTGTAGACCTCGTTCTCAGCGAGCTTCCCATCCGGGGTGAGCAGCTGTACGGGCTGCACCTCTTGTGGCTGCACAGTGTGATCCTCTCCGGTGGCACCGCTGATGGCCGCCCTGCAGGTGAGGACGGCCACCGTTCATTGTGTCAGCTCGACTCAGGCTTCGAATCTGTAGGTCCGGCACAACTCGATGAATCGATCATTGGCTTCGACCTCACCGATGGTGACCCGTACGCCCTCGCCGGGGAATCCGCGGACGGCCAGCGCCTGGAGTCCGGCCGCCTCGGCGAAGGCGGCGGTCTTCTCACCCAGCGGGAGCCAGACGAAGTTGCCCTGGGCCTCGGGGATCTTCCAGCCGGCCTCGGCCAGGGCCGAGGTGACCCGGTCCCGCTCGGCGACGAGGGAGTCCACCCGCTCGTGGACCTGCTCCAGGTGTTCCAGCGAGGCCAGTGCCGCGACCTCGGCCAGAGTGGAGACGCTGAAGGGCGCCGCGACGACGCGCAGGTGGCGGGTGATCTCCTGGCCGGCGATGGAGTAGCCCACGCGCAGCGCGGCCAGACCGTGTGCCTTGGAGAAGGTCCGCAGCACCACCACATTGGGGTGGCTGCGGTACAGGGCGAGCGCGTCCACCGGGTCCTCGGTGCGGACGAACTCCTGGTAGGCCTCGTCGATCACGACGACGACGTCGCTGGGCACCTTGGCCAGGAAGGCTTCGACCTCGCTGTGCCGCAGGGCGGGGCCGGTGGGATTGTTCGGGGTGCACAGCAGGAGCACCTTGGTCTGCTCGGTGATCGCGGCGAGCATCGCCTCGAGGTCGTGGCGACCGTCTGCTGCCACTGGAACGGTGACGTCCTTGGCGCCGGCGGTGCGCACCACGATCGGGTAGGCCTCGAAGGAGCGCCACGCGTAGATGACCTCATCCTGGCTGCCGTCGCTGTTGGAGCCGGCGAAGGCGTTGATGATCTGGGTCAGCGCACCCAGGCTGCCGGTGCCGGCGACGATGTCTTCCACCGGGACGTCCAGGAGCTTCGCGAGCCCGGCGCGCAGGCTCTCGGCATTGGGGTGCGGGTAGCGGTGCAGCGTGTCCACTGCGGCCATCGCGTGAGCCACCGCGGGGACCGGCCCCAGCGGGTTCTCGTTGGAGGAGAGCTTGTACGGCGTGAGGCCTTCGGCCGCCCGTGGCGGCTTGCCTGCAGCATAGGCGGGCAGAAGGCTGACGCTTTCCCTTGGGGTGATCGACCCGGCGCGTGAGAACATAGTCATCGTGAGAATCCTACTGGCAATTATTTTGAATGCCCTGGCCCTCGCCGCGGCGGCCTTCCTCATTCCCGGAATCTACGTGGACGGCGCCGAACAGGGCACCGGGGCGACCATCCTCGCGTTCCTCTTCGTGGGAGCCGTCTTCGGTCTGGTCAACGTGGTCATCAAGCCGATCATCTCGCTGCTGTCGCTGCCGATCACCTGCCTGACGCTGGGGCTCTTCGCCGTGGTCATCAATGCGGGAATGCTGGTGCTCACCGCCTGGCTGACCTCCTGGACCCCGGTGCACTTCGTGGTGGAGGACTTCTTCTGGAGCGCGGTGTTCGGCTCCATCGTGGTGGCCCTGGTCTCAGCGCTGCTCAACCGCTTCATCCTGCGCCCGCTCGAGGCCTGAGCCGGAGGGAAGCTCCTCCATGCGTCCCGCCAGCTCCGCGATGGCCTCCTCGAGCTTCTCCACTCCCTCAGAGTCCCATTCGGTGGAATAGACCGTGGCCTCGTGGGCTCCGCGCAGCGATTCGTCGAGCTCCGCGAGCTGGGCACGCTGCCCCTCATCCAGATGATCCGTCGCCTGACCCTCGAGGATCCGGATGGCGTCGATGTTGTGCGCGTAGCCGTGGCTGGCGCCGAAGACTCCCCCGGGCTCGGCCTTCGGAGCCTGATGCTCGTAGGTGATCTCCACCCGATCCGCCGAGAGCTCGCTCGGCCCGCCGAGCAGCCGCGGGACCGGGTCATTGGCGTCCTGGAAACTGGTGGTCCTGACTCCTGGGAGCGCCGGACCCTCACGGCCGGGAGCGGCCACGGTGGCGACCTGGGAGATCCGGTACTTGCTTGCCAGCGTGCCGCCGGCAGCGATGTTCAGTGCATGCAGCCCACCCAGGGAGTACCCGGTGATGATCAGCTCGTCCCCGGGCCGGGCCCCGGAGTCCTGCAGCGCCTGATCGATGACCCCCTGCAGGTGCGCCGACTCGTTGGTCCCCGCGTCCAGGAGACTGTTGAGCCCGCGCCCCGCACTCAGATCCAGCTCGCCCTGCGCCAGACCGTCCAGGTCCATGTCTTCCAGCCCCGCGGGGAGTTCAAGCCCTGGGATATGGATGACATGCCGGGTGCTCGCACCCGGCTGGGGCCGTGAGGAGATGCTGAAGTCTCCGAGCGTCGCGACCTCGGACTGGCCCTGGAGGTGATCGCTGAGCAGGTCCACCTCGGTCGCGGCGAGCGGACGGGTCTTCCGCTTCAGCGTCTGGGTGCTCTCGCGGGAGATCCGACGGGCCCTCTCCAGCAGCGACTGGGCCACCAGTCCGGACGCCTCCTTGGAAGACCGCAGCACCGGGTGCTTCCTGGCCAGCAGGTTCAGCACCAGCTGGGACCCCTGGCCAAGGCTCACCATGGCGGTGCGACCCCAGGCGTCGGCGAGCACCTTGTCCCCCTGTGGGTCCATCAGGTGTGGGTGGATCTGCGGATACTGTGCAAGATGCCTCGCGGTGCCCATCGAGCGCGCCAGCAGCGCCTCGGTGTCCCGATAGCGATCGTGCGCGCTGCGCACGGCGCGCGCGGTCTCCCCCATGGCCCAGGCCCCCACCGAGGTCTCGGCCAGGCTGATTCCCAGCTGCGCCCCCAGCATCGGGATCCGCCAATGCAGCGCGAGCCCGGCCACCGAGCCGATGATCTCGGCCGTGATGCCACCCAGTGCGCGGCGCTGCTCTTCAGCGACGGCGTCGGCGCGGGTCAGCCCCTGGGCCGCCATCTGCAGACTCTCCAGCACCAGATTCAGCTCGGTGGGCCCCCCGTGGGCCTGCACGGAATACCTCCGCGGGGCGGGTTCGCCGTAGTGATCCTCGGCGATGACGAACACCGCAGCTCACCCCTGCGCAGCCGCCAGGCGGGCCAGCGGAAGGCCGCCGTGGGACTCCACGAACCGAAGGAAACCTTCGGCGCTCTCCGAGGCGCCCCGGGCGCCGTGCACCAGCGCCTGGGTCGCGAGCTCGGTGCCGGCCGCCGGGACGGCAGCGAGTGCGGCATCCACGGCCGCGGCCAGCAGCCGCGCCCGCTGGGCCTGCTCGCGCAGGTCTGTTGCGATGATCCTGGCGCTCGCGGACATCTCGAAGAGCCGGGACTGCCGTCTCCGGCATTCTCCTACATGGTGGAAGGTCACGGCGGTGAAGGCCTGACCGGCTGGAGAGTGCCAGTGGATCCCGTCTCGCCCGGCGATGATCGCCTGCACACACTCCTCGGAGCGTTCGGCCACGGCGTCCAGCCGCATCGCCGCCTGCTCATAGTGCTCCGCCGCCTCGTCGAACTGCTGGGCGGCCCGGGAGAAGACCATGCTTGCTCACATCCTTGTTCTGCATGGGCTGGCAGAGGAGGGCCGGCGCCGGCCCTGCTGAGACCCTGTTGACACTTCCCAATCTAGGCACCCGCACCCGCGGGTGATCCTCCGTCACGGGACCCGTGGAGCACCCTGCCGCGCGGCGTCGTCGTCGCCGGTGCTGGGGAAAACTCATGAAAGAATCAGGCCATGGCCCACTCCACTGATGTCACCGCTGCGCCCACCGTCTCTCCGACCCGCGTCCGGCTCGCTGATGCGCAGCCGCAGATCGCCCTGGGCGCCCTGGACGGCCGGTATCGCAGCGCGGTGGCGCCGCTGGTGGATCACCTCTCCGAGGCGGCGCTGAACCGGCACCGGATCCATGTGGAGGTCGAATGGTTCATCCACCTCTGCTCCGAACAGGTGCTCTCCGGGCTCCCCACCCTCACGGCGGAGCAGGTCAACGGGCTGCGCAGCATCGTCACCGAGTTCGGACCTGAGCAGCTCTCCGAGCTCGGCGCCATCGAGGCGCAGACCCACCACGATGTGAAGGCCGTGGAGTACTTCATCGCCCGTCGGCTCGAGGGGCTGGGGCTCAGCGAGCTCACCCCGCTGGTGCACTTCGCCTGCACCAGCGAGGACATCAACAACCTCTCCTACGCTCTGGGGATCCGCGACGCCGTGGCCGAGGTCTGGCTCCCTGCCGCCCGCACGACCCTGGACGGGCTGGCTGAGCTGGCTCAGGACGCCGCCGAGGTGCCGATGCTCTCGCGCACCCACGGACAGCCGGCCACCCCGACCACGCTGGGCAAGGAGATCGCGGTCTTCGTCCATCGGCTGCGTCGCCAGCTGCGCCGGATCGAGTCCCAGGAGTTCCTGGGCAAGATCAACGGCGCCACCGGCACCTACGCCGCGCACCTCGCCGCCGCCCCCGAGGCCGACTGGCCCGCTCTGGCGCAGCGGTTCGTGGAGAAGCTGGGCCTCACCTTCAACCCGCTGACCACCCAGATCGAGTCCCACGACTATCAGGCCGAGCTCTACGCGGACATGGCCCGGTTCAACCGGATCCTGCACGGGCTCTGCGTGGATGTGTGGAGCTACATCTCCATCGGGTTCTTCCGGCAGATCCCGGTCGCCGGCGCCACCGGCTCCTCCACCATGCCGCACAAGGTCAACCCGATCCGCTTCGAGAACGCCGAGGCCAACCTGGAGATCTCCAACGCGCTGCTCGACGCGCTGGGCTCCACGCTGGTGGAGTCCCGCTGGCAGCGCGATCTCACCGACTCCTCCGGCCAGCGCAACATCGGCACCGCGATGGGCCATTCGGTGCTGGCACTGAGCAATATGAGCAAGGGACTCAAGCAGCTCGACGTCGCCGCGGAGGTCATCGCGGCAGATCTCGACGCGAACTGGGAGGTCCTCGGCGAGGCCATCCAGACCGTGATGCGCGCCGAGGCCATCGCCGGCGTAGCCGACATGCAGAACCCGTACGAGCGGCTCAAGGAGCTCACCCGCGGTCGTCGGGTGGACGCGGAGAAGCTCAAGGAGTTCGTCACCGGACTCGGCCTGAGCAAGGACGCCGAAGCCCGGCTCGCCCAGCTGACCCCCGGCGCCTACACCGGCCTGGCCGCCCAGCTGGCGGTGGAGTTCGCGCCCCGCGGCTGAACACGCTGCGGCTGAGCACGCTGCGCCGAGCCCCCGCGGGGTCTCGGCGCGGGGGCTCGGCGCAGGGGGGGGCTGCAGGTCTTCCCCTGTGCTCGCTGTCAGGTGAGAATGACGACGTTCACCTGACTCTGATCACGGAAGGTTCGCCATGACCATCGGCCTGACCCCCTACCTGCAGTTCTCCGGGACTGCCCGCCACGCGCTGGAGTTCTACCACTCGGTCTTCGGCGGAGACCTGGAGATGATGACCTACGCCCAGGGCATGGGCGCCGAGGATGAGTCCAAGGACCTGATCATGCACGGGTCGCTGTTCATCGAGCGCGGGGTCCACCTGATGGCCGCCGATGCGCCTCCGGGCATGCCCAGCGTGCTGGGCACGGTGTCGCTGAGCAACAGCGCCCCTGACGACGCCGAGCACACGACGCTCGAGAAGTGGTGGGAGAAGCTCTCCGAGGGCGCGGAGATCAACGAACCGATGGCGAAGTCCCCCTGGGGCGACACCTTCGGGATGCTCACCGACAGGTTCGGGGTCCCCTGGATGGTCAATGCGTCGCGCTGAGCAGCCGCACCACGCGCAGCCTCACCACGAGCAGCCTCACCAGAACCAGATCAGCATCATCGTCGCCAGGAATCCGCAGCCGTAGTTCAGCCAGATGAACTTCCGCCAGGCGGAGTTCACCGCGGCGGAGGTCTCATCGGGGACGTTGAACCAGGGCAGCGAGATCGCCATGTAGGGGATCACGAGCAGCGCGGCCAGCGGGGTGGGCCATTGCCCGAGGAGAAGCAGCACCCCGGCGCCGGCCCAGAGCAGCACCGCCATCCGCACGGTGGACCGCGCGCCGATCGCGGTGGCCACCGAGGAGATGCCGGCTTCGCGGTCGGGCACCACGTCCTGGACGGCGCCGAACGCGTGGGCTGCCATGCCCCAGAGGAAGAACGCGCCCAGGATGATCAGCTCAGTGGGCCCCGGGGTGAAGCCGACCCGGTCATGGGCGAGCGCGAATCCGACCACGGCGGGGCTGGCGAAGTGGGTGCTGGAGGTCAGCGAGTCCAGGAACGGCCGCTCCTTGAACCGCAGCCCCTTGACCGAGTAGGCGGCGACGGCGAAGAGGCTCACCAGCATCGCCGCCCAGGTCAGGGGCCCACCGCCGAGCATCAGCAGCAGCGCCGGCGGCACGGTGCTCAACGCAGAGATCCACAGCACGGTCGGGTGCAGCTCCGGGTCCAGCAGCGCGCCCTCGATGCCGCCCTTGCGTGGATTGCGCAGATCCGATTCATAGTCGAAGACGTCGTTGATCCCATACATCGCCACGTTGTAGGGGATCAGGAAGAACAGCGCGCCGAGCACCAGCACCCAGTCGATCTCCCGCGCCGCGAAGAGATAGGCGGCGGCGAAGGGGAACGCGGTGTTGATCCAGCTGAAGGGGCGCGAGGACAGCAGCAGCTGACGGATCAGGCTCATCCGCGCGACTCGTTCGTGCCGCGTCCCGGGTCGGCTTCAACGCTGCCCCCGGCGCGCGTCGGCTTCCGCCGGCGCAGCAGGTGCCAGGCGGCAGGGAGCAGAAGCACCGCGGCCAGCGAATAGCTGAAGTCCTCCAGCGGCGCCAGTCCCAGGTAGAGGCCCATCAGATGTTCGTGGCCGTAGCGCACGATGTCCAGTCCGATGATCACATTGTCGAAGACCGCGGTCAGGCCCAGCAGCAGCGCGGTGGTCAGCGCCGCTGCACCCCAATGGATGGTGCGGCGCAGCAGCACCGCGGCGAGCACCGCCGGGACCATGAAGGCCAGGCTCAGCCAGAGATACGCCATCTAGGAACCCCCTCCGCTGCGCGCACGGAGTCGGCTCTGCTCGGCCCGGTGGCCGAGGAACCTGGCCGCACCGGTGTAGATGATCATGGTGCACAGACTCAGGAACATCAGGAACACCGGCTCCTCCAGCGGCATCTCAGGCCCGAGCACGACCCCGGTGAGATAGCGGCTCTGACCCATCAGGAAGATCCCCAGCCCGATGCCGGCGAAGTCCCAGAGCAGGAAGAAGACGACGCCGAGAAGGGTCACCACCGCGGCCACGCGCGGGTCCGCGAAGAAGAAGAGCCGGAAGCGCCGATCGATGAGCAGCATGCTGAAGGTGGCCAGCAGCAGCCCGGCCAGGTACAGGAAGGACACGCGTGATCAGCCTGCCGCACCTGCACGCGCAGGACGCAGCGAATCGGGACTCAGCGGTCCGGCGCTGTAGTCGCGGCGCAGGTGCTTGAGCACCAGCTCCGCGCTGATCAGACACATCGGCACGCCGATTCCCGGCGCCACGGTGCCCCCGGCGTAGTAGAGCCCGCTCACCTTGGGCGAGACGTTCTGCGGGCGGAACATCGCGGACTGCCGCAGCGTGTGCGCCTGGCCCAGCACCGAGCCGCGCCAGGAGTTGTAGTCCGCCGCGAAGTCCGCGGGGCCGACGGTCTCACGCAGCACGATCCGGTCCTCGAAGTCCTCGATCCCGGCCCAGCCGCCGATCTGCTCGATGGCCGCCTGCGCGATCTGCTCCACGGCCGGGTCCCCGGCGCCGTCGCGGCCGCCTGCGCCCAGGGAGACGTCAGCCGGGACCGGGATCAGCACGAAGAGGTTCTCGTGATCCTCCGGCGCCAGTCCCGGTTCGCTCGCGCTGGCCCGGCAGACGTAGGAGGAGGCTGGCGTCGGGATGGAGGGGCTCGCTCCGAAGATGGACTCGAAGTTCGCGGTCCAGTCCCGGGTGAAGAACAGCGAATGGTGGGCGAGCTCTGGGAGCTTCCCGCGCACCCCGAGCATCACCAGCACCGCACCGGGGCCGGAAGTGACCTTGTCCCACCAGGCCTCGGGGTAGTTGCGGTCCTGGGCAGAGAGCAGGGCGGTCTCGGTGTGGTGCAGATCCGCCGCGGAGACCACGTGATCGGCGCGCTCGGTGTGCACCGTGCCCTGCTCGTCGCGCCAGCGGACGCCGGTGGCGGTGCGGCGCGGGCCGGTCCGGAACCTGGAACCAGGTGCGGATTCGGTGAGGATCTCGAGGACCTCTGCGCCGGTGGTGATCTCGGCCCCAGCTCCTTCTGCGAGGCGCCGGAAGCTCGCGATGACCTCCCAGAATCCGCCGAGCGGGTACCGCACGCCGTCGTCGAGGTCCAGGGCGCTCATCAGGTGGTACATGGCGGGCGCGTCCTGCGGCCGGGTGCCCAGGAATACCGCCGGGTAGCCGAGGATCTGGCGCAGCACCGGATGCTTGAACCGACGCTGCACGAAGCGCTCCAACGAGGTCAGCAGCAGCCGCGCGAGCTCCGGGGCGCACTTGAGCACCTCGGGGACTGCCAGGTTGTCCAGCCGCTTGAAGGGGTTGTAGAGGAAGCGCCGCTCGGCGATCTCGGTGGTGCGCTTGGCCGACGCGATGTACTTGTCCAGCGCCGGCCCGCTGCCTGGTTCGAGCTCCTCGAAGAGCGCCCGGACCCGCTCCGCACCCTTGGGCAGGTCCACCGGAGCCGACGGCGGCCGGCCGGGTTCGGGCTCGGAGTAGACCCGGTAGGCGGGGTCCAGGTCCACCAGCGTGAGCTGCTCCGCCGACGTCGTGCCCATCAGGTTGTAGAAGTGCTCGAAGACCGAGGGCATCAGGTACCAGGAGGGGCCGGTGTCGAACTGGAAGCCGTCCTCGGCCAGCATCCCGGCCCGACCGCCGGTGCGGGTGCCCTTCTCCAGGACCAGGACGTCATGGCCTTCACGGGCCAGCAGCGCGGCGCTGGCGAGTCCGGCGACTCCGGCGCCGATCACAATGGTGCGAGGCATCAGTGGGTCTCCAGTCGTGTGGTCAGGGCGGACCGGGCGGCCAGCCCTGCTTTGCAGGCATTCGAGACCCGGACCCTTGAATGGTAGAGCTCCTCCACCGGTGTCACCGCGATCTTCTCGAGCAGCGCCTCGAAGAGTGCACAGGCGCTGCGCACCGCGGTGCGCGCATCGCGCGGGAGCAGCGGCATCGCGGCCCGGGCCTCGGCGAGCTGGCCTCGGATCGTGTCCACCCACGCCTGGCGCTGGGCCTCGGTGAGACCCGCGCCGCCGTCCAGGTAGTCGCGCCCGAGCTCCGCAGTGTCTTCGGCGAGGTCGCGCAGAAAGTTGATGTTCTGGAACGCCGCCCCCAGCGCACGCGCCCCGTTGATGAGGATCTCGCGCTCGGCGGGCGTGCGCTGGACTTCGCGCAGGAACACCTGCAGACACATCAGCCCGATCACCTCGGCGGAGCCGTAGACATAGCTCGCGTGCTCGGCGGCGCCATAGGAGGCCGGTTCCAGATCCGCGCGCATCGAGTCGAAGAAGGGATCGATCAGGTCCAGCCCGATCTGCGCCTCGATGGCGGTGCGGGCGAAGGCGTGCACCACCAGATCGGTGCTGTACCCGCGGGCCAGAGCGCGTCGGGTCTCCTCGGCATAGTGCTCCAACGCCTCGGCCTTCTGCGCCGAATCCAGTCCGGCCGCGCTGGCGGCACCGTCGACCACCTCATCGGCGACCCGGACCAGGGCGTAGATGCTGCGCACGTGGCTGCGGTGACGCGGACCCAGAAGCCGGGTGGCCAGCCCGAATGAGGTGGAGTAGGAGGAGATCACCCGGTCCGCGGCGGCACGCGCGGTGGAGGTGAAGTGTTCTGCCGGATCAGCGGGGGCGCTCACGCGGTGGCACCTCGGCCGGGCTGCTTGAACGAGGCAAGATGTTCCAGGGCGGCGAGCTGCTCGACCATCCAGGGGCTGAACGCGAAGGGCGCATCGGCCACGGCGCGCTTCACGGCGTCCAGCTCGCAGAACTGCCACTCACTGACCTCGTCATCCACCGGCGCCAGCTCCGAGGTCAGCACCGCGGTGAAGACCGGGCAGATCTCGTTCTCGACGACGCCGCTGGCGTCCACCGCGCGATACCTGAACTCCGGCAGCGCGGCACGGATCTCGGTCAGCTCCGCACCGAGCTCCTCGTGGGCCCGCCGGCGCACGGCGTCGGTGAGCTCCTCCTCCAGGCCGGGGTGTCCGCAGAAGCTGTTGGTCCACACTCCCGGCCAGGTGGTCTTGGACAGCGCCCGACGGGTGAGCAGCAGCTGGCCCGCGGCGTCGAAGAGATAGCAGGAGAACCCGAGATGCAGCGGGGTGTCAGCGGTGTGCACCGTGGCCTTGGGGGCGGAGCCCACGGGCGCTCCGGCCTCCGAAAGGAGAACAACGTGTTCCTCTGTCGAGGACGAGCCTGAAGTCATGGATCGAGCATAACTACAGAAGCCGCCCGCGTGCGGGACACGTCACAGTCGCCGCGCGGATAAGACGTGACCATGACCAGAAGCTGACTCGGTATGACTTACTCAGAGTCCGCGCAGATGACGGTGTTAGATTGACCGCAACGTGCCGCGGCACGGCCTTGCACGCTGTTGAAGCCGCGGAGATCTTCGAGCGAGGACGTGGGCCAGATGGCAACAGCAGCGGTGACCGGAGCGACTGGATATATCGGAGGGCGGCTGGTGCCCCAGCTGCTCCGCGCAGGACACAAGGTGCGGGTGCTCACGCGCCGGGCAGAGGCGCTGCGCGATGTCCCCTGGCGTGACGAGGTCACCGTCGTAGAAGGGGACCTCACCGACCCCGAGGCCGCCCGAGACCTCTGCGAGGGTGCTGACACCGCCTACTACCTGGTCCATTCGATGACCTCTGACCGCAGCTTCGAAGAGCTCGACGAGCGGTGCGCCGAGGTCCTGGGGACCGCGGCGAAGGAAGCGGGCGTCGACCATATCGTCTACCTCGCCGGCCTCCACCCCGACACCAGCGCAGGTGAGCTCAGCGCGCACCTGCGCTCCCGAGTCCACGTGGGCGAGGTGCTGGAGTCCAGCGGCGTCCCCACGCTGACCCTGCAGGCCGGACTGGTGATCGGCTCCGGCTCCGCCAGCTTCGAGATGATCCGCCACCTCACCGACGTGCTGCCGGTCATGCCCGCCCCGAAATGGGTGCTGAACCAGATCCAGCCCATCGCGGTGCGCGATGCGCTGCACTACCTGACCCGCGCCATGGACATCGAGCTGAGCTCCAGCGTCCGCGCCGACATCGGCGGGCCCGATGTGCACACCTACGCGCAGCTGATGAAGATCTACGCCCGCACCGCCGGGCTCAACGAGCCCCACGTGATCGCGCTGCCGGTGCTCACCCCCTGGCTCGCCGCCCAGTGGGTCAATCTGGTCACCCCGATTCCGCGCACCCTGGCGATCCCGCTGGTGGAATCGCTCCAGCACGACTGCGTGGTCAAGGACCAGATCATCAATGACATCATCGAACCCCCCGAAGGGGGACTCACCGACTACGAGACCTCGGTGCGGCTCGCCCTGGACAAGATCTCCGCCGACCGGGTGGAGACCACCTGGGCCGCCGCCCATCCGCTGGACGTGCCCTCGGAGTCACTGCCCTCGGACCCGGAATGGACCGGACGCTCGGTGCTGGTCGATGAGCGCGAGCGGCTCTCCACCGCCTCCCCCGAAGCGGTCTTCGCCGTCATCGAAGGCATCGGCGGGGAGACCGGCTACTTCTCGCTCTCCCGCGCCTGGGCGCTGCGCGGACTGGCCGACAAGCTGGTCGGCGGCGTCGGGATGGGACGGGGACGGCGCAGCCGCGGCGAGCTCGCGCTGGGCGACACCCTGGACTGGTGGCGGGTCGAGGAGCTTCAGCGCGGTCGGCTGCTGCGCCTTCGTGCCGAGATGAAGGTGCCCGGCCAGGCGTGGCTGGAATTCACGGTGGAGCCGGAGGGGACCGGCTCCCGCTACCGGCAGCGCGCGATCTTCTTCCCCCGCGGCCTCGCCGGACGCGCCTACTGGCTCGGGGTCACCCCGTTCCACGCCATCATCTTCAAGAAGATGGCGGCCCGGATCCTCGCCGATGCCGAGCAGGCGAGCGCCAACGACTGACCCGGTCCGGGTGGGGCTGGAAAGGTTTTTCAGATTTTCACCATCCGATCCTGCTCTGGTTCCGAACTCTGCGTACATGGCCTGGTCGACACCACGATCAGTGGCTGTGAATCAGACCAACGTGCGACCAACAGGAGATTCAGTCATGAAGACCGAGATGCGCAAAACCACTTCCCTGCTCGGAATCGGCATGGTGGCCCTGCTGGGCCTCAGCGCCTGCGGCGACAACGCCGAGGAGCCGGCGGCAGAGACCGACCAGGAGATGACCGAGGAGACCGAGGGCACCGAGACCGAGGCCACCGACGAAGAGACCGAGTCCATGGACGAGGAAGAGTCGATGGATGACGAAGAGTCCATGGACGAATCAGATCCCGCGGCGAACCTGGTCGGCGCCTCCTGTGAGGCCTACGCCGAGGAAGTCCCCGAGGGTGACGGCTCCGTCGGCGGCATGGCACAGGATCCAGTGGCCACCGCAGCCTCGAACAACCCGATGCTGACCACGCTGACCGCGGCAGTCTCCGGCGAGCTGAACCCCGATGTCGACCTGGTCGACACGCTCAACGGTGACGAGTTCACCGTGATCGCCCCCACCGATGACGCCTTCGGCGAGATCCCCGAGGAAGACCTCAACGCAGTGGTCGAGGACGCTGACATGCTGACCGAGGTGCTGACCTACCACGTCATCCCCGGCCAGATGTCTCCCGATGAGATCGCCGGTGAGCACGAGACCGTCAACGGCGCGACCGTGACCATCGAGGGCGAGGGCGACGACCTCACCTTCGACGACGCCGGCCTCGTCTGTGGCGGCGTGATGACCTCCAACGCCACCGTCTACATGGTCGACGCCGTCCTGATGCCGGCAGCAGCCGAGGAGGAGTGATCCTCGGCGGGAACGGTCACCGCTGACCCTTCCGCGCAGTTGAAGAACGACCAAGGCGGCGCTCGGCACCCACCCATCTGTTGGGGTGCGGGGCGCCGCCTTCGTCGGTTCCCGTCGCATATCGGCAGGAGTCGGTCGGTGCAGGAATCACCCCTCGGGGTGTGGCATCCTGTTGGAATGCACGAGACGGGAAGTACCGGGTCAGCCGCGGGGCGCGCGCAGCTTCCCGTGCGTGCTCCCGCAGACCCGTGCGGCACCCTGCTGCTGAAGATCCAGCAGGGCGATGAGCTGGCCTTCGAGCAGCTCTACCGCGAACAGAGCTCGATCCTGCTGGCCACCGCGCTGCGGGTGCTGCGGAACAGATCACTGGCGGAGGAGGTTCTCCAAGAGATCTTCACCGAGGTCTGGGTCAACTGCCACAGCTACCGCGTCCAGGCTGGAAGCGGACGCGCCTGGCTGACCACCATGTGTCGGCGCCGAGCGATCGACCGGGTCAGAGCGGTGCAGGCCCAGCAGAACAGAGACTTCACCCAGGGGGTGAAGGAGGCTCATGCACATGAGCCCGACGTCCAGGACTCAGTCCTCACTCAGGTGGAGGCGGCCCGCGCGCAGACAGCGCTGCAGACGCTTCCCGAAGAGCAGGCCACCGCCATCGCGATGGCCTACTACCAGGAACTTTCCCATTCCGAGATCGCACAGCGACTCGATGTCCCCCTCGGGACAGTGAAATCTAGAATACGAGACGGCATGCGAAGACTCAGGGCTCAGCTAGGAGGTGCCGGATGAACGCCGATCGCGAATACCTGGCAGCCGGCCTTGCCCTCGGGACCCTGGCCGAAGCCGAGATGATCGAGGCCCTCGACCTCGAAGCCGCTGATCCCGACTTCGCCGAAGAGGTCCAGTCCTTCTGCGAGACGCTGGGGCTGCTGGCCGGGTCCGACGATGCCGTCGCCCCCAGCGCCGAGACGGAGGCTGCGATCCTCAACATCCCCCGGCTGCACCAGCAGGCTGCACCGGAGCGGACTGCACCTGAGCACGCTGCGGAACCTGTTGCACCCACCGCGGCTGGGGCCTCGGCCCCCGTCACCAGCGCAGGCCCAGGCCCAGGCCCAGAAAAGACTCGACGTCCGACCACCATGCTCTTCGCCCTAGCGGCCTCCACGCTGCTGCTGCTCTCCGCGGTGCTTGCCGGCGCGCTGATCAACCAGCAGCACGACACCACCCAGATCCAGGAGTCGCTGACCGTCGCCGAGGCTGAGCGCGAGCGCACCCAGCGGCTGCTCAGCGCCTCGGACCTGGCCTTCACCGAGGCCGAGGCCACCGGCGGCGGGCGCGTCACGCTGGCCTACTCGGTCTCCGAGCAGATGCTGCATCTGACCCCGCACGACATGCCCGAGCTCCCCGCGGATCAGACCATGCAGCTATGGCTGATCGACGAGGAGGGCCCGCACAGCGCCGGCCTGATGACCGGCACCAGCACCGAGCTGCTGACCGACCTCGCGATGGATGAGGACATGATCTTCGGAGTCACCGTGGAGCCCGCGGGCGGCTCTGAAGAGCCGACCAGCGATCCGGTGGTGCTCGCGGATCTCTGACCCAGGTCCTGCAGAGATCACCGTCCACCCATCCAACCGCGGCTCGGCTCCGAACTGAAGATATGACTGAGACAGTGCACGAGACCCCCGGAACCGCCGGCCGCGGATCCTCCCGGCCGGCGAGACGACGACGCCGTCTGATCCCCCATCTGCTCGCCGGCGTCCTCGCAGCCGCGATCTTCCTCGGCGTGGCAGATCTGGTCTCCCAGCTCTTCGGACCCGCCTCCTCGCCGCTGGTCTCGCTGGGCTCCACGATCATCACGCTCTCCCCCAGCTGGCTGCAGGACTTTGCGATCTCCTACTTCGGCAGCAACAACAAGTTGGTGCTCTACCTGAGCATGGGCGTCGTCGGGATGATCCTGGCGGCCTTGATCGGGGCCCTGGCCCGACGCAGTCTGCGCCTGGCCGTGGGCCTGTTCTCCGCCGTCGCGGTGCTCCTGCTGATCGTGGTGCTGCTGCGCCCGGAGAGCTCCCCGCTTGATGCGCTGCCCACGCTGGTCGGCGCCGGGCTCGGGATCCTCAGCCTGCTGCTGCTCAGCGGCGCCGCCACCGGGCTCACCCGGGCCGCCGAGGCTGCTCAGGCGGATCGGGCCGGATCGGCTCCGCTCGACCAACCGGCAGATACCCGGCGCGCCGCTGCCACCCGCCCCAGCACCGAGGACGAGCGCGCCCATTCACGGCGTCGTTTCCTGGGCCTGGCCGCCGCCGGCACCGCCATCGCCGCGGGCTCGATCACCTTCGGACGCTCCGTCAACGCGCTCGGTCGCGAGGCCGGGTCGGCGGCGGCGCGGCTGGTCCTCCCCTCCCCCGCGGTGCGCGCTGCCGCGATCCCCGCCGGCGCCAGCGTCGGCGTGGACGGGGTGCCTGCGTTCATCACCCCGAACAACGACTTCTACCGGATCGACACCGCGCTTGTGGTGCCGGAGCTCGCCCCGCAGGACTGGACGCTGCGGATCCATGGCCTGGTCGAGGAGGAGGTCACCATCGACATGGACGAGCTGCTCGACCTGCCGCTTCAGGAGCACCACATCACGCTGGCCTGCGTCTCGAACCCGGTCGGCGGAGATCTGCTCGGCAACGCCACCTGGCTGGGCTACCCGATCCGCGAGCTGCTCTCCCGGGCCCGACCGCTGAGCGAGGCCGACATGGTGCTCTCCCGCTCGGTCGACGGCTGGACGGCGTCGACCCCGCTGGAGGTGCTCACCGACGAGGACCGCGCCTGCCTGCTCGCGGTGGGCATGAACGGCGAGCCGCTGCCGGCACAGCACGGCTACCCGGCTCGAATGGTCGTCCCGGGCCTCTACGGCTATGTCTCGGCGACCAAGTGGGTCACCGAGCTGGAGGTCACCCGCTTCGATGCCGAGACCGCCTACTGGACCGACCGCGGCTGGGACGCCGAGGGACCGATACTGGTCGCCTCACGCATCGATGTGCCTCGGCCGCTGGCCCGGGTGGCCAGCGGGGAGGAGCTCGTCGTCGCCGGCAGCGCCTGGGCCCAGCATGAGGGCATCGAAGCCGTCGAGGTCCGCCTGGACGACGGCGACTGGGAGGCCGTGGAGCTGGGCGACGAGGTCAACATCGACACCTGGCGGCAGTGGCGACATGCCTTCGCCGACGTCGACTCCGGCCGGCACTCGGTGACCGTGCGCGCGATCAACGCCGCCGGGGAGACCCAGACCGATGAGCGGCGCGACCCGATCCCGAACGCCGCGACCGGGCAGCACCGGATCGAGTTCAGCGTGGAGTGATCGTGGTCAGACTGATCCGGTCTGCTCCGCCTGCTCCGCCTGCTCCGCCTGGAACGCCAGTATCCGGCGCAGCCCCTCTGCCACAGCCTGCTCCCCGGGGGCCAGGCTGAGCCGGACCCAGTGATGCCCTGCCACCGGATCGAAGTCGGTGCCCGGCACGACGGCGACGCCGGCGCCTTCCAGCAGCGCCGCGCAGTAGGTCGGGGAGTCCCCGAACCGCTCGAGCTGCTCGCCCAGATGGGCGTAGACGTAGAAGGCGCCGTCCGCCGGCGCGACCTCACCCCAGCCGAGCTGCGGAATGAGTCCCAGCACCCGCTCGCGTGCCGCTGCGTAGCCGCTGACCTGGGATGCGGCGAAGTCCAGCGATTCGAGGGTGAAGGCCTGCACGGCTGCGAGCTGGGTGGCGTGCGGCGGACACAGCGCCACGTTTCCGGCGAGCCTGGAGACCGGGTCCACCAGATGTTCGGGCAGCACCATCCAACCGAGCCTCCAGCCGGGCATCCCCCAGTACTTGGAGAACGAGGAGATCACCACGGCCTCCTCCCCCATCTCGGTGGCGCTCACGGTCTCGGCGCCGTAGCTGATGCCGTGGTAGATCTCGTCGCTGATGAGCTGGACCCCATGGTCGGCGCACCAGTCGGAGAGCTCGCTCAGCTGCTCACGTTCGATCATGGTGCCCGTCGGGTTCGCCGGGGACGCGAGGATCAGGCCGGCCAGGCTGTTGCCGGCGTCGAGCTGTTCCTTGAGCTGGGCGACGGTCGGCTGGAAGCGCTCCTGCGGCCCGCAGTCCAGATCCACCACTTCGATGCCGAGCGCGCTGAGGATGTTGCGGTAGGCGGGATACCCCGGCCGGGCCAGCGCGACCCGGTCACCCGGGTCGAAGGACGCCAGGAAGCTCAGCATGAAGGCCCCCGAGGAGCCGGTGGTGATCGCGATCCGCGCCGGCGGCACGGTGACCCCGTACCAGCGGGCATAGTGATCCGCGATCGCCGCGCGCAGCGGGGCGATCCCCATCGCGGCGGTGTAGTTCAGCACGGTGTTGCCGGCGTGGATCTCCGCGGCCGCCTGGTTGACCGCCGGCGGGGCGCCGGAGCCGGGCTCCCCCGCAGTCAGCGAGACGACATCCCGACCGGCGGCGCGCATCGCATCGATCCGGGCCAGGATGCTCATCACCTCGAATCCGGGCACCTGTGATCTCTGCGAGGGCATCATCGCTCCAGCCTATCGACTCGCTCCGTGTGAACAGTTCGGATCGTGTGGCAATCCTCGATCGGCACCTCGACGCTCACCCGCGCACCCGGCCGCATCGCGCTGCGTGAGCCAGATCCCAGCGCATAGGCGGTGATCACCGGGTCGGTCTGCAGACGGATCTGGTGCAGGGATCCGCGCTCCCTGATCTCGGCCACCTGCGCGGTGAAGCGGTTCGGGGCCTTCGCCGATGCGGGTGCCTCCGCGGTGAGGGAGATGTTCTCCGCGCGAACGCATACCGCCGCAGACTGCCCCACCTCGAGCCCCTCCGGGTTGCGGGTGACCAGCACCAGCTCTCCCGCCCGGACTTCGATGTTCTCGCCGCTGCGTCGGGTGATCTCCCCGCGGATGATGTTCTCCACACCCACTGCCCGAGCGGCTGAGGTCGTGCTCGGACGGTTGAAGACCTCCTCGACGGAGCCGATCTGCTGGACTCCGCCGTCGGCGAGGCTGAGCACTCGATCCGCCAGCGCCCAGGCCTCGGAGCGGTCATGGGTGACCAGCAGCGCAGGGGTGCCGGTGGCGAGGAGGATCTCGCGCAGCTCTCCGCGCAGCTGGTCGCGGGTGGGGGCGTCCAGCGCGCTGAAAGGCTCATCGAGGAGCAGCAGCTTCGGAGCGGACGCCAGCGCGCGGGCCAGAGCCACGCGCTGCGCCTCCCCGCCGGAGAGGCTCGTGGTGTCCCGGTCGAGGAGATGACCGGCTCGCGCGTTCTGCAGAGCCGTTCGGACCCGCTCCTCGCGCAGCGATCGTGGCATCTTCGGGATCCCATAGGCGACGTTCGCGGCGACGGAGAGGTGCGGGAACAGCGCATGGTCCTGGAACAGGTAGCCGATCCCGCGTCGTCGGACGGGAACTGCGCGTCGTTCCCCCTGCCAGACCTCTCCCCCCAGGGCGACCCGTGAGCCGGCTCCGGGGTGGGCGAGTCCGGCGATGCAGCGCAGGAGCGTCGTCTTGCCGGCCCCGGAAGGTCCGAACACCCCGGTGATCGGTGCGCACGCGTCCAGCGGGAGGGTCAGGTCCACATCGAGGACCTGGTGACGTATCCGCACGTTCAGATCCTCGGCCATATGGTCCTCCCCCTGCTGTTGAGCCCATAGGTCAGCCCGAGGACGACGACGGAGAACAGCAGCAGCCACAGGCTCGTGGTGGCCGCGGTGTCGTAGTCGAAGGCCTGGACGCTGTCATAGATGGAGATCGCGATGGTCCGGGTCTCACCGGGGATGTTGCCGCCGACCATGAGCACCACGCCGAACTCGCCGATGGTGTGTGCGAACGTGAGCACCGCGGCGGTCGTGATCCCGGTGCGTGAGAGCGGCAGGACCACGCGCAGGATCGTCGAGGACCAGGAGCGCCCCAGGACGGTGGAGGCCTCGAGCAGCCGTCGATCCACGCCCACGAAGGCGGCCACCATCGGCTGCACGGCGAAGGGCAGGCTGTAGATCACCGAGGCGATGAGCAGCCCGTTGAAGGAGAACGCCAGCGGAGATCCGGTCAGCTCCACCCACCACCGCCCGATCGGCGACCGGTTCCCCAGCGCGACCAGCACGTAGAAGCCCAGGACCGTGGGGGGCAGCACCAGCGGCAGCGCCACCACCGCTTCGATGAGCGCGGTCCAACGCTGCCTCGAATACGCCAGCCACGCCGCCAACGGCACCGCCAGGACGAGCAGGATCAGCGTCGTCAGCGTGGCGAGACGGATGCTCAGCTCAACAGCTGCCCAGTCCATCCTGCTCAGTCCTCGCCCGAGGGCGGGTAGAACCCATAGTCGACAAGGATCGCCTGACCCTCCTCGGAACCGATGAAGGCCACGAAGTCTTCATCCTGCACAGTCGCATCATCGAGCAGCATCCCGCCCTGGCGCAGCGTGGGGAACGAGTCCAGCGGAACCTCGACATGGCTGCCCGCGCCGGTCATCGGTGGTGAGAGCGCCAGTGACAGGGCGACGATGCCGGCATCGGCGTTGCCGCTCAGCACGAATTCCGCCGCCTGAGCGATGTTCTCCCCGAGCACGAGCTTGCTCTGCAGCTCCTCGGTGGCACCTGCTGTCTGAATCGCGGCCTGGGCGGCCTCGCCGTAGGGGGCGTGCTCCGGATTCGCGATGGCCACGGTGCGCACCTCCTCCGCGACGAGCCCGTCGATTCCAGCCTCGACATCCGCGGGGGAATCCTGCGGCGCCCAGACGACCAGGCGGCCCACGGCGTAGTCGAAGACTGAGTCCGGGTCGCCGAATCCGTCCTCGGCGAGATCCTGCGCCAGCTCGATGTCTGCGGAGAGGTAGACGTCGAACGGAGCTCCGTTGCGGATCTGCGCCGCAAAGTTCCCGGAGGAGCCATAGGTCACTGCCACCTCGACCTCTGGATGATCGACAGCGAACTCATCGATCACCTCGTCGAGGGCGTACTTGAGATCGGCTGCGGCCGCGACCTGCACCCGCACGTCGGCAGCGCCCTGATCGGTCTCCGGCCCTGAACTGCCTGACCCGGGCGTCGCGCAGCCCGTGACCGCGAGCATGACGCCCACCCCTGCGCCGACGCGCAGGCGACGCGGCCTTCTGCCGCTCGGGCCTCTACCGCTCATCGATGATCTCCCCCAGTTCGACCACCGCGTTGGTGGCCTTGACCACGACGGTGGCGGGAACGCCTGGGGCCAGGCGCATCTCCTCGGCGGCATCGCGGGTCATCAGGGAGGTCAGCCTGAATGCGCCTGCGGCGACCTCGACCTGTGCCATCACCCCGTCGGTCTTCACCTCGGTGACGATGCCCTCGAGCCGGTTCCTCGCGGACACGCGCGACCCGTCAGAGCCGGGCTCGGAACGAGACCGCGCGTAGGCCGCCACGGACTCGCCGCTGACGGCGGTCCGTCCGGCTGCGTCAGGTGCTCCACTCAGGGTCCCTGCGCTGATCAGCCGGCGCACGGTGTCGGAGCTGACTCCCAGAAGGCGGGCGACCTGTGAAACTCGCAGCTGCGTCATGGTGACGAGTATATGGGTGTATCAGCGGCCAGATCGGACAGTCTTCACAGCAGCTGCAAAATCCTAACCTGACTCGGGCTCACCCGGTCACGTAACGCCCCAGGTGTTCAGCGGTGAGCGTCTCAGCCTCATGGATCAGCTGCGCCGGGGTGCCGGTGAAGACCACCCGCCCGCCGTCGGTGCCGGCGCCGGGACCCAGATCGATGATCCAGTCGGCATGGGCCATCACCGCCTGGTGGTGTTCGATCACCACCACAGAGGTGCCGGAGTCCACGAGCCGATCGAGCAGGCCCAGCAGGTTCTCCACATCGGCCAGGTGCAGCCCGGTGGTGGGCTCGTCCAGGACGTAGACCCCGCCGGGGTCGGACATCTTCGTGGCCAGCTTGATCCGCTGCCGCTCGCCTCCGGAGAGGGTGTTCAGCGGCTGCCCCAGCCGCAGGTAGCCGAGTCCGACGTCGGAGAGTCGGGTGAGGATCTTGGTGGCGGCGGGCAGCCGGGCTGCTCCGGCGGAGAAGAACTCTTGCGCCTGATCCACCGAGAGGTTGAGCACCTGGCTGATGTTCAGGTCGCCCAGCGTGTAGGCAAGCACCTCGCGGCGGAAGCGGCGGCCCTCGCAGTCCTCACACGGACTCGCCACGGTCTCCATCACGCCCAGCTCGGTATAGATGACCCCGGCGCCGCCGCAGGTGGGGCAGGCTCCTTCGGAGTTCGCACTGAACAGTGCGGGCTTGACCCCGTTGGCCTTGGCGAAGGCCTTGCGGATGGGCTCCAGGAGCCCCGTGTAGGTGGCGGGGTTCGAGCGGCTGGAGCCCTTGATCCCGGCCTGGTCGATGAAGGCCACCCCCTCGCGTCCGGCGAGGCTGCCTTCGATCAGCGTGGACTTCCCCGATCCGGCCACCCCGGTGATCACGGTGAGCACTCCGGTGGGGATGTCCACGTCGACGTCGCGCAGGTTGTTGGTCCGCGCACCCCGGATCTCCAGCGCTCCGCTGGAATCACGGACCTGGTCCTTGACCTGCGCCCGGTAGCCGAGGTGCCGGCCGGTCAGCGTCGCGCTGCCGCGCAGCGCCGCAACGGTGCCCTCGAAGCAGAGCTCACCGCCGGCCTCCCCTGCCCGAGGGCCCAGGTCCACCACATGATCGGCGATCTCGATGGTCTCGGGCTTGTGCTCGACCACCAACACGGTGTTGCCCTTGTCGCGCAGCCGCAGCAGCATCGTGTTCATCCGGGCGATGTCATGCGGGTGCAGCCCGATGGTGGGCTCGTCGAAGACATAGGTGATGTCGGTCAGCGCCGAGCCGAGGTGGCGGATCATCTTCACCCGCTGCGCCTCCCCGCCGGAGAGCGTGCCGGCGGGGCGATCCAGGCTCAGGTAGCCCAGCCCGATGTCGATGAAGTGTTCCACGGTCTCCAGCAGCGAGGCGCGCAGCGGCGCGACGGCGGGCGCCTCCAGTGCGCGCAGCCACTCGGCGAGGTCGCTGAGCTGCATCGCGCAGACCTCGGCGATGTTGCGGCCCCTGACCGTCACCGAGCGGGTGAGCGCGCTCAACCTGGTCCCGTCACATTCGGGGCAGGTGACGAAGGTGACCGCGCGGTCCACGAAGGCCCGGATATGGGGCTGCATCGCGTCGCGGTCCTTGGCGAGCATGGACTTGCGCACCTGCGGCACCAGGCCCTGGTAGGTCATGTTGATCCCGCCGATGCTGACCTTCTCGGGCTCGCGGTGCAGCAGGTCGTGACGTTCCTGCTCGGTGTAGTCCCGCACCGGCTTGTCCGGATCGAAGAAGCCGGACTCGGAGTAGTACCGCACCGACCATCCGCCGGCCTTGTACCCGGGCACGGTGATGGCGCCCTCGTTCAGCGACCTGGTGTCATCGATGAGCTGGGCGACGTCGATGTCGTTGATCTGGCCGCGGCCGTCACAGCGCGGGCACATGCCGCCGGTGACGCTGAATTCGCGGCGCTCCTTGGTGGTCTCTCCGCCGCGTTCGAAGCTGACCGCGCCGGCCCCGCTGATGCTTCCCACGTTGAAGGAGAAGGCCTGCGGGGAGCCGATGTGCGGCTCCCCGATTCGGCTGAAGAGGATCCGCAGCAGTGTGTTGACATCGGTCACGGTGCCCACCGTGGAGCGGATGTTCGCGCCGAGGCGCTCCTGGTTGACCACGATCGCCGCGGTCAGGCCCTGCAGGTCCTCGACATCTGGCCGGTTCAGGCTGGGCATGAACCCCTGCAGGAAGGCGCTGTAGGTCTCGTTGATCATCCGTTGAGACTCCGCGGCGATGGTCCCGAAGACCAGTGAGGACTTCCCCGAGCCGGAGACCCCGGTGAAGACCGTGAGCGCCCGCTTCGGGATCTGCAGACTGAAGCCCTTGAGGTTGTTCTCCCGCGCACCGATCACCTCGATGACGTCGTGGCGGCGTGCGGACTCGTTCATGGGCAGACAGTCCTTAGGTGTCAGTCCTCAGCGGCGGCGAGCTGGCCGCAGGCGCCGTCGATCTCCTTGCCGCGGGTGTCGCGCAGCGTGGTGGGCACCCCGAGTGACTCGAGCCGGTTCACGAAGGCTCGCATCACGTCGGGCTCCGAGGAGGTCCAGATCGATCCCGGGGTGGGGTTCAGCGGGATCGGGTTCACGTGCACCCAGCCGCGGCCGCGGGCGTTGAGCTTCTCGGCCAGCAGCTCGGCGCGCCACTGGTGATCGTTCATGTCCTTGATCAGCGCGTACTCGATGGACACCCGCCGGCCGGTGGTCTTGTAGTAGTGGTACGCCGCGTCGATGGCCTCATCGGCCTTCCAGCGCGAGTTCACCGGGATGAGCTCGTCGCGCAGCTCGTCGTCGGGGGCGTGCAGGCTCAGCGCGAAGGTGATCGGCAGGTTCTCATCGGCGAGCTTGCGGATCGCCGGGACCAGCCCCACGGTGGAGATGGTGATCCCGCGGGCGCTCATCCCGAGGCCCTCCGGCGCGGGATCCACCATCCGGCGCACGGCGTTCATCACCCGCTTGTAGTTCGCCAGCGGCTCGCCCATCCCCATGAAGACGATGTTGGAGACCCGCTGCGGGCCCACGCCTGGGGACGACGACGCGCCCTTGCCCGCGGCTGCCGATTCCTCGGACTCCGCGAAGTCGGTCTCCTCGCCCAGGGCCGCATGGTCGGCCTCGTCGGCGATCTCGGCGGCGTTCGGCGCGTCGAGCTCTCCGGCGGCGATGGCCCGGTTGGCCTGGACGATCTGGTCCACGATCTCAGCCGAAGACATGTTGCGGGTCAGTCCGTTCTGGCCGGTGGCGCAGAAGGGGCAGTTCATCCCGCAGCCACACTGCGAGGAGATGCACAGCGTGATCCGGCTGCGGTAGCGCATCAGCACCGACTCGATCATGGCGCCGTCGAAGAGCCGCCAGAGGAACTTGATCGTGGCGCCGTCGTCGGTCTTGAGCCGGCGGACCTCGGTGAGCAGCGGGGGCAGGAACTCCTCGACCAGCTGTTCGCGGGTCTCGGCGGGCAGATCGGTCATCTGCTCCGGGTCCGAGGTGTAGTGCCGGAAGTAGTGCACCGAGAGCTGCTTGGCGCGGAAGCCGGAGATGCCCAGCTCCTTGGCCCGGGCGATCCGCTCGTCCAGGGTCATGTCCGCCAGGTGCTTGGGCGGCTGCTTGACCTTGGGCTGCGCGAACTGAAGCTTCGGTCGACCCTCGGCGTCCATGGGCTGCTTCCAGCCCTCTGCCTTGGGCCGGATCTGCGGACGCGCGGCATCTGCGGGCGGAGCCGACGTGGAGCTTCTCGGCGGACCGCCGGCTGCGGTTTTCGGCGCCCCGGAGGCATTGCGGGCCGGCCCCTGCTTGGGCGCGGAGCTGGACGGTTCGGGGCGCGAGTTCTTCGAAGATGACATCGCACTGATTGTCCCATGGGCGGCGTGGAACCGGTATGCCCGGTGCTGACACTGCCCTCAGGCGGGCGGAGCTCAGCTGGCGCGACCAGGTTTCCAGCAGCCCCTGAAGGAGCCCTGCTTGCGCCTGAGTCTGATCTCCCGGTCGGGATGATCACCATCGTGCTCTACGGCGGCTGCCTGGCGGCGCTGCTGGCGCACCAGGCCCGGAGAGACTGACGCGCTTCGCTCACTCCGAGCCGCTCAGCTGATCCCGTCGTAGGTCAGCCGACCGCCGAGCAGCGTCGCGGAGACGCCCATCTCACGCAGACCGACGGCTTGAGGATCAGCGAGAGGATCGGTCTCCACGAGCACCAGATCCGCCGCGTCTCCCTCGCTGACCTGGTGACTTCCCTTTGCGGTGCCCCCGCGGGTGGCTGCCGCGAGCGCGGTGGCCGGGTCCAGGCGCTGCTCCGGATGCCACGCGTCCCGGCCGTCGCGGCTTCGACTCACCGCCGCGGCGATGGCCACCCACGGGTCCAGCGGGGCGACCGGCGCATCGGAGCCCAGCCGCAGCGGCACCCCGGCGCGGGTGAGCGCGTCCAGCGGGAAGGCCCGATCGGTGCGCCCGGCCCAATATGCATCGGCCACGTCACGGTCATCCATCGCATGTTCGGGCTGCACGCTGGCGGTGAGTCCGAGCCGGGCGAAGCGCGGGATGTCCTCCCAGCGCAGCAGCTGGGCATGTTCGATCACTCCCGGCATGGCCAGCGCCTCGAACGCGTCGAGCACGGCGCTGTTCGCCCGGTCCCCGATCGCGTGGATCGCCGCGGCGATCCCCCCGTCGCGGGCCTGACGCATCACATCCTGCAGCTCATCCATCGGCACCGTCTGCATCCCGCAGCTGTGCGGATGCATCAGGTCCACCTCCGGATAGGGGTCCCAGCACCAGGCGGTGCGCGTGTTCAGCGAACCGTCGGAGATCACCTTCAGCGGCCCCATGGTCACCAGTCCACGCTCATCGAGCGCATCGCCGGTGGAGATCCCCGCCAGCAGCGCCGACTGCAGCCGGTCGGGCCAGACGGACACCTCCACGCGCAACGAGTCCACTCCGGCCGCGGTGCGCAGCGGCCACTGGGAGATGTTGTCGGCATTCTCGAACTCGACGATCCCCACCACCCCACGCTTCGCCGCCGCCTGAGCGGTCTGCCGGTAGATCTCGGGGGTCAGCGCGGCGGGGTCCTGGAGCTGGTCCATCACGGCGAAGGAGTCCGCCTCGCGCAGCAGCCCGCTGGCGTCCGTGGAGACTCCCAGTCGAGTCTGCAGCGCGGTGTTGAGCCACATGCAGTGCAAATCGCCGCTGATCAGGCCCACCGGCACCGAACCGGTCGCCTCGTCCAGGCTGCTCAGCGAGGGAAGGTCGGGCCAGAGCCCATCCCGGAACCCGTACCCGACGACGCCGGAGCCCGCCTGTTCCGAACCTTCCACCGCGAGCGCCGGGTCGGAGCTGAGCGCCCCGCGCACCAGCTGCAGCACCTCTGCCGCGCTGGTGGTCGCGGCGAGGTCGAGGCGCCGCCGCGCGATCACCCACTGGGTGAAGTGCACGTGGTGGTCCCACAGCCCGGGGATCAGGAAGCGGCCGTCGGCGTCCAGGGAGTCGGTGCCTGCAGCTCCTCCCCGCCGGGCCCCCGGCCCGGCGGGGGCCAGGGACGCCACCCGCCCATCCACCAGGTGCACATCGTGCAGGACCGGGCCCGAGGTCAGCGCGCCATCCCCACCGGGGAGCCGGACGTTGCGCAGGATCAGCGAGTCAGAACGCCGTGACGTTGGATTCATCGGGCATCTCCCTTCACAGCGGTCTCCCGCAGTGCCGCCTCATTCAGTGCCGCCTCATTCACCCGGGACATCCGATCTGCCAGCGCCGGGTCCGCATAGGGGCCGGTGCCGCGCAGCTCATCGATGATGTTGCGCACTGATTCCATGGACTTGTCCTGGCTCATCTTCTCCTTGGCCTCGATGCGGGTGACGCGCAGCCGGAACCCGACGGTCCCGCGCACGATCCGATGGGCGTATTCGCTGTTCTCCTCCGTGGCGTCGAGCAGGTGCGGGTCCGGGAGCGGGCGCTCGAAGTGCTCCACGAGGCGGTGCAGCACGGCGAGGTTCTCGGTCTCGGAGAGGACCTCGGGCACGCCATAGAGGTGCGCCGCGGCGAAGTTCCAGGTGGGCACATTCGGGCGGCTGCCGTACCAGCTCGGTGAGATGTAGCCGTGCGGCCCTTGGATGATCGCGAGCAGCTCGCTCGGCTCGGTCCCGCCAGCACCACCCAGCCCGAGCTTGGCCTCATCGGGCCGACCGACATGGCTGAGCAGGACGAGCCCGCCGTCGTCGTCGGCCTGCTCCTCGAGGATCACCGGGTAGTGCGAGGCGACGAGGCCCGCCGGGGTGTGTGCCACGAAGGTGCACCAGGGGTGCGCAGTGATCAGGTCCTTGATGGCCTCGAGGTCCTCGAGGGCGTAATCCGGGTTGTGACGCATCCCCCCAGGATAGGGAGCTGCCTCGGCCGCACCAAGTGGAAGGACTCCCTTCACGCACACCAGCGCGCTCACCGCCCTGGAGCCGCTGACCAGCGCGGAGAGCCTTGACAGGACGGCAGGGCCGCCCGCGGTGCAGGGCTGGACGTGTTCACTGAGCCCGAGCCGCCGATGCTGCGCGTCAGCGGGGCGTTCCTGCCGCTGCTCGGTCAGGCCGCGCAGTCTCAGCGCACGCAGTCTCAGGGCGCGCAGTCTCAGCGCGCACGGACCGAGGACCCGGACTGCGGCCGAAGAACTGTCGGCCGCGTACACCTTGCGAATCCGCCTGGGCGAGTGACCTGGTCAAGCCTCAGACCACCGGCCGCTTGAGCTCCTGCGCCAATCGGTGGAAGTCCCGCGCAGGGTTTCCGAAGCGGTGCAGGGTCATCGAGACCGCCTGCTCCTTGAGCCAATAGCGCAGCTCCACACGGCCGGAGGCGGTGACCTCATCGGCGATCAGCGCCACCTCAGGGCGCTCCGCGAGCCGCATGCGCAGCTCGGAGTCCACGGCGCCGAGCACACGCACCCGCACCCCGACTCCGCGGTCATGCACACCGGCGGCAAGCGCCGTGGAGAACTGACCCGTGGTCTCCTGGGTCACCGTCAGCTTCAGCGTCCTGCGCCCCAGCTCCAGCGCCTTCGCAGTCGCGGGCGGCAGCTTGGGGTACGCCGAGATGCTCACGTCTGCCCCGGCGCGCTGGGCTGCGACCAGCGCGCGCAGCAGCTGAACCGCGGTGGCGTCCACGCCCACGCGCAGCAGCACGTCCTCACCGAGGTACCGGAAGATGTTCGCCTCGCTCTCCAACCCGGTGCGGTCAGCGGGCTGACCGAACTCGGCCTCCCACCAGCGCTGATCATCGGCGGCGGCCGCGGCGAGCCAGGAGCGATCAGCCCCGGAGACGATCCCGGAGCTGACGGCTGAGTCCATGAGCCTCCCCACACTCTCCTCGACCACAGCCCTGGCGGAGCCTCCGGCAGGAGCCGCGGCACCCACCATGTCATCTTCCCAGCGACCGAAGAGCATGACATAGTTGGGGCCGCCGGCCTTGGAGCCCAGCCCCACCGAGGACTGCTTCCAGCCGCCGAACGACTGGCGCTGGACGATCGCCCCGGTGATGCCCCGGTTGACATAGGCGTTGCCGACTTGAACCCTGTCCAGCCAGGTGCTCACCTCCGCGGGCTCCAGCGAGTGGATGCCACCGGTGAGTCCGAAGTCGACCTGGTTCTGCGCGGCGATGGCCTCGTCCAGATCAGTGGCCTCCATCAGCCCCAGCACCGGTCCGAACACCTCGGTGAGGTGGAAGAAGGATCCGGGCTTCACGCCGTCCTTGATTCCCGGGGACCACAGCAGGCCGGTGTCATCGAGCTGCCTGGGCTCCAGGAGCCAGGACTCACCGGGCTCAAGGGTCGTGAGCGCGCGGCGCAGCTTCTCGCTGGGCTCCTCGGTCAGCGGGCCGACGGTGGCGGCAAGGCTGCTCGGCCAGTCCACGACCATCGATGAGGCGGCGTCCACCAGCTGGCGGCGGAACCGCTCCGAGTCATAGACGCTTCCCACCAGGATGCCCAGCGAGGCGGCGGAGCACTTCTGCCCGGCGTGGCCGAAGGCCGAGGTGACCAGGTCCGCCACTGCCAGGTCGCGGTCCGCCGAGGGGGTGACGATCAGGGCGTTCTTGCCGGAGGTCTCGGCATTGATCGCCAGCGCGGGCTTCCAGGAGCGGAACATCGCGGCGGTCTCGGAGGCGCCGGTGAGGATCACCCGGTCGATCCCGTCGTGGGAGACCAGGCGCTTGCCGTCCGCGCCCTCGAAGGGATAGACCCCGTGCAGCACCTCGCGCGGAACGCCCGCATCCCAGAGCGCATCCAGGATCGCCATCGAACAGTGCGGAGTGTGGTTCGAGGGCTTGTGGATCACCGCGGCACCGGCGGCCAGCGCGGCGAAGGTGCCGCCTGCCGGGATGGCGAGCGGAAAGTTCCACGGCGGGGTGATCAGCACCAGGCGGTCCGGGATGAACCGGGCATGCTCGACCTGCTCGATCTCCAGGGCACTGTGCGCGTAGTAGCGGGCGAAGTCGATCGCCTCGGAGATCTCCGGATCCGTCTGGGCCACGGATTTGCCCACTTCAGCCGCGGCGATCGAGACAAGATGTCCACGGCGCGCGGCCAGGATGTCTGCGGCCCGGTAGAGGATGCGGGCCCGTTCGACGGCGGGGCGCGCCGCCCACGGCTCGGCCGCCGCGCGCGCCTGGGCCACCAGCTCATCGATGCGCTCGCCGCTGATCTTCTCCGGCAGCGACTGACCCTCCAGCCAGCCTGGCTGTGACGCGCGGGCAACGGCGTCCGCGGCCCAGCGCTGGTTCGCCGGCAGCGCGGGATCGGTATCGGGCTCGTTCACGAAGGGCGGGAGGGCGGCGGCGGCGTCGTCGTTCTTCAGCTCGCCCGCGCTCGACAGCACTTCAGCACCCTGCCGCTCTTCAAGACTGCGATCCTGGGTGTGCTGCGGGCCGGGCGCGGTGTGGCCGTGCTTGCTGAGGATCTCTTCCAGCAGCGCCAACGAGTCACGGAAGCGCTGGGCCTCGCGCTCGAAGACCTCGCTGCCGCGGCCGGAGCCGTCCACCTCCAGCTCGAAGATGCCTGACATGAAGTTCTCGCTGGCAGCGTTCTCCTCGAGCCGGCGGACCAGGTAGGAGATGGCCACGTCGAACTCGGCGGGGCGCACTGCCGGGACGTAGAGCAGCAGCTGGCCGACGTCGGCGCTGACCGCCTCGGCCTGCTCGGTGGCCATGCCCTGGAGCATCTCGAATTCCATCTGCCCGGTGACACCGCGCTCGGCGCCGAGCAGGTGGGCGAAAGCGATGTCGAAGAGGTTGTGTCCGGCCACTCCGATCCGCACCCCTGCCATGTTCTCCTCGGTCAGCAGCCAGTGCAGGACGAGCTTGTAGTTCGCGTCCGTGGCCTCCTTGGACTCACAGGTGACCTGGGGCCAGCCGGCGATCTCGCCGTGGACCTTCTCCACAGCCAGGTTCGCGCCCTTGACCAGGCGGATCTTGATCCCTGCTCCGCCTGCCGCGACCCGGGCGTTGGCAAACTGAGCAAGCTCCTGGGTCGCGCCGAGCGCATCCGGGAGGTAGGCCTGCAGCACGATGCCACCCTCGTAGTGCTTCAGCTCGGGACGCGAGAGCAGGGTCTTGAACACCGCGATGGTCAGGTTGAGGTCGCGGTACTCCTCCATGTCCAGGTTGATGAACTTGGATCCCGCGGGAGCCTTGGCCGCTTCCTGGTACATCGGGATGAGCCGGGCGACCACATAGTCCACGGTCTGCTCGAAGCCCCACATGGAGATCTGCGAGGCGATGGAGGAGACCTTGATGGAGACGTAGTCGACGTCATCGCGGCGCAGCAGGTCGACGGTGTCCTGCAGGTGCTTGTCCGCCTCAGCCTCTCCGAGCACCGCCTCGCCGAGGAGGTTGATGTTCAGCCGATGCCCGTCCTGCTTGATCGAAGCCACGGCCTTGCCGAAGGGCTTGTCTCGGGCATCGACGACCATGTGACCGACCATGGACCGCATCCGCGCGCGGGCCGCGGGGACGACGACGTCGGGCAGCGTCTTGGCCAGCGCGCTGCCGGCGCGGATCTGCGCCCGGTCCAGCGAGGAGAGCGTGTCTGGGGCGAGTCCGCCCAGCTCAGCGAGCGCGGAGGCGGCGGCCCTGGTGTCCTCGGTGCGGATGACCCGGTCGACGAATCCCACCGTGAAGTCCAGGCCGTTGGGGTGGGAGAGCACAGCGGAGAGTCGCTGGGCGGACTTGTCCGCGGCGGCGTGGTTCTTGCTCTGCTTGCTGGGCTTGCTGGGCTTGCTGGAACCCGTCTCACCGGGGCCGCGCTGCAGCCAGCGGGTGACCTTGGAGACTGCGGCCTCGGAAAGGTCGGTGAGCTCGGCGGTGTTCTGAGTGGACATCGGGGCCTCATTTCACGCAAGGATGCGGGTTCAGCTGTCGGAGTGCTCGGTCTACTGACTTCCAGTGTGTGTCGTCACACACTCGGGAAGCACTCCATTACGGGTTTTCTCCGTATCTTTTGAGTCATAAATGGTGGAGACTGGCAAGCATGCAGACCACCGGTCGGGGCCGCCCGCGGATCCAGGACACGGCTGATGACATCGTGGCCAGCGTGCTCGCGACGGCCGGGGCGAGGGTGAGCACACCGGACTTCTCCACCCGGCGCATCGCCGAGCTCACCGGACTGAGCCAGACGCTGGTCAGCCGCGCCTGCCGGAGGATCCGGCGGGCCCGCGCAGGCGGGGCCGGTGGGGGCACCGATGGCGACTGCGGGGACGAACTGCTCGGCGGGGCTCCGGATCCGGCGGTCGGCGACCTGGTCGTGACGGAGCTGCAGGTGAGGTTCCCGCGAATCATCTTGCGCTTCGCCCCTCAGGCGAGAACCGCCATCCGGCAGCAGACCGTCGCGGAACGTCGGGCCACTGCCCTGATGGCCTCATTGCACGCTTCGGAGGCCGCGCGCTGGCGGGTCCGGGATGCCGGCGCGGCTCACCCCGCAGAGGTCGCCGTTCACGACCCAGACCAGCTGAGCGCCTGCTGGGACGCCAATGCCCCCGATTGGGATCAGTTCCTCGACCGCACAGCTGCACTGCTCAGCCTCTGTGCGCCGACCGCCGACGCGATTCCCGGTGACCTGCTGGATCTCCTGGCCCGACGTGCCGGACGAGGACTGCACGGCACAGAGTGGCAGCGAGGGGCCCAGCAAAACGAATTTTCTTCTGACTCAGATTCCGAATTGGGCGCCGAAGATGCCGCGCTGCCCACCGACCCGGAGCGGTCGCCGCGGAACCGCTGGTTCTCCCAGGTGGAGCTCTCGGTGACTGAACAGATCGCCATCGCACTGCGCCGGGAGATCACCAATTCGGGCTTCCTCGCGGGCGACCGCCTCTCTCCTGACGTGCTCGGCAGTCAACTCGGACTCGGCCGCAGCGCCGTCCGCTCGGCGATGAGCCGACTGGTCGATGATGGGCTGTTGGACTTCCATCAGGGAAGCTTCAGGGTTCCCGCAGTGACCGGGGCGGACGTCGTCGACCTGTACGCAGCCCGACTGCACCTCGGGATGGTCCTGCTCAGGGCCTGCGCGGTGCAGCCCCGGCACCGGATGCTGCCGGTCCGACTGGCGCTGGGGGCGGTGGAGGCGGCGGCGATTCAGGGCACCCGGTTCGATGTCGGTCTGGCGGATCTGCAGTTTCAGCAGGAGCTGGCGGAGGCGTCCGGGTTGAGCCAGTCCGCGCGGGGGTTCCACGCGCTGACCCTGCGGGTGCGGATGTTCATCGCCGTGCTGCGCCTGGACTACAGCCCCGCGGTGGAGCGCATCGTCAGCGATGACCGGCGCATCCTGACCGCGGTGCTGGCCGGAGACGCCGAAGCTGCAGTGCGGGCCTGGCGGTTGAAGCTCGACAATGCCGTACGGCACATGTCTGCGCTGGCTCCGGAGTCCTTCGACGCTGAGCTGTGGTCGCGGCTGAGCCGGTAGCCGCTCAGCCGGTGAGTCGGTGCACCGGCGCCATGGGAATCATCAGCGGCGCCGGCCCCTGGGTCCTCGATCACGCGCAAGTCGACATCGAAGACGCGGTGCCTTCGGCGGCGATGCAGTCGTCCTTCATCGCGACGATATGCGAGGCGCAGCGCCGCACCTGGTTGATGTTTTCCAGCACCTGCCGCTCCTCGCACCCGGAGGTCAGGCCGGAGGCGGAATGTCGATATTCGTCGGTCATGGGATCCTTCGTGGCGACGGAGCCCCACACCGGGGCATCGGACAGGGCCGCAGACCGGAAACCTGGGCAGGATCTTCGCGCTGGCAACACTCCCCCAGGGGTGCTGTCATCAGGGCCGGCCTACGGGCTCGCCGGGGGTGGACGGTCGGCGGGAACGTCCAGGAAACCTGCGGTCTTGAGCCGATGATGTTTGCGACACAGCGCCCACAGGTTGGCCGCCGTGGTCTGGCCGTGGGGCCATGGGATCTGATGATCGATGTCGCAGTGCTCAGCTGCGACCATGCATCCCGGCGCTTGGCAGGTGCCATCGCGGAACTCGATGGCCCGACGAAGGAGCTTGGGCACGAATCGGCTCTCATAGACCCGCATCAGGGGCTCGAACGCCGCCACGTGTGGAGCGGGCGCGGCGTCGGATGGGGCGGACCGGGCGGCTGGGACCGGCGCCGGCGCCGGGGTCCAGGTGATCTGATGTTCTTCGCTGAGGATGATCCGCCGGATCATCTCTGCCGGATAGGCGTGCCGCCGATTTCCGCTCAGCGCGGGCTGCCCAGCACCCCGAGGCGTGCCCGCGGCCCAGCCCGAACCCGACAGCAAGGTCTCGGGCTCGATGAGAATTCCGACGTGGGCGTTGATGGGTGTGCCGGACTCACTCTGACCGGCGAGCAGCCAGTGCGAGACGAGATCTGCCTCCCGCTGGGCCTGGGTCCTGGGATCCCCCGCTTCTCGGTTCGTCGGAGCTGCGGCGCGCTCTGAGGAATCGTCACCGGCCACCCCGACAGGGTCCTCGGCGGGTCCCAGCTTCGGTGCCTCCCACCCGGCGTCCGACCCAGCATCAGGTCCGCCACCCGGGAGGCCGAGCCAGTCGAATCCACCCGGAGCGCCAGCAGCGCTGGTCATACCCCCGGCGCCGACCCTCCCCACCACCGGCCGTTCGACACAGGGATCGTAGGGGACGTCCTGCCTCGGGCTCCGGGCAACATCCACCAACCGGTTCTTGATGGCCTCAGCGGTGAGAGTGGGCAGCATCGCGTGAAGGATGCTGACTCCATCCTCCAGATGCTCCAGCCATACCCGGCGTTCGGCATGGCTGCGGCGACACCGCTGCACATGCTGGTCAGGCTCCATTCGAGCCACAAAACGGTTCAACCAGGCGTTCAGCCGCGCCGGCCGATGGGTCAGTGCATAGGTCGCGGCCTCGGCGTCGAGGCGTTCCCGGTGCACCGGAGCGACGAGGCGTTCAGCCGCTGAGATCACACGGACCAGAGAACGGACGGGAACATCTCCGGCACGCACCGCGCCCCACACTCGCGGCAGGTGGTGCCGGGCGAAACAGGCCTGTTGGTACTGGGTGTACACGTGCCCCTCGCTGGCCCCCAGGGCCTCTGCCGCATTCATGATGGCCGCCGATTCGGCGGTCGCATGACCGCGAGCGCTGCGCATGAGCTCGGGCTCGATCACCGCGGTGTCACGCAGGAAGGACTCCACGTAGTCCACAAGCAGGCGCAGCTGCTCCGCCTGACCTCGATTCAGCTGCCGCTGGGACTCCCGCAGCGGCTCTGCATTCGGATCAGTGAGTGCAACCTGCATGATTCGAATATATCTTCTAATAGGGTGAGATTCAATAGTTCAGTTCATGCCATTTTGGTTGTATTTGAAGGAGGGTCGAGGGGTCAGCGAGACCCGTGTCAGGGACGCACCATCCGGATGTCCGTGATGGCGGAAGCGCCAGGATCCCGCTTCTCAGTTCCGTCGCAGCGGAACCCATTGCGGCGGTAGAACGCCATGGCACGCGGGTTCTGCTTGGCCACCCAGAGACTGACCGGCCCTGCCATCGCGAAGCCGATGATCTCGCCATCGGGCTCTGCGACCCGGACGCTCCACTCGGCCCGCAGCTCGGAGAGGATCCGTGCCCACATCTCGCGGCGCTGACGAGAATGCCCTTCGGCGAAGAACTCGGCGGGGAGCAGGTCCGTGTAAGTCTCTTGCCAGGTGGCCACGTGCGCCGCCGCGATGTGATTCGCCTCCTCGCGCCGCGGCCGCCGGATCAGCGCAGCCGCCGGATCAGCGCGGTCGGGGACCCTGGCGCCGTCGACTCAGTCATCAGCCCAGCCCTCCGGAGCTCGGTAGCGCCGGCTCCTGAACATCATCAGGGTGACCCCCACGAGCACCGCGGCGTAGACCAGGATCGCCACGGTCAGCGTGGGATCACCCGAACCGTCGGCCGCGCGCACCAGCCCGGCGGCGATCCAGGCGAGCAGCAGGTAGGTGGCGCCGAAGATCAGCTCGAGATCCGAACTCATCCGCCGGTTCAGCTCCGGCCGGCGCTCCGGCGTGGTCCAGTACGCTTCGGCGCTGGTCGAGGGCAGCGAAAGCAGCTCGGGGCTCACGCGGCTGATCAGCACTCGGCAGCCGAGGACCACCGCGAACACCACCGCCCCTGTGACTGCCGCGGCGCTGAGAACCCAGGTCTTGGACGCCCAGCGTGTAGGTGTCCCATCGAAGCCGAGATGCGCGGGCAGCGGATCTGGTCCGTCGAGCGCGATCCAGGCGAGCACCCCCGTATAGACCAGCAGGCCGACGATCAGCGCGAGCCTGCCCGGAATGAGCGTCGCGCCGCGAGCCTGGATCACACCGATGGGCCGAGCTCCCCCACCTCGATGGTTCCGCTGACCGCGACATCGGTCCGGCCGCCGACCCAGAGCGACTCGCCCTCGCCCTCGATGTGCACCCGGCCGCGACGCTGCAGCACCGTGCCCTGGCTGGCCACGTAGGGCGGAGACATCTTGCCCGAGTACTCCAGCCACTGCGCCACCGAGGCGTTCAGGCTTCCGGTGACCGGATCCTCGCGCAGCGCGCCGGTGTCGTCTGGGAAGAAGGCGCGCAGCTCGAGAGCGGTGTCCGCACCCTCGGGCTGCCGGGCGACCACACCGAGGAAGCGGTACTCCGGATCGGTGATCCTGCCCAGATCCGGGGTCACGCCCAGCACGGTCTCGGCGCTGTCCAGCAGCAGTGCGACCCACCCGGGACCGTTGTCCACCCAGGCCGCGTCCAGCACCTGATCAGGGGTGATGCCGAGCGCGTCGGTGAGCATCTCGCGGGCCGCCTTCGGGATCGGCCCCGACCGCACCAGGCCGGGTGCGCCGAAGGAGAGCGTGTGATCGCCGATCTGCACCGGAACCAGACCCACACCGCATTCCTGGACGACGACGCCGGCTGATCGCGGCTCGTGCCCGAGGTCCAGCCAGGCGCGCGCCGAGCCCAGCGTGGGGTGCCCGGCAAAGGGCAGCTCCTTGTCCAGGGCGAAGATCCGCACCCGGTAGTCCGCCTCCGGCGTGGTCGGCGGCAGCAGGAAGGTGCACTCGGAGAGATTGGTCCAGCGCGAGATGGTGCGCATCTGCTCGTCGCTGAGGCCCTCGGCCTCGGCGATCACCGCGACGGGATTGCCCATGAATGGTCCGTCGCCGAAGACGTCGACCTGGCGAAATGGCTTCAACATGGGCTCATCTTAGACAGGGTTCCGCGGCGCGGCACCCTGACGCCACGGAGATTCTGCTCAGACGCCCTTGAACCCGCGCAGCCGCAGGCTGTTGCCCACCACCGAGAGCGAGGAGAACACCATCGCGGCGCCGGCGAGCATCGGGTTGAGCAGGCCCAGCGCGGCCAGCGGAATGGCGGCGACGTTGTAGCCGAAGGCCCAGAACAGGTTGGACTTGATCACTCGAAGTGTCCGGCGCGAGAGCGCCAGAGCATCGACGACCGAGCGCAGGTCTCCGCGCATGACAGTGATCCCCGCGGCGTTGATCGCCACATCGGTGCCCGTGCCCATGGCGATGCCCAGATCCGCCTGGGCCAGCGCGGCCGCGTCGTTGACGCCGTCGCCGACCATGGCCACTGTCCGTCCCTGCTCCTGGAGCCGGATGATCGCGGCCACCTTGTCCTGCGGCAGCGCCTCGGCGATGACCTCATCGATGCCGACCTCGGCGGCCACCCGGTCTGCGGCGCCGGCGTTGTCACCGGTGAGCAGCACCGTAGAGAGTCCCATGGCAGAGAAGCGGGCCACGGCCTCGGCGGAGGTGTCCTTGACCGCATCCGAGACGATCAGAACCCCGGCGAAGCTGCCGTCGACTGCGACCAGGACCGGGGTCGATCCCTGCGACTCGGCCTGGGCGAGCAGCCCGGCGACCTCGGCCGGAAGCTCGATCCCCTGCTGGCGCAGCAGCTCGCGGCGGCCCACCGTCACCGTGCGCCCGGAGACCGTCCCGGAGACGCCATACCCCTGGTGGTTCGTGAAATCGCTCGCCTCAGACAGCTTCCCGGAGGTCGAGCCGAGGGTCTCGCGCGCCGCATTGGTCACGGCGCGGGCGATCGGGTGCTCGGAGGCTGACTCCAGCGCGCCGGCGAGACGGAGCAGCTCGGCGTCGTCGTCAGCGGAATCCGGAGCGCTCCAGGCGCGTGCCGAGTGCATCGCGGCGAGCTTCATCGCCCCCGTGGTCACCGTGCCGGTCTTGTCCAGCACCACTGTGTCGATGCCGCGCGAGGCCTCGAGGACCTCGGGGCCGCGGATGAGGATCCCCAGCTGCGCGCCGCGGCCGGTGCCCACCAGCAGTGCGGTGGGTGTGGCCAGCCCGAGCGCGCAGGGGCAGGCGATGATCAGCACGGCCACGGCGGCGGTGAACGCGAACTCCGCAGAGGGGCCGAGGAACAGCCAGATCAGCAGGGTGACCAGCGCGATGACCAGCACGATGGGCACGAAGATCCCGGAGATCCGGTCTGCCAGCCGCTGGACCTGGGCCTTGCCCGACTGCGCCTCCTCAACCAGATGGGCCATCTGGGCCAGCTGGGTGTCGGAACCGACCCTCGAGGCACGGACGATCAGTCGTCCGGAGGAGTTCATCGTGGCCCCGGTGACGCTGTCACCCTGGGTGACCTCCACCGGCACCGATTCTCCGGTGAGCATCGACATGTCCACCGCGGACGCGCCGGTGACCACGGTGCCGTCGGTGGCGATCTTCTCCCCTGGGCGCACGATGAACTCGTCCCCGACGGCGAGTTCGCGCACCGGGATGAGCACCTCGGAGCCGTCGCGCAGCACCGAGACCTCCTTGGCTCCCATGTTGAGCAGCGAGCGCAGCGCCTGCCCGGCGCTGGACTTGGAGCGCTTCTCGAAGTACCTGCCCAGCAGCAGGAAGACGGTCACCGCAGCGGCGACCTCGTAGTAGATGCTGGCAGCGCCCATGTGGTGGGCGGCGTCGGAGAGCCAGGGCGGCTCGGCGAAGAACACGAACTCGTGCCGCAGCCGCGGGTCACCGGCAGCGCCGAAGATCATGGCGTAGAGCGACCAGAGCAGCGCCGCGAGCGTGCCCAGTGAGATGAGCGTGTCCATGGTGGCGGCGCCGGCGCGCGCATTCAGCGCCGCGGCGCGGTGGAAGGGCCACCCGGCCCAGAGCACCACCGGCAGGGTCAGTGCCAGCGAGACCCAGTTCCACCAGGGGAACTGCAGCGCCGGGATCATGGCGAGCAGCACCACGGGCACGGTGAGCACGGCGGAGATCAGCAGACGACGACGCAGCCCGACCAGCTCCCGCGCGGCCGGGCTCGCAGCGGAGGGCTCCTCGGTGAGCGGCGCCGGCTCCTGGGCGCTGTATCCGGTCTTCTCCACCGCCGCGATGAGCTCCGCGACGGTGGAGTCGCGGTCGACGGAGCTGCGGTCGGCGGCGTCGCGGTCTGCGGAATCCGCAATCTGGACAGCAGCCTTCTCGGTGGCGTAGTTGACGGTGGCCGTGACACCGTCGAGCTTGTTGAGCTTTCGTTCGACGCGCTGCGCGCAGGCGGCGCAGGTCATCCCGCCGATCTCGAGCTCGATGCGCCCGGTGCTCACCGAGCTCACAGCTGGCGCACGGCGTCGTAGCCGGCCTCGTCCACGGCGGCGAGGACGGTCTCGTCGGTGAGGACTGCGTCGTCGGTGACAGCTATCTCCAGGCGCCCCGTGTCCGCGCTGACCTCCAGGCCGGAGACGCCGGGGAGCTGCTCGACCTCTGCCCGGATGGCGCTCTCGCAATGTCCACAGGACATTCCAGTGACGCTGTAGCGGCGGGTGTCGGTCATGATGGGCTCCTCGGCAGACGAATGGTGGTGCAAGAACATTCTCAAATATACCCCCTCAGGGTATATTTGTGGAACACAGCTCATATAGTGGTGGCCTCGGCCACCTGAGGAGGATCCATGGACAGCGCAGCGCTCGACGACCCTGGCAACATCCCTGCCAATGCCCCTGCCGACACTGCGACCCAGGAGCAGCATCATGGCTATATGACGCAGAAGGACCGCTACCTGGGGCGACTGCGCCGGATCGAGGGGCAGGCCCGCGGGATCCACCGGATGGTGGAGCAGGACACCTACTGCATCGACATCCTCACCCAGATCAGCGCCACCACGGCGGCGCTGGAGAACGTGGCGATGGCGCTGCTGGAAGACCACCTCCGGCACTGCGTGGCCGACGCGGTCGCCGTCGGCGGGGATGAGGCCGAGGAGAAGATCCAGGAAGCCACGGCAGCCATCCGCCGCCTCGTGAAGTCCTGACCACTCTTATGATGACTCCCGCACGCGGCGTAGCCCTGATGGTGGTGGGCACCCTCGCCATGGCCGCCTCTGCGGCGATGATCTCCGCGATCGACGGCGAGCCGCTGAGCGTCGCAGCCTGGCGCTGCCTGCTCGCGGTGCCGATGCTGCTGCCGCTGGCGGCCTGGGAGCTGCTGCGCCGCAGGGGAAGGGCCAAGCTCTCGCGCCGCACACTGGTCGGAGCGCTGATCGCCGGGGTCGCGCTGGGCGTGGACTACAGCTTCTACAACACCTCGATCAACATGATCGGGCCCGGCATCGCAACCGTGCTGATCAATGTGCAGGTCGTGATCCTGCCGCTGATCGCGTGGGCCATGGAGGGCGTGCGGCCGATGCGCCAGCTGGCGCTGATCATCCCGCTGATGCTCGCCGGGGTGGCGCTTACCGCCGGCGCACTGGATCTGGGGAACGTCCAGCTCGCGGGGGTGCTGGCCGGACTCGCGGCAGGCACCGGGTATGCGCTGTACCTGGCGATCATCCGGCGCACCGCGCCCAAGGAGTCTCGGCGCCACAAGTCCGCACCCTTCACGATCCTCAGCCTGGTATGCCTCTCGGCAGGGGTCACCACCGCGCTGGCCGCCACCGGACTTGGTCGCCTGGAGGTGCCGGAGGGGCTGGGCGGATGGGGGGCGATGCTTGCGCTGGCCTTCGTGGGCCAGGTGCTCACCTACCTGTGCTTCAACGTCGCCATGACCGCGATCTCCGAGACCGCGTCCAGCACGCTGATGCTGCTCTCCGCGGTCTTCGCGGTGGCACTGGCCGCGGTGCTCTTCGCCGACATCCCCAGCGCCTGGCAGCTGATGGGCTGCGCGATGATCATCGGCGGAGCCTGGTGGACCGCAGCGGCGGCACGAAGAAGGGCCGGAGGCGTGGTGCCCCCGACCCTTCCTGTGGACTCAGCCGTGGAGAGCGGACTGAGTTCGCGACACTGAGGGATCAGTGATCATGATCGTCGTGCTCGTCATCGGCGGGCTGGTCTTCAGCGTGATCATGATCGGCGTGCTCGTCATCGGCATCCTCGCCTTCGGCGGGCTCACCATCGTCGTGCTCGTCGTCGGTGTGGCCATGCCCCTCGTGGGCCTCGTCCTCCCCGTGTTCACCCTCATGTTCCGCCGCCCCCTCGGCCGGCCGACCGTCGACCGCGGCGATCTCGTTCGGGGTGAAGTCCAGCTCGGCTGAGTTGATGATCTCCATCGAGCCGAGATCCACCATGTGCAGCGCCTGCGCGTCGGGCTCGGTGATGTAGGCGATGTCGCCCACCACGCGGATGGCCGGGCTCGGCTCCTGCCACTCCTCCGGCTCGGTCCACTCCCCCATGATCTCCAGATGGTCGGCGTGCTCCCCGGTCTCTGCATCGATCACGTGCAGCTGGCCGTCCTCGGCGAGGACGAGGGCTTCGCCCTCAGGTCCGCGGGCGAGGGATCGGAAGTTATAGGCGGCGTCGAGGTCGACCAGGGAGATCTCCTCATCTGCGGCGTCCACGAGTGCGACCTGGGTCATCGGCTCTTCGCCGTCCTCATCCGTGTTGTAGTCCCCTAGGAAGATCGAGGAGTCCTCGGCCGGGAAGAGGTTGCCGATGCGCGCATACTCTTCAGCGGCGGCGATCTTGGAGAACTCGGCGCCGTCGAAGACCATCACGCCGTCCTCGCAGCCCACCGCGATCATGCCCTCGGGGCCTGCCGCCTCGCCGTGCAGCCCGGGGCACTCCTCGCTGCGCGCGACCTCCTCGCCGTCGGCGTCCAGCACGCGCGCACCGTTGCTGCCATCTTCATCGCCCAGGGTCTCGAAGCGACCTCCGTCGGCGAAGACCGCGGCCACGCCGTGGTGCGCCTCCTGCGTCTCGGCCACCTCGGTCTCCAGCTCCGAGTCAGCCCCGAGGTCGAGGTCGGAGAGCTCAGCGAGCTCATAGCTGTGGATCTCGCCGCTGCCGTCGAAGAACAGCGTGCCGACACCGTCGTGGGAGACCACGTGCCCAGGAGCGGGACCATCCACGGTCACATCGCTGAGGTGCGGATCGGTGGTGAAGTAATCATTGTGATCCCCATGCGGCTCGCCCCAGGTGCCGCCGTCGATCAGCCGGAAGGTCTCACCCTCGCTGAGGAAGAAGTGCCGACCATCGCCGGCAGGGTTGACTCGGAGAAAGCCTTCTGCCTGGTGCTCGCTGAGCACCTCCAGACTCGCGCCGTCGAGCACCGAGACCCCGCCGTCGTGGGTGATCGCCAGGCGTGGGCTGGGGCCGCCGGCGGCAAGGGTCTCCCGGTCGGAGGGCTCGACGACGGCAGCTTCAGCAGCCGCCTCGTCCTCGCCGTCGGAGGTGTCGTCGGCGTCGTCGGCGACATCGGAGGCCGCGGTCGGCTCAGCGGATGCGGCGGTCTCCCCCTCAGCGGCTTGGCCATCCCCGGACGCACCGTCGGCGCAGGAGACAAGTGCCAGGGCGGAGATCATGAAGACGGAGGGCAGAGTGAGGCGTCTGGTGTTCATGCGAATCATTCTTGTTTAGAGCCAGCTTAATTGCAACTCGTTCGCATTACTGTCCGCCGGGGTCACGCCGCCTCCCGGCTACACCACCCTCCGCGGCCAACGCGACCCGGTGTCGGATTGTGTCGACCCCCGCGCGGCGCGCCAGCACCCCGATTTAGACTCGGACCATGCCCAGTACCCAGTGGAACCCGGGTGCGTATCTGACCTACGCCTCCGAACGAACCCAGCCCTTCATCGACCTGCTCCAGCGTGTGCGAGCCCCCCAGGCAGACCGAATCGTGGACCTCGGATGCGGGCCCGGCAACGGGATGCCGGTGCTGCGCGGGATGTGGCCCAAGGCATGGATCACCGGAATCGACTCCTCGGAGGAGATGCTTCAGCGAGCCGGCGAGGCGACCGATGACGATCGGATCTCCTATACCCGCGCGGACATCAGGGATCTGGACCTTGAACGACAAGCGGATCTGATCGTCTCCAATGCCGCGCTGCAGTGGATCCCCGAGCACCGCGAGCTGCTGCCCTCCATCATGGACAATGTGGCCGCCGGCGGCGCGCTGGCGGTCCAGGTTCCGGGCAACTTCAACGCCCCGAGCCACCAGCTGCTCGCCCAGTTCGCCGCGAAGAGCCCCTATGCCGCGCACATCGACCCGGAGTCGCTGCTCAAGCCCACCTCGGAGCTGAGTGAGTACATGCTCGACGTCTCCCTGCCCGGATGGGAGGTCGAGGCCTGGGAGACCCGGTACCACCACGTGCTGCAGGGTGAGGACCCGGTGTTCGACTGGATCTCTGCGGCGGCGGCGCGTCCGGTGCTCGAGGCTCTCCCCGCCGATGTGCGCGAGGAGTTCATCACGGAGTACAAGGCCGCGCTGCGCGAGGCCTACCCGGCGACCAGGATCGGCACGATCCTGCCGTTCCGGCGGCTGTTCTTCATCGCCCGGCGCAGCACCGGGCGCGGCTGAGCATTCCAGGCTGAGCCGGTAGGGTTCTCGCGTGACTGTTCCTGCCTCCGCCCTGACCACGACGCCGCGCACTCCCCTCGTCATCCTGAGCACCTTCGTGCTGGTGGCGCTGACGCTCGGCTGGCTGATCGCCCTGCCCATGGTGCTGATGAGCCCGGAGGAGCGCAACAGCGCACCGCTCGGTGTGTACTACAACCTCTTCATGCTCACCCCGGCGCTGGCCGCGGTGACCGCCTATGTGCTGGAGCGCCGTCAGCCGCTCGGCGTGCTCTACGGCCATCATGGGGATGTGGCCCCCGGGGAGAATGCGGTCTCTGTGGAGACTGCGCAGCCCGCCCGGGTGTTAAGACCACAGAGCGTGACCGACGCGCTGGGAATCACCCCGCTGCGCCCGGTGCGCCGGCTCCTGAGCTGGTCCGTGCTGGGACTGCTGCTCTTCTTCGCCTTCAGCTTCGCGGCGCTGCCGCTGGGCGGCGCGCTCGGGGTCTACCCCTTCGACCCCTCGATGCCGATCTTCGTGCAGGACCTGAGCTCGCGGCTCGGCCAGGACGCCACCGAGTTCATCGCCACCGGCATGCTGGTGGAGGTCGGGGTGATCTTCTCCGCCGCGGTGCTGGGCGTGTTCCTCCACGCCGGGATCGAGATGGGCTGGCGCGGCTACCTCTTCCCCCGGCTGCAGCTGCGCTGGGGCCCTCGCGCCGCCGTCGTGCTCACCGGGGTGATCTCCGGGCTCTGGTACGCCCCGCTGCTGGCGGCTGGGTTCTTCTATGACCAGACCCCGGTGTTCCAGGCGCTGGCGCTGATGCTCGGCTACGCGATCATCATCGGCGGGGTGCTCGCCTGGCTGCGGATGCAGTCCGGTTCGATCTGGCCCGCCGCGTTCGCGCAGTCGATGATCTCGGCCGCGGCGATCCTGCACTTCTGGTTCGCCAGCGCAGGCGAGATGGTGGACCTGCGTCAGGCCACGCTGCAGGGGCTCTCCGGCTGGATCCTGCCGGGGCTGCTGCTGCTGGGGCTGCTGATCTTCGCCCGCCGCGCCTTTCCGCAGAATTCACAGGAGCGTCGCTGAGGAGTCCCGGACACATCAGCGTCACACCGCCGACAACGCGGAGAAACGCCCTCCCTCTAGCCTGGGGTCCAGGCAGCCCAGCAGCTGCCTGGACCCCAGGCCTCACGGGGAGGAGCGGCGATGATGGTTCCGGCCGAGCAGCCGGTGGCGGGAGACTCTGCGCTGCGTCTGCACACCCGATCCGGGGAGATGAAGGTCCGCGGCGACACTCTGCACCTGCCGCATCGTGACGCGGCTCCGGTCCAGCTGGCACCGGGTCCGCTGGCACTGCTCCGCGCGCTGATGAAGGCCCAAGGTGCCGTGCTCTCCAGGGAACACCTGCTGGCGGTGCTGCCGCACTGCGGCTCAGAGCACGCCCTTGAGATGTGGGTCTCGCGGCTGCGCCAATCACTGCCTGACCCGTCGATGGTCAAGACCGTGGTCAAGCGCGGCTACCGGCTGGTGGTCTGACCCACGAGAGCGTCTCCGCCGGTCTCCGGATCACAGCCGCCGCCCCACCCACCGGTGGCGAAGTCGAAGCGCTGCACGCCGTCGAGCACCACGTTGCTCACCGTGCTGCTCACCGGCGGGTGCGGCATATTTCTCCCGCAGCGCGTGCGTGACTCCTCCTGGGTCCAGGCAGGGTGGCAGGCAGAACGCCGTGGTGTGACTGGGCGCGAGCGTCTTCGGTGTTCCGGGCTGGCGCTATGGCTCCCGGATGAAGGTCAGGTCAAAGATCCTGCGGCCGACGGCCAGCGCTTTGGTCTCGAAGTCGGTCTGGACGCGCCCATCGAACCGGGGAGCCCAGCCGCCGTCGTCGTCCCGGGCCTGGTGAAGCTCCAGCGGCGCCGGCTCCTTGCCCATCGAGATGGCGTCCAGATCATGGAGGCGGACCTCGGTCAGCGGCGAGTCATCCCCCGCCCGCTCCCCCGCATGGAGGTTCCTGAACTGGGAGGAGGCGCCGATCAGCGAGCGCATCTGCACGGCGTAGCCGGACCAGTCGGTGGCCAGGCGCCAGACTCCGCCGGCAGGCAGGACTCTGGCGACCCTCTCGATGAACCCCGCATCGACGAGCCGACGCTTGTTGTGCTTCTTCTTGTGCCAGGGGTCGGGGAAGAAGATCCAGACCTCGGCGACCTGACCGGGGGCGAAGAGCTGATCCAGGACCTCGGGCGCATTGGCCACGGCGACCCGGACGTTGCTCAGCCCCTCGCGGCGGATCCTGCTGACCAGCTGGGCGGCGCCGGGCTTGTAGACCTCGATGGCCAGGAAGTCCTTCTCCGGACTGGCGGCGGCGGCATGGGCCACCGCCTCCCCGGAGCCCGAACCGATCTCTACGATGATCGGGGCGGTGCGGCCGAACTCGGCCGCCCAGTCGACGCGGAAGCCCTCGGCCACGGAGGTGTCGCGCTCTCCGTGCGGGATGTCCAGCAGCTCCTCCCCCAGCGCCGCGTCCCAGGTCCGCTGGTAGCTGGGCTTGAGCCGGTTGCTGCGCCGGACGAAGGAGAGCGGTCGGCGCATGGGCAGCGGGGGTCGGGAGTCCCCGGGATCGGTGTGCTCGGGATCGGCGTGCTCGGGATTGGTGTTCCCGGGGTCAGAATTCTTGGGGTCAGAGGTGTCAGGCTGGGAGATGTCGGGCTGGGAAGTCACCGCTACAGGATAGCGGAGGCCCCCTCTAGGAACTCCTGCAGCAGCGGTCCGTTGGTGGATCCGCCGAACTCCCCCTCCTCGAGGAAGATCGCCACGGCGAGGTCTCCCTGCATCGCGATGACCCAGGTGTGGGAGTAGGAGTCATCGCCGTCCCCTGCCTCCGCGGTGCCGGTCTTGGCGTAGATCCGCTCGCCCGGGACGTCCACGAGCGACTCCAGCGAGCCGAAGTTCACGGTGTCGGTCATCAGCGTGCGCAGGTCCTCGGCCTCGGCTTCTGTGATCCCGCTCTCCGGGGTCTCCGACTCCTCCGGCACGACCAGGTGGGGATGGACGGTCCTGCCGGTGGCGATCGAGGCGGTCACGGTGGCCATGCCCAAGGTGGAGGACTCCACCACGCCCTGGCCGAAGAGATTGGAGGCATGGAGGTTGAGCTCGGAGTCCTGCGGCACCGATCCCATCCGTGCGGGCACGCCCAGGTGCGTCTCCTCGACGATGCCGAGGTCGAGCGCGGCCTGGTGGACCTCCGCAGAGGTCACATCGTCGTAGGCGTCGGCGAAGACGGTGTTGCAGGAGACTGCCACCGCGTCACGGAAGGGGATGTCTCCGAGGTACTCGGAGGGGAACCCGGTGTAGTTGCCGAAGGACTGCCCGTGCACGGTGGTCTGGTTCGAGCAGCTCACATCGGTGTCGGGGGTGAGTCCGTCGCGCAGCATGGCGAGCGAGGAGACCACCTTGAAGGTGGAGCCGGGCGCGTAGGTGGATTGGGTGGCGATCTCCACCTGGCCGCCGTCCGGGTCGTGGCTGGCGGCGGCCAGGACGCCGCCGTCGGAGGGTCGGATGGCGACGATCGCCCCAGAGGCGTCCTGATCTTCGACGATCTCCTGGGCGAGGTTCTGCAGCCGCGGCACCATCGTGGTCTCCACGTCTCCGCCGTCGGCGGGGGCCACCGAGTACAGGGGCTCGCCGTCCTTCTGGATCGCCATCCCCGGAGCTCCGCGCAGGGTCTGCTCGTAGGAGGCCTGGATGCCGGAGGTGCCGATGGTGTCGCCGACGCTCAGGCTCGGGTCTGCCTCCAGGGACTCGGCGGTCACCGGTCCCACCCGGCCCAGCAGCAGCGGGGCGAAGTCCCGGGAGTCCGCCAAGGACATCTGGTCATAGATGCCTGAGGCGCCGGGGATCGCTTCGACGTCGGTGGCGGTCACGTCGTCTTCGGATCGGCGCAGCGTGATGGCCTCCACGAAGGCCAGGTCTCCGCCGCCGAGCACGCTCTCGACGTAGGGGTCCACCGGGATCTCGACCAGCTCGGCGAGCGCCTCGGCGGAGGAGCGCAGCGTATCTTGATCGGCGGGCTCGCCGTCCTGGGCGAGCTGGGCCTTGTCGATGCCCAGCCGGACGACGTCGCGGTTGTAGACCATGGCCCGTCCGTCGTCGTCCATGATCCGGCCACGGTCGGCGGGGGTGGTGGCCAGGCTGATCGACTCGGTGCCGGCATAGTCGGGCATGATGATCTCTGGCGTGGCTTCCACTGCCCAGACCTCGGTCTCCTGGTCGTAGACCAGTTCGGCGGTGGTCTCATAGGTCCAGGCCTCGCCCTCGATGCCGAGCTCCTCCAGTTCCCAGCTGTGCTGAAGCGGGACTGTGGCGGTGACCGGGCGGGGTGAATCCTCCGGCGGCTCATCGAGCACGACCTCGCCGGCGCTCACCTCAGGGGTGAGCTCCTCGAAGGGCGCGTGGAGATTCTCCACGGCCGCCGTCATGGTCTCGGGGTCTCCGGATTCAAAGCTCAGCGCGGAGAAGTCACCGCTGGAGATCGCGGAGGCCAGCGCATCGGCGGCCTCTTCCACGGTCTCGGACGGGTCGACGCTGCAGCTGGTGAGCACCATCACAGCCGCGACCCCCACCGCGCTCGGAATGATCAGCCGGGAGCGAGAGGAGACAGACATGACCTGATTATTGCGGCACCGTGGGCGCGTCTCGGGCAGGACTCGCGGGGTGTGCACAAAGGGTCTCCAGGTCAGCGACGACGAGGGCCGGGCTCCCAGAGGACCAGCGCCTGGGTGTTGGCCCTGGCGCGGCGTCCACGGGCGACGGTGACGACGTCGCCGTGCGGACCCACGGCGAAGAATCGCGGCTTGGTGGAGTGCCGCTGCGATTCGCGCAGCTCGTGGCGCAGCGCGTCCACCGTCTCTTCGAGCACCTCCACCCGGTTCTGCAGATCGAGGATCCTGCGGATGCCCTCCAGCGAGACCCCATCCTGGGAGAACTGCTGGATCTGGCGGAGCTGCTCGATGTTGTAGGGAGAGTATCTGCGATGTCGCCCGCCCTGGCGCCGCGGGGTGACCAGACCGATCCGGTCATACTGGCGCAGCGTCTGCGGGTGCATGTCGGCGAGCTCGGCGGCCACGGAGATGACGAACATCGGCGCGTGCCGGTGTTCGGGCTCGAGCATCCGCGAGTCCAGAATCCGGGGGTCACGCATCCGGGGGTCCACCATCACAGCACCGCCTTCGCCTCGAGGCCTTTCCGGGGATCGAGCCCCTTGGTGGCTTCCGCATAGGCCTTCACGGCCTCGACCGCCTCGGCGGAGAGGTCCTTGGGAACCTCCACCTGAACCGTGACCAGCATGTCGCCGGCGACCTCGCGGCCCTTCTCCTTCCGGCGCACGCCGTGGCCCTTGAGCCGGAGCACGCGCCCGGAGGTCACTCCGGCAGGAATCTTGATGTTGACCTTCTCGCCGTGGACCGTCGGAACCTGCACCGCGGTGCCCAGCGCCGCCTCGTCGAAGGCCACAGGCAGGTGGATGCGGATGTCGTCGCCCTCGCGCTCGAAGAACCTGTGGCCGGAGACGGCGACCTCGACCAGGAGGTCACCGGCGCCGCCGGAGCCGCGCTGACCCTTGCCCTTCACGCGTACCTTCTGGCCGGTCCGGATCCCCGCGGGGATCCGGACGTCGATGACGCCGCCATCGGGCTCGCGCAGACCCACGGTGGTGCCACGGATGGCCCCACCGAAGGAGATGGTGGTCCGCGCGGTGCGGTCGGCGCCCTTCGCAGGGGCTCCGCCTCCGCCGAAGCGGCCGGAGCCGCCGAACCCGCCGGGTCCCCCGAAGAGGTCCGAGAGGTCGGGGCCGCTGGCGCCGCCGCGGCCGGAGCCGCCGCGCGCACCGCCGGCGCCTCCGTTGAAGAGGTTGCCGAAGAGATCTTCGAAGCCGCCTCCCCCACCGGGGCCCGGGCCGCCCGAGAACCGGGCGCCCGAGCCCATGGCGCGGACGGCGTCGTACTGTTCGCGCTGCTCTTTGTCAGCCAGCACGGAGTGAGCCTCAGCGACGTCCTTGAACTTCTGCTCGGCAGCATCATCACCGGGGTTCTTGTCGGGATGATGCTTCCGGGCGAGCTTTCGGTACGCCTTCTTGACGTCCTCCTCGGAGGCATCGCGGGAGACGCCGAGGATTGCGTAGAAATCTTTATCGATCCAGTCCTGTGAGGCCATGGCGCCTCCCTCCTTTCTGCTGCTTAGAGATTCAGCTCTGCTCGGGCCCGGAAGAGACCATCACCTGGGCCGCCCGGAGCAGGCGGTTCCCGTGGCGATAGCCGGCGCGCAGCACGATGGCCACGTGGTCGGCGGGGATCTCTTCATGGGGCTGAGCCATGATGGCCTCGTGCTGGTTGGGATCGAATGCTTCACCGATCTCTCCCAACACCTCCAGACCCTGGCTCTGCAGCACCGACTCCAGCCGGGTGGCGATGTGCGCGAAGGGGCCGTCCTGGAGATCTCCGGCCTGGCGGGCCGAAGAGATGTCGTCCAGGACCGGCATCAGCTCGGTGATGAGCTGACCCTTGGTCCGGTCGCGCTCGGTCGCCCGGTCGCGCTCCACCCGTCGGCGGTAGTTGATGTACTCGGCCTGAAGCCGCTGCAGGTCAGCCTGCAGCTCGGCCTCGCGCACGCCGTCCTCGGCAGGAGCATCCTCGCGGATGCTGTCCTCGGCCAGGAGCGCCTCCGGGTCCATCGCCATGGCGGCGTCAGCGATCGTCTCCTCCTCCGTGCCACGGAGGAACTCATCAGCCGCCTGGATCCGCTCTTCGGGCTCGGTCTCGACGCCCCCGGTGATGCCGTCCTCAGCGGAGGCCTGAGTGAGCTCGGGCTCCTCGGCCACACGGGGGTCGGCGTCCTCCACGGGGAGGTCCTGCAGAATCTTCTCGGCCTGGGCCAGCGGGTCCTGCACGGGATCCTGCTCGTCGGGCTCTTCGCCGCTGGGAACCTCAGGGTTCTTGTGATCTGCCATGTGTCAGACCCCCTTACTTCTTCTCGGCTTCGTCCTCTTCGTCGACGACCTCTGCGTCGACGATGTCCTCATCCTCGTCCTGCGCGGGCTCGCCGGTGCCATTGGCAGCGGCGTCCGGGGCCTGCGCGTAGAGCGCCTCGCCGATCTTGACCTGGGAGGCCTGGAGCTTCTCGTACGCGGCGTTGACCTCGTCGGCGTTGTCCTCGCCCTCGAGCGCCTTCTTGAGCTCGTCGACGTCGGCCTGGACCTCGGTCTTGACCTCCTCGGGCAGCTTGTCGCCGTTGTCCTTGAGCAGCTTGTCCACGGAGTAGGCGGTGGACTCGGCGGCGTTGCGCTTCTCAGCGGCCTCGCGACGGACCTTGTCCTCCTCAGCGTGAGCCTCGGCGTCGGCGACCATGCGATCGATGTCTTCCTTCTCCAGCGAGGTGCCGCCGGTGATGGTCATCGACTGCTCGGTGCCGGTGCCCTTGTCCTTTGCGGAGACGTGGACGATGCCGTTGGCGTCGATGTCGAAGGTGACCTCGACCTGGGGCACGCCGCGGGGCGCCGGCGCGATGCCGGTCAGCTCGAAGGTGCCCAGTGCCTTGTTGTCCCGGGTGAACTCGCGCTCTCCCTGGAAGACCTGGACCGCCACGGAGGGCTGGTTGTCCTCGGCGGTGGAGAAGACCTCGGAGCGCTTCGACGGGATGGCCGTGTTGCGCTCGATCAGCTTGGTCATCACTCCGCCCTTGGTCTCGATGCCCAGGGACAGCGGGGTGACGTCGATGAGCAGCACGTCCTTGCGCTCACCGGCGAGCACGCCTGCCTGCAGGGCTGCGCCGACGGCGACGACCTCGTCCGGGTTGACGCCCTTGTTGGCGTCCTTGCCGGCGAGCTGCTTGACCAGGTCGGCGACTGCGGGCATGCGGGTGGAGCCGCCGACGAGGATCACGTGGTCGATCTCTGCGATCTTGACCCCGGCCTCCTTGATGACGTCGTTGAACGGCTTCTTGGTGCGGTCCAGCAGGTCCGAGGTCATGTCGACGAACTTCGCCCGAGACAGGGTCTCGTTGACGTGCACCGGGACGCCGTCGTTCTGGGTGGCGTAGGGGATGTTGATGTTGGCGCTGGAGGTGGAGGAGAGCTCCTTCTTGGCGCGCTCGGCCTCTTCCTTCAGACGCGGCACGGCGATCTTGTCCTTGGAGAGGTCGACTCCCTCCTTGGCCTTGACCTGCGCGACGAGCCAGTCCATGATCCGCTGGTCCCAGTCGTCGCCGCCGAGGCGGTTGTCACCGGAGGTGGAGCGGACCTGGATGGTGGAGAAGTCATCCTCATCCTTGCCGACCTCGAGCAGGGAGACGTCGAAGGTGCCGCCGCCCAGGTCGAAGACCAGGATGAGCTCGTCTTCCTTGCCCTTGTCCAGGCCGTAGGCGAGTGCCGCGGCGGTGGGCTCGTTGACGATGCGGGAGACCTTCAGGCCGGCGATCTCTCCGGCCTCCTTGGTGGCCTGGCGCTCGGCGTCGTTGAAGTACGCCGGCACGGTGATGACGGCTTCGGCGACGTCCTCGCCCAGGTAGGACTCGGCGTCGTGCTTGAGCTTCATCAGGGTGCGGGCGGAGATCTCCTGCGCGGTGTACTTCTTGCCGTCGATCTCGGTAGACCAGTCGGTGCCCATGTGGCGCTTGACCGATGCGATGGTGCGGTCGGGGTTGGACACGGCCTGGCGGCGTGCCACCTCGCCGACGAGGACCTCGCCGGACTTGGAGAATCCGACGACCGAGGGGGTGGTGCGCGCACCCTCGGCGTTGGCGATGACGGTGGGCTCGCCACCTTCGAGAACTGTGACGACCGAGTTGGTGGTTCCGAGGTCGATACCTACTGAGCGGGACATGCGATCTCCTTTCGAGAGCGGTGTTGAGTGAACTGCACTCAAGTCTTGTCCTCGCTCGACGTGGTGTCAAACTGACTTGAGTGCAGGTGACTCAACTTTCTACTCCCGGTCCAACCACAGCCTCACAGATTCCATTCCCGCGTGAGTTCTGCGCCGCCGCAGAGGCAGCCACAAGGTGCTCACATGGCGATGCCGATGTACTTGGTCTCGAGGAACTCCTCGATGCCGGTGTCGCCGCCCTCACGACCGAGTCCCGACTCCTTGATCCCGCCGAACGGGGCCGCGGGGTTCGAGACCGCACCCTGGTTCAGCCCCACCATGCCGGACTCCACGGCCTCGGCGACGCGGATGCCGCGGCGCAGGCTCTCCGTGTAGACGTAGTTGACCAGTCCGTATTCGGTGGAGTTGATCCACTCGACCACCTCGTCCTCGGTATCGAAGGGGGTCAGCGGAGCGACGGGTCCGAAGATCTCCTCCTGACGCATCCGCGCTCCGGCGGGCACGTCGGTGAGCACCGTGGGCGGGTAGAAGTAGCCCTCGCGATCCACCGGGGTGCCCCCGATCAGGACCTTGGCGCCGCCGTCGACCGCGTCGGTGACCAGCTCATCGACCTTGTCCAGCTGTTTGGCGTCGACCAGCGGCCCGACGCGCACACCGTCCTCCACGCCCCGGCCCAGTGGCAGCTTCTCCATCTCTGCGGAGAGCTTCTGCGCGAACTCATCGATGACGGAGCGGTGGACGAAGATCCGGTTCGCGGCGGTGCAGGCCTCGCCGGTGTTGCGCATCTTGGCCAGCAGCGCACCGGCCACGGCCGCGTCGAGGTCAGCGTCCTCGAAGACCACGAAACCTGCGTTTCCGCCGAGCTCCATGGAAGTGCGCAGCACCCGCTCGGAGGCCTGCTCCAGCAGCTTGCGCCCGACTCCGGTGGAGCCGGTGAAGGAGAGCTTGCGCGCGATGCCGGAGCGGATCAGCGGCTCCATCACCTTGCCCGAGGTGGAGGTCACCAGGACATTGACGGCACCTGCGGGAAGGCCTGCCTCGTGCAGGATGTCGGCGAGCGCGAGCATCGACAGCGGGGTGAGCTCGGCAGGCTTGATCACCGAGGTGCAGCCGGCGGCGATGGCCGGACCGAGCTTGCGGGTCCCCATGGCGAGCGGGAAGTTCCAGGGGGTGATCAGGATCGCGGGGCCCACCGGCTGCTTGGTCACCAGGAAGCGGGCGCCGCCGGCGGGGGCGGTCTGGTAGCTGCCGCTGATCCGGGTGGCCTCCTCGGCGAAGTGCCGGAAGAACTCGGCGGCGTAGGCGACCTCGCCGTAGGAGTCACTCAGTGGCTTGCCCATCTCCAGGGTCATCAGCAGGGCGAGATCATCCTTGCGCTCGTGCATCAGCTCGAACGCGCGCATCAGGATGTTCGCGCGCTCCCGGGGCGGCATCGCGGCGAGTCCGGGCTGCGCGGCCTCGGCGGCCTTCAGCGCGTTCCAGCCGTCCTGCGCGGAGGCGTCGGCCACGGTGCAGAGCAGCCTGCCGGTGGAGGGATCGTTGACATCCAGGGTGGCCCCGCCTTCGGCGTCCACCCATTCACCGCCGATGTAGAGGCGCTTGGGAGCGGCCTCGATCAGGCTGGATTCGCGTTCTGCGGTGATGGTCTGCTCTGCCATGTGTCCTCCTTGAGAGGGTGCGATGGGCGTGACGTGGGCCTTCGCAGGCCAGCCTACGCCGCCGGCGGCACGCGGTCATGCGTTCTGGCTGTACACCGCTGCCATGTGTCGCACCGGGCGGACCACCGGTCCCGCGCCACGGCGCGCCACGGCCTGCGACGTCATATCTGGCAATGCGCCCCGATGACCGTTAGCCTGAACTGCAAGAAGATTGTCAACAATCCGAAAGGTGTTCTCGATGGCGACGCTGTCTCCCCAGTTGAAGCAGGCGACTCCCGTGGTGGCGACCCGGGGTGAGGGCGTGTGGCTCTACGACGAGGCCGGCCAGCCGCATCTGGACTTCACCGCCGGCATCGGGGTCACCAGCACCGGGCACTGCCATCCGCATGTGGTCGCCGCCGCGCAGGCGCAGGTGGGGAGCCTGATCCACGGCCAATACACCACGATCATGCACCAGCCGCTGTTGACTCTCACCGAGCGGCTCTCCGAGGTGCTCCCGGAAGGTCTGGACTCGGTCTTCTTCTCCAACTCGGGATCCGAGGCGGCTGAGGCGGCGCTGCGTCTGGCGCGCCAGGCCACCGGACGACCGAACATCGTGGTGTTCCAGGGCGGCTTCCACGGACGCACCGTGGCGGCGGCCTCGATGACCACCTCCGGCACGAAGTTCCGGGCAGGGTTCAGCCCGTTGATGTCCGGCGTCGTCGTCGCGCCGTTCCCCAATCCCAGCCACTACCGCAAGTACGGCTGGAACCAGGAGCAGGCCACTGACTTCGCGCTCGATGAGCTGGACCTGCTGCTTCAGACACAGTCCAACCCGGCAGACACCGCGGCGTTCCTGGTCGAGCCGGTGCTGGGTGAGGGCGGCTATGTGCCGGGCAATGAGCGGTTCTTCGCGGGACTTCGTGAACGTGCCGATCGGCACGGAATCCTGGTGATCATCGACGAGGTGCAGACCGGCTTCGGGCGCACCGGAAGGTTCTGGGGGCACGACCACTTCGTGGCGGAGGGCTCGCCGCGACTGCCGGACATCATGATGTTCGCCAAGGGCATCGCCTCGGGGTTCCCGATCTCCGGGATCGCAGCCTCGGCGGAGCTGATGAGCAAGGCATGGCCGGGCTCCCAGGGCGGGACCTATGGCGCGAACGCAGTGGCCTGCGCGGCGGCAGTGGCCACGCTGGAGGTCATCGCACAGGAGGGCCTGGTGGAGAACAGCGCGGCGCGCGGCGAGCAGCTGCGCGCGGGCCTGCGCGAGATCGCCGCCGAGGCGAACGCCCGGGCCGCAGCGGAGCGCATCGCCGAGGTGCGTGGACTGGGCCTGATGGTGGGCAATGAGTTCCGCGATGCGCACGGCGCCCCGGACCCTGCCACCGCGACGGCGGTGCAGCAGGAGGCCGCCCGTCGTGGGCTGCTGCTGCTGATCTGCGGATCCTGGGGCGAGGTGGTCCGCTTCATCCCGGCGCTGGTGGTCTCGGAATCCGAGGTGGACCAGGCGCTGACGCTGTGGTCGGAGGCCGTGGCCGCCGTCGTCACCTGAGACTCAGGCGCGACGGAGGCGGCCCTCCGGCTACCAGACCCGGGAGGTCAGCTGCGGGTACTTCGGTGAGATGTCGTCTCCCGAGGAGGTGCGCGCGACGCGTCGCCTGAGCCAGGGGTAGAGATAGTCCTTGGTCCAGGTCAGCTCGCTGATGACGCGTTGAGGCAGTGAACCGAGAGGCGAGTCGTCGACCTCGGGATCCTCGATCTCGTCCTTCTCGCCGAGGACCTTGAGCACCTCCTTGGCCATCATCATGTGCCCGGCGATGCCCAGGTGCATCCGGTCCTCGTCCCAGTAGCGCCAGTCCTGGAACTGCCGCATGTGCCAGAAGTCGACCAGGTCCAGATCGAGGTCTGCGGCGATCTTGCGCACGTGCTCGTTGTAGATGGCGGTCCGGCCGCGGGTGGCCTTGAACAGAGGTGCCTGGCCGGAGTCGAACCCGGTGAACAGCACCACGCGGGCGCCGCTGGAGATGAGCTTCTCCACACCCCAGCGGTAGCGCTCCATGAGTGCGTCGATGTTGACCGTGGGGCGCAGGATGTCATTGCCGCCGGCGTAGACGGTCACCAGGGTGGGGCCCAGACCGATCGCGGGGTCCAGCTGCTCGTCGAGGACCTGCTGGAGCTTCTTGCCGCGCACCGCGAGGTTCGCGTAGCCCCAGGAGGAGTCGTTGGAGATCAGCTGGCCGGCGACCCGGTCGGCCCAGCCGCGCACCCCGTTGGGGCTGGACGGATCGATGTCCGCCACGCCCTCGCTGAACGAGTCCCCCAGGGCGACGAAGCGTTTCTGAAATGGACCGTCGAGTTGATCTGATGCGGACATTGAGCCCTCCCGTTCGCATGCGGCTGGCGTACTCTCTGCAGCAACCCTACCGGTGGGCTGGCCAGGACTGAACCTGGCGGGGTCGACGCCACCAGGTGGGACGACGACCTCCAGATGGGCGTCAACCGATCAGCGGTAGAGCGGGTTGGCCCCGCCCGGCTGCTCCGAGGCGGCCACCGGACCCGGAGCCGTACCGGTGCCGAAGGGTGAACCGCCGAGGGCCTCGCGACCGTGCTCGCCCAGCCAGTTCCCCAGGTCCGGTCCGACCGGGACGATCTGGGTCGGGTTGAGGTCCTCGTGGACCTCGTAGTAGTGCCGCTTGATCTGGTCGAAGTCCACCGTGTCCCCGAAGCCCGGAGTCTGGAACAGGTCTCGGGCGTAGGCCCAGAGGTTCGGCATCTCGGTGAGCTTGTTCCGGTTGCACTTGAAGTGCCCGTGATACACCGGGTCGAAGCGGACCAGTGTGGTGAACAGTCGCACATCGGCCTCGGTGATGTGCTCGCCCATCAGATAGCGGCGTTCGGACAGGTGGGACTCGAGCCAGTCCAGTGCGGTGAAGAGCCGATCGTAGGCGTCCTGGTAGGCGCTCTGTGAGCCGGCGAAGCCTGCGCGGTAGACGCCGTTGTTGACCTCGGTGAAGATCCGCTTGATCACCGGCAGCATCTCGTCGAGCTTGTCCTCCGGGAGCAGGTCCGGGGCGCCGGTGCGGTGGTGCTCTCGCCACTGCGTGGAGAGGTCGAAGGTCAGCTGCGGATAGTTGTTGGTGACCACCCCTCCGGTGGGGACATCGACCAGCGCCGGGACGGTGATCCCGCGCGGGTAGTCCGGGAAGCGGGCGAAGTAGTTCTCCTGCAGCCGCTCGGTGCCGAGCACCGGGTCCACCCCGCCCTCGTCGAGGTCGAAGGTCCAGGAGCGCGCGTCATGGGTGGGTCCGGGGGCGCCCAGTGAGATCGCGTCCTCCAGGCCCAGCAGCCGGCGGATGATGATGGAGCGGTGGGCCCAGGGGCAGGCGCGGGCGGCCACGAGCCGGTAGCGGCCCGGTTCGACCGGCCAGGCCTGTCCGCCCTCGGTGAGTCCTGCCAGGCGCGGATCTCCGATGGAGGATGACGCTTCCTGCGGCGCTGACTGGGCGGCCTGCGGATCGGCGACGACACGATCCTCGATGTAGTTGGTGTCGCGGGTGAACTCTCCCCCGGTCACATACGCACCCTTGGTGGAGTGCTCGGTGCCTGCCGTCTTCTGCGGCTCGTGCTGGTGGGATTCGCTGTTCTGGGCCATGGGCTCAGCCTACGCGTCGGCATCGGTAGGCTGAGATCATGTCTCAGGCCAGCCCGGTGCAGCGGATCACCTGCGAGAACCCCTCCCCGATGACGCTGCAGGGGACCAACACCTATGTCCTGGGCGCCGATCTGGCGCAACAGGTGGTGATCATCGATCCCGGGCCGGCCGGTCACCCGGAGCATCTGGCGCAGGTGCGCGCCGTCGTCGGCCCTCGCCGGGTCGCACAGATCCTGGTCACACACCGTCATGCTGACCACACCGGGGCTGCCGCGAGCTTCAGCGAAGCCTTCGCGGCGCCGGTGCGCGGCCACAGCCGGGAACAGTGCATCGGGCTTCCCGACCAGCCAGCCGCGGCGCTGACCGACGGCGAGATCATCGAGCTGGGCGGCCTGCGGCTGAGCGTGCTGCACACCCCGGGGCACACCTCGGATTCGGTCTGCTTCTGGCTGCATGGAGACGCCGATCGCCATGAACAGGCGATGTTCACCGGAGACACCATTCTGGGTGAGGGCACGACGATGCTCGATCACCCCGACGGGACGCTCACTGACTATCTGCAGAGTCTGAGAAGGCTCAGCGAGCACGCCCGGGCCAGGCTGCTTCCGGCTCATGGTCCGGCTCAGCCCAGTGTGGCCGAGGCGGCTCGGCGCTATCTGGCCCACCGGATCGAGCGCCTGGAGCAGGTCCGTGAGCTGCTGCGCACCGCCGAGAATGACGGAACCTCGCTGGATGCGGCGACCCTGGGAAAGCTGATCTACGGTGAACGCGCCGGGCTTCCGGCCGGGATCACGACCAAGATCGCGGCGGCTCAGCTGCAGCATCTGCAACACCTGGGCGAACGCTGAACGCTAGAACGGCCGCGTCATGTGGTCCGCCTCGGTCCAGCGGATCGACTCCACCGTGATGCCCTCGGCATTGAGATGATCCAGCAGCGCCGAAGCCGCGGAGTTCAACCGGTCGAAGGCGTCGTTCCCGGTGCCGGTCGCCGCCCCTGCGGCGTAGAAGCTCAGCTTCAGCCCGCGGCGGCCCCGCTGGTCGTGGAACTCTCTCTTGGCGACAGAGAGCTGGCCGTCGGTGACTCCCACCAGGGGGCCCTCCTCGACGTCGGCACGGAAGGGGTCCATGAACCCGGTGAGCTCCTCCACCGCGTCGTCCACAGCTATCAGGTCCTCGGCAATGACCTCGGCATGGAGCACCGCCCACTCTTCGACCGCCAAGGGACGCCGACCCCATGCGGCCCGTTTCTTCCAGCGCAATGATCCTCCTGTTGTGTTCCTGCGGAGGCCAGACGGAGCACGCCGCGTGCAATGCTGACCGCTCCGCACATCTCTGCACTCTAGGATAGCGAGCATGAGCAACCATACGGCCGTCATCACCGGTTCCACCGCCGGCCTCGGCGCAGCGTTCGCGCGCCAGCTGGCTGCACAGGGCTACAACCTCGTCCTGGTCGCCCGCGACGGGAAGCGCCTGCGGATGCAGGCCGAGTCCATGTCCTCCCAATACGGGGTGAGGACCTCGGTCATCGTCGCGGACCTGGTGACCGACGACGGCGTGGCGGCGGTCCAGGAGCGGCTCGCCGACCGAACGAATCCGGTGCACCTGCTGGTGAACAACGCCGGGCACGGGCTGGCCACAGACTTCATCGACTCGGACCTCGACGACGAGCGCAAGCTGCTGCGCCTGCATGTGCAGACCACCATGGAGCTCTCCCACACTGCGGCCAACGCGATGGTGCGTCGCCGCGGCGGGCGGATCATCAATGTGGCCTCGACGGCCGGATACATCTCCACCGGGACCTACTCCGCGGCGAAGTCCTGGGTGATCAACTTCTCCAAGGGGCTGCATTCGCAGCTGCGCTCGCGCGGGGTGACCGTGACCGCGCTCGTGCCCGGCCTGGTGCGCACCGAGTTCCACCAGCGTTCTGGGATCAAGATCAAGTCCGTCAAGCGCTGGATGTGGCTGGACGCCGACGACGTCGTCCGCCAGGCGCTGACTGCCAATGCCCAGGGCGCCTCGACCTGCGTGCCGGCGCGCAGCTACCAGATGCTCACCGCCGGACTGCGCTTCATGCCCGACTCAGTGGTGCAGTGGGCCGTGGACAAGCGCACCGGGTCTCCAGAAAACGGTGAGGACTCAGAGGGCGAGACCGCAGGGGCGAGCGACTCCCGCGCTGCGAATCGCGGCTCCTCGGTGAGTGCGGAGTACGGGACCGGTGACGGCACCGCGGAGCCGACCACCGACGCGATCAAGACCGTCAACGCCTATAAGTCGGCGAAGGCCAAGAGCTCCGCCAAGGGCAGCGCCAACCGAGAGTCCCAGCCGCCGAAGGAGTGAGCAGGACCGACCTGCGGTCGGAGCCTCAACCCAGCGGCGTCCTCAGCGCTGACGGGAGCTCAGCGCGATCGGGAGCTCAGCGCGATGAACCAGGCCGAGGCGGCGCCTCGCCCGGACGCCGTGTCGCCGCAGCACCGAAGGCCTCCTCCTCCGCATCCTCGCCCTCCTCGTTCGCCGACACCTTCCGCGTCGCCGAAACGTCCCGTTCCTGCGGCGCATCAGTCTTCAGCGGGTTGACCGCCGGCGTGGGCGCGGCATCCTCGGGATAGGCGGTGCCGTCGGCGTCGAGCTCATGGCCGTCCTGACGCTCCTCCTGCCGTTCAAGCCGCTCGCGGTAGGCCTCGGCTCCGGGGCCGGAGAACTCTCGGTTACGCTGCACGGCGGCGATCGAGCCGGTGAAGACCGAGGCCCCCTCCCCCGCCTGGGTCACCGGCTGAGAATCTGCGCCGGGATCGACGACGCCGACCTGTCCGGTGCGCACCGGCGCGGGAGCCTTCGCCAGCGCCTCCTCATTGGTCAGCAGCATCCGCTGGGTGAACACCGCATAGGGGTGCTCGGCGCGCAGGTAGTTCACCAGATCCTCACGGATCAGGCAGCGCAGGTCCCAGAGCTCCCCGGAGTTCCGGGCGGAGACCACGACCCGTGCCTTGATCATGCCGCCCACGGCGTCGGTGACCTGCAGCGAGTAGTCCCTGCCGTCCCAGAGGTCGGCAGAATCGAGCAGCCGCTTCAGCCGGGCCCGCAGCGGATCCATCGGGACGCGCCAGTCGACGTCGAGCTCCACGGTGCCCAGGATGTCGGTGCCCACCCGGGTCCAGTTCTCGAAGGGGGTGGCCACGAAGTAGCTGGAGGGATAGATGAACCTGCGCTCGTCCCAGGACTTGATGACCACGGCGGTGAGCGTGATGTCCTCCACTGTGCCGAAGTTGCCCTCGACCACGACGACGTCTCCTGCGCGGATCGAATCGGTGAAGGCCAGCTGGATGCCGGCGAAGACGTTGGTGAGCACCGACTGCATCGCCAGGCCGACCACCACCGAGGCCACGCCGGCGGAGGCGAGCAGGCCGGCGCCGAGTGCGCGCACCTGCGGGATCATCAACAGGATCGCCGCCACCGCCACGGTGATGATGACCGCGGTGAGGATCCGCCGGATCAGGGAGACCTGGGTGGCCAGACGGCGGCCGCGCCGGTCCTCCACATCCAGCTCACCCTCGGAGTGACCGATGTACTTCGAATAGATCATCGCCTCGGCGATCCGTACGATCCGCAGCGCCCACCAGGCGATCCCGATCACCACGGCGACCAGCAGCACGAAGGAGACCGGCAGGAACCACTCGGCGGCGCGCAGCGTGATGTTCAGCGTGAACCAGGTTCCGATCAGCACCAGGGTGACGAACAGCGGGGTCCGGGTCCGGTTCACCGCATGCTTGACCCCATCGTTGTGCCGGAAGATCTGCTTCAGCAGCATCGAGGACATCACGGTGACCACCAGGGCGATCACCACCGCGATGATCAGGCCGGTGATGATGCCGAAGAACGGGCCCTGTTCGGCGATCAGGGTTTCGAGCCCCTCAGGGACGCTCTCCTCGACGATGTCACCGACCCCTTCGGTGGGCGCCGTCTCCTCGGGAGCGAGATCGGCGGTCTGCGGCACAGCGGGCGCCAGGAAGCTCGACGAGAAATCCATCCGGGAAAAGACCATGGCCAGCATCATGCCACGCCGTTCTGGACGGGCACTGAAACACCGCGGGGCGTCCGGTGTGTGGGCTCTCACGTCACGAAGTGGGCGCAAGGCTGCCGCAATGGAGACAATAGAGGGGTGTTCACCCTCGATCCAGCGGGCAAGCACCCGATCGCCTCACCCCTAGGAGACCCATGCTGACCCTCAAGGATCTGCGCGGCAGCGCGATCGACGCCGCCTCCGTGCTTCCGCGCGCCTCCCAGGACATCTCGACCACCATCGAGGCCGTGGCCCCGATCCTGGAGAATGTGCGGCTGAAAGGTGTCTCCGCACTGCTGGACTACTCAGAGAAGTTCGACGGCGTCCGGCCGCCCTCGCTGCGGGTTCCTGCGGAGAAGCTCCGCGAAGCCGCCGAGGAGCTTCAGCCTGAGGTTCGTGCGGCGCTCGAGGAGCTGATCCTCCGAGCCAGGCAGGTGCACGAGGCCCAGCTGCCGGAGGCCTCGGAGGTCTCACCCGGCCCCGGCGCCCGGGTGATCAACCGCTGGGCCCCGATCCGACGGGTGGGCCTGTATGTGCCCGGCGGTCAGGCGGTCTACCCCTCCTCAGTGGTGATGAACGTCGTTCCGGCGCAGGTGGCCGGGGTGCGATCGCTGGCGATCGCGTCACCCCCGCAGGCGGACTTCGGGGGCCTTCCCCACCCGACTGTCCTCGGTGCGGCGCACCTGCTCGGGATCGAAGAGGTCTACGCGGTCGGCGGCGCCCAGGCCGTGGCGATGTTCGCCTATGGGGCCCGGGACGAGCAGGGCGAGCAGGCCTGCCCTCCGGTCTCGCTGATCACCGGACCCGGGAACATCTTCGTGGCCACGGCCAAGCGCGCGGTCCAGGGGGTGGTGGGCATCGATTCAGAGGCCGGCCCCACCGAGATCATGGTGCTCGCCGATGAGACCGCGCCGGCGGATCTGATCGCGGCGGATCTGATCTCCCAGGCGGAGCATGATGCGCTGGCCGCCGCGGTGCTGGTGACGCCCTCGATGTCCCTCGCCGAGGCTGTGGGAGCCCAGGTCGAGCTGCAGGCGCGCAGCACCCGGCACGCGGATCGGGTCAAGCAGGCGCTCAGCGGCACCCAGTCTGCGGTGCTCGTGGTCGACACGATGGAGCAGGGCGTGGAGATCGCCAACGCATACGGCGCGGAGCACCTCGAGGTGATGACCAGCGATGATGCCGGAATCGTGGAGCAGATCCACAACGCCGGCGCGGTGTTCGTCGGCGCCCACACCCCGGTGTCACTGGGTGACTACTGCGCCGGATCGAACCATGTGCTTCCCACCGGAGGCGCCTCCGCGTACTCCTCCGGGTTGAACGTCTCCAGCTTCCTGCGCTCCCAGCAGGTCATCCAGTACGACCGGGAGGGGCTGCGCGCGGTGGCGGGTCACGTCTCGGCATTGGCCCAGGCCGAAGGGCTGCCGGCCCACGGCGCCGCCGTCCAGGCCCGGTTTCGCTGACCCGCTGACCCGCCGCCGGCAGCCTTACCGACGACGACGGCGGACGCGACTCTCCCGCGAATGAGGGAGTCGAGCCCGCCGTCGTCCTACTGATGCGTCTTGGTCCTCAACACGGCAGCTCGGGGAGGCGGCACCACTGGTGGCGCCGCTCCCCGAGCTGCCGTGTTGAGTTCTCTACCAGCTCTGAGCGGAACGCTCAGGCCTGGGAGATGTAGCTGGTGTTGACCCAGCCGGTGTAGCTGTCCCCGCCGACCTTGTGCTGGACCTTGAGCCAGGACCCCTCGCGCTGAAGCTGCTTGAGCTCCGTGCCGCGCGGGACCTGCACGAGCTTGTCGCTGGATGTGGAGGCCTCTTCGCGCAGCGGCACGCTGTAGCTCGCAGTCCAGGTCCCTGCGGCCGAGACCGAGGAGACGGTCTTCGCGCTGGGGTGGACCTTGTAGTAGTCGTCCCCGTAGCCGCCCGGGTCACCCTTGAGGCCCAGCTGGGAGGTGCAGTGCGGCCAGGCGTTCCAGCCCTGCTTCTTCCAGAGCATGTGACCCCGCTTGATCTGTTCCGCTCTGGTGGCCTGGTGCGGGAAGCCGGAGCCGCCCACTTCCTTCCAGGATTCAGGGCTGAACTGGATGCCGCCGTAGAAGCCGTTGCCGGTGTTGATCTTCCAGTTTCCACCGGATTCACACTGTGCCAGCTTGTCCCAGGCCGAGCTGTACGGGCCGTTAGAGCTCTTGTTGTGCATGTTCGAGGTCGACGGTGCGGTGGAGGTGCCGCTGCCGGAGGACCCGGTGGTGGAGCCGCCGGTGGTCGAGCCGGAGGTTGCCGGAGCTGAGGTGCTCAGGAACTGCGCCGACATCCAGCCGGTGGCACCGTTGACCTTGACCTCCTGCCAGCCGGTCGTCTTCTTCTCGAGCAGCTCGACCTTCGTCCCGGTGCGCACGGAGAACATCGTGCTGTTCTCGGTGCTCGGGCCCATCCGGACGTTCACCTGGGCCGTGGTGAAGGCGGTCCCGACGACCTTGCTCGTGCTGTTCGTCGAGTTCGCCAGGGTGGGGGTCGAGCTGCTGGAGCCCGTGCTGCTGGACCCGGAGCTGCCGGCGGCACCGGCGTTGATGTAGGTGGAGTCGACCCAGACGGTCTGCCCGCTGAAGACGAAGCTCACCCAGCCGCCGCTGCGCCCGGTGATCTCGAACTGGCGCAGCGGGTTCAGGTTCAGGACCACCTGATGTGAGGTGCCTGGGCCGCTGCGAGCATTCAGGTAGACGTTGGGCTTGACGTGGTAGGTGCCGCTCGCGGAAGTGCTCGAACCCGAAGTGTTCGAAGACGACTCGGTGTTCGTCGGTGCGCTGGTGTCCGCAGAGGCGGTGACCCGATCCAGGAAGCTCTCCTGCAGCCACAGCGTCTGTGACCCGTCCCGGTAGCTCACCCAGATCCCGTCGCGCCCGGTGATGGACACCTGAGTGCCCGGGTTCAAGACCTTCACGATCGAGCTCGAGGTGCTCGCCCCGCTGCGCGCCCGCAGACTCACACCACTCTTCACCCGATAGGTGCCACTTGCCGAAACCGTGGTCCCGGTGTTCGCGCTGGTGCTCCCGGTGGGCGCGGATGCGGCGACCTGGGTCAGGTAGGCGGAATGGACCCAGAGTGTGCGGGAACCGTCCTGGAAGCTGACCCACTCACCGTTCTTGCCGGTGATGGTGATCTTCGTGCCCGGCGCGAGGACCTTCGCGCTGGAGCTGGTGGCACTCGCTCCGGTCCGGGCGTTCAGGTTCACGCCGCTCTTGACCTCGAAGGTGCCGCTTGCCGCCGTGGTCGCTGTGGACCCGGTGGTGGAACCGCTTGAAGCGGATGCTGTGACCCGGTCCAGGAAGCTCTCCTGCAGCCACAGGGTCTGTGACCCGTCGCGGTAGCTCACCCAGATCCCGTCGCGCCCGGTGATGTTCACCTGGGTGCCCGGGTTCAGGACCTTCACGATCGAGCTCGAGGTGCTGGCCCCGCTGCGCGCCCGCAGGCTCACACCGCTCTTCACCTGATAGGTGCCGCTGGCAGCGGTGGTGGAAGAAGTGTCCGCACTCGCAGTGACCTGGGTCAGATAGTCCGAGTGCACCCACAGTGTGCGTGAGCCGTCCTGGTAGCTGACCCACTCACCGTTCTTGCCTGTGATGGAGATCGTAGTTCCCGGTGCGAGCACCTGCGCGCTGGAGCTGGTGGCGCTGGGGCCGGTCCGGGCGTTGAGATTGATCCCGCTCTTGACCGCATAGCTGCCGGAGGCTGCCGTGGTGGAAGAAGTGTCCGCACTGCTGGAGCCGGTGCCCGAGCTCGCCGTGGCCTGGGTCAGGAAGCTCTCCATCAGCCACAGGGTCTGTGACCCGTCGCGGTAGCTCACCCAGATCCCGTCGCGCCCGGTGATGGACACCTGGGTGCCCGGGTTCAGGACCTTCACGATCGAGCTCGAGGTGCTGGCCCCGCTGCGCGCCCGCAGGCTCACACCGCTCTGCACCTGATAGGTGCCGCTGGCAGCGGTGGTGGAAGAAGTGTCCGCACTGCTGGAGCCGGCGCCCGAGCTCGCCGCGGCCTGGGTCAGGAAGCTCTCCATCAGCCACAGGGTCTGTGACCCGTCGCGGTAGCTCACCCAGATCCCGTCGCGCCCGGTGATGGACACCTGGGTGCCCGGGTTCAGGACCTTCACGATCGAGCTCGAGGTGCTGGCCCCGCTGCGAGCCCGCAGGCTCACACCGCTCTGCACCTGATAGGTGCCGCTGGCAGCGGTGGTGGAAGAAGTGTCCGCACTCGCAGTGACCTGGGTCAGATAGTCCGAGTGCACCCACAGTGTGCGTGAGCCGTCCCGGAAGCTGACCCACTCGTTCTGCTCCCCGGTGACGGTGATCCTCGTGCCCGGTGCGAGCACCTTCACACTGGAGCTGGTGGTGCTGGCACCCGTGCGAGCATTGAGGTTCACCCCGCTGTTGACCGTGTAGATCCCGGACGAGGTGACAGGTGTCGAGCTTGAGGACTCGGGGCCTGAGCCGGTCCCGTTGTGGGCCTGGGCGAGGAAGCTCTCCATCAGCCACAGCGTCTGTGACCCGTCCCGGTAGCTCACCCAGATCCCGTTGCGCCCGGTGATGTTCACCTGGGTGCCCGGGTTCAGGACCTTCACGATCGAGCTCGAGGTGCTGGCCCCGCTGCGCGCCCGCAGGCTCACACCGCTCTTCACCTGGTAGGTGCCACTGGCCGAAACCGTGTTCGACGCGCTGGCAGAGCTGACCTGATCCAGGAAGCTCTCCTGCAGCCACAGCGTCTGTGACCCGTCCCGGTAGCTCACCCAGATCCCGTTGCGCCCGGTGATGGACACCTGGGTGCCCGGGTTCAGGACCTTCACGATCGAGCTCGAGGTGCTGGCCCCGCTGCGCGCCCGCAGACTCACACCGCTCTTCACCCGATAGGTGCCACTGGCCGAAACCGTGTTCGACGCGCTGGCAGAGCTGACCTGATCCAGGAAGCTCTCCTGCAGCCACAGCGTCTGTGACCCGTCCCGGTAGCTCACCCAGATCCCGTTGCGCCCGGTGATGGACACCTGGGTGCCCGGGTTCAGGACCTTCACGATCGAGCTCGAGGTGCTGGCCCCGCTGCGCGCCCGCAGACTCACACCGCTCTTCACCCGATAGGTGCCACTGGCCGAAACCGTGTTCGACGCGCTGGCAGAGCTGACCTGATCCAGGAAGCTCTCCTGCAGCCACAGCGTCTGTGACCCGTCCCGGTAGCTCACCCAGATCCCGTTGCGCCCGGTGATGGACACCTGGGTGCCCGGGTTCAGGACCTTCACGATCGAGCTCGAGGTGCTGGCCCCGCTGCGCGCCCGCAGACTGACACCGCTCTTCACCCGATAGGTGCCACTGGCCGAAACCGTGTTCGACGCGCTGGCAGAGCTGACCTGATCCAGGAAGCTCCCCTGCAGCCACAGCGTCTGCGACCCGTCCCGGTAGCTGAACCAGTCACCGCTCCTGCCCGTCACGCTCACCGTGGTCCCCGGATCGAGCACCTTCACGATCGAGCTCGAGGTGCTCGCCCCGCTGCGCGCCCGAAGACTCACACCGCTCTTCACCTTGTAGGTCCCGCTGGCAGCAACGGTCGGAGCGACGACCTCGTCCAGGAAGTCGCTGTGGGACCAGACCGACTGGCCGTTGCGGGTGAACTTCATCCAGCCGCCGTGGGTTGCGGTGACGGTCACCGTGGTGCCCGAGGTGAGCCCCTGGAGAACCGCGTAGTTGGTACCGGGTCCGCTGCGGCCATTCAGCGCCGCGGTGGTCCGGTACTGGGTGGGCGTGATGGAGGTGCCCTGGGGGACGTTGGCCGCAGGCACAGTGCCGCCTCCGGCCGGGCGGGAGGGCGTCAGTGAAGAGTGCGCCACCCAGCCGATACGACCGTTTGCGTTCACCCGCACCATGCCGTTGCTGGTGTCACCCGGGGCTGCGGTCAGCGTGGCGCCCGCTCCGAGCTGCATGATGACGGAACCGGTGCTGCTCGCGGTGGCGCGCAGCGGAGTTGAGTTCACGGTCCAGTAGTTGCAGGCAGACGGGTTGGTGATGTTCATCACGAATGAGGCGGAGGCGCGCAGGTCGACACCACGCTGTGCGAGCCAGGTCGTCGGATTGTGCGAGGTGCCGTGCATCCAGGCACCCTCCCAGATCTCCAGGTGCAGGTGAGGCCCGGTGGATGCACCCGAGCTTCCCACCCGTGAGATGGTCTGACCCGCCTGCACCGCCTGCCCGACGCGGACATGGGTGTGTGCATCCCACATGTGGAGGTAGGCGCTGTGGAAGGTCCTGCCGTTGATCTGGTGCTGCACGACGACGAAGCCGGTGTTGTACCGGTTGCCGCTGAAGGCGCGCACCACGGTGCCTGCGGCCACAGAGTAGATCGGGCTGCCGTCGGCGGCACCGAGGTCCTGTCCCAAGTGGGCGGTGGAGGCGCCCTGGGTCGGCATGCAGCGCGAGCCGTACGGGGAGGTGTAGGTATAGGAGCGCTGGGCCAGCGGGTACCGGAACTGGGTGGCGTTCTGCGTGGCGGAGATGTCCACCGTGCTCAGTCCGGAGAGATTCGTCGCTGGGGCTTCCACCCCCGCGGTGGGCAGCGCGGCCACATTCATAGGCGCGGTGTCCGCGGCGGCGGCATTCGCGGTCAGTGGCATGGTCAGGCCTACGGCCAGGGTGCCGACAACGGCAGACGAGAGTTTCTTCGGCACAGGTGCTTCCTCACTAGTCGTTCAGAACAGAACGGCTCCATGAACGCCCCGCCAGGCACGAAGGTCGACGACTGGGACCCTCGCGCTCATCGGCTGGGAGACCGTCGAGCCCCCTTGCGGGGTGAGTGAGGACCAGCACGCGAAACACGTGCATGCGGAGTATTCATAAGCAGATATGGCGACTGGGGAAGCAGCGAACCGTACTAAGAGATGGGAAACCTACGCGTACAGCAAGCCGAGTCGGGACAACTGTAACCCATGATTAGTTGTCCGCGACAAGAGTTTTTAAAAAAGCTTCAAGTTGAACTTTAACCACGCTGTGATCATGGAAACGAACAGAACACGACACGTTGATGAACACGGTGGAGGACGCAAGAGCAGCGTTCGAGTCGACGTCCAGGCGTCCGCGAGCGCCTGGGAATGATTGGAGGGCAGCGCAGCTGGCGAACATCACTACCGCAGGATGCTCGCGTGGCGCTGCACTGCCCTCGCTGGAAAAGTATCCCATTCCAGGAGAGCAGGAACGAGCCGACGCCCGGCGCGGCACGCCATTGTGATGCGTTCGTGACTCACGCCGCGCAGCGCGTGCCACACTGGACCCATGACGCCGCCTCCAGCTTCGAAATTCGCCCCCGTGCAGGGCACCCAGATGGCCCGCACCAGAGTGCGAGGGATGCTGATACTCGCTTCCATGACGCCGTTCGCACTGTTGGGATGCGCAGCCGAGGAGGAGCCGAGCTCTCCGACGCAGCCGAGCTCGGAGTCGGCGCCCCCCGTGGAGGAGTCCGAGGAGCCACAGCAGACGTCGACCCCGGAACCGGAGGAGCAGCCCGACACCTCACCGGACGACGGCGATTCTGGCGAGATTCCCCAGGGAGAAGGACCGGGAGGCGACCTTCCCGATCCCGATGAGATCGACATCGAAAGAACTGAGGAACTAGGTGCTTATTTCTCTGAAGAAGAGGCTTGCATGTTCATCGGTTCAATGATGGAAGGCCTGCAAACTGACATGAATGAAGGGGTTGAAGATCAAGAGGTTCTTGATGAGATCTATTCTGCGGTCGAGCAGAACTATATTCTCGTCCCAGTAGAACTGCGCGAGCCGCTTGAAAACATTCTTGCTCTGGTCGACACCGATGTTGAATCACTCGACGAGGAAGCAGTCCTGGTCGCGGCGGAACCGGTGGACGGATGGTTCACGGTTGAATTCTGTGAAGGCGAATATCACAACCAGACTTCAGGCGGCGACGCCTGAGCCCCAAGAGTTTCAGGCAGCTCACAGGTCACGACCATCGACTGCCCAAGAAGCCTCTCTAATGTAGGAACTGCCTCTTGAAGGTGCGAGTGATTCAGCAGACCCCGCGTATCGGAACAGTGTTCCCTCACACTCCGGACGCGGGGTCTGCGCATTCGCTGGGACATCTCCGCCGCAGGCGAGACAGCGGTTCTCTAGACTGATTCCATGACAGAGACCGCCCCCACCGGCCCCACCGGCCCGGTCCGCATCGACGCATGGCTCTGGTCGGTCCGACTCTTCAAGACCCGGTCCGCGGCCACGACCGCCTGCCGCGCCGGGCACGTCACGATCGATGGCAACCCGGCGAAGGCCTCGCTGCGCGTCACTCCCGGCACCCGGATCCACATCCGCCGTCCAGGGCACGAGCTCATCCTCGACGTCGTCCACACCCTGTCGAAGCGAGTCGGCCCCCCGGTGGCCCAGAAGGCCTACCGCGACCACTCGCCTGAGCGGATCAGGCCCCGCGACGTGGGCCTGCCGGTGCGCGAGCGCGGCTCGGGGCGCCCGACGAAACGGGAACGTCGGAAGCTCGAGGAGCTCCGCGGCCAGCTCCCGGGCTGATCGGCTTCTGAAAGAATGCAGGCTGCACATACTCACCGCTAGAGAGGCACTACAGATGTCCGCCACCGACGCACTCCCCCCGATCGACCTCGGCCCCGCAAGCCAATACCCAGAAGGTGAGGTCTTCCGAGTCTCAGCAGAGGACTCAGGGTGGAACGACGACATCGCGGTGGTCCACGCCGAGGATGGCGGCTTCTACGCCCTGGACGACACCTGCTCCCACGAGGCAGTGTCTCTCTCCGATGGCTATGTCGAGGAAGACACTCTGGAGTGCCCCATGCACGCCTCAGCCTTCTGCCTGCGCACCGGCGTCCCGGAGACGCTGCCAGCGCTGCGCCCGGTGAAGACGCATCAGGTCACGATCGACGGAGATCGACTGGTGCTGCATCCCGGCACACCGCGCCCGAGCGAGGACTCAGCCGCCTGACCGGAGCAGCTGTGAGGCGTCGCAGACTAAGACTCAGGAAGCTCCCAGGAACTGCACGGGGAAACGCCAAGAATGTCGCCTAGAGTCATTATTACCTCATCAAGGTGCGAGTGATTCAGAGCCCCGAGTCAGCCATTTAAAGCGTCCCCTCACGCTGGCCGACTCGGGGCTCTTCTCATGGCCAGGACTGGGGCCACGATTTCCAGTGACTTACCAGCAAACCGCAAGTGCCCGCCCAAGGAGACGTCCTAAGGTAGGACTACCTCATCAAGGTGCGAGTGATTCGGGAGCCCCGGATCGGCCGATACAGCGTCCCCCTCACGCTGGCCGATCTGGGGCTCCCTTCTTTCTGCCTTGGAGAGGTCCGCCGCTCATGCAGTGGGTACGGCCCGGCGGATCACCAGATAGTTCACCGCAGTCAGGACCAGCGTGAGCAGCAGCACCCATCCGGCGAAGGAGTACGAGCTCTGCACGGCCAGCCAGTCCCCGACATGGGGCCACCACTGGTTCTGCGCGACGACCATGATGGTGACGGCCAGCAGGGCCACGAGACCCAGCGCGATGATCCAGAGCATCGCCAGGCTGACCCGGCGGTAGAGGATCGACCAGAAGAACCCGAACATCATCGCCCACAGGCACACCGCTCCCGCCAGGATCCCGGCCCCCAGGACCCCTGCGTTCTGCGTGACCGCTGGGATGTCGAAGGTGTAGCTCTCGGCCCAGAATCCACCGGTGGCCCGCTCGAGCAGGATGGCGATCGAGAAGAGTGCACCGAAGCCGGCCGAGACTGTCGCGAAGGCCAAGAAGGCCCCCAGCACGAAGACCCGCCTGCTGTAGCTCAGCGCCATGGAGAAGGGGAACGTGTGAGATGCCGAATAGGCCGCGATGAACGCCAGGCACCAGATGGTGGCCTGCGAGGCGCCGGTGTTGATCGTCGGCCCATCGCCGGAGACATGACGCAGCCAGAGACCGATGCCGATCGCCACGGCCCATGACAGTAGGAACACGCTCAGCGGCACCCAGATCATCTGCGATGGCACGGTGAACTGCAGCTTGAAGGCGGACGGGACGCGGGCGAAGCTCGAACGTGGGGCTTCCTGTTCCCGTGCCGCCGGAGCCGCCATTGAGTGAACTGCGACGTTGCTCATCGGGCCACCTCCTGGGATGGATCCATCGTGGTCTGTTTCAACGTGTCTTCGCGTGCGGTGAGCCGCACGATGAGCTGCTGGAGCGAGACTGGGACGACCTCCACGTCGCGCTCCTGAAGCGCCCTGCGTTCAGCCTCATCGAGCGCCCCGAGCACCGTGGTCCGCACGATCCGGCCCATGGCCTCGTGCTGCAGGACCTCGCGGGTGCCGGCGATCTCGGCCACGGCATCTGCACGTCCCACCAGGGTGACGGCACGATCACACAGCTGTTCCACCGGCTCCTGCAGCAGGATGCTTCCCTGGTCGATGACCACCACATTCTCGATCAGGTGTGCGATCTCATCGATCAGGTGCGAAGAGATCACGATGGTTCGCGGGTGCGCAGCGTAGTCCTCGAGCAGCCGGTCGTAGAACAGCTGCCGGGCCACCGCGTCGAGTCCCATGTACGGCTCGTCGAAGAAGGTCACCTCGGCGCGCGAGGCGATCCCGATGATCACGCCCACGGCGGAGCGCTGGCCGCGGGACATCTTCTTGATCCGGGTCTTCTCCGGGACGCGGAACTCGCGGGCAAGCTGGGCCGCCAGTTCCTCGTCCCAGCGAGGGAACGCCTGGGCCGCGGCGTTGAAGGCGTGCTTGGCGAGCGCGTCGTCGACGTAGCGCTGCTCTTCACGGACGAAGCAGATCTTCGGGAGCACCTGCTCGTTCTCATGGGGGCGCATGCCTAGGATCTTCACCTCGCCCGCGGTGGGCCAGTCCTGGGCTGTCGCGATGGACATCAGCGTGGTCTTGCCGGCACCGTTGCGGCCCAGAAGCCCGTGGATGGCGTCCTTTTCAAGTCTCAGCGAAATGTCCTGCAGCGCCGTGGCGCTGCGGTATCGACGCGAGACCCGGATCAGTTCTATGGCGGCGTCCATGACCGCCTCCTTCCTTCAGCGCCCGGGGCGCTGTTCACGCTCTGGAGCGGAGCATCTCGATGATGGTGTCCACCGAGAGCCCGACGGTACGGGCCTCGGTGATGATCGGATCGAGGTAGTGGGTCGCGAACTGCTGCCGGCGCTGCGCGATGAGGATCTCCCGGGCGCCCGGGGCCACGAACATGCCGAGGCCGCGACGCTTGAGCAGGATCCCGCGATCCACCAGCAGGTTCAGACCCTTGGCTGCGGTGGCGGGATTGATCCGATGGAAGGACGCGAGCTCGTTGGTCGAGGGGGCGCGCTCACCTTCTGCCAGGGATCCGTCCAGGACGGAGGCCTCCAGCTGCTCAGCGATCTGCACGAACAGTGCGCGACCCTCTTCCACGGACCCATCCACCCTTCATCGAGGAACAGCTCCAGCATACCGAGTCCACTACCTCTATGGTTAATTACTCTACTAATTAACCATAGAGGTAGTGCTGGGTCAAGGTTCGACGCCTCACCGCGTGTGGGAGGCCCCAGGGTCACCTCTGGCAGGGCACCAGCTTCAGGACATAGGATCAGCACATGAACGGTGAGAACATCGAATGTTGGCTGACCGATATGGACGGGGTGCTCGTCCGCGAGCAGGAGGCGCTGCCCGGCGCCGCAGAGCTGCTGGAACAGTGGCGGCGCCAGGACCTCCCCTATCTTGTGCTGACGAACAACTCGATCTTCACCGCCCGCGATCTCAGCGCTCGGCTGCGCAACTCCGGACTGGTGGTGCCCGAGGAGCGGATCTGGACCTCCGCCCTGGCCACCGCGACCTTCCTGGCGAACCAGATCGACCCGGAGTCCAACGCGCAGGGCAGCTGCTACGTCATAGGCGAAGCCGGGCTCACCACCGCGATCCACGCCGCAGGGTTCATCATGACCGAGACCAATCCGGACTATGTGGTCGTCGGTGAAACGCGGAACTATAGCTTCGAGGCCATCACGAAGGCCCTCCGGCTGATCAACAACGGTGCCCGGTTCATCCTCACCAACCCCGACGCCACCGGCCCGAGCCCCGAGGGCGTGCTGCCCGCCACGGGCGCCATCGCCTCACTGATCACCAAGGCCACCGGTCGCAAGCCCTATGTGGTCGGCAAGCCGAATCCGATGATGTTCCGGTCGGCGCTGAACCACCTCGGGGCGCACTCCATGGAGACCGCCATGATCGGGGACCGGATGGACACCGACATCGTGGCCGGCATGGAGGCCGGAATGCACACGATCCTGGTGATGACCGGACTCTCCAGCCGCGCCAGCATCGCCGACTTCCCGTTCCGCCCGAATCGGATCATCGACGGCGTCTATGAGCTGCTCGACGATCCGGTAGATCGGGACGACGACACCCAGTAGGACCCAGACGCAGAGACGCCCGGCACCTTCGCAGAGGTGCCGGGCGTTCTTGCGTGTGCAGAGCGGTCAGCGCGGGTGCGCCGGCTCCTGCTCGCGAGCCAGCGGTTCGATCCCGTCCGAGGGGTCGGACGCATCGGGCAGGACCTCGCGCTCCAGCTGAGCGCCCTCGACGTCGACGTCAGGGATGAGGCGATCCATCCACTTCGGCAGCCACCAGGCGGCGGGACCTGCCAGGTGCAGCAGGGCGGGCACCAGCAGCAGTCGCACCACGAAGGCGTCCAGCAGCACGCCCACGGAGAGCCCCAGGCCCATGGAGGCCACCATCGGATCGTCGGTGAAGATAAATCCGGCGAAGACCGAGGACATGATCAGCGCCGCGGCGGTGACCACGGAGCGCCCGGCATGCAGTCCCTGGCGCACGGCGAGCCGCGGCGCAGAGCCGTGGGCGTAGGCCTCGCGCATGCCCGAGGCGGTGAAGAGCTGATAGTCCATGGCCAGTCCGAAGAGGATGCCGACCATCAGCACCGGCAGGAAGGTCACGATCGGCCCGGGTTCGGTGACTCCGACGATGTCGGCGAACCAGCCCCACTGGAACACTGCCACGACGATGCCCACGGCGGCGGCGAAGGACCCGACGAACCCGAGGGTGGCGATCACCGGGAGCAGGATCGAGCGGAACACCATGATCATCAGCAGCAGCGAGAGCCCGATGACCAGCGCCAGGTAGAGCGGCAGCGCATCGGCGATCACATCTGACATGTCGATCTGGGCGGCCGTCATGCCCGCCACGGAGAGCTCGACATCGGCGGCGTCCGTGCCGGCCAGCGGAGCGCCGTCGCGGAACTCATGCACCAGAGCCTCGGTCGACTCGGCAGCCGGCCCCTCCTCGGGGATGATCTGGAAGACCCCGAGCGTGTTGTCCTCGCTGAGTGCGGCGGGGACCGCTGCCGCGATGTTCTCGTTCTCCAGCAGCGAGGTGCCGATCTCGATCTGGTAGTCCTGCGCCTGGGTGTCATCCAGCCCGGAGGGCAGGTCGGCGAGGACCAGGAGCGGCCCGTTGACACCCTGGCCGAAGGCCTCCTCGGTCGCGGAGTACGCCTGGTAGGAGGCCGAGTCCTCGGCATTGGAGCTGGCATCGGGAAGGCCGAGGCGCAGGTCGAAGGTCGGGATGGAGAGCACGCCGAGGCCGATCAGCGCAGCGGCGGCGATGCCGATCGCCTTGCCGTGGCCCATCTGGGTGGTGATCTCCTTGGTGCGCCGCTCGCCGATGTGGCGTCGTTCCCGGCGGGCAAGGATCCTGCGGTCCACCAGGGAGAGCATGGCCGGGGTCATGGTGACCGCCATGAGCACCGCGATGGCCACACAGGCGGCTGCGACGCTGCCCATCAGGGCCAGGAACGGCAGGCCGGTGACGTTGAGCGCCAGCAGCGCGATCACCACGGTGGCACCCGCGAAGACCACGGCGTTGCCAGCGGTCCCGGTGGCCAGGGCGATCGACTTATGGACGGCCATGCCGTCCTTCAGCTGCCGGCGGTGCCGGTGGATGATGAACAACGAGTAGTCGATGCCCACGGCCAGGCCCAGCATGAGTCCCAGGATCGGGGTCATCGACATCATCTCGACGACGCCGGAGAGCGCCATCGCGCCGGCGACGCCGACTCCGACGCCGATCAGGGCGTTGAGCAGCGGCAACCCTGCGCCGATGAGCGTGCCGAGCATGATCAGCAGCACGGCGGCGGCGATCATCAGGCCGATCAGCTCGGCAACCGAGAAGAGGTGGGGAAGCTCGAAGTCGAGGTCTCCGCCGGGCAGTGCTTCGACTCCGTCGATCTCCGCGTCGGTGATGGCCGCCGAGACGGTGGCCAGGTCTTCGGTGCCGATGCTCTCCATCGGCTCGGTGAAGTTGAGCATCAGCACGGCGACGTCGCCGTCGTCGGAGACGACCTGGGCGCCGGAGGAGAGCTCCAGAAGCGCCTCGCCGCGCTCCAGCTCGGCGGCCGCCTCGGTGAGCTCATCTTCGCCGGCGTTGAGCTCCTCCTCCCCGGCGTTGAGCTTCTCTTCCCCGGCGTTGAGCTCCTCTTCCCCGGCCTCGAGCTCCTGCTCTGCGGCTTCCAGCTCGGCCCGGTTGGCATCGATCTCGGCCTGCTGAGCCTCGAACTGAGGCCGCGCGGCCTCATAGATGCCCTGCTCCTGGGCGCCGGCGATGGCCTCGTCGAGCTGCTCCTGACCTTCGTCGAGCTGGGCGAATCCGGACTCGATCTCCCCACGGCCCGCTTCGATCTCCTCACGACCGGCTTCGATCTCCTCACGACCGGTCTCGATGTCTTCGCGATTCGTCTCGATCTCCTCGCGGCCGGACTCCAGCTCAGCTTCACCGGCGGAGATCTCGCTGCGCGCGTCGGCGATCTGATCCTCGGTGGCGAAGGGGTCGGTGACGCTGCTGACGATGTCGTCAGCCTCGAGCTCCTCGATGAACTCGGCGACCTGCTGCTCCTGCTCGCCGGTGAACGGCTCGCCGTCGTCGGTGCGGATGATCGCCGAGGCGTTGCCGCCGCCGGAGTCTGGCATCTCCTCGGCCAGGCGATCGGCGACCGCGGTGGTCTCCAGGTCAGGAAGGGTGATCTGATCCGTCAGCTGTCCGCCGAAGGCGAGGAAGGAGCTGACGGCGAGGGCGAGCACGGCGAACCAGGCTGCGACGACGGTCTTGGCTCGGCGCGCAGAGAACAGGCCGAGGCGGTAAAGGAGCTTTGCCATGACACGATCATAAACGGAACGCCGCGTCTCGAAATTCACCGAGAGGATTGTGAAGGACGACTGTGGTGAAACTCACCGCGGCGGGTTGTGGGTCTGGTTCGTCTCGGGTCGCAGGAGCCCGGTCACCACGACGTCGACGAGGCTCTCCGCCCAGGTCAGGCTCGGTGCGGAGCCGATGAGCATCCGGAAGATCAGCGGGTCGCCGATCGCCGAGGCGGCCGCTGAGATGTCGACTCCGGCGCGAAGCTCACCCGCCCGCTCGGCTTCACGCAGTCGTTCCGCCAGCTGTCCGTGATCCCACATGCTCGCCTGCTGGAGCAGCCGCTCGGTCCCGGGATCACACTGGAGTCCTGCCACCACGAGACTGCGCGCCATCCCGACGTGGGTGTCGCGGAAGGCCTCTACGATCATGCCGCGGATCCAGGTCAGGCAGTCCGCACGCAGATCACCGGTGGACGGCATGGGCACCAGCTCGATCTCGGCGTCTCCGGTGAGCATCACCTCCAGCACCACTGCAGCCTTGGACTTCCACCATCGATAGATGGTCTGCTTGCTCACCCCGGCCTCGGAGGCGATGGCCTCCACCGTCAGCTCCTCATATGAGCTCACGCGGAGCAGCCGGATCGTGGCGTCGAGCACCGCCTGGTGGGAGGCTTCGCTGCGCGGACGTCCCCGTCGCGGTTCTGCGGTCTCGGCCCGCTGCGCCTCAGATGCCATGGGCGACATCGTAGCGCGCCGAGACGATTCCCGGCCTGTGCCATCCTTGACCCATGACCATTGCACCCGGGACTCCCCGAGGGCTGCGTTGACCAGCCGCCCCATGGACCTGCCGGGTCTCTCCGCGGGCCACCTGCCAGGTCTCGACGAGGTGGCGGGCGACGCGCTCGAGGACCTCGCACCGCAGCTGTTCGCCGCTCTGTGTGAGCAGCTGCCCGGGGTTCCCGCTGCGCTGCTGGACAGCAGCGATCACGCCAGGACCGATCAGCCCGCGCGCAGCGCCCACAGCATCCTGGCCTTCTCCTTCGGTGACCATGCGGTGCTGGTCAGCCACCATCAGGGCCAGACCAGCGTCACCACGCCCAAGGGGACCATCGAGCGCCGCCAGCCGTTCTTCAGCTGGTTGGCGGAGAACTGGACCGGGTCCGCAGAGCAGCCGGACGAGGGTCGCGAGCCTGCCGAGTCTGACCGACCTGGACAGCCTGACGGACCGGACGCGACCCGCCATGATCTCCCGCGGTTCGCGCTCGGCTGGGTGGGATGGCTGGGCTATGAGCTCAAGCGGGAGGTCGGCGCTGAAGACCCGGCGGAGAAGGTCCTGGAGCCGGCAGACCGTCCGGCCCAGGAGGCCAGCCTGTTCCGCGCCACCCATGCCGTGGTCATCCACCATGCCCAGGGGCAGCTGGAGCTTCAGTGCTGGGACGCAGCGGCGGAGTCTGCTTGGAAGGAGCAGGTGTTCGAGACGTTGCAGGGCCTGGCGCTGAGGGACGGCTCTGACGAAGGAGGCTGCGACGAAGGAGGCTCCGACGCCGCACTGCTCCGCGAGATCGCGGTCCGTGACTCTCGCCGGGACTATCTCGCCGCGATCGCGCGGGCGAAGCGGGAGATCACCGAGGGCAACAGCTATGAGATCTGCCTGACCACGGCGGTCACCGGGACGCTGGCACCGGGACGCGCACGCGGCATCGAGCTCTTCGCGGCCCTGCGCACCCGCAACCGAGCCCCCTTCACCCAGTTCCTGAGCATCGGTGAGACCGAGATCCTCTCCACCTCGCCCGAACGCTTTCTCAGCATCAGCGCGAGCGGCACGGCGCGCTCGGAGCCCATCAAGGGCACCAGACCCCGCGGGGTGACCGCCGCGCAGGACCGCGCCATGATCGAGGATCTGCGCACCCACCCCAAGGATCGGGCGGAGAACGTGATGATCGCGGACCTGGTCCGCAATGACCTCTCCATCCACGCGATCCCGGGAAGCCTGCGCACCGAGCGGCTCTGCGCGGTGGAGACCTATCCCAGCGTGCACCAGCTGGTCTCCACGATCAGCGCCCGCATCCCGGATGCGGTGCCGCGGGCCCGGGTCGTCGCTGACGCATTCCCCCCGGGGTCGATGACCGGGGCGCCGAAGATCTCCACCATGGAGATCCTGCAGCGGCTGGAGACGGGTCCGCGCGGGCCCTATTCCGGGGTGGCGGGGTATTTCAGCACGAACGGCGCTGCGGACCTGGCAGTGCTCATCCGCACCGCGGTGCTCAGCGGCGAGGGTGAGTCACGCCGCTTCCACCTGGGGCTGGGCGGAGCGATCACCGCTGATTCCGACCCTGCCGAGGAATGGGAGGAGATCCGCACCAAGTCGCGCGGGGTGCTGGAGGCCCTGGGCGCCCGGTTCCCGGAATCTGAGACCGCGACCTCGGACTAGACGATATATAGCAGCTCCTTGGTCGGCGAGGGGTTGCGGGCCGGGCCCCCACTCACAGAGATTCATGGGGCACCGGACGAAGTCCTCGCGGCCGGAATCCGGTGCGAGGTTCCTGCCCCGTCGAAGCTCCAGCGACCAGCCGCAGACCGGGTCAAGACCGACACCAAAGCCGCGGCGCACCTGCCCCGACTGCTCCCCGTCTCCGGCGGGATCTCGCTGCACCCGGCGGTCTCGAAGATGCCGCGCCCATGCTGCCCGCAGTGAGGCCCTCGTCCGGCACAGTGGCTGCACCAGCCGAAGAGTTCGCCTGCGACCGGGGAATCCTCGAAGTTCAGGGTGGTCAGTCCGCTCGGGGGCGGCGGGCATCCACGAGAGTGGATCGCGGGTGAGCGGTCCCTCCTACCGGCGTGTCACCAGGACGTCGAAGAAGACCGTCCCATCAGAGCCCTTCCTGAAGGACCCGGAGCAGGAGACCGGCTCGCCGTGACCGGTCCGCTTGCCGTAGGCCTTGTTGTACTCCCAGAGGAGCTGGCCAGCGTCGGAGAAGAGGGCGGCGTCGATCGAGCGAATGAACAGCTTCTCACCCGTGGCCACTCCCGCCTCGTCGAAGACGAAGGCGACAGCTCCGCGGGGCTTCACCTGTAGCATGTCGTAGCCGCCCTCGCCGTCGGGGCACCCGACGGTGATGAGGGGGAAGTCCGGTTTCACGGGCGCGGCCTGTGCGGCCGTGACGCTTCCTGCGAAGATCCCCGCTGCTAAGAATGTGGCTAGAACGCCTCGACGCACCATCGCCCATCACTCCTTCGTAAGCCACGGACGTGCCACCCGTGCGATGGGCAACGTCCTTTCATGACGCCGGATCCACCGGTGATAACGCTTCAATGCTGGCACCCCGGGGTGGCCACGTCTAGGGCGACCGTCCAGATCCGACCGCGGATCGAGCACAGATCAAAGTGCGGGTCGGGATCGCGCCAGCGGCGCGGGCAACGGCGCATCAGTTTGAACACTGGACCCGGGCCCTGCGCACGATGCGTGCCGTCTTGTGGCGGGCGGCCGGGGCTGAGTAGAACTAGTCGGTGCGCTGGTGGTCGAAGGTCGCGAGCTTCCCTGCCTGGCGCTCCACAATTGCATCGAAGGTCTCGGCGTCCATGTTCGCGGCGCTGACCATCAGCAGGTGCCTGCCGTAGTCGACGCTTGCCGAGAAGCCGAGGACCTCCACCATGGATTCCCCGTCGTGGACCTTCATGTTCAGCTCCAGGCCGCGGAAGTCGTGGGCCTCAAAGGCCTCGACGTCCACCGAATCGGTCTCACCGCGCAGCGGTTCGGCGGTGCAGGCTTCGATGACCCGGTCCCAGATGACAGCCGATTCCGGCGGGTCCTCGAGACCGAGCATCCAGACGTAGAGGCTCTCGGTGCGGTCGGCGAGCTCATGCTTGTATTCCTGGACCACGCCGAGCTCCGGGCGCTCCCCGATGAGATCCGCATTGATCCGGTCCATCGCCGAGGCGCACTCGCCCTCGCCGAAGCTCTCGGTATAGACCTCTGCGGCCGCTCCGAGCTGGTCCTTGAAGAAGTTCAGTCCGGTCAGCGTGGAGTGGCTGTCTGGGGCGAAGGGCAGCTCGGACTCGGTGACCAGCACCTGGGAGATCTCTCGCTGGGTGAGCAGCTCGTCTGCGTCAGACGCAGCTGACTCTTCGGTCCCGGTCTCATCCTCAGCGGGATCCTCGTCGGCGCTGCCATCAGGCTCGCCAGCCTCCGACGGGAGGGAGCTCATGGATGCGACATCCTGCGCCGAGCTCGCATCCTCGGCGTCTGGGGAGCAGCCGGTGGCAGTCACGGCGAGCGCTCCAGCCGCAGACAGCGCAAGGAGACCCCTGGCCCGAGTCGCGCAGGGCACGGCTCGGTGAGCCGTCGAACGCAATCCGATCATGGTTCCTCAGGTCTCGTCGGCGCAGGGTGAGAGGGGCCGAAATGTGCGCTCCGGCGCCCTGGGCAGTGAGTATATCCGCTCATCGGAAAGGGCTCTACTGCAGAGCCGAGGTCAGTCGGAACGTGTTGTCCAGGTATCGGACGTGCCACGGCCGGCGGGCCCACTCCTGAAGATCGAGCTCGGTGGAGAGCAGCAGGTACCGGGTGAAGACCTCTTCGATCTCGGCCACCTTGCCCGCGTCGACGATCATCAGCGTGACCTCCAGGTTCAGCGAGAAGGAGCGCATGTCCATGTTCGAGGAGCCGAGCACCGCGACGTGGTCATCGATGATCATGAACTTGGCGTGCAGCACATCGGGGTCCGGGTAGCGGAAGATCCGCACCCCGGCCTCGAGCAGGATCTGATAGTAGGACTGCTGGGCGTGCTGGATGGTGAACTGATCGGCCTTCTTGGAGACCAGGACCAGGACCTCGACATCGCGGTGCGCGGCATTGGTCAGCGCGTAGAGCAGCGAATCGTCGGGGACCAGATACGGCGTGGAGATGATGATCCGATGGGTGGCCTGGTAGATCAGGTCGTTGAAGAGTCGGAGGTTGTTCTCGTCCGGGAATCCCGGGCCGGAGGGGACGACCTGGACCAGCGAACCGCCCGAGGCGGCCTCATCGGCCTCGAGGTCCACCAGCAGCTTCTCGCCGAGGTTCTCGTTGGTCTCGGCATACCAGTCCGAGGCGAAGACGATGTCGAGCCCGGTCACGGCCGGACCGGTGAGCACGACGTTGAGCTCGACCCAGCGCCGACCCATCCGCACCGCCGCGGGGCGCTGGTAGTGCGGCTCGATCAGGTTCGTGGAGCCGGTCAGTGCGGTGATGCCGTCGATCACGACGATCTTGCGGTGGTTGCGCAGGTCGAAGCGGGAGAAGCGACGGCGCAGCGGGCGGATCGGCAGCACCCGGTACCATTCGATCTTCGAGCTGCGCAGCCTGCGCTTGAGCCGTCGGTAGCCGCTGACCCGGGCGGTGCCGAGGTGGTCGTAGAGGAAACGCACCTTGACCCCGCGCTCGGCCGCGCGCTCCATGGCGTCGAGGACCGGGCCGGTGTACTCGGGGTCATCGCCGACGATGTAGAAGAGCACGTGGACGTACTCCCGCGCCTCATCGATCTGATCGACCAGCCAGGTGAAGGACGCCTTATAGTCCGTGATCAGGGTGAGCTGGTTCCCCTCCTGGATGGGGAACGCGCCGAGGTTGCGGTTGAGCACCACGGTGGCGCTGAGCTGCTCGTGCTCGCGCAGCTGGTCGGAGAGCTGCATCTGGCTGGTGGCCTCCAGCAGCGCCGCGTTCATCCGCTGCTGACGCTCCTGCCGCCGAGCCGAGAGCTTGCTGCGACCCAGGAGCAGGAAGAGCGGAAGCCCGATAGCGGGGATGAAGAAGATCGCGAGCAGCCAGGCCATCGCAGTGTTGGGACGGCGGTTCGACGGGATGATGCCGATCACAGCCACCCGTACGCCGATCTCGAACACGAGGATGCTCAGGAAGATCCCCTGCGGCAGGGAGTCAAGTCCCAGCCCGCTAAATGGCCACAGCAACGCATCCCTCCCAATCCTTCCAAGACAGCCTACTGGGTCCGCTCACGTCAATCGCCCCGGGCAGGTCGCGCAGGAGCTAGGCTGTAGCCATGGCTGAGCACTTTCGTGATGACTCTGTGGCCGCCGTCGCCGTACGCATCGACGCCGAACACCCCACCGGTGCGGTCTTTGACCCGCACCAGCCCCAGCTGCGAATCACCGATCTCGGTGCCATTCGCGGGGACGGGATATTCGAGACGATGCACGCCATCAACGGGACGCCGCGGAAGCTCGACGCGCACCTCGCCCGGCTGCGACGCTCCGCCGGCATCCTCGACATCGGCATCCCTCCGAGAGACTCCTGGGAGGCCGCCGTCGGGCTGGGCCTCGAGGAGTACCGCGCGCGGGGCGGAGTGCCTGAGGAGCTCGCGATCAAGCTCGTGGCCACCCGCGGGGTGGAGAACGAGCCCGCCTCCGAGGATCCGGCCTTCGCCGGCACCTACTGGCTCATGCTGACCCCGGTGGCGGAGAGCATGCGGACCAACCGCGGAAAGCCGCTCGGCGTGACGCTGCTCGACCGCGGCTATGACTCCACCGCCGCCGAGCGGGCGCCCTGGCTGCTGCTCGGGGCGAAGACGCTGAGCTACGCGGTGAACATGGCGGCGCTGCGCCACGCCGACGCCGGCGGCTTCGACGACGTCATCTTCATCACCTCCGACGGCCAGGTCCTCGAGGGGCCCACCTCCACGGTACTGATCGCCGAGGCGGGCGCCGCAGGCGAGCCCCCGACGCTGATCACCCCGGTGCTGGAGACCGGCATCCTGCCCGGCACCACGCAGGGCGCGATCTTCACCGCTGCAGAGCGGGCGGGATGGAAGCTCGGCTATGGGCCGCTCACCCCGGAGGATCTCTACGCGGCAGACCACGTGTGGCTGCTGTCCTCGGTGCGGCTCGCCGCTCCGGTGAACCGGATCGATGAGCACGAGCTCGCCGTGGACCCCGAACTCACCGCGCAGCTGAACAGCTTCCTGGACCAGGACCTCCCGGTCAATCACCCGGTGGACTGAGCGCGTCCACAGCCCGCCGGCACAGCCGGTGCTGCAGAACGCCCGTCAGCTCTGCAGCTGGCGGGCGTCCTTCAGCACCGGGACCATCTTTCGGGTCTGGCTGACCACTTCCGGGTCCACCTCTGCGACCAGCAGCTCGGGTGCGCCGCCGGCCTCGCTGAGCGGGACGCCCAGCGGGGAGACGATCATCGAATGACCGATTCCGGTGGGCGCTCCCTGGACCGCGTCCACCCCCGCGGCGGCGGGGTCGGCCTGACCGCAGGCGAGGATGTACTGCGTGGAGTCCAGCGCCCTGGCCTGTGCGAGCAGCCGCCACTGCTCCAGCTTGCCCTCCCCTGCTCCCCATGAGGCCGGCACCAGGGTCACCTGCGCCCCGGAGCGGGCATGGTCGGTGAACAGGTTCGGGAAGCGGATGTCATAACAGGTTGCCAGGCCGAAGGTGACCCCGTCGAGCACGAACTGCGCGGGGCTGCGGCCGGGCTGGACGCCGTCGGACTCCTTGAAGCCGAAGGCGTCATAGAGATGGATCTTGTCGTAGGCGACATCGACCTCTTCGCCGGAAACGGCCGGCCCCACGGCAATGAGCGTGTTGACCACCCGCGGTCGACCCTCGCCGCTGGGAACCCCGGGGGTGAACATCCCGGCGACGATCACGATCTGGAATTCGCGCGCCAGGGCGCGGACCGCCTCGGCCCAGGGGCCGGTGACCGGTTCGGCCACAGGTGGCAGCGGGTGCCCGAAGGCTCGCTGGGTCGCCTCGGGGAACACGACGACGCGGGCGCCGGCCTGCGCGGCGCGAGCGGCATATTCGCGGATCAGTTCGAGGTTGGCTTCAGGATCCGGGCCGGTGGTGATCTGAGCGGCAGCGATGCGCATCGATCAGACCTCCGCGCGATCTCCGACCTTGCTGCGGAGCTTCTTCACCGTAGAGCTTGCGCCCCGCTGGGAGAGCACCTGCACGGTCGCAGAGACGGCCGCGGAACCGATGGAGAAGGCGAGGGCTCGCTTGAGCGTCATCTCGTCGTTGCCCACGCGCGGGGCGTCGTCGCCGGTGGCCTTCTTCCACACGAAGTCGAAGATTCGGGTGGCGACGAAGCCGCCTGCAAGTGAGATGCCAAGGGCCATGCCCTTGTCCAGAAGCTTGTCCACAATGTTCTCCTCAGGGGGTGGGTCGATGTCCTGGTGTTACTCTAGTGCACGTCATTTGAGACACGACAGGGGAGCGCCCCTCGACGGAAGAACGCGGCTGAGAAGCCATGATTCCGCCGGCAGGGCGCTGAGAGTGGGCTGAAGGCCCAGACCCTCGCACCTGATCAGGTTAGGACCTGCGAAGGAAGTCGAGAATCTTCACTCGGATGCTCGAGCTCCGGCTCGAGCTCTCCTCCTGCGTGCTTCTGGTCCGCCCTCATCCAGGGAGAAGCATCATGAGCAGCAGCAAACGCGCGGCCACCTCCGGTCGCGGCACAGGCGCACACTCCCCCGCCCGATCATGGCGCTGGTCGGTCTCCGACATCGTGGTCGCCTCGGTGCTCGCGGTCGCCTCCGGAGTCATCTTCTGGGGCTGGAACCTCAGCTACCACCTGATCGGGAACCTCTTCGTCTTCTACCCGCCGGTGGAGACCCTGGTGCATGGGATGTGGCTCTTCCCCGCCGTCCTCGGGGCCCTGGTGATCCGCAAGCCCGGCGCCGCGATCTACTGCGAGATGGTCGCCGCGGCGGTCTCCGCCCTGCTGGGCTCCCAGTGGGGACTCACGGTGCTCTCCTCCGGGTTCATGCAGGGCCTCGGCGCCGAGCTGATCTTCCTGGCGGTGGCCTATCGCCGCTTCTCCCTGGAGTTCGCGATGGCAGCCGGCGCCGCCTCCGGGCTCACCGGCGGAATCACCTATCACTGGATCGTCCCGATGTACGCCTACGCCCCCACCGAGACCATCATCCACATCACCTGCTTCGCGCTCTCCGGGGCGATCATCGCCGGGGTGCTCCCCTGGCTCGCCACCCGTGGACTGGCGGCGGCCTCGGTGCTGGGGCCGCTGAACTCTCGGCGAGCGCACCGGGAGCCACGGCTGAGCCTCGGGCGAGCACATGGGTGAACGGGTCGACGCCGGGGCTGGTGATCTCGCCGGCACCCCGGTCCCTGAGCCCGGCTCCGCGACCCGGGCGCACCCTGCGCGCGGGGTCGCCGTCACCGCGCAGCGATGGTCCTGGACCCATGCCGAACGCGAGCGTGCTGCTGTGGCGGGCCTTGACCTGCAGATCTCTCCGGGAGAGAAGGTGCTCCTCGCGGGGCCCTCGGGGGCGGGGAAGTCCACCCTGCTGCACGCGCTGGCCGCGGTGCTGCATGATGATGAGGCCGAGGTCCACGGCCGGCTGCTGCTCGACGGCGTCGACCCTGAGCAGGCCCGCGGCCGGGCCGGCCTGATGCAGCAGGACCCGGAGTCCCAGGTGGTGCTCTCGCGGATCGGCGACGACGTGGCCTTCTCCGCCGAGAACCTCGCCGTGCCGCGGGAGCAGATCTGGCAGCGGGTCCGGGCCGCACTGACCGATGTCGGACTGCAAAGCTTCGACCTGGATCATCCCAGCGCGAAGCTCTCCGGAGGACAGAAGCAGCGGCTGGCCCTGGCCGGGATCCTCGCGATGCGCCCCGGCCTGTTGCTGCTCGATGAACCCACCGCAAACCTGGACCCCGAGGGCGTCCGGCAGGTACGTGACGCGGTGCTCGCCGCCGCCGAGGCCACCGGCGCCACGGTCATCCTGGTGGAGCATCGTCTCGAGGTCTGGGCGGAGCACATGGACACCCTGCTGGTGCTCGAGACCGGCGGCGGGATCCGCAGGAGCAGTCCCGCCGCGGAGATCTTCACCGATGCTGCGCTTCGCGAGGAGCTGGCCGGCATGGGGCTCTGGGTTCCCGGACGGGATCCGCTGCAGGATCTGCCGGTGTGGAGGGGTGGTACGGAGCGGCTGGGCGGGACTGAGCGGCTGGGCGGGACTGGGCGGAAGCAGGCCGAACCGCTGCTGCTGGCCGAGGGCCTCGCCGTCGGACGCCACTCCCCCAAACCCGGCTGGCGGCGCGCGCAGCCGGCGCCGCCGACCGTGAAGGATCTCGATCTGGTGATCCGCCGAGGTCAGACCCTGGGCATCACCGGCGCCAACGGCGCGGGGAAGTCCACGCTGCTGCTGACCCTCGCGGGGCTGCTGCCCGCCCACGCCGGCAGCGTCTCGGCGACTGCGGAGCTCAAGGGCGCTGGCGCGCTGCTGGCGGAGGACCCGCACAAGTGGCGCTCCGCTGACCTGGTCGCCCGGATCGGGGTGGTCTTCCAAGAGCCGGAGCACCAGTTCGTGCGCAGCACCGTCCGCGAGGAGCTCGCCCTGGGCGCGCAGCAGGCCGAGGTCCCCGGCACGACGGACCCATTGTTCGACGAGCAGCAGATCGACGACCGGGTCGCCCGGCTGCTGGAGCGGCTCGGACTCACGGAGCTGGCCGAGGCCAACCCGTTCACGCTCTCGGGCGGGGAGAAGCGCCGGCTCTCGGTGGGCACTGTGCTCTCGGCGGGACCTGAGGTGCTGATGCTCGATGAGCCCACCTTCGGCCAGGATGCCCGCACCTTCGCAGAGCTCATCTCGCTGCTGCGCGAGCATGTGGATTCCGGCGGAACGGTGCTGGCGGTCACCCACGATGCCGCCTTCCTGCGCGGACTTCACGCGAGTGAGCACCAGGTCCGGCGAGAAGAACCGGTCGCCCCGGACGAGCAGCGGGGCGGGGAGCGCTCAGACCCCCCGGGTGGGGAGCTCTTCGGGCCTGAGCGGTCGCTGTCCTGGCTGGGCCGGCGCAATGCGCTGGCCAAGCTCATCGCGGTCTTCCTGATCACGGCGGCGCTGGTGATGACCATCGACGCGGTGAGCTCCGGCGTCGTGATCCTCGCCAGCCTCGCGCTGCTGCCGCTGGCCGGGATCAGACCGGGCGGCTTCCTGCGACGCGTCTGGCCCTTCGCCGCGGGCGCGGTGGTGGCCGCCTGGGGCACGGCGATCGCCGCCGAAGAGTCCGGTCGTGTGCTCGCTGACCTGGGGTTCACCACGATCAGCGAGGGATCGATCACGCTGGGGCTCGCGCTGGGCGCCCGTGCGTTCGCGATCGTGCTGCCTTCGGTGATCGTCTTCTCCACCACGGATCCGACGGATCTGGCGGACTCCCTGGCGCAGCAGCTGCGGCTGCCCGCGCGCTTCGTGCTCAGTGCGCTGGCGGCGATGCGGCTGCTCGGTCTGCTGGCGGAGCATTGGAGAACGATCGGGCACGCCCGCCGAGCCCGCGGCGTGGGTGCGCACGGCGGGCTCACGGCACGGATGCGCGGCACGGCCTCGCAGGCCTTCGGTCTGCTGGTCCAGGCCATCCGGATGGCCACCAGGCTCGCGGTGACCATGGAGTCGCGCGGGTTCGGCGCGGGACCGCGCAGCTGGGCGCGCCCGGCGCGGTTCAGCGCGGCGGATCTGCCGGTGATCCTGGGCGGCGCCGGAATCGGGGCGCTGGCGGTGACCGCGGCGGTCCTCGCCGGAGCATGGAACTTCGTCTGGACCTGAGCGGGTCCATGCTCAGCCGCGGGAGGGAGGGATGTCCCGGCTGATCCGCTCGACCGCGCTGGCGAGCTCGTCATGGGTGAGCAGATCCCGGCGCATGTGCTTGGTGCGGTAGCCGGAGCGGCCCACCACGTGCGCGCTGACCGGCGCGGTGAGCAGCTGCAGGCCCCAGGCGAGCAGCACGATGGCGACCCATTCCCAGGACCGCCAGCTGATCGCCGCGGCCAGCAGCAGCGCGAGCAGCCCCAGCACCTGTGGCTTGGTCGCTGCGTGCATCCGCGAGTGCAGATCGGGCAGCCGGACCAGGCCGACGCCGGCGGCCAGGGACATCAGCCCACCGATCACCAGCAGCACCGAGGCCACCGCATCGAGGATCAGGTCCGCGTCGAGAGACTCAAGCATCACGATCCTCCTGCTTCGATGGCTTCTGTGCGGGCGGGCGAGCAGCGGTGTCAGCACTCGGGGCTTCCTCCGCGTCGGCGCTGGCGTCGTCGTCTGCGGGGGCGTCGTCGTGGCGGCGCGGGGTGAACCCGGAGCGGGTCAGGGCGGAGAACCAGGAGGTGGACTCGTCCTCGCCCTCCTCCACCTCGATCCCGGGCATCCTGGGGGTGCTCACCGGGTCGTGCGGGGCCTCCGGCTCGCTCTCCGCAGCGGCACCGGGGATGGCCGGGGCCAGCGGGGGCGCAGGGTATGGGTCCTGCTCGGAGGATTCGCTGGCCACCTCTTCGGGAGAGCGCACGACCACATAGCGTGCGATGGCCACCGCGCCGAGGAAGCCGATCACGGCCGTGATCACGACGAACATGATGAAGTCCTGGTGGTCGTTGACCACCATGTCCACGATCATCATCGAGGCCACGATGATGAGCATCACGTCGAGGCTGATCACCCGGTCCAGCACGGAGGGGCCCTTATAGATGCGGTAGACGCTGCCGATGGCGCCGATGGCGAGCAGCACCTGGGTGATGTGCACGGCGATGTCCAGCATCAGTGCTCCACCTCCTCGATCGTGGTCCGCTCAGGAGAATCGGCGCCGGCATCGATGTCGGTACGCTCGGGGGCGCGTCCCGCGGCACGTTCGGCGTCCCGCTCGGCCTCGCTGGGACCGTCGCCGCGATGGATGAACGGGGCCTCCCGCTCGGTCTTGGAGAAGCCCGACATCCTGCCCAGGCGCTTCTCCGCCTTGACCACGGCCACGTCCGAGCGATTCCCGCAGGTCAGGATGAGCAGCGCCTCGGTCTTCAGCGCGTCCTGGCGGATCTTCTCGGCATCCTCATCGGAATTGATGTCGAGAGTGTGCAGGTAGAGCGTCGCCGTCGTGCGGTCGACGTCGAGGACCAGGGAGCCCGGCACCAGCGCAAGCGCATGCCCGGTCAGGGTGACGATCAGGTCGTCATGGCTGCGCAGCTGGATCGAGATGATCGAGTTCTTCACCCTCGGTCCGACGACGACGGCGATCCAGGAGACCTGGAACGAGGCGGCGACCATCTTCACCAGGAAGCGACCGGTGAAGACCAGTCCCCACCAGGGGTTCAGCCGTCCGCTGCCGCGCAGCGGCGGCAGGTAGAACACCCGCACGATGATCGTGGCATAGACCGCCCCGATGATGAACGTGCCGATCGTGAAGTCCTGCCAGATCGCCATCCAGAAGAAGCCGAGGAACGCGATCAGCGGCAGCTCCAGCTTCAGCGGAGTCTTGGGTCTCTTCATCACTGATCATCCCCGTCGGTGATCTCCGGGACGACGTCGGCCGCTTCGTCATCGGGCTGCAGGGAGGTCTCCACCGGAGCGTGCTCGGCCGCGCCGCCGTCGTCGAGCTCATAGTCGATCAGGAAGGTGGCGGCGAACTCCTCGAGCTCGTCGCGCACGCCCTCGGTCCGGTCGGGGCCGAAGACGGCCTCCAGGTAGGGGGTGCGCTCATACATATCCTGCGCGGCGGCCCGGGAGAAGTCCATCAGCGGGCCGGCGAAGACGCTGAACGCCAGCGACATCGCCACCAGCGCCGCGGTCGGGGCGACCATCGACATCGGCAGGTAGCGCTTGTTCGCCGCGCGGGAGTGCGCCAGCGTCTTGGACATCAGCTGGCGCTCGGGAGTCTCATCGGCGTCCTCAGGCTTGCGCCAGAAGCCGCGGGTCCAGATCCTGGCCACCGCCATCAGGGTGAGCAGGGAGGTCACCACCGAGGCGATCACCAGCGTCCAGGTGATCCAGGTGTTCTCCGCGATGCCGCCCTGCATCATGCCCAGCTTGCCGACGAATCCGGAGAACGGTGGAATCCCGGCGAGGTTCATCGCCGGGATGAAGAACAGCAGTCCCAGCACCGGGGAGATCTTCGCCAGCCCGCCCAGGCGCAGCACGTTGGAGGTCCCGGACCGGCGTTCGATCAGTCCGGTGACCAGGAACAGCGTGGTCTGGATGGTGATGTGGTGGGCCACGTAGTAGATGGTGGCGGCCATGCCGATGATCGAGCTCAGCGCGAGCCCGAAGACCAGATAGCCGATATGGCTGATCAAGGTGAAGGAGAGCATGCGCTTGATGTCCGCCTGCGCCAGCGCACCGAGGATTCCCACGATCATGGTCAGCGCCGCGACGATCATCAGCGCGGTGTTGATCCGCTCCCCCGGGAAGAGCAGCGTCTCGGTGCGGATCATCGCGTAGATGCCGACCTTGGTGAGCAGCCCGGCGAACACCGCGGTGACCGGGGCCGGCGCCGTGGGGTAGGAGTCGGGCAGCCAGAAGGCCAGCGGGAACACCGCGGCCTTGATCCCGAAGGCCACCAGCAGCATCACGTGCAGGGTCAGCTGGGTGCTGGGATCAAGGTCCGCCAGGCGCAGCGCGAGATCGGCCAGGTTCACCGTGCCGGTGGCGGCGTAGATCATCCCGATCGTGATCAGGAACAGCATCGAGGAGACGATCGAGACCACCACGTAGGTGACGCCCGCACGGATCCGGGATTCACCGCCGCCCAGGGTCAGCAGCACATAGGAGGCGGTCAGGAAGATCTCGAAGCCCACGTAGAGGTTGAACAGGTCACCGGCGAGGAACGCGTTGGATACGCCGGCCACCAGGATCAGGTAGGTGGGGTAGAAGATCGAGACCGGACCGGAGTCGTCCTTCTCCTCGGCGGCGCCCTGGCCCACCGCGTAGAGCAGCACGCACAGGGTGATGATCGAGGAGACCACCAGCATCAGCGCCGCGAACCGGTCGATCACCATCACGATGCCGAAGGGCGCCGGCCAGCCGGCCAGGTGGATGGCGTGGGCGCCGCCGTTCCAGACGTGGCTCAGCATCGTGACCTCGAGGATCACGGTGAGCACGAGCGCGCCGATGGTGATCGCCCGCTGGGCGGACTTGTTGCGGTAGAAGGCGAACGCGAAGCCCGCGCCGAAGAACGGGATCAGCACGGCCAGCGGGGTGAAGTTGAGGAACTCGGTGTTCATCAGCGCTGACCTCCTTCGGTCGGGTCTGGATCCTCAGCCGGATCGGTGTCAGGTTCCGCCGTCGGCTCGACGTCGGGATCTGCCGGGACCTGCCGAGGCGGCCCGTCGGCGCGTCCGGCTCCGATGGTGACGTCGAGCTGGTCTGCGTGCATCGCTCCGGACGCGGGCGCCTCATCTGCGGCATCCGTCCCAGTCACCTCATCCACCCCGCGGCGCGGGTTCAGCAGCTGGCGCCCCGAGGAGTCGGTGTCATCGGCGAACTCGGTGGTCTCGGTGGCCAGCTCAGCGTCTTCCTCGGTGTCATGGACGTTGGCGTAGGAGGCGATGCGGCGGTCTTCCTCGTCGTCGGCGAGCTCGTCCTGCCGGGCGAGCACCCAGGACCGGTAGATCAGCGCCAGCATGAAGCTGACCAGTGCGAAGGCGATCACGATCGCGGTGAGCAGCAGCGCCTGCGGCAGCGGGTCCAGGTACTCCTCGGCGGAGATGTCGGGATCATAGATCGGGGCGAGTCCGGCGCGGCCGGCGGTGTGCAGCAGCAGCAGGTTCACCCCGTTGGAGATCAGGATGATCCCGAGCAGCACCCGGGTCAGTGAGCGCTCCAGGAGCAGGTAGATGCCGATGGCGAAGAGCGCGCCCATGAGCACCAGAAGGGTCAGGTTGACGGTCATCGGGCCACCCCCGCAGAGGTCTCGCCGTGGATGCCGTGCGCGGTGGTGGTGGCGCGCTGGCCCTCACGTTCGCTGCGCACATCGATCTCCGAGCCGAGGCTGCGCAGGATGTCCACGATCAGGCCGATGACCACCAGGTAGACCCCGACGTCGAAGAGGATCGCCGAGACGAAGTGGTGCTCGCCGAAGATCGGGAGGGTGAGGTAGAAGTCGAAGGACTGGAAGGCCTGCCCGCCGGCGATCAGCGGGGTGATGCCCGTGAAGCAGGCGATGGCCAGGCCCCAGCCCATCATGGCGCCGGCGGAGAACGGGATCGCGGCTTCGAGCTCGTAGCGGCCGCCGGCCAGGTAGCGCAGCACGAAGGCGAGTCCCGCCAGCAGGCCGCCGGCGAAGCCGCCGCCTGGCAGGTTGTGTCCGGCCAGCAGCAGGTAGAGCGAGATCATGATGATGCCGTGGAACATCAGCCGGGTGATGACCTCGAAGACGATGCTGCGGTGCTCCGGCGCCACCGTGCGGCCCGCCACCAGCCAGGCCTCACGGGCCACGGTGGCGAAGGAGCGGGCGACCTTGATCTCGCGGACCTGGCGCGGGGAGAGCGCCTTGTCCGAGAGCACCCGTCCGACGGTGCCGCTGGGGACCTCATGGAGCTCCCGGCGCTGCACGTCACGGCGTTTCACGAAGATCAGCGAGGCGACGCCGGTGGCCGCGGCGGCGAGCACGGTGATCTCACCGAAGGTGTCCCAGACGCGGATGTCCACGAGTGTGACGTTGACGATGTTGGCGCCCTGACCGACCTCATAGGCCATCCAGGGGTATTCCACGGACACCGGATCGGCGGTGCGGGCGTTCATGGACATCGCCGCGACGGCCATCATGACCACGCCGAAGCCGATGCCCAGCGCCGCGCGGCCGAACTTGAACCGGGTGGGGGTCTGGGTCCAGATGCCCGCCGGCAGGCTTCGCAGCGCGAGCACGAAGACCACCAGCACGATGGACTCCACCAGCAGCAGGGTCAGCGCGAGGTCCGGGGCGCCCTGCAGCGCGAAGATCCCGGCGATCCCCCAGCCGCAGAGCGAGACCATCAGCACCGCCATGAAGCGCTTGGGAGCCCAGATAGCGCCGGAGGCTCCGCCGAGGATGATCAGCGCGAGCACCACCTGCAGCGGCTGCTCGGCGATGATGAAGTCGTCCACCATCCAGCGATCTGAGACCCCGGCGCCTCCGGGGCCGCCGAAGATCACCACGCTGAGCGGCACCAGCGTCGCCACGGCGAGGATGATGAACAGGTACCAGCCCAGCGCACCGCGCTGGGTGCGGGCGGTGACCCAGGAGGAGAGCATGTCGACCCCGCGCACCGTGGCTCGGTAGCCGCGCTCGGCGTCGAACACCGGAGGCACCTTCGTCTGGACGCGGGCGAAAGGCTCGCGGAGGCGGAAGAGCGCGTAGCCCAGCACCCAGGTCAGCGCGGAGAGTCCCAGCACCGGGGTCAGTCCGTGCCAGAGCGCGAGATAGGTCGGTTCGACCGCGGGGTCCACCGGCGCGAACAGGGTGGCCCAGGGTTCGACCAGCGCCTGCACCGGCTGCGGGAACAGCGCCAGGCCCACGGTCGCCGCGGCGAGGATCATCGGAGCTGCGAGGAAGACCCGCGGCACCGGGCCCTTGAAGACGATGGGCGCCGCCGCAGCGCCGGAGGCTTCGCGCTTGGTGGCGAAGGCTCCCCAGAGGAACCGGGCCGAGTAGGCAACGGTCAGCGCGGAGCCCAGCACGACGCCGACCAGCACCAGCCAGCCCCAGGTCAGCGCCGAGCCCCCGTCGGTGGCTTCGGCGTAGCTGAAGAACGACTCGAAGACGACCTCCTTGGCCACGAAGCCGAAGAGCGGCGGCAGGCCTGCCATGGAGGCGGTGGCGATCAGCGCGACGATGAACAATGGGCGCTGGGTCCGGGCCAGCCCGGAGAGCCTGCGCAGATCGCGGGTGCCGGACTGGTGGTCGATGATCCCGACCACCATGAACAGCGCCGCCTTGAACAACCCGTGGGCCAGCAGCATGGCGAGTCCGGCCAGCGCCGCGTCCTCGGTGCCCAGCCCGTTGATCATGATCAGGAAGCCCAGCTGGGAGACCGTGCCGTAGGCGAGCACCAGCTTGATGTCGGTCTGGCGCAGCGCCCGCCAGGCGCCGACCAGCATGGTGAGCAGCCCGAGCCCGAGCACCAGCGGCAGCCAGAAGGTGGTCTCGTGGAAGCCCGGGGCGAACCGGGCCACCAGGTAGACGCCGGCCTTGACCATCGCGGCGGCATGCAGATAGGCCGAGACCGGAGTCGGCGCCGCCATCGCTGCGGGGAGCCAGAAGTGGAACGGGACCAGCGCGGACTTCGAGAGCGCGCCGAGCAGGACCAGCGCCACCGCGATGTCCACCGCGGTCGCCGTCGCGGGGTCAGAGACCAGCTCCGGGGCGGCGGCGAGGATCTCGGAGAGCCGGTAGCTGCCGGTGAGCTGGCCCAGCCAGAGCAGACCCACCAGCATCGCCAGTCCGCCGAAGGTGGTCACCAGCAGCGCCTGGATCGCTGAGCGGCGGGCATAGATCCGGTGTGCCGAGAAGCCGATCAGCAGGAAGGACAGGATCGTGGTGAGCTCCCAGAACACGAAGAGCATGACCAGGTCATCGGCGAGCACCAGACCCAGCATCGAGGCGGCGAAGGCGAAGAGCTCCGCGGCGAAGGGGCCCGCCGCACGCTCGGAGGACGCGAAGTAGCGGGCGCAGTAGAGCATCACCAGGGCCCCGACGCCGAGGATCAGCACCGACATGGCCAGCGCCAGGGCGTCGATGCGGAACGCCAGCTCCACGCCGAACTGCGGGATCCACTCGATCACCTCGGCCGGAGGAGCGTTGGGCTCGCCGATGCCGGCGGCCTGATCGGCCTCAAGCACCGCGGGCACATAGCTCAGGATCGCGACCATGGCCACAGCCAGGACCGCGGCGAGGAAGAAGAAGGTGCGGCGGCCGAACCGGTGGTACAGGAAGGGGGTCAGGATGCTGAGCGCGAACAGCACAGCCAGCATCCCAATGATCATGTACCCCGCTCCTCTCCAGTCATCAGCCTCACACGCCTCACTGCGAGTTCCTGGATCCAGGTTCTGCGGTGGCAATCCTCTCAATGTTAACAAACCAGGGTTACTATGCCGCAATGACCAGCATCGAGCCCGTCGCGGCCTCCTCCCTCGCTCCGCTGAAGAAGCGGCTGATCGCGGTCTGGAGCCTGTGGAGCTGGGGCAATGCCACGGTGAGCGCGGTGATGGTGACCTTCGTCTTCGGCACCTACATCGCCGACGCGGTCGGGCCGGGCGGGCAGGGCACGCAGTATCTGACCACCGCGAACACCATCGCCGGGCTGGTCATCGCGCTCACCGCCCCGGTCATCGGGCAGCGGGCGGACAACGGCGGCCGACGACGACGCTGGCTCGCCGTCAACACCCTGATCGTCATCGCGCTGGTCGCGGCATGCTTCTTCGTGAAGCCCGACCAGGCCTACCTGGTCCTGGGCGTGACCCTCATGGCCACGATGACGCTCTTCGACGAGTTCGCGAACCTCAACTACAACTCCATGATCACCGACATCGCTGACTCGCCACGGATGGGCCGAGTCTCAGGCATCGGCTGGGGCTCGGGCTACCTCGGCGGGATCGTGATCCTCGCCATCGTCTACTTCGGTCTGGTCGCCGGCGAGCCGCCGCACCTGTTCGGACTGGGAGAGGATGAGATGGTCAACGTCCGGGCAGTGGCGCTGGTGGCTGCCGCCTGGTTCCTGATCTTCTCGCTGCCGCTGCTGCTGACGCCGCTCAAGACCGCCGACCAGGAGGTCATTCAGGAACGGGTCAGCATCCTGGAGTCCTACCGCAGGCTCGTCGGGCTGGTCATCGGACTCTGGCGTGAGGACCGGAACACCTTCTGGTTCCTGGTCTCCTCCGCGATCTATCGTGATGGGCTCTCCGCGGTGTTCACCTACGGCGCGATCCTCGGTGTCACGGTCTTCGGGTTCACCACCTCCGACATCCTGCTCTTCGGCATCGCCGGCAATGTGGCCGCGGCGCTGGGGGCGTTCATCGGCGGCTGGTTCGACGACCGGGTCGGTCCGCGCCGAGTGATCGCCACCTGTGTGACCGCGCTGATCATCACCGCCGCAATCCTGTACTTCCTCGACGTGGAGCGCAGCTTCGGCGGCTTCGTGGTCACCCCGACGGGCGCCTTCTGGGTCTTCGGGCTGATGCTCTGCGTGTTCGTGGGCCCGGCGCAGTCCTCTTCCCGGGCGTTCCTGGCCCGGCTGGCACCGCCGAGCCGGGCCGGTGAGCTCTTCGGGCTCTACGCGACGGCGGGGCGCAGCGTGTCCTTCCTGACTCCGGGGCTGATCGCGCTGCTGCTGTGGAGCGCGGGCGGCAGCGACAAGGCGATCATCATCGGCGTGGTGGTGATCCTGAGCATCGGGCTTCTCACCCTGACCCTGGTGCACAACCCCACCGGTCCGGCGAAGATGCGCGATCATCGGGTGCTGAACCGCAGCTGAGGGCTGAGGCGGGGCGGAGTGGCCCCGAGCTGACCCGGCCTCGGGCTACCTGATGATCGTGCGGTGGAAGTTCGCGTGGCTGCGCGAGGCCGTGGGTCCGCGCTGGCCCTGATAGCGGGACTGATGCGCCCCGGTGCCGTAGCCGTGCTCGGCCGGAGAGCTCAGCCGGAAGAAGCAGAGCTGACCGATCTTCGACCCGGGCCACAGCTTGATCGGCAGCGTGGCCATGTTGGAGAGCTCCAGGGTGACCTGCCCGGAGAACCCGGGGTCGATGAACCCTGCGGTGGAGTGGGTCAGCAGTCCCAGCCGGCCCAGTGAGCTCTTGCCCTCCAGCCGGGCCGCGACGTCGTCGGGCAGGGTGACCGACTCATAGGTGGCGCCGAGCACGAACTCCCCGGGATGCAGGATGAAGGGCTCCTCGGGATCCACCTCCACCAGCCGGGTCAGATCCGGCTGGTCCGCCGCCGGGTCGATGTGGGCGTACTTGTGGTTGTCGAAGAGCCGGAACATGCGCTCCAGGCGCACATCCACGCTTGAGGGTTGGATCATCGAGATGTCCAGCGGGTCCAGCCTGATCCGCTCGGCGTCGATCTCGGCTCGGATGTCTCGGTCAGATAGCAGCACTCGCCCAAAGTACCTCAGCACAGCACTGCCGGAGACGAGCCGGGCCCGTTCGCATTGCATTCTGCGCGAGTCCGTGATCGCGTAGAGACATGACCGAGACTCCCAATACCCAGCCAGAGCAGACTCCCGCCACCGACGCAGCCGCCGAGCAGGTCGGCCCCGCCGCCACGCTCGAGCAGGTCCTGATCGAGGGCAAGGACGGCACCGCGCAGGCCGGCGAGATCATCCGGACCTTCCTGACCAGCAGCGTCTTCTTCCTCAGCCCCGAGGAGGTCAACGACGAGACCGGTTCGGTGAATCCGCTGACGCTGCAGGACAACGAGGGCAACCCGTTGATCGCGCTGTTCAGCACCAGCGGGAACATTCCCGATGACTACAAGGAGCACGCTCCGCATGCCGTGGAGGCCCCCGGGGTCGCCATCGTGCAGTCGATCACCGGCGCCGGCATCATGATCGACGCCGGCCAGGAGCATGGCTTCCAGATCTCCGCCGAGGGCGTGGAGCGGATCCGCACCGACTTCATCAGCCCTGCCGAGGACGCCGAAGCCCAGCAATGAGCTGACCTCCGCTGAGCGGCAGCGCTCGCACCGCCCCCGCCGGGGCTAGAGTGTTGAGCTGAATCTGCTGCAGGAGCCGGGAGGAGTGTCGTGGGCGCGGTCCTCTCCGGCTTCACCATCATCTGGCTGATCATCGCGGTCGGCTGGAGCATCGGCAGGTTCGGGGTGCTCGGCCCCGATGCGCGCGTGGTGATGAGCCGCGTCGCGTTCTTCGTGGCCTCCCCCTGCCTGCTCTTCGTCACCATCTCCGAATCCTCGCTGCGCGAGGTGCTCGGGCCGCAGTTCGCCATCGCGACCATCGGTGCGCTGATGACCCTGGTCGCGTTCATCCTGCTCGGCCGACTCCTGCTGCTCAAGGGCCGCGCCGGGTCTGATCTGATGATCGGCGGAATGAGCGGGTCGCTGGTCAACGGCGCCAACCTCGGCTTCCCGATCGCGGCCTATGTGCTCGGCGACGTCGCGCTCGCCGCGCCGATCATCATGTTCCAGCTGGCGATCTACACCCCGATCTACGTCACCGCACTGGACCTGCTGACCCGCGACGCGGGCACGACGCCGAAGGTCCGGCCCCGCCCCCGCATCGCGGTGCTGCGCAGCCTGGGGCAGTCGGCGGTGAACCCGATGATCATCGGCGCCGCTCTCGGCCTGCTCTTCTCCTGGCAGGGACTGAGCTTCCCCACCCCTGTGCAGGAGGCGATCGAGCTCCTCGCCGGCGCCTCGATCCCGCTGATGCTGCTGGCCTTCGGCCTCTCCCTGGTCGGCAGCCGGCCGCTGAGCAGGGCCTCCGCCCGGCGTCGTGACGTGTTCCTCGCCGCCGGCCTGAAGCTGATCCTGCACCCGGTGCTCGCCTGGCTGCTCGCGTCCTTCGTCTTCGGACTCGATGCGCATCAGGTGCTCGTCGCGGTGGTCATGGCAGCCCTGCCGACCGCGCAGAACGTGCTGGTCACTGCCGTGCGCTATCAGGCCGGGGAGGTCATCGCCCGCGACACCGTCCTGTTGACCACCATCGCGGCGATCCCCACCGTGGTGCTGGTCGCCGTGCTGCTGGGCTGATCAGCGCAGACCCGACCGATCACCGAACCGGCGACCGGGGCGGCCCCTGCGGGGCGGCAGCCGAGCGACGGGCGGAGGGTCAGGGCATTGCTACGCTGAACCCTATGTCGCAGGCCCCCCACTCCCCTCCGCCGCCCCCACCCGGGGCGCCCGGGCGCACCCGCTCCCGCCGCGGACTGCTGGTGGCGTGGGCGGCGGCGCTGGTCCTGGCGCTGGCGGCCGGCGGCGTCGCCATCTGGCAGGTCAGCGAGAGGATCTACACCCCGGGTCACACCGCGCAGGAGTACTGGGACTCGATCACCCGAGGCAGCGGATCCGAGGCGCTGGGATTCTTCGACCCCGCCGCGCTGGACGCGGCGGAGGGCGCCCCGATGGACAGCCTGCTGCTGGACGGAGACGCGCTTGCACGCAGCGCCGCAGGCATCGAGAACACCAGGTTCGAGGAAGACCCCGGGCAGCAGGGACGCGCGATGATGCAGTTCGACATCGAGGGTGAGAGCTTCGAGACCCAGCTGCCCATGGAATCCCAGCAGAACACGCTGGCCTTCTTCCCGGACTGGGAGCTCACGGCGGCGTCGATGAGCCAGCTGCAGATCGATGTGCCCGGCGCCGCGGCCGGCGGCATCGCGCAGATCACCGTGAACGGTGAGCCGGTGAACCTCGAAGACGACTCCGCGACGCTGCGGACCTATGTCCCGGCCGTGGTGGAGATCGCCGTGGACAGCGAATGGCTGGTCGGCGCCTCTCGCTACGTGGTGGTCCAGGACGCCGGGGAGGGGGACGACGACGGCCAGGCCCACCAGATCACGCTGGAGCTCCAGGCCTCCGAGGCCGCCCAGGACCTGCTCCAGGAAGAGGTCGGGGCCTATCTGGACGGCTGTGCCGATCAGCAGGTGCTGATGCCCGCCGGATGCCCCATGGGCATCAACACCCCCAACCAGGTGGTCACCGAGTCCATCAGCTGGCGGATGCCTGAGCCCGAGGGCCTCACGCTCGACTTCGCCGAGGAGGGCTGGGAGACCCCCGGCGCCGACATGTCGGCCACGGTCACCTTCGACTCGCGGCACTTCCACGATGGGGCGAGCCTTGAAGAGAGCCACCAGGTCGACTTCGCGCTCAGCATCGAGGTCGGTGCCAGCGGCGAGGAGCTGATCGTCGCGGTCTCCGGCTCCGATTGATCCGAACTGTAGACTCTGGCCCTGTGGCTGCCCAGAGGACTGCGATCCGCGACACCGCGGAGACAAGGTCTGCCGTGGACCCCAAGACGCTCGAAACCGCTGGTCTGAGCTCGGTGCAGGTGCTGGAGCGAAACCGGCTGGGACTGGCGAACGTCCAGCCGCGCACCACCTCGCGCTCGATCACCGACATTCTGCGCACCCACCTGATGACGCTGTTCAATCTCATCATCGGGCTCTGTGCACTGGCCATCATCCTGCTGGGACGCTGGCTGGATCTGCTCTTCGCGGTCGCAGCGGTGGCCAACGTCTTCATCGGGCTCTTCCAGGAGTACAGCGCCAAGCGCAAGCTTGATGCCATCGCGCTGCTGCACCAGGACGATGTGCGGGTGCTGCGGGACGGGATGCTCCTGCAGATCCACCGCGAACAGATCGTGCTCGACGACGTCGTCGAGCTGCGCCGCGGCGACGAGATCCCCGCCGACGGCGCGGTGCTCAGCTCCGAGGGGCTCGACGTGGACGAATCGATGCTCACCGGGGAGTCCGATGCCGTGGCCAAGCGCCGCGACGACCGGATCCTCTCCGGGACCGCCGTGGTGGCGGGATCCGGAAGATTCCGGGTGACTGCCGTGGGGGAACGGGCCCATGCGGTGAGGCTGGCCACCGAGGCGAAGCGATATCAGAAGATCAACTCGGAGCTGCGCCGCGCGATGGAGAAGATCGCCTTCTGGCTCTCCATGGTGCTGCTGCCCATCGTGGCGGTGGTGCTCAACGGCCAGATGCAGGCCTTCGGCGGCTGGAACACCGCCTGGGAGTCGGGCCAGTGGCGGGACGCGCTGGTCACCTCGGTGTCCTCGGTCACCGCGATGATCCCCCAGGGGCTGGCCCTGATGACGACCATCGCCTTCGCCGTGGCCGCCGTGAAGCTCTCCCGGGAGAACGTGCTGCTCCAGGAGCAGCCGGCCGTGGAGATCCTGGCCCGGGTGGATGTGGTCTGTCTGGACAAGACCGGCACGCTCACCGACGGCACCATCGCCTTCCACCGGGCCACCGCGCTGAGTCCGCGCGGGCTTCCCGCCCCGGCCCGCCGCGACCCGGGGTCCACCGCGCTGGAGGGGACCGCCGAGTGGGAGCAGGTGCTGGCCTTCTTCGGCGCCGATGAGGGCGCGAACGCCACCGCGGCGGCGCTGCGCGCACCCTACACGGCCCTGCCTCGGCACCGGGTGGCCAGTCAGGTCCAGTTCTCCTCGGCCAGGCGCTTCTCCGCCGTGAGCTTCGCCGCGGACGCCGGCGGTCTCGCCGGGCACTGGGTGCTGGGCGCCCCGGAGATCCTCCGCGGGGACTCCACCGACCCGCAGGTGCGCACGGAGCAGCTGCTGAACCGCACCGAGGAGCTCTCCAGCCGGGGACTGCGCACGATGCTGCTCGCCCACGCGCCCTTGGACGGCCCGATCATCGACGGCGACACCGGGCCGCTCGGCCGGGGGCAGCGACTGCCGCAGGGAATGGTCCCGGTGGCGCTGCTGACCTTCAAGGAGAACGTCCGTCCCGAGGCCCACGCCACGCTTCAGTATTTCCGTGAGCAGAACATCGCGCTGAAGGTGATCTCCGGCGACTCCCCCAAGACGGCCGCCGCGGTGGCCCGCGAGGTGGGCATGGTCATCGAAGGCGACGCCGTGGACGCCTCCGCGCTGCCAGAAGACCCCGTGGCGCTGCGCGAGACGTTGGAACACCATTCGGTGTTCGGCCGGGTCTCCCCCGAGCAGAAGCGCACCATGGTGGAGGCGCTGAAGTCTGCCGGACACGTCGTGGCGATGACCGGCGACGGAGTCAACGACGCCCTGGCCATGAAGAAGGCTGACCTGGGGATCGCCATGGGCGACGGCGCACCGGCCACCAAGGCGGTCTCTCGGATGGTGCTGCTCGACGGTCGCTTCGACCGGCTCCCCTCGGTGCTGGAACAGGGCCGCAAGGTCATCGCCAACACCGAGCGGGTGGCGCACCTGTTCCTGTCCAAGACCGCCTATGCGATCCTGCTCGGGCTGATCTACGGGCTGCTCTTCTGGGAGTTCCCGTTCCTTCCCCGTCAGTTCTCGACCGTGGACTTCCTCATGATCGGATTCCCGGCGTTCTTCCTCGCCCTGATGCCCAATCCGCGGCTCTACCGACCGGGGTTCCTCCGCCGCTCGATGCTCTTCTCCATCCCGACGGCGATCGCGATCGTGCTCGCAGTGGTCACGGTCAGCGCCTTCGGCCGTTACCTCGAAGCGCCCTCCGCGGCGATCCAGACCGCCACGACGCTGTGCCTGACCGCGGTGGGCCTCTGGGTGCTCAATGTGGCGCTGCGCCCGCTGACGTGGCCGCGGGTGGCCCTGATCGGGACCATGTACCTGCTCCTCGCCGCGGTGCTTCTGCTCCCCATATCTGTGCAGTACCACCTCTTCGTGATGCCCTCGACCGAGCTGCTGGTGGCGGCGATCGTCTCCAGCATCCTGGGCTGCGGGCTCGTCGAGGTCGGGAGCCGGGCCGTCACGGCGCTGACCACACGGCGGCCCGCGCCCGGGAATACCGGGCTCGGCTCGGACGCTGGATAATGGACCACGTCATGAGCACCCTTCCTTCGTCGAAAGCGAGCCGAGCATGCTGAGGACCGTCATGGGCGGCAAGATCCACCGCGCCACCGTGACCCACGCGGACCTGCACTACGTGGGGTCCATCACCGTGGACGCCGATCTGCTCGACGCGGCAGGGATCGTCGAGGGCGAGAAGGTCCAGGTGGTCGACATCACCAACGGTGCACGCCTGGAGACCTACACCATCGCTGGTCCGCGCGGATCGAGTGTCATCGGGATCAACGGCGCCGCCGCCCACCTGGTGGATCCAGGGGACCTGATCATCCTGATCAGCTACGTGATGCTGGACGCGCTCGAGCTCGCCTCCCACGAGCCGCAGGTGGTCCATGTGGACGGTGAGAACCGGATCGTGGCGCTCGGCCACGACCCGGCCGAGCCGGTGCCGGGCGCGACGGACCAGCTGGACCCGCGCACCGCGACGCTCGGCTGAGCCGCCGATCCGAGGCTCCGGTCTGAGCTCGAACAGGCGACCCCTGCGGCGCGAACCAGGGATGGAGCCGGGTGCTGAATCAGGGTGGAATCAGGGTCCATCAGGGGTCATGACCGTGACATCGGCGTGCAAAGCAGACTAAGTTCTAAAGGGACTCGTAAGACACGAGAGACTCATCCACCGTCAGAACGGAGTTGACCATGCGACTGTTCACACTGGGCGCCGGCGTAGCCATCGGCTACATCATCGGCAGCAAGCGCGGCAAGGCAGAATTCGAGCGGAGCCTCAACGCCGTGAAGAAGAACGCCGCGGAGACCTGGAAGGACCCCAAGGTCCAGGAGACCGTGACCAAGGCCGGAGAGACTGCCAAGCAGTACGTCTCCACCGTGGCCGACTCGGTCAAGAAGCACGCCAACGACGCCGCCACTCCGGTGGCCGACGTGGCGATCGACGCCGCCGCGCGCGCCGAAGACACCGTGAAGAAGGCCGGCAGCAGCGCCGAGAAGCTGGTCGATGAGGCCGCCGAGAAGGTCGAGAAGCAGGCCGACGCGGCGGATGAGAAGGCCCGCGAGTCCTCCGGCGGCACCGGCTCGTCCGACTCGTCCTCGAGCAGCAACACCGACTCGTCCTCGAGCAGCAACACCGACTCGTCCACCAAGCCCTCCGGGAGCAACGGACGCTGACTTCAGGCACTGACAAGCAGTGACGGCCGTGGGTGCTCGCCTCTGAGAATGGGGGCGGTCCCACGGCCAACCTATATCCTGAGACCTATGCCGACTGAGACATCCGCCGCCCGACTGATCGTCGAGACCCTCGGCACCCGAACACTGAACGAACACCCCGAGGCCCCGCGCCATGACCAGCTTCTGCGCCGAGCCCTGCGGCGCAGGCGGGTGACGCTGAAGCCTGTGGGCGAGCACAGCCAGGTCTTCGTCTTCGGCGGCGTGGTCGTCGGCGGGATGGACTCGGTGGTGACGACACTGGTGAGCGCCCACGCGCGCCGGATCACTGCGGATCCGCAGCTCCTGCGTCGGCACCTGCAGCTCCAAGAGGTGCCGCTGCCAGCGGAGCAGAACGATGCCGATCAGACTCACACAGATCAGGCTGACGCTGATCCGGGCTCGGGTGACCAGCGCACAGGCGACCAGGGCGCCGCTGATCCTGGCACGACCGTCGTGCGCCCAGCGCCTTCCGCGATCCGCGCCTTCGTCGTCGGCGAGCGGGTCTGCGCCTCCCTGCTGCGACTGCCCGCCACGGTCCTCGGCGACGGCAGCTCAACATTGAGCCAGCTGATGCAGGCCGATGCCCAGGCGCGCAGTCGGCACGCGCTGCTCGCCGGCACCGCGGTGCCCGTCCCTGCCGACGGCTCGACCCCCGCTGCGCAGGACCAGCTGCGCAGCCGGGGCCTTGATCCCGACGACGTGCCCGCACGAGGTGTCCCCGTGCAGCTGCAAGACTCGCTGGAGATCTCGGCGGGCGGGCTGACCATCGATGTGACCACGGTGCTGCCCGATGCTCTGCACGAGCTTGCGGTGGAGGCGGTCATGGCGGTGCCGGGACTCTTCGCGGCCGCGGTCGATCTGCGGGTTCCGGACCTCGAGTCGGCCGAGGGCGCCGTCGTCCTGGCGGTGCTGCCGGACGCCGATATCAGCCGCGCCCACCTGCCCGCCTACGGAGAGCCGAGAGACGTCGCCGGCGCGATCGCCGACGAGATCCTGCTGCGCGCCTCACGCTGAGAAGCCCGGCGCGCGGGATGATCCGCGCGCAGGTGCGGTCCATCTTCGAACAGCGCCTCGCGCAGCGTCACCGGGGTCTCGGGGCGCTGGGGCAGCAGACCTCGTCGGCGCAGCTCCGGAGTCACGAAGGTCTCGAAGCGTTCAAAGTCCGCGGGCCGCACTGCGGCCGAGATGTTGAACCCATCCACCCCGGAGAGCTCCTTGAACCGGACCAGCTCATCGACGACCTGCACCGGGTCTCCCACGATCAGCGGCCCGCGCCCACCGATGGAGATGAACTCCGCGACATCTCGCACCGTCCAGTGCTTGGACGGGTCCTTGGTGAACATCGCCAGCGCCGACTGATTGGCCTCGGTCTGCACATCGGCGACGACGTCGTCCTCGCGCAGATCCGAGAGATCCACCCCGGTCCACCCGCCGAAGAGCGTCAGTGCCGAGGCGGTGTCCACATACTCGCGGTATTCGGCAAGCCGCGCCTGTGCCAGCTCCTCGGTCTCGGCCACGATGATCGTGGCCATGGCGAAGAACCGGACAGATTCGGGATCACGCCCGGCCTCCAACAGTGCCCTGCGGGTCTCGGAGACCTGAACAGCCAGCCGCTGCGGGGACGAGCTGACCACGAAGATCGCCTCGCCATGGTCCACCGCGAACTTCTGTCCCCGCGCGGAGGACCCCGCCTGGAAGAGCAGCGGGGTGCGCTGCGGTCCTGGGTGGGTGAGCATCTCCCCGGGCACGGTGAACCACTCCCCCTGGTGGTCGATCGGGTGGACCTTCTCCGGATCCACGAAGACCCCGGTGGACTTGTCCGCGAGGACCGCGTCGTCTTCGAAGGAGTGCTCGAAGAGCTTGTACATCACTTCGAGGTACTCGTCTGCGCGGTCGTAGCGCTCGTCATGCGGGATCTGTGTGGCAAGTCCGAGATTGCGCGCCGCGGAGTCCTGATAGCTGGTCACGATGTTCCACGCGATCCTGCCCCGAGTGAGGTGATCCAGGGTGGCGAAGCGCCGAGCAAGGGCGTACGGAGCCTCATAGGTCACCGAGGCGGTCAGCCCGAATCCCAGGTGTGTGGTGGCCGCGGCGAGCGCCGGCACGATGACCTGCGGGTCCAGCAGCGGGAACTGCACTCCACCGCGGGCAGCTGCCTCGGCGGTGCCGCCGTAGACGTCGTAGACCCCGGGGATGTCAGCCAGGAACAAGGATGAGAAGCCTGCCCGCTCCACGGTGCGGGCCAGCTCGGTCCAGTACTCGAGCGTGTCGAACTCTGCGATCCGCGACTCTGGGTGGCGCCACAGGCCCGGCGACTGATGCACCGGGACCAGCATGTCGAAGGCGTTGAAATGGATGGTCATGGTTTCTCCTTGGCCTCGCCGATCGCGTTGAGCCCCTGGGGCAGGGTGCCGTTGATCTCATGGTCGCCCAGTGAGCGGGCGCGAAAGACGACCGGGTTGTGGGTGGCGATGGTCTGCGCATTGCGCCAATGCCGGTCCAGCGCCTTGGTGCGCAGCGTGGCGGAGGCGCCCACGGTCTGGAACAGCTCCGAGGTCACCGCCAGGACCAGCTCCGGCACACTGATCTGGGCCTTCTCCACGGCGATCTCCGCATCATGGATCTCAACCGGTGGTTCGCCATGGAACTCGGGGCCGCCGGTGCCGGCCTGCAGGCCCGCTGCCAGTGCCCGGTCCAGGGTGCGGGCCGCCTGCAGCACGGCGGCCTCGGCCACGAAGGCCTTCGAGGACATCGTCCCGACCACCTGCTGGATCAGCGGATCCTGGCTGAAGGCCTGCCCGGCGGTGGAGGTGTTGAAGGTGCGGGTGCGCCGGGCCAGTGTGGACGTGGCATCTGCCAGGGCCGCCTTCGCGATTCCTGCTTGGACGGCGAGCAGGTAGAGCTGGAAGAACGCCGCCTCGTGGACGGATTCGTGATCGCCCGGGCTGCGTCCGAGCACCGCGAGGTCCTCCACCGCCACGGAGTCCAGCCGCGTGGTGCCGGTGCCGGTGAGCTTCTGCCCGAAGCCGTCCCAGTCATCGAGCAGGGTCACCCCGGCGGCGTCTGTGGGCACCACAGCGAAGCGTCGCCCCTCCCCTTCCTGGGCCTGAGAAGCTGAGACGCGGGTGTAGGTCGAGAAGATCGTGCCGGTGGAGTAGTACTTCTCCCCCGTGAGCAGCGCCGCGCCATGCTCGTCGCGGTCCAATCGGGTGTTCAGGCTGCCCAGCGCGTTGCCGCCCTTCTCCGTGGAGGCATTGCCCACCGTGCCGCCCTTGAGCACCCGGGCGTACCAGAGCTCGCGCACCGGCGCAGGTTGGAAGCGCAGCGACTCGACGAACCCGAAATGCCCGCGGTAGAGGTGGGCGATGTTGGAATCTGCCTCGGCGAGCGCGATCACCTCGGCGATGAGCCCCTCGATGCTGAGCTCCTCGCCGCCGAACTCGGTCGGCACGCGCAGCGCGCCGAAGCCGACGTCGTCGAGCCAGCCGACCTGCTCGAAGGGCAGGATCCGCTCCAGCTCACGCTGTACGGCGCCTTCTCGGATGCGGGTCAGGAGCTCTTCAGGGATGGTGCGGCTCATGCGTCGTTCACCTGTTTCCATGCGGCGTCGATGTCTCGGTCGAAGGCGGGGTTGAGCAGACCGTCGAGGTACTCGCCGTACCACTCACGCACCTCCGCGGAGTGGTAGGCGGCCTTGAGCGCCTCGAAGCGCTCGGGCTGTTCCTCGCGGAAGCCCGGGCGCGCGCAGACCGCGAGCGCGAAGGGCAGCGCCTCCTCGGCTGATTCCATGATCAGCACCTCGTCGGGGAGCACATCGATCTCGGCCAGCAGCCGGGCGAAGCCGAAGACGGCGTCGACATCCGCGTAGATCTGCCCCACCGACTGCTGGTCCACCTCGATGAACTGCAGGTCCTTGGGGTTGGCGGTGATGTCCCGGACGCTCAGCGCGGCGACAGGCTTGGACTCATCGATCTCGATCAGACCTCCGCGGGCGAGCAGCCGGATCCCGCGCCCGTTGTTCGCGGTGTCCACCGGCAGCGCGATCTGGGCGCCGTCCGGGAGCTCCTCCAGCGAGTCGTGCTGCGCGGAGTAGATCCCCGAGGGCTGCTCGAACATGAAGAAGATCGGCTCGATGTCGAGGTCGTTGTCCGCGTTGAACTGGCGCAGATAGCTGATGTTCTGGAAGAAGTTGACGTCGTATTCGCCGTTGCTCACCGCGTGGTTGGGTTGGATGATGTCGGTGACGTAGGTGGCGTTGAACTCCCAGCCATCGGCCTCCAGGATGCGCTGGGCGATGCGGGTCGGCTCCTGGAAGGGGGCGTTCTCGGTGACCACCAGGCGCAGGCTGCGGTCGGCGCCGGCCCCGCCGGCGAGGCCGCATCCCGAGGTGAGGCTCCCGACGCCGAGCAGAGCGGCCATGCCCAGTGAACCGCTCAATACTCGACGCCGGGAGAGCGTGGGGGCGCTGGATGTGCTCATGCGCTGAAGTCCGCCCAGATCTCTTCGGCGTTGTCGATAGTGATGAAGTCCTCGAAGTCGATGACCCCGCCCTGGTACTCCTCGAACCACTGTTCGACCTCTTCGGACTGGAAGGCGTCCTGAAGCGCCTGGGCCTGTTCATCGGTGACCCCGTCCGGTCCGACGGCGACCACGCAGGTGAACGGGGTGCGCACCTCTTCGCGTCCGTCCTCGATGCTGAGCGTGGTCTCCTCGAGGTCCAGGTCGGCCTCGGCGATCAGCCGGACGAAGGCGAAGCCGGCGTCGACGTCGGGCAGTACCTGCGCAGCTGACTGCTGGTCGGTCTCCACGAACTTGAAGTCCCGGGGGTTCTCCGTGATGTCGTTCTGGGTCAGTTCGATGATCGAGACGGACTCGTCGATCTCGATCAGGCCCTCATCGGCGAGCAGCTGCAGCGCCCGGCCGTTGTTCGAGGGATCCACCGGCAGGTTGATCTCGGCCCCGTCGGGCAGCTCCTCGAGGGAGTCGTATTCCAGTGAGAACAGCCCGGCGGGGGCGTAGTACACCGAGAACAGCGGCTCGACCTGCGTGTCGTTGGACTGGTTGAAGTTGTTCAGATAGGCCAGGTGCTGGAAGTAGTTGCCCTCGAACTCGCCCTGGTTGACCACCTGGTTGGGCTGGACGATATCGGTCATATAGGTGATGTCCAGCTCGTAGCCCTGCTCCGCGAGCAGCTCGGCGGCGATCTCGGCGGGCTCTTGGAAGGGCGCGGATTCGGTGACCACGATGCTGATGGTGGAATCATCCTCCACCAGCCCGCAGCCGGTCAGGCTCAGGGCTGCGGCGGAGAGGACTGCGCCGGTGAGGATCGCGGGGCGTAGAGCGTTCATGGGTTTGGGCTGCTTTCTCTGGCTGGGCGACATGCGCCCAGAGGGTGTGCGGGAATGACCAGGGCGCGACGTCGGACGCCAGCCCTGGCAGCGGAGTGAGGTGATGCGGGGCGGTGTTGCCGTTCCGCGGATGCGCGGGTCAGGCGAAGATCCTGCTCAGACGGTGATCTCGGTCAGGCGAGGATCTCGGTCATGCGGTGATCGCGGTCAGGCGGTGATGCGCCGGTCCGAGGCGCGGGCGAGCCGGGTGCCGGCGAACTGCACCAGGGTCACCAGCAGCACCATCAGCACGATGGCGGCGATCATGGTGGGGGTCTCATAGCGGTAGTAGCCGTAGCGGATCGCCAGGTCACCGATGCCCCCGCCGCCGACCAGCCCTGACATCGCCGAATAGGAGATGAAGCTGACCGTGGTGATGGTGATGGAGCCGATCAGTCCGGGCTTGGCGTCGACGAGCAGCACGTTGCGGATGATCTGCCCGCGCGTGGCGCCCATCGCCCGGGACGCCTCCACCGCACCGGAGCCCAGCTGGGTGATGTTCTGCTCCACCAGACGGGCGAAGTAGGGGATGGCGTTGATCGTCAGCGGGACGATCACCGCGGCGGTGCCCACCGAGGTGCCGACCACGAACCGGGTGAACGGGATGATGGCGATGAGCAGGATCAGGAACGGGAAGGACCGGATCATGTTCACCACCCCGGAGACGATCGCATGAGACCGTGGCCGCGGCGCCAGTCCGTCGGGAGCGTGGACGAAGAGCCAGATCCCCAGCGGGGTGCCCAGCAGGACCGCCACCGGGATGGCGACCCCGATCATCGCGAAGGTCTCCAGCATGGCCTGGTTGATCTCGGGAAGCCGCTCGATGACGAGGTCCATCAGCGCACACCCCCTGCCGAGCCGGCCAGGGCGGCGTGCTCTGACCGGCGCGTCTGACCCTGATCCTGAGACTCCGCGTGCTGCGGGGAGCGTCGCGTGGACTGACCCGACTTCTGCTCGCCGGACTCCGACCCATGCGCGGCCGGGCCGCTGCGGTCCAGCCGTATCCCATCGCTGAGCAGGTACTTTCCGATCGAGGTCCGCGGATTGAACCCTTCTCGGCGGAGCTCGCTCGCCGGGAACTCCTCGACGACCCGCCCATCCTCCATCACCGCGACGTTGTCGGCGAGAGCCTTGATGACTTCCATCTCGTGGGTCACGATCACCACGGTGATGCCGAATTCACGGTTCACATCCGCGAGGTACTGCAGCACGGTGGCAGTGGTGAAGGGGTCCAGCGCAGAGGTCGGCTCATCGCAGAGCAGCACCTCAGGCTTGGTCGCCAGTGCCCGAGCGATCGCCACGCGCTGCTTCTGACCACCCGAGAGCTGAGCCGGATACACGGAGGCCTTGTCGGTGATGTCCACGATCTCCAGCGCCTCGGCCGCCCGCCGCAGACGTTCACGGCGGTCCTTGACCCCGGCGAACTTCAGCGACAGCTCGACGTTCTGGGCGACGCTGAGGTTGTTGACCAGGTTGAATCCCTGGAAGATCATGCCGATCTGGTGCCGGGCCCGGCGCAGCGCCGCATCGTCCAAGCCGGTCAGCTCGGTGCCGGCGACGCTGACCTGGCCCGAGGTGGGGCGCTCGAGCAGATTGATGTTGCGCAGCAGCGTGGACTTGCCGGCGCCGGAGAACCCGATGATGCCTTGGATGCTGCCGCGCGGCACCTCGAGGCTGACGTCATCGACCGCGGTCAGCGGCTCGTGGCCGCGGGCGGCAAAGGTCGTCGAGACATGGGACAGGGAAATCAAGGGGCATACTCCATCGGTCCTGGCGTTAGCACCCGGCGGAGGCCGTGAAGCCCTCCGGGTTGCTGCGACGTCTTCGAGCCAGATCTCTCGGTCGCTCTGGATGGTTGAGTGCCTTCACTGTAATGGTGAACGTGGGCAGAAAGTCAAGTCGCGATATGTGTTGCGTTTTGTCTCATTTGCTGAACGCGACATTGATCGGATTCCCCGCCTGGGCGTAGTCTGATCCGCGTACCATCCCGAGCGGCCGAGAGATCTGGCTCGTCGACGCCGCAGCAACCCAGGGAGGGGCACCTTTGCAAGGGTGTCTTTTCGCCGGGTGCTACCGCCAGGATCGATGGGAGTATCCTCTGATGATTTCGCCTGCCTCCACCCTGACCGACTACACCGCAACAACCGCTGCCGGCCCTGCCGTGCCCTCAGACGCCACCTCCGTGGCTGCCGCCAAGCCTGACGGCCGGCAGCAGTACACGTCACTCGATGTCCAGCTCTCCGGCGTCGGCCGCGCCTTCGGATCGCGCACCGTGCTGCGCGACGTCAGCCTGCAGATCGCTCCCGGTGAGGTGCTCGCGATCCTGGGTTCCTCCGGCTGCGGCAAGTCCACGCTGCTGCGCGCCGTCGGTGGTCTCGACACCGGCAGCACCGGCGAGATCCTGATCAACGGTTCCCCGGTGCAGCGCTACGACGAGCGCACCGCGGTCGGATTCCAGGAGCCGCGACTGCTGCCCTGGCGCTCGATCCACAAGAACGTCAGCCTGGGGCTGCCGCGCAGCCTGTCCAAGGCCGAGGGGCGTGAACGCGTGGACGAGCTCCTGGAGCTGGTCGGTCTGCACGACCGCGCGTCGCTGCGACCCCGGGAGATCTCCGGAGGCATGGCGCAGCGCGCGTCGCTGGCCCGGGCACTGGCTCGCCGCCCCGGCGTGCTGCTGCTCGACGAGCCCTTCGGCGCCCTGGACGCGCTCACCCGGCTGAAGATGCAGGACCTGCTGCTGGATCTGCATGCGCAGACCGGCACCACGGTGCTGCTCGTCACCCACGACGTGGATGAGGCGCTGCAGCTGGCAGACCGCGTGCTGCTCCTCGGGCAGGACCCGGCGGACCCCGATCCCGCCGAAGGTGCCACGATCGCCCGACTGCTGAGCGTGCCCGGGCGACGTCCGCGAGATCGCGCCTCCGCGGAGCTTGCCGCTCTGCGCGGGGAGCTCTTCTCCGGCCTCGGCGTCGACTCGCACAGCCACTGACTCGTCCCGGCAGCTGATCGGGCCGACTCCGCTCGTCCTGACCTGACCAGCGGGGCTCCGCCGACGCGGTCCCCGCACTGCCGGATCACCACCTCCGGGGCCCATTTCCTGCCTGACCCCACATGCCGAACATGCCAGGAGCCTTCTGCCGCTTCTGCCTGACACGCACGACCATGAACCTCGAACACGATGTCCATCCTTGAAGAACCGAAAGGCCCTCCCCATGCCCAGCACCTCCGCTTCCCGCTCCCCGCGCTCCCGCCGCACCTCCGTCAAAGCTGTCTCCGCAGCCGCCGCCGTCGCGCTGCTCGCCACCGCCTGCGGCGGTGATGGCGGCGAGGACGAGCAGCTGGAGACGCTGAACATCGACTTCGCCACGTACAACCCGCTGAGCCTGATCATCCTGGAGAACGGCTGGCTGGAGGAAGAGCTCGAAGAGCTCGACGTCGACGTGCAGTGGGTGCAGTCCCAGGGCTCGAACCGCGCGAACGAGAACCTGCGCGCGGGCAACATCCACGTGGGCTCCACCGCCGGCTCGGCCGCGCTGCTGAACCGCGCCGTCGGCGCCGACACCCACACGATCATGATCGAGAACCAGCCCGAGTGGTCCGCTCTGGTCACCCAGGAAGGCTCCGACATCGAGTCCGTGGAGGATCTCGAGGGAGCTTCGATCGCCGCCACCCTGGCCACCGACCCCTACTTCTTCATGGCGCGCGCGCTGCAGGAGGCCGGGCTGAGCGTGGACGACGTCGAGGTCCAGGCGCTGCAGCACGCCGACGGCCGCCAGGCGCTGGAGAACGGCGACGTCGACGCCTGGGCCGGACTGGATCCGATCATGGCCGGCGCCGAGGCCGAGGGCGCGGAGCTGCTCTACCGCAACGTGGACTTCAACACCTACTCGGTCATCAACGCCACCGGGGACTTCGTGGAGAACCACCCCGATGTGGCCCAGATCGTGGTCAACGTCTACGAGCAGGCCCGCGAATGGGCCAACGAGAACCCCGAGGGAACTGCGGAGATCCTCGCCGAGTACGCCGGGATCGAGCTGGAGATCGCCGAGGCGGTCATCACCGAGCGCACCAACTTCGAGGTGGACCCGGTGCCCGGCGATGACGTCTACGCCGCCATGGAGGCCGCCGGACCGTTCTTCGTGGAGAACGGCGACGTCGACAGCCAGGACGCGGTGGATGAGGCGCTCGAGTCCCTCTTCTACACCGAGTTCGCCGAGAACCGCGAGGCCACCGACGCCGAGGGCACCGAGAACGCCGCAGACGAGGCTGACATCGAGGAGGTCGAAGAGTGACAGACACCGCACTCAGCTCCACGGCGGCACAGCCCGCCGATGGGGCCGCGCGCTCCCCTGAGCGGCGCACCCGGCGCGGGCTGCCCGGCGGCGGGCTGTTGATCGGCGCCGTCGTCCCGGTGCTGCTGCTGGCACTGTGGTGGCTGGTCACCGAGGTCACCGGCACCTTCACCGCGGTCCAGCTGCCTCCCCCGCAGGCGGTCCTCACCGCTGGGATCGGGCTCTTCGAGTCCGGTGACCTCTTCGAGCACATGGGGATCTCGCTGCAGCGCGTGCTGATCGGCTTCGCCATCGGCGCCGGGCTCGGCCTGGCGCTGGGTTCGCTGCTCGGGCTTTCCGGACTCGCGGACAAGCTGCTGAACCCCACGGTGGGAGCCTTCCGCGCCGTGCCGTCGCTGGCCTGGGTGCCGCTGCTGCTGCTCTGGGTGGGGATCGGTGAGGACTCCAAGGTCATCCTGATCGCCATCGGCGCGTTCTTCCCGGTGTTCACCGCGATCCACTCCGCGCTGCGGCATGTGGACGCGCAGCTGGTCGAAGCCGGCCGCGCCTTCGGGTTCCACGGCCTCCGGCTGCTGGGCACCGTCCAGCTGCCCGCCGTGGTGCCCAGCGTCTTCTCCGGACTCCGGCTCGGCCTGGCGCAGGCCTGGCTCTTCCTGGTCGCCGCAGAGCTGCTCGCGGCCGCCGAGGGACTGGGCTTCCTGCTCACCGAGTCGCAGAACAACGGTCGCACCGATCGGCTGCTGCTGGCGATCGTGCTGCTGGCGCTGCTGGGCAAGCTCACCGACACCCTGCTCGGGGTGCTCGAGCGCAAGGCGCTCAAGACCTGGGCCTAGCCGCTCCCCCAGTTCGGGGTTCTGCCGGGGCTTCCGCATCACGCCGGCCAAATCATCGGCCAGGTGTCATGCGGAGGCCCCGGTCCTCTGTGTTGCGGGACGCTGAGTTTTCCTGCCGGCGGGATCAGCTCCTGCGGCGGAGCTGGAACTGCGCCCCGTGGTGCTCCGTGGGCAGGTGGTCGCCGGCGCCGAAGAGCTTGTTGCGCAATGTGCCCGGGGCGTACTCGGTCTTGTAGCGGCCGAGCTTCTGCAGCTCGGGCACCACGTGTTCGACCACGTCCACGAAGGTGCCAGGGGTGATGTGATAGGCCAGGTTGAAGCCGTCCACATCGGTCTCCTCCTGCCATTCGATCAGCTGCTGCGCCGCCGTCGGGCCGCCACCGATGATGACCGGGCCGAAGCCGCCGACACCGACCCATTCGGCCAGCTGCCGGACGGTCCAGACCTCATCCTCCCGACCGGAGGCCTTCTGGAAGGTCTCCACGGTGGACTGGATGGCGTTGGACTTCACGTCGCCGATGGGCTGGTCGAGATCGAACTGGCTCAGGTCGATGCCCATCCAGCCCGACATCAGCACCAGTCCGCCCTCGGCGTCGATGTACTGGGTCAGGTCGTCGTACTTGGCCTGCGCGGCGGCGTCGTCCGGTCCGGTGACGATGGTCTGCATCGCGAAGATCCTCACCGAGTAGGGGTCCCGTCCCGCCTCGGCCACCGACTGGCGGATCTTGGCCACCGAGGCCTTGGCGAGCTCCTTGGTGGGCGGATTGATGAACACCGCCTCGGCGTGCTTGCCGGCGAAGGCCCGGCCGCGGGCGGAGGCCCCGGCCTGGTAGATCACCGGGGTGCGCTGCGGGGAGGGCTCCACCACGCCGATCCCGGGGGTCTTGAAGAACTCGCCGTGGTGCTCGATCCGGTGCACCTTCGCCGGATCGGTGAATACCCCGGAGGCCTTGTCGGCGAGGACGGCGTCGTCCTCCCAGGATCCTTCGAGCAGCTTGTAGACGACGTCGAGGTACTCATCGGCATGGTCGTAGCGGCGATCGTGCTCCATCTGATCGTCCTGGCCCATGTTCTGCGCGGCCGATGGCAGGTACCCGGTGACCACGTTCCAGCCCACCCGGCCGCCGGTGAGGTGGTCCAGGGTGCCCAGCCGTCGGGAGAACGGGTAGGGGTGCTCGTAGGCGGTGCCGGCGGTGATGCCGAAGCCCAGGTTCTTGGTGACCGCGGCCATCGCCGAGACCAGCAGGAACGGGTCCTGCAGCGGGATCTGCGCCCCGGAGCGCAGCGCGGCCTCCGGGTTCGAGCCGAAGACGTCATAGGGGCCCAGCACATCGGCGATGAACAGTCCGTCGAAGAGGCCTCGCTCGAGGATCTGCGCGACCTCGGTCCAGTACCCGATCGTGTTGTATTCCCGGGCGCGGTCCTCCGGGTGCCGCCACAGCCCCGGGGACTGGTGCACCACGCAGTTCATGTCGAAGGCGTTGAACAGGATCTCGCGCTTGCCGGACTCGGTGGTCGGGTAGGTCATGTGCAGTTCTCCTTGAGGTTCGACTCAGTGGTTGGCATCGATGTCTGCGCGTCGAGGCTGCGCGTAAGGTGCAGCATCGGAGCTCGTCGGGTGGGGCCGGTTCTCAGGCGTTCTTCGCGGCGTTCTTCTACGCGCCGATCGGGGTCGCTGGCGGGCTGGCCACCGCAGACTGACTCGCGGTGTCCGGTTCGCCGACGCTCCACAGCCGGACCGGCTCGGCGCCGTTGACCCGGTGGTCCCCGGCGATCCGGGCCTTGTAGACCCAGGGGTTGTGGCTGGTGACGGTGCGGGCGTTGCGCCAGTGCCGGTCGAGACTCCGGGACTGGCTCACCCCGGAGGCGCCGAGGACGTCGAAGATCCGGGTGACCGCCTCCAGCACGGGCCGATGCAGCGCCACCTGGGCGCGTCCGGTGGCAAGCTCCACCGCGTTGGCCGCCTCGATCTGGGCTTGTTCCGTGGCGCTTCGCGCGGCGAAGGCGGCATCGAGGCTCGCGGCGGTGGCGAGGACCTGCGCACGCGCCAGCGCCGCCACGGCATCCACCTCTCCGACGGCCTGGAGCAGCTGCGGATCGGTGCGTGGGGTGCGGGTGTTGGCGTGGGAGAAGGTCCTCGAGCGCTCATGCAGCAGCGTTGCGGCGTCCCGTGCCGCGGCCTCGACGACGCCGGCGAGCACGATCAGCAGGAAGTGCTGGTAGAGCGCAGTCTGGTACGGGAAGCGATCGGTCAGTCCGCGCAGCTCCGACTCCTCCACCACGGCGTCGGTCAGCCGCGCGGTGCCGGAGCCGGTGGTGCGCTGTCCAAAGCCGTCCCAGTCGTCGTCGATCTGCACTCCGGGCTGGTCCCGGCGCACCAGCACGGCGAGCTCATTGCCCGCGGCGTCCCGGGCGGTGACGTCGAGCCAGTCCGCGAAGATCGCACCGGTGGTGTAGTACTTCACCCCTGTGACCCTGGGCCCGTCGTCGGTCTCGCTGACCATGGTGCCGGACTGGTGGAAGCCGCCCTTGCCCGGTTCGGTCCAGGCGTTGCCGACCAGCTCCCCTGCGGCCAACCTGGCGAGCCAGCGCTGCACGACGCGCCGGGCATCGGGCTGGGCATCGGGCCGGGCGTCAGGCGCGGAGTCAGGGGCGGAGTCAGGTCGGGCGTCGCAGCGCCACAGCAGATCCTCCTGGACCGCGAAGTGGCCGCGCAGCACCTGCGGGATGTTGCTGTCCTGGGCGGCGAGCTCCAGGAGGACCTCGGTGGTCTGCACCCAGTCCAAGCCGTATCCACCAGCCGGCTCCGGCACGCGAAGCCGTCCGATGCCACCTGCCACGAGGTCCGTGACCTCATCGCGGGCGAGCTCACGGCTGCGCTCTCGGTCGAGCGCGGAGAGGCCGACACGCTCAATGGCGTCGCGCAGATTCTGGGGCACAGGCAGCTTAATGTTCATTCTTTCCTCCATCGATTCTGGCGGTAGCACCCGGCATGCCCGGGTTGCTGCGACGTCTTCGGGCCAGATCCCTCGGTCGCTCTGGATGGTGATGAGGCTCAATATAGAGGATGCAGGGGCTCATCCGTCAAGTTCGGACGACGGCGGAAGCCAGACTCCGACTGACGGACCAGCGCCGAGCCGGGCGAACCATATCCATGAACGTCGTCCACCCTGACCTCCGTTGTGACCAGGTGTGTTCATCCAGCAGATCAAGGACACGTTCGGTGGTGACACCAGCGCCGAATGTCATATGGCGTCTCACAGTGCGAACGATTCTTGCTGGTCGGCGAGACGACGCGTAGCGTTGAGGTGTCACCATCCCGAGCGGCTGAGAGATCTGGCTCAGAGACGCCGCAGCAACCCGGATTCGCCGGGTGCTAACGCCAGGACCGATGGAGTTGATCTGCATGTCTGTTCCTGCTCGCACCCTTGAGAACCCCACCGCCGCGTCCCGTGTGGACTCCTTTGCGCTGCGCCACGCCCTGGCACAGTTTCCGCAGGGCGTCGTCGCCGTCGGCGCGGAGGTCGATGGGACACCTGAGGCGATCATCGCGTCCACCTTCACGGTGGGCGTCTCGCTGGAGCCGCCCCTGGTCACCCTGGCGGTGCAGCACGATTCCTCCACCTGGCCGAAGCTTGAGCGCAGCGGCGGCGAACTGGGCATCTCGGTGCTCGGCCGCGATCAGAACGGGCTGTGCAGGCAGATCGCGTCCAAGGACCGCGCCAACCGATTCACCGGGGTGGACTACCAGCTCCACGGCTCGGCGCTGCTGCTCGATGGGGTCCCGATGTGGCTGCGCACCCGGATCTACGACCGGGTCCGCGCCGGGGACCACGACATCATCGTGCTGGAGATCCTGGACCTGGGCTTCACCGAGGGCGCTCCTGGGCTGGTCTTCCACCAGCACGAGTTCAAGACCCTGACCACCCTGAGCTGACCCGAAGGACCCTTGTTGAGCATCCACCCTCGATCCACCGTGCCCGCAGCCGCGGCCACTCCCGAAGACCCGACGCACCGCGACACCCCCGAAACAACACCCTCGTGCAAGGACCAGCGCTCCGCGATCGTGCCCTCGGATCCGTTGAGCGCCGACGTGCACGCCTGGACGGACCCGCAGGACGAGGACCAGCGCATGGCATTCTGGTCCGCGGCCGCCACCCTGTTGGACTGGTCGACCCCGTGGGAGACCACCCACTCCTGGACCCCGCCGAACCCGGTCACCCAGCGCGGTCCGAAGATCGGCTGGTATGAGGGCGGGACGCTCAACGCCGCGGTGAACTGCGTGGACCGCCACGTCGCCGCGGGACGCGGGGAGAAGATCGCGCTGCACTTCGAAGGCGAGCCCGGAGACCGCGAGGACGTCAGCTACGCCGAGCTGGGCCGTCGGGTCAACCAGGCGGCGAACGCGCTGACCAGCATGGGCATCACCCGCGGGGACCGCGTGGTGATCTACCTTCCGGTGCTGGTGGAGACCATCGTGATCACGCTGGCCTGCGCCCGGGTCGGCGCGGTGCACTCGCTGGTCTTCGGCGGATTCTCCGCCGAGGCGCTGAAGTTCCGTGTCGAGGACACCGGGGCGAAGCTGCTGGTCACCACCGATGGTCAGTTCCGCCGCGGCAGGGCCGTGCCGGTGAAGGCCAACGCTGATGCCGCCGTCGTCGAGGCCACCGCCGAGCACGGCGGCAACCTCGAACACGTCCTGGTGATCAACCGCACAGACTCCCCCGTGGAATGGACGCCGGAGCGGGACCTCTGGTGGCACGAGGTGGTCGAGACCGCCTCCCCCGAGCACACCCCGGAGTTCTTCGACGCCGAGACCGAGCTGTTCATCATGTACACCTCCGGGACCACCGGCAAGCCCAAGGGACTCGTCCACACCACCGGCGGCTACCTCACCGGGGCCCTGTACACCTACCTGCGGCTCTTCGCCCACCCTGACCCGGAGCGGCGCACCCAGGACGTCCACTGGTGCACCGCCGACCTGGCCTGGGTCACCGCGCACACCTATGAGATCTACGGCCCGCTGGCCGCCGGCGCCACCCAGGTGATCTTCGAGGGCACGCCGAACACTCCGCATGAGGGCCGCCACTTCGAGATCATCGAACGCCACCAGGTCACCACCTACTACACCGCCCCCACGCTGGTGCGTTCCCTGATGGGCTGGTTCCCCGACGGTGTTCCGGCGCAGTATGACCTCTCCTCGATCCGGCTCGCCGGGACCGTGGGCGAGGCGGTCAACCCCGAGGCCTGGCACTGGATCCGCCGCGAGATCGGCCGCGACACCACCGACGACGCCGGCCGACCGGCGCTTCCCATGGTGGACACCTGGTGGCAGTCCGAATCCGGGTCCACGGTGCTCTCCCCGCGGCCCGAGGACGCCCGGTCGACGCACCCAGGGCTCAAGCCCGGGGCCGCGACCCGTGCACTTCCCGGCTGGGGCGCCGCCGTCGTCGATGAGGCCGGCCAGCAGGTGCCCGCGGGCACGCAGGGCAACATCGTGCTCACCCACACCGGCCCCTCGATGGCCAGGACCGTCTGGGGCAACCCGGAGCGGTACTTCACCTCCTACTGGGAGAAGTACGCGGAGCAGGGATGGTTCCTCGCCGGGGACGGGGCGCGGAAGGACGAGGACGGGGACATCTGGATCCTGGGCCGGATCGATGACGTCATCAACATCTCCGGACACCGGCTCTCCACGATTGAGATCGAATCGGCGCTGATCTCCCACCCCGATGTGGTCGAGGCCGGGGTCTGCCCGGTCTTCGATGCCATGACCGGTCACGCGGCCGTCGCGTTCACCGTGCTGACCACCGCCGCCCGCGAGCGCCTCGACGCCGCGGGGGGTGCGGGCAGCGCGGCCGAGCGGGAGCTGCTCGGGACGCTGCGCAGCCATGTGGGCGAGGTGATCGGCCCGGTGGCCAAACCACGCACGGTGATCCCCGTGCCCGAGGTGCCCAAGACCCGCTCCGGGAAGATCATGCGCCGGCTGCTGACCCAGCTGCATGACGGCGAGACCCTGGGAGACACCACAAGCCTGCAGAATGAACCCTGTGTACCGAAGATCGAAGAGATCTGCCAACGGCGCGGAACCGCGCCGAGAAGAGAAGAGGTAGCTACATGAGCGATCGCCAGTTCGGCTTCCGCACCCGCGCCCTGCACGCCGGGGCCGTCCCCGATGCCGTCCACGGATCGCGTGCTGTGCCCATCCACCAGTCCACCTCCTTCGTGTTCAAGGACACCGACGACGCCGCGAACCTCTTCGCGCTGCAGAAGTACGGGAACATCTACTCCCGGATCGGCAACCCCACCGTCTCGGCGCTGGAGGAGCGCGTCGCGTCGCTGGAGGGCGGCATCGGCGCGGTGGCCACCGCCTCCGGGATGAGTGCTGAGTTCCTGGTCTTCGCCGCACTCTGCGGCTCCGGGGACCACATCGTGGCGAGCTCGAAGCTCTACGGCGGCACGATCACCCAGCTCGACGTCACGCTGCGCCGCTTCGGGATCGAGACCACCTTCGTGGACTCCCTGGAACCGGAGGACTACGAGGCCGCGATGCAGGAGAACACCAAGGTTCTCTACACCGAGGTCGTCGCGAACCCCAGCTCTGACATCGCTGACCTGCGCGGACTCTCAGAGGTCGCGCACAAGCACGGAGTCCCGCTGGTGGTGGACTCCACCCTGACCACCCCGTACCTGATCCGCCCGTTCGAACACGGCGCGGACATCGTGATCCACTCGGTCACCAAGTTCATGGGTGGCCACGGCACCACCCTGGGTGGAGTGATCGTGGAATCCGGCGAGTTCCCCTGGGACAACGGGAACTTCCCCGCGATGACCGAGCCGGTGGCCTCCTACGGCGGGCTCTCCTGGTGGGGCAACTTCGGCGAATACGGCTTCCTGACCAAGCTGCGCGCCGAGCAGCTGCGCGACATCGGACCCTCACTGGGCCCGCAGGCCGCGTTCAACCTCATCCAGGGCATCGAGACCCTGCCGCAGCGTATCGACGAGCACGTCGCCAACGCCCAGAAGGTCGCCGAATGGCTCGAAGCCGATGACCGGGTGGTCTACGTCAACTACGCCGGTCTGCCCTCCCACGCCGATCATGACCGGGCCAAGGAGATGCTGCCCAAGGGTGTGGGCTCGGTGTTCAGCTTCGGCATCCGCGGAGGCCGGGCGACCGGCGCCCGCTTCATCGAGTCCCTGCAGCTGGCCAGCCACCTGGCTAATGTGGGGGATGTGCGCACCTTGATCCTGCACCCAGGATCAACCACCCACCAGCAGCTTTCCCCGGAGCAGATGGCCGCAGCCGGGATCCCGGAGGACCTGATCCGCATCTCGGTCGGCATCGAAGACGTCGATGACATCATCTGGGACCTGGACCAGGCGCTGAGCACCGCAGTCGAAGGAGACAAGTGATGAGCGAGCAGACCCTGCAGCACCACGACGAGGCCACGGCCGAACATCCCCACGGCCGCTGGGAAGCGCCGTCGCCCTCCCGCCGGCTGCAGCTGCTGCGCAGCGCCAAGTCGGTGGCGATCGTGGGCATGTCGGACAAGCCAGCCCGGGCCAGCTACTTCGTGGCGACCTACCTGCTGAGCTCCTCGAGCTACACGGTCTACTTCGTGAATCCGCGACTCAAAGAGGTGCTCGGCCAGCCGGTCTACGCCTCACTGAAGGATCTCCCCGAGGTCCCCGACATCGTGGACATCTTCCGCCGAGCCGAGGATGTTCCCGACATCGCCCAGGAGGCTGCCGAGATCGGCGCCAAGACCATCTGGGCCCAGCTCGGCATCGAGACTGAGCAGGCCATGCAGCTGGCCCAGGACGCCGGGCTCAACGCGGTGCAGAACCGGTGCCTGAAGATCGAGCACGGCCGCTTCCACGGCAACCTTCACCTCGCCGGCTTCAACACCGGTGTCATCTCTGCGAAGCGGCAGATCATCGACCGCTGAGTGAGACACGCTTCGAGGGCGCGGCACTGAGGGACTCCGTCTCCGGGTGCCGCGCCCTCGTCCGTCGGTGCTGCAGCAGCCCGAAGAACAGCGCGAACAGCGCGAAGCTGCCGAAGTGGTTGTAGTTGATGAAGAGGAACTCTGTGGGTGACGCGATCAGGAAGATGACCATCACCATCAGCAGTCCCACACCGGTGCGCGTGTCTGTGCTGCGGGCGTAGAGATACGCCCAGCCGGTGGTGCAGCCCAGCACCAGGATCAGCAGCAGCAGGCCCAGCAGACCCAGGTCGACGCCGGTCTGGATATAGGAGTTGTGGAAGTGCGCGATGGCGTAGTCGTCGAACTGCGGCACATACAGGCTGGGAACTTCACCCTCAGGCGAGTGGAAGTAGCCGGTGAAGCCCCACCCCGTCACCGGCCGTTCGGCGATCGCGCGGTAGCCCCATTCCCAGAGCACCGTGCGTCCGGTCAGCGTCGGATCGCGCCCGATCGCCTCCAGCAGAGGCACCCAGACCTGGTTCAGCACCGCCCCAGCGGCCACGCCCACCGGCACCAGGACGGCGAGCAGGCCTCCCAGCGGGATGCGCGGGACCAACAGCTGGGCAAGCGGCACGATGATCACTGCGGCGCCCGCGAGCAGGACCCCCGTGGCGGAGCCGGCCCAGAGGACGAAGAGGATGAACGCCGCGAGCACCAGCACCCGGCGAAGACCGCGCAGCAGCGTCATGGCCAGGACAGCGCCGGTGGCCCCGTAGAAGCCGGCCATGATGTTGTGCTGGAAGAAGCCGCGGATCGGATCTCCGCCGAGGAGGTTAGCGCGGCCATGCGGATCGATGTACAGCACCTGGTCAACGCCGACGAGAGCGAAGGCCATGCCTGCCAGCACCAGCACGGTCAGCACTCGGAGGAACACCCGGGCAATCTGCTGCAATGAGTATTCGGCGGCCAGCATGCACGCGACGAGGATGTTTCCGGCGGCCATGACTCCATAGACCAGTGAATCCGTTGGAGAGACGGACCAGGCGGCGCTGAGGACCACGAGTCCCCCGATACTCACGGCGATCGTGATCGGCACCGGGCTCAGTGACCGTGAGGTCAGCAGGACCAGCACCGAGATCAGGTGAAGCAGGACCCAGCTTGCGGAGAAGATCGAGTTGTCCACGACGCCACCGGCGGGGTCGTACGAGATCAGGATGACGGCATTCGCCCCGAGGGTGCAGGCGATGTAGACATAGAAGAACCAGGTCCGCAGCGACCTCACCAAGGCACTCCCTGCGCGAGCTTCCGCACCGATCCGTGGATGCGCGCCAGCGACTCCTGGACCTGTTCGGCGGACGCTCGGTAGACCTTCGGGGCATGCCCGTAGGGGTCGAGCACGTCCATGGTGTCCGGATCACGGGGTGGAATCATCCCGCGCTGGGCAGCCGCACGCTCGACTCCCTGGCGCAGCTGGTCCGGCAGCAGCGGCGACGCGAGACCCGAGCGAGGTGAGGGCAGCGGCTGGAACCGATGAGCCGACGCCCGCTCGACACCTTCGAGAAGGTCGGCAAACTCGGTCAGCAGGAATGCCTTGCGTGACGCCCGTGGTGCAGCGCGAACCACCTCACTGCGGTGTTCACGCGCCATGCCCAGGACGAGATCGGCTTCCTCGACCATGGTCGGGGTGAGCTGCCTGGCTGTGTGGCCGGTGGCATCGGCTCCCAGTCTCACGGAGAGCGCTGCCGCCTGCTCATCCATGGGGGCTCCTTCCAAGGCTCGGGTCCCCGCACTGGCGATCACCACCGCCGAGCGCCAGGACTCCCCGGCCTGCGCAACCGCGGCCTGCAACAGCTGCGCAGTCTGGGGCGAGCGGCAGATGTTCCCGGTGCAGACCACCAGGACCCTGAACGGGTCGTCACGGACCGGCATCATCGCGGAACCACCCCCACCTGCTGACGGTATGGAGTGCTGTAGCCGTCGACTGCCTTCGGGGGCAGCATTGTGGGCACCACTCCGAACAGCGTCACGTCCACTATGCGCATCGCCTCGATGGCCTTCTGCAGCTGCGGCTTGTGCACCCTGCCAACCGCCACCACCAGAAGCACTCCGGAACACAGGGCGCCCAGCACGCGGGCGTCGCTGACCGGCAGCAGCGGCGGGGCGTCGAAGATGATGATCTCGTACTCACGCTGAAGCGCCGCGACCAGCTCTTCCATGGCCTCGGAGCCAAGGAGCTCGATGGGGTTCGGAGGCACCGTCCCGGCAGGCAGCATCTCCAGGTTATCGGGTCCCCAGAATTGGATGACGTCGGGCAGCTCCACGCGTCCGCTGAGCACATCGGTGAGTCCCACCGCGCCCTCGAGTCCGAGCATCTGGGCGGCCATGGGCCTGCGCAGATCTGCATCGACCAGCAGAACCCGGTGGCCTGCGGCGCGCAGGCTGATGGCGAGGTTGACCGCTACCGATGACTTCCCCTCCGCCTCGATCGAGGAGGTGACGACGAAGCTGCGCGCCGACTGTCCCACGGCCAGGAACTGCAGATTGGTCCCGAGCGTGCTGAAGGATTCGGTCAGCGGACTGCCCACATCTGCCTGGGCTATGAGCCGACCCTTCTGCAGCTCCCGGTCGAACTGCACGCCTCCCAGCACTGCCTGATCGGTGACCTCCGTGATGTCCTGCTCGCTGCGGACCTTCGTGTCGAGGACTTCGCGCAGCGCCAGAATCACGATCCCGATGGCGAAGCCGGCCAGCAGTCCGAGTCCCAGGATGCTGATCGGCTGCGGAAAGCTGGGAGCATCCGGGACGAAAGGTTCTTCCACGGCGGTCAACGTGACGTTTCCGTCACCCTCCGTCGATGTCGTGAGACCCTGGACCACATCATCGAGCGCAGCAGTCATCGACGTCGCGATTGCGGCGGCCCGCTGAGGATCCTCGTCGGCGACGGTGACCTCCAGGATCACCGTGCCGGTCTGCGCGGCCACCGTGATCTGTTCGGCGAGCTCTCGCGGGGTGTCCTCAAGCTCCAGGTCCTCCACCACAGGTCCAAGAACGGCTGAGCTCCGGGCGAGCTCGACGAAGCTCCTTACGAGTTCCTGGCTGTAGATCGACCGCTGGCTCAGGTCGTAGGCCTCAGCATCCTCCACCGCGACGTAGATGCGCGTCTCCGCCTCGTAGGTCGCCGGCAGCAGCGCGACCAGCGCGGCCGCGGCACCGACGGTCACGACCACGGCCAGGACCAGGGTCAGCCATCCTCGCTTGAGGACTCGGACATATTGCTGGAGCTCCATTGAGAAACCTGCTCTTGTAGAGAAACGACGGCTACAGACTTAGATTACGGTGCAGAATGCGAATCGAGAAGGGTTTTTCGCGGGAGAAGCCAAGGTCAGTCACGATTTGACAGGTTCGTCCACGGCCTGGCGACCTGTTTTGTCTTGACCCCGCAGAGATGAATGAGCTGCAAGAGAAGCGCTGCCCGTGAGCGCGGGGCAGCAGGCTCCCCGCAGGGCCCGCCGCGAGCGGCCGCGTGCCGGGTGAGGCATCACGCAGTCGGTGCCGAATCTCGTAGCGGGACGAGACGTAGACCTTCGTCATCGCATTGCGCACATGGAAATCTACGGTGCGCAAGGACAACCCCCAGCGCCTCGATGATCTCCTTGTTTGTCCAGCCGTCAGTGATGAGCACGGCGGCCTGGCGCTCTCACGCCGAGAGCCCCTCCAAGACTCCTGCCCCATCGACAGCGACCTCGGCGCAAGCTTCCTGCGGGGGCGTCTCCACGGATTTCACCGCTGAGGGTCGGAGCGGAGCCGTCTCCTGCGCGCGTGAGATCCAAGGTTCCCAGGGCAAGGAAATTGAACGCCCGAAATACGCGGTGGGCGCCGAAATCCGAGACGTGCTGCGCGGAATGGATCGGCTGAGTGCGCGGCCCGCACCACGAGCAGCATCAAATCTGCTCCAACGTTCCACCACGCCCCGGACTCGCCTCGAAGACGCAACAGGTGCTTCACGACCTGCTTATGACCCGGCTCCACGATGGCCTCCAGGCATGGAATCGCTCTTGCCCGGCCGAGACCAGCACTCCGGATTCCCGGCGCACGGCGGTGATCTCGGCAATCATGGGCTCGGCGTCGTCGCACTGGCTCCGACTGATCGAAATCAAGGCCCAGGTCAGGTTCGCGACAAAGACCCCGGCATCCTCGCATCCGGGGACACTGTCACGGCAGTGGAAAGATCGGCAAAGGCCGCGATGGGGTCACCCAGCTGGCGAGAGATGTCTTCCTCTGCTTCGCGGATCTTCCCGGGCCCCGATGACGCTGAAGGCCGGGGCCTCATTCTTCTGCCTCACCTGAAGGCCTACACGCGATGCTCGACGGTGTCGCCCCGATGCAACCACGCGACATCTAGACACTATGCCCAGCTACTAAAGACCTTCTGGTCGCCTGAGAAAATAGATCATTGATGGAATTGCATAGATCATGGAATCTGAGAAACGTCGACATATGGCCATCCGCTTCACTGATATCAGTCCCAGTTACCGCGCCAAAAATCTAGTCTTTCTACTAGAAGATACTTGAAATAAGCAACAAGTTACTGGTGCGTATCACACCCTCGAGAGCGCACGATTCGACGAGTCACCAGACTTTCTTCGGAAGACTGCGGACAATCACCCAGAATCCCCCTTGCGCCCCACCTGGTTTCATCCTTATGCGGACGCGTGTACGCATTACCGCGCGGGAGATCTAGTCGGAATGGCCAGCAGCTCTTGTGAGTCATATCACTACACCGCGTTGCGGTTACCTGTAATTTTCCTCAAAACCTTGAATACTGCACTTGATTGTGTTTTAGTTAGAACGTCTAAGCGTCTTGCACCGCTTGGATCTGTCACCAGCAGCGAATGCGCGAGTACTTCGCTCCACCCTTGTCCGTTTACTTTCCCGTCCACTGTGCCGTGGATTCATCCGGTACAGCATGCCTGCGCCCAGGAGATCATCCATGACTGCAACACCCCCTGTCTCACGCCCAGAAACCTTCGAATCCCAGACCCGCGCTCACTCACGCCGCCGCAAGATCAAAGCCGTCGTCGCCGCAGGCACCGTCCTCGGCATCGGCGCCGTGGCCACCCTCGCGACCTGGAACGACTCAGAATTCGCCCAAGGCCTGTTCGGCGCCGGGTCATACAACGTAGAGAGCTCCGAAGACGGCAACGGTTTTGCAGAGCACCCCGAAGGCGAACCCGCACAGCTGCAGTTCTCGGCGGCCAACGCGGCCCCGGGCGACAAGTTTGCGGCCCCCCTCTGGCTTCGCACTGATGAGGAAACCACAATTGACGGCATGATCACCGGCATCACATCTGTGGGCACTGGCCAGGTTGAGAACTTCGTCGATGTCCGGGTATTGGAAGTGACCGGTGGCACCTGCGCCGCAGGAAGCAATTCCGGCAACGTCATCGCGACTGGAGCCCACCTCGGAGAGCTCGAGGGCGCGCTTAGCAAGGATGAGCAAATCCGTCTGGTCAACGGCGAGTCCGACACCGCAGGCACCTCCGTTCAGCTCTGCTTCCAGGTGACCGCCGCTGACGAGAACATCCTGGAGCCCAAAGCGAAGGCTTCCGCCACATGGAAGGTGCAGACCGAGTCCGTCGAAGACTGACCTGAGCCCCGATAAGCTCAGTCAATGAAGATGTCCGCCGCTGGCCCCACGCATGACCGCGCATGTTTCCCACGTGGCAGGCGTCTCGCGAAGCTGCGAGCCCTGCTGGCGAGCGGCAGCGTTCTGGGTCTGGGCGCGTTCGCCACGGTGGCATCCTGGACTGATCAACAGGATGCCACCGGCACGCTGACCGCGGGGGAGTTCGTACTGACCAGTTCGACCAATGGTGAAGACTTCTCTCAGTACAGCCCCGATGCCCCGGCTCCACTGTTCATCGATGCCGCAGAAGTGGACATGATCCCTGGATCTCCGGTCTACGCCCTGCTGAGCGTGAGCACTGATGAGGGTTCGGTCGGCGGCGCAGTCGCCCTGCTGGCTCACCCGGACAACATCACGGGACTGGGCGCGCACCTGACCTACGGAGTCCAGCGGCTCCCCCCGAGTCCGGCCGGCCCCCCTTCCTGCAATGCCGACAGCTTCACAGCCAGTGAGACTGCGGTCGTCCCGCTCGGGTCATCCTTGGCCGATGGCGGCGGTCCGGGCAGTGAACAGGCACTTCAGGCACAGGGGTCCGACCAGGTCGACTTCTGCTTCGCCATCACTCTGCCGCCCGAGATCAGCCCCAGCCCCGACGCGACCTCAGTGGAGGCCTCGTGGGAGCTGGCAGGAACCGCGAATGGAACTGGCAGCAACCAATGACATCGAACCCCCGCATGCTCAGCGCCTGGGCCGCGATCCTCGGCGTGGCCGCGCTGGCTCTGGCCTCCGTGCACCATCCGGCCGAGCTCACCGAAGCGTCCTGGACCGACTCCGAATATGCGGCGGCAGAGCTGCGCTATGAAGCTCCTGAGCCTGAGGAGACGGAGGAGCCCCCGGAATCTGACGCGCCCACCGAGCCAGAGGATCCCTCCGAGACCGAAGACCCTGCTGATCCGTCGGAACCCGAAGACCCCCGAGACCCCGAAGACCCCGACTCCTCCCCAAACCCAGAAGACCCAGATGAGGGCGAACCAGAGACCCCCGACGTTCCCATCGCAGACGGTGGCGCCGAGGTGGATCAAGCCCGCGTCGACGAGATCAACACACTCCCCGCCCTGCAACCCAAGAATGACCTCGCCGCAATGGGGCTGACCTTCCAGACCACCTCGGTGACCCCCCTCGGAGGACGCACACTCGACTTCTGCCACGACTTCACAATCAGCAACTCCTCTGAAGAGCCCGTGGAATGGGAGCTGGAGTTCGACACATCTCAGGCACCGCTCTGGGGCTGGACTCCCTACGCCACATCGGGGGAACCACGCTTCCAGACCCAGGGAAACCCTCGACAGGGGGCCTTCACCGGCGATTTCGATACAACCTCATCGATCTGGAGCATTCGCGGGCAAGACTTCAGATCTGACGCTCGGCAGTCTTGGCTCGGTGACACTCGCACCATTGAGCCCGGGGCCGATATGGCAATCCGCTTCTGCACGCTGCGCGATTCCGTGCCATACCCCGAGGTTGACACAGCGCTGTTCACCTGGGACTTGAGCAATGATGGCGGATGGTCACTTGGCATCAGCGCAGACGTGCAGACTCCAGTGGAGACGTACATTCCCTGGGCGATCACCATAGATCTGTCCCAGATCGTCTGCCCCGAGTTCCTGGACGACGCGACCCTCCGCTGGCAGGGCGGCGAGGTGACTGCCCTGGATGATTCCGGGCATCGGTTCTCCTACAGACTTTCCCAAAACGATGAGTTCGACCTCATTCGCGCCGATGCACCGGTCCATCGGGGCATCGTTCGCGTCCAGCTGCCCGGTCGATCCGCGGGCGCCAACCTGCAGCCCAACTGCTGATGGGCGTCCAGCGCTTCATGAAACGCGCCCTCCACCTTCTGGGCGAACTCTTCCTGTGGCTGGCTGCGGTCCTCGGCGGAATCTCGATCCTGCTGGTCGTCCTCGGGTGGGCCATGAACATCTCACTGATCATGTTCCGCACCGGGTCGATGGAACCGACGATCCCCACCGGAGCTGTCGCCGTCGTCCAGGAGATCTCAGCCGAGGAGGTGGAGGTCGGCGACATCCTGACGGTCGACCGAGACGACCAGCTTCCAGTGACGCACCGTGTGACGAGCATCGAACCCGGAGCCGGGTCCGCTGAGCGCGTCATCCGCATGCAGGGAGACGCCAACGAGACGGAGGATCCTCACCCGTACACGATCACCGAAGCGCGACTCTCGCTGTTCCACATCCCGCACATCGCCAACGCGGTCAACCAGCTCAACAACCCCTACCTGCTGGGTCTGATCACGGTCGTGGCGGCGGCTGGCGTGGGCTGGACCTTCTGGCCCCGAGAAGAAGATCGACCGCGCAGCTCCGCTGCGCCTTCCCCTGCTCCCGCCTCACCGCCTCCACGGCACCGGCCGCGCCATACCTCAGTGGAGTGATGCTGACCGGTCTTGCTCAGTCCTCGATGAGGTCGTGGATCGCGATCACCTGGTCGCGGCCAGGCCCCACGCCCACGCCCGAGATCCGGCAGCCGCTGAGCTTCTCCAGCGCGAGCACGTAGTTCCGTGCGTTCTCCGGGAGGTCCTCCAGCGTGCGGGCGCCGGAGATGTCCTCGGTCCAGCCGGGGTAGTTCTCGAAGACCGGCTTCGCGTGGTGGAACTCGGTCTGGGTCATCGGCATCTCGTCCTGACGGACGCCGTCGACCTCGTAGGCCACGCAGACCGGGATCTCTTCGATGCCGGTGAGCACGTCGAGCTTGGTCAGGAAGAAGTCGGTGAAGCCGTTGATGCGGGAGGCGTAGCGCGCCATCACCGCGTCGTACCAGCCGCAGCGCCGCGGGCGTCCGGTGTTGACGCCGAACTCGCCGCCGGTCTTCTGCAGGTACTCGCCCCACTCGTCGAAGAGCTCGGTCGGGAACGGGCCGGCACCGACGCGTGTGGTGTAAGCCTTGACGATGCCGATGGAGCGCGTGATCCGGGTCGGCCCGATGCCGGACCCGACGGACGCGCCGCCCGCGGTCGGGTTGGAGGAGGTCACGAACGGGTAGGTGCCGTGGTCGACGTCGAGGTAGGTCGCCTGACCACCCTCCATCAGCACCACTTCGCCGCGGTCCAGCGCGTCGTTGAGCAGGATGGTGGTGTCCACGACCATGGGCCGCAGTCGCTCGGCGAAGTCCAGGAAGTACTCGGCGATCTCATCGACCGCGATGGCTCGGCGGTTGTAGAGCTTGACCAGGAGCTCGTTCTTCTGCCGCAGCGCCCCTTCGATCTTCTGCCGCAGGATCGACTCGTCAAAGATGTCCTGGACCCGAATGCCGAGGCGGGCGACCTTGTCCATGTACGTGGGACCGATGCCGCGACCGGTGGTGCCGATGGCGCGCTTTCCGAGGAACCGCTCGGTGACCTTGTCCATGGTCTGGTGATAGGGCGCGACGAGGTGCGCATTGGCCGAGATCTTCAGCTTCGAGGTGTCGGCGCCGCGCGCCTCGAGGCCATCGATCTCGTGGAAGAGCGCCTCCAGGTTCACGACGACGCCGTTTCCGATCACCGGCACGGCGTTCGGGGACAGTATCCCGGCCGGAAGGAGCTTGAGCTCGAACTTCTCGCCGCCGACGACGACGGTGTGACCTGCGTTGTTGCCGCCATTGGGCTTCACCACGTAGTCGACCCGGGAACCGAGCAGGTCCGTGGCTTTGCCCTTACCTTCGTCGCCCCACTGGGCTCCGACGATCACAATGGCTGGCATGGCAGTCCTTTCCCGAGCTGAGCTGGTCTGGGAGCACCCGCAACCGCAAAGGCGTCCTTGTAGATCCTACCAACGTCGACCGAAACCAGGATTGGTCCTGACACAGTCAGCCCAGTCGACCGCCCGAAGCCTCGAGATAGCAGGCGGCGCAGAGGGATTCGTACCAGATGTCGGTGCCGTCGATCGCGACCTGATCACCGTCGAAGATGATCGCGTCACCGGCGCGTCGGGTGTTGAACACCGCCTTGCGCCCGCAGCGGCAGATGGTCTTGAGCTCCTCGAGTGCATGGGCGAGGTCCATCAGCCGCGCCGACCCGGGGAACGCCATCGTCCGGAAATCCGTGCGGATGCCGTAGGCGAGCACCGGAACGTCATCGAGCACGGCGATGCGCAGCAGGTCCTCCACCTGCGCCGGGGTGAGGAACTGGGCCTCATCCACGAGCAGACAGGCCACGGGTTTGATCTGCCGGTTCAGCGCCCCTGACTCCGCTTCCATGTCATCGAGCAACGTTCCCGGCGTGGTCCCCGCCGCATGCTGTGCCACCAGGTCGCGCAGCGGAGCCTGCGGCGGGATCAGGAAGTCCACGTTGCGGGTCACGCCGAGACGGGAGACGATCTCGTCCTCGCCCTTGGTGTCTACCTGGGGCTTCGCCAGCAGAACCCGCTGACCGCGCTCCTCATAGTTGAACGCGGCCTGCAGCAGCCCGGTCGACTTGCCCGAGTTCATCGCGCCATAGCGGAAGTAGAGCTTAGCCATTCTCAGAAGAACCCTTCGGCTTTGACAGCTCAGGGCTCAGCGCAGGCGGCTGATCGCCTCGGGTGCGGAAGCGTCGCAGTCGCGCAGCAGCTTGGTGATGCGTTCAACCTCGGCGGTCTCGCCGATGGCGGCCGCAGCCTGGCCCAGCGCGCCCAGGGAACGCAGGAAGCCGCGGTTGGGCTCGTGGCTCCACGGCACAGGGCCGGCACCGCGCCAGCCGGAGCGGCGCAGCACGTCGAGGCCGCGGTGGTAGCCGACCCGGGCGTACGCGTAGCCCTCCACGGTGTATCCCTGGTCCAGCGCGTCCTCTGCGAGCAGCGCCCAGACCAGGGAGGACTCCGGGTGTTTCGCCGCGAGATCCACGGGCTCCTCGCCGGTGGCCAGCGATTCGGAGACTTCGGGTTCAGCCGGAAGCAGCGTGGGCTCCGGCTCCATCAAATTTTGACCAACGATGCTCATGGCCACATCCTACTGCCAAGATTCCTCACCGGGATTCGCATCCAAAGCCGCTCCCGCACGGGCTGTGCGGCCCTCTCGACGTGAAGATCTCGGCCGGAGCCCGGCGACGGCCCGCGTGGACTCCAGCGGGCCGCCGCCTGATGTGGCTGCGCGGATCACTTCTTCTTGCGGCTGGACTTCTTGCCGGAGTCGACGAGGGCGATGGCGATCGCAGCGAGCCAGGCGTCCTTTGCCAGCGGAGTGCCGTCCTGGGTCGGGCGGACGCCGTCGGACTGGGTCATGCCGTCATTGCGGAAATACATGCTGAGCATGCCTGCGGTGAAGGTGCCGAGTGCGAGACCTGCGACCCGGTTGCTCACGAAGGGTGCCAGCAGCGCGCCGCCGAGGGCGATCTCTCCCCATGCCAGAGCCTTGCCGAACTGCTCCGGCGAGAGCTGCTTGACTGCGGGCACGCCGGTGGCGGCCATGCCCTGCATGCCGGCGGCGGAATCGGCATCAAGGCCGAGCTTGCCGATCCCGGCGTTGAGGATGAAGGCACCGGGGACGGTGCGCAGCGCGATCGTGGACATGTTCATGAGGTTCTCCGACCTGTTGGGGACGTCCGGCCGCCTGAGACGGCGGCCGTTGAAGACGATTTCCCAAGGCTCAACCCTACCGAGGGCGCGGCCATTCCCACGCTCGGGATCAGTCAGCGGCCCGGTCGGCTGGGAACGACGACGGCGGCCGCCGCTTCGCCGAGAAGGGACGGCCACCGTCGTCGTCGTTGCTCGGCGCGGGACGCTGAGCGAGAAGTATTACTTGATGGACTTGCCGGCGGAGCCGAGGCGCTGGGAGGCCTCCACGATGCGGGCGGCCATGGACTCTTCGGCCTTGGCGCCCCAGACGCGCGGGTCGTAGGTCTTCTTGTTCCCGACCTCGCCGTCGATCTTCAGCACGCCGTCGTAGTTGGCGAGCATGTGACCGGCCACCGGGCGGGTGAAGGCGTACTGGGTGTCGGTGTCGATGTTCATCTTGATCACGCCGTAGGAGACCGCGTCGGAGATCTCCTGCTCGGAGGAGCCGGAACCGCCGTGGAAGACCAGGTCGAAGGGTGCCGCCTTGCCGTACTTCACGGCGGCCTCCTCCTGGATCGCCTTGAGGATCTCCGGGCGCAGCTTCACGCCGCCGGGCTTGTACACGCCGTGGACGTTGCCGAAGGTCAGCGCGGTCATGTAGCGGCCGTGCTCGCCCAGGCCGAGCGCCTCGATGGTCGCGGTGGCGTCTTCGATGGTGGTGTAGAGCTTCTCATTGATCGCGTTCTCCACACCGTCCTCTTCGCCGCCGACGGTCCCGATCTCTACCTCGAGGATCTGCTTGGCGGCCGCGCTGCGGGGAAGCAGCTCGGCGGCGATGCGCAGGTTCTCCTCGAGCGTCTCTGCGGAGCCGTCCCACATGTGGGAGTTGAAGATCGGGTCGCGTCCGGCCTTGACCTCGGCCTCGGAGGCTTCGAGCAGCGGCAGCACGAACCCGTCGAGCTTGTCCTTGGGGCAGTGGTCGGTGTGCAGCGCGATGTTGACGCCGCAGCTCTTGGCGACCTGCTTGGCGAAGGCGGCGAAGCCCAGGGAGCCGACCACCATGTCCTTGACGCTGGCGCCGGACCAGTACGCGGCACCGCCGGTGGAGACCTGGATGATGCCGTCAGACTCGGCCTCGGCGAAGCCGCGGATGGCGGCGTTCAGGGTCTGCGAGCTGGTGACGTTCACCGCGGGGTAGGCGTAGCCGCCAGCCTTCGCGGAATCGATCATCTGGTTGTACTTGTCCGGGGTTGCGATAGCCACGTGTGAGCTCCTTATTGCATAAGTCAGAGACGGCAACGTCATTGGTGCGCTGCCGTCATCCTATCGGGGTTGAGCCGCCAGAGCCGAGGAATCTTTCGCTCGATCTGCAGAATCTTCAGGTCCCGACGTGGTCACAGGGTCGTTGCTCCAGCGGTCGCCTCTGCCGATCTTCGAGGGCCACCAGAACCGGTGACCGAGGTCCACGCCGATCGCCGGGACCTGCAGGGTACGCACGATGAAGGTGTCGATCAGCACGCCCAGGGCGACCAGGAAGGCCAGCTGCACCATGAACATCAGCGGCAGCACGCCCAGAGCGGCGAAGGTCGCGGCCAGCACGATGCCGGCGCTGGTGATGACTCCGCCGGTGATGACCAGTGAGTAGAGCAGCCCCTCCTTCGGCCCGCGGCGGATGGTCTCCTCCCGGGCTCGGGTGGCCAGGAAGATGTTGTAGTCCACCCCCAGGGCGGTGAGGAAGACGAAGCCGAACAGCGGCACCGTCGGGTCGGCTCCTGGGAATCCGAAGATGTAGTTGAACACCAGCGCGGAGATGCCCAGTGCTGCGGTGTAGGAGAGCACCGTGGTGACCAGCAGGATCAGCGGGGCAGTCACCGAGCGCAGCAGCACGATCAGGAAGGCCAGGATGACCAGCAGCACGATCGGGATGATCGTGATCAGGTCACGCTGGGCAGTCTCGTTGGTGTCCAGCTGGGTGGCGGTGGTGCCGCCGACCAGCGCTTCGCCGTCGAGCGCGTTGAGCTCCTCGCGGAGCTCCCCGATGGTGCGCTCAGCCTCCAGGGAGTCCCCGGAGTCGGTCAGCGTGACCGAGAGCTGGTTGTAGCCGTCGACCTCATTGGCATCCTCAGGTCCCTGGGCCGGTGCGCCGTTCTCGGCCACCGCGTAGACCTCGCCTACGCCGTCGCGGGCATCGACGATCTCGAGTGCCGCGGCAAGCTCATCCGCAGGCACGAAGACGTTCGCGGGGGCGCCGGTGCCGGCATCGAAATGCTCCTCGAGCATCGCCTGGCCATCTTTGGCGTCGGTCTGGCCCAGCACCTGTTCCGACTGCGGGACGCCCTCGGCGCGCAGATCCAGCACGCCCACCGAGGCGATGAGCAGCAGGCCGGTGACCACGAGCCAGATGAACCGGGGACGGGCGCGGACCTTCTCCGCGACCACGGCCCAGAGGGTCCGACGCCGCGAGGTGTGCTTCGTGCGGCGCGTCTCCAGGTCTGGGTTCGCGGCCAGGGCCTCCTCCACGGCGGGCTTGGGCGCATGCGGGACCTTGGGCCAGAAGACCGGGCGGCCGAAGAGCGCGAGCATCGCGGGCAGGAAGGTCAGCGTGGCGAGCATCGCGAAGACGATGCCGGTGCTGGCCACGGGGCCCAGTGCCCGGTTGGAGTTCAGATCGGAGAAGAGCAGGCAGAGCAGCGCGGCGGCCACGGTGCCGCCGGAGGCGAGGATCGCAGGGGTGGAGCGGCGCCAGGCTTCCCAGAGCGCATCGAAGCGGTTCTCTCGGGCGAGCAGCTCTTCGCGGTAGCGGGCGACCAGCAGCAGCGAGTAGTCGGTGGCGGCGCCGATGACCAGGATCGAGAGGATGCCCTGGGCCTGGCCGTTGAGCGTGATCCACTCCCACTTGGCCATCTGGAAGATCACGGTGATGGCGCTGGAGAGCGCGGCGATGGAGGAGAGCAGCACCAGGAAGGGCAGCAGCACCGAGCGGTAGACCACCACCAGGATGACGAAGACCGTGATCACGGCGACCAGCAGGAGCAGCCCGTCGATCCCGGCGAAGGCGTTGGCGAAGTCATCGGAGAGCGCCGCCGGTCCGGTGACGTGGGTGGTCCACTCATCTTCCGTGAGCTCGGAATCGACGAGGTTGCGCAGCTCTTCGACAGCACCGTCCTCGACCGCGGCCTCTTCCATGAGGACCAGCACCTGGAAGGCCTCCCCATCTTGGGAGACCTGCGGGGGCAGGGAGCGGTCGACGCCGCCGAGCTCGTTGATCTCACCCACCAGAGCCTCCAGGGAGACGAGCGCCTGCTCATCGACCTCACCGCCGGCGGGTTCACCGATGAGGGTCGCCGGGACGGAGTCATCGTCGGAGAAGCCCTGGCTGAGTTCGAGCGCCTCGGTGGACTCCGCGTCGGCGGGAAGGAAGGTGGTCTGATCATTGGTGGTGACCTCGCTGACCTTCCCGAAGGTCTGACCGCCCACGGCGGTCACCCCGAGCCAGACCAGCACCAGAATCGCGGGGATCAGGATCCGGATCCAGCCGGGCTGGGTGCGGCTGCGCCCCTGCTGAGTCTTGTTCTTCACGTCTTCTCGCTATCGTTCCCGCCGTACCTAGACGCTGCGCCGCGCCACATGGCACGAAACGCTGCACCGTTCGGGCATAACCTCGGCCTTCACCGGCAGGTGTTGATCCCTGCGTCGAAGACATCTGACGAAGACACTGTACTGCGCTCGAGTATTTCTAATTTGTAGCAGATTCCCAGGCTTGGGTGGACGTGCGAGATGCGACTGTCGACTCCCCCACATCTCGGCTCGCTTCGCGCGGGACGCGGAGACGCGGCACGCGCAGCGTCACCTGTAGGCCCGGAGGTGGCTCAGGTGACGCTGCGCGGTCGGCGGCGTCGAGCAGCGGGTGAGGTGCTCGCGTGCTGACTATTCGACGACGACGAGCAGATCTCCGCCGTCGACCTGCTGCACCCCGCTGATCACCGCTCGGGTCACGGTGCCCGCCACCTGGGTGGTGATCCCGGCCTCCATCTTCATCGCCTCGATGGTGGCCACGTTCTGTCCGGCCTCCACGGTGTCACCCTCCTCGACCGTGAGCGTGACCGCTCCGGCGAAGGGTGCGGCGACATGGCCCGACTTGGAGGCGTCGGCCTTCTCGGCGACCGCCACGGTGGCTTCCACGGAGTCATCCCGGGCGCCGACCTGGCGGGCCTGCCCGTTGAGCGTGCACATCACGGTCCGCACACCCTTGGGGTCAGGGTCTGAGACGGTCTGCAGCGTGACCAGCAGCCGCACACCTCTGCCCAGCGAGATGACGTGTTCGTAGCCGGTGCGCATTCCGTAGAGGAAGTCCCGGGTGTGCAGCACCTGGACGTCGCCGTACTTGTCCCGGGCGGCCTCGAAGTCCTTGGTCGGGCCGGGGAAGAGCAGCCGGTTCAGCGTGCGACGCCGCACGGCGGCGTCCTCGGAGCGCAACGCTGCGGAGTCCTCCTCGGTGAGATCCTGATCCAGCGGCTTGACCGTGCGACCTTCCAGCGCCTTGGACCGGAACGGCTCGGGCCACCCGCCTGGCGGGTCTCCGAGCTGTCCGGCGAGGAACTGGATCACCGAATCCGGCAGGTCGAAGCTCTGCGGGTTCGCCTCGAACTCCTTGGGGTCGACGTCCATGCCGACCAGCTGCAGCGCCAGGTCCCCGACCACCTTCGATGACGGGGTGACCTTCACCAGCCGGCCCAGCATGGTGTCGGCTGCGTGGTACATGTCCTCGATGTTCTCGAACCGCTCCCCCAGGCCCAGCGCGATGGCCTGCTGGCGCAGGTTCGAGAGCTGACCACCCGGGATCTCGTGCCGGTAGACCCGGCCGGTGGGGCTGGTCAGCCCTGATTCGAAGGGCGTGTAGATCGAGCGCACGGCCTCCCAGTAGGGCTCCATGGAGGCCACGGCTTCCAGGCCCAGCCCGGTGTCGCGCTCGGTGTGCTCCAGGGCCGCCACCAGCGCCGAGGCCGGAGGCTGCGAGGTGGTCGCCGCCATCGAGGCCACCGCGACGTCGACGGCGTCGACCCCGGCCTCGGCGGCGGCCAGCAGCGTGGCCAGCTGTCCACCGGCGGTGTCGTGGGTGTGCAGGTGCACCGGCACCTCGAAGCGTTCACGCAGAGCGGTGACCAGAGTCTTCGCCGCGGAAGGACGCAGGAGCCCGGCCATGTCCTTGATTGCGAGGATGTGCGCGCCGGCGTCGACCATCTGCTGCGCCAGGCCGAGGTAGTACTCCAGGGTGTAGAGGTCCTCATCCGGGTCGGTGAGGTTGCCGGTGTAGCAGATGGCGGCCTCGGCCACGGCGGTGCCGGTCTTGCGCACCGCCTCGATGGCCGGGACGATCTGGTTCACGTCATTGAGCGCGTCGAAGATCCGGAAGATGTCCACCCCGGTCGCGGCGGCCTCGGCCACGAAGGCATCGGTGACCTCCAGCGGGTAGGGGGTGTAGCCCACAGTGTTGCGCCCGCGCAGCAGCATCTGGATCGGAATGTTCGGCAGCTCCGCACGCAGTAGACGCAGCCGGTCCCACGGGTCCTCGGAGAGGAAGCGCAGCGCGACGTCGTAGGTCGCACCGCCCCAGGCCTCCACCGAGAGCAGCCCCGGGGTCACATGGGCCACCGCCGGCGCGGCGGCGAGCAGGTCTCGGGTGCGCACCCGGGTGGCCAGCAACGACTGGTGCGCGTCACGGAAGGTCGTGTCGGTGACCGCCAGCGCGGTCTGTTCGCGGAGCTTCCGGGCGAAGCCCTCGGGGCCCTCGCTGATGAGGACCTGGCGCCAACCGTCGGGCTTGGGGTGGTCCGAGGGGCCGTCGAAGGGACTGCGGTCCGGCTCGTCGCGCTTGTCGCCGGGGAAGTGCGGGAGCTTGTCGCGCGGGTCGATGCCTTCGACCCGGGGGCCGTAGGGCTGGTTCACCGTGATGTCGGCCAGGTACTGCAGCGCCTTGGAGCCGCGGTCCTGGGAGCGGTTGATCTTGGCCAGCTCGGGGTGGGCGTCGATGAAGTCGGTGGCCACGTCCCCTGCGAGGAACTCCGGCGAATCCAGCACGTTGAGCAGGAACGGAATGTTGGTGGCGACCCCGCGGATCCGGAATTCCGAGAGCGCGCGACGGGCGCGGGCGATGGCGGTCTGGTGGTTGCGGCCGCGGGCGGTGAGCTTGACCAGCATCGAGTCGAAGTGCGGGCTGATCTCGGCGCCGGCGTAGACGGTGCCGCCGTCGAGCCGGATGCCGGAGCCGCCGGCGGAGCGGTAGACGGTGACCGTGCCGATGTCCGGGCGGAACTCGTTGGCCGGGTCCTCGGTGGTGATCCGGCACTGCATGGCGGAGCCGCGCACGCGCAGGTCCTCCTGCCGGATGTCGAGGTCTTCGAGGGTCTCCCCTGCGGCGATGCGCATCTGAGCGGAGACCAGGTCGATGTCGGTGATCTCTTCGGTGACGGTGTGCTCCACCTGGATGCGCGGGTTCATCTCGATGAACACGTGCTGCCCGGCGCGCTCACCGACGGTGTCCACGAGGAACTCCACCGTGCCGGCGTTGCGGTAGTTCATGGCCTTGGCGAACGCGACGGCGTCGCGGTGCAGCGCCTGGCGGATGTCCTCGTCCAGGTGCGGGGCCGGGGCGATCTCCACGACCTTCTGGTAGCGGCGCTGCAGCGAGCAGTCGCGCTCGAAGAGGTGGACCACGTTGCCTTCGCCGTCGGCCAGGATCTGGACCTCGATGTGGCGGGGACGCAGGACAGCCTGTTCGAGGAAGACGGTGGGGTTGCCGAAGGCGGTCTCGGCCTCGTGCATGGCCGAGCGCAGCGATTCGGCGAGGTCTTCACGCTTGTCCACCCGGCGCATGCCGCGTCCGCCGCCGCCGGCGACGGCCTTGACGAAGATCGGGAAGCCGATCTCCTCGGCGGCCTTGATGAGCTCTTCGGTGTCCTTGGAGGGCTCGGAGCTCTGCAGCACCGGGACTCCGGCCTTCTTCGCGGCACGCAGGGCCTTGACCTTGTCTCCGGTGGATTCCAGGACGTCGGCAGGCGGACCGATGAAGGTGATGCCCGCCTCGTCACAGGCTCGGGCCAGGTCAGGGTTCTCGGAGAGGAAGCCGTAGCCGGGGTAGATGGCATCCACGCCGGCGTCCTTGGCGACGCGGATGATCTCTTCGATGTTCAGGTAGGCGCGGACGGCGTGGCCCTCTTCGCCGATCCGGTAGGCCTCGTCGGCCTTCTGCCGGTGGAAGGAGTTGCGGTCCTCATGCGGATACACGGCGACGGTGCGCGCGCCGAGTTCGACGCCGGCGCGGAACGCGCGGATGGCGATCTCCCCGCGGTTGGCGACCAGGATCTTCGAGAACATAACTGCGGTCTCCCTCACTTCGTGGCGCCGCCACCTCATTGTGGCGGCGTTGGAGCGATCCTACCGGGCTGGGGGTTCGAGGAGGAGGGTCTCCCTCAGTCGCGCGGGTCTCCTCGTGTTCACTCGTGGTGTGAGAGGCCCGGCACCGAGATCTGATCCACCGGGACCGAGAAGCAGATGCCGTGAGACTCCCCGCGCTTGAAGAGGACCTGATGCAGGGAGTCCGTGATGGGCTGCACCTTTTCCTCCTGCACGACCATCATGAGCACCGACTGCGCGCCCGTGAAGCGGACCCCGAAGAACGTCTTGTGCGGATGAGCGCCCACGCCTCGGGCCGACAGTGCTGTCACGCCGGTGGCTCCGGCGTCCTCGACCAACGAGATGGCTCTCTCCTCCTGATCGTCCGGGATCACGACGAAGACGACTCGGTGCGGCATCAGGTCTCCTTGGGGGCGGTCGATGAGGATCTTCGAGCTTGCGCCGTGGCGGCGAATCTCACGACGCAAGCATAGGCGAGGACCGCGATGACCGGACCGACCGAGGCGAACGCGATGAGCCCGAAACCGTCCATGAGCATGTCCCTGCCGGGCGTCGCCGTAGCCAGGCCGATTCCCAGAGCGGTGATCAGCGGGACGGTGATCTCGCTGGTGGTGACTCCACCGAGGTCGAAGGAGAGCGGAACCAGGTCCTTCGGCGCCAGCAGCAGCAGGAGCAGCGCGAGCAGGTACAGCCCGATGATGATCGCCACGAATGACCCCCCGGTCAAGATCCGCAGCACGCCTACTCCGATGCCCACCGCGACGCCGCAGGCCACCAGGACCCTGAGCGTGTTCGCGCTCAGACGCTTCTCGGAGATCTCCTGTGCCTCCTCGCTGATGGCCATCAGCGCAGGCTCTGCCATGGTCGTGGCGAACCCGATCAGCACGCCGAAGGCGACGATGAGCAGGACCTGGTCCGTCTCGATGAGCTGCTCCGCCATCCGACTGCCCATCGGCAGGAGTCCGATCTGCAGCCCCACGATGAACCCGTAGAGGCCGAGGACGACCATCGCGAAGCCGACAGTGACCCCGATGGGATTTCCGAGTCTCCTGCGCAGCACCACGAACTGGAAGAACAGCACCACGGCGATCACCGGAAGCACGTCGCGAACAACGGTCATCAGGCCCACCAGCAGATCCAGCCACCATGCCGCTTCATCCGCTGAGTCAGTCGAGACGACGGCCGCGGCATCTCCGAACTGATAGACCACGATCCCGTAGAGCTGGACGCTGATCATCGGAACCATCACGCACAGGGCCACGAGACCGAATCCGTCTCCGAGGCGACTCCTGCCGGTGATAGAGGCAGCCATCCCGATGCCGATCGCCGCGATGAGCGGGACCGTGACGATGTTCGTGGTGACCCCACCGGAGTCGTAGGCCAGGCTGGCGACCTCCTCCGGTGAGATCAGGGTCAGCCCGATGACGACGGTGTAGCCGATGAGCAGGACTCTGTGCAGGGCCCAGCCCAGGAACACGCGCAGCGCGCCGATCACCATCACAAGCCCCACGCTCAGCGCGATCACGAATCGCAGCGTCATGCTGTTGATCCGGCCCTCGCTGACCAGCTCCGCCTGATCTGCGACCGAGATCAGCGCCGGCTCGGCAATGACCGCTGCGAACCCGATGAAGAAGCAGAAGGGAAGAAGCTTCCACAACGACGCCGTCTTCACCAGCTTGTTGGTGATCGACTTCCCGACCGGAAAGACGCTGCGCTCCAGTCCCTCGAGGAAGAGCGCGATCCCCGCGGCGACGATCAACAGCCCGATGAGGATGGAGCCGGCCCCCTCCGGGACCTGTCGGAAGACCGCGGCCTGGAAGAGGACGACGACCAGAAGGATGGGCAGAAGTGCCCTGAGCGCGTGGATGAACCGTCGTCGCAGCGAACCCAGCAGCTTCACATCAGATCCCTCCCGTGCAGCTGCTGCACCTCGACGTCGAAGAGTGGAGCTAAGGGGAGTCGAACCCCTGACCTCGTCGATGCGAACGACGCGCTCTACCAGCTGAGCTATAGCCCCGCGCCCTGCCGCCGCGCTGCAGACCAGACTTCTCCGGCCATCTGGACCCGCGGCGTCGGCCCTTACAGGATAATGGACATGAGACTCCGGCTGCTGAGGCTGCCGCCGCCGATCCCACGCCCTAGGGTCTCCACCCCAGCCCGTGGTAACGTCTCTGACCCTCCGTAGCACTTGCGCCAGCAGCGACACGAGCAGGTCTGAGCAGAACGGATCAACAATGTCCTCATCTCTCCCTGGACTCATCCACCAGGACTCGATTCTGCTGGATGCGGAAGCAGCCGACTGGAAATCCGCCGTGCGCCTAGCAGGTGGCCTCTTGGAACAGGCAGGCGTCGCGTCTGCTCAATACACCCAGGCGATGATCGACAACGTCGTCGACAACGGTCCCTATATCGTGATCGCACCCGGCTTCGCGTTCGCGCATGCCCGCCCCTCCGAGGCTGTCCAGCGCACCGGCATGTCCTGGGTGCGGCTGAAGGAGCCGGTCGACTTCGGAAGTGGGGACAACGACCCGGTCTCCTTGGTCGTGGCACTTGCTGCCGTAGATTCCAAGCACCACACGCATGCCCTGGCCGAGCTCAGTGGCGTCCTGGGCGATGAGGACACCCGGGCCGCGTTGGACGCCGCCCCGTCCCCCGCAGCCATCTCCGCCATCCTTCGAGGAGAAGACGAGCCCCCTAAGTCTGCAGGCCCGGCGACCCGGTCGTCGGGCGGGAACGAACAGCACCTGATTCTCACCGTCTGCGGCAACGGCCTCGGGACCTCGTTGTTCTTGAAGAACACTCTTGAAGGTGTTCTGGACACGTGGGGCTGGGGTCGGTATCTCAACGTTGAAGCCACCGACACCATCTCGGCTCGCGGACGGGCTTCAGAGGCGAAGGCGATTCTCACCTCCGGAGAGATCGCCAAGTCCCTCGGCGACGTCGGCATCCCGGTGAAGGTCATCGAGAATTTCACCAGCAAAGACGAGCTCGACGGCGCTTTGCGCGAAATCTACAACGTCTGAGGAACTCACATGGACTGGCTCGTCGCAATAGCCGAATTCCTCGTCAACGAGATCCTCTCCGTCCCGGCGTTCCTGATCGGCATCATCGTCGCCGTGGGACTGATCGCGCTCAAGAAACCCACCGGACAGATCATCGGTGGCGCGATGAAGGCGATACTCGGATTTCTGCTCATCGGTGCGGGAGCCGGGCTCGTCGTCGCATCTCTGGACCCGCTGGGGATCATGATCCAGGGGGCCACCGGCGCCCAGGGCGTCATCCCCACAAACGAAGCGATCGTCGGCATCGCCCAAGAGACCTATGGCGCCCAGGTGGCGTGGCTGATGATCCTGGGATTCGCCATCAGTCTGGTGCTGGCGCGCTTCACCCCGCTGAGCTACGTCTTCCTCACTGGCCACCACATCCTCTTCATGGCGACGCTGCTGACTATCGTGCTGGCCACTGCCGGGTACTCCGGGCCACTCACCGTAGGACTCGGCGGGGCTCTGCTGGGCATCCTGATGGTCTCTCTTCCGGCCTTCTCACAGCCCTTCACCCGCAAGATCACCGGCGATGACAGCATCGCCATGGGGCACTTCGGCACCGCTGGCTACATCGCGGCAGGAACCGTGGGTCGCCTGGTCGGCGGCAAGTCCAGTCGATCCACTGAAGACCTGAAACTGCCTGAAGGCCTGCGGTTCCTCCGAGACTCCATGGTCGCGACTGCTCTGTCTATGGTGATCATGTACGTCGTCGTGGCACTGATCTTCTTCGCCCGCGAAGGTGAAGCGGCTTACGAGGCATTCGACGGTGGAGCCGAGAATCTTGGCAACTTCATCATGCTCTCGGTGACGCAGGGGCTGCAGTTCGGCATTGCGGTAGCAGTGATACTTTTCGGTGTCCGCACCATCCTCGGAGAGATCGTCCCCGCGTTCCAGGGCATCGCAGCCAAGATCGTGCCGGGCGCCAAGCCGGCCCTCGATGCTCCAATCGTGTTCCCGTTCGCGCAGAACGCAGTGCTTATCGGTTTCCTCTCGAGCTTCACCGGTGGATTGGTGGGACTCGCGGCGCTGACCCTCTGGCTCAACCCGGCACTCGGACTGGCCCTGATCCTGCCGGGGTTGGTGCCGCACTTCTTCACCGGCGGCGCAGCCGGTGTATACGGCAACGCGACTGGTGGTCGGCGCGGAGCAATCGCAGGAGGCTTTGTCAATGGGCTCCTCATCACGTTCTTGCCCGCACTTCTGCTCCTGGTCCTTGGAGACTTTGGAAGTGCCAACACGACGTTTGGAGATACTGACTTCGGCTGGTTCGGGATTCTAGTCGGCTACGGAGCAGGCATCGGCTCTGTCGCCGGCATCGTGGTCGTCTCGGCCCTGGGCCTGGTGATTCTTGGTGCTGCGATCCTGGTGCAGCGTCGCGTCGTAGACCGGAACTGGGACCCATCGCCCAATCGGCCCGACCAGGGAGAACGGGCCTCGATCGACACTCCCGCAGCAGACGCCCACGGTCAGTATCCAAAGATTGCCCCACCCGAGGGCGCGCCCGCACCGCCTCCGCGAGGGTAGCTCTGCTGCGTGCCGTCCTCTGCAGGGCCAGGAGTCGCTCCAAGAGCGCTCGGCAGAACGAATGCTGCTGCGCCCACCACTCAGCGTCAGAACCGAACCTCCCCGCCACGCCGACCCGCGGGGTCACCGACTGCGGGATAATGGACACGTGACTTCCACTGCTGAGGCTGCGGCCTTCAATCCCACCCCGCCCTTCGGTCTGCTGCTCGACGTGGACGGGCCCATCGCCTCTCCGGTCAGCCGCACCGTCGCCATCGAGTCCATCGCCCGGGATCTCACGGCGATGGCCAACCAGGGCATCCCGGTCATCTTCAACACCGGACGATCCGACGACTTCATCGCCCGACAGGTGATCCCACCGATGCGCGCCGCCGGCCTGCTCCCCGACGCCCCGGTCTTCACCATCAGCGAGAAGGGTGCGGTGTGGGCCGAGGTCACCCCTGAGGGTCTCGGCGAGATCCACATCGACGAGGAGCTCAAGCTCACCACCGGCCTCTCCGACGATGTTCGGACCCTGGTCACCGAACGCTTCAGCGCGCACATGTTCTTCGATGAGACCAAGCGCGCCATGATCTCTGTGGAGCAGTCCACCGAGGTCGAGAACAAGGACTACCTCGAAGCGCAGAAGGAGTTCGACGCCGCGATCCCCGGCCTGCTGAGCAAGCACCAGCTGGAACATGTGCGGATCGACCCCACCATCATCTCCACCGACGTGGAGCACGAACGCGTGGGCAAGGACCTCGGCGCCGAGCGCTGCCTGAATCTGCTCAAGGCCCGCGGCATCACCGCGGAGACCTGGTTCACCATGGGTGACTCCCGCACCGACTACGCCATGGCCACCTGGCTGCACGAGCGCGGCCTGCCCGTCTCCCACGTGGACGTGCGTCCCGAGGACGGGATCCCCGAGACCGCATATGAGGTGCTCACCTCTTCCACCGGCGCGATCCATGACGAAGCGGGTGCTGAGTTCCTCAGCCGCTGGGCCGCAGACCCCGCCACCACCAAGGCCGGCCGCGGTGAGACGTCGTAGGTTCCAGCGGTGAAAGTGATGTCGTTGCGGAGCCGGTCAGCTGTCGAAGCGGTGCTGCCGGATCCAGGCGTGCATCGCGATCCCGGCCGCGGTGCCGGCATTGATCGACCGGGTGGAGCCGAACTGCGCGATGGACAGCGTGTCCAGCGCGGCCTCCCGCACCTCGTCGCTGAGCCCCGGACCCTCCTGGCCGAAGACCAGCACGCACCGCTTGGGCAGCTCATAGGTCTCAATCGGCATCGAGTCCGGGAACAGGTCGACGCCGAGCACCGGCAGTCCCTCCGACTCGGCCCAGGCCACGAAGTCCTCCACCGATGCGTGGTGGCGGACGTGCTGGTAGCGGTCGGTGACCATCGCGCCGCGGCGGTTCCAGCGGCGGCGCCCGATGATGTGGACCTCTTTGGCCATGAACGCGTTGGCGGTGCGCACCACGGTGCCGATGTTGAAATCGTGCTGCCAGTTCTCGATGGCCACGTGAAAGTCGTGCCGGCGGGAATCAAGGTCCGCGACTATCGCCTCATGGGACCAGTAGCGGTACTCGTCGACCACATTGCGGCGGTCGCCCGCGCGCAGCAGCTCTGGGTCGTAGTGCTCACCTGAGGGCCAGGGTCCCTCCCACGGGCCCAGGCCGATCTCACGTTCGGTGGGCTGCCCAGATTGATCCATGGATTCGAGGCTATCCCACCGGTGGGGTGTCAGGATTCGGTGGTCTGCGGGCGGGGGTCCGGGGCTCAACGTGCCGAGCAGAGTGTGCGTGGCGGGGCGTGCAGGATCAGTTCACGCGCGCCAGGAGGAACCCGTCCCAACCCTTGAGCCCCACGGTCTGCAGAGCGGTGGCGCTGAGCCGCTCATCGGCCTGGATCAGCTCCATCAAGGTGCGGATGCCTTGGATGTCCGGGTCGGCGCTGTCCTGCTCGAGCACCGCACCGGAGCGCACCACGTTGTCGATGACGATCACCGTGCCCGGGTGCGACAGCGTCAGCGAAGCTTCAAGGTAGTGCGGGGTGTTCGCCTTGTCGGCGTCGATGAACACCAGGTCGAAGGGGTGGGTTCCCTCATCGATCAGCGCGTGCGCGGATTCCAATGCGGGGCCGATGCGCAGCTGGATGCGCTCTGCGACGCCGGCGGCATGGAAGTTCCGCCGGGCCACCTGCGCTGCCGCCGGGTCGATGTCCAAGGTGACCACGGCGCCGTCGTCGTCCATGGCTCGGGCCATCCAGATGCTGGAATACCCGGCGAGGGTGCCGAACTCCAGGACGCGGGTGGCGCCGGTCATCTGCACCAGCAGCGCGAGGAAGGCGCCCATGTTCGCGGTGACATCGATCCCCGGGGTGGCGGTCTCCGCAGAGCTGAGCCGGGTGTCCGCGAGCGCCTGGTCCTCGTGCACCAGGTGATCGATCAGGTAGGCGTCGACGGCTGCGAAATCATCGTGTGCTGTGACCATGCCAGCACCCTAGGCCGGGAATGGTCTTGGGCACCAGGAGGCGTGTGTCCTGAGGAGGGGCGGGAGCGGGGATTATGCTCCTGCTATGCCTGATGCCGACTCCCTCGCATCCCCCGCCTCCCCGGTGCGGATCCGCGATGCAGAGCTGCCCGATCTGCCCGCGGTGGTGGAGATCCAGACCCACTACGCCCACCACACGGTCACCACCTTCAGCGAGGAGCCGCTGAGCCTGGCGGCTTGGGCTGAGAGCCTGGAGGAGAAGCGCGCGGCGAATCATCCGTTCCTCCTTGCGGAGCAGGCCGGGGTCGTTCTCGGGTTCGCCTACGCCGGGCACTGGCGGCGGAAATCCGCCTATGGGTACACCGTGGAGGACACGATCTATCTGCGTCCCGGGGCGGAGGGCCGTGGGGTCGGGCGGGCGCTGCTCACCGAGCTGCTGGCCCGGTGCGAGGCCGCCGGGCACCGGCAGGTGATCGCGGTGCTCACCGACGACGTCTCCACCCGCGCCTCCTACGCGCTGCACCTGAAACTCGGGTTCACCCAGGTGGGGCGGTTGGCCGATGTCGGGGTCAAGCGCGGGCAGACGCTGAGCACCGTGCTGATGCAGCGCTCACTGGGGAGCTAGGTCGGGGGCTGCTGCTGCGGGTGCAGACCCGGCGCGCATCGGCTCAGCCTCCCGCGAGCGCCGCGCGAACCTGCGTCACGGCCCGCTGGAACCCTTCCCGGGAGTCTTCTGCATTGAACCGCAGCACCCGCCAGCCCTCCGTGAGAAAGACGTTGTCGCGTCGCTGATCCGCGCGCTGCTGCTGCGGTGTGAAATGGGTGTCACCCTCGTATTGGATCGCGACCTTCAGGGCCGGGTAGCCCAGATCCGCGCGGGGAGACCAGCGAAATCCCGGCTGCGCGGGTACCTGCAGCTCAGGTTCAGGTAGTCCCGCCCGGATCAGCGCGAGTCGAAGCAGCGTCTCCTGCACGGAATCAGAGCCCACCCGAATCCAGGTCAGGGCCGTGAGGCAGCGTCGTCGTCCCGCTGCTCCAGGGGTTGCCTGGAGGAGGTCTCGCAGTTCATCGATGGTGGTGTGCGGGGTGGTTCGGGCGTCGAACCGCGGGTACGGGTGGCGCACGAGCAGGTCTCCCATGATGATCAGCTCCCGCACGCTGCAGACCCTGGCGACGTCGAGCCAGGTCCTCGCTGGGGTGCTGAGCCGGAGGCCCTCACGCGTGGTGATGTCCTGGGGCCGCAGCGATACCCGGTGTCCGCAGACACCCCGTCGGCGAGTCCAAAGGCCTGGTTCCAGTGGATGAGAGAGGTGCAGGCGCTGATCCGTCAAGGGCCCGCCGGGAAGCCATAGCCGATGGATCTGTGCGGCGCTCGAGTGGGAGATCCACGCGTCTGGGCGCTCGCGAAGGAGTGCGGCCGCTTTGAGCTGGAGCGTTTCCAGTGGGGTGCGTGCATCTGCGAGCGTCTGCACTGCGTAGACGCCTGCCCCGAGCGCCACCACGTCTTTGCGCCGCAGTCGCTCTCGCGGCACACCCTTGCGCAGGGCCTCGGCCGCGGTGAACGCCCCTCCGGTGAGCTCCTGCGGCAGCGGGTACATGGGGTCAGTGTGCCCAAAGTCCCCGAACAACCCTCTGGTTTTCCACACCGTCACATCTACTGGGCGATTTGAGGGAATTCTGCCTCCGTTTCGGCCCCCATTTCCCCTCATATTGCACAGTAGATGGCGGGCGGGAGGGGACACGGGTCGAAGAGGGCGATCCGTGATTCAGCCGCGGGACGCCTGCGCGGGGATGCTGGCCGCGATCGCACCCAGGCCGAGCACCGCCAGTCCCGCCAGGACGCCGAACATCGCCTCGTAGCTGCCCAGCCAGTCGGCCAGGATCGCGCCCACGAAGGGCGCGACCGCCACGGCGAGCATCATCGGCCCGTTGAGCACCCCTGAGAGGCGGCCGTAATCCCTGATCCCCCACCGGTCGGTGACCGCGGTGGCCTGAAGCAGCGTGACGATCCCGCGCGCGACGCCGGCCGCCATCGAGATCATGATCAACAGCACCGCGGCGGTGATGTTCCAGGCCAGAGCCGCCGTGGTGAGGGCGAGCAGCGCGTAGATGAGCACGCTGCGCTGCCGCACGCTGGTCCCGCGATCCAGCCGGGCATAGAAGATGCGGCCGATGACCTGCCCCACCCCACCGAGGCCGAGCACCCAGGCGGCCACCATCGGGGAGACCCCGCGCTCCACCAGCATCGGCACCAGGTTGATCAGCCCGGCATACATCGCCACCGCACCCAGTGCCATACCGGTCACCAGCAGGATGTAGGGGCGGCTGCGCATGATCGTGGCGGCGTAGTCCCGCGGAGATGGCTGGGGCGGGAGCTCCGCAGCGGTGGCGCTGACGGGGGCGGCGGCAGCGTCGGCGGCACCCGGGACGACGTCGGCGGACTCACCTGTCTGCTCCTTCGGCCAGGGCCGGCTCAGCACCACCGCGTGCACCGGGACCACCAGCACACCGAGCACCACCGCCAGCACCACGTAGGTCTCTCGCCAGCTCAGCTGGGTGGCCAGCGCCTCCGTGACCGGCGCGAACACCGTGCTCGCCAGGCCGCCGGCGAGGGTGACCATGGTCAGCGCGAAGATCCGCCGCCGTCCGTACCACCGGGTCAGCGCTGCGAAGGCGGGCGGGTAGAGCGTCCCGGACATCGCGACGCCGAGGAGAAGCCAGCCCAGCAGGAACACCCAGTACGACGGCGCGGCGGCCACTGCCAGCAGCCCCGGGACTGCGAGCGCCGCACCCATGGTCATGATCAGCCTGGGACCGCGTCGGTCCAGCACCCGTCCAAGTGGAATCCCGAGCAGTCCAGAGATCACCAGCGCTGCAGAGAAGGCCGCGGTCAGCGCCGTGGCGGACCAGCCGGTGTCAGCAGCGATGCGCGGCTGCAGCACCGGGAACGCGTAGAAGAGCCCCCCCCAGGAGGTGATCTGGGTGAGGCACAGCCCGAGGAGGACCGCCCGTTTGGAGGGGTGCACCTGATCAGTGTCGCGGACTGCGCCGGGCCGGGGTCAGCCCGGCTCAGTCCAGTCCGAGGTCGTTCTTGGAGTACGCGAACAGGTAGGGCACGCCGGCCGTGGCTTCGATGTGCTCCTTGGCGCCGGTGTCGCGATCGACGATCACCGCCACCGCCTGCACGATCCCGCCGGCGCCACGCACGGCCTCGACGGCGGTCAGCGCGGAGCCTCCGGTGGTGGAGGTGTCTTCCAGGACGACGACCTTCTTTCCGTCCACGCTGGGGCCCTCGACCTGGCGGCCCATGCCGTGGGACTTCTGCGCCTTGCGCACCACGAAGGCGTCCGTGGCGGTACCGTCCTGCGCGGCAGCGTGCATCACGGCGGTGCCCACCGGGTCCGCGCCCATGGTCAGCCCGCCCGCGGCGACGTAGTCGATGCCAGCTTCGGCGAGAAGCATCCGGATGACCCGCCCGACCAGCGGGGCGGCCTCATGCTGGAGGGTGATCCGACGCAGGTCGATGTAATAATCGGCTTCCTTGCCTGAAGACAGAGTGACCTTGCCGCGCACCACGGCGAGCTCGCTGATGAGTTCTTGGAGGCGCTGGCGATCGGCGGCATGGTCGGCGGGCTGCGGGGTTCCGGCGGCGGTCTCAGTCATGTGACCATCCTAGCTATGGGCCCGGCTGCGGCTCGGCCTCCTTGGGATTCGGTCGAGCCCCGCCGCCCGGTCCGGCCGGGCCGCCCGGTCCGCTCTCCTGGCCGGTGGTGACCTGGCGCTGGGCCTCGGTGATCCGCTCCACGAACCACGAGGCGATCGTGGCGGTGATCGAACCGATGAGCGCGATGCCGGCGATCATGAGGCCTATCGCGATGAGCCTCCCCAGACCGGTGACTGGATAGTAGTCGCCGTAGCCGACCGAGCTGATGGTGACGAAGGCCCACCAGAGCGCATCTGAGAAGCTGGTGATGTTGGCGCCCTCGGCGTTCTGCTCCGCATCGAGGACTCCCAGCGCGGCCACCAGCACCAACATCCCCGAGACGCCGGCGACGTAGACCGACACCTTTCCGCGCAGCGCAGAGCCCATCGTCCGATGCATCACCGCGACCACCTTGACCAGACGGAGCAGCTGAAGCGGACGGAGGAAGGGGAGCGCCGCCATCGCGAGTTCATGCAGGTGGGTGACGAACCAGCGTCCTCGATTCCGCACCAGCACCAGGCTGATCACGTAGTGCAGAGCGAAGACGACCCAGACTCCGATGAGGAAGATCGGCGGCCAGGAGACATCGGTGGGCCTGGTGTTCGCGAGCACCAGATAGGCATACACGACGAGGAAGGCCAGCGCCACGATCGCCATCGGCAGCTCCGTGGCCTTGTCCCAGCGTTGATAACGGGCCCCGAAGTCAGCCTTGGACCGCTCCCGTCTTCCCAGGACCACGGGTTCGGATGCCTCTTCTGGTGCCATCAGAGTGTTCCCCCTTCGCCCTGCGGGGTGGTGTCGCCTCAGCGTACCGAGCCGCCCATCTCGACAGCCATGCCTCGCGCACCCGGGAAGGTCCTTCTACGGTCTTCTCGAAGCCGCCAGGCCGGAGGGTCCCGGGCCGGAGGGTTCCGGGCCGGAGGGTCCCGGGCCGGAGGGTCCCGGGCCGGAGGGTGCCGGGCCGGAGGGTTCAGCGCCGGAGGGTTGCGCACGACTCGCCGCCCCGCCGGCCTCCGCCTCGGCGTCGGTCTCCTGCTGCGCCTGCGCCCCGGTGCAGCGGACACACAGGCTCCAGTGACCTGACCGAAACCTGCTCCTGAGTAGACTCGGATCATGCGTGAGCTACAGACAGACATTGTGGAAGAGATGGGCGTCAAGCCCGAGATCGATCCCGCAGAGGAGGTCAGCCGGCGCGTGGACTTCCTGGTGGAATACGCCAAGACCGCGAAGGCCAAGGGCTTCGTGCTGGGCATCTCCGGCGGAGTGGATTCCTCGCTGGCGGGCAAGCTCTGCCAGCTCGCGGTGGTGAAGCTGCGCGAGGAAGGCCACGAGGCCGAGTTCCACGCGGTGCGGCTGCCCCACGGTGTTCAGCACGACGCCGACGACGCCGATGCCGCCCTGGACTTCATCGCCCCAGACCAGACACACACCTTCAACATCGAGAAGGCCGTGACCGGAGTGAACGCCGCTTTCGACGAGGCCCTGGGCCGCCCCATGCAGGATTATCACCGCGGCAATGTGAAGGCCCGGCTGCGGATGACCGTGCAGTACGCCATCGGCGGCGAGAACAACCTGCTGGTCGCCGGCACCGATCACGGGTCCGAATCCATCACCGGCTTCTTCACGAAGTACGGCGACGGCGGCGCAGATGTGCTGCCGCTCTTCACCTTGAACAAGCGCCAGGTCCGGCAGCTGCTGAAGCACCTCGGCGCCTCCGAGATGCTCTGGTCCAAGGCGCCTACCGCGGATCTGCTCGATGACAAGCCCGGTCAGCTCGATGAGACCGAGCTCGGGATCAGCTACGACCACATCGATGACTACCTCGAGGGTCGTGCGATCCCGGACAGCGAGGCCGCGGTCCTCGAAGAGCACTACCTGCGCACCCGGCACAAGCGCACCGTCCCGGTGTCCATCCAGGATGACTGGTGGCGCCACGGCTGAGCACCTCGCAGGGAGCATCAGTGCGCCGCTGGTAGTTTTGGGCCATGCGGATTGCGACATGGAATGTGAACTCGATGCGAGCGCGAGCCGACCGGGTCGAGGCCTGGCTGGATCGATCAGAGGTGGACGTCCTGGCGATCCAGGAGACCAAGTGCAAGGACGAGAACTTCCCCTGGGAGCTCTTCGAGGCCAACGGCTACGACGTCGCCCACTTCGGACTCAGCCAGTGGAACGGCGTCGCCATCGCCTCCCGGGTCGGCATGAAGGACGTGGAGCGGACCTTCCAGGACCAGCCGGTCTTCGGCAAGGGCGGCAAGGACCCGATCCAGGAAGCCCGCGCCATCGCCGCCACCTGTGGCGGAGTGCGCATCTGGAGCCTCTACGTGCCCAACGGGCGCTCCCTAGAGGACGAGCACATGAGCTATAAGCTGGCCTGGCTGCGACAGCTCAACGAGCACGCCGAGTCCTGGCTGGGCGAGGACCCCAAGGCCCAGATCGCGCTGATGGGCGACTTCAACATCGCCCCGCAGGACGAGGATGTCTGGGACATCGACTTCTTCCGCGAGCAGGGCCTGACCCACGTCTCCGCCCCCGAGCGCGAGGCGTTCCAGGGGTTCCTGGACAGCGGCTACACCGAGGTCGTGCGGCCGCACACCCCAGGCCCCGGGGTCTACACCTACTGGGACTACACCAAGCTGCGCTTCCCGAAGAAGGAAGGCATGCGCATCGACTTCGTGCTCGGCTCACCCGCCCTGACCGAGCGTGTCACCTCTGCCTCGATCGACCGCGAGGAGCGCAAGGGCAAGGGCGCCTCCGACCACGCCCCCGTGGTGGTCGAGCTGAACTGACGCGGTACCGCTAGACCTGCTTGGACGACGACGGCGCCTGATCCCCCACGTGGAGGATCGGGCGCAGAGACCTTGAGCCGGCGATCATCATCTACGCAGGTCAGCCTGGTATCTCGGGTTGCTCAACAGCCTTCGCATCACGCCGCCATCGGCCATGAAACACGAGGCTGGCGTCAGCCATGCTTCAGGACGGCGAGTACGACCTCGACCGTCCATCTTCGCCGTCTGAATCTCGGTCAGCTTCGAAGGTTGATCTGCGGATCCGTTCCTCAAGGCCTGGAGGTGGGGCCTCCTCCTGCCAGGTCACGTTCGCCGCATCAAGACGAGCGGCCGTTGCGCGAAGCTCCGCGAGCTCCACGTCGATCGACGGGTCTGCCGCCCGGGCCTGGTCGAACTCCTGCCACTCAGCGTCACTGAGATCGCCCGTCAGCGCCCCGGCGATGAGCTCCTCCCGCCGCGAAGGAATCTCCCCCATCGTGAGCATTCCCCCCCAGTGCCATCCGCAGTGATCTGAGCCCGTAGTACATCCGCGTCCGTAAGGTCGCGACCGGAACCCCCGTCTGTTCCGAAAGCTCTTGATAGCCTACGCCGTCCAGTTGAACAGCGGCAATGACCTCCCGGTGCTCGAAGGTGAGGGTGGCCAGGGACTCATACAGGACGAGCCGCTCCACGATGAGCAGGTCTTCCGTCACCGGCTCGCTCGCCCATTCGATCTTCTCCGCGTCCGAGGGCGCCGGGCGCCGGGCGCGCGCCCGGAGGCAGTCGATGACGAGGTTCCGCACGATGGCGAACAGCCAGGTCCGCACCGAGCCGCGCGAGCTGCTGTATCGCTCTCGGTTCCGCCAGGCTCGGATGAACGCTTCCTGCACGCAGTCCTCCGCCTCGGCTCGATCACCCAGCGCGTTGAGGGCGAAGGAGAAGAGGGCTCCTCCGTGTTCGGCAAAGGCTTCCCGTACATCGAAGGGCTTGTCATCCTCGGGGTCCATCGAAGACACCCCCTCGCGAGCCAGGGCTCGGGAATACGGATGAGCTGCCATCGAATGAAAAGGTCCGCGTGATCAGCTGGCGACGTCCAGATGGAGGTGCGATGCTCACGCCTGACTCAAACACCCTCACCAGCGCCGAAGGCCGCTGTACCAGAGGGGTCAGCGAGGGCGAATCAGGCTCACGAGGGGGCTGCGCCGTGGTGGAAACCATCTTCCCAGCGGTGCTGCGTGGAACGGTTGGGGAGATAGGCATAAGAACTCACCTTCCTGGTCCCCGAGCGCGTCCGGTGCAAGGAAGTGACCCGGGGACGGTCCTTAAGTACTGAAGCCTCTAGCAGAATAGCCGGGGAGTCCTGGTTTCCACAAGATGTGGTTGAACTCACATTGTCGGCAGAGCGTCTCGTGCGCCCCGCCTGCTCCCCTGCCCCCCCCTGCGCCGCGGGTGAGGAGCTTGATTGCCCTTCTACAGAACGCTGGCATTCGCATCACATCGGCGTTCCGGACGCGATCCGCACATGAACCGGGACGCGCGCCCTGAGCAACAAGTCACTGTCGAGCTGCACCCTTCGCCGCGCGCTGTGACCCAAGACGTCGTCAGCCCTGTTCACCAATTTGACCCTGTGTGCACGACCTCCCCCTGCATCCATGTGCGCAGTCTTTTTGAAACTTCATTGAACGTTGCGACGGATGCTCCCGTATCCCTATTCACAACCGTTCCGCCATACGGACCGGAAACCATCGGTCGCGCCCTGATACCGAAGAGACGCTGACATTTCCATCCGAAAAGGTGATTCATGGTTCTATACGAAGGCTCGCCGAAGGCCCTCCCCTCGCTGGCCCCGGACCTTGCACTCAAGACTTCCTCAGTCCCAGTCCGCCGAGAAGAGACACCCCATGAGGTCTTGGCACTGACCGCTCCGGCAGGCTCCTCCAAGTACAGAGGCAATTTCGCGCCGTCGACCGCCGTGTACTCCGGCGGGACTGTGCCCGCTCCGCGCACCCTGTTGGACATCTTCTTCCACACCGTGGACAACTATCCCGATGCAATCGCAATCGACGACGGTGTCGTCGCGCTGACCTACATGGATCTCCTGGGCCGCATCGAATCGGTGGCGCTGACCATGAGGGAATCCGGCATCGGCACGGGTGACCGCGTAGGCATCCGGGTGCCGTCAGGAACTGCGGACCTCTACATCGCCATTCTTGCGGCCCTCATCCGCGGCGCCGCCTACGTTCCGGTGGACCACGACGAACCGGAGGATCGCGCCAGGCTGGTGTGGACAGAGGCCGACGTCACCGCCGTGGTGGAATCTGGACTGAATGTTCACCTCAGGCCCGAGTCACCCCCGCGTGGAGCGGATCGTCCTCCCACCGGTGATGACGATGCCTGGATCATCTTCACCTCCGGCTCCACCGGCAAGCCCAAGGGCGTCGCCATCTCGCACCGCTCGGCGGCGGCGTTCGTGGATGCCGAGGCCTCTGTGTACTGGGTCGATTCACCGCTTGGACCCGGGGATCGAGTACTGGGAGGCCTTTCCGTCAGCTTCGACGCCTCCTGCGAGGAGATGTGGCTGGCCTGGCGCTACGGAGCCTGCCTGGTGCCTGCACCACGCGACGTCGTCCGCTCCGGCGAAGACCTCGGTCCCTGGCTGACTGAACGCGGCATCACTGTCGTGTCGACCGTTCCGACGCTGGCTGCGCTGTGGCCGGCGAAGTTCCTGAAAGACATCCGACTTCTGATCTTTGGAGGCGAGGCCTGCCCTCCGGAACTTGTGGCCCGCCTGGCCACCTCCGGCCGGGAGGTCTGGAACACCTACGGCCCAACCGAGGCCACCGTGGTCTCCACCGCCGCTCTGGTCAACGAGTCCATGCCGGTGCGCATCGGCCTCCCCCTTCCGGGCTGGCAGCTGGCCGTGGTGGATGCCGAGGATCAGCCTGTCGCCTGGGGCGAAGTCGGAGAACTGGTGATCAGCGGGGTCGGGCTGGGACGCTACCTGGACCCGCAGAAGGATGCCGAGAAGTACGCTCCGATGACGACGCTCGGCTGGCCTCGGGCCTACCGCAGCGGCGATCTGGTCCGAGCCGAGATCGAGGGGCTGATGTTCGTGGGCAGGTCTGATGATCAGGTCAAGCTTGCAGGTCAGCGTGTTGAGCTGGGCGAGGTTGATGAGGCCCTCAGTCACCTGCCGAACGTTGCCGCGGGTGCCAGCGCGGTGCAGAGCAGCCCGGACGGCAATGGCATCCTCGCGGGATACCTTGTGCCGGCAGCGGGCCGAACCATCGACCTTGTCGAGGCCCGCGCCCAGCTCAGCGAGCAGCTGCCAGGGCGGCTCATCCCCGCACTCGCGGTGATCGATGAACTGCCGGTGAAGACCTCCGGCAAGGTCGATCGCAAGGCGCTGCCCTGGCCCCTGCCCGCCGACCCGAGCGCAGCAGCCGCAGCCACCGCGCTGCACACCGACTTCGTCTGGCTGGCAGAGAAGTGGACCAGCCTGCTGGGACCGGTCCCGCTGAGCGCGGACAGCGACTTCTTCGCCATGGGCGGATCGAGCCTGACCGCAGCACAGCTCGTCTCGACGCTGCGCAAGCGCTACCCGGACGTCTCTATCGCTGACCTCTACGCTCATCCCACACTTTCCGCGATGTCCTCACACCTTCGACAGCTGGATCCGGCAAGCGCCGTGGAACGCACGACTCGTCCCACGCCACGATGGACCGGCTTCCTGCAGATGCCGCTGATCGCGGGCCTCTACAGCATCACTGGCCTTCGCTACGTGACCGGCATCGCGATCGTCTGCCTGGTGCTCTTCCAGATCGGTGAAACACCCTGGGTCCCGAACCCGCCGCTGGTGCCGACACTGATCGCCTGGCTGGTCCTGTTCAGCCTGCCCGCCAGGGCGGTGGCCGCGATCGGCTCTGCCCGCTTGCTGCTTTTCAAGGTCAGACCGGGCATCTACCCGCGAGGCGGGCAGATACACGTCCGTCTCTGGGCCGCGGAACGGATCATGACCTTCTGCCAGTTGGACGGGCTGATGGGGACTCCTTTCGCCCCGGCACTTGCCCGCGCCATGGGTTCCGGGGTCGGCAAGGACGTCCACCTGGACGCGCTCCCGCCGGTCACCGGCCTCGCCGCGATTGAGTCCGGCGCCTCCATCGAACACGACGTCGACCTTGCCGGCCACTGGCTGGAGGGCGACGAGCTGCACATCGGCGTGGTCCGAATCGGCCAGGACGCCCGCGTGGGCACCAGGTCGACCCTGCTCGGCGGGGCAGTGATCGGTGACAACGCAGAGATCGCCCCCGCCAGCGTGGTCACCGGCATGGTCCCGGCGAATGAGCACTGGGCGGGTTCCCCGCTGGAACTGGTCGGCGTCTCCGGACAGGACTGGCCGGACACTGAGGAGGCCAAGGAGCACCGCTCCCGCGGCATCGATCTGCTGTACCCGCTCGGGCTCGTCCTGCTGGGGCTGCTGGGGCTGCTGGCATCTCTGCCCGGAGCGGCACTCATGCTCTACCTGATCTCAGACTACGAAGCACTGGTCCCTGCGCTGTGGACGCTCGCCGCCTGGACACCGGTGTTCATCATCATCTCGGTGATTGCATACCTCGGCCTGCTGGCGGGTTCCGTCCGGCTGATGGGCCGACTGATGCCTCGCGGCACCTATTCGGTGCACAGTGTTCCCGCGTGGGCCGCCTGGATGTCCGGTCAGCTGATGTCGAAATCGCTGACCAACATGTATCCGCTCTACAGCAGCATGCTCACCCCCGTCTGGCTTCGCCTGCTCGGTGCCCACGTGGGGAAGGACGTCGAGGCGGCCACCGTTGAGGCCATCCCACATCTGACCAGCGTCGGTGACAAGTCCTTCCTGGCCGACCATTCGCTGGCCTCCTCCAAGTACGTTCGTCGCGGCTGGCTGAAACTCGAAAGCGGCAGCGTCGGCCAGAAGGCCTTCCTGGGCAATTCGGCGATCCTCGGTCCGAACCAGAGAATGCCCTCCAACTCACTCGTCGCCGTGCTGTCTTCGGCACCGAAGGACATGCCGCTGAACTCCCTGTGGCTGGGCAACCCTCCGATCGAGCTGCCGCGAGCCGTGGAGGAGGTCGACACATCATTGACCTTCAATCCGCCCCGCAGGCTCAAGGTCGCCCGGGCAACGATCGAACTGTGCCGCATATTGCCGATGTTCATCACCGCTTGGCTGGCGCTGGTCACGGTCTGGGTGCTCGCGATGGTGTACACCAACTACGGATTCGGGCTCGCAGTGCTGCTCTCCGGGCCCGTGCTGCTGGCAAGCGGGATCGTCGCCGCGCTGATCGCGGTGACCGCCAAGTGGCTGCTCGTCGGTCGATTCAAAGCATCCGAACGCCCGTTGTGGAGCTCGTTCGTCTGGCGCAACGAGCTGGCCGACTGCTTCTCCGAAGCCCTCGCCGTGCCGGGGCTGATCCGAATGAGCCTGGGCACTCCGCTGCTGAACCTCTGGCTGCGCGCCATGGGAGCGCGAATCGGTCGAGGAGTCTGGTGCGAAACCTGGTGGCTGCCCGAGTTCGATCTGATCCAGCTCGACAAAGGCGCATCGGTCAATCGCGGGACCGTCCTGCAGACACACCTCTTCCATGACCGCATCATGCGGCTGGATCGGGTCCGTCTCGAGGAGGGCTCCTCGCTCGGGGCGAACAGCATCGTGCTCCCCGGCAGCTCCCTGGGGGCGCATGCGATCGTCGGCGCCGGCTCACTGGTGATGCGTTCGGAGAGCATCCCTGCATCAACCACGTGGAACGGCAACCCCATTCGGCGGACCCACGACGCTGCAGACACCCGAAAGTCTTTCGAAACCGCCGAAACGCTCCGTTGAGACGGCACAAGGTTGAGAACCCAGAAGAAGGAGACACAATGGACTCGGCACAAGACTTCAGGTTTCGGATCACACCCCAGTTCGGCACAGTGATGACGGCCATGGTGACACCCTTCGACAAATCCGGGCAGCTGGACTTCGAAGGGGTCAGAGACCTGGCCCGCTGGCTCACCCGTGACGGCTGGAACGACGGACTCGTCGTCAACGGCACCACCGGCGAGTCGATCACCACCACCGACGCCGAGAAGACAGCCATCATCAGGACGGTGTCCGCCGCGGTCGGCGGCACGGCGACAGTGATCGCAGGAGTCGGGGTGGCCGACACCCAGCACAGCATCGAGCTGGCCCAGGCTGCCGCGGCGGCCGGCGCCGATGGATTGATGGTGGTCGCGCCCTATTACTGCCGTCCCGACCAAGCGGGCCTGCTGCGGCATTTCACGGCCATCGCGGACAGCACCTCGCTGCCCGTCATGCTCTATGACATCCCGAAGCGCACCGGCGTTGAGATCCGCCGGGAGACTCTCGTCGCGGCCGCGGAACACCCGCAGATCGTCGCGGTCAAGGATGCCAAGGGTGATCTGGCCTCGAGCTCCTGGGTCATGAGGCACACCGATCTCGCCTACTACTCAGGCGATGATGTGTTGAACCTGCCGCTGCTTTCGATCGGGGCGACGGGTTTCGTCTCAGTAGTCGGGCACGTCGCCGCGGATCTGCTGCGCCATCTGCACCGCTGCCACCAGCAGGGAAGAACGGCACAGGCTGCCGGAATCCACCGTCAGCTGCTCGCCATCTATGAGGGCATGTTCCGCTCGCCCGCAGCCGCTTCGGTCAAGGCGGCGTTGGCGATGCGGGGGCTGCCCGCCGGTCCGGTGCGGATGCCCCTGGTGGAGCTCGACGAAGCGCAGCGGGAGCAGCTGTCTCAGGACCTGACGGCATCCGGCATCCCGGATCGATCGATGCCGAGCCGACGCTTGGTGTCAGCCGAGGCCACGGTGTCGCAGTCCGGTCAGTCGCGACCTGTTCTGAGCCTGCGGCTGCCGTGAGGGGTGTCCTCAGAGCTTCCGTCTCCGGCACTTCGCCGCAGACATCCGCACCCGGGGACACGCGCAGACGTCGTCTGATCGGGGTCGATGCAGCACGAGGCCTTGCGCTGATCAGCATGATGGCCATCCATATCCTTCCATCCTGGACGGACAATGGTGAGCCGACCTTCATCTGGACTGCATTCTCAGGTGTGTCGGCCACGCTCTTCGCCCTGCTGGCAGGCTTGGCTCTGGCATTCATGACGGGCGGCACTCGTCCGCCGCACGGCCCCGCGCTGACCGCCTCCCGGGCGGCGCTGGGCGTCCGGGCGGCGCTGATCGCCGTCCTTGGACTTCTGATCGCCTACGTCGATCCGCCGGCATCCATCATCCTGGTCTACTACGGCGTCATGTTCCTCCTGGCCATCCCGCTGCTCCGGCTCTCCGTCAGGGCACTGGTGGGCGTCGCAGTCGGCATCGCGGTGCTGGGTCCGGTCATGGTCCATCTGACGCAGAACGCCCTGCCGAACCTCGACGGCTACGATCCCACCTTCACCACCCTTCTCACCGAGCCGATCACGTTCGTCAGCGTCGTGCTGTTCACCGGCAGCTTCCCTGTCATCCCGTGGATGGCGTACGTATGCGCAGGTCTGGCTATCGGTCGCCTGGACCTGAGGAACCGGCGCACCGGGCTTCGACTGTTCCTCACCGGCACACTGATCGCCGTCGGCGCCTGGTTGACCTCATCTCTGCTCCAGGGACCGCTGGGAGGCCGGGAACGGCTGCTCGCGGCGACCCCGTGGTCAGCACGGGAGATGACTGAGTTCCTCACCTGGGGTCCGCCCCCGGACCTTCCGACGACGACATGGTGGTGGCTGACTGTTCTGGCCCCCTATACATCGACGCCGTTCGAGGTGTTCCATTCACTCGGCATCGCGGTGGCGGTGCTCGGAGCCATGCTGCTGATCGCTCGATCGGCGAGGCGGATGTTGCACCCGTTGGCGGCGATCGGAGGCATGACGCTGACGCTGTACTGCGCGCATCTGCTCCTGCTGGCCACCGGATTCCTTGCGGACGCGCCCTGGGTCTCGCTCATCGTCCAGACGATGGCGGCCATCGCGTTCGCCGTAGTCTGGCTGCACTTCAAGGGGCCGGGCCCGCTGGAGCGGGGGGTCTCGACGGCCGCCCGGATCGTGCGGGGCCGGGTCGAGACTCGGCTGCGGGGAAGGACACCGGGGTAGCGATGCAGAGACGCCTGCAGTTCTCGGTCCACTAGACTGTCTCCGAGAATCAGGCGTTGCCATATGCGCACGCCTTCTTGTCTTTTGTTTTCCACGGTGCTGGAGGGGTACGTGCGCAGTAACCGGGACGAGGCGGGCAAATCCTTGTACGACGAACGAAGGAAGATGCTTGCCGGTCTGATGATGTCGGAGGCTGAGCCATGGGAAGATCTGCCCGAGGACGTGAAGGAACGATGGCGGCGCAAGTGCGACAGCGCCGGAACGCCCGGTGACGCCGCCGAGCCCGGGCGGTCCTCCGAGGGCCGACGCAGGTAGCATCGTCGGATCGGGCCGTCTTCCGCCCGAGGATTCACCGGCGCGGGCGCCTGACCGGGCCTGTGTTCTGGGCCAGAGCCAGCATCACGGGCCCAGAGTCCCCGACGTCGTCCCGGGTGGGCAGGTCGGTCAACGTCACCAGGGCGTGGCTGAGACACGCGGGGGCTTCCCAGGGCTCGTTCAGCACCACGGCAGTGGGCGGCATGCCGCCGCGGCTGGTGTCGAAGCCCGTATGCAACGACTTCAGCACCGCCTCCTTGCGCACCCAGGTTCGCAACAGCCAGGACAGTCGCTGCGCCTCAGCGACACGTCTGGTCGCGAGGAACCACCGGATCTCCTCCGGCGCCAGCACCACCTCCGCAAAACGGCGTGGCTCTGTCGCCGAAGCCAGAAATGGCCTCACCGCCTCGATGTCGATCCCCAAGGAGAACTTCTCACTTGGACCGGCACAGGCCGCCGCGACATATCCCTGCGAGCGGGACCTGGAGACCTCTATCCGCTGCCCCTCGATCCTGGCCTCCGGTGCTCCACGCTTGCGCGGCAGTTCCACCCGTGCCGGCTCGACACCATAGGTTTCGGCAACCAGGGCGCGGACGACCGAGTCCACCTCGCTGCCGAAACGATACGTCCACTCCACCGAACCACCTCCCGAAACCCTGACTCGCGGTGAACACTGAACCTGATCGAATCAGCTCATTCTCACACCGTTTCACTGCGCACGAGGGTCGCGAACCGAAATCGGACGATCTTGCAGAAGGACGTGTGTTTCTCCCATGAGCCAGCTCGATTCCTATACTCCGACCTCTGGATCGACGGATCTCCAGATCGACCACTACGACCTCGATCTGGACTACGAGATCCGGCCGAACCGACTCACCGGCCGAGCAGTGCTCCACGGCCGGGTGCTCGCCGAGGCGTCCACCATCGAACTTGATCTGTGCGGGCTGAAGGTCAGCCAGGTGCTGCTCAACGACACCAAGACCCGGTTCAAGCAGACTCGCACCAAGCTGGTGCTGCACTCACACTTCGCCGCGGATGAGCCGATCATCATCGACGTGCGCTATGCCGGAAAACCCCGACCACAGCGCGGCACCTGGGGCGACGTCGGTTGGGAGGAGCTCTCCGACGGCGTGCTGGTGGCAGGCCAGCCGAATGGAGCGGCCACCTGGTTTCCGTGCAACGACCACCCCAGCCACAAGGCCACCTACCGCTGCACAGTTCTGGTCGATTCGGACTACACGGCGATCAGCAACGGCGAGCTGCTGGAGGTGACCCGTCATGGCAGCCGGACGGCATGGACCTGGGAATCCGCACACCCGCTGGCCACCTACCTCGCGACGGTGCAGATCGGCGCGTATCGACGCGACCGGATCTCACCCGCCGGACACGCGCCCGCACGAGTTCCCCTGTGGCTGGCCTGCGGGGATCATCTGTGGAAGCAGGCGCAGGACTCTCTGGGCAAGCAGCACGCGATGATGACGGTCTTCGATCGGCGTTTCGGGGAATACCCCTTCGGCTCCTACACGGTCGTCGTGACCGACGAGGCGCTGGAGATGCCGCTGGAATCCCAGCCGCTGTCGATACTCGGCTCGAATCATCTCAGGCCTGGTTGGAGCAGGGAGCGCCTGGTCGCCCACGAGCTCGCTCACCAATGGTTCGGCAATTCGGTGACCCCGCATCGATGGGCTGACATCTGGCTCAACGAAGGCTTCGCGACCTACGCGGAGTGGCTGTGGTCGGAGGACTCCGGCCAGCGCGGCATCGACACCCACGCACGCGAGGCGCACGATCGACTGGCGACCCTGCCGCAGAACATCGTGCTCACCGATCCCGGCGGCCCGGGCATGTTCGACGACCGTGTCTACATGCGCGGTGCGCTCACGCTGCACGCCCTGCGTTCCCTCACGGGGGATGACGTGTTCTTCCGGGTGCTGCGCTCATGGACGGCAGAGAACCGATACCGCACGGTGTCCACCGCTGGTTTTCTCGACCACGCCGAGCGAGTCTCAGGCCAGCCGATACGGTCACTGCTGCACGCCTGGCTGTTCGAACCGCGACTCCCCCGCCTGCCCTGAGCAGCGCTTCCATCAGTGGACACCGGGTTCCTCACGCATTTGCGCTCAACTGCGGCCCCGTATCTCATACACTCTTCGCAGAAGCCACTCATGCCGATGCACGAACCCCATCAGATCCACCGTCCGGCGTCTCCGAAGAACCCTCGGAGCCGACGCCCGGCGCAACCACGAGGAATGCAGCTATGACGAAGCGTTGGGCATTGTTGTCCGGAATGGGGGTAGCCGTGCTCGCCGTGCTCGTCGGGTTCTTCATGCTGAGCATGCTCTTGGGTGAAGAGGAGGACACGGAGGCCGCTGAGGAGTCCCCTGCCAGATGTGAAGCACACGGGATCGCGCCACCCGACCCGCGGGCGAACCCCGATCCCGTCAGCGGCGGCGAGTCTGGGGATGCAGTGGACTCTGTGCAGCTCGCTCGCGAGTTCACCTCGGGCTATTCGACCAGCAGCTACCACCTTTACACCAGGGGCGTGAATTTCGACGAGCCGGTAGGCGTGGTGGTCAGGCTCCATGGCGACGGCGGGGCCGAACATCAGGACCCCGACGGGCTGCTGAACTGTCTCGCCGCCGTCGCCGCATCGCACAACATGATGTTGCTGGCACCGCTCACCCCGGATGCGCAAGGCGAAGTGACCTGGTGGAACGACATCTCGACGAACCTTCCCTGGCTGCGCGATCTGCTCAACGAACGCGTGCTGGAACCCTACGCCGTCGACGCCGGGCGCGTCTGGTGGATGGGGTACTCGGGGGGTGCCGAGATGATCACCTATGGCGTGCTCCCCCGGACCCCTGAAGCTGTGACCGGGGGCGCCGTGATGATCGGCGGCGGAGGAGCTCCACAGGCCGCCGTCGCAGAACCCACATCGGCGCAGCGGGAGTCCCTTGAACTGCTCTGGGTGACGGGCACCTTGGATGACGGCACTGTCGCCTACGCACCATTCGACGCAGTGACGGCCGCCCAGAAAGGCTCAGCCTGGTATCGCCAACAGGGGTTCGAGCAGGTGCGGGCCGAGTATCCGGAGGGAGAGGACCACTTCTCGCTGCCCCAGGCGCAGATCCTCGATGAGGCGCTGGCGGAATAGTCCAGGGCGAAATCTCGTACGAGCGAACTCCACGATCTATGGGTTCCTCAGGCCCGTTGTTCAGCCAGGAGCGCGGCGATGGCCTCCGCGCGGGAGTCGGCCTTCAGCGTGTGCAGAATCCGAGAGATGTGAAACTTCACCGTGTTCTCGCTGATCCCCAGCTCATCAGCGATGGCACGATTCCTGCTTCCTGACGCCAGAAGGTTCGCTACTTGCATCTCCCGTGGCCGGAGGCCGGCGATCGCTGCCGTGGACGGCAGAACCGGGGGAGGATCCAGCGGAAGGACCACCTTGAGCTCTGCACCCCAACCTGATGTCGAATTCACCGAAATCTGCCCCCTGAGTGCATGGACGCGCTGCTGAGCAATCTGCAGCAAGGTATCTGCATCGGCGGTCCCACCATCGCCATCATCGCGAACATTGACGATGAGATCGGTGCCGTCGCAGTCCCACTGCACGCGCACACGGCTGATCTCAGAACTCTCCATCCGGCTGAGAATGACTCGGTGGACCACGGCCCTGGCTCCACGAGCGATGTCATCGGAGACCAGGTGGTCACCCTCAGGCGGTTCTATGAACTCGAGTTCAACGTGCCAGTAGCGCGCGGCGGACCAAAGTTCTTCTTTCAGACGCGCGAAGGACCTGGCCACCGGCTCCTCTGCTACGGTGCGCGCCTGCCCGGTCATGGTGTGAAGTCGAGTCAGTCCTGCGGCGGATCGGGCAATGGCAGCGTCTCGCGCTGAGGCATCAGAAAGCTGTCCTGATCTGAGCGGAACAAGGATGCTGTCCAAAATCGCCGAGTACTCGTCTCTGATCTCGCTCAGCGCCTGGAGACGGACCCCCGCAGTCGACCGTGCATGGCGGAGATAGTCCGGCGCGGCTTCGTCTGCGCGCTCCTGCACGTGCAGCGAGACGATGTTCCAGATGTCCAGCAGTCGCTCGACATCAGACACCGGGCCTGGATCAGTGATGACCAAGAGCGCACCGTTGCGGGCCAGAACCTGCAGTGTCGAGCGCTCATCCTCCCCGACCCGCAGCGTGGTCTGGTGGACGCCCTCGACACTGCCGATCGTTCTCCGGATCTGATCAAGGTCCAGTCCACGCACACCGCGGTGAACAGCCGGATCGCCAGAATACTGAGAACGGCCGCCACTGATGTCGGCGGTGAACATGACCAATGCTGAGTGCGACACCAGCGGGCCCAGCAGCTCAGAGAGCCCGCGAGCGATCGAGCCGAGCGGCGAGCCGAGAACTTCGAAGAGCCGGTGGAGCAGATCGTCGGAAAATGTGACGCGTTCCATATTCCGAATACTACTGATGTGACCTACCCGAAGGTAGAGGTGTAACCAACCTCAAGGGTCATTGAGAAGACTCACGCCCAAATAGAGACTTGATGCATGTGGCGGAACCCACCCGCCATGGTCCAACGAGAGGATAGCAATGTCTGCAAACAGTGCAATCGCGTACAAGAGTCCGGGTGTGGTGGAGGTCGTAGATACTCCTTATCCCGAGTTCGAGCTCAAGGACGGGCCAGGCGTCAATCCCGCCAACATCGGACGCAAAGTTCCGCACGGCGCCATCCTCCGGACAGTGGCCACGAATATCTGTGGCTCCGACCAGCACATGGTGCGAGGCCGGACCACCGCCCCCGCGGGGCTCGTTCTCGGACATGAGATCACCGGTGAAGTGGTGGAGGTAGGCCCTGATGTTGAATTCATCAAGGTCGGCGACATCGTCTCAGTGCCGTTCAACATCTCCTGTGGGCGGTGCCGCAACTGCAAGGAACGCAAGACCGGAATCTGTCTCAATGTGAATCCAGACCGCCCTGGCAGCGCCTACGGATACGTGGACATGGGAGGGTGGGTCGGAGGGCAGGCGGAGTATGTGCTGACGCCCTATGCCGATTGGAACCTGCTGAAATTCCCAGACCGGGACCAGGCATTGGAGAAGATCCTTGATCTGACCATGCTCTCGGACATCTTTCCGACCGGCTTCCACGGCGCCTACTCTGCCGGTGTCGGACCCGGATCTACCGTGTACATCGCCGGTGCTGGCCCCGTCGGACTGGCCGCTGCCGTCGGTGCACAGCTGCTGGGCGCAGGTGCGGTGATAGTCGGTGACCTCAATGAGGAGCGATTGGCTCAAGCCCGTTCCTTCGGGTGCGAAACCGTCGATGTCTCCAAGGGCGATCCCCGCGACCAGATCGAGCAGATCCTCGGGGTGCCGGAGGTCGAGTGCGGCGTTGACGCAGTCGGCTTCGAGGCCCGTGGACACGGCGCTGGTTCAGCACAGGAGGCACCTGCAACCGTCTTGAACTCGCTGATGGACCTCACCGAAGCGGGCGGCGCGCTCGGAATTCCCGGCCTGTACGTCACCGGAGATCCAGGCGGAGTCGACGAGGCAGCCCAAGTAGGATCCCTCTCGATCCGTCTGGGATTGGGCTGGGCCAAGTCCCTGTCCTTCGCCACCGGTCAGTGCCCGGTGATGAAGTACAACCGTCACCTCATGCAGGCGATCCTTCAAGAGAAGGTGCAGATCGCCAAGGCCGTCAGCGCCACTGCGATACCACTTGATGAGGCGCCGGCTGCATACGCAGAGTTCGACGCAGGCGCGGCGAAGAAGTTCGTGCTCAATCCCAACGGCTACATCAAGAACTGATTCGCTTCAGGGGTGACCCCTGCCGTTCAAAGGAGAACGACGGAACCCCCTGGCGAATACCGCGTCCAGCGACTCCGGGATGTCGATCTCTCGACATCCCGGAGCGCAGCTGGCGTCAAGCAGGCGAGTCGAAGCTCCCCATCTTGCGCTTCCGCTCAGGTCTTGCCGCCGGTAAGTTCTCCGCTGTTGACCAGGTCTTCGGCAAGGACCTGCAGCTTCTTGTTGGTGTGCTGACTGGCCTTGGCCAGCAGCAGAAAGGCCTGATGTCCAGTGATCTTGTAGCGCTCCATCAGGATTCCCTTGGCCTGTCCGATCACGTCCCGGCTCTGCACCGCCTCGTGGAGCTGGCTGACCTGCTGGGCGTCGGCGAGGGCAACCGCGGCATGTGAGGCGACGATCAGCCCGACATGCTCAGAGTCATCGTCGAACGCGTCGACCTGACTGGAGTACAGGTTCAGCGCGCCCAGGTTGTCTCCCACCACGAAGAGCTGGAAGGCCAACATGCTGCCCACTCCGGCTTCGGTCGCCTTCCGGGCGAAGCTGGGCCACCGGGTCTCGGTCGCCATGTCGCGCACGCGGATGGTTCGTTCCGAGTAGATCGCCTCGAGGCAAGGACCTTCGGTCAATTCCACCTGCAGATCGTCCAATCGTCTGAGCAGCTCGCTGGAGGGAGCCACCGTCTCGACCTCCTTGCGCCCGGTCACGATGCTCAGAGAGGCCTCTTCGACGCCGGGGATGAGTTCGATGGCGGCGGCCACCACGAGCTCGAGAACGGCCTCCGGACTCTCCTGGTTGAGGGATCGGGCCAGATCGCCGAGCTGTGAGGCCAGCTGATGCGCCCCGGCAGAGCTTCCTTGGTCGTGCGCGGAAGGCTGTCCCTGTTCTGTGTTCGCCTGCGTCCGGATTTCTTCTACGCTCTGCATGATGTCTTACCCCTGAAGTTCTTTCGTCGGCGGGCCGCCGTCGTCCGTGTCATCGCTGTATGACGCCCGGGGCGGCGGCGGGAGCATGTCGATCATCTCGTTCACGGCCTGGGCCAAGATGTCCTGCTGAAGATCAGGCAACGAGTACGAGGCGTTGATGTAGGCATCGAGCTCGTACTCACCGGCCGTGCCGCCCATGCTGAAGTAGTGCAGCCACAGCCCTTTCAGTGGAAGCGCCGAATGGCGCACCGCCCGGCCAAGGATTCGGCGCTGCGACTCCCCCGAACCACCGGAGGGCAGGTCGCCCTCAGGCCGTGAAGGCTTCGGTGGATTGGGATCCTTCACAACTGATTACCGCCCTGGCGCTGGCCGTCTGCGATGATGTGTTCGGCGACCTCCAGCACAGTGATGCGTTCGGCGCGGGCGACCTGAATCAGGCGCAGGGTCGCGGCTTCCTCGTCGAACCCGGATTGGGCCATGAGGATGCCTTTGCCGATATTGATCATGTCGCGCCGGCCCATGGCGTTCCGCAAGGATCCGCTGAGCTTCACCGGAAGGTCCTTGGTCTGCACATGAGACAAGAGCGCAGCGGCCGGAACGGCGAACATCGTCAACAGCCGTTCGGTCTCCGAGGTGAAGGCGGAGTCCGCGGCGGAGTAGACCTTCATGGCGCCGACGGCGATCTCCTGATGCTGCAGCGGCGCGCTGAGCACAGACCGAATTGGCAGCCCGACGACGGCCGCGGACCAGTCAGGCCAGCGGGGATCGGACTGGACGTCTTGGACGTTGACAACCATGCGCGATGCCCAAGCACTCAGGCAGGGGCCCTCCCCTGTCACGTATTGGAGATCATCGGCCTCGCGGACCACCCGGTCAGTGCTGCCGGCGCTCTCCTTGCTCCCTGCATCGCTGATCAACGTCACACCGGCGCCGATCGCGCCCGGAACAGTGCTTTTCGCCGCCTGGGCGAGGAGTTCAACCGCGCGTTCGACGGTTTCTTCACTGAGCAACATGCCATTGACGCGGGCGAACACCAGCGACAATTCGTCCAGTGGCAGTTCGGTTGGCATCATCATCTCCCTGTGGCGGCACCGGTGACGCGCGCAGAACGCAACACCGACAAGATTTGATCCAGTCCCCGGCTCGAAGAGAGCTTCACACGTGAGCGTGGAGTCCTGCTCACGGGTGGATGTGGGAATGGCACGGAACTCACCGGACGCACCTGACCTGCGGTCATTGTTGCGCCACTGTGAAATCGATCCGGCTGCTCTGCGCCCTGTCCTGCAACCACTCGACGGCCCTCCTCCGTGAGGGCAACCATACGCCTTCAACCTGTGCGGTCCGCACAAGGCGGGGCCCCACCCATGGCGCGATCTCGCCTCGCGTGAGCAGGTCGTGGCTACTCCTTCCTCAGCTTGTCCTGCCACCGCACCGGCCGTCTTCTCCACGATGTTCGGCACCTCGGTGGCGGGGTCTCCACATAGCTGAACTCACCGAGTCCGTCCGGGCTGGGTCCCGAGGCCCACGAACCGTCAGCCATAGCAGGTCCCGGTACTTTCCGGGAATGCGGGCGTTTCATGCCTGGAAGGCTGTACTGCATGGCCACGGTGATCTCTCCGTACTGACCACCTATGACTTCCTGGAGTTTGCGGGCGTAGACGGCGTCTGGCTTCTCGGGCGTTGCGTAGTACGCAGAGCTTGTTCTGCAGAACCATGAGGCTTCTTCTGGCTGGTCCGGATACCTGAACATGTTCCCAACGACGGGCAGTATGCGCCATGGACCACCTGGCAGCCCCTGGGCTGCGGGCCTCATGTCAGCAGCTACGGGATGCTTCTTGCTTACTCAAACGGGGTGAAGGTCCTCTTGACTGCGCAGAACAGCACTCTTCGATGAACGCCAGCGAAGGAACGGGCGCCGTTCGTAGGTGTTCTCAGACCGCGGTTCCGAGCGCGAGCGGGAGTCCCAGTGCGGGTCCCGAGTTCTCATGGCAGCAGACTCATCGGCCACGCACGGCCGCGGAAAACGCGGTGTCGCCAGAGATATCTCTGGAAGACCTTGGGGAACACGGTGGCCAGCGAAGTACATCTCCAACGCCGCCAGCCCCACGGGCTCGATATGCGCCGTGCCCCGCAGGTCGACGATCAGATCCGGAAACGAACGGACGGCCAGCAACTGGTCAAGGACTGCAGACGCTGCCGAGAAGCTTTCCAAGGTCAGGCATCCCACGACCTCCACGGTGATCGGTCCAGACAGCCCGGAGGTGCTGATGACTACTCGGGAAATGTGCTCCATGGGGCACCCTTGTCTGAAGAAACAAGAACCCATCTTCTTGAGCTATGGCCACAGCGTAGCTCACCGATCCATCGCCGCATGCAGCACACAGTTCGCTCTCGCCTCTCTGTCGCTGAGATGAGTTTCCACGCGAGCTGTCTGTGCGAGGTCTTTCGAGTTTCAGTCGCTGCGAACGGTTTGCTTCTGAGGGAATAGCCCGTAGTCTCGGAGCAGAGTTCAAGTAGCGGACTCCTCCTACCGATCTGTTTAGGTAATGATGGAGCACACGCTACGTACCGGTATAGCCGTCGAACTTCTTCCCGGTCCTCTCCCCATCGATCTTGATGGTTGTCTGACCCAGGACCGCATCCAGCTTCCTTCCCGAGGCGACGAGCAAGCTTCGCCGTCTCCGCGCCGGGACGCCCCTTTCGTCGGACATGAGCCGTCCCCGTTCGAGAAGCACGCGGACCATCCCCCGTCAATCCTCCCCACGTCCTCGGACATGGCAGGTGTCTCATGACACTCACCGAGGCAGACGTAGGGCTGGATCCGGGCGCTCCATCGCGAAGCCGCACGGTGATTCCGCTGGTCAGCGGCACCGAACAGAACCTCCGCGACTCCCTTCGCCCGCTGAGCCCGGAGGTCTCGTCATCGACGAGATGTGTGGACTTGATCGAGATCCCCGTTCCCTCTCTGCACCCAGAAGACTCCTTCGACGTCGATGTCTCGACGCTCCAGGTTCACGGAGTCCGACCCCTGCTGGTCCGCGACGAGGGAGAACTCATCGGTGTTCTCGAACCCACCACGGTCTTCCCATGGTGCGCACAGCACCGGCCGGCGGTCCTGGAAGAGCTAGCCGCTCTGGCCAGCAGAGGAGACATGCCCGACTGGAACCTCGGCTTGTCCGGCGAGCCGTGACACCACGATTTCCCTGGTTCAATCCCCCCCCCTACACGAAGGAATCCCCAATGACGCAGAACTCGTACACCCCTGAATCCCGCCCCAACACTCCGGCTGCGAACCGGCCCAAAACCGATCGCACCGATCATGCTCCGGCCCCCAAGCAGCGGCGCGCCGCCGCGACCGGCCTGATCGTCACCGTGGTGGGCGTGCTCCTCTTCAACATCGCGCCGTTCCTGGACTGGGTGACCACCGAAGACTCCGAGTCCTACAGCGGTTATGAGACGGACTCCCTGATTCCGTTCATCGCCTACCTGGGGGTGGGTCTGCTGGTCGCCCTGTTCCTTGCCCGCGGACGTGCTCGACGCGGCCAACACCGCGGTCTGACCTTGGTCTCGATGGCCGTCGGCATCGCAGCTGCTGCGCAGTGCCTGGCCTTCGCCATGGAACCCATGGGAGCGCTGGAACGCGGTGACAACCTCTCCATCGAGCTCGGCGTGTGGCTGGGACTGATCGGCGCAGCCATCTGGGCGATCGGCTCGGGTCTGTTGGCCAAGGAGATCGAGGGCGACGACAACGATCGCACCCATGATCACATCCGCGGCGCCAAAGCTGCACACTGAGGCACCAGGTACGCCCAGTCTGAGCCCCACCCCGCTCATCGCCTCGTCGAAGATCACAACGAAAGGCAGTCATGACTGACTCCACCAACACTTCACAGAACCGCCAATTCCCGGAGAGCGCGGGCGACGTCACCCCCCGCTCCGGCATACCCCACGCATCGCGACAGACCACGGGCACGACCGACCAGTTCCGGTCCGGTCCGGCCAGCGCGAGCCGGCCCAGCACTGGCCAGAGCACATCAGACCAGAGCCCATCAGATCAGGGCTCATCCGAGCAGGGCAGGTCAGATCAGGCCAAGTCAGATCAGGCCAAGAGTGCGGCCCAGGACGTGGCCGGTGATGCCAAGGACGCCGGCCGGGCCGTGAAGGACACCGCGGCGCAGGAGGCCGCTGGGGTCAAGGACGACGCC